>CAWACG010000014.1:0-146755 GCA_963780515.1 uncultured Acidobacteriaceae bacterium
GACTACTGACCGAACACGATATCGCGGCGATCAACCTGCAAAAAGAATCGACCGTTCGGAAGACCTTGGGCGAGGTTTTGGTGGAAAGAGGCTTTATTGACGAACGGGGCCTGCTGGAAGTGCTTTCCTACCAACTGGGGCTTCCCTACCAGCAGCTCGAAATCGGCCGCATGGATGCCAACCTGCTGCGAAAGGTCCCCGCCAAATGGTACACCCTTCATCAATTTCTGCCCGTTGACCGGGCCGACGGACAAGTGACGGTGGCCTTTGTCGATCCACTCAATCGTGAGAGCCAGGATGCGGCGGAAAAAATTTTCGGACAAGTCAGACAGGTCCTCTGTTCGAAATCCCAATTCAGCGAAGTTCTAAGAGCCCTGGAACATGAAACCAGCCTTCTGAAAACGAGCCAGCCCGACGAAAGTCGGTGGTCGGCATGGTAAACGCCATCCTGAGAAAGCGGCCAGCGCCGGGGCGAGCGATATCCACATCGAACCCATGAGAGACAGGTTACGGATCAGGTTTCGCCTCGACGGAGTACTGGTCCACTACAAGGACCTGCCTCTGCAGATGGGTCCGCCCTTAACGAGCCGGCTAAAGATCATGGCAAAAGCCGACATAGCCGAGAGAAGGCGGCACCAGGACGGCAGGATTGAGTTCAACGACACTCGGACCGGGAGCACGATCGATCTAAGAGTTTCATTCTATGTCACCGTTTATGGCGAGAACACGGTTCTGAGGCTTCTGGGCAGAAAAGGCAACCTGCTGGGTCTAAGCGAAATGGGGATGTACCCCAAAATGCTCGAAAGGTACAAATACGACGCCCTCGATTTCCCCTGCGGCGTCATCCTCATCACCGGTCCCACGGGGTCCGGGAAAACATCCACCCTCTACAGCTCCATCAACCATCTCGAGAGCATGGACACGAGCATCATAACCGTCGAGGACCCGGTTGAGTACATGATCGACGGAATAGCCCAATGTTCGATAGACCCCAAAATAAACCTCACATTCGAAGAGAGCCTCAAACATGTGTAAGGCAGGACCCGGACATCAAGTGATAGGCGAGATACGCGACCGGTTTTCGGCCGAGACTTGCATCCAGGCCTCTCTTACCGGCCATAAGGTGATCAGCACGTTTCACACCGAAGACAGCATCGGGGGTTTGATCCGGTTGCTCAACATGAATATCGAGGCATTTCTGATTTCTTCGACGGTAATCTGCGTAGTGGCCCAAAGGCTTCTCAGAAAGGTTTGCAGCCGCTGTGCGGAGGACTACATTCCTCAGTCCATCGATATTCGCAGGCTCGGATACAGCGCAAACGACCTGAAGGGTGTGGGTTTCAAACTGGGGCGAGGGTGTTCCGATGCCGATTCACGGATACAAGGGAAGGGTCGGCATATTCGAACTGCTGGTTCTAAACGAGCCGGTCAAAGACGCGGTACTCAACAAGAAAACGGCTTATGACTTAAGGCGGATCAGCACCGAGACCTCGGGTCTGGTGACTCTTCTGGAAGATGGAATCATGAAGGCGGCCAACGGGGTAACGACCATCCAGGAAGTTTTCAGGTCACTGCCTCGCATGGCCAGGCCAAGGCCGGTTCACGAACTAAGACGCCTTCTGGGCACGGAGTAGTCGAAGTGGATCAGAAAAACAGCTCCCTTCTTGAGGTAGTGGAAGAAACGCGGCTTCGGAGACGCTAAACCTTCCGATATTTCCCGGAATAGCCCGCGAGTTGTACGCAAAGATAACCGATGAAAACAGTTCCATCGGGGATATTGCGGCGATTATCGGCAAGGACCAGGCCATGGCCAGCCAGATGCTAAAGCTTGCCAACTCGGCATTCTTTGCGGGCCTAAACAAGGTGCGCACGATAAGAGAGTCGATCATGCGCCTTGGCGTAAGGCAGGTCTACAACTGCCTGGTGGCAAGCAGCCAGAAGGACTTCTACGTCTCGCGCGACCCGGTTATAGCCAAGCACCTCCAAACCCTCTGGCAACATGCTCTGGCGACAGCCAAGGGGACGCAGTGGCTTCTGCGCAAAACCGGATACCCCGAGGAGGCGGACGAAGGATTCCTCGCCGGCCTTTTTCACGACATAGGCAAACTGCTTCTCTTAAAGGTTTTCGACACAATAAAGTTGGAGAGAGAAGATGTCGTACTCTCGGAGACATTCGTACTCGAAATACTGGATTTCATGCACGTAGACCAGGGATGCCGCCTGATGCGGGGCTGGAGCATACCGGAAGTTTACTGCGAGGTGGCAAAGCGTCACCATGAAGAGGATATCGACGGCATGGACCCGCTTCTTATGGCGGTGCGCATAGTAGACCAGGTGTGCGCGAAAACGGGCGTCAGTTAAACCCGGACCCCACGATCTCGCCGACAACCCTTCCGGAGGTCATGACGATGTCGGTAAAGGAGATCGTTTTGGCCGAACTCGAAGTGGTGATCGAAGACAGCCTCCACCAGGACATGTAATTTCAGGGGGGGCGGCGACCAGCCCCGCGTGGACACATCGGGGGTTTCCGGATGGACGCCAGACTACGGGGAAGGCGTCGTGGACTGCCCGGAGGAGGGCGAAGGCTGTTTGGCCCTGGGAGCGGGCAAATACATATTCTGCAACATTTTCCATGAATTCTTTTCTTTTTCCTTTTCCTCCCGGTCTTCTTTTCTGGACTCCCGCTCCATTTTGGGGTCGGTGGTATATGTTACGCTATCGCCCGTCTCGATTCGGTCGGCAAGAAGTATCCCGGCACCCCGGCTTTCAGTCGTCGACGAAGGCAAAGAAGCACCGGGCCTTAAAACCGTGCAAACCCGCCCCCCATAGACCGCCAGACAGGCAAGGAGAACGACAGGCAGAAAAACGCTCCCTTTCATAAGTTTTCTCCGCGTTTCGAGCGATTCTCCCCGGATGCTACAGATAGTCTCCCCGGTTCCATTTTACCGATTCCATGTATGCGGTGACCTTGGTTTCCTCGGCAAGGTCCCTCAACCCGGAGTCGGCGGGCAGAGTGGACGCTTTGTCGGCCAACCCCGCGGCCTGTTCCGTTACCTGTTGGATAAGCGAGTCGATTTGCCTGGGAGAATTGGCTCCCTTGAGAGCATTCTGCAAAGAATCCAGCCCGTCGAGGACACCGCTTATTGAAGAAATCGCCTGGGACCGGGGGGGCGCGGATGATTGTCCCGACGCCAGGGCAATGGGTTGGAGGCCATAGAGCCCGGCAACAGACGCGGTCGCGCAAGCAGAACTATCCTGTGAGCCGGTTTGCCCCGCCAAGTCCACCTCGCTTTGGAGAGCGCGGCGAAGGGATCGGTTGCCGCACCGCTCGCCTGCCCTTTTGTCTTGGCCGAAGATTGTGCGCTCTTCTCCACTACCTGCCCGGTAAGAGTTCCATCGATTTTCATTGTGCTTTACCCCCAAAGATTCCGCTTCGCGGAAACGCCAACAATCACTCAATCGATGCGGAAATTAAACTCCGGTTAGAAGTTAAGCAAATTCTTTGCCAAAACAGGCGAAAAAACTTCCGGGAAGCCCCGCATTTAAGCATCTGATACCAAGTCGGGTTCAAGGCCGGGCGGGGATAAACCCCGCCCCTACGCAGTAGAAAGCCTCAGGCCCTCTTGTGAAACCTCTTTCGGGAAAAACCACCACCCCACGGGGCCTGAAGTATACGAGGGTTGTCTTCTCTGTTTCCGCCTGGTTTCGCGGCGGTGGCTCCTGCGCCCGGATAGCAATATCCGGGCTACCCGCTGAATCTATTGAGGGGGACGCCACTAAAACCCCCCCTGCCCCCCCTTTAGAAAAGGGGGGGATTTTGAGCCCCTTTAGAAAAAGGAGCGTGAATTGAGCCCCTTTAGAAAAAGGGAGGAAATTGAGCCCTCCTGGAAGGGGGGGGAATTTTGAATTGGTTCTCGAATGCCTTCCCAATATGGAAAGATTTTCCGGCCGTCAACGCGGTTCAGGGTGTGACAAAAGGGCTGGACCCGCGAACTGGACATCGTCGGCATCGGCTATCGCGCAGAATTGAAGGGCAAGGGCACCGTGGTGTTCACGCTGGGCTATTCGCATCCCATCGAGGTGCCGCTGCCATCGGGCATCGACGTGGCCATCGATCCCAAGCAGACCCACGTGACCGTTTCCGGCATTGACCGGCAGAAGGTCGGCCAGGTGGCTGCGGATATGCGCCAGTTGCGCAAGCCGGACCCCTACAAGAACAAGGGCGTGCGCTACTCCGACGAGAAGCTGAAGAAGAAGGCCGGCAAGACGGGCAGCAAGTAAAGCAGGGACTTAGGGAACAGGGGTCAGGGATCAGAAGAAGCGCAAGACGAAGCACATTGAATTGATGAAACCTGAACCCTGAACCCTGCTTCAACAACCGAACGGAGCTGCTGGGCGGCTCCGCTGATAGGAACGAGAGACCAATGATTACGCAAAACAAGAGAAATGCAATCCGGCAGCGCATTCACGCACGCATTCGCCAAAAGCTCTCGGGTACGAGCTGAGCGGCCTCGGTTGAACGTGTATCGCTCGCTGAACCACATCTATGTGCAAGTCATCGACGACCAGAAGGGTGAAACGCTCGTTTCTGCTTCCACCCTGGGATTGAAGTTGAAGACAGGCGGAAACGTTGCAGCGGCGAAGGAGATCGGCAAGGCCATCGCCCAGCGGGCCGTTGAAAAGGGCATCAAGAAGGTAGTCTTTGACCGCGGCGGCTTCCTCTATCACGGCCGCATCAAGGCAGTAGCCGAGGCGGCGCGCGAGGCCGGTCTGGAGTTTTAGGAACCAGCTGCTAGCCGCTAGCTTCTAGCTGCTAGTTAGCTCGGTGTAAGTCGAAGTATTTCGTATCAGCGAGATGAGCTAGAGGCTAGGAGCTGGAAGCTAGCAGCTCAAAAAGAGACGAGAGAGCAATGATGATGTTGAAAAAGAAACTCGATGCCAACCAGTACAACTTGAAAGATCAGGTTGTGGCCATCAATCGCGTGACCAAGGTGGTCAAGGGCGGCAAGAACATGTCGTTTGCAGCGCTGGTTGTGGTGGGCGATGCAGCTTCGGGCGTGGTGGGTTACGGTTCGGGCAAGGCCAAGGAAGTTCCCCAGGCGATTCGCAAGGGAATTGAGTCGGCCAAGAAGAATCTCGTCCGGGTCAATCTGACCTCGACGACGATTCCTCACCAGGTACTGGGCCGCTTTGGTTCGGGCCAGGTGCTGTTGAAGCCGGCTCCTGAAGGCACGGGCGTGATCGCCGGCGGCGCGGTGCGCGCGGTGATGACCTCGGCTGGGGTGCAGAACGTGCTGACCAAGAGCCTCGGCTCGCCGAACCCGCACAACGTCATCAAGGCCACATTCGACGCGCTGATTCAGTTGCGCGATCGGGCCGAAGTGGCGACCATGCGCGGCAAGACCGTAGAGGAGATGTAGACCATGGCCGAAACGAAAACCAAAGCCGAGACTAAGCCTAAGACTGCGGCCAAGACAGTGACCAAGACATCGATGATTCGCATTCAGTACTACCGCTCAAAGAACTCCACCCCGGCCAAGCACAAGGCGGTGGTCAAGGGCCTGGGATTCACGCGCCTCAATCAGATTGTCGAGCGCGTGGATAATGAATCCATTCGCGGCATGGTGAAAGCTGTTCCGCACCTGGTTCGGATACTCGAGAGCTAGCTGACTCAGCTCCTAGCCTCTAGCTCCTAGCTTCTCCGTGCGAAAGCCCACATCTTTGGGTTCCCGCAAGACGAGCTAGAAGCTGAAAGCTAGTAGCTGCTTTACAACGCGAGTCGGCGGGCTCAACCCGGCCGGCGCTATAGCGAGGAAATCATGGCAAAGAATCTATCCAATTTACGCGCGCCCAAGAAGGCCAACACCGGGCGCAAGCGTGTGGGCCGGGGCATGGGATCCGGCATGGGCAAGACTTCGACCCGCGGCCACAAGGGCCAGGGTTCGCGTTCGGGCTTCAGCCTGATGCGGGGTTTTGAAGGCGGCCAGATGCCGCTGCATCGCCGTTTGCCCAAGCGCGGATTTACCAACATCTTCCGCACCGAATACACTGTGGTCAATTTGGAGCGGCTCACGGACCTTAAGGTCACTGAGATCGCCCTGGAAGACTACAAGAAGCTGGGCCTGGCATCGAGCAAGAAGGCCCTCATCAAGATTCTCGGTTCGGGCGAACTGACTTCGGCCATCACCATTCACGCGCACAAGTTTTCCAAATCCGCCGTTGAAAAGATCGAAAAGGCGGGCGGAAAGGCTGTGGTTCTTGGCGCTCCAGTGGCTCCGGCAACGGCTTAAGCGGCTGTGTCCGGGAACACCGCCGAGTTTGACATCAAGGCCTCAGAATCTGAGTTCGGTGGGTCCGGCGGAAACCGATAGGACAGGCGAGCCCGTTCGCGGATAAACTGGTCTGTGGCAGAGTTTCGAGTGGCGTTGAATCGCCTGAAGCGGATAATCAGACATGCTTGAGAAGTTTCTTAATATCTTCCGGATTCCCGACCTGCGCAAGCGGGTACTGTTCATGCTTGGCATTCTGGCTGTGTATCGCCTGGGTGCTTTCATCCCCACGCCGGGCATCAACACCAAACAACTGGAGTTTCTTTTCAACGCGCAGAGCGGCTCGGCGCTGGGGCTGATGGATATGTTCGGCGGCGGCAGCCTGCGCCGCATGACGATCTTCGCCCTGGGCATCATGCCCTACATTACGGCCTCGATTATCTTCCAATTGCTCACGGTGGTATATGAACCGCTGGCGCGCATTCAAAAGGAAGGCGAGCTGGGCAGGCGCAAGATTACGCAGTGGACGCGCTACATGACCGTGATTCTGGGCGCGCTGCAGTCCATCGGCATTGCCGCCATTCTCACGCGGCAGGGCCTGGTTCTGAATCCCGGTATCGGCTTCGACCTGATGGCAGTGCTCACGCTGACCACCGGCACGGCCTTCATCATGTGGCTGGGCGAGCAGATTACCGATCGCGGCATCGGCAATGGC
The DNA here is from genome assembly GCA_963780515.1 of uncultured Acidobacteriaceae bacterium. Lineage (GTDB taxonomy): Bacteria > Acidobacteriota > Terriglobia > Terriglobales > Acidobacteriaceae > Telmatobacter. Next base: position 6,985 of record CAWACG010000014.1, read on the forward strand.
ATGAGCCTGCTGATCTTTGCCGGCATCGTGGCGGGACTTCCGCGCGGCGTGGGCGAACTGATCCAGAAGGTGCAGACCAACGCCTGGGGATCGTTGACCATTTTCGCGATATTCATTCTTCTCGTGGGCATGATTGCGGTGGTGGCCTTCATCGTGTTTGTGGAGCGGTCGGAGCGGCGCATTCCCATCCAGAGCGCGCGGCGCATTGTGGGCCGGCGCATGATGGGCGGCCAGTCAAGCCATCTGCCACTGAAAGTGAATTCGGGCGGCGTCATGCCGGTAATCTTTGCCAGCTCCATATTGTCGGCGCCGTTGCTCTTCGGGCAGGTTGAGTGGGTGCAGAACAGCCGCCTGCTGCAACCCATCATGCAGGCTTTGCAGCCCGGCTACCCGTGGTATGAAGCCCTGTACATGATGGGCATTATCTTCTTTGCTTACTTCTACGTATCCATCATCATGAAGCCGGATGACATTGCCGACAACTTCCGCAAGTCGGGCTCATTCATTCCCGGAATCCGCCCTGGCAAGCGTACCTCCGACTTCATCAACGACATTCTTACCCGCATCACGCTGGTTGGCGCACTCTACCTGATCATCATTTCCCTGGTGCCCACCTTCCTGATTTCGGGTATCCGATTCGACAAGTTATGGCTCATCGGCAGGTTCTTCGAGACAATGCCGACCTGGGCTACGCATGGTTTGGGGGTCAATTTCTACTTTGGCGGCACATCACTGCTGATCGTGGTGGGTGTGGCCATGGACACCATCAACCAGATCGAATCGCAGCTGATCATGCGGCATTATGATGGCTTTTCCCCGCGCTCCGGTCGTATTCGCGGAAGGAAAACCTGGTAATGTCTTCATCTGCTACTGCTTTGGAAAGTGACCGGGATATGGCAACAAAAACCATGCCCGGTCCGATTCTTTTATTGGGTGCGCCGGGCTCGGGCAAGGGTACCCAGGCCAAGGAACTGGTGAAGCTTTGGGGTATTCCCCAGATCTCCACCGGCGACCTGTTGCGCGCCAACGTGGCCCAGGGAACTGCATTGGGCCTAGCCGCCAAGGAAATCATGGGGCGCGGGGAACTGGTTCCCGACTCCCTGGTCGATGAGATGGTGGCCGTTCGGCTGCAGCAGCCGGACATAGCCAACGGCTACATTCTGGACGGTTTCCCGCGAACGCTGCCCCAGGCCAGCTGGCTTGACGGCCGCCTCTCTTCCCATCCCGAGGCGCTGCAAGTGGTTGCCGTCAGTATTCATGTGGATTATAATCAGTTATTGCGCCGCATTACGGGGCGCAGGAACTGTCCAGTCTGTCAAACCATCTATAACGTCTACTCGCATCCGCCTCAGCGGGCTGGGTTTTGCGATATAGAGGGCGCTGCGCTGGCCCAGCGAGCCGATGACACGGAGAAGGTTTTTGCGGAGCGCATGCGCGCTTACGTTGCGCAGACCGCGCCTGTGATCGAGCACTACCGGCAGATGGGGCGCTTTGCTGAAGTAGACGGAGACAGGCCGATTGCCGCAATTGCGGCTGGAATTGTTGCTGCCGTCGAGCAGCTGCGCGCATAGCGTAGTTGCGTGGCGGTTCTTTGTGCGTATGCACTGAAGGCGGGGTTGAACAGGTGGCAGTTGTACTCAAGTCGTCTGACGAGATTGAGAAGATGCGCCGCGCGGGCCAGGTAGTCCGCGAGGTGCTGGAGCTGGTGCGCAGCCACGTAAAGCCGGGCGCCACCACTCTCGATCTTGAAAAGGTGGCTGAGGCACGGCTTGCCGAATTGGGCGCCAAGCCTGCTTTCAAGGGCTATCATGGGTATCCCTGCGTGTTGTGCACTTCAGTCAACAGCGAGGTCGTGCACGGCATTCCTTCCAAGAAGCGGGTCCTGAAAGAAGGGGACATCGTTTCACTCGATTTCGGAGCGGTCATCGATGGCTACTTCGGCGACGCGGCCATTACGGTGCCGGTGGGCGAGAAGATTGCGCCCGGCACGGCGCAACTGCTGCGGGTGACTGAAGCTTCGTTGCGCGCGGGAATTGCCGTGGTCAAGCCGGGGGCGACCCTGGGCGACATCGGCGCCGCGGTGCAAGGGGTGGTAGAGTCGCACGGGTTCTCGGTGGTAAGAGATTTTGTGGGGCATGGGATTGGCGCGAACATGCATGAGGAGCCGCAGGTGCCGAATTTTGGCGAAGCGGGCCGCGGCATGAAGCTGCGCGCGGGCATGGTGATTGCGATTGAGCCCATGGTAAATGCCGGCAAGCCGGATGTGCGGGTGCTGAAAGACGGCTGGACGGCAGTGACGGACGATGGAAGCATGAGTGCTCATTTTGAGCAGACGGTGGCGGTTACCGACACCGGCGCAAGAATTCTGACCGAGTAAACGCCGGTCCAAAAGGTGTAGGTGCGGAAGCACTAGCGGGAGACAGTTTGTCGAAGGAAGACGCGATTGAGGTCATGGCCACGGTCACCGAGACGTTGCCCAATGCCATGTTCAAGGTCAAGCTCGAGAACAATCACGAGGTTCTGACCCATGTTTCGGGAAGGATGCGCAAGAACTTCATCCGCATCTTGCCCGGCGACCGCGTGGCCGTGGAGTTGAGTCCCTACGACCTGAACCGCGGACGGATTGTCTACCGCTACAAATGAGTTTATTCATAACCGCGTTTTCTTGAGGATGCGCGGAGAAGGGCAGAAGCAAATGAAAGTCCGTGCATCAGTAAAGAAGATTTGCGTGAAGTGCAAGGTCATCAACCGCCGTGGGGTGGTGCGGGTGATCTGCGAGAACGCAAAGCACAAGCAGCGCCAGGGCTAGGTTGGCCTGGCATACGCGGAACCCTCCAACACAAGGGGCTAGTTAGCTTGAGTCAAGGCTTGCGATGAACCCCGGAGAATCCGCATAACCCGTGCGAACCGGTTAAGGCCGGAGGCACACAACACGAAGCAAAAGGAATCAGAATGGCACGTATTGCTGGCGTCGATCTGCCCCGCAACAAGCAGGCCCGGATCGCGCTCACATACATCTTCGGGATCGGTGATCCGCGTGCGCTGAAGATTCTGGAGAAGGCGAATGTCGATGCCTTCAAGAAGATCCAGGATCTGGGCGAGGACGAGGTCAACCGCATCCGTCAGGTGATTGAGGACGAGGGAGAAGTCGAGGGCGACCTGCGCAAGGACGTCCAGATGCACATCAAGCGCCTCATCGACATCCAGAGCTATCGCGGCAACCGTCATCGCCGGTCGCTGCCGGTGCGCGGACAGCGCACCCACACCAATGCCCGCACTCGCAAGGGCCCCCGCAAGGGCACCGTGGCCGGCAAGAAGAAAGCGACGGGTAAAACCTAATGGCAAAGCCAGAGCAGAAAGCGGGAGCCGGCAAGGCTGGCAAGAACAAGAAGTTCAAGAAGCGCGAGCGCAAGAATGTGCCGTTTGGCATTGCGCACATTCAGGCCTCGTTCAACAACACCATCGTCACCATCACCGACCAGGTGGGCAACACGCTGAGCTGGAAGAGTTCGGGCTCGCTGGGATTCCGCGGCTCGCGCAAGGGCACGCCCTTCGCGGCGCAGCAGGCTGCCTCGAACGCCGCCAGCATGGCGCGCGATCACGGTCTGCGCGCGGTGGATGTCCGGGTCGCCGGTCCGGGTTCGGGCCGCGAGTCGGCCATCCGCGCCCTCGCTGCCGCCGGCATCGAGGTGCGTTCCATCCGCGACGTGACGCCGGTGCCGCACAACGGCTGCCGTCCGCCGAAGCGGCGCAGAGTATAAGAAGCAGCTACTAGCTTCTAGCCTCTAGCTCTTAGCATCATTCAGCCGCTCGATTGAGTCCGCGGCGCTTAATGGAAGCAAGGAACAAGCTAGAAGCTAATAGCTAGAAGCTAGAAGCTAATTTGGGCCGGGAAGAAGCTCCGAAGGATCAAAAATCCCAAGGACCGTAAACCGGCCGTCATCCGAAGTCAGGAGAAGAAATGGCTCGTTATACAGGAGCAGTCTGCCGCCTTTGCCGTCGCGAAGGCACCAAGCTTTTTTTGAAAGGCACCAAGTGTGCCTCTGACCGTTGCCCGCTGGAGAAGCGCAACTTTCCTCCCGGCATGCACGGCAAGGATCGCAAGGCCAAGATTGTGGGCTACGGCCTGCAACTGCACGAGAAGCAGAAGGCCAAGCGCATCTACTTCACCCTCGAAGGCCAGTTCCGCGAGTACTACGAGAAGGCCAACCGCGCCAGCGGAGTTACCGGCGATTTGCTCATCCAGCAGTTGGAGCGCCGCCTGGACAACGTGGCCTACCGGCTGGGCTTTGCGATCTCACGGCGCCAGGCGCGCCAGATTGTGCGCCACGGCCATATTCAGGTCAACGGCCGCAAGGTGAACATTCCTTCCTACCAGGTAAACGCGGGCGACGAAATCGCTCTGCGCGAGCCCGCAAAGAAGATGCTCATCGTGGAGCAGGCCGCGCAGTACGCGGCAGCCAACCCGGTGCCGACGTGGCTTGAGGTGAACTATGAAAACCTTTCGGGCCGCGTGCTCTCGCTGCCCAAGCGCAAGGATATTGCGCTGCCGATCAACGAGCAGTTGATCGTCGAGTTGTATTCGAAGTAACAGCTGCTAGCTTCTAGCCACTAGCTTCTAGCCCTTTTCGTGCTTGAACAGCATTCGTTCTGCCGCGATTAGGCTAGGAGCTAAGAGCTAGGAGCTAGAGGCTGAATCTCAAACGAAGGAGAACTTGCGCGGCCGCCGCAAAATGCATCGCGACGTACCTGCCGCGCGGGAAACGAGAGACCGATATGTTGTGGAGAGGATTCCAGAAACCGAAGCGCCTGGCAGTCGATGCCGAGACGCTGACCGAAACATTTGGCAAGTTCAGCGCCCAGCCCTTTGAGCGCGGCTTTGGCACCACCATTGGCAACGCCCTGCGCCGCACCCTGCTCAGTTCCATTGAAGGTGCAGCGGTCACCGCGGTGCGCGTCGAGGGAGTGCTGCACGAGTTCCAGTCCATCGCCGGCGTCGTCGAAGACGCAACCGACATCATTTTGAACCTGAAGCAGGTTCCATTCAAGCTTTCGGGTGACGGCCCAAAGGCGCTCTATCTGCGTGCCGACCATCCCGGCGTTGTGACCTCGGGCATGATTGAGGCCGACGGCGACGTGGAGATTCTGGACAAGAACGTCTACATCGCCACCGTCTCTGAAGGCGGCCGTCTGGACATGGAAATGCGCCTGAAGCGCGGGCGCGGCTACATCTCCGCCGACAAGAATTTTGACGCCGACCTGGGCCTGGGCTTTATCCCCGTGGACTCTGTTCACTCGCCCGTGCGCCGCGTCAATTACGTCGTGGAAGCCGCCCGTCTGGGCCAGATTACCGACTACGACAAGCTCACGCTTGAAGTGTGGACCAACGGGGCCGTGCTGCCCGCCGATGCTGTCGGCCTGGCTGCCAAGCTGCTCAAGGACCACATGAACATCTTCATCAACTTCGAAGAGGAAATCGAAACTGAGTCGCGCAGCGAGAGCGGTCATGCGATTCTCCGCAACGATAATCTGAACCGTTCCGTCGAAGAGCTGGAGCTTTCGGTCCGCAGCTACAACTGCCTGAAGAATGCCAATATCCAGTCCATCGGCGAGCTGGTGCAGAAGACTGAAGCGGAGATGCTGAAGACCAAGAACTTCGGCCGCAAGAGCCTCAACGAGATCAAGGAAATTCTTGCGCAGATGGGCCTGTCGCTGGGTATGAAGATTGACGAGAGCGGCAACGCGGTTCCGGGGCCGACGAGCATTCCGCCCGCCACCGCACTGGCTGCCAACTATAGCCGCTTCGACGACGAGGATGAGCCGCTGGATTCAGTCGACCTCCAGTTGCCCACAGAGACTGAGAACTTTTAAATGCAGCTACTAGCTTCTAGCCACTAGCTTCAAGCTTGATCGCGCCACGGCTAAGTCGATGCCGCTCGCCAAGCAAGAAGGAGCTAGCAGCTAGGAGCTAAAAGCTAGGAGCTAGATATGCGCCATCGCAATGCAGGATTCAAGCTCGGACGCAACACCAGCCATCGTCGCGCGCTGTTGCGCAATCTGGTCACGTCCGTTCTAGTGGAAGACCGCGTCGAGACCACCGTGGCCAAGGCCAAGGCTGTTCGTCCGCACGTGGAAAAGATGATCACGCTGGGGAAGAAGGGCGACGTGCATTCGCGCCGCCAGGCACTCAGCTTCCTCATGACCGACGCAGCCGTCACGCGTCTGTTTGATACCGTGGCGCCGCGCTACGGCGATCGCCAGGGCGGCTATCTGCGCATCGTCCGCACCGGATTCCAAAAGGGCGATGGAGCCGAGAAGGCTTTCATCGAACTGCTGGGCGCCGAGAAACAGCTCGAAGTCAAGCGCCAAAAGCGCGAAGACATCAAGGCCAAGAAGCGCGCCGAGCTGGAAAAGCAGCTCGAAGAAAGCAAGAAGGACGAAGAAAAGGGCGGCGAAGAGGCAGCGTAAGGTAGTCTGCTTCGCATGAAGTCGGGTATTTCAATGCAGTCTCAAACGGGCGTTCGCCATGGCGGATGCCCGTTTCTTTTTGTAGGCCCGAGCGGTTGCTACACTTCGTCATATGACGCCGGCAAGGATGATTGAACTCGCTTGTCCAAGGTGCAAAACGATTCACTGGGAATTGGATGGCGACTGGCGCGGCACCGACTGGGATTTCGTTGAATATTCTGATCGCGACTATCCGTGTCCCAAGTGCGCCCATGGAGGCGCGGAGTACACGGTGCTTCGCCAATCTCCCCCTGAGTTCTTTCTACAGCCACACCCGTTATATCCGATGACGGAGAAAGACTTGATCGATTGGCGGGATATTTTCGAGGCAAACTTTCCCAAAAGGGCGGCGGCCAGACGAAATCGGATGAATGCGACAGAGCGGATCTGAAGCTTACTCGCGATTGGTTAAGGCAGCGTGGACCCCTACTCCGCCCTTGCCAGCTGCTTCGGCCTCGTCAGCCGCATCAATAAATAAACCATCAGTTGCAATGTGATTGCGCCACAGCAATCCAACAGCACATCGCTTGCCATGCCCGTCCTGTTGGGAAGAAATGTCTGGTGGAATTCGTCTGTGCTGGCGATGAGTGCCGTTCCCAATAGCGCGAGCGCCGCGTCGTGAAGGAAGTGCGACTTAGGCAGGGTCATCCACCACGCGCGCAGCCATGCCAGCCCTATCCCGCCGTAACCGAAAAAGTGGCCTGTCTTGCGAATCAGATGATGGAGGATGAGCCATCGGGCGTTGCTGACGGGTCCGAATATGGATTCAAAGATCCAACGGAAAGGTCCAGAGGTGCGGTCTGCGCCGAAGTACGCTGTCGATTCCATGAAGATGATTGCGATCCCCACCACCACGGGCATCCAAGCACTCAGCCAGAACGAGAGGCCACGGCGACTATTCGACATGATAATTGGGCGCCTCGCGGGTGATGATGACGTCGTGCACGTGGCTCTCGCGCAGGCCGGCGCCGGAGATGCGCACAAACTGCGCCTTCTGCTGCAACTCTGAAATCGAGGAGCAGCCAAGATAACCCATGCCGGAGCGCAGGCCGCCGACGAGCTGGTAGACCATCGACTCCAGCGGCCCACGATAAGGCACGCGGCCCTCGATGCCCTCGGGCACGAATTTGGCCAGGCGATTCTGGCTGGCCCGTTCGCGCTGCACCACGCCTTCAGTGCCCATCTCGGTGCTGGCCAGGTCCTCGGTGCTTTGGAAATACCGTTCGCCCGAGCCCTGGCTCATGGCAGTCAGCGAACCCATGCCGCGATAGCTCTTGAAGCTGCGGCCCTGGTAGAGAATCGTCTCGCCGGGGCTTTCGTCCACGCCGGCAAACAAAGAGCCGATCATCACTGAACTTGCACCCGCGGCGATGGCCTTGGTAACTTCGCCGGAGTACTTGATCCCGCCGTCGGCGATCACCGGGATACCGCGCTCAAATGCTGCGCGCGCAGCCTCGGAGATGGCCGTGATCTGCGGCATGCCCGCGCCGGTAACCATCCGTGTTGTGCAGATTGAGCCGGGCCCGATGCCCACCTTGACCGCGTCCGCGCCTGCGTCGATCAGGGCCATTGCGCCTTCGTAGGTGGCCACGTTGCCCGCCAGCAGCCCCACCTGCGGGAAGGCCTTCTTCACGGCGGTCACAGCTTCGAGCACACGCGACGAATGTCCGTGGGCCGAATCAATGGCCAGCACGTCGACACGCGCACGCACCAACTCTGCGGCACGCTCTAAGAAATCGCCAGTGGCTCCGAGTGCCCCGCCCACGCGCAGGCGCCCTTTTTCATCCTTGCTGGCGTTGGGGTACTTCAACTTCTTTTGGATGTCCTTGACCGTGATGAGGCCCTTCAACTCGTACTGATCGTTGACAACGAGCAGCTTTTCCACGCGATGCTTGTGCAGTATCAGCTCAGCCTCTTCGAGCGTGGTGCCGACGGGCACGGTAATCAGGTCATCCTTGGTCATCACGTCGCCGACAGGAACATCGGTGCGGGTTTCAAAGCGCAGGTCGCGATTGGTGAGGATTCCTACCAGCCGCCTGCCGCGCGTGACCGGGACACCGGAGATCTTGTAGCGGCGCATCACATCGAGCGCGTCGCCAATCATCTGGTCGGGCTCGATAGTCACCGGGATCAACGATCATGCCGCTCTCAGAGCGCTTTACCTTGTCGATTTCGCCGGCATGGTCTGCAATGGAGAGATTGCGATGCACGATGCCGATGCCGCCCAACTGCGCCATGGCAATGGCCATGCGCGACTCGGTCACCGTGTCCATGGCGGCCGAAAGCAGCGGCGTGTTCAGAGTGATGTCGCGGGTAAGCTGGGTCTGCGTGCTCACCTGCGCGGGCACCACGTCGCTGTAGGCGGGCACCAAAAGCACGTCGTCGAAGGTCAAAGCTTCAGGGAGAGATTTGGGTAGCATAATACTCTGATGCGCCTGGCGGTCCGTGGACTCGAATCCGCGGTACGGCAGGCGCTTTCAACTATTGTAGCGGAGGGGGCAAGGGCACGCCGGAGAGCGTGGAAATGCGGGCCAGAACGTGCTCCCGTATCTGGCGGACTGATGCAATAATTGCCGGCCGGTCCTGAATTTCCATGTCCGGAATGGCATCGTAGCGGTAGGCGACAGAAAGTCGGTTCATCTCTGACAGGCCAGCGTGCTTGGTGGGCAGCGTCTCGCCGGCGTCGCTCAACTGGCGCGCCAGGTTCTCCACGTTATGCGTGTAATCTAGGCCAATGCTGAGCTGCGACAACAGGGCTTTCATCAGCTTCTCCACCGCCTGTTGCGCGTGAAAGCCGAACGGTCCGTCGGGCAGTGCTTCGATTTGGATTGTGGCCTCGTCCTCCGCCGCTTTCAGCAGCAGAATCTTTGTCCATGGGTCAATGCCGCTGTTCATAAACCAGCTTTCCCTGATTGGCAATCTTGTAGTAGACGCTGTTGATCGAGGCTCCGAACTGCGCGAAGTATCCCTCTGAAACCAGAATCAGATCGACGCTCATCCGCACGACTTCCAGCTTGCTGTCGAGCCGGCGGCGCAACTCGCCAATTTCATCGCTTCTTTCATCCGGCACAAGCACCGCCAGGTCCAGATCGCGAGCGGTGGCAGCCTCACCGCGTGCCCAGGAACCAAAGATGAAGACGCGCGAGGGGCGGACGACCTCGATGGCCGTCCTGACCACCCCATCGACCTTTTCAGGTGTGGGACGCCAGCTCATGCGGAGCTCATCGAGCTTTTCGGCAGTTGGCATCGGGGCCTCAGACACAGTTTAGAGTGTTTTTTGCGGCGGGCCAATGAAATTGCCGCCGCCGTCCAGGATTCCCAGGTTACGCGCCATACGCTGGGAGATGCGCATGGGAATGCGCTCCTCATGCCCCAAAGTGAGTTCCACGTAAGTTCGCCAGAAGAAGCTCGTCTTGCCCAACTCGATCTCTCTCCACGGGATGCAGAGCGGAGGGTTGCCGATGCGGAATGGGAACAGCACCGAAAGATAGAGCGCATCGTCGGCAGCCGTCATGCGGATGACGTTGCTGTAATGTCCCCACCATCGCATGTAAACCGTGTAGAAAAATGGCCCTGCGCTCTTCGTCTCGCCGCAAGGCTCAGACTGCGCGCGGAAGCGTTTGCTCAACGCGTACCAGCCGCTGACAAGGCTGATCACAATCGAAATGAAGGACCACAGGGCCGCGAAGAAGACCAGAAACAGGAGCGGGGAGTATTGCGGCAGGTTGTGCTGAGCGGCTTGCAACGTAAATTCCCTCGAGACTATGCGTTCTCAAACCCCCACAGGGAACGGCTTGGGGCTGGATTCGTCGGTGTTGGCCCCGCCGCTGCGCCAGCGTTCAAACCGGCCCTGCAGCAGGCTCATCAGCCCGGTGTACCAGTAGCCGATGACAAAAAGAATGAGAAACGGCGCGGTGAAATAGTTCTTATTCGAGAAAGTGTAAAGAATCGCAAGGAAGAAGTATGCGCCGAAGGCCAGCTCAATCCACGGCGCCAGCACCAGCCGTTTGCGATATTTCGCGGCCTGCGACTTCTCACCCTTTTTGGCTACGCGGTATTTAGGGGTGCGCACAAAGGCGCTCTTGATGCCGAACAAAGCTTCCATCACCGCCTTGGTATTGGTCACAGTCAGACCAATGCCGAGAGCCATGAGGAAAGGCAGGTAGAGAAAGGTCTTCTTCCAGTTTTTCGGAAAGAGCTCGCGCTCGCTCATCACGTAAAACACGGCGATGGAGAAGGTGGAAGCCGTGAACAGCGGAAAGTCAATCAGCAGCATCTGGAACCAGCCCTGGTAGAAGCGCACAATCATGGCTGGAATCAGCAGTGCCGACATGACGACCATCAGCGGATAGCTCATGTTTGCGGTCAGGTGATACACGGCCTCGACCTTGATGCGCCGCGGCACCTTGGACTTGAACATCATGGGCAGCACTTTGATGCTGGTCTGGATCAGGCCCTTGGCCCAGCGCGCCTGCTGCGTCTTGAAGGCGGTCATCTCGATCGGCAGCTCGGAGGGGCACTCGACGTCGGGCAGATATTTGAATTTCCATCCTGCCATCTGCGAGCGATAGCTCAGGTCAGTGTCTTCAGTGAGCGTATCGTGCTGCCAGCCGCCGCCATCCGCGATGGCCTGGATGCGCCACATGCCGGCGGTGCCGTTGAAGTTGAAGAAGTCGCCGGTGCGGACGCGCGCCCCGTGCTCCATCACAAAGTGTCCGTCCAGCAGGATGGCCTCGATCTGGGTCAACATGCTGTAGTCGCGGTTCAGATGGGTCCATCGCGTCTGCACCATCCCGATCTCCGGCTCGGCGAAATGATGAATAACCTTCATCAGCCAGTCGGGCGGAGGCACAAAGTCGGCGTCGAAGATCGCGACGAACTCGCCCTTGGCGACCTTGAGGCCGGCATCGAGGGCGCCGGCTTTGTAACCGTGCCGGTTGGTGCGGTGGATGTACACGATAGGGTGGCCCATAGCCGCATAACGGGCCACAATCGCGGAGGCCACCTCGGTCGTCTCGTCGGTCGAGTCGTCCAGCACCTGGATTTCGAGCTTTTCGCTCGGATATTCCATGGCGCAAACCGCCTCGATGAGCCTGTCGATGACGAACTGCTCGTTAAAGATGGGCAGCTGCACCGTAACAAGCGGCAGATCGTCGAAGTGCCCTGGTGCATTGGGATTGTAGTTCTTGCGGTATTTGAAATAGAGATAGCAGAGTGTGTAGCGGTGCACTCCGTAGAGCGCGAGGATGATCATGACCGCGAAATAGGGGATCAGGAGCGCCGCGTCAAACCAGTTCCAGTAGTGGTGCACGCTGGAGAACGGGTCGTTGAACAGCATCTTCACCTGGTGGCTGAAGCCGTTCTGGGGCGCAAAGGAAAGAAAGGCAGCCATTCGCAGAGGCAGCGCCTCAAGCCGCGTGAGGAGCAGGCTGGAAGGAAGATTCAGGCTGGCGGCGAGAGCGGCGAACAGGGCAGATCCTCCACGACTGGCATACCGGCAATTGTAAGCGATGGAGGGCAGGCGAAGCCGAAGGGCAGACAGCCGGTTGCGGCGATTCAAGCTGCTGGCGTAAGGTGAGCAGTAATGTAAGAGGCCTTCATATGTCTTCTTCTGCGGTTTCCCAAATCGCCGCTGCTGCGGGCGGCAGTTTTCTGCTCGAATCCCGCAACCCTGCTGAAGTCTTTACCCCCGAAGATCTAAACGAGGAGCAGCGCCAGATCGCGGCCACCGCCGCGGAGTTTGCCCGCAAAGAGATTCTGCCCCTCGCCGCGGAAATCGAAGCCAAGAAGCCGGGCATACTGGCCGGACTGCTGCGCAAAGCCGGCGAATTGGGTCTAACCGCCGTCGATGTTCCCGAAGAATACGGCGGGATGGGGATGGACAAAGTCAGTTCCACGCTGATCACCGACCATCTGTCGGTGCTCGCCAGCTTTTCCACCGCTTTTGGCGCCCACGTAGGCATTGCCACGCTGCCGCTGGCCTGGTATGGCACTGCAGACCAGAAGCAGCGTTTCCTGCCTCGCCTGGCGACGGCGGAGTGCATCGGCGGCTACGGCCTCTCCGAGGCCAGTTCCGGCTCCGACGCCATGAATATCCGGGCCCGCGCCACCCTTTCACCCGATGGCAGCACCTACACCCTCACCGGCGAGAAAATGTGGATTACTAACTGCGGGATCGCTGGGTTGTATACAGTCTTCGCGAAGATTGATGGGGAGAAATTCTCTGCCTTTCTGATCGAGCGCGACACACCGGGACTGACAGTAGGCGCGGAGGAGCACAAGCTGGGGATTCGCGGCTCGTCCACCTGCCCGCTGGTGCTGGATGGCTGCACGATTCCTGCTGCCAACCTGCTTGGGGAGCCGGGCAAGGGACACCACATCGCCTTTAATGTGCTGAATGTAGGCCGCTTCAAGCTGGGTGTGGCCTGCGTCGGAGGGGCGCGTCAGGCATTGGGGCACACCATCCGCTACGCAAAGGAACGGCGGGCTTTCGGCAAGGCAATCGCCGAGTTTGGGCTTATTCAGCAAAAGATTTCGGCCGGCGCCACGCAGCTTTACGCCGCGGAAAGCATGGCCTATCGCACCGCCGGAATGATTGACGCGGGGCTTGAAGGGCTGGGCCCGGAGCGGTCGCATGAGCCACGGGAAATTCAACGTCGCATCGAAGAGTACGCCGTCGAGTGCTCCATCCTGAAGGTTTACGGGTCTGAAATGCTGACCATGGTGGCCGACGAGCTGATTGCAACCATGGGTGGCTACGGCTATGTGGAGGAGTATCCGGCAGAGCGCTTCTACCGCGACGCGCGCATCAACCGGATTTTTGAAGGAACGAACGAGATCAACCGCCTCATCATCACCGGCTGGCTTATGAAGCGGGCCATGAGTGGGCAGCTTCCCCTGCTCGGGGCCATCAAGAAGCTGATGGACGAGGTCACGCAGCCGCCGTCGTTTGACGTCGGTGCGGACACAAGCGAACCCCTGGCGCGCGAGGCCGAAGTACTGGCGGGGGTGAAGAAGATCGCGCTGTTCGCCGCCGGGGTGGCCAGCCAGCGATTCATGACCGCGCTGCAGGAGCAGCAGGAAGTGATGGCAGACCTGGCAGACATGATCATGCAGGTCTACGCGCTTGAGTCGGCGCTCATCCGTACGCAGAAACTTGCTGCTTCGCGCAAAGGCTCAGCTCAGGTTGCGGCTGCCATGACGGGTCTGTTGGCCGATGAGAGCATGGCTCTTGCCGAACTGGCAGCGCGGCGAGTGCTGGCGGCCTGCAGCGAGGGAGATATGCTGCGCACGCAGTTGGCGATTTTGCGGCGACTGGCGCGGTTTACCCCTGCCGATGTGGCGAGCCTGAGCCGCGCCGTGGCCCGCCACTGCATCGAAGCGGAGAAGTATCCGTTATAACTCCTGTATTAGGAGTTAGCGCATGACTTACATGTGAACTCGAACCCGAAGGTTTAACCCTATCGGGATCGTATGATGATCAAGTCTTGCGGGGCGCCAACGGAATTGGCGGACCGCGGCGACTACTGGTGCATTCAAATAGGGGTCGTCTGAATTGACGACTCGAATATTCTCCGCTCTGCCTTCCCTGTCGAGTCTCAGCTTCAGATCGACTCGTGCAAGGTCCGGCAGCCCGTCGGCAAATAATGAGCTGGGAACCTCAATATGAGTGTCGCGCTCCGTGATTGCCGGGCTCGTGACTCCGGTGCTGAGCTGGAGATTGCGTGTCGAGGGGATGGCATCAACCGATGGCTGGCTGGCGGCTGCCGGCACAGTAAAGGCCAATGGTGCGAGAAGCAAGCTTGCGATTAGCACAGAACGCATGTTCTTACCTCCTGCAGGTTAGACTGGCATCGCCGCCCGTCTGTCATAGCTCGAAGCTTTGAACGAGCCCCTTGAGTTTGTAAGGGTATTTCAACTACTTATGAATTCGTTGCGAGCTGATTGCAAAATATTTTTCCACGGTCAAGACGACTTATCAGGATTCAATGGTTCCATTCGAGATACTTAGAAGTCTATCTATGGCGCGAGGGAGATAGCCGGCTTTCCCGATAAGCGCTGAGTAATGTGTTGGCCAAGCCGGTCGGCAAAGCTGCCTGCACTTCCGACAGTGGTGTTGGAGAGCACAACGGCCGCACAGTCGAACTTTGGACTGAAAAACGCAAAAGCGCTGTAGCCGCCGGTGGCGCCATTGTGCCAGTAGCTTTCGGTTTCGGATTCGAAGAGCCATGCAAGCGCGATGCGCATTCCCGGCATGGCGTCGGCACGCAGCTCATGGGATTGAGTGAGGGCCGCGGAGAGCGTGGCCGCGCCCGCTGAGCCGGCGACCGGCTTGACGTTCTCCGGATGCAGATTAGCTTCCAAATAGGTCAGCATGTCGGAGGCGGTGGAGCGAATGGCGCCGGCGCCGGCGAAGGCATCCAGGTCCCACGCGTGCGCGGGATGATGATCGCCATCGTGGCCGGGAACAAAGCGAGCCAGTTGCTCCGGCGAGAGCGACACGGCGGTGTCTTTGAGGCCCAGCGGGTCAGTTACTTCTGCTTTGAGCAGGTCTGAATAGGATAGGCCGGAACGATTAGCCAACGCCTGGCCAAGCAGGCCGAAGCCGAGGTTGCTGTAGAGGAAACCAGCGTCGGCAGCCTTTGCGACGCCCTGTTTCGCGATGAACGCATAGAGATTAGCAGTGTGATAGTCGGCGTAGGGATTGGCCGGATCGGCGGGGGCAAAATTGTCGGGCATGCGCGGTAGGCCGGAGTGCTGCGTGGCCAGGTCGAGCAGCGTAATCTCAGCGCCGGAGGGCTTGGCCACCGTTCCCGGAGGCAGCAACTCGCGCACCGGCTCATCGAATTTCACCTTCCCCTGCTCGACCATTTGCGAAAGGATCAGGCCGGTGAACGTCTTGCTGATGGAACCGATTTCAAAGATCGAGTCAGGCTTGACAGCGCCATAACTGAAAACCCGGCGTACGCCGTGCTTCAGCACCGCGATCGAAACGCCGGCGCCGGTGGACGGTGCGAGTTGTCCGCTCTTCAGCGCTTCAGCAAGGTCCTTGTCCAGCACCGCCTGAAGGTCGTCTGCGGATACCGGCGCGAGAGCGGGATCGTACGTGGGCGGCGGGATGGGCGTGGCCGCGATCTCGGACTTTTGGCGAGCATAGTTTAACGGCAGCGGAGTGCCCTGGCTCCATGTGCCTGTGAGTGTGTTTCCGTCTGCGGAAAGTTTGCCGCTCCAATGGCCATGGACGACCGGGACATCAAAAGAGAAGTCAGCACCTGCGAAAACCACATGGTCGCATTCCAGACCCATGGCGTGTTGGTCGAGACTGTCGAAGGAGCAGAACTCGCGGCCGCTAATGTCACTTTTCACGCGGAGTTGTGCGCGCAGAGATTGGCTGCCCGCGATGAGGGTGCCCAGCCATATGCCATCGACAGGTGAAGGCTTGGCCGCAGGTACGAAGGTGTCTCGGACGAAGGTTAACGGCGATGGGCCTCCCTGATCCCATGTGCCGCTCAATGACGCGCCGTCCGCCGCCACCGTTCCCTTCCACGAACCATGTACCGCAGGAACGGTGAAGCTGAGGGATTGCCCGTCAAGGTGGAAATCCGCGCAGGGAATTCCGAGAGCGCCTTGATTGGGGCTGTCGAGAGTGCCGCTCAGGGCGCCCGCGGCGTCCGCTTTCAAATGCAACTTAACTTGCAGTGGCCCGAGCGTGCCGTTGTAGTCGCCCGCAACGTTTGGCTTCTGCTGCGCCGTCGCCGGAAGTGATGCGAATGCAAGCATGACCGCGAGGAATGGGAACGCAAGGCTTCTGGCTGACTTACGTTGGATGGCCATGAACTGACTTGTCGAGTGCATCGTATTGCTTCTCTTTCTACCTTGATAGTCGGTGGAGTTCGGACTGAGACGCAGGTGTGCGCGGATTAGAACTCAAGACGCCACTTCATAAAAGTGCGCCAGACAATGCAAGGGATGATCAGGAGAAGGATACGCCTGAGCGTTCAAATCTTCCACCGTGGCAAGGCGATTGCAAACTTTCGGTTGATTCATCCGCGGTGTCGCAAGGCGAGTCCGCCCCAAACAAAACGGCCCGCGTCTCGTGGTAGACGCGGGCCATTTGGGGCCGGTGTTGGAAGCTTGAGATGCCTTTGCATTCGGCAACAGGTGCTGAAAGCGCCCCGCCACCAGGGCGACATATCGATCCACACCGACGCGAATGCCCCTAGAACGCCGGCGGCGCTCCTGAAACCGGGATGGATACGGAGCCCTGCTGAGCGAGAGCAGTTTGAAGTGAGAAGCCGGGGCCAGTGCTGGGTGTGAGAAACGGCGTAAGAGCGACGACGGCTGAGTTTGCACCGTTGTACACGGCGGTGATTCCGTCCGTTGTTTCGTAGTTGCGATTGTTTGCCGGGTTGCTGTTGGAGATCACGCGGCCCAGGACGCGGTGCTCGCATTCGATGCCCATGATGCTCGCAGAGACTTTGGCCAGGTAGTCGAGTTGTTCTGCTGAGTAACGGGTGTCGTACCACTCGTGCCGGTCCTGCTTGCCGCGCACATCGGCAGCCATTCGTGCGAACTCCTGAATGGCGTTCAGGTAGGCACCAATGAAGGCATTCTCGAGTGCATCAAGCAGACCCAGGAACGAGCCGATGCTGTCGAAGGTGCCAGCGGGGAAATAAAAGGTCTGTACTGGATCGGACGTCGCTTTGGAGATGCCCAGCAGGCTGCGAAGAAGGTTGGCGTGCGAAATCTCCTCAGTCAGCGCGGCCTGGATGTAGTTCACGTTGCCGAGATTGCCGCCGGATGTGACGTTGTCGGCGGAACCGCCGGGGCCGGCCAGATTGGGATCCTGGATCACGGCGCCCACCAGTCCGTTGTAATAGAAGGTGGTGGCCAGATCTTCGGCGATCAGCGCAGCGGTTGCGATCTCGGCGACAGTGTCCTTGGCCTGCGCCGCCTCTCCAGCCGCTTCGGCCGAGGATTCGCGTTCGTCAGCGCGGGCGGTGAGGGGAGTAAAGGCTCCGGCAAGCAGTGGAGCGGCAACAGCAGCCAGGCTGGCCATGCCCGTCCGCTGCATGAAGTTGCGGCGGTTGACCAACTGTTCACTCATTCGGCGGAATTCTTCTGGAAAGATCGTGAGACCCATTGAGACCTCCATCTCGGTATCGGACCCTAAGGTGGCCCGTATCAGCGGTACGAGAGCCGAGGCAAAATGGATTGGTGCGAGAGGGAGATAATTGAGAGCGGAACCGATGGGCAGCGATTCAGATAAGGGGACTCGGCGATGAGCCTGAAACGAAATTGGGGAAATGAGCAATGGTGCAGCCTCTCCGGGTGTTTGCGCCGGCTTGGTTTTGCAGTGATTGTTCTTGCTGGGGCGTTGCAGTGCGCGCAACCGTGCACAGCACAGAAGGCGGACTCAACGGAGAAGAAGGGAAGCGCAGCGTGGCCGGATCTGCTCATCCTTCATGACGGCACGCGGGTAAGCGATGCGCAACAATTTACGGCACTCCGCAGGCCGGAGATTCTGCGCGATCTTGAGGAAAATGTATACGGGAGGACGCCCCAGACGGTTGTGGCCACTGCGATGCGCGTGACATCGACCGACGCGCATGCGTTGGGCGGCATTGCGATTCGCAAGCAAATCACCATCACGATCGGCTCATCCCCCAACACGCGGGAACTTCACCTGCTGCTTTATCTGCCAGCCGGCGCCACAATGCGGTCGCCGGTGTTTATGGGGTTGAACTTCAACGGGAACCAGACGGTCAGCTCCGATCCGGGCATCGACCTGAACGACGTATGGGTCCCTGACCCCGCGCTTGCGAAAACGCCGATTGCGAAGGAACTGTCCGGGCACGTTCGCCGTCGCGCGGCAGAAGACTCCCGCGGAGCCAATGCAAGCGAATGGCCGGTTGCCATGATTCTGAAAGCTGGCTATGGGCTGGCGACAATATACGGCGGAGACATTGAGCCTGACTTCGTGGCAGGCATCGGTTATGGCGTCCGGCCACTTCTGTTCAAGCCCGGCCAGATGATTCCGGCGGCGGATGACTGGGGCGCGATTGGCGCGTGGGCGTGGGGCATGAGCCGCGCAGTGGACTATCTTGAGACGGATGCCGGCGTCGACGCCACTGCAATCATTGCCATCGGCCACTCGCGCTTTGGCAAAACGGCCTTGTGGGCCGGGGCCCAGGATAAGCGATTCGCAATGGTGATTTCAAATGAGTCGGGCCAAGGCGGAGCCACGCTGTCGCATCGCCAGACGGGCGAGCAGATCAGTCATCTGAACATCGCGTTCCCTTATTGGTTTTGCGCAAACTATCATCACTTCACTGGCCGTACCGACCAGATGCCGGTTGATGGGCATTTCGTGCTTGCCCTCATCGCGCCGCGGCCGCTATTTGTTGCCAGCGCCCAGCAGGACCCGTTCTCCGATCCCAAAGGAGAGTTTCTTTCCACTGCTGCCGCCAGCCAGGTCTATCGACTCTTCGGCGAGGAGGGGGTGAATGCGGACGCGAATGTTGAAGTGGGAAAGCCTGTTGGTGACGTGGTTCGATACTATGTCCGTGCCGGCGGGCACGACATTCTCAGGGAAGACTGGCAGCAATACATTGCTTTTGCCGACGAAATGCTGAAGAGCCGTGCGCACGCCGGGCGCAAGAACACGCAACCATTCGAGACGGTCGGCGCCCGATGAGTTCAAGCGCCGCTGCAACAAGTGAGGAACGATTCTGTTCCCGCACTTAGAGGCGCCAATCAAGAGATTCGCAGGCAGGGAGAGGATTCGCGCATGAAACACATGAGTAGAAGTGAAACACCGGCATTCAGCCGACGGTCTGTGATGAAGGGAATCGCCCTGGGCGCTGTGACCGCGGTGCTGCCCGAAACAGCGCACACTGAAACCCTGCCGCCGGCACATGGAACGGCGATGCCTTCAAACCCATTTACATCGCATGAGTGGACCTTGGTGATGCCCGGTATCTGGCGTGCGCGCGTTGGCTCGCCGGAGGCTTTCACGCCCGTCTCGACGCGTACCATCGCACCCGCGGCGAGTGCATTTCACACCCTCCCGCAGGTCGCAGATGCGCCCCTTGCAACGCCTATGGTGGAGACTGACAAGCGCGGGACCACCGTTCAACTGCGATTGGAACCCGGTGAGAATCTGTTTGGTTTCGGCCTGCAGATGCTTTCTCTGAATCAGCGCGGCAAAAAGAAGAAACTGCGCGTGAACGCCGATCCCCGTATGGACACAGGCGATTCACATGCTCCGGTTCCCTTTTATGTCACCACGCGCGGGTACGGGATTTTTGTCGACACCGCCCGCTTCGCCACATTCTGCTGCGGGACAGCGCGGCGCGTCGAGGAGCAAACCAGCGATCAGCGTGCAGGGTATGCAGAAGATGCTCCCAAATTGGAAGAGAGCGAGAGGGCCTTCATCACGGTGCAGGTGGATGAAGCCCAGGGTCTCGATGTGTATCTTTTCGGCGGACCTTCGATGCTGGACGCCGTGCGCCGCTTCAATCTCTTTGCAGGCGGCGGAGTCAATCCACCGGAGTGGGGCCTGGGCTTTTGGTATCGCACCCAGGCGAGAGCCGACAGCGACGAAGTCATCCTGCTCGCAAAGGAGTTTCGTGAGCGCAAGATTCCGTGCGACGTGCTCGGCCTTGAGCCGGGCTGGCAGTCCCATGCCTACTCTTGCAGTTTCCTGTGGGGCAAGGGCTTTCCTGATCCCGCCCGCTTTGTGCACGATCTGGCATCAATGAACTACAAACTGAACCTGTGGGAACATGCATTCACGCATCCCACCGCTCCCTTTCATGACGCCATCGCGGCCCATGCGGGCGACTATCTGGTGTGGCGGGGACTGGTTCCGGATTTTCAAGACATTGAAGCGCGCCGCATCTTCGGCGAGTATCACCGCAAGACTTTCATCGATATCGGCGTTTCCGGTTTCAAGCTGGATGAGTGCGACAACTCCGATTACACCGGCGGATGGTCGTTTCCCGAGTTCTCGCACTTTCCTTCCGGGCAAGACGGCGAACAGATGCATTCCGTCTTTGGCCAGCGCTATCAGGACACGCTCCTCGAGCAGTTTCGCGCGGCGAATGAGCCGACCTATGGCCTGGTCCGCTCCAGCGGTGCGCTCGCTGCGCCCTATCCATTTGTGCTCTACAGCGATCTTTACGATCATCGCGCATTCGTGCGCAGCCTTGTGAATGCAGGCTTTTCCGGCCTGCTCTGGTGTCCCGAGGTGCGCGATGCAACCGGACCGGAGGACTTGATTCGCCGCCTGCAGACGATAGTGTTTTCTCCCCTGGCGATGGTCAACGGATGGTATATCGCCAATCCTCCCTGGAAGCAGCAGGACCGCGCAAAGAACAACCGCAATGAATTGGAGCCGGGATGGGAGAAGCTGGAAGCTCGCTGCCGCGAGGTGCTGCAGTGGCGCATGCTTCTCATTCCTTATCTTCGCGCAGCATTTGCGCGCTATGCTGCAGACGGCACGCCGCCGTTCAGGGCGCTCATCCTGGAAGATCCCAGCGACCCTGCTCTCGCTGAATGTGACGACCAGTTCATGGTGGGCGACCGCATGATGGTCGCACCAATGTTTGCGGGCGAGCCTTCCCGCAAGGTTGTGCTGCCCCGCGGAAACTGGCACGACTTCTGGTCGGGAGAGCCGGTCACTGGTGGGCAAACCATTGAAGTGCCTGCGAGCTACGATCGAATCCCCGTCTACGTGAAAGCAGGTTCAGTGCTGCCCATGGGCGGCGTGGCAAATTGCACCGCGGACTCGGAAACGCGCAACCTTTTGGTTCGCATTTTCGGTGACGGCTCACTGCCCTTCACAATTCCCGGAGCAAAGGAACCGGAACTGCAATTGGCCTGGAAGACGGGGAAAGGCAGTATTGCGCAAAGCGGAACAGCGAGGCCTTACCGAGTCTCTGCATGGGTTCCTGCGACAGAGAGATTCGAGTGAGGATGCCCGCGCAATCTCACTGCGTAAGCCCTGAAAATGCGCGGCAACAGCAGTTTCGTTCCGGTGTTAAGACGAGGGTTCGAGAAAGCATGATTTCGAAGAAAGCCGTCAAAATCGCTCTATCGTCGCGCAGAGCTTGAGGCGTGCAGGAATCGTTCTAGAGTTTCCCTATCGGTTTCTGCTCCAGACATGATCTGGTGACTCTTTGGATGGGTCGATTCAGGCAGGATGAACTCGCTCCCGACGCCGTCCGAACCGTAGCGGATGATCCTCGACACCACAGAGATTGCGTCTTCCGGGTTCTCTCCTTCAGAGCCGGCTCGTTGAAGGGTCATCCGGATCATGGTATCCGGCAACCAGCGCTCTTCCGTCACCAGGTAGAAACCAGTCGCGCTGATGTCGCCGATCTTATGCGGCTTCGGGGCGCCGCCGGTGTAGTAGTAGGCAATCAGTCCCGGCGCGCGATGCCGGCTTGATCTGCGCCGGTCCACGGGGCCATGAACCGGCTCAGCGTAGAGCCAGCGCATGAAGCGGTTCTGCAATGAATCTTTCTGTTTGGCTCGTGATGCAGGCTTTTCCCTTGGCTCCAGCTTCTGCGCTGCGGCCTGCTTCTGTCTGGCGGCTTCAGCACCAGCCTGTTCGGCGCGAGTCGTTTGCGGGCGGGATTCCGTGCTCTGCGAGACCGGCCCCAGCCTCGTTGAAGCCGGAGTATTCCTGAGCGGCGGCTCGGCCTGTTCAGCCAGGCGCTGGGGCCCGACTTTCAGCGGTCCCTTCTTCTCGCCCAATGATTCCACCGTCTCGCCGGCGTTCAATGGCCGGGTTGCGGCCCGCGTCGCAGCGGAGCGATCCCCTGGCACGGCGGGCGCGCCGCCACTTTCGCGGCGCGGATTCTGCGAGTTGATTTCCGAACTCTGTGCGGCAGTCGAAGGTGCAAGCGGCGTCGACGCCAGCCTGGGTTTCGCGTCTTCAACCCATCGAACACTTTGAGATAAGACGGTTGCGTCTTGCTCCGTCCAGGTTCCCGCTTCCTCTTCAATTTCCGGCTTCTCCGCTCCAGCCGGCCGCATGACGGGGTGATAGACGGCTCCGGACGCGGGAGGAGCGGCGCCAGGCGCACCTCCCGGCGTTTCTGGCGGAAGCTCTACGTTCAGCGCAACGGCAGGCTTTGCACTTGAAGCAGTGGCCGGCGTGAGCGGACGCTCCGTCTCCTCCGCCCAGCGCAGGACCTGGGATATGACCGAATCGATCTCCCGAGCCTGGAGTTCGTTTGGCGCTTTCTGGCTCGGTGGTTGGCTTTGAACTTCCTGCAGAAGCTTTCGCGCGTCAGGAACAGGCGGAGTAATTCCTCCCATGCTCTGCGGCTGTTCCAGCATAGCCTCGGCGCGTTTGGATACGGGCGCAGCGTTAACAGAGCCGGGTCGCTGCACGGTTCGGCTGCTCGATGCAGACGAAACAGAAGCAGCGGTGCTGCGCGACTTCTTCGCCGGCAGAGCGGCACGCCGCGCCACCGGTGCAGGGGCCATTGAAGTGGAAACGCGCGTCAACTGACGCACCAACTCTTCAGCGAAGCAGATGATCAGCTGGTCTCCGGAATTGGTTTGCGACGTGTAGATGGTGTGGAGAGGCAGAACCAGGGCGCTCGCGGCCTGGCCTTCAAATGGCGTGAGCGCGACGCCGGGGTACAACTCAGCGGCGTGCAACACCCGGTAGTGTTCGTCCAGATAGACCAGATCAACTGGGGAGAAGATTCGCGCCACAGGAATTCCTTTGAAAGGCGTCAACCAGATGCCCGACTCAACATTCAGGTCCTCTGCATCGACCATCATCTTCAATGCTTCCAATGGCTCTTTTTTGGTGCTAAGGCTGGTCACTCCTGCGCTGAGAAAGCGTTCCGTCGTTTTATTGAAAACGCAATATTTCTTGCTTTCCATACGCTCTCATTTTCGGGGGACCTGCCGTTTTGGGTGGCCGTTCCGGGCACTCCAGCCAGGCGCACGTCGTCTCGTTCCGCAATTATACGTAGCATTGGTATGTCACAAATCGACATCGACAATCAATTGAAAAGTATGTTGGGTGTCAAATGCCTGGCATTTGATTCCCACCCCTGAAGAACTAGCGACTGTCACCCCCCTCAGGCTCACGGCCGCTAGAGGGCTATCATCAGTTTGTGGAGACCCACTACAGGCTGGGCGATATCCTCGCAAATGCCATCACCCATGGAGTGGGAGCTGCTTTAGCCGTAGTTGGCGCCGTATACCTTGTCGCCGCCTCCACGCGGGGAAGCGCGTGGCTCGTAGTGAGCTGCGCTGTCTTTGCCAGTACGCTCGTACTGGTCTATGTGTGCTCCACACTCTATCACTCGCTTGTACGCACGCGGGCGCGTCATGTGTTCCATGTGCTTGACCATTCAGCTATTTACCTTCTAATTGCGGGAACCTATACCCCCTTCACGCTGATCTCGCTGCGGGGTCCGGTAGGTTGGTCGCTGTTCGCCGCGGTTTGGGCGCTTGCCGTCGCCGGTGTGGTCTTCAAGAGTCTGGCCGTGGGCCGCTTCGCCGTAGCCTCTGCGCTGGTTTACCTGTTTCAGGGCTGGATCGTGGTCGTTGCGGTACGTCCGCTGGTCCATGCTCTGGGCTGGCCGGGGGTACTGTGGCTGGCTGCGGGCGGATTCTCCTATACCCTTGGCATCCTCTTCTTTGCTCTCGACCGGCGCCCCTACTTTCACGCCGCATGGCACCTGTTCGTCCTGGCAGGTAGCGTAGCTCATTACTTTGCCATTCTGTTCTACGTGATTCCCCCGCGCGCCTGAACGCGGCGCGGAGTGCCTGCGATCCTGAGCCTCCTCAACACGGGAGAACGGAGGGAGCCGGCCAGATTGACCTTCCCCCGCAAAACCGGTAAACTACTCTAGTTTGGCGATTCCTGCCTGTCGCTGTGGAGCCAGACGCTCGTCCGTAGTTTTCAAGGGCTTGAGCGTCCCGCAGCGCGGAAGTTTCCGCCCAGGCCATTCGGATATTTGAGCGCAGCCGCCGTGGCGCGTGCCGCTCTGGAGGGTTTATGTACGCGGTCATTCGTACCGGTGGTAAGCAATACCGGGTCGCTCCCGGCGACGTGGTAAAAATCGAGAGCGTGGTCTCGCAGGACAAGACCGTCGAGTTCAGCGATGTGCTCGCGATCAGCGGCGAGGCCGGTTCTGTGGCCAAGCCCACCTCCGCCAAAGTCACGGCTGAGGTTCTTGGCGAGGGCCGCGGCGACAAGATCCTGGTCTTCCACCTGAAGCGCAAGAAACAGTACAAGAAGCTGCAGGGACACCGGCAAAACTTTACCGAGGTACGCATCAAGGCCATCGAGGCCGACGGCGTTACCTATACCGCTGCCAGCTAGGCGCGACGATTCAGATCAGAAGGGGATTCGGCAATGGCACATAAGAAGGGTGGAGGCAGCTCCACAAACGGACGGGATTCAAACGCACAACGGCTGGGCGTAAAGGCCTTTGGCGGCCAACTTGTCACCGGCGGATCAATCATCATGCGGCAGCGCGGCACCCGCATCAAGCCGGGCGTCAACGTGGGCATCGGTTCCGATGACACACTGTTCGCCAAGGTCAGCGGCCGGGTAAAGTTCTCTGACCACGGCAACCGCGGGCGCTTCGCCTCGGTCGAGCCGGTTGTCGAGTAACGGGATTCAACCATAAGCGATGAAGGCCGCGGCGCTGCCGTGGCCTTTATTGCGTAAGCTGTTTAATGAAGGCAGAAGAAAGGGCCGGTTGCTGTGGCGACCGGCCCTTTGCTCATTTGAGGTGCGTGCTACGCGCTTTACGACTTGGATTCGCTGTTCTGCAGACTCCGCGTCAACACCTTGTCCACAACCTTCTCCACATCTGTGAGGAAGAAGCTGTTGGCGGGCTGCTGCACGGCCACCTGGGTTCCGTGGCCCAGGGCTGCTGCAATCTCGTTCCAGCGATAGATGGTCGAGTTTGCGCGCATCACGACTGGCTTGCGCACCGGCTCGGGCAGGGCGCAATAGGCGACCCACGTGCCAAGAACACCAAGGACCACCGACTCATACACAAACTGCAGCGGAGACGTCAGCGAAGCGTTGCGCGCCAGAAGCGAGCCCACGATGAAGTCGTTGGACGACATCAGGCCGAATCCCAGCGCGATGCCGAATCCCATATCGCGCGGCGAAAGACGCAGAGCGTTCATTGACAAGCAAAGGAACGCCAGCAGGCAGAGCTCGAGAATGCTCACCGAGCGCATCAGTCCGAACGCGACATCCTGAAGGATCAGGACGTCCTTGTGCATGTAGAGAATCGGAACCAGGCTTACGATTGCAGACGCCAGGGCCGCCCAGCGGAAGATTACCGTGCCAAGCCTCATCAGTCCGGTGAACGACGAAAGCATGGAACGAAAGACCTCAATGCAGATGAAGTACAGCGTAACGGCGCTGGCGATGTAAACAGCCCAGTAGGTGTAAAAGTAAAACGGAAAATATTGATGACCCCAGGGTTGCGCCTGGACATACAGAAGACCCAACAGAACCGGCATCGACGCCACGCGCAAGGCGAGGTACGTGCTCATCGCCGGAAATCGACGGTGCAAGCCTTTCGTCCAGAAGAGGAAGCCTATCGCTGCCCAGAGCAGGAACTCAGCACCGCTCATCAGCGACATTGCAAAATTTAAAGGCATAGAAGGCTCCTACCGTTCTGAAGGTCTTCTCAGAATAGCGCCTCATGCCTATCGAATCAAATGAAAATGCCCTGCATTTATAGCACTTTAGTGCTACCGGGCTATCTCGCTTTACCGCTTGCGGGGCAAGGCATTCCAGGGCCGCAGCATGGCACTGGCAGGCTTGCAGTGGCGGATTGGTGGCTGGCGAGCATCTGCCCCGTTCTCGGCGAAACGGAGGCAGCAGCGGCACCGGCAACGACTACAGAGAGTGCGAAGATTTGGAGCGCGAGTTTCATAGTTGGTAACCCCTTCTGGGAATCAGATGGCTGGGAACGCATCCCAGGTAACACTAAAATGGTAGTGCAATTCATTCAGTAAGTCCATCTATTTCAGGTACATCAATTTGTAGTCACCTGTTTGGTTACTAGCGTCATGTAACTCATTGGTAATACGCCAATTGGTAACCATTGGTGCGGTGACTCCTTAACTGATTATCCACCCCCGCCGCGTGGTAAAATCAAGCTAGGCGAATTCGTTCAAAGCCCCCGCCTTTCAAGCGGTTAATCCCCTGAGACCGAGCCCTGAAACGGAGCCCGGAAACTGCGAACCGCACGGGGCCCAGAGCGAAAATTCTGCGAACGGAACCCTATGGCGATTCAGGTACCTGTCGAAGAGACACTTCCCCAAGAGAACGGCGACAACGGTAGCTATACCGGCGAAAACATCAAAATCCTCGAGGGCCTCGAGGCTGTGCGTCTGCGCCCGGCCATGTACATCGGCTCCACCGGCGAGATGGGGCTGCACCACCTTGTTTACGAAGTGGTAGACAACTCCGTGGACGAGGCTCTGGCCGGCTACGCCAAAAAAATTGACGTCGTGATCCACGTTGACAACTCCATCACCGTGGTCGATGACGGCCGCGGGATTCCCGTGGACATGATGTCCGTTGGCAACGGAGAGATGATGCCCGCGGTGCAGGTAGTGCTCACCAAGCTTCATGCCGGCGGAAAATTCGACGCGTCCACTTACAAAGTCTCCGGCGGACTGCATGGCGTGGGTGTGAGCTGCGTGAACGCGCTGAGCCAGGAATTCAACGTCGAGATCTGGCGCGACGGTCACACCTGGGAGATGGACTTCAGTTGCGGTCTGCCCACCAGCGAACTGCGCAAAGCCGGCACCAGCAAGAAGCGCGGCACCAAGGTCCACTTTCTACCTGACAAGAGCATCTTTGCCACCACGGACTACAACTACGACACGCTGGCACAGCGCCTGCGCGAGATGGCTTTCCTCAACAAGGGCCTTGAAATCACGCTCACCGACGAGCGCACCACCGATCCGAAGACGGGTGAGTCAAAACGCGCCGAGTTTCGCTATGCCGGCGGTATCGCCGAGTTCGTCAAGCACCTCAATCGCGGCAAGTCGGTCCTGCACGACAAGCCCATCATGATGGAAGCCATGCGCGACAACGTTGAGATCGAGATCGCGCTGCAATACAACGACAGCTATTCCGAGACGGTGTTCAGCTTTGCCAACAACATCAACACCGTCGACGGCGGCTCGCATCTTTCCGGCTTTCGCACCGCGCTCACTCGCACCATCAATGCCATCGGCCAGTCGCTGGGCCTGTTCAAGGACCTGAAGGAAAACCTCAGCGGCGACGACGTGCGCGAGGGACTGGTGGCCGTTGTCTCCGTCAAGCTGTCGCAGCCTCAATTCGAGGGCCAGACCAAGGGCAAGCTCAACTCCGATATCGCAGGCACCGTGCAGGCTTTCGTCAACGAGCGGCTGGGCATGTTCCTTGAACAGAATCCGCCCGTCGCCAGAAAGATCATCAACAAGGCGATCGAGGCTGCGCGTGCCCGCGAGGCAGCCCGCAAGGCGCGCGATCTGACTCGCCGCAAGGGCGCGCTCGATGGCGGCGGTTTGCCCGGCAAACTGGCCGACTGCAGCGAACGCAACCCCGACCGCTGCGAACTCTACCTCGTCGAGGGCGAGAGCGCCGGCGGCACCGCCAAGCAGGGCCGCGATCGCCGCTTCCAGGCCATCCTCCCGCTCAAAGGCAAGATTCTCAACGTCGAAAAGGCTCGCTACGACAAGATGCTCGGCCACGAGGAAATTCGCGCCATGATTACCGCGCTCGGCTGCGGCATCGGCAAGGACGACTTCGACGCCACCAAAATCCGCTACGGCAAAATCATTCTCATGACCGACGCCGACGTGGACGGCTCGCACATCCGCACCCTGCTGCTCACCTTCTTCTTCCGTCACATGACGGAGTTGATCAAGCGCGACAACGTCTATATTGCGCAGCCGCCGCTTTACAAGATCAAGAAGGGGCGCTTCGAACAGTACATCAAGGACGATCGCGAGTTCGTGAAGGTGATGGTGAATCGTGCGTCAGAGGGCATCATCGTTCGTCACGGCGAAAGTGCCAGTCGCATCGAAGGCGCCAATCTGACCCGCTTCATGGGCTACTTGAATGAGTACCTGGGCTTCGTGGAAAAGGTAGACAAGCGCATCCGCAACGAGAAGCTCACCGAACTGTTGGCTCGTGCCGAACTCGTGCACCGCTCCGATTTCGCTTCCAAGGCCGAGAGTGAAGTTCCGCCCAAGCTGTTGCAGTTGCACGCTGACCTCGCCGAACAGGCTGAGGACTTCGCATTCAAGTCGTTGAGCAAGCCGGTCGAAGATGAGGAGCACCACACCTGGTCGGTCTGCTTCGTCGATTCGCAGGGCGCCCGGCGATGCATTGACTGGAACCTCGCTTCAAGCCCCGAGTTCCGGCAGATGATGTCGAAGTACTCTCAGATCAAGCAGTTCCTTGAGCCGCCGTTTCTCATCGAATTCGCAGGCAAGTCGGCCGCAGTCGAAGCTTCAGAAGAACCGGAAGAAGCGGGCGACTCGACTGAAACTGCGGAGGTCCAGGCGGAGGCCAAGAAAGCCCGCCGCTCCGCCCGCATCCCGCGCGAGCCGGTCGAAAAGCAAACCGCGCGCGAGCTCTTCGCCTACATCGTGGAGCAGGGCAAAAAGGACTACCAGGTGCAGCGCTACAAGGGCCTCGGCGAGATGACCGCAACGCAGCTTTGGGAGACCACGATGGACCCCGAGCACCGTACCCTGCTGCAGGTCAAGCTTGAAGACATTGCGGAGACTGAAGCCATTTTCACCACCCTCATGGGAGAAGACGTTGAGGCGCGCAGGAAGTTTATCGAGGACAACGCTCTCGACGTGAAGAACCTCGACATCTGAGCTGTCATTTTTGATCTGGTTGCTCTGCAGTGCGAGCCGGAGGACCCGGCTATGCTTTTCGAGTCTGCGCCGCTCGGTGCTACACCGCCCCTTTACGTCCAAGACAACGCGCAAACATCTCCAGGCCAAGACTTGTGGGAGTGGTCTTGGCTTTTTCAGCATACGAAACAAAGGATGATCGGGCGCTCTTCTCGAGCAATCCAAGGTCAGACATTTGCGCCATCGCCCGATGAATCTTGGTTAGATCGTTTGTGCCCGCAACCTTTGTCAGGTCCTCTGCCGAACAATAGAGGGGATAAGAGGACGTCACACCTTGTTCGGATGTGACCTTCGTTGCTCTCGTGCACGCGTCGGCAAGAATGCGGAGATGGATTGGCGTAAGCAGGCTGAGCAAGTCGACAAAGTCGAGATTTGAAACGTCGTCTCCTTCAACCGAACAGGACGCAGCTAAGAGACCCGCCCAGTAATCCTGAATAAACTCGAGGTCGGCCCATGATCCTATTTCAAGGATGCGCAGCACGATTGCGGGATGAGCGAGCAATCCGTCGGCATTGGGTTCGGGAGCAATGAGCTCCTCTGCTTTGAGCGCAATTTCCACCGCACTTGCAACCCTGTAGTTGCTCAATTCCTTGTGCAGCAACTGAATCACACCATCCGCTACCGGCGGACAGATTTGGCGCACAAATGAAATGGCCCGCACCAGCCGAAGTTGCGCCAGGGCATGATCCTCTTCTGTCTCGCCGGCGCCTCGGTTAGACGTTTCCTCCCAATGGCGCAAGTTCATTCCAGTGGGCAGAACGAACCTTAATCCGACCCCCTCGTCGCCCCACCGAACCGCTTCCGCTCTCATCTGAACCCGGCGCTCAGTGCGCTCCTCCGGTGGCCCCTTCCTTTGCAAAGTCAGCGCGATAACGGTGCCAAGGGGCCAGCGTTCCGAGGTCGCCAGATAAACCCCCGTCGCACTGACGTTCCAGATCGCATGCGCCTTCAGACTTCCAGTGGCTGAGTCATAAGCAACCAACTCCTGCACATGCCGGCGAACAGAATGGCGCCGATTGGCAGGAGGAATCATATCCGGAAAGAGCCAGCGCAGAGCGCGGGTCATCATGGTTCCCTGGTCAAGGGTCGGAGGTTCAGTTCCTTCTGCTTTCCCTTCTTTGTAAAGTGGGATCGCAGGTTGTTGCAGGGTCGGATCAGCAATTGGCGGGGAAGCTGCACCGCCGCTTTTCGCCGGGGGGCGCTTCACCGGGGTTGGCGTTCTCTTCTTCTCAGGAACAGCGGCGGGCGATGCACGAAATGGAGCAGGCGGACGCTGTCGCTGTGGGGCGACGCCTGGGAGCGAAGCTTTAGCCGGAGCATGCGCAGGGGGCGCCGGCTCAGCTTTGGTTTCCTTCGTATCCAACTCAGGGGCAGCGGCCTCCTGCAGACCGGTTTCATCGTCCCGCCGCAAAGGTTCAACAGCAATTTCTTCCGCGGGCTCTTCCGTCGGAGGCGCTTTGCTTTGAGAGGCGGGAGGAGTGATTGTTTTGGCCGGCCTTAGTTCCGGCGGATGCTCAACCTCCTGGGCCCAACGCAGGGCCTCGCTGATGACCGATTCGTCGTCCTGCTCCTCCGGTTCCACCTCCAATTCTTCGCTCAACCATTGAATTCCGGCTTCCGCGGGAGGGGAATCATCTTCAGAGTGAGAAGGGACAACCTCAGGCTCTTCCGGGAGAGTTTCTGCGGGGGGCTCTACGCTCAGCGTTTCGGGGGCTTTTTCGGCTGAATCTGGTTCAGCTTCAATCTCGACCTCTTCCACAAGGTCAAGGGCGAGCTGATCTCCGGGACGCGTCTTGGACGAAGAGATTGTCTTGAACGGAAGAACCAGGGCGCTGGAAGCCTTCCCGCTGAATCCCGGAAAATCAACCCCGGGAAGCAATTCAGCCCCATGGACAACTCTGTTTTCTCCGTCCAGGTAGATCAGGTCAAAAGGCGAAAGTCGGGGCACCTTGGGAATGCCGTTGAGGGGGGTCAACCAAAGACCCGTTTCAGAGTTGAGGACGAGCCCTTCAATCATCACTCGTAAAACCTTCAAGGGCTCGAGCGTCGTGTCGATGACACTGACTCCAGAACTGAGATAACTTTCCCTTGAAGCGTTATATACAGAGTGTTTCCTCGTCTTCATGCGTCCTCGGTCAGTTGGGAGCGGCCAGACCGCAAGAGACTGGACAGGGTCTCCTGGGCCTCCAATTTGTCCCGTGGCGTGATTATACTGAGCATCGGGATATCAGAGGCCGATATTCCATGGATTGAACGCGGTGGTCACTGCCAAATCACTGGGCCTACGGTTCCAATTCCTAACCAGGAGGCATCCAATTCTGCAGGGCCGGATGCCGTGCTCCTAAAAATCCCCCAAGATGGAGTCTTATCAATGAGCTTGAAGCTCCGCTTTACTGTCCTCACCATTCTGGCGCTCGCAGCCACCCTGTCGCTCAGCGGGTGCAAATCAAGAACCAGCCGACGAATACACAGAACGCGCAAACGGCTCAGAATCCGCAACCGTCCTCCGCTGCCCAACCGTCAGGCCAGGAAGGTGCCCAGCCTGCCGGTCAGTCTGGCGGCAACCCCGCGCCGGCCGGGCCCTCGACTTCGGCCTCCGCTCCGCAGGCGCCTCCTCCGCCCGCCGTGGTCGATCTACCCCCCGGAACCCGAATCGCTGTCCGCCTTGACCAGGACCTCGGCTCGAAAATCTCGCAGCCCGGAGACTCATTTAGCGCCAGCGTTGCGGACGATGTGCGTGTCAACGGGCAGGTCGTCATACCTCGCGGTGCACGTGCCGAAGGCACAGTGATCGACGCCAAGCCGCTGGGCCGCTTCAAGGGCGGCGCCGTCTTGTCCGTTCGCCTTGAGCGTGTGCATACCAAATGGGGAAGCTACCCTGTGGCGACCAGCACCATCGACCACGCGGAAAAGGGCAAGGGCAAGCGCACTGCTGGGTTCGTCGGCGGTGGTGCGGGCTTCGGAGCTCTCATCGGCGGCCTTGCCGGCGGCGGCAAAGGCGCGTTGATTGGCGGCCTCGCGGGTGCAGGCGCCGGCACGGCTGGAACCGCCTTCACCGGCAACAAACAAATCTTCCTGCCTGCCGAAACCCTCCTCACCTTCCGGCTGGAACACTCAGTCCGCATCACTGAGGAGCAACAGCAGCAACCTCAACTGCAGCAACGGTAATAACCAGGTCAGATTCCGCAATACGGGTTGATTCGTGCGGGCGCGGCATTCGTCGCGTCCGCAATCAGCGTGATTCACATGCCGAAGTATCTGTCCTCTTGCACGTTTGCAACCCCTAACTGAAACGTTTACTATGCGGCTTTATGAAAAACCCTGTCCGTTTCCTGCCTGCAATTCTGTTTCTCGCCTTGCCTTCGGTTTTTGTGCAGGCCTCTGCGCAGACTTCTGCATCCGCTACTGATCCCCTGGCGCCTACGCTGGGGGTCAAGTCGGCCGCAGAGATCGACTTAGAGTGGCAAAAATCTGTGGCCAAGTATGATGGCGAGCGCAACCGCCTGCTTGCCGACGAACTGAAGCAGGAGAACGACGGCCCCTTCCGCGCAGACTGGGCCACGCTGATGAAATACCAGCAACCGCAGTGGTACAAGGATGCCAAATTCGGCATCTTCATTCATTGGGGTGTCTACTCGGTGCCGGCCGCAGAGAACGAGTGGTATCCGCGCAACATGTATCACCCCGGCGATGGCGCATATAAGAATTTTCACGAGCACTATGCAAACGGCGATGAAGCCAGAGGCTACAAGGATCTGATTCCGCTCTTCCGCGCAGAGCACTTCGACGCCACGGCGTGGGCAACGCTCTTCAAAGAATCGGGTGCGCGCTACGTGGTGCCGGTGGCGGAGCATCACGATGGATTCTCGATGTACGACTCTGGGCTTTCCGATTGGACTGTGGTGAAGATGGGACCCAAGCGCGACACGCTGGGCGAACTGGCCGCCGCGATTCGCGCGCGAAGGGCTGCACTTCGGCTTCAGCTCCCACCGCGCCGAACACAACTTCTTTTATGACGGCGGTCGCGCAATTCGCTCCGACGTGAACGATCCGAAATACGCCTCGCTCTATGGACCCGCGCACCAGTGGATTGAAGCCGGGGGCGATGACCACGGCCTGATCAACGACTGGACCTACGTCAGCAGCGCGTGGACCAATGACTGGCTGGCGCGCGACACCGAATTGGTAGAGAAGTACAAGCCGGAGGTTGTCTACTTCGACTGGTGGATCGGCCAGCCCAACTTCCGCCCTGCAGTGGCCCGCTTTGCCGCCTTCTATTACAACTTCGCCGCGGCCCACGGCTATACCGGCGTCATCGACTTCAAGGATTACTCGCTCAACTGGAAGGCCGGCGTACGCGATTTTGAGCGCGGTCAACTGGACCACATCGTGGCCGATCACTGGCAGACCGACACCTCGATCAGCAACGCAAGCTGGGGCTACATCGAAAACGATACCTTCAAGTCGCCCGAGTTCCTTGTGCATCAGCTCATCGATATCGTCAGCAAGAACGGCAACCTTCTGCTCAATTTCGGTCCGCGGTCCGATGGCACCATCCCTGACGAGGTGCGGACAAGGCTGCTCGCCATGGGCGCGTGGCTCAAGGTGAATGGCGACGCCATCTACTCGACCACGCCGTGGAAAACCTTTGGCGAGGGACCGACGAAGGTCGAGGGCGGCGCATTCCACGACACCGATACCAAGCCCTACACCGCCGAGGATTTTCGCTTCACCGCCAAGGGCAGCACCGTCTACGCCATCGGCATGGCCTGCCCCAAAGACGGCAAAGCCACAATCCATTCGCTGGGTTGGGCGCACGAGGGAGCGGCACTGCCGATCGCAAACATCGAGTTGCTTGGCTCCGCCGACAAGGTTACATGGACGCAAGGAGCAAATGCGCTGGAAGTGACGCTTCCCGGCAGCGCGGAATGCAAATACGCCTACGCTCTCAAGCTGACTCCCGCGACAAAATAGCTCCTCCGCGCGACGCGCTGCGGCCGGTACGCACACCTGTCGCGGCAACTTTATTGAAGGTTTTCGGCAAGCACGATCGAGCTTCTGAATGTGCCTTGCGCAACGAGCACGACTCGCCCGTCAGGCGACGCGCCAAGGTCCGCATTCCAGGGAGGTGGGCTTTGCCCTTCGTTCAATGTGAGTAGCCGGGAAAGCCGATGAGTTTTAAAAGCGTAGTAGAGAATGGCCGGCCCGCGGTCCGCTTCGGAATCGAGGAGGTAAATGCCATCTTTGGTCACCGCGAAACCACCCCAGTACCCAATATGGAGTGCGTCCGTGATGCGCTTTTCTTCCCCTCCTGCCACAGGAACACTCCAGATGCCCCCGCCATTGAACTTTGAAAAGTAAAGTGTCTTCCCGTCGTAGGATTCAAAGCCTGCGAATCCTCCGTGGTGCGTGATTTGGACTTCTCGCGCGCTCGCGAGATCACGGCGCCACGTTTGATAAAGTCCTGTACGGTTGGATGCGAAATAGATGGCTTTTCCATCACTCGACCAGCTTGGAACCACGTTTTCATAGCTTCCCGACCGTCACACTATGAAGGTTGCGCCCGTCTCTGTCGATCACGAATATCTGGCTTAGGCCCGCGGATGAGTAATCGAAAGCGATCCACTTGCCATCGGGGGACCACCTGGGAGTGCCTGCATTACCCTCTAACGACGTCAACTTCTGTGGATCGCTTCCGTCCGCGTTGCACTTCCATATCTCTATTTTTCCTGAGCGAGCCGATTCAAAAACAATCTCGCTGCCGTCGGGAGAAGGTTGAGGTGCGTAATCTCCTGGTGAGGACTGCAACAGCTTCCGCATTCCTAGCACCGTCTCGCCCGCAGCGGAGAGATCGGCTCGCCAGAGGACGGTTGAGCTGCTCCAGAAATCAAGTGGCTCAATATAAGCCAGCCGGGTACCGTCGCGGGAGAGAGCGCCGATGGCCGGATACGTCGTTTCCGGTTCAATGGCGCCGCCCGCCGCGGAGATACGCAAGGTGCGGTCGAGTCCAGCCTGGTAGGAGTCAAATGAAATGGCTCCGACCATCCGCAGCCCACATCAGGTACCAGATTTCCGCGTTCTCTGGCGTGAGCCTGCGGGCGGGACCACCCGCGAGCGGTACGGTGTAAATGTCGCTCTTCTCCGGCGTTGCAAGTCGGACAAAAGCCACAGTCTGCTGATCCGGTGACAGGGCCGGATGAAAATCTCCATGTCCTTCTCCCACGGGCGGAGCCGTAAGACAGCGCTTCAGTCCGGTCTCCATCGAAAACACAACAACGCCGAGAGACCCGCCTGGGGTGCAGCGGTCTGAAAGCACCAGCGATCGCCCGTCGGATGTCCAGCTTGGAGAGCCCGTCTCTCCGTACGGGCAAGCGACCTCAGTGAGCTTTCGTTCCTCCCCGCCCAGCGCGGGCACGGTATACACAGCGCCGCCACTATCATCGCAGCGCCCAAAGGCAATCTCCCGGCCATCCGGTGACCATGCTGCGGATCCCGTGAAACCGGTACGGGTGTGCGTCAACCGAAGCGGCTGGTCGCCGCCGACCAATTGCACATAGAGGTCGCCTCTTCCCGGGTTCTCGCCGTCCCAAATAAATGCGATCTGCTTTGCGTCCGGCGAGAATGCCGGTGACCATACCGCTCCGGGCAGGTTAGTAAGCGGAACCGTGTGGATACGCGAGGCAGAGCTGCCCGGTGTGGACGAAGGCGCTCTCGATGCATTCCTTGAAAAGGAGTGTCCCACGATCCATCCAGCCGCCAACAGGAGGACTGCCGCGGCGAAGGCAAGAACTGGCCATCTCGATCCGCTGTCGAGTCTTGCAGCGGTGGATTTCATCTCCGCATCGCTCTCTGGAGGTGAACCTGAAACCGACGGCAATTCGGTTGGGCCACTCAACTCCTCAACCCGGCAGAGAAATCGATAGCCAACCGTTTGCACCGTGGCGATGTAACGAGGCTCGCGCGCGTCATCGCCAAGCAGCCGTCGCAAAGTGGCGATGCTCCGAGTCAACGAATTGTCTGTGACCGACGTGTCGCCCCAAACTGCTTGAACGATCTCGTTTTTTCTGACCAGCCTGCCGGGATTTCGCAACAGGAATAGCAGCACATGAAATGCCTTCGGCTCCACGGGAACGGCTTCTCCCGCCTTGATCAGAAGGAACTCCCGCTCTCTGACCTCGAACTCCCCAAACCTGAAAACAAATGGTTTGTGATCCGTCACAATTCCGTCACCCACTTTCAGAAATTGGTTTGAGCACCGTCACGACAGTGTTGAAGCACGAGACGACATTCGACCCAGCCAACCCGGCTGAGGAGATTGTCGATGTCACGTTTCAGATGCCTGCTTTTAGCAAGTCTTTTTTCTCTGTCGCTTCCTGCGGCTAAGGGAGAGGCACACTGCCCCGGAAACGTAATAAGTTTAACCTTGCGCCTCGTCCAAAGCTCACTCATTGTTGTTCCCGTCGAAATCAATCACTCTGGCCCTTACGACTTTGTCGTTGACACGGGGGCGCAAGTCACGACCGTGGAGCCGACGCTCGCCGCGGAACTGAGTCTGAAGGTTCAAGGCACAACCGGAGTCGGCGGCGTCGCAACTTACGCTCGCACAGCGTTTGCTTATTTGGACGCCCTAGAGGCCGGTCGACATTCCGTCCCAAATGCGATCGCCGTCATCCAGGAATTGACCCAACTCAAAGGGGCGGACTCTCGCATCCGAGGCATCCTTGGAGCGAATTTTCTAGAGCATTTCGATTTGCTCATCGATAATGGCCGGCATCTTCTGTGCCTGGATGAATCGGGAGCCCTTGCATCCAGGATTAAAGGCGAACACACTCCACTTGCTGAGCCTCGCGGCTCCGTTCAGGATCTGCCGTTCACGCGACCATTGATTGTGGCGGCCCGCCTTTCCGCAGGTGCTGCGACGCCGGTACTTCTCCGGTTAGATTCTGGCAGTAACTCGCCTTTGCTTTACACGGACCACACGCTCCTTCGAATCGAATCCAAAGGTCACTCCTCGATCCTGCAACGTCTCGCGTACGGGGTAAAACAGTCTTTTGCTGTCCTTCCGCCACAGGATGTTCAGATCGGTACACACGCAGTCGGACAGGTATCGTTCGTCATGCCGATGAACTCGATTGGGGCCAGTCTCACTCCTCGCGAAGATGGTCTGTTGCCGGCCATGGCGTTCCGGCGAGTATTCATTTCTTGCTCCCGCGGCTATGTAGTACTGGAATCATGGGAACATTAGATGGAGCCAATGTCGTCAAGGGCGTGCGACGATTCCGATGTGTCTGATTACTTCCTAGTTTCGGGCAGGACGATGCCGAAACGGAATGTATGGTCCGCCGCGTTGCCGCAGTCACCGTTTCGGAAGCGTCTCCCGGCCCGGCGATCAGACTATAAACACCCGGCCATGTTGCACCCGAAATCCCCGATTTCGTCGAGCCTACCCGTTTCTGATGCTTCAGCAGTTGAGAGCTGCCTTGATCTGCCTGAATTGGACAATTCACGATTGTTCTTACATAAACTCTCAGCGCGGCTTGGCGACCGAGGGGCAGGCGTGGCAGCATGGTAGGTCTGCCACACCGTACTTTTTGGGGGTGCCGTGCCTTTGAACCGCCGCAAATTTCTTGCCGCCATTGGATGCAGTTCCGCTGCAACTCTCCTGCACCGTCATGCCCATGCACTGGGCCTCGCAACTTCTGCGTCTGAACTCGATCTCGCCCACGATCCGCTGCGCCCCGAGTATCATCTGCTTCCTCCCCACAACTGGATGAACGACCCCAATGGCCCCATCTGGTGGAAAGGGAAATATCACCTCTTCTACCAGCTCAATCCAAACGCGGCGGTGTGGGGCGACATGCACTGGGGCCACGCCATCAGCTCTGACATGGTGCACTGGCATCACGAGGCCATCGCGCTTGCGCCCACGCCCGGCGGGCCAGATAGCGAGGGCTGCTTCAGCGGCTCGGCAGTGGTTTATCACGGCGTGCCCACGGTGATTTATACCGGCGTGCAAAATGCCCCCCCGGATCTCGCGACCATTCGCGACGGAAGCAACAAGCTGCGCGAAACCCAGATGCTCGCCACCGCTGAGGACGAGAATCTCCTGCATTGGAAGAAGCTTCCTCAGCCGGTGATCTCCTCGCCGCCTGCGGGAATGACCGTGACAGGCTTCCGCGACCCCTGCCCGTGGCAGGAGTCCGACGGCTGGTATCTGGCCCTTGGATCCGGTGTGCGCGGAGAGGGCGGCTGCGTGCTGCTTTACCGCTCCGAGGATTTGCGCCAATGGGAGTATCTGCACCCGCTCGTTCAGGGAAAACCTAAAGGCCGCAGCGAGTCCAACCCCGTCGACAGCGGCGACATGTGGGAGTGTCCCGACTTCTTCGCGCTCGACGGACGGCATTGCCTGCTCTACTCCACTGAAGGCAAGGTCTACTGGACCACGGGCGACTATGATTCGCGCACCCATATCTACACCCCCGCCCGGCAGGGCGTATTGGATCACGGCGCTTACTATGCGCCCAAGAGTTTTCTCGCGCCCGGTGGCCGGCGAATCCTGTGGGGATGGATTCGCGAAACACGTCCGGAGGCTGCGTTTTCCGCCGCCGGCTGGGCGGGCGCCATGTCGCTGCCGCGCCTGCTCGGCATCGACAGCGATGGTCAGCTCACCATGACCGTCACCGCCGAAGTGGAGAAGCTGCGCGGAGCCAGCGCGCGCACCGTGCTTCAGAACAACGCATCGCGCCACAAGCTTGAAAACCTTTGCCAGGAAGTTGAGCTGCGCACGACGCCTATGACAAAGAGCGCATCGGTTCGCCTGCTGGTGGATGATGCTGCGGTTTGGGAACTGGCGCTCAACTTTGCCGCGAAGACCGCGCGCTGTGACGATCGCGAATTCCCGCTGCCCGCGCTGAGCCCGGCTGAGCCCGCTCTGCGTCTGTTCCTGGATGGTTCGGTCATCGAGGCCTTCACGGGCACAACGCAGGCCATCACCAGCCGCTGCTACAAGGTGTTGCCGGGAAAGACAGAGCTTGAATTCGCCGCGGTGGGTACCGGCGGCAGCCAGTTTACCCGCTGGCCGCTTGCCGCCATCTCGCCTGACCGGATGACGACGTAAGTAACTAAAATCGCCGCGATCAGCGTTGTTGACACCTTGAATTTAGGTCGTCCGCGAGCACCTTTTCCTGTCGGAAAACCTTGCGTGTCTCCGCTATATTTCATTGAGAGTTTCTTCCTCACCACAAAGGATTCCCCAACATGACTCTGGATCGTCGAAGCTTTCTTGCTGTCTGCAGCCGCGCCGGCGTTGCATCACCGCTGCTGCCTGGAATTCTGTATACCCTGGCCGCGCAGGCGCAGAACGCTGCAGGGACCGATCAGTCCAAGTCGCCAAAGATCACCCCCGAAATGATTGATCAGGCAGCGGTGCTGGCAGGGGTTGGTCCCTTCACCGCCGAGCAGAAGCAGATGATGATCGATGGACTCGTCGACCAGAACGGATCGTGCAAGGCGATCCGCAAGCTCGACCTTCCCAACTCCGTGGCCCCGGCGTTTGTTTTTCATCCGCTGCCCGCTGCTGCGGCGCGCGAGATTCGCATGATCAGCCAGAAGCATGCCATCGTCGGATGGACTCCCGATTCTGCAGTCCGTTCCCCAGAGCGGGTGGAGGACCTGGCCTTCGCAACAGTTTCGGAACTGGCCAGTCTCCTCCGCGCAGGAAAAGTTACCTCGCTCGCATTGACAAAGATGTATCTTGACCGCCTGAAGCGCTACGACCCAACGCTTCACTTCACTATCACTCTCACAGAAGAGCGTGCGCTGGCTCAGGCCAAAGCCGCCGACGAGGAGATCGCAGCAGGAAAGTTTCGCAGTCCGCTGCACGGCATTCCCTGGGGAGCGAAAGACCTGCTCGCGGTCAAGGGCTATCCCACCACGTGGGGCGCGGGCGGATTCGAGCATCAGGTAATCGATGAAGACGCAACCGTGGTGCAACGGCTTGACGCGGCCGGGGCGGTGCTGGTGGCAAAGCTCACGCTGGGCGCGCTGGCTATGGGCGATATCTGGTTTGGCGGGCGCACGCGCAATCCCTGGAACCCTGAACAAGGGTCCAGCGGGTCCTCAGCAGGCCCCGCGAGCGCCGTATCCGCGGGCTGCGTAGGCTTCGCCATTGGTTCAGAGACGCTGGGATCGATCTCGTCGCCATCGACGCGCTGCGGCGTCACCGGCCTCCGGCCCACCTTCGGGTTCGTCCCCCGCACCGGCGCCATGGCCCTGAGTTGGACGATGGACAAGCTCGGCCCCATCGCACGCTCGGCAGAGGACTGCGCACTGGTTCTGGCCGCCATTCACGGGCCGGATGGCAAGGACACCTCTGTCCATGCAGCCCCGTTTTTCTCGGAACCGGGGATGGATTGGCGCACCTTGCGCATCGGCTACCTGAAGAGTGAATTCGATCCAATTCCACCCCTCGAGCTACCCAAAGCCCCCGCAGGCGAGACCGCAGACCAGAAAGTAGTGCGCGAGCAGAGCAGCGCGGAGAGAATTGCAGATCACGCCCGCCGCGTCTACGACCTTCGCTACGACCTTGCCGCCCTCGACAAGTTGCGCGCCATGGGCGTCAACCTCATTCCGGTGGAGCTTCCCAAGCTGCCTTATGGCGCAATGACGCCGCTGCTCACCGCCGAGGCCGCGGCAGCCTTCGACGAACTCACTCGATCGGGCCGGGACAAACTGCTCACGGCGCAGGGACCGGAGGATTGGCCCAATCTCTTTCGCGTGGCGCGCTTTTATCCCGCCGTCGAATACATCCAGGCCAATCGCGCCCGCACCCTCGCCGTCGAGCAAGTGTCGGAACTCTTCAACCAGGTTGACATCATCGTTGCGCGCACCAATGGAGTTCAGCTCGTCGTCACCAATCTCACCGGCCATCCAGCCCTCATCGTTCCCAACGGCCTTCGCGGAGTCGATGCCCCCGAGCCGCCGAAGATCGACGATGGCGAAAGCGATGACATCGGCGGACCCGGTACACCGGTTTCGCTCACCTTTCTCGCCGGTCACTACCAGGATGCAAAGCTGGCTGCATTTGGTCACGCCTATCAACAAGCCACGGGATTTCAAAAATTGCATCCCAAGCTCGACTGAGGGCGCAAGGATCAGGCGAAATCCCCCAGCACCCATGTACCATTTGGGCATGGCGCTGGTTGAGGTGGATGCGGTCTCAAAGAGCTATCCGCGGCGGGAGGGTTTGCGCACCCAGTTGCAGACGGTCGTTGATGCGGTCTCCCTTCAGATTGAAGCCGGAGAAACGCTCGGGCTGGTCGGCGAATCCGGCTCCGGCAAGACCACGCTGGCGCGAATGATTCTGGGCTTGATCGATCCCACCAGCGGAAGCGTGCGCGTGGACGGTATAGACCTGGCGCGCGCCACACCCGGCGAAATGCGCCGCGTGCGCCGCCAGATGCAGCCCGTCTTTCAGGACCCCTACGGCGCATTGAATCCCCGCATGAAAGTGTTCGAGATCGTCACCGAGCCGTGGGCGATTCATGGCCGCACGGCGCAATTGGGAAAGGGCCGGGCAGCATTGCGCTCTGGCGCAACTGAGTTGCTTGGCGAGGTGGGTCTGGACGAGTCGGCACTGGGACGGTATCCCCATGAGTTTTCCGGCGGTCAGCGGCAGCGCATCAACATTGCTCGTGCCCTCGCACTGCGGCCGAAGCTTCTTATTCTCGACGAGCCGGTGTCGGCGCTCGATGTGAGCGTAGGCGCCCAGATCGTGAACCTGCTGCGGCGCCTGCAGCGGGAGTTCAAACTCACTTATCTGTTCATCTCCCACTCCATGCCGCTGGTGCGCTACCTCAGCACGCGCATCGCGGTCATGGAGCACGGTCGGCTTGTCGAGACCGGAGACGCAGAGGAGCTTTGTTCTGCGCCCCATGAGGCCTACACCCGCCAGCTGCTCGCGGCCACGCCGGAACTCCCTGCCGGACCGGCCTGAGAGATCGCGAAAACTCATACCTTAATTTGATTGAGGCCTGGCCGGAGCTGCCGGTGCCGCTTCGGTGGCAGGGGTGTGTTCCGGCTGATTGGTCGTCCCCGGATGCACTGGATTGCCGGGCATTCGGCTCATGCCGGGATGGTCCGGCGGCATCTGAAGATCGCTCATGTCCACCAACTCAATGTCAAAAATCAGGTCGGCCTTGGGCGGGATTCCCGGATTCTTGGGATTGCCCGTGAGACTTCCGCGCGCACCGTAGGCAAGTTGCCACGGAATGAACAGGCGACGCTTACCCCCGACTCTCATGCCTTCAAAGCCCTGGTCAAAGCCTGGAATCAAGCGGCCTATTCCCTGAATGAATGCGATTGGTTGCGGAGCGATCAGTTTCGGCTTTCCGTCCGGGCCCAACACAGGCTTGCCGTCTTTGCCCACGGCCTGAGGCCGTGGATGGTCATCGGTGGAATCGAATTTGTGCCCGTCGGCAGCAAGCCAGCCCGTGTAGAGGACTTTGTAGACCCTGTTTGGCTCAGCCAATGCCCCCGTGCCCATCTTGATGTCCTGATAGCGAAGTGAAAATGCAGTCTTCACAATGCCTCGCACCGGAGGCACTCCCGCAGGCAGCTTGACGCCGCTGGCGGCGTTGTGGACAACGGACGGTTTCGCGGCAATGGGTGGTTTTGAGGGTGCTTGAGCAATCGCAGCAACGTTCGACGCCAGCAAGAGGATAAATGCGAAAGTCTTCATTGCGTGAGGTAACTCCAGGTCGGTTCTTACCCGGAGTTTAGCAGTTGCAGCCTATCCCGGTCGGCAGGCGCAGCCGGCCGCCACTCACCAGGATACGCAAATCTCGAAAGCTTTATAGGTCTTTATGCGCAGCTCGCTAAAGTGAAGTATGGCTGCAATCTTCATTCATCTCCTTCGCGCTCTTTGGCTTCCCGTAGCCTCATTTTTTGCTGGCGTGCTCAACACTATTGCCGGTGGTGGGTCCTTTCTGTCCTTGCCCGCGCTTCTTGCCAGCACCACCGCTGTGGGCGTAGGCGCGGTCACAGCACAGGCCACCAATACCGTTGCGCTCTGGCCGGGACAACTCACCTCCCTTGTGGCCTACCGCAAGCTGCTGCGTGAATACGGCTGGAAGTTATTCCCCTTGGGCGTGGCTTCCGGTGTCGGGGGAGAGATTGGCGGCTGGCTCCTGCTGCATACAGGCAACAAGCGGTTCCGCGAATTGTTGCCTTGGCTCCTCTTGTTTGCCGCCGTCATGTTTGTGCTGAGCTTTCCGCTGGGTCACTGGTTGCAGGCCCTTTCAGGAGGCGAGCGCTACAACAAGTGGCTCATCGTCGGCATGGTCGTGGTCAGCATTTACGTGGGCTACTTTGGCGCCGGCGGAGGCTTTCTGGTGATGGCGCTGTTCGGCATCTGCGGTGTGCACGACATTCACGAGATGAATGCGCTCAAAGTGCTCACTGCGGCCGTGTCCATTGGTATTCCCGCCGTGATGTTTATCGTTGCCGGGCGGGTGGAATGGCGATTCTGCGTGATTATGGCTCTTCTCGCAGGCGTGGGCGGCTACATGGGTGCCCATTACAGCCGCAAGGTCAACCAGCGGGCAATGCGGTGGACAGTCGCCGTCATCGGCTTTGTCACCGCCGGTTATTTCTTCCTGCAGAACTGCCTTCGCCACCCCTGACGCCGGTCGCGCCCATGCCGCAGATCATTTCACCAGCATTCCTGCCAGCAGCGCGGTGCGCGGTGCCAGATGCTCCACCAGAATCGACTCGTGCCGTGCATGCGCGCCGTCGCCCACCGCGCCCATGCCGTCCAGGGTGGGAATGCCGAGCGCCGAAGTGAAGTTGCCGTCCGACGCACCGCCCGTCGCCGTTTCTTCAAGCGCAAAGCCCAGCTCGGCGGCCAGCGCGCGCGCCCGATAAAACAGCCTTGCATTTCCCCGCGTGCGCTCCATCGGCGGACGATTGATGCCGCCGGTTACAACCAGCCCGCAACGCTTGTCCACTGCCTTGAGCCCCGCAAACTTTCGCTCCATCCGCGGACCGTCTGCCTTGCGGGCAATCCGCACGTCCACCTTCGCCCACGCCTCGGCCGGAATCACGTTGGTCTTCGTTCCTCCGCCGGCCACGCCCACGCTCACCGTCAATCCGCGCTTCAAGTCCGTCCAGCCGCTCACCGTCTCCACTACCCGAGCCATTTCACGCAGGGCGCTCACACCCTTTGCGAAGTCCACTCCCGCATGCGCCGCCACACCCTTGATGTCGATGCGCCAGTCTCCAGTGCCCTTGCGTGCAGTCTTGTAAGCCAGCCCCTGCGCCGGCTCCAGCACAAAGACCGCGGCGCATTCGGCTGCCAGCCTTTCGGTAATCGGCCGCGATACCGGGCTGCCCACTTCCTCGTCGCTGTTCAACAGCAGCACAACTTCGCGCTCCAGCATTCCTGCCTCGGCCAGCATCTCGATAGCCGTCAGCGCCATCGCCACCCCGGCCTTCATGTCCAGCGTGCCGGGCCCCCACAGTCGGCCTTCGCCCATGCGGCAGGGCATGG
This sequence comes from uncultured Acidobacteriaceae bacterium, assembly GCA_963780515.1. Lineage (GTDB taxonomy): Bacteria > Acidobacteriota > Terriglobia > Terriglobales > Acidobacteriaceae > Telmatobacter. The sequence goes on from CAWACG010000014.1 coordinate 51,974, forward strand.
TCTTGAGCGTACCAAGTGGCCAAACAGTATCAAGATGCCCCAGCAGCAGCAGGCGCCCTGCAGCGCCAGTCTTCGATTTCGGTCCGAAGCGCGCCTCAAGCACGTCGCCATACCCGCTCTGCCGGTGCAATTTCACCCGTCCGCCCAAATCCCTTGCACGCGCCGCGGCCACCGCACTACAGGCATTCACAGCCGCCTTCTCGTCAGAAGGCGACTCGGCGCGCACCAGCTTTTCGATCAGGTCAATCAGCGCAGACTCTTTGCGCCGCGCCCCCGCCAGCAGTGCGCGCATGGGGACTGGAGCGTCGTGTGAAGCAGGCATTCAAGCACCTTTCCTGGTCGCGATGAAACACATTTGCAGGTCTGCGGTCCAACAGCTCAAATACAAAACGCGCACCGCCGCTCGCAACCTATCGATTCTATTTGGTATCTCTCAGAGCCTCTACGCGCTCGATGAAACGCTTTCGCGCCGCCACGTGTTTTGCATCCTTCCCCCGAGAGAGCTCATACAGAAACCGGCTGTAGCCTTCATAGATGCGATCAGGCGGTAGATCTTTGGCGCGCGGAATATTCACCTTCAAGAGGCCAAGCAGCGCGCGCACTCGATCATCGTCAGTCGGCACTTCAGGTCCGTAGTGCGTCCACGATGGAATGGTCGAGCTGATCTCGCGCTTGCATTCGGCATGAAGCGACAAGCGTACGTCGCTTCCATCCGATGGAGTTGGAATCCGCTCACAGAGGCCGATGTCCTTGGTTTCCTTGGCGACAGTAAAGACGCACCAGTTGCGGAATCCACCTCTCTCAGTGGCAAGTGACAGCTCCGCCGCAATCTTGAAGCACCATCGAGAGTCTTTGCCGACCATCGCGGCCAAATCGGCGAGATAAGCCGCATTCACCACGTCTCCGGCCGGCGCGCTTACCGGCTCGCCGGGCCCCCCGATTACGTTCTCGATTCGCTTCACAAGTTCCGCCTGATTCACGCTTCCGGGCTCCAGCACCTCGTGGGGTCCGCCCGCAGCCGCGCTTCGGATCGCAAGCCCGTATCGATCAGGAAGCTGGCGGTAGATGTCCTTCACAACGACCAGCGGCGGCGTGATGCCTTCCAGTTGAATCGTGTCCGGGTCGTATCCCATCTGGTTGAAAAACCCCACCAGGTCTGCCTGCGGAATCGCCATCCCGCTGTTGAATCCCTCCTTCGCGCGCTTCATGCAGGATTCCGGCGAGGTCTGCTCAATCTCAGGCTTCGCCGGGCCGAGCCGTCGAATCTGTGCGCAAATCTGCGGATTCTTCGTGTTTCCTGCGATGGTCTCGTAACACTCCGATCGCTCGTACGACGGTCCGTAGCCCCAGCCGCCTGACTCCGCCACAGTCCATGGAATCTTCTCGCACAGCGCCGGCTCTGCAAGCTCCTGTGCAATATATCGGAAGAGCTCGTCGTATTTGTCCGGAGGCCGCATGCCCTCAGGTTGATCGGGCACACCGCCGAACCCCCGTGCCCCCGCCAGCAGAACGATCGCGGCGGCAAAACGCCATTGCCGCATCACGATTTGGTGAAAGGGAATCACAGGCATCGATTGTATCTGCCGCTCAACCGAGACGCGGCCCCACTGAGATGCAAGGCCGAACCTGAAGGCAAGTCTCCATCCCTCGGGAATCTTCTGAAATAGCGTTTCTAATCAAGAATGATATTGAACCATTGATTCTAAGTTAGTTACGGCAAGCTCTCACCGTCCGGCCGGGCTCGAAACGGTGGCTCGCAATACCCAAAGTGTGGCAAAAATGCCACATGCGCCTTTCGCATTTCGCGTCTAACCTATCGGTTGCACTAGTTTTCCACAGCTGGAGAAGTTGAATTTGTCACCCTCAGCGCACCTGGAACAGACGATTGCCGAGCCTCTGGAATTCACAGGGGTAGGGCTTCATTCCGGCGCACCGGTGACCATGCGCCTGTTGCCCGCGCCAGGTGGATCGGGCATCGTCTTCCGCCGCACCGATCTCGACAACTTCGAAATCCCCGCCATCGGTCGCAACGTGGCCAAGGTCAGCTACGCCACCAGTTTGATGCGCCAGGGCGTGCTCATCTCCACCACCGAGCACCTGCTCTCTGCCCTCATCGGCATGGGGGTTGACAACGTGATTGTGGAGTTGGACAACCTCGAGTTGCCCATCCTCGACGGCAGCGCACTGCCTTACGTTGAGGCGTTTCTTAACGTGGGCATCCGCACCCAGCGCCGCCGCCGCGAGTCCATCCGCGTGCTGCAGCCCATCGAAGTGCGAGAGGGCGACAAGTTCATCGGCGTCTATCCCGGCTCCGGCTATCGCATTGAATACACTATCGAGTTTCCATCCCCCATCGGGAGGCAATACGCCAGCGTCGATCTTGCTGCTGAGACCTACGGACAATTGATTGCCGCGGCCCGCACCTTCGGCTACAAATCAGACGAGAAGAAGCTACGCGATATGGGGCTCATCCGCGGCGCAGGCCCGGAGAACGCGATTGTCCTGGGGCCAGAGGGGCCAGAGAACGGCCCGCTCCGCTTCAGCGACGAGTATGTCCGCCACAAGGTATTGGACCTCATCGGCGATCTTGCTCTGGCCGGCAAGCGCATCGAAGGACACGTGGTGGCAGAGCGCGCCGGTCACGCCATGCACACTGCGCTTGTGTCGCGCCTGATGAAAGACCGCTCCGCATGGGAACTGGCACGCGTGCCGATGGTTGCCGCAGCCGATGATGCAGAAGATGCGCATCTGCCCGGCGCGCGCCTCGCCAGCCCGGCTCTGATGGGCGCCTGAACTCCGCTTCGTTGTCGGGCCGTTCAGTTACAGCGCCTCACGCAAACACAATGCACATTGGTGTCGCCGCAGGAAAGCTCTTGCCCTCGCTGGCCAGCTCGCCCGTTTCATGATTCCGCGCGAATACGCTCAACAGGTTTGAATTCTGATTGGCCACCAGCATCCAGCGCTCCGTCGGGTCCAGAGTAAAGTTCCGCGGAGTCTTGCCGCCGCAGCTCGACCGCCCCATCCGCGTCAGCGCGCCGGTCTTGAAATCCGCTTTGAAGCTGGCGAGAAAATCGTCGCCGCGATTCGCAAAATAGACAAACCTGCCGTCCCTGGTTATCACTGTGTCGCAGCCGGTGTTTGGCGCTTTGCTGGGATCAGGATGAAGTTCAACCCGCGAAATCCGCCTCAGGCTTCCGTCCGATTTGCTCCACTCCAGCACGTCCACCGTCGAGGCCATCTCGCACATGCAATAAGCCGTATGGCCGTTGGGGTGAAAGTGCAGCGTGCGCGGGCCCGATCCCGGCACGGCATGATACGCTCCCGCCTTCGTCAGCTGCGCCGTGGCCGCATCGAGCTTGTACACATGAATCATGTCGCCGCCCAGGTCATTTACATACGCAAACCGGTTGTCGGGCGAGTAGGAGCAGAAATGCGCGTGCGCGCTCTCCTGCCTGTCGGGGTCCGGCCCGTGCACGGTGTAGTGCTCCGTCCACACAGCGGGACTGAGTTTGCCCGCGGTCACCATGAACGCCGCCGCGCCTCCCCCGCCATAATCCGCCGACATCAGCACCCGCCCTGTGTGGTCGAGTCCCACGTGGCATGTGCCTTTGGCCGCAGAGTTTTGCGCAGAGAGCTGCTGCAGCTCGCCGTTCTTCACGCTGAAGCTGGCCACTTCGCCGGTCGGCTTGCCATTGAAGCTGTCCACTTCGCACGCGGCAAACAGATACTCGTGACCGGGCGAAAACGTGATCCAATCCACTGTGTCAATCTTGGCTGCTACACCCGCCGGGTCCAGTTGCCCGGTCGCGGCGTCCCAGTCGTAGGCCAGAATCCCATTTGGCGTACCGGATGCGACAAAGACTCGTTGGCTGCGTGCGGCAAAGCTCGGTGAAGCGGCAGCAGCGAGTGTGGCGGCAGAGACGGTCATCATAAATTCGCGGCGAGTTTGATTTCCCATGGCACAAGCGATTGTCGCCGATGAGGCGTGTCCCGCGCCAGCGGAGCCGCGCCTGCATCGGCATTCGATTCACCGTCCCAGCGAAAACACGACATTGACTGCGGTCTCCACTTCGACAGGTTGACCATTGAGCAGATAGGGCCGGTAGCGCCAGGTCTTTACCGCGTCCAGCGCCGCCTGCTGCAGCATCATGGGGCCGCTGATCACACGCAGGTTCTCAATGCTTCCGGACTTCGAGATGGTGGCCTGCAGAGTCACCGTGCCCTGCACCCCCGCGGCTTTCGCAATCGCCGGATAAGGTGGCATGGCCTTGTAGATCAGCAGTCCTTTCATTACGCCCGAAGAGACCCGCGCCGGGCCCGTGATTGCTGGATGAACCACAGTGGCCGGTCGGTTACCGCGAAAGATGTCACCACTGCCATTCGGCAAGCCCGAACCTTGATCCATCGCGGTCAAATTGCCTGCAGGCGGCGGTTCCGGATCACGAAGGATGGTGATGATCGAAGGCATCGTGATCGGCGCAAGAATGCGGCCGTCACTCATTTCAGGTTTGCCATGAAACTCCCGCGACGGCTCCTTCGGCTGCGGCCTTTGAGGCGTTTGTTCCGTGGGCACTTCCAGCAGAAACGGGAGTGTCTGGCGCGGCAGCAATTCAGGGTAAATGAGCGGAATCAGGATCAGCGCCACAAGAATGGATCCGTTGAGGGCCAGGGTGAAAAGCATCCATCTGCGGCTGCGGGTGCGGATTCTGCCTGTGGATTCGAAGGTGGAGTCTTCAAACATGGCCTGCCTCCCTGAAATCGATTTAGCCGCGCCGTCCGGGAGGCGGAGAGCTGGCCGCAGGCGCACCTCGCGCAATCCCTCTCAACGCGCTGGTTGGCGCGTCAAGAGGGTTTCAAGGCCCTGGGCCCCGGCAACGAAGACCTGTCGCCGGAAACCCGCGCTCTCCGCTCATCCCAATCGGAACCACTGTGCTTGTGTAGACACCGCCCCGATGAAAAGTGTTCCTGACCCGCTCAGCGATATCCGAAATTCTGCAGGTAAGGTGCGCGTGCGTTGCGTTACACTCCAGAAGATTCACGGTCGCAGATACCGGAGTTGACATGAAATTGTTTCGCTTGTTTGTTCTTGTATTCGCCGCAATCCAGATTTCAAATGTGCAGGCCCAGGATGCTCAAACGACACCTGCAAGCCCTGCCCCTAACCCGGCGCCCAGTCCGGACGCCACTCTCAGTTACATTCATTCCGCGTGGGACACGCTCACCCGCTCGATGACCGAATGTCACTCGCTGGTCGACATCAAGGTCACCGCGAACCCCGTGCTCTACATGCCTGCGGAAATGCCTCCGCCGCCGGAAGTGTCGGCACTCGAGGAAAAGTGCCACGTCAAGGTCATGGCATTGCCGCGCCGCGTGCAGAAGATCGGCGACGTGCGTCCGGAGGAGTTGCCCGCGGAGGGCCTGCTCTATCTTCCCAATCCCTACGTCGTTCCCGGCGGGCGCTTCAATGAGATGTATGGCTGGGACAGCTATTTCATCGTGCTGGGCCTGGAGGCCGACCATCGCGAAGCCTTGGCCAAAGGCATGGTGGATAACTTCTACTTCGAAATTGAGCACTATGGCGCCGTGCTCAACGCCAACCGGACTTACTATCTCACCCGCTCGCAGCCGCCGTTTTTCACCTCGATGATTCGCGCCGTGTATGAGGACCCCGCAAGCTTCCCGGCCACCGCGGCGGGTCGCGCCGAGGCCCGCGCGTGGCTCGAGCACGGCTACGAGTTGGCGCAAAAAGACTATTCCACCTGGACACGGCCCGAGCATAAAGCGGGCGTCACGGGCCTCGCGCGCTACTTCGACTACGGGTCCGGCCCGGTGCCGGAGATGGCCGACAACGACACCTATTACATTGACGTGCTTCGCTGGCTGGTTCAGCATCCGAAGGCCGGCGGCGAAAGCTTCCTGGTAAAAGGCTCCGAACATCCCGATGCAGCCGAGGCGGCGCGGCTCAAACAGACCAGCTGCGACATCCATGCGAATGTAGTCTGCATGAACGCGTGGTTCGGAGGTTATCGCCTCACCCGGGATTACTATCTTGGCGACCGTGCCATGCGCGAGTCCGGCTTCGATCCCAGCTTCCGCTGGGGGCCGTTCGATGGGGCCACGCACCACTACGCGCCGGTGTGCCTCAACAGCCTGCTCTATCGCTATGAGCGCGACTTGGAACACTTCGCCCTCCTGCTTGGCAAACCGGCTGACGCCCAGCGCTGGGGTCGCAGGGCAAGCGCGCGCAACGCTGCAATTCACCGTTACCTGTGGCAGGCCAGAGAAGGTGTCTTCGACGACTACGACTTTGTAAGTCACAAGCCTTCGAGCTATGCCTACATATCCTCGCTCTACCCATTGTGGGCCGGAGTGGCAACGCGCGAAGAAGCGACAAAGGTCGTTGCCAAACTTAATTTGTTCGAACGGCCAGGCGGGTTATCCATGAGTAACTTCAACAGCGGGATGCAATGGGACGAGCCCTTCGGATGGGCGCCCACCAACTGGATCGGCGTCGCCGGCCTTGATGCCGCGGGCTTTCGCTCGGACGCGCAGCGCATCGCGCGTAATTGGAACGCCACGATCGATACGGGCTTCGCCCACGACGGCACCATTCGTGAGAAGTACAACGTGGTTTCAGGCAACGCAAACGTCCACGTCAGTGCCGGCTACACCACCAACGAAATTGGATTCGGTTGGACCAACGCCTCGTACCTGAAGATGCGCGAAGTCATCGCGGAGCCCGCTCAACTCGCCGCAAACTAGGCCGTGACAAGCAAAAGGGGCGCTTTCGTTAGCTGAAAGCGCCCCTTTTGCATTGCGTCGCAAATCCCTCGATATTACTCCGGCAGTTTCATTGTGCCCTTTACATTGAATGTTCCAGTCAGCACTTGCGCGGATGTATTCGGCTGGCCGCCGCCCACTGACACCTTATATTCGCCTTCGGCGATGATGGGCTCCCCTGCCTCCGTCACCATGCTCAGGTCGCGCGGTTTCAGTTCAAACCGCACCACCTGCGAGGCGCCCGGCTCCAGATGAATGCGATGAAATCCCCGCAGCGCTATGTGCGGCGCACCCGGCACTTTGGGGAAGCTCAGGTAAAGCTGTGCCACCTCATCTCCAGCCAATTTGCCGGAATTGGTGACTGTAACTTCCGCAGTAACTGGCTCTCCCGCAGTGACCGTGGTCGCGGGAATGCTAAGTCCGCTGTAAGTGAACGCTGTGTAACTCAGCCCATAGCCGAAGGGATATAGCGGCGCGCCCTCAAAGTAACGATAAGTCCGCCCTTTCATCGAGTAATCCTCGAAGTTCGGCAGCTGACTCACGTCCTTGTAGAACGTGACCGGCAAGCGCCCCCCGGGATTATTGCGGCCAGAGAGAGTCTGCGCCACGGCGTCGCCCCCCTCTTCTCCGGGATACCAGGCATCAAGAATGGCGTTGGCGTGTTCCTGCGCCCAGTTCACGCCCAGCGCGCTGCCGTTGGCCAGCACCACCACAAGCGGTTTGCCGGTAGCTGCCAGCGCCTGCAAAAGCTTCTCCTCCGGCTCGGGCAATGCGATGCTGGTGCGGTCGCCGCCTTTGAATCCCGGCACATCGACCTTCATCTCCTCGCCTTCCAATCGGCTCGTGATTCCCACCACGGCCACCACCACATCTGCATTCTTTGCTGCCTCAATTGCCTCGGGTTGCGGCGTTAGGTCAGCCTCGGTCCACCCGCCTTCGCGCGCCACCGGGGCGCCCTCTTTGCCCAGGAAATCCGTGCCCGCGACGTAGTTGATCGTGGCCTCGGGAAACTCCTTCTTGATTCCCTCGAGAATCGAAACGGTGTGCGTAGGAATGCCGTTATAGTTTCCCAATAAAAACTTGGTCTGGTCTGCCAGCGGGCCGATCACGGCAATTTTGACGTCCGTCTTCTTCAGCGGCAGCACCCCGTCGTTCTTCAACAGCACCATCGACTCATTGGCCAGTTTCAGAGCCAGTTCGCGATGCTCCGCGCTGTCCAGTTCCTTCTCGTCGATCTTGGTATACGGCACCATCTCCGGCGGATCGAACATCCCCAGCTTCATCCGTGCCGTGAACAGGCGGTCCAGCGCCACATCAATGTCGCTTTCCTTCAAATAGCCTTCCCGCACGGCATCGAGATAGGGTTTGTAGTCATGATCGTCGGTCACCTTGGTGGTGAAATCGACGCACTCGTTGTCCATGCCGCGCTGCAGGCTGATCGCGGACGCCTGGGCCTGGCTCGGCTTGTAATGGTGGCCCTCGAAAATGTCGATGACCGCCCCGCAGTCTGACACCACGTAACCTTTGAAGCCCCATTTGCCGCGCAGCTGATCCTCAAGCAAAAACTGATTGGCGCATGCGGGCTGGCCATTGATGGCGTTATACGCGCACATCACGGAGTCCGCCTTGCCTTCAACCACGGCGGCGCGAAACGCGGGCAGATAGGTGTCCATCTCGTCGTGCTTGCTCACGTCCACGTCGGCGAAATGCCGCGTCGGTTCCGGACCGCTGTGCACATCAAAGTGTTTGGGGGTCGAGATCACGCGATAGTAGCGCGCATCCGTGCCTTGCATTCCAGTCACAAAAGCCACGGCCATGCGGCCAGTCAGAAACGGGTCCTCGCCGTAGGTCTCCTGGCCGCGTCCCCAGCGCGGATCGCGGAAAATGTTGATGTTCGGAGCCCAAAAATCCAGCCCCTCAAAAATGTTGCTGTGTCCCGCGCGCACATCCTGCGCGTGCTTGATGCGCGCTTCAATGCTGATGTCGATCGCCATCTGGTGAATGGTTGTCGGATCGAAGGTGGCGCCCAACCCGATGGGCTCGGGGAACTCCGTGGTGCCGTCAACCGCCACCCCATGCAGGGCTTCGCTCCACCAGTCGTATGCGGGCACACCGAGCCGCGGAATCGCCCGTGCCTGGTTTACCAGTTGGCTGGCTTTCTCTTCCAGTGTCATCTGGTGAACCAGGTCCGCCGCGCGCTGCTCCGCCGGAAGATTGGTATCCAAGTACGCAGGCTTCTGCGCATTCTGTCCCCACGCCCCGCACGCCATTCCACAGCAAACTAGGGCCGCCGCCGCAATCGTCAATCCATGGCTCTTCATCGCATCCTTCCGGCAGGCGAAACGGGCAAGAGGAATTTGGCGCCCAGAAAAGATCTGCCTGCCTTCCGGATGCCAACCATAAAGCTCATTCCGGCTCGTGTCAAGCCGCGGAGGTGATGTCCAAGATTTCTTGAAAATCGCTTTATCCTTGGGGATTCGAACTTAGCGGTAGGGTGGATAGGGCGGCTGGACATAGTACCCGTATGGAGCGGGAGCCGCCAGAGCCCAGATCAGCGCAGCAACCCAGCCGATGAACGTCCAACCGAGAAATACGTTCAGCAGAACAATCCCTGTCCGGCAGTAAAGATGGCGCGCACTGGCCACGATGGTTGGCAGCAGATACAGGGCAAGAAGGCAGAAGAACACGGGCAGATGAAACATCGCAAACACCTCCTGTGACCGCGGCTCATTGAAGCTCGATTCAGAGCATACTACCGCCCGAGCCGGCGTCACGTTCCCTCTTGAAGTCGAATACGGTGTAACCTTCACCAAAGTTCCGCGTAATACCAGACAGAGGCGCGAAATCCGATGGCAGGCACAGCCGAAACCGACGCGGCCCACTTCGCAGCCCAGAACGCAGCCCACACCGCAGCCCACACCGCAGCCCAGATCGCCGCCCAGACCGCATACTTGGAACAACTGCACCAGTTCCGCGCCGGAAACGAAGCTGCCTTCGAGTCGCTCTTCCGCCTCCATCAGCGCGCTGTCTACGGCTGGCTGCTGCGCATCGTGCGCAACCCGTCGGCGGCTGAAGACCTGACCGTCGAAACTTTCTGGCGCATCTACCAGGCTCACGCCCGCTTTCAGCCCGAACGCGGATTTGAGGGTTGGGCGCGGTCCATCGCCACCCACGCGGCACTTGATTGGCTCCGGGCTCAGAGGCCCGAGAGCGCGTTGCTCGACGACATCCAGGCCGCCCCCTCAGCCGATGCCGCGGTGTCTGCTGAGATTCGCAGCAAGACTGCGCTGGCCTTGGGGCGCCTGCCGCCTCGGTTGCGCATTGCCGCTCTGCTCGCGGTGGTGGAAGAGTTGCCGCAAAAGGAAGTTGCCGACGCGCTGGGCATCTCCGTCGCGGCGGTTAAACTGCGCGTCTTCCGCGCCCTCCGATTACTGAGGAAAGATCTGCAAAAGCAGGGGATAACGCCATGAATGCACACGATGAGAGCCGCATCAAGCAGTTGCTGCAGCAGGCAGTGCCGCCCGTCGACCAGACTGACCCCGCGCGCGATCTGTGGCCGTCCGTGCTGCGCAGGCTCGACGCCCAGCCGGCCGCACCGCCGTGGTTCGATTGGGCCTTGCTGGGAGGCCTCGTGGCCTTTTCGGCAATCGTTCCGGCGACCATTCCGGTGTTGCTCTATTACCTGTGAACCCGCGGGCCAAACGGCTCGCAGAAAGTGAGATTTCAGTGAACACGCATCCTTACCTTCGCGCCTTCCTCGCCGGCGTCTTTGTGCCTACAATGGTTCTGCCTGTCATGCTGGCTGGATTTATCGTGGTCAGGTTCGTGCTTCAGGTTCCGTTTCCCATCGAGCGCGGCCTGGTCTTTCCCATGGCGCTTGTGCCCTCGCTGTGGGGGCTCTGGAACATGCTCTGGCTCGGTTCCAACACGCGCACTCATTTGCATATCGGCCCCCATGGAGCGCTGCTGCCCTTCTTGATGCTTCCCGCGGGAACTCTGGTGGCCACTTCGCTGGGCATTCTTGTGCTAGGCGCGGATGGAGTCACTTGGTTTCAGAGCAGCCACGTGCCCTACGCGCTGATCGCGCCCGCATTCCTCGCAGCCATCGCCGGCTACTACCTTATCTGGAAGTATGTCGTGGGCTTTGTCAACCGCGTCATGGGGATCGCCTGAAAAGCTCCCCCTCCACGAGGATCGAAACAGCCTTTATGCGCAGCCTGGAATCGGCGGACGACTCGACTGTGTTCAGCGGCAAACCTTCGTCGCTGCGGTGGTTACGCGCCGGCCTCAAAGAAGTTCCGCAGCCCGGCGCGATCGGCGTGGGCAACCATCGACGCCTGAATCTCCAGCGCCAGCGCCAGCGCATCGCGGCCCTGCCGTGCCGTCACCCGCGGTTCCCGGCGCGAGCGCACTGAATCCAAAAAGGATTCAATCTCCAGCCGCAGCGGCTCGCCCGGCGTCACCGGAGGCTTGGCGAACGACAGCCCTGGCCCCGGCCCTGCACCCGTCGCCAGCTGCGCCAGCGCGGCCGCATCAATCTTGCCTGCCGCCAATGCCGCCGCAATCTCCTGCGGCACGCTGCCATCCAGTCGAATCAGCAGCAATTCCTGCCGCGCATAATCGATCGACACATACTGGCGCGGCTCAAAAAACCGCAGCTTGCGCACCCGCTCCGTTGAAACGCGCGACGCGGTAAAGTTGGCCACGCAGCCTGACTCGAATTCCACGCGCACATTTGCAATGTCCACCTTGGGCGACAAAATCGGCAGCCCCACGGCGCGCACCTCGCACACCGGCGAGTGGGCAAAGGTCAGCACGATGTCCAAATCGTGAATCATCAGGTCCAGCACCACGTCCACATCCAGCGCTCTCGGCGTGAAAACCGAAAGCCGGTGCGCCTCGAAAAACATCGGCCGGCGCAGTTTGGGCTGTACCGCCAGCACCGCCGGATTGAAGCGCTCCAGGTGGCCGGGTTGCAGAATGCGATCCTTCTTCGCAGCCAGGGCCAGCAGTTCGTCTGCCTCCGCCAGGCTTGCTGCCAGCGGCTTTTCCACCAGCACGTCGAGCCCTGCATCCAGCAGAGCCGACGCCACCGCATGATGATGCACGGTGGGAACCGCAACGCTGGCAGCATCCAGCCGGAGATTGGCCTTCAGTAATTCGTCTACAGACGAGAAGACCGGAATCGCATACTTTTCCGCCACGGCCGCGGCGCGGACTGCATCCGGTTCCACCGCAGCCGCCAGCGCAACGCCCGCACCGGATGTCTCCAGTTCGTGATACACGCGGAGATGATTGCGGCCAAATGCGCCCGCCCCGGCAACCGCAACGCGCACGATGGGTTCGCCGGCCTGGCTCAAGCCCCTTTTCCTTCAACCGCTTTGAGGCAGCGGCTGTAGAGCTCGAGCAACTGTGTTACGTGCTCCTCCGGCTTGGGCGCAGCGGCGCCGCTGAACCCCGTCGAGGGCACTGCAGGCCGTCCCACGCCTGCCGTCGAAGCCACAAACTTCAGCAGATCGAGTGCGATGTCTTCATTGCGGCGAACACCAAGTCCCGAGTTGGTCAGTGCTTCCATCCTGAAAAGTTCTCCGAAAAGGATGCTACCAGAAAGCAGGCCGCGGACGTCTCAGGCTGCGCGCCCCCGCTCAAGGTACTCTTAATTGAATGCACACGGCCTACATCGGAATGGGCGCCAACCTTGCCAGCCAGGCCGGACCGCCAGCGGCCACATTGGCTGCCGCGCTTCTTCGCCTCGAACCTTACGGCCGTGTTGTCTCTTGCTCTTCGCTCTACTCCACTGAACCCGTAGGCTTCGCCCAGCAGCCGCGCTTCACCAACGCCGTCGTCGCGCTTGACACAGACCTTATCCCGCGCTCTCTCCTTGACGCGCTGCTGGCCATCGAAAGGGAGTTTGGCCGCGACCGTGCCGCCGGCATTCCAAACGGCCCCCGGACGCTCGATTTGGATATCCTTCTCTTTGGAGACCTTAGAATCAGTGAACCGGGCCTGGAGATTCCCCATCCGCGTCTCGCCGAGCGTGCATTCGTCCTTATTCCTCTCTGCGAAATCGCGCCGCAAGCTGTCGATCCCAGCCACGGCAAAATCGTGGCGCAACTGCTCGATGCTCTGCTCCAACATGACAAAAGCGAATCGGATGCGGTGGTTCAAATTCGGAGCGAGTTGTGGCGCGCTGGCGGTCACCCTGTCAGCCCCGTTGGGAATTAGCGCACAGTCCGCCGAGAATGTGGCAGTCACCGTGACCGTCACGGTCACTGATAGCCACGGTGCTGCGTTGCCTGGAGCTACGGCAACGGACGCCGCCGGCAACCTGCGGGGACGCAGCGATAGTACCGGCAAGATGAATGTGGAGTGCCTTGATCCCTGCCAGGTTCTTGTTGCGGCGCCCGGGTTCGCGCAGAAGACAGTCCGCTTGACACAGGACCAGGTCATCCACCTCGATCTCGCCGCCGCAGCCGAGCAGGTAACCGTCACCGCCTATCGCTCGCCGCTCGGCACGCTGGAAAGCCCGGCAACCACGCGCCTGCTCACTGAGACCGCGCTCGCCGATTCGCCCGCAATCACCATGGACGATCAACTGCGCCAGCTTCCCGGCATCGAGTTGTTCCGCCGCTCCAGTTCGCTGGTGGCCAATCCCACCTCGCAGGGCATCAGCCTGCGCGGCCTGGGTTCCACCTCCGCCAGCCGCACGCTGGTCACTGAAGACGACGTGCCCCTCAACGACGCCGTCGGCGGATGGATTCATTGGCAGGAGCAGCCCGAGCTCTCCATTCACAGCGTCGAAGTCGTCCGCGGCGGTGCCAGCGACTTGTATGGATCGAGCGCCATCGGCGGCGTCGTCAACATCGTCTCTGCCCGCCCCACGTCCAATCGTGCCGAGTTGCGGACAAGTTACGGCGACGAATCCACTTTCGATTCCAGTCTGCTCGCTGAAACAAAACATGGCCCCTGGGGTTTGCTTGCCGCAGGCGGTGCGCTGGGCACCGATGGATACATCCAGGAAGCCCCATCGCAGCGCGGTCCGGTCGATACTGCTTCCAACGTGCATAGCCAGAATGGTCTCATCCTCGCCGAACACGATCCAGGGTCCGCTCCGCCTCTTCGTCCGCGCCAGCGGCTTCAACGAGGCGCGCCACAACGGCACCCCCGACCAGACCAACGGAACCCGCCTTTGGCGATACGCGGCCGGCGCGGATTGGCAAAACTCCCATGATGCTTCTGCGGCCCTCCGCGTCTATGGCTCGACCGAGCACTATCGGCAGACCTTCTCCAGCATCTCCAACCTGCCCGACTTCGGCGACCCCGCTTGCTCCTACCGTTGCGGCGAAACGTCCACGCGGTTCACGCTCATACCCGACAACGAGCTCGGCGCTGCAGCCCATTGGAGCCAACCCCTCGGCGCGGGACTGCTGATGGTGGCCGGTGCCGACGTGCACGACGTGCGCATCTGGGACCGTGAGCAGACCTACGGCAGCACCGCCCAACTCACCAATCTCAGCGACCATCAGCGCGATTCCGCCGCCTATGCTGAGGCCATGTGGGTCCACAAGGCGTGGACCGTCAACCGCCTCCGGCCGCATGGATTGGTTTCAGAATTACGATGGACAGAAACTCGCATGGAACGGATCGAACTGGACGCCAACTTCCTCGCAGCCTCCGCAATTTGATCAGCATGTTTTCGATCCGCGCCTCGGTCTTTCGCGCAAGTTTTGGAATCATTGGGCTCTCTCCGCATCGGGTTTTCGCGCCTTTCGCGCGCCCACACCCAATGAGCTTTATCGCTCCACGCAGGTGGGCAACAAGCTCACGCTGCCCGATGGTTCGCTCTTGAGCGAGCGCGCCACCGGGTGGGAGACCGGTCTCGCCGCTCAAGGCCGCTGGGGCACCCTCCGCGCAAGCTACTTCCTCACCCAGGTCAATCGCCCCATCGTCGCGGTCACCATCAACCCGACCTCATCGCCCATTCTGCTCATGCGCGAAAATCTCGGCCAGATTGAGAGCCGCGGCGTGGCCCTCGACTTCGAAATTGCGCCGCAGCGCTGGCTCGCGCTCGATGGAGGCTACCAATACGCGCACGCCACGGTCACGCGTGGCACGCAGGATCTCGGCAACTGGATTCCCGAGGTCGCGCGCAACATGGCCACGTTGAATCTGCGCGCCTCTAAACCCTCCCTCGGTACGCTCGCTCTGCAAAGTCGTCTCAGCGGCCATCAGTTTGACGACGATGCGAATGACTTTTTGCTCCACGGTTTCTTCCGCCTCGACGCCTATGCCTCGCACGACTTCGGCGAGCGGCTCCAACTCTTCGCTGCAGGCGAGAACGTCTTCAACCGCCAGATTGAAGTCTCCAAAACGCCCACCACCACGCTCGGCGCGCCGCGCGTCGCACGCGTCGGCATCCAACTCCGCCTCACCAAAATCGGAAATTAGAACGCCTCTTTCCGTCGCCATCCATTGCATTTTGCGAAGTTCATATCTCCGCGAACATGGGTGCCCCACTTCTCGATAGCGCCGCAAGTTAAACAGCATGAGCGCGCTAAAAATCGTGCACAAGTTTTTGCGGCAGTTCTGTGCCTGACGGATGAGTGACTTCCGAGGAACAGACGATTCGACCACATTCGACGTACACTGACTTGTAAGACATAGGTGGACCGATGAGCTTGCGCGCGAAGGTTTTGCGGGTGGCGCTGCCCCTAGCCCTCCAATTCGCATTGTTTGCTTTTGGAGGTGCGAGCCTAGCGCAGCAGTCGGCACCCTGCAAATCTAAGCGGGATGCTGACTACATCCGTCTCTCCACTCCTGTCGTCAAGGCATGGGGACAAATCCCGCTCGGCAGTGCGGTATATGCACTTGACGACCCTACTGGAACCAAGGACTGGATTAAGCTGGCATTGATTCAGCGGATCGATGCCCAGACTGGAATTTGGAACATTCTGATCGAGCCTGGTTATTCGGTATTCCGGATTTATCCGTACCAATCGAAAGACAGCCCGCAGCCATGTGTATATCAGGGAATCGTTTTGAAGGTGAATGGGGTCTTAACTGTGGATGAACTGCTGTCCGCCATCCGAGATCGCACGACGACGACCAAGATCGATTCGTATGACGTCTTTGGCGGCGATGGCGTGGCAGTCCAGAGATACTCGCGAGTAGTGACGAGAGCAGTCATGAGACGCTAACACCGCGAGAAGAATTTGTGCTGATTTGTGCTCCCGCTTCGGATCTATTCTCGGCTACCTGAGTGGGGGAGCACTCAAGATTTTTGTGGCAAATTGAGGCAGGGTCTCTCACTTCTGGGCTTTCTTGGCATTCTTGGGTATTTTAGAATCTGTAACTCACATGTCTTCAATACGACCAATTGTCGGTGCCCCATCCTTGAATCGTTTTCTGATTCAAGGGTGGGAGACGAAGAACCCTTCACTGCCACCCTCATCCGAAGAGAAGATCCCCAAACGCAGCCCCGCTCCACCCTCCATCCATCGATTGATGACCAAAGACTTGCAGAACCTATTTCCAGACATCGTGTTTCAGAAAGTGTGAGTGGTAGGAAGCGAAGTTCAGCCACCGCCGTCACAGAAGGAGAAACATCATGAGACTCTTCAAGTTCGTCCTCGCGGCGGCATTGGTTGCAGCGCCCGCCATCACCATTGCACAACCCCCCGTGCCGGCCGTCCACAATCAAACCATCGGCCAGCGCAAGTTCAACCAGCAGCGACGCATCGCCAACGGCATCCAAACCGGCCGCCTGAATGCTCGACAGACTGTGCGTCTTGAGCGCCAGCAAAAAAGCATCAACCATCAAACGCGTGCTATGCGTGTGCGCCATAACGGCCGGCTCACGCCGATGGATCGCCGCATCATTCGTCATCGGCAGGACGTTGCCTCGCGCCGCATCTTCCGCGCCAGGCACAACCGCCGCATCGGGTAATGCGCATCGCAGCACGCCAGGCACGCAGGGAGTTCTCAACGAACTCCCTGGTCGTACCCGGTTTGTCGCCGCATAGCCCGGTAGAATCATCTCGTGGCTCTTGACTTCGACCTGCTCCATTCAACTGAATCTGGTGGCCGCCGCGCGCGCATGCATCTGCCTCACCAGACCGTGGAGACGCCCGTCTTCATGCCCGTGGGCACCGCAGGCACCGTAAAGGCAGTCTCGCAGGACGTTCTCGAAACCCTTGGCGCAGAAATCATTCTCGGCAACACCTACCACCTCTACCTCCGCCCCGGTCACGAAGCCATCCAGCGCATGGGCGGACTGCACAAGTTCATCAGTTGGCCGCGCGCCCTGCTCACTGACTCCGGCGGCTTTCAGGTCTTTTCGCTCAGCGGACTGCGCAAGGTCACCGACGAAGGCGTGCGCTTCCGCTCCCATCTGGACGGCAGCAGCCACTTCTTTTCACCCGAGCACTCCATGGACGTGCAGATCGCTCTCGGCGCCGACATCGCCATGGCCTTCGACGAATGCACTGAGTACCCCGCCGATCGCGCGCGCGCTACAGGAGAGCCTGCGCCTCACCATGAACTGGGCCGAGCGCTCGCTGCACCACTTTCGCGCCCACAGTCACGAAGTCCCATGGCAAGACCAACTCCGGGTGCCCCAGGTCTCGAATTTGAGACCTGGGAGCGGGACTCACACCCAGTCGCTCTTTGGCATCGTCCAGGGCGGCGTCTACACCGATCTGCGCCGCGAGAGCGCCCAGCGCCTTGTCGAAATGGATTTCGACGGCTACGCCATCGGCGGACTCAGCGTTGGCGAGCCGCGCAACCTGACTTTGGAAGTAATCTCAGAAGTCTTGCCGCTTTTGCCGCCCGGCAAGCCGCGTTACGTGATGGGTGTTGGCTACCCCGACGAGATTGAGCAGTATGCCCGCATGGGTGTGGACATGATGGATTGCGTGCTGCCCACCCGCGCCGCGCGCCATGGCCTGCTCTTTACCAGCGAAGGCCGCATGAACATCAAGAACAAAAAATATGCCGAAGATCAGAACCCGCCCGATCTCGCCTGCCCGTGCATGGTCTGCCGGCGTTACTCGCGCGCCTACCTGCGCCACCTCATGCAATGCGGCGAGCCGCTCGCCGGCACCCTCAACTCCATCCATAACCTCGCGTATTACCTCGGCATCATGCAGAGCGTGCGAAAGAGTCTTCACCCAGAAGCCTGAAAATCGTGCCGGCTCAAGCCTCAATCGCTCCGCCCAGCAACTGCTTCAACGCCTGCACATATTCCGTCAGCGCCGTGCGGCCGCTTTCGGTCATCCGGTAAAGGGTCTGCGGCTTGCGCTGCACAAACTTCTTCTCCACCGAGATATAGCCGGCTTCTTCCAGCTTCAGCAACTGCGCCCCGAGGTTGCCGTCGGTGGACCCGGTCCGCGCGCGCAGCCAGGTAAACTCCGCCTCCTCCACACCCGAAAGCAGAGACAGCAGGGCCAGGCGCAGCTTCCCGTGAATCACAGGATTGAGCTCCGGCAACTCAGGCATGGGCCGCCCCCAGCTTGCCGCGGCGCGCTTCAAGCCACATCACGTACCCACCAAACACAATCTGGCACAGGAAGATGGCTCCCAAAAAAATCATTGTGGTTTGAGATTCGCTGGCAAAGCAGGCAGCAACAGCGGCCGCCCACCACACTACGGCGCATGCAAATTGCGCCTTCCACTTCAGCAGCAATCCACACGCGGCATTCGAAGTGCCCAGCATCGCGCCGACCACCGCAACGAAAACTTGCCCGTTGAATCTGCCGCTGAAACCCAGCGCCAGCAGCAGGAACGTCAGCGAGAACCCCATCGCCAGCCAGACCGAAAAAATCGCGCGACTCACCGTGGTCGTTGGCCTCTTCTCCGTGTGCTTCTTGGCCTTTCTCTTCCAGATGATGACCATCATCAGCAACCATGCGCCCATCATGGTGATCAACCATGCCAAGGGGTAGTGGCCCAGGGAGGTCCAGGCAATCGCGACGTAGTAGGCCAGTCCCCAGAAGACAAATGTCCATCCCCAGCTCTCGGTCGTCCGCCGTCCCTCAGCAATCATGCTCTCAATCAGGCTCAGTCTTTCTTTCAGTTCCCGCTCGCTCATTTCATCTTGCATCGCAAATCTCCTTCGATTTCCGGTTCGACCCGTAGGTTGTGTATCACTGCTGGTGTAAAAGCAGCATGTCGACGCTGCGCTGCGGAGGATTGTTGCCGAATGTAACCTCGGTCGCTTCCTGCCATTCGCCCTTGCCGGTCAAGTGCATGGTGTTCACAATGTGCGCCGGACCCGCCTCGAATCCCCAGGAAAAGCCATCCGTTAGCACCGTCAGCTCGGTGTCAACATAATGGCCGTCGTTGTAGGCGCGAAAACAGTAGGCGTGCGTCGCATCGTCGAATGCAATTGTGGCCAGCGCCTGGAACTGCGCCTTGCCGTCCGCGCCGGTGCTTTGCCCTTCAATCAGCAGAACCAGCCCGTCGAGTTTGTACTCCACGTTTTCGGATTGCGTCAGGTGCAACGGTTCGCCGGGACCGCGGACAATCGTGACCGGCCCCGACCAATGTCCGGCGAGGAAGGCCAGCTTCTGCATCGCTTCGCGCTGCACATCCGCGCTGGACGATCGTGGTTGCTGCGCCGGAAGCGCAACGCTGAGTCCGCACAGCAACGCCCACCCCAACCAGGTCTGAAACCGCAGAAGTTCTGGAAATACGGTTTTCATATGCCACCTCCCCTTCTCCAACTCCGGCGCTCACCGTATGTCCAATCGCCAGAGTCCATCTCAATGCGAGTACTCTATAACATAGAGTACTCTGTGTCAAGAAGTATTCTTCACTCGGCTATCTCCACGCGGCAACCGAGCGCCAACTTAATAGGAAACAATCACTTGCAAGTTGTCGAGGCGAGTGAATAAACCTTGGTGACTTTGGATTCAAGCCTTCAAAACTCTCGAGCGAAGGATTCTGTGCCCGGCGAGCGTTCTATCAAATAGAGGTCACCGGAGCCGTTCGCCGGTCAAAACTGACATGGGAATGTATCGCTATGGGCTTACCCTCGCGGGAACCGATTTTGGGGGTGTGATGACCGCCGCCGTTCCTCTCGCACCCCGCGCCGCCTTGCTGGAGCGCGACCAGGTCCCCGCCGAAGTCGCCGCGCTCTATGACGCCTTGCTTGCCGACCGTGGCGTGGTCCCCAATATGTTCAAGACACTTGCGAACGTTCCCCCGCTGGCTCTCGGCATTGCCGCACTGCTCAAGCCGCTCATGGGAGAAGGCGCATTGCAGGGCTGGTACAAGGAACTCATCGCCACCTACGTGGCCATGCTCAATCGCTGCGAGTATTGCGTGAGCGCGCACCGCCATCTAGCTCAAAAGCGCGGCGCTACGTTCGGCCAGGTGGCCAGCCTCGAAGACAAATCAAGAGAAGACGGCTTCGAGCGCGGCCCGTTTACTGAGAAAGAAAAAGCCGGCTTTCGCTATGCCGGCCTGCTGCACGCCTCGGGCCACGCGGTGAATGAAGCGGCTTTCGATGCTCTGCGCGCGCACTTCAATCCGCGGGAAATCGTCGAACTCACCGCCGTCGCCGCTGCGTTCGAGTTCTTCTCCCGCTTCAACTCGGCGCTTCGAATCCCCGTCACGCCGATTCCGGGAAACGGAATTCAGTCCACAGACTGATCCCAAACTCAGCGATTCAAACACAAATTACGACCGCGCCCTTCGCGATTCCCGAGCGAGTCACGAGCCATGCAGAGCGGTCGTTCCGCTTGAAGAATGCCGGTACCTACTTGCCCAGTTCCTTCACGAAGAAATCCGCCATGATGTGGTTGGCTTCAATCGCCTCGGGCAGCCGCGGGTCATACCAAAAGGCATGAGGCAGCGCGTCGAACATCACCAGCCGCGCGTCCACTCCCGCATTCACATAGGCGCGCTCCAGATTGGCCGTGCCGCTCAGCAGCAGGTCGCGGCCGCTGGTGATGAAGAGGGTTGGCGGCATCCCGTGCAGATCGGCGTAAATGGGCGAGAGCACCTGGTCCTTCGGATCCGTTTTACCCACATACTGCGAGTCGTGGGGGCCAGGTTCCGGCGGGTCCAGATGCCCCGTAAGCCCGCGCAGCGCATAAATCGCCTGCGAGTCGCCCGCAACTGCAAAGTCGCCCATGCCGCTGAAGATGCCCATGGCCGCCGGCATCGGCAGGCCCAGTTGCTTCAGCTTCACAGCCACTTCGGCAGTCAAAATCGCGCCCGCTGAAGTTCCATACAGAATGATGTGGTCCGGCTTGTACGACTTCAGCAGTTCCTTGTACACCGCAACTGAGTCGTCCACGGCGGCAGGGAAGGGATGTTCCGGCGCCAGCCGGTAAAGCACGGCCACCACCTTGATCTTCGTATAGCCCGCAATCGGAATCGACTCCGTGTAGGACCCCGAATCCGAATTGAAGCCGCCGCCGTGCAGATTCAACAGCACCTTGTCGCGATTGCTCTCCGGCATATCTTCCGGAGTCACGATGCGCACCGGCACGCCGGCCATCGTGTCTTCAACCAGCGTGTTGGGGCAGAGCCTGCTCCACGCTGCACGGGCGCGGGTCGTATACTCGTCCGTCATTCTGCGGCGCTCGGCAAGCGATTGCGGCGGGCCCTGGTCCGGTCCCGGCTGGCCCAGCATCAGTTGCGCCTGCGGGCTCAGGTCCTTCGGCACGGGCACCACGCGCGTCACGTGCGCAGTTCCATTCGCATCGATGTAGCTGGTGTCTCGATTGGGTGCCTCCGCTGCAGTCGTTGGCGCGGGAGCAGGCTGCGACGCCGGCTGCTGCGCGACCAGGGCCGCAGAAGCCAGCAGGAGAACACAGGTTGCATAGTGGGGCATACGAGCGAATCCTCCAGACGCCGACTGATTTGCACGCTGGCTCTCGCTCCAGCGCCCGAACCCGTCCAAGATAGCAGAGAACCCAGTCCGCGACGCGCACACTTTCCTGCTGCCTGCGGCCTGCCTGTTGCGTTACATTGGGAATCCTATGACGACTCTCACTTCCCCTGAGGTTCGCAACTTTGTCGGCGGAAAATGGCAGGCTCCCACCAGCACGCCCGGCCTTGAACTCCGCAACCCTGCAAACGGCGATCCACTCGGCCACTCTCCCGCAGGCTCCGCGGCAGAAGTCGATGCCGCGGTCGAGGCCGCCCACGCCGCTTTCCCCGCCTGGCGCGCTACGCCTGCTGCGGACCGCGTGCAGTTTCTTTTCAAGCTG
The DNA here is from genome assembly GCA_963780515.1 of uncultured Acidobacteriaceae bacterium. Taxonomy (GTDB): domain Bacteria; phylum Acidobacteriota; class Terriglobia; order Terriglobales; family Acidobacteriaceae; genus Telmatobacter. Next base: position 73,975 of record CAWACG010000014.1, read on the forward strand.
AAGGCGCTGCTTGAAGAACATCTCGACGAGTTGGCTGCGATCATCACCACTGAAAACGGAAAGACGCTGGCCGAGTCGAAGGGCGAACTGCGCCGCGGCATCGAAAATGTCGAGGTTGCCTGCGGCATTCCGGTGCTCATGCAGGGCTATTCGCTTGAAGATGTGGCGCCGGGCATCGACGAAATCATGGTGCGCCAGCCGCTCGGAGTCTGTGCCGTGATTACGCCCTTCAATTTTCCTCTGATGATTCCCCTCTGGTTTTTGCCCTATGCCATCGCCACGGGAAACGCAGTCGTGCTCAAGCCCAGCGATCGCGTGCCGTTCTCTGCTGCACGGCTCGTCGAGCTCATTCAGCAAACCGGCCTGCCCAATGGTGTTGTGAACCTGGTCAACGGCGGCAAGACGGCAGTCGACGCGCTGCTTGATCACCCGCTGGTGCGCGCGGTGAGTTTTGTTGGCTCCACGCCGGTGGCAAAATATGTCTACACGCGCGGCTCCGCCAGCGGCAAGCGCGTACAGTGCCAGGGCGGCGCAAAAAACCACGTCGTCGTATTGCCCGACGCCGACCAGGAAACCACCACCAGGATCATCGCCGACTCGGCCTTCGGATGCGCAGGGCAGCGGTGCCTCGCGGTCAGCGTAACCGTCACCATCGGCGAAGCAAAAAACTGGTTCCGCGAATCAATATCCGCCGCCGCGTCCTCGCTTAAGGTCGGCAACGGCCTCGATCCTGCTGCGCAGATGGGCCCCGTCATCACCGCGGCCAGTCGCGACCGCATCGTCTCGCTCATCGGCCAGGGTGCCGGCGAAGGCGCAAAGCCCATCGTCGACGGCCGCGGCCTTGCAAAGAATGGCGCAGGCACATTCGTCGGTCCCACCGTCCTCGATGGCCTCTCCGCGGCCAGCCCTCTCATGGAAACGGAAATCTTCGGGCCTGTGTTGTCCGTCGTTCACGCCGATTCTGTCGAAGAGGCCATTGCGCTCATCGACCGCTCGGCATACGGCAACGCCAGCTCCATCTTTACTTCATCCGGTGCGTCGGCGCGCAAATTCCGCAACTCCGTCTCCACCGGCAACGTCGGCATCAACATCGGTGTACCCGCGCCCATGGCTTATTTCCCATTCTCCGGCTGGAAGGGAAGCTTCTTCGGCGTGATGCACGCGCAGGGCCGCGACGCCGTGGAGTTCTTCACCGACAAGAAAGTGATTGTGGAGCGCTGGCCGCGCGAGTGGTCGCGCAAGTTTTAGCGATTGAACCGGCGTTCAGCGCACAACAAAAAGGGAGCGCTTTGCGGCGCTCCCCTTTTGCCAGTTGGCCCGGTAGGTTATGAGTGCGGTAAAACAAGGAGCCCGGATTCCAACAACTTTTCTGTCAGCCGATCCAACGCCTGCGGGAATTTGTAGCAGATGGTTCGAACGCTCATCCCCATCAGGACTGCTGCCTCAGCCTGCGTATATTCCTGAATCACAATCCGGCTCAGCATCTGGCGGTCGAGCGATCCCAGCTTATCCAGGCATTTCTCCACATCGAGAACAAAGATGACGGCGTCCTCGAAGGTGCGGACCGGCCGGCTTGATACCCATCCCCGTCCGATCGGATCGCCCAGTATCGACGGCGCTCTGCCCACCTGCATTGAAGCATAGAGGTAACGCCGCAGCATCTTCTCCGTGTGCCGCCTGTAGAACGCCAGGCTGACGTCCGGCTTGCTCGCTGGCGCGTTTTCAATCGGTTTCGCCGCCAGCGCTCGAGCGCGCCTCGCTTCAGGTTTCTCTGCAACCTGAATCCATGCTTTCTGTGCACTGTCCGCACCCCAGACCATCGGCAACTGAAGGGCGGCGCTCATTCCGCACCTCCCATTGCTTCTGCCACTGCCCAGACTTTGATCAGCGGTTTTCTGCTCGGACGGCCGGGCCGCTTCCGGCTCTCAGGCGTCGGAAACTCCTTCAGCTTTGTCTCACACTCCTTGCAATACACGCTCCCTTGTTGAGCCTGGGCCCGGTACCAAAGGCAACCGCAAACTTCGCAAATTTTCAATTGCACGCGCGTTTCCATGACGGATTCTCCGTAAGCTCGTTCCCTCCCGCCAACTCTGTGTGGTTTTTGTGCTGCAGCGGGGCAGAGAGAACCAGGCAAGGCTGCTCAGGATTCTCATGTCCTGACGGGTAACTGCCGTCTGTCTTCTCTCGGTTTTTCTATTGCTCATGGCGCGCAGATCCAGGAAATCTCTCCGCAGGTCTCCCGGGACGCTCCGCTTGAGCGCCTGCGGCTGGGAAGAGGATGACCGGTATGGATTTAGGCCCACCCGAAGATGTCCATTGGTTACCGAAGAGGGCGAAATACCACCCTCGTTGAATTGCGCCAATGAGCCATTTCCTCGAAAATTTCCCTAAAACCTGTGCGAGATAAAGTAAAGCCAATCTAGTGGTTGGTGTCTTTTGAGTCAATGTAGCTCGGTATTTTTAGTCCCTACCGTTCTCTGTTCGCATGCCAAACCACAAGAATGAAGGTCAATCGGCGCAAATCGGATTGCTGCAAGCAATTGGAGACCCTTCGGCTCCATATCTGGCGGCGGACGTTCCACATATGAATTTTTCCCAGCTGCACGAGCACCTCCGCCTGGAATTGGTCCGCAGAATTCAGCGGGGTACGCTCAGCGTCTCGCTTCTGGCGCGCGAGACCGGCTTCGGCCAGTCGCATCTTTCAAATTTTCTGCATAGCAAGCGGCAGCTCTCTCTCGCGGGATTGGACCGCATTCTCGCCGCGCAGCACATGGCGGCCGCCGACCTCCTGCCCGCCGGTCATGCGTCCGCAGGCTGGTCAATCGATGAGGAAATCAGCAACGTCCCGGTGGTTTCGCACAGCGCCGCGCTCTTCGAGCCATTTATCCGGCCCAGCGCCACAAAATCGAGGCTCCGCCTGCCGTCCAGCGCGTTGCAGTCCGTTCGCACCCGCGCCTCGGCCGCGCGGCGCACATGGCAACGGTTCGTCGCAGTCCGCATCTCCTCTGCCGACGCGCTTCCCATGGAACCCCTCGTACTGCCCGAGGCCCTCGCGGTCATCGATCGCCACTACACCTCGCTCATGCCCTACCGCCCCAACCGTCCCACGCTCTACGCAGTGCGCAGCGGTGCCCACCTTACCCTGCGCTTCGTTGACTTTCTGGCCGGCCGAATGGTGCTGCGTCCGCTTAGCATCGCTTTCCCGGTGCAGCTGGTTGAGGCCGAGCCCGACCAGTCGCCCAGCGATCTCATCGCCGGACGCGTGGTCTTGATCCTCAACGAGACTTAGCCGATTAAAGTTCGTGCCCCGAGTCGGGATCGGCGAACAACGTGTAGCGCGAGATGAAATTCAGGTGCACCGTTCCCGTCGGTCCGTTCCGCTGCTTGGCGAGGATGATCTCCGACTTGGCTTTTTCCTCTTTGGTCATCTCCTCGTCGCGGTTGTAATACGACTCGCGATGAATGAACGCCACCACGTCGGCATCCTGCTCAATCGAGCCGGATTCGCGCAGATCGCTCAGCATCGGCCGCTTGTCTTCGCCGCGCCGCTCGCTGGCTCTGGACAGCTGCGACAACGCAACCACGGGCAGGTTGAGTTCCTTGGCCAACGCCTTCAGCCCGCGCGAAATCGCCGACACCTCCTGGGTGCGGTTCTCATAGCGCTTGCCGCCCGCCGAGGGCAGCGTGGCCGACATCAATTGCAGGTAGTCCACCACCACCAGGTCCAGGCCATGCGCGTTCTGCTTCAGCCGCCGCGCCTTCGCACGCATCTCCGCCAGCGAAATGCCCGCCGTGTCATCGATAAAGATGCGCGACTCAATCAACTGCTCCAGCGCGTGTTGCAGCTTTACCTGGTCTTCCTTGGGCAGAAATCCGGTCTGCAGCTTGCGCTGGTCAACCCAGGCCTGCGAGGCCAGCATGCGCCGCAGCAGCGCCTCCTTGCTCATTTCCAGGCTGAACACCGCCACCGTTGCCTTGCTCTTGATGGCCGCGTTCTGCGCAATATTGATGGCCAGCGCCGTCTTGCCCATCGAGGGCCGCGCCGCAATGATAATCAGCTCGCCGTTTTGCAGGCCGCTGGTCATGTTGTCCAGCTCGGAAAAGTGGGTGGCCAGTCCCGTCACCTCCCGGCTTTCCTTGAACAGGTTGTCAATCGTGCCAAAGGAATTCGCCACAATCTGGTCCAGCGGCTGCAGGCCGTGCGTGATGCCCTTTTCGCTGGCTTCCATGAGCTGCGTCTCAGCCGCGCCCAGCACTTCCAGGGCGGTCTCGCTCTGGTCCGCCGCGCGCGCAATCGCCGCCGAACAAATCGCCATCAGGCGCCGCAGCAGGCTCTTGTCCTTCACAATGCGGATGTACTCTTCGATCACCGGCCGCAGCGGCAGTCCCTCCGTCAACGACGCCAAATAAGCCACGCCGCCCACCGCCTCAATCTCCTTGTAACGGGCCAGCTCGTTGGCCAGGGTCACAATGTCCACCGCCCGCTGCGTGTTCATCAGCTCGCTCATGCGCAGAAAAATGCGCCGGTGCGAGTCCAGTGAAAAGTCCTCCGCCTCCAGCTTCTCGGCAGCTTCAGAGTGCGCGGCATTGTCCAGCAGAATGGCGCCGAGAATCGTCTTCTCAGCGTCGATGTTGGCGGGGAGGCCCGTATCGAGATTCAGATTGGGGAGGGTGGCCATACCTCAAAGTGTAGGCCGATCGGGTGAGGGAATTGGCTTGTGAATTGCCAAGACGATCTGTGGGAATCCAGAATGAAAAGCCCCGACAGGTCGAGACAGGCGGAGCTGGTCTCTGGCCCTACTCCGAAATCATCAGCTCTGACGTGCTCTTGATGTTCAGCGTGGCGTTGTTCCAAAAGGGGATCGGCAGCGGAAAAGAATACGTCACCTGGACCTTCACCGCATTTCCTATCGCATTACACGAAGCTGCGGTGCATTGGGTTGGCCACGTGGTGCTTCCGCTTGCGTCCTGCACCGCGGTCCACCACGTCGCGGTCGCGTTCATCTGGCTCGAATACGGAAATCCAAGTCCCTGCACATACGTCTGAATCGGGTTTCCTGCCGAGGTCGGGTTCAGATTGCAGTTTGGAAAGGTCTTTGTGGCATAGGTGCAGGAATTTGTGCCGCGAACGGCGGCGTAGCGGGTGGCCTGGCGTGCCGCTTCTGACACCAGGTTGTAGGAATAAAGCCCCATGCAAACTTCAATGATGCCAAACAGCATCACAAACAGGACGCTGGCGCTCAGCGCCATCTCCACCAGCGTCGCACCTTCCGCGCCGAGAATTCCCCGATCGCCCCGTTCCGCATCGTCCCTAATGCGTGCCGGTCGCGTACGCTCAATATGCTTCAGATATCTGGGGATTCCGAACATTCGATTGCTTTCCTTCCGGCATGGGGCGTTGCGAGACCTCATTGCAGAACCATCTCCTGGGCATAGCCATAGAGAGTGAAACTGGTCGGCAGCCCCAGAACGTGAATTAGCGGCTGGAAGGGGGTTTGCGTCCGCACGGTTACTGTCTCAAACACCGTTGCGCTTCCGCAATACGTCGTCGCATTGTAAGTGCTCCCATCAGAGCACGCAAAAGAAGTAGAGGGAGCGCCGTTGAGGATCACAGTCGTGCCCAGATTGGCGGAATCGTTTTGGATTGCTGCCAGGATCCCGTTCGTGTCCCACGTGGCGCCCCCGTTCATCGCGGCAAACTGCACGCCGGCCCTGGCGGCGTTCGATACCTCAATGCCCGCATACGTTGCCCGGGCGAATTCAACCGCGCCCAAAAGGATCAGGAAGAGAATTGACATCGAGAGCGCAAGTTCCACCAGCGCCTGCCCGGACTCGAGATCCCGGGAGGCGCGCATCGCGGCGAGGAGCTTGAACCATCCGTTTGATCATCCCGGTCTCCTCTTACTCCACCAGCGAAACCTTATAGAGCGGCGTGGTGGTTGGATTCTGGTCGTTGTAACTGTCGGTAATGTCCATGTCCGAAGCCTTGAGGTAGATCTGGTACGCGATAACGCCTGTCACCACCGTACCGCCGCCGTGGTCCTGCTGATACACCTGCGAAGTGGGCGCGTACACAATCCCGTTGATATTGCCGTAGCCGCTGCCAAACTGAAGCTGCAGGCACGGCTCGCCCAGCCCATCCTTGCAGGTTCCTGAGGTCGTGTTCGACGAAGGCTCCATAATGCCGATGCCATTGTAGGTGTAGCCTTTGTTCGCCGGCGCGTTCACCGTCAATCCGGAATTTCCCTGGCTGAACGTGCCTTGATACACATCGATCGTCCCGTTCACGGTCATTGTGCCGCCGATCTTCACTCCGTTCTCGAAGACAAAGATCTGATTTCCTCCCGGCGAACCCAGCGTGAGACCGGAACCTAACGTCACATTCGTGGTGCTGAAGCACGTCACCGAGGCGGTCGTCGTACCCGTGGTCACGCTGGTCGACGGAATCGTGGTTGCAGACGTGACAGTTGCCGCCGAGACGGTGTTAGCCCCGGTGCAAGCCGTAGCCGGGATCGGTCCCGTCATATTGTTGAATGGATCAGTAACCGGAGGAACCCCCATTGACACAGGGGTTGACCCTGGAGCCTTCCCGCACTTTCCCTTGCTGGCCTGCCCGCCCACAATGTGAAGAAAGGGGGCTTCAATCGATGCCGAGCCCTGGTCGCAAAACGCGCCTGCGTTGCTTGAATTTACCTGGATTCCGCAACTGGGCGTGTTGATATCGGCATTTCCCTGAAGATAAAGAGTGTTCGCATCCGTGGGGTCCAGAACATAAATGCAGGCCTGGCCGGCCACATTGCCCGCCACCGCCCTGGCCCCCACATTCACGTTGCCGCTTACAAACATGCTCATGAAAACCGTGGGATTGGGCTGATTGATGTCCACCTCAACAAAGCCCGCGCCGGTGTGATAGCCGCTGGTCGGGCTGGGGATCACCGTGACCGTGGAACTGGCGAACCCGTTGGCCAATGCGGCGTTGTCGGCTGCGGTTGTCACGCTGCCCGTGCCGTACGCGTATTCCATCGCCCCGGCGATAGCGGCGGCATCGGCGGCAATCTGCGCATTCCGCTTGGCGCGAAACAGCACCCCCACGTCCACCGCGAGCGCCACGCAGGCAATCAGCAGGGTCATGCTGAGCACAGTCAGCGCCAGAATCTGTCCGCTCTCGTCTTTCATGATCTTCATAAGCTGCTCCTTACGCACATTGGCCCAAGTTGCTCGCCCGTTAAGAACGGCCCTCTCGCGCAGCCTCGTGTCCAATTCCGACATATTTTCGCCCCGAAGGTTATTCATTATCCCGTTTGGTTACCTCCGAACGCAATTGAATTGTGGGTACCTGGATAGGCTCCGAGGTAACCAGGCAGTCACCACCAGGCCGCTGGCGGCAGCGGCGAAGGCACCGCGCGCTCGGCGGCCTGCGAGGGAATATTGGATTCAAGACTTGAAAAGGTCACATTTGAAAGGACGTAGGAGAACCTTGCCAGGAGACTCTCAGGGCCGGCAATCCAAGGGGAACCAGTCTCCCGCGGCGACAAAGGCGAAAGACCGGATGCGCTGCCTACTGCGAAATCACCATCGAGGATGTGCTGCTGACGTTGATCGAGGTAATCGTCCAGAACGGAATGCCAATGGGAAAGGCATACGTCACCTGCACTTGCACCTCGTTGCCGGGAAGGTTGCACGTGCCGGATGAGCAGGTTGACCACGTGGTGGGGGTAGTCGCGCTGGCAGTCAGCCAGGTGGGGGTGATGGTCAAATTGCTTGCCGACAGGCCCGGATATCCGAGACCCTTCACGTAGTTCTGAATGTCGGTACTCGCTGCGTTGCAGTGAGTCAGATTCGGAGTATTGACGCATGATGTGGAACCGCGCACCATGGCCCACCGCGTCGCCTGCCGGGCGCCATCCGCGACAAAGTTGTAGGAATACAGCCCAAGACTCACTTCAATGATGCCAATCAGAATGGCAAACAGTACAACCGAGGACACTGCCATCTCGACCAGGGTTGCACCCTCCTCGCCAAGTAGTCCGCGGTCACCCTGCGCCGGTCTTCCTTCGTGGAAGAGGTTCCTTAAAGAGAAAGACGCGCGCAGAGAGTTCCAATGTTTGTGCACTCCCTTCGCTTTCCCTCGGCGTAGCGTGTCAGCGGCCATCAAGGCAGTACCTTCTGGATTGCTTTTCCATGGAGCGTATACGTCGATGCCATTCCGGGGAGGTGAAATCCGGGATCGATCGTCGCCTGTGTATTTACCGTGAGGATGCGCTCAATATTCGAGGTTGAGCAATCCCCCGCCGCGCAGGTCGACGCGGTCCCGTCGGAGCAAATGCACGAAGTCGTCGCCGTCGTAGTTCCCAGCGTAAGCTCAGACGCATCATTCTGTGCGGCGGTCTGGATCCCCGTCGTGTCCGCAGCCGTGGTGATGCTCTGCGCGCCATAGCTAACCCCGGCTCTCGCCGCGTTGGATACTTCGATGGAGGCATAAGCCAGCCTCGAAAATTCAACCGCGCCCACTAGAATCAGCGTCAGAAGCGAAACCGCGAGCGCAAGCTCAACCAGGGCTTGTCCATGGTCCTTGTTCAGTGCGCGGCAAAGCCCGTGAAGGATGCGCCCTTTATCACGACAATGTTGAGTTCCCGAAGTTGGCATACCTACTCCACCAAAGCAAAGGTTGCATTTGCGCTACCGCCCCCACTGCCAAGCGGCGTAGTGCTGTTTACCGTTGTGTAGTTCTGGATTGTTGTGTTTCCAGAAAACGTCATGTTGTTCACGATCAGGTCAGAGGTTAAGGTCAATGGGGTTGTTCCGCTGAACGTCAGGTTCGAATCAGGTGCATAGATGATGCCTTGGAAACTCGTGGTGCTATTGCCGCTGAGCGTTATCCCGGACGAGTTGGTCCGTGAGATCCATAGGGCCATCCCGTTGTAGGTCCCGGAGGTTGGCGCTGTAATATTCAAGCCGACGTTTCCGCTCCCGGTGATGCCGCCTGATGGCATATAAATCGTCACGCCGGTCCCCACGATATTCAGGCTCCCCGACGCAGTAATGCCCTTGAAGATGTAAAGCCCCGATTGAAGATGCAGCGTGACGGTCCCGCTCGTCACGATCGAGTTGTAACAGCCCGTGGGAACGGGATTCGGGTAAGGAGAGGAAAGCGTCGAGCAAGTACCCGGTACCGTTGGCTGCGTCAATGACGCAAGCGGGTCCGTGGCGCCGCCAAATGAAACCGGGGCCGGCGTTACGCTGGAGGTGCCGCTGTGCGTATAGGAGCCCTTCATGTTCGTTTGATTGGCGCTGATCGCCTGGCTCCCCGATAAGGTGATGCCTCCGTTGTCGTCGATATTGCAACTGGGCACAGAAATACCGCCGGTCCCGCTGCCGGTGATTCCCGTCGAGCCCAACGTGTAAAGGCATGCCGGACCGGGACCGCCTTTGCCTGCCACTGCTCTTCCGCCCACCGCAACGGAGCTGGGGCCGGACATGGCCATGAAAATCGTTGGATTCGGCTCAGTGATCTGGACCTCGACACAACCCGAGCAGGACGTGTTGGGTCCATCGGCCGGAGGAAGACTCACCGTAACCACGGTTCCACCGGTTCCGTTGGTCACTCCATTCGCTGTAGCAGCCGCCTGGGCCGCGGCCTTCGCCGATGGAACGGAGGTGTTGTAGTTATAATCCAGCGCACCGGCAATCGCAGCGGCATCGGCCGCAATCTGCGCGTTCCGCTTGGCCCGGAAGAGGATGCCGACATCGACTGCCAGCGCCACGAAGCCCAGCAATGTAATCATGCTCAAAGCCGCGAGCACCAGAACCTGTCCTCTCTGGTCCCTCATGATCTTCATTTGCTACTCCTTGCGCATCTTTCGAGCGGGCTCAACTGCCGGGGGAAGACCAGCGCCCTTCCGCGCAACCTCAGAACTTTTCACGGCGGGGAAAAGGGGTGCAGTTGATTTACGCTCGTAGCCGGTCGAAACTTCCGCCGAGGGCATCTTTTGACGCTTCGTGCTGCCGGATCTTCTCCAGCCGCCGAGCTGCGCCCTTCGCGAACCCCGGAAACTGAGCCCTTGGGTTACCGATTATCACGTTCGCATCGTTTGCTTTGCAACAAGAATGTGAGTCGCGGGATTACTCCGAAGTAACGGCCCGTTCCGCCGCTTTTAACCGCTTGGGTTGGCGGTGGTCACGGCTGCCTACCTTGGCCGCCATGCAGTGATTCCTGAGAAAAAACCGCAACCGCAAGCTGCATTTGCGCTCGTCAGGGACGCCACCGGAGAATCGGCTTCCGTGCCGCCTGCACCTCGTCCAGCCGCGAAACCCGCGTCGAATGGGGCGCCGTCTTGACCAGCTCCGGCGTCTCCTCCACCTCGCGGGCAATGGACCGCATGGCCGCGATAAACAGGTCCAGCTCCTCCAGCGACTCGCTTTCCGTGGGCTCAATCATCAGCGCCCCGTGCACAATCAGCGGGAAGCTGACCGTATAGGGGTGGAACCCATAGTCAATCAGCCGCTTGGCGATGTCCCCTGTTTTGATGCCTTTAGCCGCCTGCCGCTTGTCGCTGAACACCACTTCGTGCATCGAGGCCGTCTTGTAGGGCAGCTCGTAGACGTCTTCCAGCTTCTTGCGAATATAGTTCGCGTTCAGCACCGCATCTTCAGTGGTTTGGCGCAGCCCATCCGGCCCATTGGCCAGAATGTAAGCCAGCGCCCGGATGAACATCCCAGTATTTCCGTAGAACGCCCGCACCCGTCCCACCGACTGCGGCCGGTCATAATTCCAACCCAACTGAACCGAGGGTGCCCCCGGTCCCTCGCTTTTGGGGACCGGGGAATCAGTAGCTTTCCTCACCAATACAGGCACGGGCAGAAACGGCTCCAGAAACCCCTTGCATGCCACCGGACCCGACCCAGGCCCCCCTCCCCCATGCGGAGTCGAAAAGGTCTTGTGCAGGTTCAGGTGCATCACGTCCACGCCAAAGTCGCCCGGCCGCGCCTTGCCCACCAGCGCGTTCATGTTCGCGCCATCCATGTAGAGCAGCGCGCCTTTCGCATGCAGGATGTCCGCGATCTTGTGAATCTGGCTTTCAAACACCCCAATGGTCGAAGGGTTGGTCAGCATCAGCGCCGCGGTTTCGTCATTCACCTGCGCCGCCAGGGCTTCCAGATCGATGCCGCCCTCGGCATTCGACTTCAGATTCTCAACCGTATAACCGCAAATCGCCGCCGTCGCCGGATTGGTCCCGTGCGCCGAGTCCGGAATCAGCACCTTCTTGCGCGGATTCCCCTGCGACTCGTGCCACGCCCGCACCAGCAGAATTCCTGTGAACTCCCCATGCGCCCCCGCCGCCGGCTGCAGGGTAATCGCGTCCATTCCTGTAATGTCCAGCAGGCAACGCTGCAGCAGGTCGAACACTTCCAGCACGCCCTGCGCCAGCGATTCGGGCCGGTAGGGATGCGCCTCCGCCAGCCCCTCAATCCGCGCCACATACTCGTTCACCCGCGGGTTGTACTTCATCGTGCACGACCCCAGCGGATACATCCCCAGGTCAATCGCGTAGTTCCACGTCGACAGCCTTGTAAAGTGGCGAATGATCTCGATCTCGCTCAACTCGGGAAGCAATCCCGCCGTCTTCCGATGCGATTCACCGAGCAGGGCAGCCGGGTCAACCTCCGGCACATCCAGCGGCGGCATCTTGTACGCGCGCTTGCCCGGCGACGACTTCTCAAACACCAGCCCCTCGTTCTGCGTCTGGTGCGGCCGAACCTTGCCTAGCGTGCGCGGCCCGATCTGTTCAGTAGCTGCCATTTTCTACGCTCCCAACCTTATCGAAGTTGCCTTCCGGAGCTCACTCGAACCGGCTCAGGCTATGAAAGAGAACCGAGCCCGACTCGCACCGCAAGAACTACCGGCTTTCCCTGTTTTTCTTCTCTCTTTTGCTCTGTAACAAGGGCACGGCTTCAGCCGGGCCGAGACAGAGCTAAATAGGTTGCGGGGCTTTAGCCCCTGCAATCTTCATTTCGGCCAGGGATTGAAAGCAAAAAGGATAAATCTCTCCAATCCGGATCAGGCCAGCCTTTATCGGATTCTCCGCGATATACACCCGATGGGCCTCAAAGTTTGCCTTATTCACAACCTGCACCTCCGCGAATCCTCGCTGCCAAACTTCACCCTTGTACCCCAACTCCTTGCCTAGCCGATAGGAAAACCGTCCCTTGATCAGTTGCATGGCCTTTTCGATAGTCATGCCATTGCCAACTTCGATCAAGAGATGCAAATGATCCGGCATAACCACAAAATCGTACAGCTTGAACCGATGCTCGGCGACCAGCGAACGCAGTACATCAATGAGAAGCCCGGCATTGCGCTCCGATTGCAGCAGCCTGCGGCCCATGCTCGTTTTCGTCGTCGCGAAAAAGATACGCGACGGATTGAGAATGTTGACCGCAACAGCATTGCGGGCTGGATGCGCCATGGCAGGGGCTAAAGCCCTCTTCTCCTCTCCGTCATTTTTGCGGCCCGGCTAAAGCCGTGCCCTTGTTACAAAACACCTACGCCTCCACCAGCCCCGCCGCCAGCACCTTCGCCGCTGCATCAATCTGCTCGCGAGTCACCACTTCCGTCGCGCACCACAGCGTCGCATTCCCCAACTCCGGATACCACCGGCTCAACTCCACACCGCCCACAATCTTCTCGTCCAGCAGCCGCTGGCTCCACAACGCCGGAGACTCCTGCGTCTGCAACACAAACTCATGAAACCGCGGCGCGCCCGTAAACAACAACTCCGTGCCTGAAGCCTCACTCAACGCCTCGGCCGCATACGCAGCCTTGGCCAGGTTGTGCTCCGCCAGCTCGCGAATCCCTTCCTTCCCATACACAGTCAGGAAGATCGTCGCCATCAGCGCCACCAATGCTTGATTGGTGCAGATATTCGAGGTCGCCTTCTCGCGCCGGATGTGCTGCTCGCGCGTCGACAGCGTCAGCACAAACCCGCGATTCCCATTGCCGTCCACCGTCTGCCCAACAAGCCGCCCCGGCATCTGCCGCAGAAACTGCTCCTTTGCCGCAATCACTCCGCAAAACGGCCCGCCATAACTCAGCGCCACGCCAAAGCTCTGCGCCTCCATGCTCACAATGTCCGCCTCCACCGGAGGCCGCACCACACCCAGGCTCACCGCCTCGGCAATCGACACAATCAGCAGCGCGCCCTTCTTGTGCGCAATCTCCGCAATCGCAGGAACGTCCTCAATCACGCCGAAGAAGTTGGGGCTCTGCACCAGCACCGCCGCTGTCTCTTCCGTCACCGCCGCTTCCAGCGCCGCTAGATCCACACGCCCCGTTTTCGCGTCGAAGCCAATCTCCGCAGTGGTCAGTTCACGAACATGCAGATACGTGTGCAGCACCTCGCGATACTCCGGATGCACCGCCCGCGCCACCACGGCCTTCTGCCGCCCGGTCACGCGCATCGCCATCAGCACCGCCTCGGCAGCGCCGGTTGACCCGTCATACATGCTGGCGTTGGCCACGTCCATTCCGGTCAGTTCCGCAATCATGGTCTGGAACTCGAAGATGGCCTGCAGAGTGCCTTGCGTAATCTCTGCCTGGTAAGGCGTATAGCTGGTCAAAAACTCGCCGCGCTGCACCAGCGAATCAATGATCACTGGCCGGTAGTGCCGATACGCACCCGCGCCCAGAAAGCTGGCGAACCCCGTGGCGTTCCTGTCCGCAGCGGCGCGGAAGTAGTTGATAATTTCGCTCTCCGCCTGTTGGCGCGGCACATCCAGGTCGCGCGCGAGCCGGTACTCGGCAGGGATGACAGCGAAAAGATCGTCGATGGACCTCGCCCCGATCTCAGCGAGCATCCGTTCCCGTTCAGCGGGCGATTTAGGAAGATAGCGCATGTTTAGCTTCTAGCCTTTAGCTTCTAGCCTCTAGCTAGAAACTGGTGAAGTGAGTAATGTCTTGCAGGGAAAACCTGAACTATGTTGATACGATGGCGAGCTCCTCTGAATAGCTGGCAGCTAGAAGCTAGCAGCTAGTAGCTGGAAGTCGGTGCTACGCTCCCGTTTCCTCCGACACAAACTTCTCATACGCCTCGGCATCCAGCAGCTTCTCAAACTCCGCCGGGTCGGCCAGCTCCACCTTGATAATCCACGTATCATGCGGCGCTTCGTTGATCTTGTCGGGAGAGTTCTTCAGCTCCTCGTTCACCGCAGTCACCGTGCCGGTTACCGGCGAATACAGGTCGCTCACGGCCTTCACGCTCTCCACCGAGCCGAAGGTCACATTGGCAGATACTGAGTCGCCCACCTTCGGCGAGTCCACATACACAATGTCGCCCAGCGAGTTCTGCGCATAATCAGTGATTCCAACAGTTCCGATCTTGCCGTCGAGCGAGATCCATTCGTGTTCGCGAGTGTAGCGGTAGTTCGTGGGATAGGCCATGGCCGGGTCCTCTCCTCCTGAAAAAGAACGAAACCTTAGTGTAAATCGTGCGGCCTCTCCGCCGAGTCTGAGGAAAAGAAGGCAACTGCGCAGCATGAAATTCCGGCCTCTTCGCAGACAGCCGCATATTGTGCCGAGTCAAATCCGAATCATTTCGCCGGCTCGAATCCCGGATAAGACTTCACCGACACCAGAATCACAATCTCCAGCATCCCGACCCTGAAAATCGGCAAGGTGCCAATCGCAGCGCGCACCTCGTCTTCGCTGCCGGCCTCCCACAGACGCTTAAGGGAGCCGCTGCCATCGAACTTTAGCCGCCAACCTGCCGTCTGTTCCCCGGAGCGCAGCACAAAGCCACAAACAGTCAATGAAGACGCTGACCGTACTCACCTTTCCGGCCTTATCCAATATGGAACCACACGGGTCCGATCAAAGCCGTGCCGGCCTCCTCGGGCTTTGCCGCCTCAGTTGGAAGCCTGGGGTGGCGGCGGGTAACCCAGCGAATCGGCCGCGTCCTGCATCTCTTTGAGGAACTCGGAGATCGGCATCTCGTTGTACTCTTTGAACAGGGGGTCGAAGGTCAACGGAACCGCGATGGGCATATCGCTGCTTTCCAGGAAATCCATGCACAACTTGGCATCTTCCGGGTATTTGTTGCCGCTGATGTTGTTCTGGCAATGACTTTCTTTGATGAGCGGAGAAAAGATCGGAAACTGAACAGGATATATTCCCTGCAAACCGCTTCCACCTGCCATCCTGAGACCCGGCGTGAGTTGTGTTTCGCTGCCTTGAGAGTGACGCAAAAATAGAATGAAGGATTCGTTAATCCCAGACAACGTCCAATAGCCCAACCCTGTGTAAGTCGAAAATAGCGGGTCACTGGTCCATGTCGGACGTGGGGAGCAATCTACGATCGCTTCGGGAATTGCGAAGGTGACCGTATCTCCAGCTTTATGCGAGCCTTTCCAGACCCGCATAACCTTCACATCCATGTAGTCGATGACATCATCTCCCGAAGGAGCAATTGCCTCGTACCCGTCCGCAGGTGCGGTGGTGAGAATCACGTCATCGCTCTTTTCCATAAGGCTCTCCAGGTCCGGTGCCAGGGTTGATCGATCGACACTGTATTTATGCATGTTTGGCCCCTGCGGATTGGCCATCGTGCGCTGGCACAGCGGGCTCGCGGCAATGACTGTCTGCGGCTGCTCTTTCCGGATGTCGTTGGCGTGCTTCTCCGGAGGTGTCTGCGGGGCTAACCCTCTGCCCATTGCCATCGCAAAAAACAGACCTACGTAGACGATTTCTGATATCACGGTTTTCATATCAAACCTCCAGTTCGCTCTTGCCGTCAATCGCAACCGCATTTGTACCCGTTGCCACACCAAGGGGCCTAATGGTTTGCAGTCCCTTCATCATTGCCGCTCCCGGCAGGTCGCCGCGCAGCCAGATCTGTTGCAGAATCCCAGCGGCATTCAACTCCGTCAAATGCCGGCCTTCCACGGCCAGCAGCTCCGGCGTAAAAGCTTCAGGCGGAAATGCATCAGTGCGGCGGCGTGCGAGCGTAAGAAATTGCATATCGAAATTCTGGAGGATCGTCGATACGCGACAGATTCCCGCGATCACGGCGTTGCAGGCCATCCCCCGCCTATTGCTTGTTCACGTCCACGTAGTAGAGATCCGTCGCCACCTGGAACTCGTCTTTCGTCAGCGGCGTCTGCATCCACTGCCACTGCGTCGTCGGGTGAATCACCTGCCAGTCGCCCGGTTTACCCACCCGCACCGGCATTGCGAAGTCCTCCTCGTCGGCGCGCCACTTGTACATCACCATCCCCGGCGCCTCGCCAAACAGCAGCTCCAGCCGTGGAATCTCCCTGTGCCGCAGATATTGGTTGAAGATCGGCGTCAGGTCCATGCCGGTGTGCTGGTTGAAATACGCCACTACGTCGTCCGTCATGATGTTCTGATACTTGAAATGCTGGTAGAAGTCGTGCAGCAACGGCCACCACTTGGCATCGTCATCCACCACGCTGCGCAGTGTATTGATCATCAGCGCGCCTTTGAAGTACTGGTCCTCCGTGGGATCGGCATTCACGCCGCGCTCGTCGATGATGGGCCGCACATTCTGTATCTTCGGCTTGAGTCCATTCAGATACTTGATGGCGTCGTCTTTGCCCCAGCGATATTCCACGTAGAGGCTTTCCATATACGTCGTCCAGCCCTCGTGAATCCACATGTCGGCCCGGTCGGCCGCCGTGATGCTGTTTCCAAACCACTCGTGCCCGCTTTCGTGGATGATGATGAAGTCGAAGCGCTTGCTGATCCCCACGCCCGTCCAGTCTTGCCCCATGTAGCCGTTCTCGAAGAGGTTTCCGTAAGCGACCGCGCTTTGATGTTCCATTCCCGCGTAAGGCGCCTCGATCAGCTTGTATCCATCTTTCTCGAATGGATAGGGGCCAAAATAATGCTGGTAGGCCTCCAGCATTCCCTTGGCCTGCGCAAACTGCACCTTCGCTTTCTCCAGGTCTTCCGGCAGCACATAAAAGTCCAGGGGCAGGTCGCCAAGCTGGTCTGAAAAGTGAACGTAGTCGCCGATGTTCAGCGCCACATCGTAGTTGTTGATCGGGTAGTGGACATGCCAATCCCAGCGCGTGTAGCCGTTACCCAGTTCGGTCTTGGCGACGAACTTGCCGTTCGAAACATCTACCAGCCCGTCGGGAATGGCGACGCTGATGTCCATGTCCTCCACTTCATCGCGCCATTGGTCTTTGTTCGGCCACCATATGCTCGCGCCGGGGCCTTCGCAGGCGGTGTTGATCCAGTCACGGCCTGCAGGATCCTTCTTGAAAGTCATTCCGCCGAACCTCCCCGTCTCGATGGGATGCCCCGAGTAATAAAAGTCAATCGAGTAAATCTGCCCCGCGTGCAGCGTCTCTGGGAAATCGACAAAGACACTTCCCGAGTCGCGCTCGAACTTCAAGGGCGTCGTCCCCAGCAGAATCTTGTCCACGTGCAACACCTCGCTCAAATCGAGTTGAATGCGCGTGCCATCCTGCACCATCTTGAAGCGAATCGTATTCTTGCCGCTGATCCACTGCTGGTCAGGCTCCACGCGGATATCGAGGTGGTAGTAAAGCAGGTCGTTGTTCGCGCGGAAGGGACCGTACGCGCCTCGCAACATGTCTGCGCGAGTGGGAATCGCAGAGCCTTCATCTTTCGGTACAGCACGCTGTGTCGGTGCTGCGGCCGCATTTGTTTCAGACTTGGCTGCCACCTGTTGCCCGCTCTGCGCGGACAAGGAGCCCACTGCCAGCAGAAAAAAGACCGGAAGCTTCCAGGCGAGGGAACGAGCGTCAATAAATCGCATGGCGCTATCCTATCGCCCGGCGCATCTGTCTTGAAACCGGCAGCGGAGTCAACTACAGCTTAGGATTCGTCCCCGGAGCCCTTGCCCCGCATTGCCGCTTCCTAGTTTTTGAAGAACTTGCCGTGCCCGCCATTCGCCCACGGATCGTAGTGCGCAGCAAAGTTGGCCCGCGTCTTTACCGAAGGGTGGTTGTACTCCCAGAACTCGATAAACGGGCTGGGATTGGGGTCCTCAAGCCATGCCTCTCCAAGCGCGTTGAAGCTTGCCACCGCGGTCTTTTGCGGATCGGGCACCAAACCGTGGATCGCCTCCTGGCCGTACACGTCCGCTTCGTGCTCAAAGTGGCGGCTGAACGCATTGCTCACCGGCTCCAGCACAAAGCCTGCCACTGAAATTGCGAAGATGAGCACCACAAATCCGGAGCGGCTTGCGAGCGTGTCAACCTTCCATCGCGCGCCAAATCGCCGCACCAGCCACGCGGCAAAACCGGCGCAAGCCCAGTAGACAAAAAACAATCCAAGCGCCATTCCCGCAATCATCTTGGGAATGTGGTTCAGCACATAGTGGCCGCTCTCGTGAGCAAAGACAAACATCACTTCGTCATCGGGAATGCGCCCCGCAGTCGTGTCCCACACCACGATGCGCTTGGTGGCTCCCATGCCGCTCACATACGCGTTCAGCCCGTTGGTCTTTGCGCTCGCAATCATCAGGAACATGCGATTGGGCGGAATATTCGTGCCGGTGCGCGCCACCACTTTTTCCAGCTTCGCAACCAGCGCGGGATGGTCTTTTGACAACGGCTCGAATTTGTCAAAGATCGGCTCCAGCAGCGGCGACACAAAAATCGAAAGCACCAGCAGCGGCAGCGTGGCCACCCATGCTCCCAGCCAGTAGCGCCGCGGCCAGCGCCGCACAATCCAGTTGAACAGCAGCATCACCGGCGCGCCGAGCGCCACGGCCAGGCCCAGGGCCTTCGCCTCATCGCCCAGCCAGCTCCACCAGCCCTGCACGCTGATGCCGTAGCTGCGGCTCACCTCGTGGCTGAACACATCCAACGGCAGGTTCGCCACGGTCAGCAACACAATAAGGACCGCGAAAAACAGCAGCCCCTGCATCCACCGCCGCGCCAGCATGCGCTCGCTCCATGCGCCCAGTCCCGCCGCCGCGCGCGAGCCCAGAAGCACCCAGAGCACCGCCAGCCCCCACACCGAGCCGACGATGTCCATGATGTTGCGAATGCGATTCAGTACGATTGCCTTGGCCAGCTTGTCCGGCGGCAGCGAGTAAGCCTGCTGCTCATTCGGTTGCGCGGTTGCGGATTGGGAGGGGGCCGGCTGGGACGCCGCGGGCTGCGCGCTGCAAAAGCCAGGCGTCAATGAAACCAGGCAGGCAAGCAGAATCGTCAGGCAAACCGGATGTGACCAATGGCTGCGAAATCTCATGCGTTTCTTCCCTGTGGTAGCTGAACTCTGAGACAATCAACATGCAAGCGTTTCTATCAGAGCAACTCCAACCTATGCCACAGATTCCTTTCGCCGCCCCTGCGCGGCCCGGTCCCAGGACATGCAAACGCATCGCATGCGCCGCTTTGGCGGTAGCCGCTGCCTTGCCCGCCGCAGCCGCAACTCAACCCACGCCCGTCGTGTTAGACGCCATGACCACCGAATTGCACCGCGCCTTCACCTCGCTCGGCAAGCAGGGCGATAGCACGCAAATGCCGCCCTACTTCCTCAGTTACGCGGTAAGCGATGCCGGCATGGTGGCAATCAGCGCGCAATACGGTGCATTGGTCAGCGACTCGGCAAACCACATCCGCGTTGCCGACGTGCAGGTGCGCCTCGGCAGTCCCAGGCTCGACAACACCCACGGAGACCATCGCAGCTCGGCCGTCAACAGCATGCAACTGCCGCTGGGCGACGACCGCGAAGCGCTGGCCCGCTCTCTATGGCTCGCCACCAACACCGGTTACGGCAACGCTGTCGACAACTATCTCCGCGTCAAGACCGAAGCCGAGGTGCGCGCCAAGGAAGAAGACTCCTCGCCCGACTTCAGCAAGGAAGCCCCGCAGGTATCCATTGTCAAGCCTGCTCCCCCCGTGGTGGTCGACCGCGCAGCGTGGGAACAGCGCGTCCGCCAGCTCTCCAAAATCTTCCGCGAATACCCCGACGTCTACCGCAACATGGTTGCGCTCAACGTGCAAAACGAGACCGACTACTATGCTTCGTCTGAAGGCTCGCAGGTCGTTGAGCCGCATATGCAGGCCCGCCTCGTCGTTGTCGCCGTCACCCGCGCCGACGACGGCATGGACCTCTATCGCGATCAGACCTTTGAGGCCGAGACCGTCGATGGCCTGCCCACCCAGGCTGAGATGGAATCCGCCATTCGCGCCCTGGCCGCCAATCTTGAGGCGCTCCGCAAAGCCCCGGTCACCGAGCCGTTCGATGGTCCCGCCATTCTCTCCGGGCGTGCCGCGGCCGTGTTCTTCCATGAGGTGCTCGGCCATCGTCTCGAGGGCCAGCGCCAGCGCGGCGACGAGGAAGGCCAGACCTTCACCAAGGATCTGGGCAAGGATGTACTGCCCAGCTTCCTCTCCGTAGCCGACGACCCCACGCTCACCAGGTTTGGCAATACCTGGCTCAGTGGCAGTTACACCTACGACGACGAAGGCGAAAAAGCTCAGCGCGTCGAGCTGATTCAGGATGGCGTGCTGAAAAATTTCCTCATGTCGCGACTGCCCATCGCCAGCTTCAGCAACTCCAATGGCCACGGCCGCGCGCAGACCGGCCGCATGCCCACAGGCCGCCAGGGAAACCTCATCGTGACCTCAACCAAAACAGAACCGGAAACTGAGTTGCGCAAGCAATTGATCGACGAAGCGAAGAAGCAGGGCAAACCCTACGGCCTCTACTTCGAAGACATTTCATCCGGCTTTGCCGTCACCACCCGCACTTCGCCGCAGGCCTTTCAGGTCATCCCCTTGGTCGTATGGCGCGTCTATGTCGATGGCCGCCCTGACGAGCTTGTCCGCGGCGTCAGCATCGTCGGCACGCCCCTCGCCGCCATGAAGCGCATTCTCGCCACCGGCGACAAGAGCGAAGTCTTCAACGGTGAGTGCGGCGCAGAGTCGGGCACGGTTCCGGTCAGCGCGGTCGCGCCGGCAATGCTCCTCAGCGAAATCGAAACCCAGCGCCAGCCGCAGGGCACCGCGCGCCCGCCGATACTGCCCATCCCCGGAGCGCCCGCCCCCGTGCCTGCCGCAAAGGAGGCGCAATGAATCCCATTCGCCCCATTGCATTTCTTGCCGCCGTCGGATTTCTTGCCGTCAGCCTCGCCGCTCCTCAAATCGCAGCCGCGCAGTCCACCCGCGCCGACGCCGAAAAGGATCCGGTCCTCAAAGCCATGCTCGAAGAGCTCGACCGCAGCATGAGTCAACTCCAGTTGAAAGGATTCGAGAAACCCTTCTTCATCGAGTATCGGATTGAAGACCTTGAAGACTACGAAACCAAGGCCGCGTTCGGCGCCAGTGAAGATTCCCAGAATGCCCACGCCCGCATCGCGCGCATCACCGTGCGTGTCGGCGACTACAAGACCGACAGCTCCGGCGGCCGCGGTGACGGCACACTTGAGCTCGCCGCGCTCGACGACGATCCCATCGCGCTGCGCTCTGAGTTGTGGCAGGCCACCGACCAGGCTTACAAAAATGCGCTCGCCGCCTATGCGCAAAAGCAGGCCGCGCTAAAGGCCGTGCAAACTCCGCCGCAAGCGGACGACTTCAGCAAAGAGACTCCGCTCATTTCGCTGGCCAGTCCGCTCCATCTCAAGCTCGACGAAGCCGCGTGGGTCGAACGCGTGGCCAACGACAGCGGAATCTACCGCACCGATGCCACCGTCAAAGCCGGCCAGCGCGATGTGCAATACTGCACCGCGATGTTTCATGCGCGCGTCACCACCACCTGGCTGGTCAATAGCGAAGGAACCATCGTGCGCAAGTCGGCAGGGGACTATCAGGAAGCGTTCGCCGCAGGTACGCAGGCCCCCGACGGCATGAGGCTCGACCGCTCCTACGCCAGTTCCGGCGTCACGCTCAAGGATCTGGACGCGCCCGACACATTTCAAAAGCACTCCGCCGCGCTGATTGCATCACTCGCCGACCTCCGCAAAGCGCCTCTCGTCGAGGAGGAGTATCACGGACCGGTGCTGCTCAGCTCAGACGCAGGCGCCGACACGCTGCACAGTTTGGTGGCTGGCTCGGTCGCGGCCACGCGGCCTCCGCTGGGCACCGAGGCCCGCACCAACGGCCCCTTTGCATCCAGCTATCACGCGCGCGTGCTGCCCGACTTTCTCGATGTGGTCGACGATCCCCGATTGAAGACCTATGACGGCAAGGGCCTCATGGGCGCCTACGACGTGGACGATGACGGCGTGCCTGCGCAGGCCGTCGATCTTGTCACCGACGGCAAGCTTGAGAATTATCTCGTCGGCCGCGAGCCGGTGCATGACTTTCCCCAGTCCAACGGTCACTCCCGCGCCGCCATCACCGGGCCCACGCATCCCGAAATTGGCGTGATGAAAGTGACGGCGCATGAAGGCCTCAGCGACGATGCATTGAATCAGAAGCTTCTGGCTCTGGCCAAGGATCGGGATCTGAAGAGCGTCTATTATGTGGCCACGCTGGGCCCGGATTTGACGCCACGCCTGCTCTATCGCGTCACTCCCGATGGCACTCCCACCGGCAAGCGCGAATTAGTCCGCGGTGCCTCGCTCGACGATCTTGACCAGCGCGCGTTGCGCTCCAGCATAGAAGCTGCGGGCAAAGACCTGTGGGTCGCCAACTATTTTGGCGATGTGCCGCAAACCATCCTCGCGCCCGCGCTGCTGCTCGACGACGTCACCATCCGCCGCGCCAACGAGAAGAACAACAAGCTGCCCTTCTACCCGCCCCCGGAATAAATTGTTCTGATTCGTCTCTAACAAAGCGCCAATCCGCACGAAAATGGGTGCCCATCCTAACCGTGTATTTGCGGTTAGGGTGGGAATCGTCAACACTCCAAATTCCATCGTCATCCTGCGCGAGCGCAGGGAGTGGAAGGAACTGCGGCAGTGTTTCGCGAAGTTCAAATCCTCGCGAAAATGATTGCCCATGTCTCGATTCTGAAACATACGATCGCTGAGAGCCAACAGCTACTCCTACTCCCTACTCCCTGTCTTTATCAATCCAGCCGCGTCAGATACGCGTCGCCTTGATCCGGATGCAAATGATCCGCGATGAACTCCGCCTGCTCGCGGTTGTCGCCCTCCGGCCGAATCCGCACCCAATAGCTGTCCTCGCCCGAAAATTCAATCACCTTGGCCTCGGGATACTCGCGCAGAAGCTGCGCTTTCAACTCCTCGGCTTTGCGCTCGCTGGTAAACGCCCCGATCTGCACGCACCAACGTCCGCCCGTATCCATCGGCTTGGGTGTCTCATACACGTCGATCCTCACCGGCGCCGTTCCAACCCTGTATAAGCCGATAGATTTCGCCGACGCCATGGTCAGATCGATAATCTTGTCCGGCCTGAACGGCCCCCGGTCCGTGATGCGCATCGCAGAAGCTTGCCTCGTCTTCAGATTCGTCACCACGATCAGCGAACCCATCGGCAGCGTGCGATGCGCCGCCGTCAGCGCATCGTCGTCAAACACCTGGCCGTTCGCAGCCTTGCGTCCTTTATAGGGCGCGGTATACCAGGTCGCGTCGCCCTCTTCGCTGAAAATGGGCCGATGCGTCAGCACAAATTCCTTGTCTTCCTCGCTGATCCCTCCCGGCGGGGCGGGCGTTATAGGAATACGCCCCGTCGCCACGCTCGGTTGCGTGGGATAAGTCGGATAAGTGGGTTGCGGGTTATACGTCGGCTGCACTTCGGGCGGTGCAGCTTGTGGCGCGGGCATGCGCGCAGTGTTCTGGTGATGGCCGCAACCGGCAAGTGCCAGAAGCGCAAAGCTCAGCCCCGCGCAAACTTCCCAACCACCCGCGCGACGCCGTTGAGTGGCTCTATTCATCAAGTCTGCGGACCCTTCGGCTGGTCCATGCGGTCAGCCAGATTGCGCAGCGTCTCTGACAGCCTGCGCATTGCGGTGATGGACTCCTTGCGAACCTGCGGAACCACCGCGTCGTTGACATAAGCGACCGTGTGGCGCAGCTCCATTTCAATCAACTCGACGGCCTCTTCAATGCGCCGTCCCACGCCGCCTGCTCCCGGCCCTGGTGGAGGATAAGTGCTCACAGCGATCTCCCTCACTTTCAGTGTGCGAGGTGTGTACCACCCCGTCAATACCACCTGGCCGGAACGTGCCGCGATGGTCAACACGCAGCTCGCCATTCATTTCGCGCGTTCCTTCAACTCGAAATGCCCAACTGCCTATCCGCCTCTCGGTTACCTTTCACTTGAATTCTGCGTCTGACTCCGAGAGTGGGAGAATTCGAGGCATTTGTGGCATCCAGATCGCTCATTGCGCCTGTCCGATGGCCGGCTCCGCCCCTTCTCCTGTACGATCGAAAAAAAACAGCAACCAGCGAGGGCCACGCTTTTGCAAAAGCGATGGAAGGATGACGACCGGCGTCGAGCTGCCGCTGGAGAGGTAGGACGCATCGGAACCCGAATGGGGTTGGCTGCGCTCTTGGCTCTGTTCGTCTTTCCGCCTCTTGGTTCCAGGGCCGCCGCCCAGGCAGCGCAACCTCAACCGCCCAATCCTTCTGCGCCGCTCCCTGAATCGCCTCTACCCGACGCACCCAAACCGCAGAAAGTCGTCCACGACAACTCCAAAATCGGCCCCTGCAGGGTAATGCAGAAATTTGAGCCGGAAGGAACAGCCGAAGCTTTTACCGCCGGCGAAATGGCCCTCGAAGCGGCAGGCTTCCAGCCCCGGCAAGACAGCTCAAGCACGGACCAGTCAGCCGCGCCCGCCGAATTGCCTCCCTGTCCCCCTCAGCCCATCATTAACTGGTTTGCGCGCTTCCTTAACGGCCCCGAAGTCAAGCCGCTCACGCCCAAGGAAAAAGCGCGCCTCGCGGTGCGCAACCTCCTCGACCCCTTCAACGCCATCACCATCCTCGGCAACTCCGCGATCACCGTCGGGTCCGACTCCCACTCCCCCTACGGCCCTGGAATGCCCGGCTTCGGGCGCAACGTGGGCGTCAGCGTCGCGCAGGACATGACCGGCGAGTTCTTCGGCACCTTCCTCATCCCCTCCATCGTCCATCAGGACCCGCACTATCACCGCATGCCCAACGCCGGCATTCCGCGCCGCATCGGCCACGCCATTCTCCAAGTTGCTTGGACCCAGGGCGACAATGGCAAAGGCATGTTGAACTATGCCAATCTCGTCGGCTACGCCATCGACGACGAAATCAGCAACCTCTACGTTCCCGGCCGCCATACCAACCTACCCGCCAGCAGCGCCCGCTACGGCATCGGAATCGCCACTTCGCCCGTCGACAACTTCATCACTGAATTCCTGCCCGACGTCGCCCGCCACATCCACGTCCAGATCGTCCTGGTCCAGCGCGTAATCGACCAGGTCGCCAAGACCGAGGGCGGACCCGGCGGACCATAACAGCCGCTGCTCCTAAACCATTGCAATCGTATGTGTTTGTGTCCAATCTCATCCCTGCACCGTTCACCCCCACCCCATTCGCCGCTCTCCAGCCGCCGTTCAGCCGCAAATCTCCCCGTTCGCTGCACCCCCGTTGGATTGACCAGCCCCCGAAGTTACTCTTGTACTGAGTTTTCAGGTTCCGGCCGTACCATCAAGCGGCGCGCTGGAATCCGGGCCGGGCGAGACCCTGTGGCCGGCAACTACAAAGGAGACCGCAACATGTCCAAAGCGATCAAGTATGCCGAGAAGGCCGTCGTCTACGCTGCCAAAGGCGCGTGGGTTGTCTACGAGCGGATCAACCGCATCAGCCCCAACGCATCCTTCACCCCCAAGTGGAGCGAAAAGCCACTGCTCAAGAGCTATCAGAAGGAGAAGCCGCCCCTCGGCTGGCCGCGCACCACTGACTCGCTCTGTCCCAAGTGCGTCCCCGAGATCCGCAAGCAGATCCTCGACGGCAAGCTGCCCCACGAAGTGCTCCTGAACGAAAAGGTCGGCGAAATCAAGGCCCAGATCATCGAGCGCGACGGCCAGATCCTCATGGTCAAGGATTGCCCCAAGCACGGCCACTTCGAAGACGTCATGTCCATCGACACCGCCTTCTTCAAGCACCTCGAAGAGAGCTTCCCCGGCCGCGACATCCGCGCCCACGGCGAAGGCGACAAGAATCTCCACCACCACGGCACATCCACCATCACCAACGGCCGCGGCTCGGTCCTCACCATCGACCTCACCAACCGCTGCAACATGATGTGCGACCCCTGCTTCATGGACGCCAACCAGGTCGGCTTCGTCCACGAACTCACGTGGGAAGAAATCAAGACCATGCTCGACAACGCCATCACCATCAAGCCCAAGCGGCAGATGAGCGTTCAGTTCTCCGGCGGCGAGCCCACTCTCTCGCCCTACTTCCTTGACGCTGTCGCCTACTCGCGCAAGGTCGGATACAACAGCGTGCAGGCCGCTTCCAACGGCATTGAATTCGCCAAGTCAAAGGAACTCTGCCGCGCCGCTGCTGAAGCCGGTCTCCGCTACGTCTACCTCCAATTCGACGGCATCGGCAACGCCGCCAACTCCCACCGCAAGGTCGGCAATCTGTTTGACGTAAAACTGCAGGCCATCAACAATCTCCACGAAGCCGGCGTTGACATCGTCCCCGTCACCACCATCATCAACGGCATCAACAACGAGCAAGTTGGCCACATCATCCAGTTCGCGCTCGACAATCCCAAGAAGATCAGCTTCCTCAGCTTCCAGCCCGTCAGCTTCACCGGCCGCGATGAGGACATCACCGACGAGCGCCGCATCGCCCAGCGCTACACCCTCTCGCACATGGCCCACGACATCAAAAAGCAGTGCGGCATCGGCGAGCCGGAGCGCGATTGGTTCCCCATCAGCTTCATGAGCACCTTCTCTGACTGGGCCGACCTCATTCACGGGCCCACCGCCGAGTGGGGCCAGCTCTCCTGCGGTTGCCATCCCAACTGCGGCATCGGCATGGCCCTCATGATCGACAAGGAAACCAAGGAGTCCGCTCCCGTCACCGCCTTCCTCAACATGAACATCGTGGCCAAGGATCTCGCCAAGGTCAACGACGCGGCCCGCGGCAAGTGGATGTCCGTCATCGGCTTCGGCCTGGCCCTCCTCCGCAACTACGATCCCTTCATGTCGCCCACCCACTTCAAGATCACCGACATGCTCAAGAAGATGGACAAGACCTTCAACGCCACCGGCCGCAACTACGGCAGCGTCAAGGGCGATCGCACCATGGACGACATCAAGAAGCGCCGCGCCGATCGCTGGAACTTCCTCTTCATCGCCGGCATGTGGTTCCAGGATCTGTTCAACTACGACTTCCGCCGCACCGAGCAGTGCATCATTCCCTACGCCACCCAGGAAGGCGAAATCAGCTTCTGCGCCTACAACACCGGCGTCGGCTGGCGCAACATCATCGAGAAGATGCACATGACCGCCACCCTCACCAAGTGGTATGAGGAGCACGGCCGCCACGAAATCTTCGCCGGCGGCAAAAAGGTCAGCATGGGCCAGGTCGGCCACGAGCTCGTGCTCAACATGGAGCACGTCAACTCCGAAGCCAATCACACCCTCGACCAGCTCGGCATCGCCAAGAACGCCCGCGAAGAAAAGATGCGCGCCCGTGCCGTAACCACGGCCGACAAGCTGAAGCAGGAAGCCGAGAACGCGCAGATGGCCAAGCTCTATCGCGAGCATGTCCTCGGCGAAAAGCCCGTCGAAGGCCTCGTAAGCCTGAGCTCCATCAAGCCCGCTTCAAACAACGCCGCTTCGCCCATCAACCGCCACCAGCCCGCCGAGCCCGTCGCCGGGGACTAGGCGATTTGAAGGGTACGGGCTTCAGCCCGTATAGAGAGAAGTTCCCGCAATCCAGCACACATCAAAGGCCGCCCGAATCGGGGCGGCCTTTGTATTTGACGTGTCATCCTGGGCGAAGCACGCTTGGGGCCCCATGTGAGTGGGGCGAGCGGAGCGAAGGATCTGCCTGTGCTCGAACCCATCGACCAGCACGAAAATGAGTGCCCCATCCTTGCGACGCATTTGTTCTTGTCGCTAGGGTGGGAAAGCACGAACTTCGCCCGCATGTGCTTTTGGTTTGTAACAGGGCATGGCTTCAGCCGTGCCATCATCGCTCCCCTGATTGAGAGGTGTCATTCCCGAGCGGAGCGCGCCCGCGACGCCCATTCACTCCACGGTCATTTCTGACCAGCATTGTCCTGCCTGAAGCGCGATCATCGCTACTCACGAGGTTCTTCCCACAATGAGAATCTCGCCGACAAATGTTTCGTGGAGGTTCCAATGAGTCTGGATCAGATCGATCCTAAAGTGATTGTTCCCGTTGCGGTGCTGCTCGTGATCGCCGCTGTACTGGTTTTGCTCTACGTGCGAAATCGCAAGCGCACCACTGCCGGCCTGCGCCAAAAGTTCGGTTCTGAGTATGACCGGGCCGTATTAACCCATGGGTCTGAAAGAAAAGCCGAATCAAAACTGGAAGATCGCGAGAAGCGGGTTGAAAAGCTCAAAATCCGCGATCTCGACCCAATGGAGCACGAACGCTATTCGAAACAGTGGCAGGCGGTGCAGTCTCGCTTTGTCGATTCTCCCAAGGGAGCAGTTGCAGAAGCGGATGACCTGGTGTCCTCTGTCATGAAAACCCGTGGCTATCCCATATCCGATTTCGATCAACGAGCGGCCGACATTTCTGTCGATCACCCCAGAGTGGTCGAAAACTACCGCACTGCGCATGACATTGCGCTGCGTCTTGGGAAAGACCAGGCATCCACAGAGGATCTGAGAACGGCCATGATTCACTACCGTTCTCTCTTTGAAGAATTGGTGCAGACGCCAACCAGCGCGGAACGGAAGGCGGTGGCATGATGGATGAACTCAAGGTCATGGATCGAGAGCTCACCACAGCCGACCTCGCGCGGAACGGTGGGCCAAAGCCACTCGACGGACCCAGGCTCGTGACGGGTCACGAGTCGGAAGCCTTGAATCGAGCAGCTGCATCTTCAGAATCTGTTCCCTTGTTTTCTGAATCGGAGTTGGGAGATTTCCGGTCGCAGTGGGTCAAGATACAGGCTTGTTTCGTCGACGAGCCGCGCGGAACGGTCAAAGACGCCGACAAGCTTGTCGTCGCGGTGGTGCAGCGGCTTGCTGAAGGCTTTGCCAATGAACGTTCAGGCCTGGAGAAGCAATGGGACCAGGGGAACGACGTGTCCACTGAGGACCTGCGCGTTGCCTTGCAGCGCTATCGTTCCTTCTTTGATCGCCTGCTGAAGCTCTGAAGTCGGACACGAATTCGAATGCAGAACGACACCCCGACGTGGGGATCCGCGGGCATGTGCAAACTGACGAAATGGAGAAAACAGATGAAGCCTAGTACAAAAGACGAAATCAGCGGAAATATCCATGAAGTAAAAGGTGCCATCAAAGAGACGGCGGGCAAAGTGACAAACAATCCGAACTTGCAGGTTAAAGGCAAAGCCGAACAGAATCTCGGCAAAATCCAGAAGAAGGTCGGGCAAATCGAAAACGTCTTCGAAAAGTAATTGCGTCGGTGCTGTCCAGAGCGCGTTTTCCAATTCGACGCATCCGGGTACCCCAGGTCTCGCCTCTGAGACCTGGGAAGGCTCGATCCCCCGCCCACCCGCTTTGCAGATTATTTCCCCCAACCGCGTACAGTGGAACCAAGCCCGACTCCGGGCCAATCTGTGAGGGCTGCGACCGATCCATGCCCATCCGGAGCACCCCGCTACCCCCTCCTACATTTTTTCGTTTTCCACAAAAACCTTGCAGATTATATCGTCGCTCTCGACCTCTCGCACAAAGGGCTCGCACTTCCAGCCATCGCTCTCCGACGGCCGCCGCAATGCGGGTTTATCATTGAGTCGCGCGTAACCCACCTCCAGGAGCGACTTCCATGACTGACCTCAATTCCAACTCATCCCGCAAGCCCGGCCGCCGCGATTTCCTCAAGGCCGGCGGCGCAGTCACAGCCGCTCTGCTCACGCCTTCTGCGATCCTCGCCGATTCCGCGAAGACCATGCCCGCGCTCCCTGAGAATCCGCGCACCATGGAAGCCATGCCCACCCGCAACCTGGGCAAGACCGGCTACAAGGTGGGCATCTTTTCGCTCGGCGGCCAGGCCTCGCTGGAGCGCCCCAACAACTTCGACGTTGCCGTCCCCATCATCGAGCGCGCCCTCGACCTCGGCGTGAACTACCTTGACACGTCGTCCATCTACGGCGGTCCCGATCGCTGGAGCGAGCAATATGTTGGCAAAGTGATGGCCCACCGCCGCAATGAGGCCTTCCTCGCCACCAAGACCAAGGAGCGCACCCGCGACGG
The DNA here is from genome assembly GCA_963780515.1 of uncultured Acidobacteriaceae bacterium. Lineage (GTDB taxonomy): Bacteria > Acidobacteriota > Terriglobia > Terriglobales > Acidobacteriaceae > Telmatobacter. The sequence continues at coordinate 104,291 of CAWACG010000014.1, forward strand.
CTCCATGCGCATGATCGAAAAGTCGCTCGAGCTGCTGCAGACCGACCACGTCGATCTCTGGCAGCTTCACGACATCGGCACCATGACCGACATCAACGAGGTCTTCGCCAAGGGCGGAGCATTGGAAGCCCTCGTCGAAATGCAACAGCAAAAGGTGGTCCGCTATCTCGGCATCACTGGCCACTACCGCCCGGACGCGCTTATCGAAGGCATCAAGCGCTACCCCTTCGACACGATTCTCATGGCCATGAACGCCGCCGACCCGCATCACTACAGCTTCAACGAAGCGCTCCTGCCGCTGGCCGTCGAAAAGCAGATGGGCATCATCGGTATGAAAGTGCCGGGCCGCAGCCGCCTTCTCTCCACCTGGACACCGCCGCCCATCGAGGAACAGAAGCATTCGTGGGAGGGCATGACCATCCAGACATCCTCGCCCGGCACGTTGAAAATGCGCGAGGCCATGTATTACACCCTTTCGCGCCCCGTCAGCACGGTGATCATCGGTTGCGACACCATCGCCCAGCTTGAAGAGAATGTGCAACTGGCTCGCGAGTTCACGCCATTGAGCGACAGCCAGGCAACCGAGTTAGTTGCCCGCGCCGAGCCCTGCGCAAAGCCATCGCTCTTCTTCCGTTTTTACGACCGCCCATAAAGCAGCGGCGCTCGCGGAGTTTGCAAGACGCGAGGCCTCTGTTTTGAAAGGGCACGGCTTCAGCCGTGCCAAAATAGCCGCAAATTCAAGCGGGCTTTAGCCCCTGAGGGAACCTTCGTTTGGCTTGTCGGCAATCTGAGCCTCACCTCGTGTCAAGGCTTCATCATCCGTTGTCAAAGAATGTCAGTAATTCTCGCAGGATTGCGACACTCACTCCATTCGCTTCCGCAACACCCACGTCGTCATGCAACGATGATCCTGCACAATCGTCGTCTTCAACGGGTCCACCAGCACCGCATCCAATTCTCCGGTCAGTTCCAGCAGCATCTCCTCGTCTACCAGAAACCACTTCGACCCGTCCGGCAGCAGGAACACGTTATCCCGCAGCCGTCTGAACTCCATGCCGATCCGCGAGCCCAACCGGCAAAACAGCAGTCCGCCCGGCCGCAAAACCCGCCAAAGCTCCGCCAGCATGGCGCGAAACTGTTCTTCATCCTTTGCAAAGTGCAGCACGGCGGAACAGATCACCGCATCCGCAAATTCATCGGGGAAGGGCATTTTTTCAATCCGCCCCACCAGAAAATTCTCCGCGGGCAATCCCGTCTCCAGCGACGCAGAAAGCTGCCGAACATGCTCAATTCCCGCAGAATCCGCGTCCAGTGCGAACACCTCGCATTTTTCACGCATCAAATGGACGAGGTTGCGCCCATAGCCGCATCCGGCTTCCAGCACGCGCATTCCGGTGTGAATGTTCCCGCGCAGAATCTGATCGAATACATAAATATCGATCTGTCCGAACTGCTCTTGAACGCTCAGCGCCAATGACCACCACCCTCAGCACACTTCATGCAACCCGACTGTGAGGAGCGGGAGGAGTCGCAAAGACGGTCCACATGTTTAGGCATGCCGCGGCTCAACCCTCGACCTTGAAATCTAGCTGACTGAGCGTATTCTGTTTCGCGGCAATGCGCCATAGGGCAAGTTTGCGTTACGCATTCCTTGTCAATCGGCGCACTCTCTATGTAATCTGGCTAACCTTCATCGCCAGCGTTTCAAAGTTCACGGTTCCCAGCCCGCGATTCGCTGCCATCTGCAGATACGGCAAATGCTCCGGGTCAAGGTTCCAGTAGGCCTTCGCCACATACGCATCCAGAGCCACAGGATCTGTGCCCGCGACCACCGTCTTCTTCAGCACAACATCCTCAAGATTGCCGCCCGTCGGTCCGTTGCGAATCAGGATGCGATAGCAGTCCATGATGGTGAGCGTGGGCAGCATAAAGCTGGCCAGGTCCGCGAGACTCTGATGAATCTGCTGGTGCAGCCGATTCCGCTGCCCGCCCAGAATGCCATACCAGTTCTTCATCCCCAGCGTGGCCCCGGTGAGCTCATGATGTTTGGCGATGGGCAGATTGAAAATCTTGTCCGCTTCCAGAAATGGTCCGAAAACGGGCCAGCTTTTCAGCACCACACCGCCCATATCCACTTCGCGGAAGAGCTCCGGGTCGGGCAGAATCACCTCGGCGCCCTCAGCGCGCGCCGCCGCTTCAATTCCTGAGCGATGAAAACAACGCCGCGCCTCATTGCAACTCACGTCGGTCACAATCACGCGCTTGGCCCCCGCACTCCAGCACTGGCGCACCACCTCCGCAACATGGTCGGGGTTAGTGTTGGCTGCCTGCTCCGGCGTGCGGTCCCAGGCAATGTTCGGCTTGATCACCACAACATCCTGGCGGCTCACAAACCGCCGAATGCCGCCGAGGTTGGCAAGCGCCTGCTGCACCAGCGCGCGCGGCTCGCCGCCTTGAACAACCGTCAGCTTCGGCAGTTGTGCATCGGCTGCGATGCGATGATCGCGCCGCGCCTGCTCCGCATGCGCCGGAACCGGTCGGCTGCTGCGCTCGCTCAGCCAATATGCCGCGCCCGCCACACCCACGCCCACGCCGCCCACGCGCAGCAATTGCAGCATGGCCTCGCGCCGCGTCAACTCTGCCTTCGCGGCGACGGCCTCGTCGGGTTGTCGCTCCGTCTCAATCGCCATCACTCTCCTCGCGTTCGAACTTCGAACAGCGCAGCCTCCATGCCGCTAAATCTCGACCAGGGTGATCCGCTTTGGATCGTTGACCCCCAGTCGGTGTGCGTCGTCCGCGCCCGTGGCGATATACCTCGGCGGCCGTCCTGCTGCTTCCAGGGTTGGCAAACCCGCCTCGGCGCGCTTGTGCTCGATAAGCCCCCACGCAATCTGATCCAGCGCCACACGGTCTTCGCCCACAACAAGCGCATTCGGATACCACAGATGCTCCGGATGGAAACCTGGACCGCCTTCATACACTGAAGACATGGCGTCCCCAATCGTGAGCTTGATCTTCTCGCGAATCGTTGCACAGCAATTCAGATCCGCAACCCCTGGGTTGCATCCGCCGCCATGCAGATCCTGCGGCCGCTCCAGCACGCCGTACATATTCTTCATCGCAAAGGTCACCCCTGCTCCGCTGTGATCCTTCAGAATCGGCAGGTTGATCACCATCGCGCACTCGCGCGTCAAAATCTTTGAGAGCCGCGCGCTCGCCGTTCCCCAGGTTTCCGTGTTGTCTTCGTATCCGGCCACATCGCTGCCATAGCAGCGGATGCGACTCGGGTCCGTATTGATGGTCAGTCCGCACGCTTCCAGATCCCGCGCGTTCCGGTCCCACACCAGGATGTTGCCCGGCTTCACCCCTGCCTGTTGCAGCCGTTCAGCAATCGCCAGCACCAATGCCAGGTGAGTCGAGATTCCTTTGCCGCCCAGCCCATTGGTCTTCAGCCCTATTATCTTGTCCTGGCCCCGCCCCTGCAGTACGATGTGCTTCCATGCATCCACCGGATGCTCGCGGCCGGTATAAGCTGCAATCGCGCGATCCAGCAGCGCCAGCACTCGCTTTTCGTCAGGCTGCGCGCTGTCGGCATGCAGCAGCGGGTCCCGGGCAATCACCACCTTGGACTTGCCTTCAGCTTCACGTGCGTCCAGTCCGTTGGCCAATCCCAGCGCGTTCTTTGAACCCAGCAGCACGGCTCCCGTTGCTGCTCCCTTTAGAAACTCACGGCGGCTTTTCATCGTTCTCCTCTCATTCGTTCAGGCAGCCTGCCTCGCAGGCCGCGTCGGGTTTACAGTTTCGCTTCCACGCCACGCGCCAGTGTCAGCAGTGCCTGCGGCGAGTCGGGGGTGGTTTCATAGGCCACAATGCGCACCAGGTAGGGACCCTTGCGATAGATCACGCTCTGCGCATACTGCACGGCCTCGTCGCCCAGTTGAATGTTCCTGGCGTCGCGCGTCAGGCCAGTTTCAAGAATCTTCCGCGCGCCATCCGCACCGCTTAGGGTGTGCACGTCTACCGTGGCCTCCAGATGCCCCTGGTATTTGTAGTCGGACGTGGATGTGCTCACAACTCCGGCAGCAATGTACTGTTCCGCATCGCCATCGATGTATTGCCAAAGGTCCTTGGCGGCAAACGTGCGCGTCTCGCTGGTTTTCTCCCAGCCGGCCACCGCGCCCGACGCTGGAAAAACGTCTACCCTGCTCTTTTTGCATCCCGAACCGGCAACAAATGCCGCCATCAAAATTGAGAAGGCGGCTAGTCTGAATTTTCTCGAATGAATCATGATGAATGGGCCCCCTTTTAATTCCTGTTGAGAAGAATCTGGCTGCTTGGTGAGCGGCTTTCGCCGATGCTCGTGACATAGACCGCAGGGCGCTCCTGCAGCGGACACGCGTACTCGCACGCTCCGCACCCCACGCAGAGGCTGGGATCGACCCGCGGCTGTTTCAACGTTTTCACCTTGCCCGCTGAATCCATCACCTCCGCCTCCTCCACATAAATCGCTTTGGGAGAAACCGGGCACCACTCCTCGCAGACAATGCATTCGGTAGCCTCAGCCCAGGGCAGGCAGCGGCCGCGGTCATAGAACGCCGTCCCCAGGCGAATCGGGTGGCTGGCTGCCGCGGTATTACTCAACCCAACCACCCAACCCTTTTCCTTGGGCGTGATCTGCCAGATGGCGCCCGTGGGGCAAACCTCGGAGCACAACACGCAGCTAGGCTCGCAATAGCCAATCCGCGGAACCAGCGTGGGCGTCCACAGCCCCTCCAGTCCCGCCTGTTCCAGCGTGGGATGGAGTGAATTATTCGGACACACCTTCATGCACTCGCCGCAGCGGATGCACCGCGAAAGAAAATCCTCTTCGTCCAGCGCGCCCGGCGGACGCAGCAACCGCTCATTGCGGCTCTTGCCCAGCCCCGTGTTGGCGCGCATCAGCGGCACCACCGCAACTCCGGCCGCCAGCCCGGTCAGTGCCTTGCGCCGCCCGATATCCGTTGAAGCTACTTCGCGCTCTTTGCGAAAGAACTCGAACTTGAGGCTGTCGTGCGGGCAGCTCCCCACGCAGTTCATGCACATCAGGCACTCGGCCTTGCGCCACGGCGCACCGCCGATGGGGTCGTCGCCTCCCTGGCAATTCAGCAGGCAGCGATTGCATTTGTCGCACGCCGCCGCATCCTTGTGCAGTCCCAGAATCGACCACTGCGAAACCGCACCCAGCAGCGCGCCGAGAGGGCAAATCGACCGGCACCACAGCCGCGTCACGCGCAAACTGGCCGCCAGGATCAGCAGAAACACAACCCCCAACACCAGCCCCTGCGCAAAATGCGCCTGCCTGAAGTCCAGCACAGTAGCCTGCAAAACGTTATGCAGCGTCTCGCCCGTCGCGTGAAAGGCCGTCACGTGGCTGTGCTCCAGCGGCAGCAGAACCGCGCGCACCGCAAAGTTGAACGCAGGCAACAGCGCCAGGCCAATCGACCGCACCAGCAGGCTGAACGGGTCGAGCCAGCCGATGGCCATCGAGCCATAGCACGCCGCCACCAGCCCCGCAATCAACACCACGTATTTCGCCGTCTGCCAGCGCTTGTAGCGGTTCGATTCGATGCGTTGCTTGCCCCGCTTCGCCTCCGACGGCATATTGCCCACGAAGTGCTGCAGCGTGCCCATCGGGCAAATCCAGCCGCAGAAAAAGCGCCCCAGAAACAGCGTGGGCAGCAGAATAATCAGGCTCCAGAGCAAGCCGCGATAAAGCGCGTGGCTGGCCAGCGCATTGGCCACTGCCACCAGCGGATCCCACTCAAAGAACAGCCGCACCGGCAAGCGCAGATGGAGATCCGCCGTAGCGCCCGGCGTCGGACGTAACGTCGTAAAGGCCAGCAACACGAGAAACAGGAGCAGAAAGAAAATCTGCGACATCCTGCGCAAGAACGGCAGTCTGGAACGAGCCACAAGTCTCCTCAGCGCACCGTGGGCGGGGCCGTATCCACGTACCAAGGATGATGGTTGCTCAGGCAGGCCCGGGACTGTGACAGGCGTCACTTTGAGTGGATTCTAGGCCTGATTGATTGGCTGAAATCAGCCCAGAATGCATGACTTTCTTCACTTCAACGGATGCTGCGAAGCCATCACAAATGATTGATCAGCGAAGCGATGCAGGCCGCTCCAAACCCGTTATCAATATTCACCACAGACACATTAGGTGAGCAGGAGTTCAACATGCCCAGCAGCGCCGCCACGCCGCCAAACGATGCGCCATACCCCACGCTCGTCGGCACCGCCAGCACCGGCGCGTGCACCAGGCCCGCCACCACCGTGGGCAACGCGCCTTCCATGCCCGCGCACACCACCAGCACCCGCGCCGTCTGCAGCGAATCTTTCTGCGCCAGCAGCCGATGAATCCCCGCCACGCCCACGTCGGCTATCAATTCGACCGTGTTGCCCATCAGCCGCGCCGTCACCGCTGCTTCTTCCGCCACAGGCAAATCGCTCGTGCCCGCGCACACCACGCAGATGGTTCCTTTGCCTGCCGCCGCCGGCGCCTGTTCCAGCGTGATGGCGTGCGCCGTTTCATGGAACGCAGCGCGCGGTTCCGCGGCGCTCACCGCCTCGTAAGCCTCTCGAGTGGCGCGCGTGGCCAGCACGTTACCGCCGGCATGCGCCATGCGCGCAAAAATCTGCGCTACCTGCGCGCCTGTCTTTCCCGCGGCGAAGATCACCTCCGGCATTCCAGTCCGAAGCGCGCGATGATGATCGAGCTTGGCAAATCCCAGATCCTCAAAGGGCAGATCGCGCAGGCGTTCGAGCGCGTCCCCCACGCCGGTGCGGCCTGCGCGCACCTCATTCAGCAGCGCCTCAATTTGATGGCGATCCATTAGCTCTTCTTCTCCCCGGCCTGCGTCAAAGCGTACGCGCGCATTGCCTCCTGCATCACCTGCTTCAGCGGAACTCCATGCTTCCGCGCAATCAGCCGGCAGTCCTCATACTCTGGCGCCGTGTTCGCCACACCGCCCGCGGGCCAGCGCGCAATCTTGATGCGCACCGCGCCCCACGCCGTCTGCACTTCCGCAAACTCCCGCGCCAGCGAAGCCTTGTTCTCAATCCGCCAATGCAGCCCGATGCTCGTCGTCTCGCGCAAAATCAAATCGCGCAGTTCGGGAACCAGCTCAGGCCGGCACAGCACCGTCATCTGCACCCCGGCGCGGCCCTTCTTCATCTGCACCGTCGCGCGATAGACATCCCACGCGCCCGCCTCCAGCAGCAACTCACTCACGTACGCAAGCAATTGCGGACTCGAGTCATCAATCACCGTCTCGATAATCGCAATTGGTTCCACGCCAACGTCCTGCGCCGCCTCTTCGCCGACCAGCAACCGCAGCAGGTTTGGCTGCCCCGGCGTCTCGCGCCCGCCCGCCCCATACCCTGACGCCATCACGCGCATCGCCGGCAGCGCCGCATAGCGCACATCCAGCATGCGCAAGATCGCCGCCCCGGTCGGCGTCACGCGCTCCATCGGTAGCCCGGCTGCATACACCGGCGCATCGCCCAGCAGCGCCAGCGTGGCCGGTGCGGGCACAGGCAGTGTTCCATGCGCGCACTCCACTGTTCCGCTGCCCACATTCAAAGGGGAAGCCAACCAGCGGTCCACGCCCAGTGCCGCGCATCCCGCCGCCGCGCAAACAATATCCACAATCGTGTCGACCGCGCCCACTTCGTGAAAGTGAACCTTCTCAATGGGAATGGAATGAATCGCGGCTTCCGCCTCGCCCAGCAGTTTGAAGGCGCGGCTCGCACGCTGCCTCACCGCCTCATCCAGCGGAGCAGCCCCGATAATCCCAAGAATCGCCGACAGCGAACGATGCTGTTCATGCGCATGTGAGTGCCCTTCGTGAGGGTGCCCCGGCTCATGCGCATGTGTATGCTCAGCAGCGCGACCGTCCGGCGTCAGCACGTCCACCTTGGTTGCGGCAAGACCGCCCCGGCTCACCTTGCTCATCGCCAGCCCCGCGCCCACCTTCAGCGCGGCCGCCGTCTCTTCAAGGGTGCTGAAGGGCACGCCTGCATCGACCAACGCGCCCAGCAGCATGTCGCCGCTGATCCCGGAAAAGCACTCCAGATATCCAATTCGCATCGGTCTTGAATTTTAAACTGTCCGCTATGCCCCGCGTCGCGTCAACACTTCCGCGGGCAAAATCGCGTTCATTGATCCGGACCGGAATCCCACGCAATCCAGCGTTACATATTGGAACCCCGCCGCGCGCAATGCAGCGGTGATCGCGTCCAGCATCTCCATCGTCAACGCGCGCGGCAGCTCCGCGCGCGAAATCTCAACCCGCGCAAGTTCTCCGTGATGGCGCACGCGAAACTCGCGAAATCCCAACTGGCGCAAACTTTCTTCGCCGCGCTCCACCTGTCCCAACACTTCGCGTGTCACGCTCCGCCCATACTCCACGCGCGAAGACAGGCACGGCGCAGCGGGCCGGTCCCAAAGCGTGTAACCGGCCGCTTTTGCCAGCGTGCGAATCTCCTGCTTGGTCAGCCCCGCCTCCGCCAGCGGAGCCAGCACGTCATGTTCCGCGGCCGCGCGCTGGCCGGGGCGATAATCCCGCGTGTCATCGGCATTCATGCCATACGCAATGTGTGCGAATCCCAGCTCCACGCCCAGTGCCTGCATACCCTCAAACAACTCTGTCTTGCAGTGGAAGCAGCGGTCCGCGTCGTTGCGCTGGTATTCGGGCTTGTCCAGTTCTTCCGTCTGAATCACGCGCAGCGCAATCCCTTGCGTCTCCGCGAAAGCTCGCGCCTGCTCCATGTCGCGGCGCGCCAGGCTGGGGGAATCGGCCAGCACCGCCAGCATCCGATTGCCCAGCACGCGATGCGCCGTAGCCGCCAGAAACGCCGAGTCCACGCCGCCGGAGTAGGCCACCATCACGCTCCCCAGCGTGCGCAGCCGCTCTTCCAGCGCGCGCATCTTGCTTGCAGCCTTCTCCGCCTCGTCGATTCCCGTGTGTGAAATCGCTGCCATGGGTGCGATTATACCTCGCGCGCAGATTCACCGGCCGTCACCGGTGCGCTGACATCGCAACCTTTAAGTCGTTCTCGTCAAGTCTCCATCCCGCTTCCATCAATAGGCTGATAGCCGATCAACTTTGGATGCGTTATACTCCGGACGGTGATCAATTCAGGAGGATTCTCCATGCGTTTTCAAGCAATTGGTAAGTGGGCCGTGGCCGCTGCATTGGCTTTGGCAGTCGTGGTGTTACCGGTGCGGATGACCGCACAAAGCGGTGGCACGGTGTTAAACGCCGCCGAAGCACAAAAGATGCTTCCCGCGTCTGTGTATTACAAGGCCCAGTCAGCTCCCACGCAGCTGCGCAACTCCTGCGGAGTCAAGTTCGCCGACGGATACTATCTGCTCGCCACGCTCGTTGACACCAGCGGCTATTCCAGCGATGTGGCTTCAAAGTATCAGGCTTATTTCATCACTGAAGTCCCCGTCAAATTCGGTGGAAAGAGTCTTGCGGCCGGCATCTACGGCATAGGCTTCATCCCCGGCAACAAATTTGTCGTCACCGACGTGGGCGCACACGACGTGCTCACCGCAAGTTATGCCACAGACGAGGTGATGAAGCGCCCCATGCCCCTCCAGGTGGTGGCCGACGCCGCTGGCGGCTTCAAGCTCTATGAAGGCCGCAAATTCATCCATTTCACCCGCTAAATCAGACGGGCGAAGCTGAGCTCCCAGGCCCCGGAAACGGAGCCTGGGAATCCGCGCCATCTAAAATCCTACCCGGCTTTTTCTTTTCATCTGCAGGTTGAATCCTGCGGATTGTTCTACACTCCAGCCATGCGTTCCCTTGTCATTCTTGCGCTTGCTCTTGCAGCGTTGCCCCTCACAGCTCAAACCGCCCCAACCGCGCCATTGAACGCCGGCTCGCCCATGCAGGCGCAGGCTGCGCCCACCGCAGACGACATCATTGCGCAGGAGCAGGTGCTTTGGAAGGCGTATGCCGGCGGCGATGTCGCCGAATTTGGGAGCTTGATGCTGCCCGACTTTGTCAGCATCGCGAAAAAAATCTCCACCCGCGATGAGGTCCTTACCGCATTTACTCAATTCCACCGCACATGCAGCGTAGCGCCCGTAAACATGATCAGCCCTCAGGTCATGATCCTCTCCCCGGATGTGGCAACCATTACCTACAACGCCAGGTTCAGCACCACCTGCGATAACCGGGCCGCCAAAATCAGCATCAACGTCTCCACCGTCTGGGTCCGCCGCCAGGGAGAATGGAAGATGCACCTCCACACGGAGTTCGTTGTGAACGGGTTCTCCGTGCAGTCGCAATAGAACATGCCAGGCCGTTCTGAGGATTCCAATATGAAGGGCACGAAAATCGAAACGCGTCGCGTAGGAAGGGAATCCGCATGAGAGTTGATTGCCTCGCCCGTTATGGTCGATTTGCTGCCGGCGCGATTCAGTGTGCACCTCATCTTCGATTCCCTAAACTCGCCCTGCGCGCCGCAATCGCTCTCTGCGCATTCGTGGCAGCTTCGCCCGCATGGTCCCAATCAAGGCTCCCCGCGCATCCCGCCTCCGGCGCCGGCGAGATCATCGCCACCGAGGCAGCCTTCCAGCGATTTGAGGTGAACGGCAACGCCGGGGAGCTGGAAAAGATGATGCTCCCCGAATTCGTCGAGATCGAGCAGCAATTGATGACCCGCGATCAGGTTCTCGCCCAGGTCAGGCGAATTCAGAGCTCCCCCTGTCGCTTGGCCCAGGTCAAAATGATCGAACCAAAAGTTACTCTTCTCTCTCCTGAGATCGCCACCATCGTCTACCGCGCCAGCCAGGCAGCCACATGCGGCTCAAACACCGTCACACTGTTTGCCAATGTGTCCTCCGTGTGGGTCCGGCGCGACGGACGTTGGCAGCTCGAAATCCATGCCGAATACGTCGATGCCGCGAAGGCTGGATGAAAACTTCGCTTCGCCGCTTTCCTAGCTTTTTGCCTGAATAGACTCAAAGACCAGCCGCGCAAACACAAAACGCGGACCGAAGTCCGCGCTTTGTGTTTGAAGCAGCTTTCACTTACGCCTTTGCAGACGTCAGGGCTCCAAGGTCGGCGGCCAGCTTCTCCGTGGAGAAGGCTTCAATCAAGTCGCCTTCCTTCACGTCGTTGAAGTTGGCAATGCCGATGCCGCACTCCATGCCGTTGGTCACTTCGCGCGCATCGTCTTTGAAGCGCTTCAGCGAGCCGATCTTCCCCTTGAACACCTGCTCGTCGCCGCGCATCACCTTGATCTCTGAGTCGCGGCGAATCACGCCATCCTGCACCCTGCATCCGGCAATCGTACCCACCTTGGGAATGCGGAACACGTTGATAACTTCCGCGCGCCCCACATAGTTTTCCTTGAAAGTCGGGTCCAGCAGGCCCAGCATGGCCAGGCGCATCTCGTCCTGCAACTCGTAAATAATCGAGTGCAGGCGAATCTCGATGCCTTCCTGTTGCGCCAGCTCGGCAGCCTTGCGCTCCGGCCGCACGTTGAAGCCGATGATGATCGCGTTTGAAGCGGTCGCCAGCAGAACGTCGCTCTCCGTGATCGAACCGACACCGGAGTGAATTACCTTCACGCGCACCTTTTCGGTCGACATGCGCACCAGCGAATCGGCCAGCACCTCAACCGATCCCGTCACGTCACCCTTGATGATCAACGCCAGGTCCTTCACGCCGGCCTGACGAATCTGCTCCGCCAGTCCTTCAAGCGAAACACGTGAGCTCTTGGCCAGTTGCGCCTCGCGCTCCTTCATCTTGCGGTATTGCGCAATGCCCTTGGCCTTGTCGCGATCGGCCACTACAAGGAACGTGTCGCCCGAGTCGGGCATCGCTTCCAGACCGAGAACCTCAACCGGAGTCGACGGCCCAGCTTCCTCCAGCGCGCGTCCGCGATCGTCAAACATGGCGCGAACTTTGCCGAAAGTGTTGCCGACAATGTAGCTGTCGTTCAACCGCAGCGTTCCGTCCTGCACCAGCACCGTGGCCACAGCGCCGCGGCCGCGGTCGAGCTTGGCCTCAATCACGGATCCCACAGCCTTGCGTCCCGGTGTTGCCTTGGGCGCGCGAATGTCCGAGACCAGGCAGATCATCTCCAACAGCAGGTCAAGATTCTTGCGTTTCTTGGCCGACACTTCCACAAACACCGTGCCTTCACCCGGAGCCGCCCACTCTTCCGGCGTCAACCCGCGATCCGCCAACTGCTTCTTCACGCGGTCGGGATTGGCTTCCGGCTTGTCGATCTTGTTCACCGCAACAATAATCGGCACGTTGGCCGCCTTCGCGTGATCGATTGCTTCCAGCGTCTGCGGCATTACGCCGTCATCCGCTGCCACCACGATCACCACGATATCCGTCACCTTGGCACCGCGCGCTCGCATGCGCGTAAAGGCTTCGTGACCCGGCGTGTCGAGAAAGACGATCTCGCGGCCCGATGCCGGCGATCCTTCCTTGGCAAACTTCACCTTGTAGGCGCCGATATGCTGCGTGATTCCGCCCGCCTCGCCTGCCGCCACATCGGTTTCACGGATCGCGTCCAGCAGCGAGGTCTTGCCGTGATCCACGTGACCCATGACCGTGACCACTGGTGAACGCGGCACTTCCAGTTCGCCTGTGTTCTCGGCTTCGAGAACTTCCTCGATGGCCTGGTTCGCAATCTCTTCTTCGTAGCTGATGACGGTGGCGCCGGCGCCGAATTTCGCGGCTACATCCTTCACCATCTCCGCGTCGAGCGACTGGTTCACAGTTACGAAGACGCCGCGCATCAGCAGCGTGGCAATCAAATCCTTGGCGCGAATTTCAAGCTTCTCCGCCAGGTCCTTTACGCTGATGCCTTCAGTCACGGTGATCTCGCGCGTGATCGGCAGCGGCTCCGTGCTGAAGTGCGTGGCCCCGCCAAACCGAGGCGGCGGCACAAAGCCCTTCATCGGGCCTTCCTTCGTCTTGGGATACTGCGGCCGTCCGCCGCGCCCTCTTGGTGCTGCGCGCTGCGGGCGAGGAGCTTCGCCGGTCGGCGGTGCTCCGCCTGCTCCGGGTCGCGCGCCGCCAAAGCCGCCGGGTCGCGGCGGCCCGCCAAAGCCTGGCCGCGCGCCGAATCCCGGACGTGCGCCGGGAGCCCCGGTGCCGCCTGGTCCTGCATAGCCGGGTGTCGTGCGCGTTGGATGCTTGGGACGCGGTCCGCCTGCAAACTGGCCGGGTGCGCTGCTCGGTGTCCGCTGAGGATAGCTGCCGGGACCGGAAGGTGCGCCCGCGGGTCTGCGGTCAAATATCGGCTTGCCGCGCTGAATTCCGCCTGCCTGAGCGGCTGGTGCATTGGGGTCGGGGACGGGCGCCTTGTACACCGGGCGCGGTCCCGTCTGCGGCATCACCACTCGCCGAATCGGAGGCGCCGGTGCCGCTACAGCGGCATGTTCTGCGCTCCGCGGAGCGGTATTGCGCGCAGGCGCACCGGTGCTTGAAATCGCTGGTACGGCCTGCGCTTCAATCTCCGTCGCTGTCGCGGGCGGTTCCTCCAACGCGGGTACGGCAGCCGCAACCACAGCGGGTGATTCCGCGACTGGCGCTTGCGGCGCAACCGAAACAGGAACTGCGGCGGCCTCGACTGAGACCGGCGCGGCAGGCGTCGCATGAGGCTTTGCCGGCGTCGCATGCTCGGCGGCGGGAGCCTCGCGCACGGGCGGCTTCACCACCACCGCAACCGGCGGCACAACCGCCACCGCAGGACGCGATGACACAACCCCAACCGGAGCTTTGGCAACCACCGGACCCGCTGGCGGACGCGTCGCAATCGCCGGCGCATGCGGAGCGGACACTATAGGAGGCGCAGGACGCGCTGCAGGCACAACCTTCCGCGGCGCCGGACGTGCCGGTGCGGCAGCAGGTGGCTCAGCGGCAACCGCCGGCGTCTTGGCCGGTGCGGCAGGGGCCGCCGCAGCGGGCCGCGCAGGCGCATGGCTCTTGCGAGCCTCCGCTTCAACTTCCTGCTTCTTCGCCAGGATGGCCTTCATCACGTCGCCGGGCTTGGAGACGTGGGAGAGATCGATCTTGGGCGCAATTGTCTGTGCGGCGCGAGACGCCGCACCGCTGCCGTGGCCCGCTGCCCGCGATCCACGCTCAAATTGCGCACGAACTTTATCGGCTTCGTGATCTTCTATCGAACTGGAGTGGGTCTTGCCCTCGCCCAGTCCGAGTTCCGCCAACACGTCAAGAATCTGACGGCTCTTGACTTCCATCTCGCGCGCGAGATCGTTGATTCGAACCTTACTCATCCGCCTCTTTTCAAAACCTGCTACCCAAAGCCCTTAGTTGCTCATAGCTACCTCATGGCAATGGCTGCTGCTTGAACTTCCATTATCGCCTGATTCGCGTTTTAGAGCGCGGCGCATCTTACGCGTCGTCCTCTTTGGCCGCCTGTTCTTCCTCTGCTTCACTTGCGTCTGCGTCCGGAAGGTTTTCAACCTCAGCTTCAATGGCCGGAATCGCTTCTGTATCCTCTTCCGCCGCTTCCACGCCTTCCGCTTCTTCCAGAACTTCGGCAGCGTTCTCAGCCTCCGCTTCGGCTTCGCCCACCACGGCCGGCGCGGTCTCCACTTCAGCTTCGCCGGGCAGTGCCTCGCCCGGCTCTTCCGCAACATATCCCTCTTCGCCCTCTTCAAAATGGCCGAAGTAGTGGCGCACCGCCACGCTGATCCGCTCCAGCGTCTTCTCGCCGATGCCAGGAATCTCTTCGAGCTGCTCCGGCGTCATATCGGCCAGCGCTTCCACCGTCGTGATACCCGCAACAACCAGCTTCTGAATGATGGATTCGCCCAGCTCCGTCACTTGCTCGATAGGCGTGGAAGGCCCGCCAGACATGGCCTGCATCTGCTGCTCCACTTCCTGGCGCTTTTCTTCCTCGCTCTTGATATCGATCTTCCAGCCCAGAAGCTTCGCCGCCAGGCGAACGTTCTGGCCCTTCTTGCCGATGGCCAAAGAGAGCTGCGTATCGTCCACAATCACTTCAAGCTGCTTGTCCGTCAGGTCTGAGATCGACACGCGGCTCACCTTCGCAGGCTGCAGCGCCTTTTCCGCAAACGTCGTAATCTCGTCCGAAAACTCGATGATGTCGATCTTCTCGCCGCGCAATTCCCTGATAATCGACTGCACGCGCATGCCCTTCATGCCCACGCACGCGCCCACCGGGTCAACATCTTTGTCGCGGCTTTGTACTGCGATCTTGGTCCGCTCGCCGGCCTCGCGCGCAATCGCGCGAATCACCACCGTGTTGTCGTAAATCTCCGGCACTTCCGACTGGAACAGGTTCGAAACCAGCTCCGGCGCGGCCCGCGAGACAATCACCTGCGGTCCCTTCGCCGCCCGATCCACCTTCAGCAGCACCACCCGCACCCGCTCGCCAATCGAGAACTGCTCCAGCCGCGACTGCTCCCGCTTGGGGCAGCGCGCCTCCGCCTTGCCCAGGTCGTAGATCACGTCCTGGCCCTCGATCCGCTTCACCGTGGCGTTCAGGACTTCTTTTTCGCGATGCGCATATTCGTTGAATACCGTGTCGCGCTCGGCTTCACGCACCTTCTGGAAGATGACCTGCTTGGCCAGTTGCGCGGCAATGCGGCCCAGCGGGCTGGTGTCGCGGTAGAGGCGAATCTCGCTGCCCACCTCGACGCCCGGCGCCAGCTCGTTGGCTTCGGCCAGCGTAATCTGGTTCACCGGATCCTCGACCTGCTCCTCATCGGCCACGACTGTCTTGTAGATGTAGGCCGTGATCTCGCCCGTCTCCTTGTTCAGCTCCCCGCGCATGTTCTCTTGCGTTTTGTAGTACTTGCGCGTGGCCAGGGCGATAGCCTCTTCCACCGCTCCAACCACAATCTGCGGCTCTATGCCCTTCTCGCGACTCAGGAGCTCGATACTTTGGTACAACATGCTGGCCATACTGTGCTTACTCTCTCGGGTTGTAGGGTCAACGGGACGTCTGCGCCCGCGCCGGTTTGGTTAAGGTTGAATCTTCGTGGATGCTGGGTGCCCCGGGTCTCGCGTTGGAGGCCTGGGAGACCACAATCCTCAAAAAACTAAATCTCCGGAACCAGTTCCGCCTTCTCCACATTTCCCAGCGCAATCTCTACCGTATCCACGCCGGTCTTCCGGCTCTTGCTGTTCTGCTTCACGGCAGAGAGATCGAGCCAGATCGCTGCCTCGTTTCCCGTCTTTTTCCCCGCCGTCAACCGCCCCTGCCAATGGCGGTTATTGCGAATCGGCTCAAAGGTCTGCACCTTCACCAGGCAGCCCGCAAACCGTTCAAAATCTTCAAGTTTGGTCAGCTTCCGATCCAGGCCCGGTGAACTCGCCTCAAGCGTGTATTCCGCCCCGGGAACCAGGTCTTCCACGTCCAGCAGTACGCCAAAATCCCGGCTGAACCCCGAGCAATCCTCATGCGTGATACCGGAGAGCTGCTCCACGCTCAACTTACCCTCGGCCAGCCGCTCAGGAAGCCCCTCGGCTCCTGCCTCAACCTCGGCCTTCAACCGCGCCCGCCCCTCCGCGTTCTTTTCGAGGAAGACGCGCAGGGTACGCTCCTTCGCCGGGCCAACGAACTCAATATCAACCACTTCCAGCCCGTGCGAGGCGGCCACGCGCTCCGCCGCCAATCGAATTTCTTCCAGCTTTACCGCCATCGTTCCCACGCCGCTCAATCACCCCAATGGCCAGGACCCCGACCATCGGAATCCCGCCCTCGCGGCTGTTCAGCACCAGAAATTTAGCCCAAATAAAAAGTGGGCTTTGAGCCCACTCATCTCTCCGCCAGCCGGCAGAACCACGGCAACTCAGGCGGACAAATTCGTCTGCAATCTGAGGATACGCCGAATCGTGGCGAAATTCAACGCCAACCCCGCCGGCAACAGAGCAAATTGGTTACGAAGGCTCGGCAAATGGCACAAAAGGGGTGTTGTTTCTTCTTAGGAAAAATAAGAGCATGAAGGAATTGTATGGTGCGGACACTTCAGCAACGAGCTCTGGTCGCCCTGGTGGCGACGGTTCTGGGTGTCGCTACCGGCGCGCTGGCTGGTTTCTGGCTGGGCAGGACTCTCGTCGTCAGTCAGGCTTCCGGAAGGCTCGACCAATTCGCAACCCGCATCATGTCCGAGGGGGAGAGATCGACCGCCGAGTCGCGCCTCATCCTTGCCAAGCTCAATGCCTCACCCTATCCCCTCTGCTCCGACGCTGAAATCGCTTACTTTCGCCAACTCATCTTCCAGTCGCAATACCTCAAGGGAGCCGGCCGCATCAATAATGGAAGAATCGAATGCTCCACCACCCTGGGCCGCGTTGACCTGCCGCAGACGCAATTGAAGCCCGACTTCTCGCAATGGGACACCACTCTGGTCTACCGCAACCTCCCCCAGTTCCGGATCGACGGCCTGACCGTCATCAGCGTCCAATTGGGGAGCTCCTTCGTCGTCTACAACCCTTTTGCGACCAAGACGAATTCATCAGCCAACATACACTTCACCGTGCGCGACCTTGACGCTCCCAGCCAGCAAATGACCCGCCTTCTTGGCGAATCGCCGCATGTGGACGATGCCATTCTTACCCGGCCGGGCCGCGCTCAGATTGACGGCAGCATCTACGCCACCCAATGCTCTGCCGATGGCGCTCTCTGCACCACTGCGTACATGTCTGCTCCTGAAGCCATGCAAACCAACCGCGGCGAACTCATCGCCTTTATCGCCTTTGGCGGTTTGACCGGAGGCTTCTTCGGTTTCGTCTGCTCCCTCGTCTACCGTCGCAAAAAGGGAATTCAATACCAGCTCCTCCGCGCGATTCGCACCAACACCCTCAAGGTCGTTTACCAGCCCATTGTCGATCTCGCCACCGGCAAGATTGTCGAGGCAGAAGCTCTCGCCCGCTGGACCGACGAAGACAAACACCCGGTTCCCCCCGACGTCTTCATCAAGGTGGCAGAGGAGCACGGCTTTGTAGGGGAGATTACTCGGCTCGTCGTTCGCCACACCCTGCGCGATTTCGGAACCATGCTCCGCCAGTGTCCCGACTTTCGCGTCAACGTGAATATCGCTGCCCCGGATCTCGCCGATCCCGAGTTTCTGCCGATGTTGGAGAATGCCCTGTCTGAAGCGGGCGTCTCTGCACATTGCCTGGGCATCGAGATTACCGAGAGCTATACCGCCCGCCAGCAGGTTGCCAAAGAAACCATCCTTCAACTCCGCCGCAAAGGTCATTGCGTCCACATCGACGACTTCGGCACCGGCTATTCCAGCCTGGCCTATCTCCATGACTTGTCCGTCGACGGCATCAAAATCGACAAAGCCTTCACCAAGGCAATCGGCACTGACGCGGTCACCGTCTCGATTCTGCCCCAGATTCTCACCATGGCGGATACGCTCAACCTGCGCGTGATCGTTGAAGGAATCGAAACCGAACAGCAGGCCAACTACTTCGCCGCCGCCAACCAGGCCATCTATGCGCAGGGATGGCTTTATGGCCGGCCCGTTGCGCCTTCGGAGTTCCATCGCCTCCTCGACAAAAACGAGGACGACATCAACGGCGGACATCCGGCCGTCAGCGAAGAAATGCTCTCCGCTCCCCTTCAGGTCGCCTGATCCTGCTCCACTGCGAAGCCAGCCTACTCCTGCATTCCGATCTCGCGCGGATTTTACGCGCTCACGCCTTCGACTGCCTCCCGCTTTGCATCCAGCGGAACGAGGGGCGACAATAACCAGATGACCCTGCCAATTTCTCTTGTCCTCCTCTCCGCACTTCCGCAAACTTAAGAAGTCGACGCAGCGATGCAGGGCAAGTAATCGAGGCACCGCAATGGATCCGCGCGACGCAATAGAACCCGATCAACTCGAATCCCTCAGTCGTGTTTTTGCCGACCAGCTCATGGCCTGTCTTGAAGAGTGCGCGCGAGGCCGCCGCGGACTCTTCTCTGACCTCGACATCTCAGCGGACGACAAACCGGACCGCATCTGGACCGAGGCCGCGCAGTTGCGCCAGCTCGCCATCGCCCTGCAGGCCATCTCCAACCAGAATGGCGAGCCCAATGCGCTCTGCGATGAGTTTCTCGACCTCTGCACCATTCATGGCGAGAGCCATCCCGGCGAGCCGCGCCTGGCGCGCACATTTCTAGCCCGCATCGAGCGCGGCGAAGTCGGCACTCCCACACAGTCTGAGCGCAAGCCATGGTAATGCTGCGCGCATTCCTCGCTCTCGCGGCTGGCTTTGCGGTCATGGCCGCGCTGGTCATCGTCATCACCGCGCTGCTCACCCGGCTCACTCCGAGCTGGGTCGTCGAACAAGCCAGGCCCCGCTTCGACTACGTCGTCGTGAATCTCGGTTACTCGCTCCTGGCAGCCGCGGCCGGCGGCTATGTCACGGCGTGGGTCGCCGCAGCCAACCCGCTCGTGCACGTGCTCGTCCTCGGCATCATCGTCCTGGCCTTGTCCGCGTTGAGCGCCTTGCAGTCGCGAGGCAAGCAGCCCATCTGGTATCAGCTCGCGCTGGTGGCAATCTCACCCCTGGGGGTGCTCGCCGGAGGACTGGTGCGCCTCAGAGTGCTGGGAATTCTTTAGTATGCGGTGCGCACGCCACCGCGCCCCATCCCCTTAACGCAATGAGAAAGGATGGGGAAGTTTTCACAAGCCGCTGCGTCTCGATCTACCAGCGGGTGGCGGTGCAATTTGAAGTCGTTTTGAAAGGGCACGAGTTGACTCGTGCCGTAATCGCCGTAAATTCAAGGTGGGCTTCAGCACCTGATGGATGGTTTCTCTCCAACTGCACTACCACCTACCAGCGCAAACCAACTGTCACCGGAATCAGCTTGGTGTCGGCGCCCACTGCCGCCACACCCAATCCGTTTGCCGCGATCGCCGAAGCGGGGCTCATCACGTCCAGGTAGCGCACCTCGGCATACAGCTTCATCCTGCTGTCGTTGTACATGCCGCCCATCCGGCGCATGTAGCCGGCGCCGATGTTCCAGCCGCCCTGGTTGCTTGAGAAATGGCCCACCACCTGCGGTGCATATCCCACCCCGCAATAGAAATACGTGCAGTATTCCGTAGGTTGCAGGTCGGTGAAGCTCGTGACTTTGCGATAGAAGCCCCCGCCCCCGGTCACGTAGATATCGTTGGTGCTCTTTGGAAACAGATCCACAACCGGTGCCAGCGTGGCCGACCAGATGTGCGCATGTCCGCCGGACGCGCCGGTTTCAGCAATAAGCTTGCCGGGCAGCTTGTCGTCAATAAACTGGTACTCCGCCATCAGGCTGAAGCGAGGATCGAACTGATAGCCCACTCCCAGGTTGAAGTTGCCTCCCCATGTGATGTAGTTCGAGGAGTCGCTCACGGGGCCATTGAAGCCCCCGCCGAACGCATAGGTTAAATGGCTGAATAAGCTGTGCGAGTGGTAGCCCCCTTTCTGGTCACTCTGGGCAGCGCCCGATCCGGCCGCAGATGGCGCAGAAGGCAATGCCGCCAGGCCCTCGGCACTGTCGTCGGCCACAAGCTGCAGCGAACTGGAACTCGATTCACCCGCCGATGCAGTCGCCGAGTTGGATGGGTTGGAAGAGGGTGCGAATTGGGCACTCGCGGAGCCGGCAGCGAAGGCAACCGCGGCCGCCAAAATCGTGACATGTCGCATGAGCGACATCCAACTGGGGGATGGCATGTCTTTACCTCACAAATCAAATTCTTGTTGCAGGTTCGCCAGGGAGTCGTGCCGTGTCCCTGTGAAGGTTTAGACACATTTCCTGCCCGGAAGTTGCCCGTAGTACAGATACTTGGGCAAGCAAAGCCCCTGAGTGCCACTTGATTTAATAGTGTCACTAAGGTATGATTGTGTCACTTAAGAAGATGGTGGTACATGGAACTTCAGGCCCGGGTTCAAGTCGGAGAAAAAGGCCGCCTCGTCATTCCGGCGGCGATGCGGGAGGCGCTTGGGATTGGCGTAGGCGATGCCGTGGATTTGCGGGTGGAAGACAATGAACTGCGCATCTCGACAATGCGAAGCCGCATTCGGCGTGCTCAGGAACGGATTAGACAGGTGATTCCTCCCGGAATCAGCCTTTCAGAAGAACTGAGCGCGGAACGGCGCGAGGCCGCGAAGCATGAATGAGGCCGTGCTCGATGCATCTGCCATTCTTGCTCTGCTTCAACAAGAACGAGGTGCGGAGAAGCTGACAGAACAGATCCTCGCCAATGCCGTTGCCAGCACGGTAAATCTTGCCGAGGTCCAGGGGAAGTTGGTGAAAGGTGGGTTTTCGCCGGAGGAGGCATGGGAACATACTCTTTCTGCTATTACGGCGGCTGAGCCCTACACCAGCGAACAGGCAATGATCGCCGGAAGCTTGATCACCAAAACGGAAATGTATGGCCTATCGTTGGGAGATCGATCCTGCTTGGCGCTGGCGATTGCGCTCAAGGCTCCGGTCTACACCACGGAACAGGTTTGGAGAAACCTGAAAGTGGGGGTGTCGATTCATTTGATTCGGTGAGGCCTCTTGCTGATGATATGGAACGAGCGCATGATAGTGCAGTAACTTGCCCTCTAGATGGTCCGCTCTCGGGCTCCAAAGATGAGTGGATACAGATATTTTATCTGTTGCAGGAGGCAAAAATGCCTCAAAGCAATGCATCCCTTCGACTGGCTTCAGGCGAGTCCTCAATGGTCCGTCACGGACAGCTGACGCAGCAGCTATTGTCCGGCGCAAACTGGCATGGCGCGGACGGCTTTCCAGGCCCTCAGGTATGGGCAGATGATGTTGAACAGGTCTTAACTTTCCTAAAGCGAGACGGCCGGCTCCCGGCGTTCCTTTCTGTGATTCAGAAGGCCAAGAATCCTCAGCATCGAGATGCCCAGCTCGCCGAGGCGAGGTCAGCGTTTTTTCTCTCCGGAAACGGCCTTCGAATTCTTGAATGGGAACCCGTCGGGGAAGGCGGAGCCAAAGGGGACCACCTCGTATCCATTGATAACTCGCCATCCGTATTCGTCGAAGTTAAGCAGCCTAGCTGGAGGGCAGAGCGCGTGCCCCAGGGCCGCAGGGAGCTTAACCGGCTTTCTCCCGAAGAGAAGCGGCGGCGCTTCGACCGGGTTAAGCTGGACAAATTTCTTCCTGGAGTCTGCGAGGGGAACGCCGTAGCTCCGCACCATACAGTGATGGATGTGGTGAGACGAAACGCGCTGCATAAGTTCACCGATAGTTGCCCAAACCTTGCGATTGTCGTCGACGATTGCGTGATCTCGGCTGTGGGGCTTCCCGGACTTGCGGAGTACGTAACGGGGGAGTTCCTGCATCCAAATCACGATCCTGACGATCCGGAGGACTTCTACACATACGAGCGTCTGGGTGCTGTTTTGTTTCTTCGGCCTGAGGCAAAAGGAACGGGTGGCGTCGAATACAAGGTCGATTTTGTCAAGAACCCCTTCGTTTTGCCGCGGTGCGCTTTGCCTTCAAATATCTGCGCGCTTTTTTCGAAGCTGCGGGATGACACCAGGGAGCGAGAGGAACAGCGCTATGCTGCCTCACGATCATTAGTTAGATCGTTGGGGCAAGGCGAGGAGTCTGTTCGCTTGAACCCCTCGCAAGTCCCCGGAAGAACTGCCAGGTTGCGTTGCGCTTGAAACAGCATGGAAAAAGCAAAGGCCGGAGGCATCCCTCCGGCCTTTGCCGTTTCACCCGGATTTTCTGCGTTTACCCCTGGATGTCGAACTGCTCCGGATGCAGCGTGGCGTCACTCTTCACCAGGATGTTCTTGCCCACCAGCTCTTCGAATTCGGTCAGCCAGCTTCCATTGTTCGACTTCAGCACCTTCACCGTTTCCGGATTCACGCGCAGCAGTACGTCGGCATTTTCAAAGTGCTTCCTCATCTTGCGCAGCTCAATGTAAATCTCGTTGCACACCGTAGCCGGGCTTTTCACCATTCCCGTTGCCTGGCAGGTGGGGCAGGGAACACTCAGCGTCCGCTCCAGCGATTGCTTCACCCGCTTGCGCGTGATCGCCACCAATCCAAAGTCGTTGAACTGCAGCACCTTTGTCGGCGCGCGATCGTTCTTCAGCGCCTCTTCCAGTGCGGCCATCACTTTGAACCGGTTCTTGCGCTCATCCATGTCGATAAAGTCGATGATGATGATCCCGCCCAGATCGCGTAGCCGAATCTGGCGCACAATCTCCGGCACCGCATCGAGATTGGTCTTCACGATGGTGTCTTCAAGCCGCGCCGACTTGCCCACGTACTTGCCCGTGTTGATGTCGATCGCCACCAGCGCTTCCGTCTGGTTGATCACAATCGACCCGCCGCTCTTCAGCCACACTTTGGAACGCAGCGCCTTCGAGATCTCGTCTTGAATGCCGAAATGCTCAAACAGCGGAGTCTCCTTGGTGTAGAGCTTCACGCGTCGCACCAGGTTCGGCGAGAAGCGATTGAGGAACCGCACAATCCGCTCGTAGTCATCCTGTGAGTCAACCCAGATCGACGAGAAGTTCGCGCTCACCTGGTCGCGCAAAATCCGCTCGATCAGCGACAGATCGTGATAGATCAGCGCCGGCGACTTCGAGCTGTCCGACCGCTGCTTGATCTCGGCCCACAGATGGATGAGGAAACGCAAGTCGCTGCGCAGCTCCTCTTCTGAGGCGCCCTCCGCCGCGGTGCGCACAATAAAGCCGCCCGATGCCTCGCCGCGCTCGCTGACCAGGATCCGCTTCAGCCGCTGCCGCTCTTCGTCGGATGCAATCTTTCTGCTCACGCCTACATGCGAAACCGTCGGCATGAATACTAGGAAGCGTCCCGGCAGCGCGATGTGACTCGTGATCCGCGCGCCCTTCTTGGCGATTGGCTCCTTGGCAATCTGCACCAGGATCTCCTGCCCCGGCTTCAACAGATCCGAAATAATCGGCAGGTCGCTGGTCTGCGCCGAACGACGCGACTGCGGCCGACGGTCGCCCGGACGCTGTCCACCCGGTGCGCCTCGGCCGCCACGGCGTCCGCGCCCTTGGCGATCGCGGCGTGGTTGCGCCGCGCCTTCACCGGCGGGCTGCCCTTCGGCAACAGCCTCCTCGTCCTCTTCTTCTCCTTCGAGGGAATCTTCGTCCTCTTCTTCGCCGTTCTTGTCGTCGAAGTTCAACTGGATGCGGTGATCCAGATGAGCCTCCTGCAGCATCTCGCCCAGTTCGCCTGAGCGTATCTGCGTTTGCAGGGTCTCTTCTTCGTAGTCGTCCAGATCGTGCTCGTCCCCTTTGTGGTGATGAGGATGACCGGGAGCCTCGTATTCCTCTCCCTCGATTACTTCCTCCTCAATCAGGCCGCTGCCCGGAGCAAAGGCTGAAACCGAAGCCACCGACGCTGCCTTCGGCTCCGGCTTAACTTCCTGAACTGGCTCTTCAGTGCCTTCTTCTTGCTGCCAAGCCCAAACAGGCGAAAGCCCGTCGGCGGATTGGGATCAAAATGATGCGACGCGGTCGCGTCCGAATCGGGCTCCTCAGAGCCAGTCTCACCCGGCTCAGAGGCGGCATCCTCCGCCGGCAAGATCAAATCCTCGGCTTGACTCGCCATTGCCGGCGCAACTTGCTCGTCCGCTGAAGGCGCTTCGAACACTGTCTCGACCGTATAGTCCTCAGCCTCGGGCTGGGCCGGAATGGCCGGCATCTTCTCGACCGGGGACTCCGCTGCGGTCTCTTCCATCGCGTCGACAAAGGCTCCTTCTTCGACGGCATCTGGCGAGATTCCTTCTCCCTCGCTGCCCACTTCAGCCTGAGATTCCGGCGGGCGGTTGCGGTGCTTCGACAGCGACTCTCCGGGCAGCAACCCGCTGCCATCCCATTCAATAGGTGCATCAATCAGCGTGGAAGGCTTGTAGGTCGGCAGAGGACGTGCCGGCGCGGGAGCCGCAGGCGCGGCCTGCTTCTGCTCTTCAGCGGGTGCGCCGCCATACCGTGAAAGCGACTCGCCTGGAAGCACAAAGGGTGCCGGCGCTCGCTCAGCACGCGCCTGCGGCACCGCTGCCGCTCGAATCTCGTGGGTGACCTGGGTGCCGGGTTCAGCGGCGGGCTCATGCGCGGTTCCGGTCCCCTCTTCCGTCTCCCCGCGAGCCCCGGGCGCTTCAGCCGATCCGCCGCGGCCGCCGCGACGCCTGCGACGTCCACGCCACCGCTTGGCTCCAGCTTCGTCAGAGGATTCCTGCGCGCTGCCCGTCTGCTCTGAAATGACAAGCGATCCGGATCCCGACGTGACCGAACCCATCCCTGCCGGCTCCGTCTCGCCTGTTTCCCGTCCAGTCTCTGCCGCGGGCCGCCGCTCCCGCCCGCCGCGGTCCTGCCTCTGGCCTTCGCGCTGTCCGTTCCCTTCGCCGCCGTGCCGAACTTCCCGGGGAGGCTGGTTGGGACTGCTGGCTGCAGCCTTTTCCAACTCGTCGGACTCTTCCTGGTCTTCAAGCTCCAGAAAGTCGGTTACGTAGAGGAACGCGTCGCGCTCCAGACCTACATCGACAAATGCCGATTGCATGCCGGGCAAAACCCGGGTGACGCGCCCGTTGTAAATCGAGCCCGCCAGTGTGTATTCATTTTCGCGTTCGTAGTAGATCTCCGCGAGTTGATCGTCTTCAAGAATCGCAAGCCGCGTCTCATGCGGCGTGCTTGAAATGCATATCTCTTTTCCCATCGTACCTTTCCGCCCAGCGGCTCTTGGCTGCTGGGGCCTGCGGCAAGGTCGGATGGAGGCGCGCGAAGACTGACGGGATAAGGCCGAGAGAATGGGATGACCTGGGAGTGGCCGATCGGCCGGCTGCCGCGCGCACGTCACGCCCAGGGGGCGGTGATCCGCGGCGGGTGCCCTGACCTACAAGCTGTTCGATAGGTTGATCCGTTTGCAGAGAGTTTGTGGCCATCCAGTCCGGAATCTCCGGCGAGGCCGTTACCACGCTGGCGTCTGCACGGGCGAACTGCACGATGGAGCCTGCGGGATTCCCTCCCGATACTCGCGTGCGTTCCGCGCAACTTCTACGCCGCCGGCCGCTCCATTTCCCCTTGCGAATGGTCCTCGTCGCTGGGGTGAAGCGGTCTTCCCGTCTCTGCGTGCTCATGAACCCAATCCTGCCGTGCTCGCGATCCATCTGGACCTGGCCGGCGCAATGCTTTCTATAGCGCTTTCTGAAATACTGTAATCCGAAGCCGTAAGTGTAAAGTCAACGCTGCCAACAGGGGCCGGTGACCTTGCACTACATCAAAAGACCACACCATTGCAGAAAATGCCTTAAATGCTTCTCCTGTGGGCCGGAATTCTCCGGGTGGGGCACAGGAGGTCTATCTGTAAATCCGCTCAGTTTACGAACCTGCGCATGCGTACATTCATCGCGACGCCCAGCGCCAGGAAGGTAAACAACACCGATGATCCACCGTAACTCATTAACGGTAAAGGGATTCCGGTGACTGGCATAAAGCCGATGACCATGCCCACGTTGACCGCAATCTGAAAGGTCAACACCGCCACGATCCCCATGATAATCAGCGAACCGGACAGGTCTGCGGCCGTTTGTGCGTTTTGTATCAAACGCATCAATATCAGGAAGTATAGCAGCAGCACTGAGATCGCGCCCACGAACCCGTGCTCCTCGCTGAACGCGGCAAAGATAAAGTCCGTATACGGAATCGGCAGAAAATACCCCTGCGTCTGGGTCCCTTTTTCCGCCCCTTTGCCCCAGATTCCTCCCGAGCCCACCGCAATCAGCGATTGACGGATCTGGTAGCCGCTGCCCTTCGGGTCGTTATCGGGATTGATAAAGCTCGTAAGCCGCGCCTTCTGGTAAGGCTTCAGAATCTTGCCGCTTGTCCATGCGCCAACGGCCAGCACCACGCGCTGCAGTCGATAAGAATTAAAGACTGACGGAGATTGATCCCGCCCAGGAAGAGACCCGCAACGCAAGAATCGGCGCATAGGTCAGCGTCCTGTGCCAAGGTCTGGTTCTTTCATGACCAGCAGCATCGGCAGCCCCACCAGGCCAAGTGCCTTGAAGATGTCCGGCCAGGTAAGCTGCCGTCCGCCCAGGTTGGCCAAAAATCGGGCTACCATCAAAATCATGATCAGTTTCATCCACTCGGACGGCTGAAAAAGCATCGGTCCGAGCTTGATCCAGCGTCTTCCGCCTAGAGCCTTGTGCCCAATTCCGGGGATCAGGACCGCTCCCAGAGCGAGGATGAAGACGCCGTAGGCCCACGGAGCCCAGTCGATGAGGCGGTGGTAGTCAGTTTTTGCGAGCAGAAACATCATGGCGAGCCCGCCGGCGATCCAGTAGACTTGCTTGGTCGGAAAGCTCGCAAACCGCGTGTGAAAAGTGGCCGAGTAAATTTCGAACACTGAGATTGTGCACAGCACCAGCACCATGCCCAGCAGCGCCCAGTCAAAGTCGCGAAAGCTGAGGAAGCGGCGTACCGGGCTCATGGCTTCTTCCAGGGAAGCTCTGAAATCACCGCACCCAACTGTTTCGGCCCAGGAATGGACCGTCCCATCCCCGCCACCGGAGCAGCCTTCGTCATCGCCCGCGGCAAAACCTTTCGATCATTCTCGGCCACCGCCGGTTGCGCCGGCGCTTCCGAGGGATACACAAAGAAATGTCCCGCGTGCAGGCGCGCGGTCTGTCCGCCATTGGAACCCTTTCCGTCCGTCTCCGGCGTGGTCCACACCGCACCCACCTCGACCGGTTTTTCCGCGGCCTTTGTGGGTGGAAGGTTATGCGCCAGTCGTCGCTGCTTCGCCACGTAGGCTGCCACCACCTCTGCGCCGATGCGCGCAGGGTAGTAGCTGAATTCACCGTTCTGCCACAGCACCGCCACCACCAGCTCCGGGTTGCGCCGCGGCGTCACCCCCACAAACCACACATTCGGACGCGTGACCATCCCCTTGCCCGTCTTGCCCAGCGCCTCATGGCTCATCAACTGTGCCGTCCCGGTTTTGCCCGCGAGATCGATGCCTTCCAGATGCGCCGAGCCGGCCGTATGATAAAGCCCCGGCTGCGTCACCTCCGCCATCCCGTCGGTGATGATCTTCCAGTTCTCAGGATCGATGGGAATATCCACTTTGCCTGACCCTGGGTAGGTGTCCTGCAGGGCCCGCCGAAAATCCTCCGGAAGCTGATCGGGGAAAACCACGTGCGGCCTTACCATGTGGCCATCCGAGGCAATGCCGCCGATAATCCGCGCCAACTGGATCGGCGTTGCCTCCACCGCGCCCTGGCCGATGGAAACATCGAGCGTCTCATCGGGATACCACCGGTGGTGATAATTCTTCAGCAGCCAGTCCACTGAGGGCATCAGGCCCGGCTGTTCCCCCGGCAAGTCGATGCCGGTCTTCTCGCCGTATCCAAATTCTTTGGCGTACTTCGCAATCCGGTCGATCCCCAGCTTGTCCCCCAGCATGTAAAAAAACGTGTCGCAGGAGTAGGGAATGGCGTTGTAGATATCCACCGCGCCGTGGTGCTCGTCGCAGTGGTGAAAGAACCCGTAGGGGCCCCATCCGCCGTTGCACACAATGTGCATGTTCTGCGCGATGCCTTCCTGCAAGCCGGCCACCGACATCAGAATCTTGAACGTCGACCCCGGCGCAAGCTGCGCCTGCAGAGCCTTGTTCATCAGCGGATGCCGGGGATCGGTGATCAGCTTGTTCCAGTCCGCGCGATCGATGCGCACCGCGAACTCGTTGGGGTCGAAGCTGGGCCGCGAAACCATGGCCAGAATCTCGCCGTTGCGCGGGTCCATGGCCACGATTGCGCCTTCACGGTCGCCCAGCGCCAGTTCCGCCGCTCGTTGCAGATCGTTGTCGATGGTCAACCGCAGGTCCATGCCCGGCTTGGCATGCTGGATGCCCAGAAAGCCCACTTCGCGCCCATGGCTGTCCACAATCACATCCCGCGATCCGTCCTGCCCCCGCAACAACTGGTCGTAGCTTTCCTCCACGCCCGCTTTGCCCACCACATCGCCCGGTTCATAGGCCGCATAGCGCGGATCGTTGAGCATGTCTTCGCTCACCTCGCCCACGTACCCGATCAGGTGCGCCGCAAATCCGTCGCGGGGATAGAGCCTTCGCGCCTCGTCAATCGTCTCCAGCTCCGGCAGCTCGTTGCGGTGCGCCTCGATAAACGCCTGCTCGTCCGCCGTAATGTCCTGCTTGATGGGGATGGGCTGATACCCCGGTGAAAGCCGATAGTGCTGCAGCGTGGCGCGCAGTTGGCTCAGGTCCAGGTTCAGCCCGTGCGCGATCATCGGCAGATCGGCGTCCACGTTATGGTTCTGCTCGCGCACCAGAAAGCAGGAGACTGAAGGATAGTTATCGACAATCAGCCGGTTCTCGCGGTCAAACAGCTTGCCCCGCGCGGCCAGTATCGGCACCTTGCGAATGCGGTTCTGCTCCGCCAGCACCTTGAAGTTGCTCGCACCCAGCACCTGCAGCCGCCACAGCCCCGCGGCCAGCGCCAGCATCATCAGCAGGATGCCGTACGAAACGGCCGTCAGCTTGATGCCGGATATCTTTTCGCCGCGTGTTGCCTTGTCAAAATACATCGGTTTGCACTCTCAGGATACAGCGACGATCAAGCCTCATGCACCCATTACGTTTGACTCGCGTAACCCCTCGGTACCGCAATGTCACGGCGAACCAGCCATCTGAAGTCTTACGCAGCAAATAGCTCGGTTCAATCACTCCCGAGGGCGGGTACAACTCTTCTCCGGCGTAGACAAATCCAACTTTCAAAAGCACCCGGCGCGATTCTTGATTCATGGGGTGATGTCCCGCGAAAAGTGCTGTTGCGTTCAATGCGTCGAAAGCGTATTCGATAAGGCCGCGTGCAGCTTCCTGTGCCAGCCCTTGACCCCAAAAATCGGGACGCAGATGGAATCCCAGTTCGTAGATTCGCTCCTGCATTCGATAGGGTTGCAAACCGGCGCATCCGGCATGCACATCACCATCGAGCAGGAAGACGGGCCAGTATTGAAGCCCATACTCCTGCATCTGCGCGATTTCCCGTTCGAGCCGCGCGCGCACCGCATCAGGTGTAAACGGACCAACCAGGAGTGCATTCACTCTCGGGTCGCTCCAAAGTTCCAGTGCCAGGGCAAGATCTGCTTCGCTCCAGCAGCGGAATCCCAACCGCGCGGTTTTCAGGAAATATTTCATCGAGACCGAAGTTCAAAAACATCGTGGCTGCCCCGGAACTTGCCAACTCAAGAGAGAAACTGAGACTTCCACAAATGCCGTGCGCGAATTGTTGTCTGGCGCTTAATCTCTTATCTGGAAACGGTCGAGCAGGGGAAACAGTACCAGTGCAATCGCCGAGTTGCCCAGCGCCTTGAGAAACTCGAAAAGCCAGTCCGAGTCGAGTGCCAGCCCAAGCAGAAACCGGCAAACAAAGATGTAAATCGCGCTCGACAGAAGCGACAGCAGAAAGATCAGCCCCAGGCGGATCGTCTGGCTTTCCACGTCGATGCGCACCCCCACAGACGCCGCCAGAAAGCCAACCACCGTCTTCGCAATGCCGTTGATGCCGATGGCGTGATGCGACAGCGCGTCCTCAAAAATCCCCAGCGCCCCGCCCATCAGCATTCCCTGGATTGGGCTCCGCCTGCCCAGCGCAAAGTAAACCGTGACCACCAGCGGCAGATCGAACCACGCATAAGCGCCCAGCAATCGAGGCAGCCACGCCTGCAGCACCAGCGCCATAAGCGGAATCAGCCCGTAGATAAGGGCAGGGAAGCGGTGGATCTCAAAATCGCGGCGGGTATCTGCCGTCAGCACCGACATGGCTACGGGTTCCTCCGCGGTTCAGAATTCGGTTCCGGCTTTTTCTGTGCGGCTCCAGCCGCATCCCCCGCAGCCTTGACGGTCTTCTTCGGTCCCGCGCTATTTACCGGAGGCGCGCCATGCCCGGCATCCCCCGGCTGCTCCGCCGGCAACGTCGAATCGTCCGCTCCCGGTGTAAAGCGGTCCGGATGCAACGGCAGCGGGGGATGCGCCACCGGGTTCGGGTTCGAAGTATCGTTCAGCGGCTGCTGATCCGGCGGCAGGTTGGGATCGATGAGGCCAGGCAAGCGTTCCGCCATGATCTCCGACGCCTTCCTCTGCGCATTCTCTTCTTCCACCTGCGCGCCCTTCAGCGTTTCGCTGGTGGCCATATCCTGCTTCTGCTCCGATGGGAAGCGCGGCTGGGTCGAGGTAATGATCAGCACCTCGTCAAGCCGGTCAAGATGCGCCGCCGGCTTCACAATCACGTCGATAAAGGAATCGCGCGTGGGATCGGGAACCACCTTGTCTACTACCCCCACCGGCAGGCCCCGCGGAAAAATCTGGTCGCCCCCGGCCGTCAGCACCTTCTCGCCCGCCTTGATGCGGTTGTCTGACATGACGCCCACAATCTCCGGCTGGCCCTCCGCGTTGCCGCGCAAAATGCCGCGTATGCGCGTGGTTTCTAGAATCACTCCCGCGCCGCTTGTCTGGTCGTTGATCATCAGCACCTGCGACGTGGTCGGAAACACGTCCCGCACCTTGCCCACAATGCCATCCGCCGTGATCACCGCCATGTCGCGCTGAAGGTTGACGTTCTCGCCCTTGTCGATGGTCAGCACGCGCGACTGGTCGCTGCCGCTGGTGCCGATCACCTGCGCGGCCATGGTCTTGTAGATGTACTTCTCCTGGAATCCAAGCAGGCCCTCAAGCCGCTCGCCCTGCCGCGCATCTTCCAGCAACGCGGCCTGCTCCAGGCGCAGCCGGTCCACCGTTTGCTCCAGGTCGTGATTCTGCTGGCGCACATGGCGCAGGTCGATATAGTTCCCCCACAGATTCACCACGCCCTGCCCTGAGGCGTGAATCAAGCGCTCCGGCGGCGACACAATCGCGTTGGCCCACAAGCGCAGAAGCCGAACTCCGCGGCTGTCGCGCGGGTCAATGCTCATGCGCCCCTGGTCGGTCCGGTGCACCTGCATGGCCAGCCCCACGATCTGCACTACAAGCAGAACCAGCAGAACCACGAGATTCCGATAGCGTTCGAAGATTGATTCCATATAAGCCAGAGGTCAGGGGTCAGGTTTCAGGGGTCAGCGCCGGGATTCGCCTAAACTGTGTGGGCGCTTCCTGATCCCTGATCCCTGAAACCTGATCCCTGTTTCAGTCAATCTTGATCTTGCGCAGCAGGCGGAAGTCAGACAGCATCTTGCCCGTGCCCAGCACCACCGACGCCAGAGGATCGTCGGCTACCGAAACAGGCAGGCCCGTTTCTTCGCGGATGCGCTTGTCGAGATTCTTGATCAGCGCGCCCCCGCCGGTCAGCACGATGCCGCGATCTGAAATGTCGGCCGACAGTTCCGGCGGCGTCCGTTCCAGCGCCACGCGAATCGCGTTCATGATCACCGCGATGCACTCCCCCAGCGCCTCGCGAATTTCGCTGTCGTCAATGCTGATGGTCTTCGGCACGCCTTCAATCAGGTTGCGTCCCCTGATCTCCATCGTCAACGGCTTGTCCAGCGGAAACGCCGACCCGATCTCAATCTTGATCGTCTCCGCCGTGCGCTCGCCGATCAGCAGGTTGTACTTCCGTTTCAGGTAATTGGTAATGGCCTCGTCCATCTGGTTGCCCGCCATGCGCACTGACCGCGAATAGACAATGCCCGACAGCGAGATCACGGCGATATCCGTCGTCCCGCCGCCAATGTCCACCACCATGTTGCCGCCCGGCTCCGTCACCGGCAACCCGGCGCCGATCGCCGCCACCATCGCCTGTTCCACCAGGTACACTTCGCTGGCCTTGGCGCGATAAGCCGAATCCTCCACTGCGCGCTTCTCCACCTGCGTGATCTCTGACGGCACGCCAATCACAATCCGAGGGTGCACCAGCATCTTGCGGTTGTGCGCCTTCTGGATGAAGTAGTTCAGCATCTTCTCTGTCACTTTGAAGTCGGCAATCACGCCGTCCTTCATCGGCTTGATGGCCACGATGTTGCCGGGCGTCCGCCCCAGCATCTCCTTGGCCTCCTTGCCCACGGCCTCCACTTCGCCTGTATTTTTGTTGATGGCCACAATGGAAGGCTCGTTGACAACAATGCCCTTACCAGCCGCGTAGACCAGCGTGTTGGCGGTGCCGAGATCGATCGCCAGGTCGCTCGAAAACATGCTGAAAAGGGAGCGCAAGCCATGCGACCGCGAGGAACGCGAGGGATATCCGTTCAATGACATTTGAGATTTAAATCTACCTCAAGAACTATTGTACGGCCAACGGGACGTACCCGTTTGGTTAGCTTGCGCCGCAAAGTTACGAGCGTGTCGGGCCGGGAACCAACGGGATAACCTCGGCGTTTGCCGCGCCGGCTCATGGCACGATAAGATTCGATGCGATTACTCCCAGACGGAGAGTCACGTCCACATCGCCCGGAGGCGATGAGCATGGTGAGTCCTGCCAAGTCTTCTTCCATAAGCCATCCCGGCGGCCGCGTCCTGACCAGATCATCAGGCCTGCTTTGTCTCGCCCTTCTGGCTTTTGCCCTTTCGGCCTCTTCACAGACCGTCAACCTGTTCCCCCAAAATGATGGCGATGCATGGGCGCGTGTCTCCATCCCCCCCGGCCACGCCGTGAACCCGGTCACGCAATGGCATATCTACCCGTCCCGGCACAGAATCCTTTGCGACGGAAACCGGGGACATGAATGGTTGCGCTTCAATCGTGAATTGCGCAACTTCACATTCCACGTCCAGTGGCGCTTCACCAGCCTGCCAGGGTCGCCAAAATACAACAGCGGCGTCTTTTTCAGGAATAGCGAAGACGGAACCATCTGGTATCAGGCGCAGACTTCTCCCGAGGGCGGCTACATCTTCGGCGAGACCCCCATCGACGGCAAATTGACCGGCTTCAATGAGCTCAAGAATATGACAGAGAACCGCGTAAAGCCTGCCGGTCAATGGAATACCTACGACATTCGTTGCGTGGCCGAAACATGTACGCTGGCGGTGAATGGCGCCGTGGTGAACACGATTCACAATGCAGGTGAAAAAGGCTATATCGGTTTGGAGGCGGAAGGCTACCGAATCGAATTCAAGGATTTCAAGATTCAAGAGCTGCCCTGACCTGAACACATCTGCAGCGCTGCGGTTGGAATCCAGGACCCGGCATCAACACCCTTTTGAGGCCCCTATGACCTACCCCACATACCAAAATCTGATTGGCGGCCAGTGGCTCCCGGCCGCAAGCGGCAAGACCACCCTGAACCTCAACCCCGCAGACCACTCCGACGTCGTCGGCGCCTTCCCCTCCTCGCACGTCGAGGATGTAAACCTGGCCGTTGCCGCCGCCAAAAAAGCCTTTGCCACGTGGCGCCTCGTTCCCGCGCCCAAACGCGCCGAGATCCTTCTCCATGCAGGCAACAATCTCATCCAAAACAAGGAAAAATATGCGCGCGACATGACCCGCGAAATGGGCAAGGTGCTCGCTGAAACCCGCGGCGACGTGCAGGAGGCCATTGACGAAGCCTTCTACGTAGCCGGAGAAGGCCGCCGCCTCTTCGGCGTCACCACCCCCAGCGAGTTGCAAAACAAGTTCGCCATGAGCGTCCGCATGCCCGTCGGCGTGGTCGGCCTCATCACCCCGTGGAACTTCCCCATGGCCATTCCGTCGTGGAAGCTCTTTCCCGCGCTGGTCGCAGGCAACACCTGCGTCATCAAGCCCGCTTCCGATACGCCGCTCTCCGTCTACAACCTCGTCCAGGCGCTCGTCGATGCGGGCCTCCCGCCCGGCGTCGTCAACCTCGTCTGCGGCAGCGGCTCCGCCACCGGCATGGCCCTCCTTGAACACAAAGACGTGCGCGCCATCAGCTTCACCGGCTCCAGTGAAGTGGGCTCCCTCGTCGGCCAGCGCGCCGCCGCCACCTTCAAGCCGGTCTCGCTTGAAATGGGCGGCAAGAACGCGCAGATTGTTCTCAACGACGCCAACCTCGACCTCGCTCTCGACGGCGGCCTCTGGGGTTCATTCGGCACCACCGGCCAGCGCTGCACCGCCACCAGCCGCATCCTGTTGCAAAAAGGCATCGCCTCGGATTTCACTGCCCGATTCGTCGCCCGCGCCAAAGCGCTCAAAATCGGCAACGGCCTCGACGAATCCATCGAGGTTGGTCCGCAGGTCAACGCCGGCCAGATTGAGACCTCTGCGAAGTATGTAGACATCGCCCTCGCTGAAGGCGCAAAGCTCCTCGCCGGCGGCCACGCGCTCACATCGGGAGCCTACGCCAAGGGCACCTTCTTCGAACCCACCGTGCTCGGCTCGGTCACTCCCAGCATGCGCATCGCGCGCGAAGAAGTCTTCGGCCCCGTCGTCAGCCTCATCGAGTTCGATACCTTCGAGCAGGCAATCGAAATCGCCAACTCCATCGACTACGGCCTTTCCACAGCGCTCTATACGAAGGATGTAAACCGCGCCTTCTCCGCCATCCGCGACCTCGAGGCCGGCATCACCTATATCAATGCACCCACCATCGGTGCCGAGGTCCATCTCCCCTTCGGCGGAGTCAAGCAGACCGGCAACGGCCATCGCGAGGGCCTGGGCGCCATCGACTTTTTCACTACCTGGAAAGCCGTCTACGTGGATTATTCCGACAAACTCCAGCGCGCCCAGATCGACAACGCAGAGTAAGCGTTCCCAATGCGACATTCGCCGCCAACCTGGGTACCCCATTTCTCGCTTCTGAGACATGGGAAGGCACACCTATATCCCCGCCACTATCATCCTTAGCGCAGCCGAAGGATCCGCGGTTGTCTTTTTCAAGGAGTCTTTTTGAACGGTTCAGCCAGATCTTCAGCGCCTACTCATTCAGCCGCGCCATCACCACGCTCGCACTCCCCGCGTGGATCAGCGCGCAAACCGCGTGCGGATCGCACTTGTAGTGAATCATCGAGTTGTCCTCTGCCCACGCCGCCGCGATAACCTGGTCACTCTTGCGCGGAATGCTGAATCTGTGTCCCGCGTCGCCGTCCAGTACATCGCGCGAGCTGTCCCACGCCACGATCCTGTCGTCTCCCTCGATATAAAAGGCGGTCTGGCCTTTCTTCACGGCTTTCCTGCGCGGCCTCGCCTTGGGAACTGCAAATTCGTTTGCTTCCTCAATCTTCGCCGGCTTGTGGCCCAGCAACACGTCCTGCTCTGCAAGCGTGGGAAAATTCGAGGAAAAGTCCCAATAGTCAAAGCGCCTGTATTCATCCTCGGAACACGGCAGCACGCCCTTCGCATTCAGCGCGTCGATCTTTCCATCCGCCCCGGTCTCGGTATAAAGGACATCTTTCCCGCCCGCACCGGCCTGCTCCAAAGCCTGTTTGAACTGGGCTTGCGCCTCTGCTCCCTTGGCTTCTGAAGCTGGGTTTGGGTGCGCCTTCGATGGGTCGAAAGGAAGCACAATGTCTGTGCTGCACAAAACAAAGCCGGACGAGTCAAGCAATCGAACGTGAATCGAAATCGGAGCCTGAGGATTGGCGGTCACAACCGCAAAACCCGCGTTCTCCCGCGGATCGATGGGTTCGATTCGCAATTGGTATTCAACATTGCCCTTCCAGCCCGCCACCAGGTGCCCCCGCAATCCCGACGCATTGTCGATTCCGGCGCCCAGATCCTCAGAGTCGGATTTAGGTGCCGACTTTTTCGTTCCAAGAACTGCGTAGGCAGCCACGCCGATAACCAGGAGACCCACAAGCAACACCATCAACCCTGACTTCGGCTTTTGGGGTGGCATCATTCCACCGCCCAAACCATCCTTGCCCTCGTCCGGGTGCGCGACGAAGCGCTCTTGCACTCCTAATTCAGATGTCTCGGCTTCTGGCGTTTGCTGGTCGGAATCCACCATCAGGTAGCACCTTTTCCCTCTTGAACGTAGCCTGGACAAGGGGAATCAATGCCAAGGTACCGCGCCGCGCCGCCCATTTTCAACTTCAATCGACAGCCCCTTTCACCGAAGTAACCCCTTCCCAGCCTTCACGTTGAAGACTCTTGCCGTTCTCTTAAGCCCGCCGCACCGGCTCTAAAAGCCCACTCTCCGTAATCTCTCTTTCAGCGTCGTCCTTCGCTCCCTCAACGCGCCAACTCGTCCGCGACCTAATCCAGTGGCGGGCCTTCTTTCTTTTTGCGCTCCGCGGCAGGTGCAGCAACAGTAGCAGTGGCAGTAGCGGTGGCAGTCTCAGCTTTGGCCGGCGTCGCCGCAACCGCCTCTACCGGCAGCGGCGGATGGTCAAACGCGTACAGCTCGTTGAAGAGGTACTTGTACGTCGCATGCGACTGCCCGCGAAACTGCGGCCTGAATCCGTACAGCACAATCCGCCCCTTCCCGTAGGCAAGCTCCATCGCCGCCGCCTTGCCCTCAATCGCTTCCGGATGCAGCAACAATCCGCTCTCCAGCGGGTCAGTCTCCTTCGCGTACTGTGCAATCACCACTCCGTTGAACCCCGGCAGCGCTTCAAACGCCGGTCCGTTCTGGAACATCACCACCGGCGAATCCGGCACGCCAAAATTCACCGGCAAGTCGGCGTGCTCCGTGTTCACGCGCAGCAGCGCGCCGGAGCAGAAGAATTTTTCGCTCTTCACTCCCTCCAGCACGTTCTTCACCGGCAACGAAAGCGCAGGAATCAAACTGCTCGCCGTCTTGTTCAGCGCCAGCAGCGTTCCGCCTTCGCGCGCGAACTCACGCAGATTGTCCATCCCATCCTGGCCCACGCCGCCCGCATATTCGCCCGGCACAATGCCCGCGCCAAACCCATCCATCATCTGCTTCGCCGACATGTCCGGCAGCACAATCACATCGTAGCGGCTGCGCAAATCCGCCGCGCGGATGTCCGCGTTGTACAGGCTCTTCGGCTCAAATCCGTAGTTCTCCAGAATCCACCGCGTCCATCCTTCGTCAATCGACGGCGCCCACGGCCGGTAGAGACCAATGCGCGCCTTCTTGATCGCCAGCGTATGGGCCGGCGCGCTTACCGCCACTGCGGAAACTGCATACTTCTTCCCCAGATCGGCAACCGTCCCGCGGCCGATTCCTCCAATCAGAAATGCGCCTGTCTCCATGCCTTCCGCGGTCTTCACCGGCTCCTCTGCCAGTGACACCGTCGCGCCCGCCTTCAGCGCCGCATTCACCAGCTCGAACGACGCATTCTCTTTATGGCTGATGGCAAACAGCGCACCCGCTCCCTCGACTGACGCCTCCGGCAGCTCCACCTTGTCGATCTTCGTCAGCAGCGCCCGTTCGTCGGCGCCCACCGGATCGGTCACCGCATCCACATTCACCCCAAACTGCAAAGGCAGCGTCCAGCCCGTCACGTCGTAAGGCAGATCGATCGCCTTCGATGTTCCGTTCTCCAGCGCGTCAGGATACTTCTGCCGCTCAAACAGCTCCTTCGCCAGGGCTGAAAACGGCTGATCCATCGGAATCACCCACGATCCCGCGGGATACGTCACGCCATTCGCCTTGAAGCCCTCCTTCGACGCATACACGTCCAGCCCGTTGTCAATCATCTTCTGCGCCAGCAGCCCTGCCTCGGGCGTGTCCGCCTGCTTGTCGCTGATCACGTAAGCGAACGGTGGCTCTTTCCTGAAGTGCTGTATGTTGTCCCGCGCCGCCTGGTAGCGGTTGTAGAGCAGCGTCTCGCGGTTCTTCGCCGCCAGGTCCAGCACCGACATCGACCCGCCCACCATGTAATCCACCGCATCCTTCAGCCGCCACCAGCCCCCCTCCCACGGCGTCGAATACATGCTCAGCGCGCGCAGGTCCTGGTACTCCTTGGGAAAGTCGTGGACCGTGTAGAAGTGCGGCGTCGCATATTCGTAGAGCGCCGTCTCCGTGAAAAACGAAATCTCGTTGCGAAACACGTGCGCCCAATCCGTAAAGCCCGCATACCAGTTGTCAAAGCGCGATTCTGAAATCGCCCCCGGCATCTGATGCGCGTCCAGGTAGGCCGTCATGTTGGCGCCAATCAGGTTCAGCCAGTTCCGCACCAGCGGGCTGATGTTGCTCGATATCGGGTCCGAGAACGGCGGAATCCAGATGCGCGCCGGGAAGGGAGCCGTCTGGTGCTGGCAGTAGAAGATCTCCGGGCTGTAATCCAGCTGCGCCTTCACCACCACCTGCTCTTCCTTCATGTTCATCATGTAGCCGTCGCGATTGTTATCGTGCCCCACGTAATCCTGGTAGAGCCACGGCATCGGGCTCACTTCGTACTTGGTCCCCACGTTCTGCCGGTACCAGTGCACCACCATGTCCTGCCCATCGGGATTCAGCGTCGGCCACAGCACCAGGATCACGTTGTCCAGAATCGCGTCCACCTGCGGATCGTTTTGCGCCGAGACCAGCTTGTAGGCCAGCACCATCGTGTGCTGCGGCCCCGCCACCTCGTCTGCGTGCAGCCCGCCGTCAATGTGCACAATCACCTTCGACGTCCGCGCCAGCTCCAGCGCCTGCGCATCGTTCAAATCGGTCGCATGCGCCAGCCGGCCCGAGATCTGTTTGTAGTCGTCCAGCTTGGCCAGGTTCTGCGGCGACGAAATCACTGCCACTTCAATCTCCTTGCCCTCGGTGCTCTTGCCCACCGTGAACATCTTGATGCGGTCTGAAGCCGCGGCCAGCGCGTGAAAATAACGCACCGTGTCTTCGTAATCGGCCAGATAAAAATCGTCTCCAGGATTGTGCCCCAGCACCGAAATCGGCGTCGGCACCTCCGCGCGCGCCACCGGCGGCGCAACGGCAAGAACCAGGACGGCAAGGCAAAAACTTGAGAACCAACGGCACGAATTGGCTGAATGCATCGGCGCTCCTTGTTGCAATCGCAACGGACAAGTGAATCGAGCAAAGGGGATTGAGGTCTGAGTACGCCACCGTGGCGAAGAGGTATGAGCCGCAAACGTGAATCGCGAAGCTTGCACCGCGAACCTGAACCGCGAACTATCTTGCGTGCCTAAAAGATTAACCCAACCGCATGCACGCCGCAAAGAGCGCATTCGACCTGCAACGCGGCGGCACCTGCAATGCGGCTTCCATTTGTTCCGTGACTGAATCAACCCGCAGTCGGTGCCCCATCCTTGCGGCGCTTTTGTTTTTGCCGCCAGGGTGGCAAAGCACATCGCTTCCCTGACCGCATCAATCCGCAAGAAAATCGGTGCCCCATCCTTGCGGCGCTTTTGTTTTTGCCGCTAGGGTGGGAAAGCACATCACTTCCCTGACCGCATCAATCCGCAAGAAAATCGGTGCCCCATCCTTGCGGCGCTTTTGTTTTTGCCGCTAGGGTAGGAAAGCACATCGCTTCCCTGACCGCATCAATCCGCAAGAAAATGGATGGGTGGCCCATGTCTCGCATTTGAGACATGGGAATGCACGATCCTAACCCCACCGCTGTCGTCCTGAGCGCAGGCCGCGAAGCGGCCGCAGTCGAAGGATCTGCGGTTCCCGTTCACTTTCAGCC
Source organism: uncultured Acidobacteriaceae bacterium (assembly GCA_963780515.1). GTDB lineage: Bacteria > Acidobacteriota > Terriglobia > Terriglobales > Acidobacteriaceae > Telmatobacter. The sequence continues at coordinate 144,796 of CAWACG010000014.1, forward strand.
CCGCGCTGTCCCTACCCCTTCGCCTCCATCACATCCCTTAGCGCAAAGCTAGTCTCCAGCCTCGTCCCTGCCGACAGCATCCAGTCGACACGCCAGCCCGCATCAACCCTCTGCAGAGTGCCTGCCTGTTAACGAAGTAGTAACTTCCGGTTTGTTTGAATGCTAAGTCAGTGAGGAGCGCGAGGTGTTACAAAGGCTGAACTCAGCGCCACGCTGATTCAGAGAACAACCTCGGAGGCTCCTCAGAGACGATATGTATTACATCGGACTTGATGTTCACAAGAAGACGATCAGTTTTTGCGTAAAGGACGTAGCTGGTCGTGTGTGCCAGGAAGGCAAGATCGGTTCAACCCGCTACGAGCTGGACGCGTGGATCGAGACATTGCCGCAACCCCGGATGATCGCCATGGAGGCGACGATTTTTACCGGGTGGATTTACGATCACCTGCTTCCGCACGCCGAGAAGGTGAAGGTGGCCCATCCGCTGATGCTGCGAGCCATCGCGGCAGCCAAGCGGAAGAACGACCAGATCGATGCCCGCAAGATCGCCGACTGCTTGCGCTGCGACCTGCTGCCGGAGTGTCACATGGCCTCGACCGAGATCCGCGACCGCCGGCGTACACTGCGCTATCGAAACCTGGTGTTGAGGCAGGCGGTGCAGATGAAGAACCGGGTCTCAGGTCTTTTGATGGAGACCGGAGTGAGCTACAACAAGCTGCGGCTGCACCGGATGGGTTATTTCGCGGAGCTGATGTCGACCAACGAAGAGGTCAGCGAGAGCATCCGTCCACTGCTCAGGCTGTGCCGCGAACACATCGACCGGTCGATCAGAATGAACACGGCTCTGCTGAACTCGCTCGAACGGGATCCGCTGCTGGCCGACCGGCTTCGACGGTTGAGGACCGTTCCCGGCGTTGGCCCGATCACGGCCCTGACCTGGGCTCTGGAGGTGGGAGACATTTCCCGATTCCACAACAGCAAGCAGGCCATCAGCTACTGCGGGCTGTGCAGTGCCGAGAAGAGTTCAGCCGACAAGGTGATGCGCGGGCCGATCTCCAAGCAGCGCAACAAGCACATCCAGCAGGTACTGGTGGAAGCAGCCCGGCTGGCGCCGCGCTATAGTGACGAGTTGGCACTGCTCTACGAACGAGAACGGCAGCGAGGCAACGGCAATCGGGCTACCCTTGCAGTGGCCAGGAAGTTGGTTGCATGGATGCTGGCCGTGGACAGACGCAACGCAGATTTCATGCCTGCCGGCGGCTTCAAGCGAACCGCGGCAGCGTAAAAACTTTTCCTAATAAGGAAAAACAAAAACAGGATCTATCGATGCGCAGGCTGCCAGGTCCCGCAGATCACCGCCTGGGCGACGGAGGCGACTCCCGAGGCTCTCTTCGAATTGTTTCGGGACTGGCAGAGAACACAAACTCAATCTTCTGCGATCGCTCTTCGGAGCTTGAGGCAGCAAATGGATGTCCGGTTCTGCTTGAAAGCAGGAACCATCAGCCGAGAGGCAAACGTGCGCAGCTATCGATCCCGATCAGACCAACAACGCGCTCTCCAGAGCGCGTAAAAGAAAACTCGCGCTTTTCTGTTGACAAAGACTTACATGGAAGGCGGTGATACGCCCGGAATAGCAGAATCCCTCAGCGGCGCGGTTCGGTAGACTGGTGGTTTCCCAGGTCCCCAAATGCGAGGGACACCGGGGGCCCTATGAGTTTGGGCGGGTCACCGAGGTCTGGCCACCCGCCAATGCGATTCCGCAGGGGCTAAAGCCCACGTTTTTTACTGCTCTTTTCGGCGCGACTGAAGTCGTGCCCTTTTACAAAAGGGCAGCCGAGAACCCGGTCCAATGCGGGGGTAGTCCGAGCGCCCTGAAATTCTTGTGCTGATTTTGTGCGACAGGTGATCGAATGATTCGATTTGAACTGGGGTTGGTTCAGCCGTAACTTCCGCATAGACG
>CAWACG010000015.1:0-515671 GCA_963780515.1 uncultured Acidobacteriaceae bacterium
CACGCCCTCACCGCCCTGCCCTACTTGATCTGGCGAATCCAATCCGCTCGCTCGACGTCCGCCTGACCAGCGGTTCGCATCGTTTTCCCGCTCCCAAGGCGGAGAAATGCCGCAAGCGCCCACTGGCCCGAATCCACCCTTCCCACGCCTATTGCATTAAGAGATACCGCCGTCCCCAAACCGCCCCCTTTTCAGTGGGCATTCTTCTCGCCTTTTCTGTTTACTAATGTCTATATAAGTCGGCAAGGAGGCTCGATGACCGAGCGCACCCTCTGGATAATTGGAGCAGTCGCCGGAGGCATCGTACTCCTGGCCACCATCCTGCGTATGCGCCATTACAAGAGATTGCACAACCAATGGGTTCACGAGATGAATGCCCAGGCTGAAGTCCCTTTCGAAAACGAAGCCCGGCAAAAAGATTCCCCCGACACCGAGCTGATCACTCGCCCCTGACAACTGCCTGACTCCCACCACCATCTTTCCGCTGTCGGCCTGTATCTGCGTGGTCGGGTGGATTTCGCGCAACTCGTCAAGGTGTTTGCGTCTCCCCGCGAGGGAGAGCAGCGTTACAGCCCCGGCGAAGTTGTGGAAGCTGTGCCAGTGCCGATCATGGGTCTACCGAAAAGGGAGCGTATTTGCACCTCGCACATCGAAAGACAGAACCTCAGCATCAGGATGGGAATGCGTCGCATGACGCGGCTCACCAATGGATTCTCTAAGAAGTGGGAGAACCTGCAAGCGGCTTATGCCCTATGGTTCGCGTATTACAACTTTTGCCGGATTCATTCCAGCTTGCGCGTGACCCCGGCGATGGAAAGCGGAATCACCGGCCATGTCTGGACCATCGGCGAATTGTTGGCGCGGCCCTGAAAAGCCCTCCCGCAACCAAGTGACTTCGGTCCACTCCACGCATAGACTGGACCGCATGAAGCTTCTCAGACAGGCGCTCGTCTTGCTACTCGGAATTGTTATCGGGGTTGTCGTTGCGCGGCCTTTCGGCCTCAAGGCGCAAGACGCCAAAGACCCAAGCCATCACGAAACAGGGCTAGTGAAGGTTACGCAGATCACACCCCAGGACAAGATGGCGTTAGCCCAAGGCGAGCGATACCTCGGCTTTTCCTGCGTCCAGGCCCGGTGCTACATCGTCACCATGCAGTAGTGCTCCGGGCAAATGAAAAGCCGCCCCGCAAGGCGGCTCTCCGGTTCGCTCACACTCTCTTTGCGAATCTTCGCATGGAGTGTGGCTCAAATGCAATACGATTCCCTCTTCGATCTATTTACAGACCTGATCGCTTCTCGTGTAGATGCGGAATTCTGTGACTGTGTACCTCCTCAAACTTCTTCAGCCGCTCACGCGACTTTGCCCGAAGCCGGTTTAGTTGTTCCGGCAAGACCGGATGACGCGCCACAACAGCCTTGCTGAGCGCGTCTATTTCTGTGTCGATTTCCGCAAGCGCCTTTATGACTTCAAGGCGAAACTGCGTCAATTGTTCCACCAAGTCTTCGTATTCAATCAGCATTCCTGTGTCCTCGCTTTCCAGCGTGCCGCCATCATAATCCCTCGTTCCGCTCCACACTCCTGCGTGGTAATCGCACCTCGTAAGCTCTTGATAACGCGCAACTGCGCATTTGTGAGGCCCATAGGACACCGTGACGTTATCTCCACACCCTAAATATGGCAAGCGTGAAACCAGGCGGAAGATAAGACGCGCTATTCCTTGCGCTTCGGCGTATTACACTGCCGGGAACGCGCCGTGATTGCCTTTAGACCGACGCGGAGTCAGCGTCTTAATAGGTAATTGCAAGCATGATGCCACTCGCGGTCGTAAACTGTGCGGAGTCAACGCAGATTTAAGACAAGACCCCCTCCCCGCCCGTCCAAACCCCCTCTGCTATCCTGAATGGTTTACCCGCGGAGGAAATGGGGCCATGCCGGAGCACAGGGGGCGAAAGCATCATCAGGACCGCGTTGCTGAAACGCTGCGCGTCGAAATCGGCGCCATGATCGAGGGCGAGCTCGTCGACCCCCGCATCGCCTTCTGCTATGTCAGCGAGGTCCTCCTCAACCCTGGCGGAAAATCCGCCCGCGTCTACGTCGCCCTCGATAGCGCAGTCCCCGACATCGCCAAAGCCGAAGCCGAAACCGTCGCCGGCCTTGAAGCCGCCAAGGGCTACATCCGCTTCGAGCTCAAGGAGCGCATGGGCGTCCGCCACGTTCCCGACCTCGCCTTCTTTGCCGACCGCTCCGGCCGCTTCCAGGCCCGCATCGACGAGCTCATGTCCCGCTCGCGTAAGCGCCAGAAAGCCCCAGTTGAATAGCCGCGCATGAAGGCCACTCGTCCCATCCTCGCCACTCCCGCGCGCGCCGCCGCTGCCACGCCTGACCCCGCAAAACTCCGCGCCCAGCCCCGCAGCCAGCCCCGCACCCAAACCCGCACCCAAACCCGCATCAAACCCCGCATCAAGCCCCGCATCAAACCCCGCATCGAGCCCGCTGGCCCCGCCGAGCTGGTCGTCCCTCCCCGCAGCGCCTCTCCTGCCGCATCCGCCGAACCCGACCCCGTCCACGCCATCCTCAAACTCATCCGTGCCGGCGAGCGTTTCCTCGTCTGCTCCCACTCCCGCCCCGACGGCGACGCCGTCGGCAGCGTCCTCGCCATGGGCATGCTGCTTGAGCAGATGGGCAAGCGCGCCGATCTTGTCACCGCCGACCGCATTCCCGCCGCCTTTCGCAGTCTTCCCAGGCGCGGGCTCCATCCGCACCGCCATGCGCCTCCACGGTCCTTATGACGCGGCCATTCTCCTCGAATGCGACAGCGTCGACCGCACCCGGCTCCGCGGCCTCGAGCGCTTCCACATCGTCAACATCGATCACCACACCACCGGCCACGACTGGGGCCAGCTCAACTGGATCGACCGCCAGGCCGTCAGCGTCGGCGAAATGGTCTACCGCCTCGTCAAGGCCGCCGGCGCCACCCTCACGCCGGAGATGGCCACCTGCCTCTACACCACCATCCTCACGGATACCGGCGGCTTCATCTACGGCTCCATCCGCGCCTCCACCTTCAGCCTCGCGCAGCAGTTGGTCGAGGCCGGCGCCGACCCCGTTCGCGTCGCCCGCAACCTCTACTTCACCACTCCCGCATCCCGGTTGCTGCTGCTCGGCGCCGCGCTCAACAACCTCCATCGCGAGGGCCGCATCGCCTGGCTCTGGGTCACGCAGAAAGATATGGTCCGCACCTCTGCCGCGGAAGAAGACTGCGAAGGCATCGTCAATTACGCGCTCTCCGTCGCCGGTGTTGAAGCCGCCGTTTTCCTCCGCGAGCTGCCCGAGCGGCAGATCCGCGTCAGCCTGCGCAGCAAAGGCCGCGTCAATGTCGCCGCCATCGCAGAACAGCTCGGCGGTGGCGGCCACGAAAACGCCTCCGGCTGCACCCTTGATGGACCCCTCGGCCGCGCCCTCGATCAGATTTTGGCGGAACTGCGCCCCGCCGTCCTCGACCTCGCGCCCGAACCCAAAGCCGGGCCCAAATCCGAGCCCAAAGCCGAGCCCGGTTGAGTTCCGGCTCCGATCTGTTAGCCTTGACCGTGGCGGAACGCGCCACATCATTTGCGTTTTTTTTTGTGTAGTTACTTGCGCACAATTAACCGGTTTCGTGGGGTCCCCCAAACCCCAAAAACTGACCGGAACGGCCGTGTTTTCAGGGTTTTGACTCACCCGGCCCGTTGGAGAACCGCTGGAAGTGGAAACTACAACCCAAAAACCCACCATGGCCCTCCCCTCCTGGCCCGTGGCCTGCGAAGCGGCAGTCTTCCTGGTTTTTGCGGTCTTTTTCATCATTTATGGGGTCACGCCCCTGCTTGGCGGCGACGGACTCGGCCTGGTCGGTGCCGATGAGCCTCGCTACGCTGAGATTGCGCACGAAATGCTCGTCCGGTTCGATTCGGCCCATACCCTCAAAGGCCACCTCAGCGCCTGCGTCACCCCTTATCTCTACGGCCACCCCTGGCTTGAGAAGCCCGCCCTCTACTACTGGCGCGCCATGTTCGTCTTTCAGGACTTCGGCGTGCACGACTGGAGCGCCCGCCTGCCTTCCGCCACCTTCGCCTTCATCATGGTGGCGCTCATCTATCTCCACATGCGGCGATTCCGCCGCGGCGGCCACCTCGACGCTGCGCTAATCACCGTAGCCTGCGCCGGCGTCATCGGCTTCTCCCGTGGTGCATCCACTGACATGCAGATGGCCGCACCGCTCTCCATCGGCCTGCTCGGCTGGTACGCATGGTATGAAACCGACTCCAAATTCTGGCTCTTCGACATCTACTTCTTCACCGGCGTCGCCACCTTGGCCAAAGGCCCGGTGGCCCCGTTCCTGGCCATCCTCATCATTACTGCCTTTGCTGCCCTGCGCCGCGAGTGGAAGATTATTCAGCGCTCCTTCTGGTGGCCGGGTGTCCTGCTCTACTTCGCCATCGTGCTCCCCTGGTTCATTGCGGTGCAGCACCAGAACCCCACCTTCTTCCGCGAATTCTTCCTCGAACACAATCTGGAACGCTTTGCCACCAACCGCTACCAGCATGAGCAGCCCTTCTGGTACTACCTCGTTGTCGTGCTGCTGGCGGTCATGCCGTGGACCGTTATCGCCATGCGCGCTTTGATCGACGGCATTCAAACCTCCGTGGCCGAATGGCGTTTGCGTCACTCCCATCCAGACAAGCCCAAGCCAAGCCGCCCCGGCGATGCGTTCCCTGAGTTCCTGGTGCTGTGGGCGCTCATCCCCATCGTCTTCTTCTCGTTCTCCCAGTCCAAGTTGCCGGGATACATCCTTCCCTCCATCCCTCCCATCACCATCCTTACCGGCGACTACCTCTTCCGCTGCAGGCAGCGCGGCCTCAATCGATGGATTCTGCTCGGCCACGCCTTGCTTTGCGGCGCAATGACCATGTTCGCTTTCCTGCTGCCGTGGTTCGTGTCGCATGGCGCGCACATGCCGCCGGCGCATGCGCTCACGGCCGCTTTGCTGGCTTCAACGGGCGCAGTCCTCCTCATCCTCGTCGTGGTCCACGGCTTCGGTGTGGCGCGCCTTCGCCTGGCCACCACCGGAGTGCTCGTGGTCCTCGTGTTCTTCCTCTACGGCGTGGGCCCATTTTTCGGAATTCCCGCCGTCGGCGCCACCAAGCGGGTCATTAATCTGCTCGATCGCTCCTACTCCGCCCGCCCTCTTGCCGACCGCCTGGCTACATTCGCCTCCCCCGATGAGACCATCGCTGTCTTCCGCGTCCGCCGCGACATCGAGTACGGGCTCTCCTTCTATCGCAACCGCGAAGTCGTCAATTACGAGGAAGACGGCGTGCCCACTGAAGAACACCTCCTGGTGGCGCGCGTCTCCGGCCGCGGCGGTAAAGACCTGCACACCCAGGAAGCGCTCGAGGAGTACCTCGAAGGCCGCCAGTATGAACCCCTTTTCAGTTGGCCCGAGCAGGGTCTTCAGGTCTATCTCGTAGGAGCGGAAGTAACCGGAAATGGAAGTCCGCAAAGATAAGTAGGACTTAAACTTGCAGTCTGACTCACTTCGTGGCAAAGTGACCCCAAGGCGTAGTGTGCGAATTCCTCTATGGGAGTCGCAGTATCCCGGCCTCGTCATCGTCAGTCCTGAGGCTGAACCAGTTTAAAGAGAAGACACATGGCGGCGCACGTTCCCATTGAGATCCTCGACCTGCGGCACTTTGGAGCAGCCGTGCTCCGGCCCGTGCTGGACTCCGAGAGCGAACTCTGGATGCAGCGCCTCCACTGGGATTACCGCGCCTCATCCAAGCTGCTCATGCAGTATCTCGACAACCACATGCTGCCCGGCTATGCGGCTCTGGAATCGGGTCAGGTTACCGGCTACACCTTCTGCGTCTACGAGGAAACCAAGGCCGTCATCGGCGACGTCTTCGCTCTTCCCGGAACCAATCCCGATCTTCCTGCCCCACCCGACGGCGTCCCCCCACCGGCCCGCGAAATCGAAGAGACCCTGCTGCGCCACCTGTTCGAAACTCTGCTCAACTCGCCCCAGGTCGATCGCGTCGAATCACAACTCCTGCTCCACCCCTCGGGCACCCACGCCTCCATCTTTAGCGAATCAGGCTTCAAGCTCTTCCATCGCCTCTTCATGGTGCAACCTCTAAACGGCCACTGGACCCGCCCTCGTCTCGACCTGCCCCACGCGTTGGAACTGCGCCCCTGGCGCGACGAGGATCTCAACTCCGCCGCCCGCCTCATCTCCGACGCCTATCGCAACCACCCCGACAGCCTCATTAATGACCAGTACCACTCCGTGCACGGCTCGCTGCGCTTCCTGCACAACATCGTCCGCTACGGAGGATGCGGAGCCTTCTCTGCACTCGCCTCCCACGTCGTAATGGAGCGCGCCAGCCGCGAACTCGTAGCCCTCGTACTGGGTTCGCGCGTCAGCCCGCAGAGCGGCCACATCACTCAACTCTGTGTGCATCCCGGATACCGCCGCCAGGGAATCGCCCGCCTGCTTCTCTCCGTCGCCGCCACGCAGTTCATGCGCCAGGGCGTCAGCGAAATCTCCCTCACCGTCACCGAAGCCAATACCGACGCCATCGAGCTCTACAAGGCAGAAGGCTACGACTGCGCGCACACCTTCGACGCCGCCGTCTGGCAGCGCGACATTTCAAGATTCTAAGAAGAAATTCCACAGATCACGTGGACAGATTCAATTCTCTATCGATTGATCTTCAGGTAGGGCAGCAGGCTCTTCGGCACTTCCCGGCATGCGCAATGTATTTGGTGTGCGCGGTGCCAGCGGATTCTCTGCGCCAGCGTTGCCTTCGGCGGCATCTTGTTCCGTGCGTGCCACAGCTTGTTCATCGCGCACTTCCATGCAGTCGCGCCGCTAGCGCGCGATCAGAAACATCACCCAGCTCAGCGCGATCGCCGATCCCACAAACAGAATGAAGCAATACGCCCCGTAGCGCACCATCTTCTTGGGCGTCTCCCGCTGCGTAATGCCGAAGACGGTCGACGCGAACAGCGCAAACAGCAGAACCGCCGTGAAGTGAGAAGGGCTGAACACTATGCCTTCCTCCCCGTGCGCAGGTTATGCGCGTCGACGGCGGCAATCACGTTCAAGAGCCCCGCCACCACGATGAATCGCGTGCCCCAGTCTGCCGTGGTCACCTGCACCGAGTCCGCTCCCAGGCCCAGCCCCCGGCTCACGAAATACAGCAGCCCGTTGCCCAGGTCGCCCACCAGTCCCAGCATGTCGAGAATGTCGTGCGCGCTGGTGTAGACTTTGCCCTGCATCGCGATCCCCAGCACAAACATGCCCAGAATCGAAAGCGCCAGCAGCGTCCCGCGGCCCCATTTGCCCAGCACAAAGTGCCCCGCGCCGGGCACCAGCCAGCCTGCAATCAGTGGCAGATACACGAACCCTTCTTGTTTAGTTTTTCCCGCCGCGGCGGTATTGTTTTGCGTTGCAGCCATTCCTCTTCGACTATATCGTACCGGCTTGCCCCGGCCCTCGCCGCCTCAGTTGCCCGTTGGCTCAGCTTCCCGCAGGCTCAGTTTCCCGTCGGAATGATCCCCGCATTCTCCACCATGAGAATAATCGTCCGCTGCTCGGCGCGCGTCCTGTGGACAACGCCCTTCGGCACCACCAGTCCCTGTCCCGGCTTCAGTTCCACGGTTCGGCGCTCTGCATCTTCCACGTCGATCAGCAGCAGCCCCTCCACAACATAAAAGAACTCGTCATCGTTGTCGTGCTTGTGCCAGTGGTACTCGCCTTCGATGATGCCCACTCGCACCACCGAGTCGTTGACCTTACACAACGTTTGGTTGAACCACTTGTAATTCTGCGCATCCTCGATCGCATGTACGTCGATCACTTCCAACGGTCCATGCAGAATGTTCAGGCGCGTCTCATACGGAAATGAAGCAGTCTCTGCCATGATGGGCTCCTCGCACGCAGCATAGCGCGACCCGCGCAGCCAAGGCAAAACGCATCCGGCCCGTTTCTGCCGCTCGTCCACCACTCCGTCGTCAATCAGTTCAGCGAGTGATGATCGAAGCTGATCGCACGCGTCACCTTCCACGCACCGTCCTTCAATTGCCATAGGGTCACAAACTTCGCCTCGCCCAGCGATTGCGGATCGTTGGGATGGGTGAAGCGATGTACGCCGATCTCCACCGCGCCATAGTCCTTCAGCGGATAGATCTCAAGCGTGCCGGGCACGAGTTCGCGGTGAACCTTGCCGCAGATGTTGGTCTTGATGGCTTCAATGAAACACCTTGCGCCCAACCGAAAGCCCGGTTTTGTCGTGGTAGAACTCAAGGTCCTCCGCAACCATCGAGCTAAGCTTATCCAGATCGCACGTGTTGTAGGCATCGAAGAGCGCCTTATCGAGCCCCGCGACCGTCTGGTACAGATCGTCGCTGGGCGCCAAACCCTGTTGCGTGGATTGGGCGTGCGTTAACGTGGTGGAAGCGGCAAGAATCGCCAGGGACAAAACCAGTCTGCAGAAAAGTTTCATGGGAAGGCTGCACTCCTGAGAGGAATCAGTATCCCATTCACTACGAGCGCAGCCGGTCAGATGTTCCTTGTTCCCTGGTCCCTGTCCCCTGATCCCTGATCCCTGGTCCCTGCCCCTGATCCCTGTCCCATGTCTCCTGATCCCTGCCACTCATATCCTTACGAGTTCCACCTGTATCTTCCCCGTCACCCACGCCTTCGTCACCGAAGTCATCATGTCCACCTCGCTGCGCACCCCAAACTCCTGCAGATAAATACCCGGCTCCACTGAGAAACAGGTGCATGGCAAGATCCGCCGCTGGTCGTGTGTCTCCAGGTTGTCCAGGTGCGCGCCCGGCCCGTGCAGCTCGCGTGCAATGTTGTGCCCCGTGCGATGCGTAAAGTATTCACCGAAGCCCGCTGCGCGAATCACACCCCGCGCCGCGTCGTCCGCCTCAAAACCGCAAATCGCCCGTCCCTGCTCAAATGCCGCCTCCACCGCGGCAATGGCTGCGTCGCGAGCATTGCGTACGATCTCAAATATCAGTTGCTCCCGCTCCGAGGGCTCGCGCCCCACCACGCCCGTCCAGGTAATGTCATAGAAAACCGTGTTAGGCTTGTTCACCCGCCCCCAGATATCGATCAGCACAAAATCGCCTTCCTTGATCGGCGCGCAGTGCTCGGCCGTGGGCTCATAGTGCGAATCGGAGCTATTCGCGTTCGCGCTCACGTTGGGGCCGTTCTCCCACACCAGCCCCGCGCGCCGCATCGCCTCGCTCAGCCATTGCACCATGTCGAATTCCGACACCGCGCCCGCGCCGCCCGATGCAGGCCGCAGCCGCCGGCCCATCTCCTTCCAGCACTCCGCAAGAATCTCGTCGATCTTTATCTGCGCCGCAACGTGGCTGGCAATCTGCTCTTCGTTCAGCACCGCCTCAAACTGGCTCACCAGGTCGGCCGAGCTCACAATCTCCTTGCCCAGCCCGCGCAAAAACTCCACCGTCCCCGCGTCCACCATCGACACGTACATGATGTCGTTGTTCGGTGAATACTGCATCGCCAGCCGTCGCGCATCTCCCAGCATCGACGCCAGCCCCGCATGTAATTCCTGCCAGCTCGAGTAGAGACCCTTCGTTCCCGGCAGCGAATCCAGCCGCCCCTGCTCCACGCGATGCACCAGCTTGCGCGGCTCGCCCGCCGCCGGCACAAAGTAGTACCAGCGCCGCGTGATGTGCGCCTTCTCGTCGAGCCCCAGAATCCGTTCGCCGACCAGATCGCGATGATGATGGTCGTAAAACAGCCAGCCATCGTGCCCGGCGTTTCGAAGTGCCTCCTGAATCGCCTCTAAATTCATACTGGAGATTCTATCGCCTCTCGAACCCCGCGCACCCGGGTAGAAGCCACAAGTCTCCGTCGCCGAGCGATGCGCTCTTCACCGCAGCCGAAAGACCTTCCTTTTCGTTGCCGCTGTTTCATTACGGGGTTTTGAAAGGGCACGGCTTCACACATTGTCGAAAAGCGCATCCAGAGCAGCAAGAAGTGTTAGGGCACGACTTCAGTCGTGCCGTATGTGCAGCAAAATGTCGTGGGCTTCAGCCCCTGAGGGCTGGTTCCTCTTAAACTGAGCCACGCCCCCACCTCGCCCATCGGACCAACTAAAATCTCAATTCAGGAGCGGCCACGAATGACGAACCGTGCCCCGACATTCGTTCAAGTGAGCATGCTCGCTGTCGGCCTCGCGCTCTGTTGCATCGAGCTATCCAGCACCGCCAGCCAATCCCTTGCCCCACCCACCGACTCCAGCCAAAGCTCCCGCAATCGACCCGCCCAACTAGCCGAGCCCAGTTCATGGCCTTGAGCGCCGACCGCACTCACCTCGTGAACACCTTCACCAACCAGCCCGTCTTCATCACCGGAGACACCGCCTACAATCTCGTCACCCAGCTCACTTCTGACGCCGATGTCGAAGCCTACCTGTCCGACCGCCAGGCCAAGGGAATCAACTTGATCTGGGTCGCCTTGGTCGACGCCACCAGCCACGGTGAGGGAATCCACCCCCCAGGCAAAAGCCAGGGCGAGGGCCACACCCAGAAAGATGCCTTCGGCAACGACCCCTGGAACGGTGGCGCCGACTTTACCGGCATGGAAAGCGCCACTGCGTATTGGGATCACGTGGACGATGTGCTCAAAAGGGCCGCCGCTCATGGCATTACAGTCCTCGCCGGCACAGCATTTACCGGAGCATTTGGCAATTGCAAGTTTCCCTACTACGCCACCATGGCCACGACCTCCGACGCCACCATGACGGCGTATGGCGCGTTCCTCGGCAATCGTTACAAGTCGTATCCCAACATCATCTGGCTCCAGGGCGGCGACGCCAACGTCAAGCTTTGCGGCAGCGATCTCGCCAAAAAAGTAGACGACATCGCCAGAGGCATTCTGTCGGCGGACCCTGTTCACTTGATGGCCGTTGAAGCAACCAATGGCGTCTGGGGCGAAGCCAGCGCCACCAACTGGTCTGCCTACACTTACGGCCCCAACAATCCCAGCGGATGGCTGACCCTCGGCACCATCTACCCCAAGGGCACGCCCGACAAAGTCTTCTCCGCCGAAATCGCTCAAATCATTTCTCAAAACATGACCGAGACAAAGGCCACGCCGTTCGTTCCTTACTTCAGCATTGAAGACCCTTACGAATACGAACCATGGTCGCCCAAACCCTACAATGACCGCCAACTTCGCCAGGAGGGCTACACAGAAATACTGAGCGGCGCTACCCTGGGACGACTCTTCGGCAGCTCAGGCGTCTGGCCCTTCGGCGCAGGTTGCTGCCAGCACGGAGCCAGTTGGCAGGTCAACATGCAGCATCCAGCTTCCTTTGATCAGCAGCGGCTGGGCCAGCTCTTTCGCAGCCGCGAGCACTGGAAGTTGGTCCCTGATCTCAACCACACGGTCGTCAATGCGGGCTTCGGCTCCGGAGAAAACTTGACCGTAGCTGCGCGAACTTCCGACGGCCAAACCATCATCGCCTACATCCCCAACGGCAGCCGCGCAACCCTGACGGTCGACATGGCCGGCATCGCCAGTGAAATTCATCAAGCCACCTGCTGGTGGTTCAACCCCTCCACAGGGGCCGCCAGCTTGATCGGAAGCTTCGCCGCTTCTGGAAGCAGAAACTTTACTCCACCCGACGCCAGCGATTGGGTGCTGGTCATCGACGACACAGCCGCAAACCTGCCCGCGCCCGGAAGCCCCTAGGACAGAAACGCGCGCTCCGGAACAGCAGCAAAAGGGCCGGCGTGTGGCCCGCATCTGGCCAGCCTTGAAACTTCGGTTCCCTGCAATCGCCCGCTCCTGTACACTTCCCTCGGCTCGCTACTTCCCCAGAGCAATGGCGGCTATCGCATTTTCAGAAATATTGTGAGCTAAAGCCGTGGGCGTAAAGTCAACGCGACCAGCAGTGAGCGCTGACCTTGCACTACCTCAAAAGACCACACCATTGCCGAAAATGCTTTAAATCAGAATTGGAGAAAGACCATGAGCAAGAGAACGTGGAGTGTCTTCGCGGGGCTGTGCACGCTCGCGATGTTAGCCCTGTATGCCATCCCCACAGGCGCACAGATGTCAGAAGTCAAAGAGAAACCGCCCATGTACTCGTATGTCGCCAATTGGCAGATTCCGCGTGCGCATTGGGGAGAAATGGCAGGCGCAAATGCGGCTGACAAAGCAATCCTCGACAAGGCACTGGCCGACGGAACCATTGTGGGATATGGCAACGATGAGAGTCTCGTCCATCAGCCCGACGGCGAGACTCACGACGACTGGTGGTCGTCCATGTCGATGGCCGGATTAATCAAGGTGCTGGACCAGTTTTATGCGTCCGGCAACGTCTCTTCTCCCGCCCTGGAGAGCGCCACGAAACACTGGGACAACATTTTCGTTAGCCGGTATTACAACTGGCATTCAGGCGCATGGAAAGGCGGCTATGTGCACGTGTCGTCCTACAAGTTAAAAGCGGACGCACCCGATGACGCAGTCGAGACGGTGAGCAAGCACATGGTTGTCCCGCTGCTCGAGAAGATGCTCGCCGACGGCGCCATCAGCGAATACGAAATTGACACTGAGGCCATTCACACCCAAGCCCCAGGCACGTTTTGGATTATTTACGTGGCATCGAGCCCGGAAGGCCTCGATACGGTCAACACTGCGGTGATGGATACGATGAAAGACCACCCGCTGTCCGGTCAGGCGTTTGGTTCCATGGTGGACTACAGCGCCCATCGCGATGAGTTGCTGCGAGGAGAAGGCATCTATAAATAGCTCCCCGCATTGCTTTCCTTCGTCCGCGAGCGGCAGGCCATTGAGTTTGCTGTTCGCGGGCAGGAATTAGATCTCCGCTTTCGCCGCTGAGATGCTCGAAACGCAAACGACCCTATCTCAACAAATTATTCAAGTTGCGGTGCCGCGACCCTTACAGCGCTGCCATCGCCGCCGTCTCGTTGGGAAACAGCCCGGCGTACTTCGTGATGCCCACCATCGTAAACACCTTGGTAAAGTGCGGCGACAACCCGAAGGCATACACCTTCTGGCCGGAGTTGGCTGCCTCAATCAGCATCTGAATCACCAACGCGATGCCGCTCGAGTTGATGTAGTCAACCTTGGTAAAGTCCAGCAGCACCAGCTTCGCCGTCTGTTTCGGCAATGCCTGATAGGTTCCCAGAACTGCGTCTTTTGAAGTGCTGGCGATGTCGCCCTCATAGCGGAGGACAGTGACCGAATGACCGGCCGGGGAATTGATTTGATCGACGCGCGCTTTCGTTTCTGTCTGCACGATCTCTTGTCTCCGTTTTCTCTGTTTTATTCCGCTTCTTTATCCAGCCGGATAACCAGCCTTACATAGCTGCTTTTGCCGTTGGAACCTTTGACCCACTCTGCTTCGTCCACCAGCGCCTGGATTAGAAACATGCCCATGCCCCGCGGGTCTTCTTCCCCATGGATCTTGCGATCGATATCCGGCTTGGCCGGCAGGCCTTTCAGACCCTTGCCGTCGTCGATGACCTTAACCTCCAGCGAGTCGTCGCCCGCTGACAACACAACGCCCACCGAGAGCCCCTCGTTCAGCAGATTCCCATGCTCGATGGCGTTGATGCACGCTTCGGCAACCGCCGTCTTCAGGTCCTCCACGCGGTCCTCGCGGAAACCCATCAGCTTGGCCACCGCAGACGCGGTGCTCATGGCCACTTTCTCATAGCCAAGCCGCGACGGCAGCCTAACCTCCACGCAGGTGGATTTCACGTTCGTCATCCTTTTGTCTCCGTCGGCCCCGCGCCGCGGCATAAAGCCAGGGCTGTCATATCGTCCCCCTGAGGGCCGCCTTCAGCAAAATCCTCAATCGCTGTCCATATTGCACCGAGCATATCATCTGCCTTATCTGTCCGGCACTTAGAAAACTCCTCCAGCAGCCGTTCCGGCCCGAATTCTTCGTCCCCGCGGAACACCTCAGTCAACCCGTCGGTGTAGAAAAGCAGCCGCGCACCCGGTACAAACACGCTTTTCTGGCTGGAGTAGCGCATCCCCGGCAGCAACCCCAGCGGCGTGCCTGTCGACTCAAATTCCACCGCCTCGCCCCCCGGATGCACCAGAAACCCCGGATTGTGCCCGGCATTCACTACCTCAACTGCGCCCGTTTCAGGGTGCAGCCGCATGAAAATCGCCGTCACATACCGCCGCCGGGCCTCATCGCCCTCCTGCCAGTGGTGCTGGTTCATCCGCTCGCCCAGCTCCGCCAAAGGCATCCCCTGCACCGCCATGGCCCGAAAAGCCGCCCTGAAGCTGGTCGCCATAATGGCCGAAGCCAGCCCTTTGCCCGCGACATCGGCAACCGCCATCAACAAGCTGCCGTCCGGCTGCTCCACAATGTCAAGATAGTCGCCGCCCACCTCATAACAGGTCACTGACTTGAAGGCCACCGAATAGCCCGCAATCTCCGGCAACGTCTGCGGCAGCAGTGAGCGTTGAATATTCCGCGCTGCATCCAGGTCCTGCTGTACTCGCGCAAACTCCACGTTCCGCTTGTGATTGCGCGCATTTTCAAGAGCCACTGCTGCCTGCAGCGACAGACCCTCAAGAAAGTCCGCCTCATAGAGCGTCAGCTCGCGGCCGTCGGGAGGCACCACCACCAGCTCTTCCATCCTCTGCCCGTCGCGATCCTGCAACAGATAGATGGGATAAACTGCGCCGTTCTCGCTCTGCGCGCCAATGTCCTGAGCATCGCCATAAGACAGCCTCGCGGCGGGAAACGCCGCCCCGGCCATCTCCAGTTCGCGCACCACGATGCGCAGCACCTGCTCCAGCACTTCCTCTTCGCGAATTGTCGAATGCACCTGGCGCGAAGCCTCAAGCAGCGCCTGCAACCGTGCCACCTGCTGCTGCAGGTCAATCGTCTCGCCATTGCCTGGAAGCTGAATCCCCGCTGCCATTCCGCCCGACCCCCGTGGGATTTCAATGTAACATGGCCGATGCTTTGCTGGCCCCAACGAAACACCGGCCCGTGAACCGCGTTCCGCCTATCCCGCCACTACCGGGTACCGCGCCGCCTCCCACGCTGAAATCCCGCCCGCCAGCTCAATCAGATTCGTAATCCCGTACTGGTTCAGAATGCTGGCCGCAATCGATGACCGGTAGCCTCCCGCGCAGTGCACCGCAATCCTCCGCGTCCGCGGCACCTCATCGATCCGCTCCTGCAAATGCGAAAGCGGCAGGTTCACGCTGTCTTTAATGTGCCTTGTCTTCCACTCGCCGGGGTTGCGAATGTCGATCACCAGCGGCGGTTCCGCGCCGGCCAGCTCTTCCGCCAGAATCACCGGGCCCACCCGCTCCGTGGCCCACACCAGGTCCTGCCGTTCCGCCAGCGCTCCCATTCCATCCCGCAAGTAGCCCTTCACATGATCGAACCCAATCCGTCCCAGCCGCAGCGCCGCCTCCTGCTCGCGCCCCGGCTCGGCCACAATCACAATCGGCCGCGTGCGATCCAGCACCGTGCCCGCCCACGTCGCATACTGTCCGCCCAGCGCAATGTTGATGCTGCCCGCAATGTGTCCCTTCGCATACTCCGACGCATCCCGCACGTCCAGCACCTGCGCCCCCGCATCGCCCAGCTCCAGAACCTCATCCAGCTCCACCGGCTTCAGCACCTCTTCCAGCGTCTTGTCGAGCGTGCGCCGCTCCCGCGTATTCAGGATCGCGTCGTAGGTGAAGTAGGCCGGCGCGTCCGGCTGATCCGCCGTCACCAGCCGCGTGAACTCGGCCTTCGTCATCGGCTGCACCGCGTAATTCAAGCGCCGCTGCTCACCCAGCGTCGACACCGTATCCGACGACAGTTTCTTCCCGCACAGCGAGCCCGCCCCGTGCGCCGGATACACCAGCGTCTCATCCGGCAACGCCATCAGCTTTGTATGCAGCGAATCGTAGAGATGCCCGCTCAGCTCCTCTGCCGTCCAGCCCAGCGAAGCGCGCAGATCGGGCCGCCCCACGTCGCCGATAAAAAGCGTGTCCCCGGTCAGCACCGCATACGGCTTCTCCGCATCCTTCGCCCGGTCGAACACCAATATAGATATGGACTCAATCGTGTGCCCCGGCGTCTCCAGCACCTGCAGCCGCATTCCAGGAAACTCCAGCGTATCGCCATCCTTCATCGCCACAAATGCGTACTCCGCCTGTCCCCGCGCCCCCAGACGGATGTCCGCGCCGCAGCGGTCGCGCAACTCCAGATGACCCGCAACGAAATCAGCGTGGAAATGCGTCAGGAACACATGCCGAATCTCCACTCCCAGCCGCTCCGCATCATCCAGGTACTGCTGAATATCCCGCTGCGGATCAACCACCACTGCGGTCTTACTGGTCTCATCCGCCAGCAAATAGGAGGCATGTGCAAGGCACCCAGGTAGTACTGCTTCAGAAACATGCAACGGATTCTACCCGCACCTGCCCGCCTCGTGAAATTGAAAATGCAATCTCGCCGCACATTCCAGAATTCGGCAGCCATTACAAGAAAGAGTGGGAGACCACGAACCCCGCCCCATGCCCGAAAAATGCCCCGGCTTGTTTGCAGCGCGTGCGAACATCTCGCGCCGATTTGCTCCCGATAAGCCGAATCGTTCCCTGTTCTGGACCGCTTCTCATCGTGCGAGGCAGTCCACACTGTAATCTGAGAGGGCAATGTTTTCGCGCCCACGGCGATCCAATACTCGCCCACACCAGCTCAGGAGCAGGGAGAAAAATGATCACGCGCCGTCGCTTCGTACAGAATGCTTCAGCAGCATCCGCAGCCGCACTCGGCTATCGCATCCCTGCATTCGCTGAAGCCGCAGTGCAAACTTACCGCAACCCGATCATGGGCGGAGATCACCCCGACGCCAGCCCTATCAGGGTAGGCAACAGTTTCTATCTCACCCATTCCAGCTTTGACTACGCGCCCGGTCTGCTTATCTGGCATTCCTCCGACCTGGTCAACTGGCGCCCGGTTGCTGCGGCGCTGCGCCGGTATTACGGAAGCGTGTGGGCTCCCTATCTGTGTGAATACGATCAGCGTTTTTACATTTACTTCCCGTGCAACAATCGTCTCTTCGTCGTGCATGCCGACCATCCTGAAAGTCAGTGGAGCGAGCCGGTGGACCTTGGCATCAGCGCCATTGATCCCGCGCACATCGCAGAGAACGGTCGCCGCTTCCTCTACATGAATGGAGGGCAAATGGCGGAGCTGACGCCGGATGGGCTACACGTCAAGACCGCGCCTCACGCTGTCTTTCAGCCTTGGCCCATTCCCGCAACTACCCGCATCGAATGCACCTGTCTTGAAGCCCCCAAGCTGCTTGAGCACAATGGAATGTTCTACCTCACCGTCGCAGAGGGCGGCACCGGTGGACCCGCGACCAGCCATTCCGTCATCAGCGCGCGCAGCCGGCACGCCGAAGGTCCATGGGAGTTTTCGCCCTACAACCCCATCGTGCACACCCAGTCCCGAACCGATCGGTGGTTAAGCGTGGGACATGGCCGTCTCGTCGATACGCCCGAGGCCAAGTGGTACATGACTGTGCATTCTTACGAGAACGGTTATCGCACCCTTGGCCGGCAACTCCTTCTATTGCCCGTCGAGTGGACAGACGATGGCTGGTTTCGGGTAAAGCCGGAGATCGCGGCGGACTCCGAAATCCCCATGCCGGTAATGGGCAGCCGTCAGGAGGCATTTCTGGATCCCTCCGATCCATTCAGCGCTCCCGAGCTGGGTCTGCAGTGGGGCTTCTGGCGCGACTACGATTCAAAACGCTTCCAGACCGGAAATGGCCTGCTCAGGCTCACGGCCCGCGGCAAGTCTCTTCAGGACACATCTGTGCTGACCACGCCGGTCGGCGGCCATTCTTACACCATCGAAGCCGACGTCGAGATCGAACCGGAGTGCGAGGCGGGCCTGCTTCTCTTCTACAATCCCGACCACGCCGTCGGAATCACCCTCAGCCCTGAAGGAATCAAGGTCCGGCTTGCCAACGGGTTCACCCCCGGCGACCACGATAAGGTCACAACCAGGGCCACGCTGAGGATCGTGAACGACGATCAGGAAGTCGATTTCTATTTCCGCCTGCCGGGCCAGCCATGGCAGCGCCGCGAGGAATCGGCTGAGATCTCAGGCATGCACCACAATGTACTTGGCGGATTCCTTGACGTGCGGCCCGCACTGTGCGCGTGGGGATCCGGTAATGCGCTCTTCCGGAATTTTCAGTACTGGCCGGAAGTCAAGCTGCCCGGAGAAGCTTGAAGTAGTACCGGCAGAAGGAATGAGATACGCCCATTGCCGTCGCGACCTTGTCCTCAAGGTGGTCACGCGATTCCAGTCGCGATGCCGGCTTTCCGGTGCTTATTTGTCGATTTGGCGAATTCTCTGCTTAGCTGTCGATCAATTCGTAATTGCCGAATTGGCGGCTTCTGAATAGACAGTGATCCAACCTGAACAGTCAAAATTCAGGACTACAGTCGCAAAGACCTCTGGCTAGTGATTTGCCACGGCGGCCGCATCCGCGGTAGTGTGCAGATCGACAACGAACGACTCAAGGTTGGTAACCCTCAGCCATCCACCGAGCAAACAGCTCAATACGATCCTGGGGCCAGGGACCTTCTCCTCTCGGTGGCGGCGGCGGCATCACATCGCCGCCGATGGCGCGAATACGATCATAGATAACCGCCGCATGCGCCTTGACGTCATCGTAACTTGCCAGGTTGAACGCCTTACTCATCGCCCGAATGTCTCGCTCAGTGAAAAGCGGGCGAATGTCGGATTGATAGCTCGTCAGTCCTGCCATGGTCCTCACCTGTTGGAATGATCCTACAATCTCCTGGTGGCGCCAAACGGACGCTCCTGAATCCGGCGGGCAGCCGCTATCCTTCGCAAAGCTTATCGCAAGATCGAGAACTTCTTCGCGGCCATTCGCAATCACTCGTCGAGTTTTATATTTCTTCCAGTGCACGATGAACAAGATGGATCGAAATCGCGCCTTCGCCAACGGCCGACGCGACCCGCTTCACGTTTCCGGAGCGGATGTCGCCCACTGCGAAAACTGCCGGCAAGCTTGTCTCAAGCATCTGCGGCCGCCGGCCAAGAGGCCACTTTCCCGGCGTGCTTGCCATAACCGGATCCAGGTCCCGTCCTGTAAGAATAAAACCCTGCTGATCAAGAGCGACACAGCCACGCAACCATTCGCTCTGCGGAGACGCACCCGCCATCACGAAAATGTGCCGGATCTCGCGCGTCGAATTCTCCCCCGCCGACCGGTCGAGCCAGGTGACACGTTCCAGCCGCGAATCGCCCTCTAATGACTGAAGCTCAGTTTCTAAATGCAACTCGATCACCGGGTGTTCCGTAATCCTCTGCAGCAGGTAGCGCGACATCGTCTCCGAAAGAGTCTTGCCGCGAACCAGCATATAGACCTTGTGTGCGGTTTCGGCCAGAAAAACCGCCGCCTGACCAGCCGAATTGCCGCCGCCGATGACAATAACCTCTTCACCCCCGCAAAGCTGCGATTCCACGAATGTGGCCGCGTAATAAATCCCGTTCCCCTCGAACTGCTTTAGGTTGACGATGTTCGGCGTATTGTATTGCGCTCCAGAGGCGATGATGATACTGCGAGCCAACACAACGCTGCCATTCTCCAGGGAGAGCTGATACGGCCTCTGATCGCAATGGATTTCGACTACTCGTTGCCCGACCAACATCTGAGCCCCGAATTTCTCTGCCTGAACAACCGCGCGGCCGGTAAGCTCCAGGCCGGAAATGCCAGTGGGAAAACCCATGTAGTTCTCTATCTTTGAACTCGAGCCTGCCTGCCCACCGGGAAAGTCAGCCTCAATGACCACGGCATCTAAGCCTTCAGAAGCGGCGTAAACTGCGGCCGCCAGACCCGCTGGACCACCACCCACGATGGCAACATCACGAATTCGCGACTCATCGACTGTCCCCGAGAATCCCAGACATTGAGCCAACTGCTGCGTAGTGGGATTGCGCAGAACGGATGTTCCACTGCAAATCACAACCGGTATTTCGTCAATCTTCAGGCTAAAACGATCAAGAAGCACTTGGGCAGTTGCGTCACTGTCAAGGTCGACATATGTGTGCGGATGCCCGTTGCGGGTGAGAAACTCGCGCAAGCGAAGCGTGTTGGCTGAGTGACGCGATCCCAGGATAATCACGTTACCCATGCCATCCGTAACGAGCGCGAGACGTCGCAGAATGAAAGCGCGCATGAAGATATCGCTGAGTTCGGCATCTTTTGCGATCAGGGAGTGCAAGCCGGCTGAGCCAACTTCAAGGAATTCTCCTGGCTCGGCAACACGCCCGCGCGATAATGAGCGGGCTCCGGAAATCAAGACCATTTCTCCCGAGAAACCTCCCGGCCCATACGTCACTAATACCTGCTCGCCGGAGAGCCTCGTCATGAGAATCTCGAGCTTTCCTGAGAGCACAACAAAGCAAGGCATTCCCGGCTGGCCCGGCTCGAACAGGATCTCTCCCGCCCGAACTGTTCGCGCAGTGCCGTATGGCCGGATGCGGTCGATCTGGGCGGGGGTCAGAACAGGGAAGGCCTGGGCCTGCCGGTCAGGTGTGTTGATCGATGGCATGATTGATTCGGTCATTTGTGAACGCCTTCCTGCCAACGGCTGATTTCGCTTCGCCTCTCATCACGATCATCGCATTTGGAACACGCAAGAAGCACGAGCTGGCCAGAGCGTGACGAGAATTCGATAACCGTGTCAATGTCGATCATGAAAAATGTTCACCCGTTTGAGCCTGGCTGGTGGTCCGGATCTCAGGGAATCAAAATGACCACCAACGAATGGGGACCGGGATTAGTACAGGCCCTTCCAGGCCAGGAACTACTCCTGCCAAACGCCCATGGCGCCGGGAATGCCTCGAAACTGACCTTCATCGCCATATCACTGTTCGAAGCCTACCCTCCACCAAAAATCGGCCCGTCCGGTTTGTAGATAATTTCCCCTCTCCGGCGCACAATGAGTTTGGAGACAGAACGGCAAGGCCAACTTCGACCCGGTTTCCACGGTCGAAGCGCGTACCCTCCTCCCATTTACGGTGAAATTGTGAGGTTCCCAGGACGGAAGGGAGAATGAACCCGCCCCCATTGTTTATTCTCTTTCCCACAGAAGACCTTGCAGAGTTTTGCGGCCCTCATTCATCGCCGCCGCAAAAACTCCAGGGCGAAGCTGCTACCGATCCGCAGCGAAGCGCGCAAAAGCATCCTCATTTTGCGCGAGAAATTGACAACAAATAAGCCTCAGCCGTGCGCCGCCGCCCGGATATCCCGTGCCTCCAGCATCCGCTTCGCATATCCTTGCCGCGCCACCCCCAGCATCGCCTGGCCAATCTGCTGCGTCGTCAGCACCTGGTTGGGCAGCGCCCGGCGCAGCAGTGGAAACAGCGGCCGCGCGATCTTGTACATCACCCGGTACGATGGCGTCTTCGACTCGATCCCGTCCATCGGTTCGATAAATGCCGGGCGAAATACGTAGACATTCAGCGGCAGGCGCAGCAGCGCATTCTCTGCCCGCCCCTTCACGCGCGCCCACATCGTGCGCCCGTTCTCCGAGCTGTCTGCCCCTGCGCCCGACACAAACACAAATGTCATCCCGGGATTCACCCGGCTCAGCATCTCGGCCGCCGCCAGCGCAAAGCCGTAGGTCACGCGCTCATAATCCGCCTCCTTCATCCCGCTCGACGACACTCCCAGGCAAAAAAAGCAGGCATCGAAGCCCGCAAGACTCGCTTCCATCCCTGCGTAGTCCAGCAAGTCCCGATGCACAATCTCGCGCAGCTTCGAGTCGCGCTCTCCGGTCGCAGTTCGGCCCACCGTCACCACCAGCGTCACCTCCGCGTCCCGCAGGCACTCCAGCAGGACGCCGCGGCCCACCATTCCCGTCGCGCCAAACAGCAGCACCTTCATTGCTCCACCCTTTCGTTCAGCTCTAAATGCAAAATACCGGATGGCTTTCGCTCGACAGGCAAAGGCGGGGGCGGCAGAACACGAACCCAATTCGCATATCCACTTTGCAGATAATTACTGCCTGTTGGCGCACAATCAATGTGGAGTAGGACCGCGAATGAGCCCCAACACGCTCGCCGCGGCTTCCATAGGCCACTTTTTGAGAGTTTTGTTATTGGCTGTGAAACTGTGTAACTGCACTTAACAGCCAGCATTTTCAGCAACTTCCACGCACAGACTGTGAAACTGTGAAGCTGTGAAACTGTGCGGCGTTGAACCTGCACCGCTGAGCCGCGAAACCATCGAAAGAAGATTTAGATATGGCAGCTTGCCTGCCCGCGCTTTTCGAGGTAGCGCTGGTGATATTCCTCGGCCCGCCAGAATGTCTGCGCCGGCTCGATTTTGGTCACAATCCGCTTCGGCTTGAACTGGCCCGTCGCCGTCAACTGTGCAATCTTGGCGTTGGCCTGCGCCTCCTGCTCCGGGGAGTGAAAGAAAATCGCCGAGCGATACTGTGCTCCCCAGTCCGGCCCCTGCCGATTCAGCGTCGTCGGATCGTGCAACGCAAAAAACGCGTCCAGGAGTTGCTCGTAGCTCACCTGGGCCGGATCAAAATCCAGTTCCACCACTTCGGCGTGCCCGGTCTGGTCCGTGCACACGTCCTTGTAACTGGGCCGCTCCGTCTGCCCGCCCTCATAGCCAACCGCCGTCGCCGTCACTCCGGGAATCGCAGCAAACGCTGCCTCAACTCCCCAGAAACACCCAGCACCAAATGTCGCTTTTTCAATGCTCATGCCAGTTAAGATGCTCCTGCGGTACATTCGGTAACAGATTCCGCGAAACTGCTCAAACGGCGTTCGAGCAGCGTTCCGGCGGAACGCCGGGGTCGTCTCTCCTCACTTTTCAACAAGCGTCTTGAGCCGCGAGAGTGTCTTGTCCCACTCCGCGGAGACGGAATCTAGGTACTCTTTCAGCCCTTCCAGCGGCTCCGGATCGAACTCGAACAGCCTTTCACGGCCGGAGTGCGCGCTGCGCACAATGCCGGCCCGCTCCAGCACGCGCAGGTGCTTCGTAATCGCCTGTCGCGTGATCTTTGAGTCCTCTGAGAGCTGGGTAATCGAGCAAGGCGGGCCCTCACAGAGCTTCGCAACCAGCGCGAGCCGGGTC
This sequence comes from uncultured Acidobacteriaceae bacterium, assembly GCA_963780515.1. Classification (GTDB taxonomy): domain Bacteria; phylum Acidobacteriota; class Terriglobia; order Terriglobales; family Acidobacteriaceae; genus Telmatobacter. Next base: position 23,228 of record CAWACG010000015.1, read on the forward strand.
CTGTCGCCCAGCGCGGCAAATACCCGCGCACGGGCTTTTGGTTTTGCAATCATGCGTTTACGGTGTTTGTGCGACATGCTTTTCGATGTTCTCCAATTGTTGCGCCCAGCCGCCTTCATTCCTGCGGAATGCTTCAAGACGGCGATCGCTTGGAATTTCTTCGAATCCAGACTCAGTCAGCACCAGCAACGTGCCGTTGGCTGTTTTCTCCAGCCTGAATTCGACGAGTGTGCTCGGTTCCTTTGAGTAATCCAGCGGGTAGTCTGCTTTGTCAAAGGATTTTGGATGTGGCCAGGTGAAGGAGAAGAGCCGTTCCGGCTCCATCTTCTGCACAACTGCTTCCCATTTCACGTGCTCAAAGCCGGGATAGGTCATCTGGCCGCGCGAAACCTGGCCAGCCACAAATGGGCCGTCCAGCTTCACCCGAAACCATTCGCCGAACTCACGGTGGTCCGTCAGCGCGCGCCAGACTCGCGAAACCGGCGCTTTTAGCTCAATGCGCTTTTCAATCCGGTCTCCCATACAGGCAATCTCCCGGTTGCATATTAGATCACCTCTTGGAGAAGATGCAACCACAAGATTGCATATTTGCGATCTTCACCGCGAAATGAGTCATGTCGTAATTGCGCTGCTTGCGGCGCCACATATCGGCTAGCCGCGCTTCTTGCCGCCGGGGCGCTTTCCTCCCGGACGCGGACCGGTCCGCTTTGCGCCGGAACCTGCACTCTTTCCCTTGTAACCGGACTTAGCTGCTCCGCCTGGCTTTGAGCCGTACGATGGCTTGGAACGGGAGCTGGAAGCTGGCTTTCCGGTGCCGCCAAGGCTGGGCCTGGGCTTCCAACCGCTCTTGCCGGCCGGACGCGGGCCTGCACCTGCGCCCGTCGAGGGCCGCGAGCCGTACGCACGGCCGGCAGTCTTTCCAGGCTTGCTGCTTGGCCGTGCGCCGCCGGCGCGCGGCTTGCCCGAGCTGGTGGTAAATGGCCGCGTCGAGCCGTAAGCTCCCGCACCGGTGCGTCCCGGGCCGCTGGGACTGTCGGGCCGGTCAAATCTGGGCCGGTCAGGCCGGTCGGATGCAGGTCGGCCCGGTCTCGGTCCGCCAAACTTTGGCCGGTCAAACTTCGGCCGCTCAAACTTAGGTCGGTCCGAGCGTGGCCGGTCCGATGCGCCGCGTTCGAACCTCGGCCTGCCCGCATTCGGACGGGAAGAACTCGGACGATCCGGTCTGGTCCGATCTGCTCCCGGACGGAATGAGCCTGGGTGCTGCGTACCTGGACGCTCCGGTTCCACTGCATCAATTTGTAAGCGTGACGGTCTCTTTTCCGGGAGTCCCTCGGGAACCGCAGGAGGCTCACGGCGCGGCGCCGCAGGCCGCGGAAAGGGTCCGCGGTTGCTGCTCAATGGCTTGTTCCATGCGGGCCGTGCCGCCGAGCTACGCTCTCCGCCGGGAGTCTTCTTCCAGTCCGAACGAGCCGGAGGGCGTCCCGGCCGATCGTCTTTCTTCCAGGCAGGGCGCGCGGCAGGCCGGTCCGCAGTTCTTCCCGGACCAAACCGCGCAGGAGCTGCGCCGCGCGACGGACCGGCGACCGGGCCACGAGCGGCTCCGCGATCCGGTCCGGGACGAAAGTCCCTTCCCGGTGGACGGGTTGGCCTGGAGGGTCTCTCGGTTCCGAAGGGTTTCGCGGGACGATTCTCATCACGGCGGCCTACGCTTGCGGATTGGCCTTCTGCAGGCATCGGTGGGCGAGGTCGGCTGGGGCGCGGCCGCAGTGTCGGCAACTGCGCGTCCAGCGCGTTCCGGCGGCGCACATCCTTGGCCTTCGGAGTCTGCATCTTTCCATCAGCGGCCTTGCGCAGAGAAGTCAGCTCTTCCGGGGTCAACTCGCGCAGGTTGCCAGGCTCCACGTCCAGAACCAGAGGGCCATAGCCCACTCGGCGAATCTTTTCAACGAAGTGGCCGACTTCCTCAAACATTTTGCGCAACTCGCGATTGCGTCCCTCGATCAGCACCACCTCATACCAGGGATTGTCACCCTGGCGAACCTGTCGAATCCGTGCGGGCGCCGTGCGCACACGTCCTTCGCCTGGTTTACCCCGCTCGATCGCCACACCGCCGCGCAAAATGTTCAGCTCGGCCTCAGTTGGCTGACCGCTCACCTTCACCAGGTAGGTCTTTTCCACCCCCGAAGCAGCCTTGGTAAGCCGGTTTGCCAACTCGCCGTCGTTGGTCACCAGCAGAAGCCCTTCGCTCTGGTAGTCCAGGCGCCCCACTGGATAGAGGCGTTCCGGCATCTTCTCAAAAAACTGCATCACCGTGGACCGGCCCTCGGGATCCTTCACCGTGGTCACGAATCCTCTGGGCTTGTTCAGCATGAAGTAGCGCAGCCGCTCCGCCCCGTGCAACAGCTTTCCATCCACACGAATGTGGTCGCGCCCGGCATCTGCCTTGGTGCCCAGCTCCGTAACAACCTTGCCGTTCACCTGTACGCGCCCCTCGGTAATCATCCCCTCGGCGCTGCGCCGGCTCGCCACTCCGGCCTGTGCCAGGATCTTCTGCAGCCGTTCCAGCTTGGGCGCCGGGCGAGGCTCCGACTCATCTTCTTCGGCGTCTACACTGCCTGCAGTTTCGGCATCGGACGAAGCCTCAGAGGCCCCCTCTTCTACGGGCTCCTGTGCTGGGATCTCGGCGCTCTCAATTGTCTCTTTCAGATCAGGCTCGTTAGCTTCTGAGCGCCGGTCGTCTGTCATGGGGAAAGTCTCGGTTTCTGCCTGCAGTTGAGGCAAAGGCTCGTCAGGCACGGCCTTCGCAGAGGCTGGTTACTCCTCAGTGGCCGGCTGTTCGGCTGCCGGCTCTGCGCCCGCGTGCTTCTCAGCCGTGGGCGCAGGGTTTACTTCTGTCTCATCTTCGGGTGCGTTCTCGTCCAGCTCTGGCCCGGCTCCGGCGCTCGGCTCGTAGCCCGCGTCCGACTGCTCTGCCGGTTCGTCCAGCTCAATCGCCGCCATCTTTTCGAACTCTTCCATCGAAGGTAGTTCGGAAACATCACGAAGGCCAAAACGAAGCAGGAACTCCCGCGTCGTCTTGTAAAGAATGGGCCTGCCAATCACGGGCTTGCGGCCGGCCGTCGTAATCAGCTTGCGCGCCAGCAGCGAACCGAAAACGCCGGACGAATCCACCCCGCGAATCTCGTTCACCTCGGGGGCGGTCACGGGCTGCTTGTAGGCAATCACCGCCAAAGTCTCGAGCGCAGGCAACGACAGCTTCATGGCCGGCTTCAAGCTCTTGATGAACAGACGCACTGCGTCATGGCACTCCGGTTTGGTGGCCATGCGGTAGCCGCCCGCAATCTCGCGAATCTCCACGCCGCGATCGTCGGAGGCATAAGTGGCAATCAACTCGTCGAGCATCTGGCGCAGGATCGCCTTTACCTCGCGGTCACGTTGACGTGCCAGCCGCTTGGCCTCAGCCTCGGCGCCCGGGGTCGATTCAGCCGACAAGTTTTCCGCAACTGCCTCAGGAACCACATCCTCGGCGGCGTGCGCATTGCCGGCTTCTTCTGCGCCAGCGTCCGCAACATTCTCAGGGTGCGTCTCCGCTCCACGCCCTGCGTATACGGCAGGCGTCTGTTCCAGCCCCAGATACTCCAGCCCCTCCGCGAGCAGAGGCAGAGTTTCGGGCGATTCTGCAGCGGCTTCGGCAGCCTGGGCAGCAAAGGCAGCATCCTGCTCCGCCTTCCACTCCAGGGCGTCGGCGGCAAACAGTGCGGAGAGCTGGCTCAGTGTCACCGGCTCTTCTGCGGCATAAATAACAGCTTCCAGCTTGGCTTTCAGGCTCATTCTCGAATCAGTACCTCAGTTATGGTACCGGAACTGGAGCAGGCCTGCGTGCTCGCCGAGTCTGTCCCCTTGTGCAAAGACTGGAAAAGAAGGTCCTTATGGCCGAACTCTTTCAGAAAAGGCCAAATCGATGGCAAGAGCAGCTCACTGAACGCACTCCAGGGTCGGCGGCGAGGGGCACCGATGAGGCAATCGAATTTCAAGTGACCTGATTCAGGAGGATTTGCCCTTTGTGTGTAAGATTACGATCTTTGTCTTCCCGTCGTTCTCTGAGGGCTTCGACGTTACCGTCACAACAACTGAATCCTGGGGTCCCTTGTTGACGCTGATGACCGCGCTGTCGGCGGCATCGAACACCGAAGCATCACTGCCAAACTTGCCCTTGTAGAAATTGACCACCGCGTCCTTCGAATCAGACGTGACAAACGAGGCGCTGACCATGGAACCGGTCGGTAAATCCATCCGCATTCCGCCCGGGGTGCTCTGCGCGCCCGGATAGAGATCGGCCCCCAGCTCCGAAGCTGAGTAAGTCGCCGATCTGTTGGTCGTGATTAAGCCGCCGGGAGTTTGCACCGATACCTGGCCATTCGATCCGTTCAGATGGATGGACCGCGAGACCCGCCATACCGCGAATCCGATGAAGCTGGCGACGAGAATGCCGAGGCCCACGAAGATCGCGAGCACAATCAATACGATCTTGATCGCGGTGCTGCCCGATTTGGATTGGGCCCCGATGGCCTGGGGCGGATATGCACCTCCTGCCGGTTGTGGAACTGCCGCAAAAGCCGGTGCCGCAGCAGCAGGCGCAGCGGTTTGCACGGGTGTGTAGGCTGGCCCGCCAGACGATGCCTGTGACGGCTGAATCGGCTGGAAAGCCTGCGCTGCCGAGACTTGCGTCGACATCGGCGTAAACCCTGCGCCAGAAGGCGGTGCCAGTGACTGCACAGGAGAATAGCCAGGCACTGCTGGCGCTGGCACTGGAGTGAACCCGGAGCTTTGGGGTGCTGGCGATGGCAGCACCGGCGTATACGCCGAAGCCGCGGGCGACGCAGGGGGCTGCACTGGCGTATAGCCTGAACTTGCTGATGCAGGGTTCGTCACTGGCGTAAATGCGGGGGGAGCGGCCACAACCGGAGCTCCGCACATGCCGCAGAACGGCTTGTCAGGTGTTAACGCAGCACCGCATTTCGCGCATGTATCAGGCATTTCGATCTCCTGCAGATGAGGGCTCAAGCACCGTCGTCCCTCAGAGCTAGGAGCCAATATACCCCAGGATGTTCTTGCGCGGCCCTTTATTTTCATCCACTTCTATCAGAGGCGGAAAAGGGAGGATCAAGCTTGGCTTCAAAGGTGGGCCTAGTGGGCGAATTCGCGGAACAGGGCAAACAGCAGGCCCGACAAAAGCGCCGCTGCGGGCAAGGTGAGAACCCATCCCGCCGCAATGTTGCGGATTGTGTTCAGGCGTAGACCGCTGCCGTTTGCGGCCATGGTGCCGGCCACGCCCGAACTGAGAATATGCGTAGTGCTCACCGGCAGCCCGAACTTGTCGGCGACGAAGATGGTGCCCATGGCCACCAGCCCGGCGCTCGCTCCCTGCGCGTAGGTCAGGTGATCCTTGCCGATGCGTTCACCCACCGTCACCACAACGCGCTTCCATCCCACCATGGTGCCAAGACCCAGAGCCAGCGCCACGGCGACTTTCACCCATGTCGGAATGAACTTCGTGGCCCTGTCCACCTTGCTCTTGTAGTTCTTCAGCGCCGCACTCTCTTCGGGAGTGAAGGCTGGATCGTGCGCCTTATCCATCAGCCGAAGAGCCTCGCTGGCAACGTACATGTCGTTGCGCACATTGGTCTGGTCCTGCGGAGGAACGGCCTTGAATTCTTTGTACAGCGCCACTTCATGGTTCAAGTCTTCAACCAGTTCCCGCAACGCCAGAACCGTATCCGGCTGTATTTGCTTGGTGCGAATGTAGTCGGTGACCTCGGCGCGCGGATCGGGGCCAAGAATTCCTTTTGGGTCCACGTGACGATCCAGGATGCGCCCCGCTTGCTCTGAAGCGGCAATAAAGTCCTGCACTTCAACCGGACTGATGGCGTGGTTGAGCGCGTAGGCTGTGGGCACCGTGCCAATGAGGATGAGCATAATAAGGCCCATACCCTTTTGCCCATCGTTGGAGCCGTGAAAGAAGCTGACGCCCGTGCACGTGAGCACCATCAATGCTCGAATAGGAAACGGCGGCGGCTGATCGTTTTTGGGAGCTTCATACAGCTCAGGAAATTTGATGAGCCGTTTTGAAATCAGGATCAGCAGCCCAGCAAAAGCGAATCCAATCAAGGGCGAGATCAGCAGCGCCTTCAAAACCTTTATCGCCTGCTCCCAGTCGACTCCGGATGTTCCCGCGTGCGGATTCAGGAGCTGGTTGGCCAGGCCCACGCCGATGATGGAGCCAACCATGGTGTGCGAACTCGATGCCGGCAGTCCGAACCACCACGTGCCCAGGTTCCATAGAATGGCGGCGATCAGCAGCGCGAAAACCATGGCAAAGCCGGAGCCGGAACTCACCTGCAGAATCAGCTCTACCGGCAAAAGCGTGATGACTGCAAACGCCACCGTGCCCGTGGAGAAAAGCACGCCTGCGAGGTTGCAGATTCCCGACCACACCACCGCAATGCCCGGTTCCAGCGAGTGCGTGTAGATGACCGTGGCCACGGCGTTGGCCGTGTCGTGAAAGCCATTTACGAATTCGAATCCCAGCGCAATCAGCAACGCCAGCGCGAGCAGTAAATAAGGCGCATAGCTCGTGATAGCCGCAGCATCAAGATCCCTTGCCACATGAAAGACGATGTAGGAAAGGCTGCCTGCAAGAGCAAGCAGGAATGCGGCAACGCCAGTCTTGCTGGGCGATCGCTTCATCTTGCGATCGAGCAGCGAGGCACGACCAGAGAGAACTTCCGCGGTCGCCATCAGATCTCTCTCCTCAGTGACAAATCCGTCGGTCGAGGCTTAAGAGCACACCAATCTCGCGCAGAGAAGAGTGATCTTTGTAAATGAAATGGAGATGGCTTGTGGCTGGGGAGTGTGAAGCCGGATAAGTAGGCGTCCATAAAATCCCAACAACTGCGTCCTTCTGCAGTTGCCTGTCCAACGAACCTGGGGGATTGGTTTCGTTACATTGATTTTACACGGGATAGCCCGAAGCATGCGAGATTACACCCTATCTCCGCCTGGGGCAATAATTCTGCCCGGCAGCGGGCGAGGTGCCTGAAGTCGAGCTATTTCCGCTCTTTCTTCGCCCTATCGCCAGTCGTCCCGCGCGTTGGTCAACCCTTCATTCATTGCTGCGTCAAACCCTGAACCCTTCTTGACGAAGATCTCGCTGAACGCGCGATCCTGGCGCAGCAGGATGGCCTGCAGGCGCACCAACTCCAGCAGGGCCAGGAACATGGCAACCAACGCCCGCTCTGAGCGGGTGTGGCTCAGCAGGCGGCGAAGGGCAACCGGCTTGTCTTCCATTGACAGCCGCCTGGCGAGGAATTGGATCATCTGCCCTACCGTCACGGCGTCCTCATCCACGTCGAATACCGGACGCTTGCGGGCGCGCTCCAGTATGTCGCGGAAGATTCGTACCAGATCCACCGTATCGGCGGCAATCTCAGGCTCCGCGTTGGCGTCTTCCTTGAACTCCCTGGCGCCAGGATTGGTCCAGGTGGCCGCTTCAAGCATTTGTTTCTGTTGCAGCATCTGTGCTGCGTTTTTGAAGCGCTCGTGCTCCAGCAGGCGCTCGACCAATTCGCGCCGCGGATCCTCAGCCGCGTCATCCGGTCCAGCGGAGGTGCGCGGCAGCAGCATTTTGCTCTTGATGTGGATGAGAAGCGAGGCGGTGTAGATGAACTCTCCCGCTACGTCCACGTCACCGGCCTTCAGCTGGTTCACATAGGCGAGAAACTGCGCAGTGATCTTCGCGATGGGGATGTCGTAGATGTCGATGTCCTGCTTGCGGATGAGGTCGAGCAGCAGGTCGAGGGGCCCGTCATAGACTTCGGAAACCATCACCGAAAACGGCGATTCCTCCTGCTCTTCTTCCTGCTTCTTCGCCTTCGCAGCGGCCTTGGCGGACTTGTCGTCGGGAACTGGCTTCGGCGTCAACACCAGCGCGGGCGCTGCTTCGCGCTCGGCGGGCACGGCTTCGGTCGGAGCCGCTTCCTGCTTAGTAACGGGCTCGGCGTCAGTGGGTTTCGGATTGGGGTTTGGGTCAGTCAATGGTTTCTCTGCTTTTCAAACTACATCAGGGGTTCATAGTTGCTTCGCAACTCAGTTATTAGCTCTTCATGGCCATTTGCTATTTGCAGAAAGAAGTTTTTATTACGCGGATCTTTGATCACCTTCACAACGACTTTCCCGTTCTTCTCCAATGATTTCTTCGCCCGAACGAACTGCGATGCAAAGTGCTTCTGCGGGACAATGAAATCGTTCAGCCAATAATCCGACTTATGCCAGCAAAGCAGTGCCCAAACCTCGTAGGACCTGCTTGGAATCTCAAAGTGCCAGATATCGGGCTTTATTTCATCCCGAGATGTGGTGACAAAGACGCGCTTGCGCTTGCTGGTGATGAACGGCTCTTCCATCTCGCGATCGAGTGTCGAGAAAACTCGATTGCTTTCCTCCGAAAGATGGACTTCGCGCGGCAAAATATTGAATTGCCAGTAGCCCCGAAGTTGTTTGGCTCTAAGGTCGTGAGGCAGCGTCCACCAGTCGGAGTTTTGACTAAGGTCATGGGGATCACGTTTATCTTCGTCGAAAGAGGCGAAATGGCGTCTAACCGAGCCCAGGTCGCGAGAGACACCGAACACCGCACGAACCGGAACCATGGTTTTCTCAGCACGTTTTGAAGCATCTGCCGACTGTTTGCAAAGCATTTCCCACGTGTCGTCGATCCGGGACTCGAGATACATGCGTTTCGTATGAATCGGTTCCGTCACAGCACAGACGGAGTTTGCCGCATCGACTTTGCAAAACTCGCACCGCAAAGTAGCAGTTCTGCAACCTTGCTGCGTAAACGCGATCATCTCAGGCGAACTAAACACCTTATGCAGATCGCCGACCGGACATAGATCCGGATCACCGGGATCCGTTTGCCGAATCCGTTGGCCGTTCGTGGACATCTCAACGACTTTCTTGGCAACCAACGCCGGTGCTTCAGTAAGTCCAATTGTGTTCCCGTAGCTCTTCGACATTTTGCGACCATCGGTTCCGGTCAACTTGGGCGAGGGCGTCAGCAGCACTTCTGGCTCGGGAAAAATATCGCAGTCCTTATACTTATCGAAGTTGAAGCGCCGCGCCACTTCGCGAGTCAGTTCCACGTGCGCCTGCTGATCCTGGCCGACGGGAACAAACTGTGCCTGATAAAGAGAATGTCTGACGGCCATGAAGAACCGGATAACCAAGAAATCCATAGGTGGTCAGATCCTTGCCGGCGAGATTCTCCTGCTGCTCCTTGTAGCTGGGTACACGCTCCAGCCAACCGAGCGGTGTGATCATTCCCAGAGTAGAGTGGCAGCTCGGAATGCTGCTTCACCTGGCTCTGCACGAAGATCGTGCATCGCTTCGGGGTCGAGGCCGGCGGCAAGAAAATCCAGCGCCACGTCCAAGTGTGTTGCGCTGCGATATTCGACTGGTATCCGCGTAGTCGGTGGTCAGCGCGTGCAGATCGGCGATGAAGAAGTAGCACTCGTACTGGTCCTGCAGCTTGACCCAGTTGGCCAGGGCGCCCATGTAGTTGCCCAGATGCAGCTTTCCTGTGGGGCGCATGCCGCTCAAAACGCGCGGGCGGGACGATAAGGTTGCTGGTTCAGGCATTTGATCTTTTCGATTCCGGGGTGTTGCCGGGAAAATGCAGCCGCGTTTGATCAAGAGCTCAAATTGGGGCTGGCTTTATTGTAGGGCAGTAGCGGGCCGGTAAGTGCGCCTCTACACTCTGGTGAGAATCATCAACACCAGCAACATCGCCGGCCCGAGCAGGATCCTGAGCAGAGTGCCGCCCACAAAGATCATCAGCATCCAGCTCACCCAGAAGGGAATTCGGTCATAGGCCTGCACGGCGTTATAGGGCAGGAGATTGCGCAGCAGGTGGCTTCCATCGAGCGGCGGCACCGGCAGCAGGTTGAAGAAGAAAAGTGCGAAGTTGATCTCGATTGCGGCCACGCCAAGCAGCACAATCGCCTGAATTGTGGGGTTCACGTCGGGCAACAGCATGGCGCGAAAAGTATAAGTCACAATCTCGCGACCGCCCGGCACCGCATGAGCAACAATCAGCAGCACAACCAAAGCAACGGACACCAGCCCCAGGTTTGAGGCGGGCCCGGCCAGCGTGACCAGATTGTCGTCGCGGACGATTTTGCGAAAATTGCGGGTGATGACCGGCGTCGGTTTGGCCCAGCCGATTAACATGCCGCTGAACATGCTGAATCCGATGAAAGGCCCGAAGATCGCGAGGGCTGGAAAGAGAAGCGAACCGACCGGGTCAATGTGGTACATCGGGTTGAGCGTCACGCGTCCCTCGAGACGCGCGGTGTGGTCTCCCAGATACGAAGCCGTCCACGCGTGCGCGCACTCATGCACGCTCAGCGAAAAAATGAGCACAACAAACTCGAACAAGGCAAACGTAAAGGCGGCAGATTGCAAACGAACGCTCCAGAGGCCGGAAAGCTCAGGTTAGCATGTGTGCGCGGAGTTATTCACGCCCGGTCTGCCGGGAACGTGCCCACCACTTCATGCGGCGCCACATTCTGGCCTGCCAGCAGAATGGTGTGGCTGCCGATGCGCGCGCCATCGCCGATCGTTGTGGGCACCATCTTCACTCGATCCGCGTCTTCTGACGAATAACTATGCGAGAACACCCGCGCATAAGAGCCGATCACAGCGCCCTTGCCGATGGTAATGCCACCCCTGTCCTGCAACAGAACGCCCTGGCGAATGGTGGCGCCGTCGCCAATCGAGAGCTTGTAGCCATAGGTCGCTTCGACGCCGTGAAATATCTTGACCCCCGAACCCATGTGGTCGAAGATATGACGGCCCAGCATGCAGCGAAAACGCAGACCAAGCCAGAGATTCAGTCCAATCGGCGAGCGGTCAAACATCTTCCAGAACCAAAGCAGCGGCTTACGTACCGCAAACAGATCCATATCCACGTCGGGAAAATGCTCCGCTTCCAGCGTTACGTTCTCCGGGTCCAACGACATACTTAGAACATTCCCAGGCAGTTCGCTCGTCAACGACATGTTCAGCTTGCCCTTGTGGGGGCGTCCCAGGTAGAGCTGGCAAAGCTGGTCGCGCACAATCTCCGCGCGGCGCTCGGGAGAGCGGTGGCGCAGAAATTCCTCATCGAGAAACCTAATCCAGCGCCGATAGACTTCCTCGGCTTCCGGCGTGGGGTGCGGCTGACTGGGCTCAGCGATAGTCTGGCTGTTCGAGTGGTTTGCCATATGAATTGGACGATAAACCAAACGCCCCGGATTCCGCGAGTGCGTCGCGCATCACAAGTCTCATGCCCCAGCCCGCGTTATCCTAAAGGGTCCGGCGACACAGCGCCGCTCAGAGAGTCCAGAGACCATGCCCGAAGAGACCGTCCCAGCCGCCATACCAGAATCCAGACCCGCTCCGCCCATCGCGACGATCGCCTCATTAGGCCAGCACGAGGGCCAGTCCGTCGTGATTCGCGGATGGCTCTACAACTCACGCGAAAGCGGCAAGCTCCTGTTCCCCATCTTCCGCGACGGCACCGGGACTGTGCAGGGCGTGGCCCACGTCAAGAGTGTTCCGGCGGCGGTTTTCGAAGCGCTCAAAGGGCTCACGCAGGAATCGTCGGTCATCGTCACTGGGAAAGTCCGTGCGGACAAGCGTGCCCCCGGCGGCTTTGAGCTCGATGTGGAAGACGTGCAGGTGATTCAGCGCGTCCCCGAATCCGATCCCTATCCGATCACCCTCAAGGAACACGGCGTCGACTTCCTGATGGAGCACCGCCATCTCTGGGTTCGCTCGCCGCGCCAGTCCGCCATCCTTCGCATTCGCGCGGAAATCATGCGCGCGGCTGCGGAATACTTTGACAACAACGGCTTCATCCGCACCGATCCGCCCATCCTGACACCCGCCGCGTGTGAAGGCACGTCGACGCTCTTCCCGGTCGACTACTTCGGCGATCCGGCATTTCTTACGCAGAGCGGACAGCTCTACATTGAGTCCACCGCTCTCGCGCTGGGCAAGGTCTACAGCTTCGGTCCCACCTTCCGCGCCGAAAAATCGAAGACTCGCCGCCACCTCACAGAGTTCTGGATGGTTGAGCCGGAAGTAGCTTTCTGCGATCTTGACGGCCTGCTCGAACTGGCTGAAAACTACCTCTCCCACATCGTGCAGAGCGTGCTGAAGAACCGCGCACCGGAACTCGAGGTCATCGGCCGCGACCCTGCCAAGTTGGAGAACATTCTGCCGCCGTTCCCGCGTCTGCGCTACGACGAAGCGGTCAAAATGCTGAACGAAGCGCACGCAAAAGGTGAGCTCGAACAGCCTTTCGAGTACGGCAACGACTTCGGCTCGCCCGACGAAACCTGGCTCAGCTCGCAGTTCGATCGTCCGGTGATGGTCCACCGCTATCCAGCCGATGTGAAAGCCTTCTACATGGAGCCCGACCCGGAAGATCCGCGCTACGCGCTTTGTGTCGACGTGCTGGCTCCCGAAGGTTACGGCGAGGTCATCGGAGGCTCGCAGCGCGTCTCCAGCTACGAACTGCTCAACGCGCGCATTGAACAGCACAAGCTGCCCAAGGAAGCCTTTCAGTGGTACCTCGATCTGCGACGGTATGGCTCTGTGCCGCACGCCGGTTTCGGCATGGGCATCGAACGTGTCGTCGCGTGGATTTGCGCCCTGGACCACGTGCGCGAGACGATCCCTTTCGCGCGGACGCTGCACCGCATTTATCCGTAATGCGTAAACTTGACGCTCAAAAACTCGATAGCTGTAATCTCTTGCTCCATGAAGGCCTTAGCTAAGCTAAGTCGTGCTAAACTGGACCCATGAAGGTCAACGTCCATCAAGCCAAGACAAACCTCTCCAAACTTATCCTGCGTGCCGAGGCGGGAGAAGAGGTGGTGATTGCCCGCGATGGCAAGCCGGTCGTGAGGCTGGTTCCCCTGGACGCACCAGCGAGCAAACTCTTCAAGCCCGGCGCACTGAAGGGCCGCTTGCTGGTACCGGCGGATTTTCTATTACCAAACTCTGATGTGGATCGCGAAATAGAACGGGCGTTTTATCGGCATTCCGTGATCCCGGAGCGAAAGCCCGGTTCCGCGCCTTCCGCGCCAAAAGCGGCAAAAAATGAACGTCCTCGTTGATACGCACGCCGTGCTGTGGTGGCTCGCCGGGGACGCGCATCTCTCGCGCCGCGCCCGGCGCATTCTTGAAGACTCGAAGAATCGCCGCTTGGTCAGCATCGCCTCACTCTGGGAGATCGCCATCAAAATGAGCATGGGGCGCCTGCCGGCCAAGGATCTCACCCTGCGCATGATCGCCGATCAGTTGGAGGAACAGGAATTCATCCTGCTTCCCATCCGGCTCGGCGATTTGCTCCGCCTTGAGCAGTTGCCGGTTGTCCATCGCGACCCTTTCGACCGGGTATTGGTCTGCCAGGCGCTCGAAGAAGGCATCCCGCTTCTCACAGCGGACGACCTTGTGACGCAATACCCGGTTCGGACGATCTGGTAGTTCATCGCCCTCTACTCTCGCTCTCGACGCAGGTGAGAACATCGATCCGTTGCCGCAATTTGACCTCGCACAATTGGCATCCTTCCCCTTCTGCGGACAATCAAAGGGATGCACTCATTTCTTCCCCCGGAGTCCTTCTCATGACGTTATCTGCAAGTGAAGCCAACCAACTGAAACAGGCATCTGTGGCCGATGGCGTCACACCGGTCATCCGCCAGCGCTGGAGCCCGCGCTCGTTTACCGACCGCGAAGTGAGCGTTTCGGACTTGATGAAGGTTTTTGAAGCGGCACGCTGGGCGCCATCTTCCAGCAATGAACAGCCATGGCGGTTTCTCGTGGGCTTACGCAACTCCGCCACTCACGCGAAGATTGCCGCGACCCTGGTGGGCTTCAACCAGTCCTGGGCGCCCAAGGCGCCAGTGCTAATTCTGGGCACAGCGCATACCAAGTTCAGCCGAAACGGCAACCCCAACGCTTATGCTTTGTATGATTTAGGCGCAGCCGCTGCGTTCGTGATCCTGCAGGCAAGCGCGCTCGGGATTGCGACCCACCAGATGGGCGGATTTGACCGCGACGCAGCTCGGCAGGCCTTTGAAATCCCAGAGGATTACGCCCTTGGCTCCGTCATGGCCCTCGGCTACCAAGGTGAGCCGGGTGCCTTGTCCAATGAAAAGCTCATTGAGAATGAAACCGCACCGCGCACCCGCAAGCCGCTGAGCGAGGTAGCCTTCACTGCCTGGGGCGAGCCTGCGGATTTCATCTGATCGCGACCTAACTCGTTTCATTCAATCAGCTTGACCAGTCCCCCAGTGCTTCGCGATAGAGTGAAGCCTGGAGGACTTTTCGTTGGGACGAAACCCACCACCTCGGCCCCTGCTTCGGCAGACACCCGCACGGCGGCCTCGCCGTCGCGCCGCATCCGCACGACGCAGGCGGATGAGCTGGCGCGGGCGATTTGTACTGGCGGCAGCGATGGCAGCGTTTGCGCTTTTGGCATGGGCCGTCATCGCTCGACAATCTGCGCCTTCCTCCAACACAAATCTCACACGCTTCGACGCGATTATCGTGCTGGGCTCTCCGGCGGATTCGGACGGCAATCCCACGCCGGAGCAGCTGGCCCGGGTGGCCGAAGGCGTGCGCGAGTATGAGCGCGACGTTGCGCCTCGACTGATCTTCACTGGAGGGCCGGCGCACAATCATTTTGTCGAGGCAGAGGTGATGGCGCGGGCCGCCGAGGCGCAGGGGATTCCGAAGTCCGCCATATTCGTGGAGCCGGAGGCCAAAGACACAATCCAGAACGCCTGCTTCTCAGTTCGAATCATGAAGGCGCACGGCTGGCGGTCAGCGGAAGTCGTTTCCAATCCCATTCATCTGCCCCGCGCCGGAATCATCTTCAACCGCATGCCAATGGAGTGGCGCGCACACGCCGCGCCTCCGATGGAACCGGTATCTCCGACCAACTCCGCTGCGGCCGCGACATTGGAAACGTTGAAGACCCTGCGTTACCTGGTCTATGGCAATTGGGCAGAGCAGTGTGCGCCATAGAAAGCACTGGTTTTCTGCGCAAAGGCGTTTTTGACTGCGACGAGTCAAAACATTGGAGCAGGTTGCGTTGTCCGCTCAAGGCGCGGTCCTGTAAGCTGTGAATGATGCGTCTTTCAGTAAGTTTTTCCCTCACTATTGCTTCGATTGCCGCCTTTGCGCTGTGTGCAGGACTCCGCGCCCAAGCCCAGGCCCAGAGCACAGCTTCTCCGACCGCGGGTAATGGCACTTACATATCCGTCGATCCATTGGCAGGCGTGCGCTACAACAACCGCTACGATGTCTCGCTGGGCATGGCCTACGACCACATGAAGGCAGGGCCAAGCCTGTTGCAGGGGTCCAACCTCGGCGGTCTCGATCTTTCCGGCTCCTACTGGCTGACGAAGCATTGGGGCGTGGAAGGCTCCGGGCGAGGCTACCTGGGAACGAGCGGCGCCGCACCGAATCCCTACAGCATCAACGGGCCTTTCGTGAGCCAGTATCTGTTTGTCGGCGGTCCTGAATGGCTGGGACCGCACAACAAGCATGGAGCTCTGATTGCTCATGCGATGGTTGGTGGAGCTTACGGCAACTTCGAACAGGATCTGCGGGGTCATTCGCCCTCGACTGTCGATTTTTACAACAACCAGCTTGCCCTTGGCGCCATCATCGGCGGCCACATGGACCTTAACCGTTCTGCGCGGTGGGTCTTCCGCATCACGCCGGACGCGGTCATCACGCATTACGGCATCAACTATCCGCCGAACAATAAGCAGTGGGATGTGAACTTCGCCATTTCGGTTGGGGTGCAGTACAAGTTCAAGAAGAAACGTTAGAGCGGCTCCGAAGGGCAGTTGCAGCGAGGCTGCATTGCGCCGGGAACGCATCAGATCGACCGGGTTTCATGGCAGCGCAGACCGTTGCCATGAGCCCGGTTTTCTTGTTGCCTTTTGGGCAGGAAGCAGCAAAGACTAAACCGGATAGGCTGCGAGTGTTATCTCCGTGTGGTATTCTCCACCGTTCGGTGAAGCTGTGGAAAAGCGTCGCCGGAACGAGCACGCAGCGGATAACGAAACTCTGGGTTTGCGCCGGGCAAGCCGGAAAGACAGCGCGAAAAGGCAGGGTCATACGGATATGAAGGACACATTGGGAGTGTTACTTGCGGGCGGGGCCGGCGAACGGCTCTTTCCGCTTACCCGCGATCGCGCCAAGCCGGCTGTGCCCTTTGGCGGACACTACAGAATCATCGACATTACGCTCTCCAACTGCATCAACTCCGGCCTGCGCAAGGTCTACATCATGACGCAGTACAAGGCTCTCTCGCTGAACCGGCACATCCGCGAAGGATGGACCGGAATTGTGGCGCAGGAGCTGGGCGAGTTCTTTGAGTTGCTGCCGCCGATGCAACGTACCGGCGCGAACTGGTACATGGGGACGGCCGACGCGGTCTATCAGAACATCTACTCGATCGGCAGCGAGCAGCCGAAGCACATGATTATCCTGAGCGGCGACCATATCTACAAGATGGACTACAGCCGCATGCTGGAGCATCACAAGGAGACGCACGCTGAGATCACACTGGCGACGCTGCCTATTGCGCCGGACGAGGTTTCGCGGTTCGGCGTGGTCGAAGTGGGCCCGACGGGCGAGGTGCTGGGCTTCCAGGAAAAACCGGCATCCACCAGCTTCCGTTCGCCGTTCAACGCCAACGCGGTAGACGCTTCGATGGGGATTTATATCTTCAACACGGAGGTGCTGCTGAAGGCGCTGATTGCCGACGCCGAGGACCCCAACTCAAAACATGATTTTGGACACAACATTCTGCCCAACCTGCTGGGCAAGAAAAAGATGATGGCTTACAGCTTTGTCGATGAGAACAAGCAGCAGGCTCTCTATTGGCGCGACGTGGGAACGCTGGACTCCTATTACGACGCGAACATGGACCTGTGCTCGGTGTCGCCGACGTTCAACCTTTATGACAAGAGCTGGCCGATGCGGACGCGGGTGCGGCAATATCCGCCGGCGAAGTTCGTGTTTGGCGAGCCGGGGCGCACGGGCATGGCGATGAATTCGATCATCACGGCGGGCGTGATTATTTCAGGCGCGTCGGTGTCGAATTCGGTGCTTTCGCAGGATGTGCGCGTGAACTCGTATTCGGATGTGGACGCGAGCATCATCTTTTCGCACGTGAATATCGGACGGCATTGCCGCATCCGGCGGGCGATCATTGACCGGGATGTGCATATTCCCGAGGGAACGGTGATCGGCTACGACCCGGTGGAGGACAAGCGGCGGTATTTTGTGACGCCGTCGGGGCTGACGATTGTGACGCGCGATGCTTCGCTGTTTGAGAACCCGGTGGCCCCGGAGTTTCTGGAGCGGTATTAGAGCGGCGGTCGCGCCGCACAGCTTCACAGGTTCACAGCCTCACAGCTTCACAGCTTTTCAAGCAGTCCGCAGAAGTGACTGAAACTGCGGGTGGTTAGGTGAGGTTGCACAGTTTCACAGTTTCACAGCCGAGAACAAAACTTTCAAATCGTGGCCAACGGGGGCCACGGATGAGCCTGTCGCGGCTCTTATCCAGTTCTTTCCCAATCTCATTGTGCGCCGATGAGGGGTAATTATCGGCAAAGTGGGCAAGGGGATTTTGGGTGGAGTGCGGGGTTTGAGGAGCGGGGATTCGAACTCTCCCCGGTCCCCATTCTTCGCTTTGCTTCGAAACTGGACCGGGAGGCACCCAGATTTCAGGCTGGTCAGATTTGGGCCTACCTGTCCATTTTCGTGCGAATCCGATCTTCGCGAAAAGCAACCGCAGATCCTTCGGCTGCGGTCGCTCCGCGACCTTTGCTCAGGATGCCAGTGTGTCGTGTCGGGTGGGGTGAGGTTGTGCGGGGTAACCCATGGTTCATCGTCGGTTGAGTTTCCACGGATATGAGCCGCACTCCTACTCGGTTGCGGCGTTATGCAGGACCTCAATTACGGGTTCATAATCCGGATCGGCACTTTTCCAGATCTGCGAAAGCTGCCGGTAGGAATCTGCGGCTGCCGGCTTGTCTCCCATGGCGCTTTCGGCGCGGGCCAGCCCCAGCAGCGATTCGGTCCTGTTTGGGGCGCGCTCCAAGGAGGCTTCAAAAGCATGGCGCGCTTCCGGAGCCTTTTTCTCTTTGAGAAGAAGCTCACCGAGAAGCTCATACGCAGGTTTTTCGGGGCTGGGCGGGCCAAACGCGTAGGGCAATTCCGCGCCAGCCGACACCGCTTGCTGCATGGTGGCGACGGCCTGATCTGCCTGGCCTTCGGCGGAGAGAATCGCCGCCTGCAACTCGATCTTTTGAATCTCGGGGACGTGACGCTCAGGGTCGCCGGGCGGAAGTCCGGCACGATCGAAGACGGCGGGGAGCTGAGGAAGCAGCTCGTCGAGCTTGGCGAGAGACTGCCGCGCGGCGGGCAAGTCCCCGCTTTGCGCCGCAGCAAAACCGGTGGCGAATGCGTCGTTGAATTGCGGCATGAGCGCGCCGCCCAAGTCGACTGTCCATCCGGCGACATCTCCCTGCCAACGGCCGGTATCGATGAGGAAGCGCGCACGCATTTCAACAAAAGAAGAGACGCTGGAGTCGTCGGGATCCACCGTACCGCGCGCCCGCGCCGCCATTCCCGATTGCATTGCCTCATCGCGACAGGCGGCGACTACTTTTTCCGCTTCGCCGACGCGGCCCTGTTCCAGGTAACCGTATTCAAGCCAGTAGTTGTAATGGCCGCAGTGCCGGGTCGTCTTTCCTGCGACGACAGCCTGGCGGTTGACCACGCTGGTGGCCGCGATGTTGGCTTGCACCACGTCATTCCACATGCCGAGGGCGAGAAAGATATGCGAGCACATGTGCTGCGCGTGGGCTGCGTCGGGTGCGATTTTCGACAAGCGCGCGCGCGGCTACGAGAGCTCCGGCCGCATGCTGGGGGTCGTCCATGCCATGAATCCAGTAGTGGGCGGCACCGGGATGGTCGGGATTGCGCATGAAGACGGATTTCGCGATGGCCGCAGCCTGCAGGTAGGTGGGCACGTCGCGCACGCCTTCGCTTTTGCCCAGCAGAGCGAGCGCATAAAAAAGCTGGGCCTCGTCGTCTTTCGGGTACGCGCGGCTCAACTGCTCCATCGCCGTTGCGTACTGCGCGTCGCGCTCGCGCTTGGCGCCTGCGCCGCTGTAAAGAATCTCAACCGCGCTCATATAGGCACGTTCGCGGGGACCGGCGATGCGGCGGGCGCGCTCTTCGGGCGTGGCTCCGAATTTGGCCAGCGCGGCCTGCCCGGCCCTTTGGTCGAGCTGGTTCCAGACCGGGTGATTGAAGGTCATCGCCTCTCCCCAATAGGCCATGGCGAAGCCGGGGTCATCTTTCTCCGCGGCGACGAACGACTTTGCGGCATCGCCGTATTCAAAAAGATGCAGGAGCAGCAATCCGCGCATGAAGTTGCGCTGGGCATCGGGCGATTGGGTCGAGGTGGGAAATGTGGCCGTGCCCAGGCCGGGGACAGTCTCGGCCGGGAGCGAAGCGCGCGACATGATCAACAAGAGGAGGAGGAGGAGGGCCAGATTCGAGTGAGATATTGTTCTCAAGTTGGGCATTTTTATCATGATTGCCTCCAGGCTCCGATTCAACGTAACGCTGAGTCGCTTGACCGAGGTTCCTGCTTTCCCAGGTCTCAGAAGCGAGACCTGGGGCACCCATTTTCGTGCGGGTTTTGGTTTTCAGAAAAGGCGTCCGGGCGCTCGCTCTAGAGCTTGGCCCAGGCTTTAACCCATTCCATTGTGAGCGCCTTCCACGGTTCCCAGAAGTACATGAGAGAGGCGACGTACATGGCGGCCACAAGGCCCGCGGACGCGCATACAAAGGAGCGGATGAGACGGCCTTTCCACCAGTCCCAGCCCAGCATGAGGGCAATCAGGAGCAGATTGCCGTAGAAGACGGTGAAGAACCACGGAGTCACAGACGTGGGCTCGGCGGGGAAGAAGTGGGTGTAGAGGCGCGAGAAGCCGGGATCGGCGAGCGCAACGGTGGAGAGGATCATCATTCTCTTGTGCGCTGCGGAATTCTTTCGGAGGGCGATTCCGCACGCGAGCAGAACCAGGAAGCCACCGATATCCGACGACATGCACGGAGATAAACGGATAGGGGAAGGGGCCATGGAGCTTGGCGTGCCTGTGCCACGATGGCGATGAACGCAGCGGGGCCCATGACGGCCATCAGGCAGGCCCATCCCACGGCGAAGACGCCCAGCTTGCGGTGCCAGGCCACACGGTCCCCCACTACCAGCAGCACCTGCGCGGTGAGCACGAGCATCCACACCGAGAAGACTGCGGCGTGGACATGTACGATCAGCGGGGCGGGGGGTTTCAGGCGCAGGAAGCGGGGAATATCCAGGCCAAAACCGGCGATCATGCCCACCCAAAGAATGCCCAACCATATTGCTGAGGGCACACGGTCTTCGCGGGGGCTCCAGGCGCCTCGGACGTGCCACATCATTCTCGATTGCTGTATTGCCGGGGCAGTGGCCACTCGCGACTCCTGTGATTGCTTTCAAGGAAGATTGCAATAGGCAGGGGTGGGAGTCAATTGAATTCTCGTGCTCACCCACCCTTGCCGCAAAAACAAAGACGCGTTAAGGATGGGGCACCCCTTTTGGTGCGGATTGGGGGGTGGGTCAAAATCTGGTGGCGGTGCGGGAAGCGTTGCACGCGAAAACGTGCAAGCCGAGTTGAGGTTCGTGCTTTCCCACCCAAGCCGCAAATGCGCGGTTTGGATGGGGCACCCCTTTTGGTGCGGATTGGAGGGTGGGTCAAAATCTGGTGGCGGTGCGGGAACAAAGCCAACAAATTCTGCGTAAGACCCGCTATGCAATGCGTTGGTACATTAAGCTGGAGCGTGATGGGATTGGCAACGCCGCCGAAGCCTCCGCGGCGCAGCCCCCATCCCAGCGAAGCGGGCGGCGCGCTGCCGCCGGCCAGGGGCAACCAGGCCAGCGCTTCAAGTGTGACGACCGGGGCTCGCGCATCGCGCGAGGAGGTAAGACCGCTGGAGATCGACTGGTCCCAAATAGTCCGCCAGTGCATGGACGGGGATTCGGGCGCATGGGCAGAGCTGGTGAGGACGCACCACCGGCGTGTCTACGGGCTGTGCTACCGCTTTACCGGCAACGTGGCCGATGCCGAAGACCTGACGCAGGACGTCTTCCTGAAGATTTATTCGAACCTTTCCAGCTTTGACATGGGGCGCGGCAGCCTGCAGGTATGGATCACGACCATGACCCGGAACCTGCTGGTGGACAACTTCCGCCGGACGCGCAACCAGAGAGCGACGGGCTCGCTGGACGAGGGCTGGGATGTGACCGACGAATTGAAGCCGGTGGACCGGCTGGTGTCGTCGAATCTTTCGCCGCATGAGTCGGCGGCCAAGAAGGAACTGGCAAAGATGGTGCAAGGCGCCCTGGCGAAGGTGTCAGTGGAGCTGCGCGAGGCCGTGATTTTAAGAGATTTGCAGGATATGGACTACAAAGAAATCGCCCAGGTGCTGGGCATACCCGAAGGTACCGTAAAGTCGCGGATCAGCAGGGGACGCGCGGAACTAGCGCGGCTGCTGGAACGTACTAAACGGGAGGTGATGTAAGATGGCAGACCGCGTACACATTCCGAACTCTCCAGCCTGCGGCCATTGGGAAACGCTGCTGGCCGACGCGCTGGACGGGCTGCTGCGACCTGAGGATGAAGCGACCTTCACCTCGCACATGGCAACCTGCCCGGCCTGCACGGCGATGTTTGAGGAAGCCCGGCGGGGACGGGAGTGGCTGGAGTTTCTCTCGACCGAGCCGGAGATACCCGAGGGGCTGCTGGATAAGATTCTGGCCGCGACGGGTCCAGGACAGGTAGCGGGCTACGGGCTGGTGACGGGCGACGGCAACGTGTTGCCGATGCCTCCAGCGTGGCAGCGCCCCGGATTCATGGGGCGGGTGCGGCGCTTTGCCGAGCCGAGGCTGCTGATGACGGCGGCGATGGCATTCTTCTCCATCGCACTGACTTTGAACCTGACGGGAGTGCGGCTGTCTGACCTGCGGGTGTCGAACCTGCGGCCCAGCGCGGTGCGCTCGTTTATGCAGCGGCGGCTGACGATGGCGTCGACGCCGATTATTCGCTACTACGACCATTTGCGGGTGGTGTACGAAGTGGAATCGCGGATGCGCGAACTGCGCCGCGGGTCGCAGGGCGAAGGCACTGAAAACCAACAGCGGCCGAATGACAACCAGCCGGGCGAGTCGAAGCAGAATCCCGGCCGGAAAGATGGCGGATCGCGCGTGGACCCTCCGCAGCAGTCGGGAACACCGGCGGCCAATGAGTCGCCCGACTTTCTGGAGACTTCACTGACGCTGAGGGACCGGCCCGGGACCGTGGCCGGGGGCGCGAGTGCCAAGGACACACAGGATTTGAACGGCAGCTCTGATTTTGCTCTACGCGGCTCCGTTACAGCAGTAGGGGAAAGGGGCACAGTATGGACTGCGTAAATCATAGCGGTGTGAATGCAACAGCTTTTTGCCAGAACTGCGGCAAGGCACTCTGCGCAACGTGCGTTCGGAACACGGCGGCGGGACAGATTCTTTGCGAACCGTGCGCGGTGCAGTGGCAGAATCTGCAGCAGCCATTTGTCGCGCCCCCTATCGGCGGGCCCAATCCGACCGCAGCCGCGGTGCTGGGACTGATTCCCGGCGTAGGCGCGATGTATAACGGCCAGTTTTTCAAGGGCCTGATTCACGTGGTGATCTTCGCGGTTCTGGTGAGCCTGTCGGACCACTACGGAATCTTCGGGATCTTTATTGGCGCGTGGGTGCTGTACCAGTCGTTTGAGGCTTACCACACAGCGGTTGCCAGGCGGGATGGGCTGCCGCTGCCGGATCCGCTGGGATTGAACGAAGTGGGCACGTGGCTGAATCTTGGCAATCGGCCGCAGTATCCGGGCCAGCCGCCCGCGGGACAGGGGTATCCGGGTCAGCCGCCGGCAGGGCCGGGGAGTCCGGGAGCAGCCGGGCCGGCCGCGGGAGCCGCGCCGGGCGCCTACCAGGCGCCTTTTGCGGGGCAGAGTCAGCCGCCATATGGGGCACCGTATCCGCCTCCGTATACGCCGGTAGCCGGGTTTACCGATCCGGCTGTGCCGCCGGTTCCTCCGGTGCCGCCTGTATCGTGGCGGCGCAAGGAGCCGATTGGCGCCATCATCCTGGTTGGCTTTGGACTGATTCTATTGCTGAATCAGATGGGTTATGTGACGGAGCGGATTGTTCATTTCATCTGGCCGTTTATCTTCATCGGCCTGGGTGTGTGGCTGATTGTTCGCCGGATGGCTGACTCAAAGGGAGGCTCGCAATGAACCGTTATATTCTTCTTCGCCGCTTGACCGGTCCGGCCGTTCTGCTGCTGCTGGGAATCATTGCGCTGCTGCATGAGGCGCACCTTGCAAACTGGAGCCTGTTCTTTCCGCTGCTGCTGATTCTTATCGGTGTGCTGAAACTTGCGCAGCGGGCGGCGCTGGCGGCGGCGGGTGATGAAGCACTGTATCCGACCGGGTATCCGGGTTCGTATCCAGGTTCGTATCCAGGCGGGTATCCAGGGGGAACACCGTATCCGTATGGCGGCGTCAATCCTGCCACGGGTTCGCAGACAGGGGCGCAGCCGGGATCATCGATCGTACCTGCACCATCGCAGGGCTTTGGAAAGGGCCCTGAAGGAGGACAGTCATGAGCAGCGTGCCTCCGTACACACCTCCGGGCGGTGCGCCGCCCCCCTATGACTCCCGCACTCAGTGGAGGGTCTACCGCGAACAGCAGAAAGCCGCCTGGCGCGCCCAGCGGGACGCGTGGAAGGCGCAGCGATACGCCATGAAGGCGGGATACGGCGGTGCTTATGGCCCGCGCATTCCATCGGTTGTGGGGCCGATCATATTGATTGCCATCGGCATCGTGGGAGTGCTGATGTACAGCGGGCGGCTTGCTCCCGCCGCGTTCTGGGGCTGGTACGGACATTGGTGGCCCCTGCTGCTGATTGCCGCAGGTTTGGCCATGCTGGGCGAGTGGGCGCTGGACTTAAAGCGCGAGACTCCGGTGCGGCGCAGCAGTGGATTTGTGGGCATCCTGATTTTTCTGGCGGTTCTTGGTTTTGCTGCAGCTGGATGGAACAACTTCTGGGGCCCGATGCGGGCGAACTGGGGCAACGACAATGACAACTTCTTCAACCTGTTTGACATGCCGGAGCAGGATCACGATCAGGAACTGCTGAAGGTGGCAGCGCCCGCAAACGCGGTGATTCAAATAGAAAACCCGCGCGGCGATGTAAGCGTGACAACCGGCGATGGAACCGACGTGCAAGTGCAGGCGCATGAGGTTGCCTACGCCAACACGGACAACTATGCCAAGACGATTTTCGACGCGGAACAGGCGCACCTGACGGTAAGCGGCAACACGGTTCTGGTGAAGTCCGATGGCAACGGCAGGGGGAGGGTGAATCTAGCGATTACCGTTCCCAAGAGCGCGCAGGTGACGGTGAATTCCGGCCACGGCGACGTAACTGCGGCCGGGCTGAGTGGAGGGGCAAACATCACCTCGAGTCACGGCGATGTGCATTTGAGTACGATTCAAGGCTCGGTGCAGGTGCACTTCTCCAGCGACCGGGGAGACATATCCGCACACCAGGTGCAGGGCGACCTGACTGCCGATGGCAACTGCAATGACCTGACGTTGTCTGAGATCAAGGGGAAGGTCACGCTGAATGGGGAGATCTTTGGCGATGTGCACATGGAGAACATCGCAGGCCCGATCCATTTGCATACCTCCGTGACCGATCTGGATGTGGCCGCATTGCCGGGCGACATGACGTTGAATTCCGACGATCTGCGGGTGACACAGGCCAAGGGACAAGTGCGGGTGACGACGCATGCCAAGGACGTGGACCTGAACCAGATTTATGGCGACACCTATGTGAACGACAGCCGCGGCCAAATCTCGATTGAGCCCGCAGGCAACTACAACGTGGACGCCAAGAACGGCAAGGGCGACGTGGAAATCACGCTTCCGCCGGAAGCCTCGGCGAGTGTGGACGGCCACACCCACAATGGCGATATCGTAACCGACTTTGGTCTGTCGATCAGCGGAGACGAGAGCAAGACGGTGAGCGGGCGGATCGGCGCAGGCAAGGCGACGGTGAGCCTGAGCGCGGACGTTGGCGACCTGCACATCAAGCGGGGATCGGGCTTCCCGCCTGAACCGCCTGCGGTGAGCGCCACCCCGGCGTCACCGAACGCGCCTCACCTGAAGGCACCGAAGACGCCAGCACAACCGGTGACGCAGTAGACTGCAGCGCGGCTGATGTATGCAGAGTGGGCGCGGGAGCTTGAGCAGCTTCCGCGCCTATTCTGTTTTTGGGAGGGCGTATCTATTCCGCGCGCAGCGCTTCCATGGGATCGACGCTGGCCGCGCGCCGCGCTGGCAGATACGCCGCCACCAGGCCAACGACAAGCAATAGGACCGGAGCGGCAAGCATCGCCCAGCCGTCATGCGGGCTCACACCGTAGAGAAAACTGCTCGCCAGTTTCGCAGAGGCAAATGTCAGCACCATGCCCACGGCCACTCCTGCGACCAGCATCACTCCCGCCTGGCGAATCACCATCCACAACAAAGCACCACGGCTCGCCCCGAGCGCAATGCGCACGCCCAGCTCGCGAGTCCGCTGGGAGACCACATAGGCAAGCAACCCATAGAGTCCCGCCATGCACAGCAGGAGTGCGGAGCCCCCGAAAATTTCGAGCAGGTGCGCCGCGAGTCGTTGGCTTCCGTATGAGTCTGCGACGATCTTGTCCATGGTGGTGATGGTCGCACTCTGCAATTCAGGACTTGCTTGCTTAAGGATCGCGCGCAGCTCTGGAATTACCTCTGACGTGGGGCGGCTGGTGCGCGCTGCCAGATCCATTGCGACTGTTTCCATGACCGGATAGTAGCCGCTCTCCGGCGTGATCTGTGGAAGAGCCAGCTCCACCTCCGGCACTGCCGGTTCGGCCACTTTCTCTTGCCGCTCATCGTCGATCACCCCAATAATGCGCATCTGCGGGAAGCCCTTGCGGAGACTGAGCAAGTTGTGCCCGAGAATGGCCAATGGATTGTGCGGGTCAGGTGAATGCTCTTCTGCGTAGGCCTTGTTGACAACGATCACGGGCTGCGACGTGGCGGTGTCCTGCGGCCCGAAGAACCGCCCCGCAGCCATGCGAAATCCGAAGACTTTCTGCAGATCCGGGCTGACCGCCTTCATAAACGCGTGGGTCGTGTTCCCGTGCATGGCCAGCTCCAGATGGACCACGAACGTCTTCCCCAGTGGAACCTCGGTCATCAATCCCGCGCTCTCGACCCCGTGCAGATGCTCGACGCGGTCAAGCAGCGGCATGTACAGCGCGTCGGTCAGGTTCCGTCCAGCGAAGCGATACGAAGGAATACTGAGATTCACTACAACAATGTGGTCGGTGCGAAAGCCCAGCGGCACATGGCGGAGCGTGTAGATGGTGCGCAGCAGCAATCCACACATGGCAATCAGAGTGAGTGACAGGGCGATCTCGCCTGCCACCAGCACGCCGCGCATGCGATGCTGTCGCCGCGATGAACCTGTCTGCATGCCCCCTTGTTTGATGGCCGGCGCCACCGACGTGCGCGCTGCGAGCAAGGCCGGTCCAGCCGTTGCCACGATCGTGGTGAGCACCGTCAAACCTACGAGCGCCAGCAGAATCCGTTCGTCTGGCGTTGCAGGGGCCGGAACCGGCAGTGTCTGGCTCAACTCGTGGGCAAGGATCCGCACCGATCCCATCGCCAGGCCCACGCCCAGCAGCACGGCAAGCGCGCTCAGGATCAGGCCTTCAACCAGCGTGTTCTGAATCAGCCGCCAGCGGCTTGCTCCAAGCGCCATGCGCATCGCGTACTCCCGCTGTCGGCTGGTGTTGCGCGCCAGAAACAAGTTGGTTGCATTCAAGCTGGCGATCAGCCAAAGGACTCCCGACGCCGCAAGCAGTGCCAGCAACGCCTTGCGTACATCCTTGCCCACCAGTGTCTCCGCGTAGATGTCGACGTGCACCGAGGCGTGGTCGTGGCGCAGAACGTCGTCGGTGTATTGCGACGCAAGACGCTTCTGCACCAGCAGCATCTCCGCGCGAGCGCTCTCGACCGTGGCCCCCGGCCGCAGGCGCGCAATCGCCGTAAACTGCATCGCCGGGAATTCCCGCGTGCGCTCCACATCGCTCAACTGGGCCGGCACCCAAACTTGAGGCGCCTGAGAGTTCTGTGCCGGATAGCGGAAGCCGGGCGGCATCACTCCCGCAACGGTGTAGGAATCGTCGTTGATCCGAACTGCTTTACCGACAATGCCTCGATCGCCGGCAAACACTTCCTTCCATACCGCATCGCTGAGGATGATCGCGCCGGCATTCTTGCCCGAATCGGAGACAAATCCGCTGCCCAGCGCCGGCGCCGTACCCAACATTCCAAACAGACCCGGACTGACACGCTCCCCATCCACTTCAAGCGCCGCATTTGGACCTTCAAGAAAGTTGCGACCGGTCATTTTGCCGGCAAACTCGATGTTGCTGAACGATCGGCTCTGCGCCCGCCACTGCTCGATGTCGATCCATGGCGCCTGCCAGTTTCGGCTGGAGCCGTCCGTCTCCTGAATTGTGACCAGGCGTCCGGCATCGCGGTACGGCAAGGGCCGCACCAGAACGTGATCCACCACCGTAAACATTGCCGCCGCGGCGCCGATGCCAAGCGCAAGCGTACCGACAACCGTCAGCGCGAACCCAGGCCGCCGCCAGATGCCAAGAACAACGAACCGCGCATCGCGCACAAGCGACTCGAGCCGGTTCCAGCCCCAGGTGGCGCGAGCCTGGTCGCGGAGCAACGCTGGATTGCCGAAGGCGCGCAGGGCCGCGCTGCGCGCTTCTTTTGCGCTCATGCCGGCGGCGATGTTTTCTGCAATCTGGCGCTCGATATGGAAGCGCAGTTCATCGTCGAGGTGCGCGTCGGCCTGGCCACGGGTGAAGAGCATCAGGATTCGCATTCGAATATGAGAGAGCCATCGCATGAATCCTGCCTCCTTCTATTCTGTTCGGAGCGCCTGCATGGGATCGAGGCGGGAGGCGCGCCAGGCGGGAACGATGCAGGCCAGAGCCGCAACCATGAGCAATGTTCCCGCGACTGCGAGAAAGACAGCAGGGTCGAACGGCTGCGTGTCATAGAGCATCGAGCGGATGAGGCGGACGGCCGCTGCACTGGCAGCAAGACCGAACACGAGTCCCAGAAATGCAGGCCGCAGGCCGTCGAGCAGCATCAGGCGCAATACCTGTTCGCGCTGCGCGCCGAGCGCGATACGGATGCCGATTTCGGTCCTGCGCTGGGTCATGAGATAGGAAAGAACTCCGTAGAGGCCGACTGAGGCGAGGACCAGGGACAGAATCGCGAAGGCCAGCACGAGGGTCGCGCTGAAGCTCTGGTTGCCCAGGGATTGACCGATGATCTGCTGCATGGTGAGGACGTCGGAGACGGGCAGTTGGGGGTCGAGCGCGGCAATCTGCTTCTGGATGGGGATGGACATTGCCAGCGGATCGGAGGCGGTGCGCACGGCGAGGGAAAAGCCAGAGCTATTTTCTGAATTCCCGGAGAGGAGCGGGAAGTACATGGTGGCCTTTACCGGCTGACCCACCTGCCAGAGTGTATCTCCCACAACGCCCACGATCTCGTAGCCTGCATTGTCTCTTGCAGAAACCACGATGTGCTTGCCGATGGGATTCTCGCCGGGGAAGTATTGCCGGGCAAGCTGGCGGCTGATGATGACCTTGTTGGCGTGGTCATCGCGATCCTGGGTGGAGAAAAAGCGTCCTTGAAGGAGCGGAATTCCCAGACCCGTGAAATAGCCGGGATCGGCGAGGCGGTTGAGCGCATCGGGCAGTTCTGCGCCGGGCCGGATGGGGGGATGCTCGGTGATGGTAAAGACATCGTCGCCGCCCCAGCTGTTGCCGGGCAACGTGGAGCCGAGGGCCACGGCGCGGACACCAGGCATGGCGTGGAGGCGCGCGAGCAGCCCTTCATTGAAGGCATTGATCCTTTCCGGCTTGTCGTATTTCTGCTGAGGCAGGGTGTAGCTCATGGTGAGCAGGTTGTCGGTGGCGCAGCCAATGTCAGATGTTCGCAAGCGGAGGAAGCTCTTCAACAGCAGGCCGGAGGCGATGAGCAAGACGACGGTGACCGCGATTTCTACGGTGAGCAGGGTTTTGCGCAGCGCGGTGCGGGAGAGGCTGCCGCCGGTGGTGCGGGAGGAAGCCTGGAGCGTGGTGAAGACCGCCTTTCCGGTGGAGGAGATGGCCGGCAGAAGGCCAGCCATTAGCG
Organism: uncultured Acidobacteriaceae bacterium; assembly: GCA_963780515.1. GTDB lineage: Bacteria > Acidobacteriota > Terriglobia > Terriglobales > Acidobacteriaceae > Telmatobacter. The sequence goes on from CAWACG010000015.1 coordinate 52,776, forward strand.
CGGCGACGAAGACTGTCGCGCAGGCGAAGGCAAGCACGACGCCGTCCACGTGGATGCCCTGGGCGGTGGGCAGATCCTTCCACGCGTGGGCCAGCCATTTGGTTGCGGCGAGGGAAAGCAACACTCCGGCTGCGCCTCCTGCGAAACAGATGAGAAGGCTTTCAGTGAGCTGCTCGCGGATGAGCGTAAATCGCTGCGCGCCGAGGGCTCCGCGGATGGCGACTTCTTTTTGCCGCGCCGCGCCCCGCGCGACCAGCAGGTTGGCCACGTTGAGGCAGCCGATGAACAGCATGCAGGCCACGGCGCCCATGAGGACGAGAAGCGGCTCTTTCACATCTTTTGCGAGGTCGTCGATGATGCTGCGGGGCACGGCATCTTCGGCGACGGGGTCGTTGAGGTACTGCATGTGCAGGCGATACTGGACGGCCTCAACCTGGCTGATGGCGGCAGCGAGGCTTACGCCGGGGCGCAGGCGTGCGATGACGTGGCTCTGGTGCCAGTCGTGGTGGAGCAAGCTTTCGGGCGAAGCGACGGCCTGATATGGAACCCAAGCCTGAACGGTCGAATCAGGATAGGCAAAATCTTTCGGCAGAACGCCGACGACGGTGTATGGTTTGCCGTCGAGGTGAATTGGCCGGTTCACGATGGAAGGGTCGGCGGAGAAACGGCGCTCGAAGGTGCTCCAAGTGAGCATGACGACATTCGAACCGGGATGATCTTCAGATTGCGTGAAGGAGCGGCCCAGAGCCGGCTGCACGCCGAGGAGCGGAAATAAGTTCCAGGTGCCGGCGGCGGCCGTGACGACTTCAGGGAGTTCACCCTTGTCGCTGGTGAGGTTGAACTGCCACCAGCGCCAGGCGGCCATATCTTCAAAGCCGTGGGTCTGCGCGCGCCAGTCGTAGAAGTCGGCGGGCGACACGACGTTGTAATCGAACTGCGGCTGATTGGCCCATGCTCCGCGGAAGTGCTCGTAGACCATGACGAGGCTGCCGGGATCGCGGAATGGAAGCGGCCGGAGCAGGACGGAGCGCACGATGGTGAAGAGCGACGTAGCCGCGCCGATGCAGAGGGCCATGACCGCGATGGCGATGAGCGAGAATCCGGGGGTGCGGCGCAGCGTGCGCATGCCGTAACGAAGATCGCGCAGCAAGGACTCAAGACTGACCCAGTTCCAGGTCGCGCGGGTCTGGTCACGAAGCAATGTCGGATTGCCGAAGGTGCGCAGGGCGGCGTAGCGCGCTTCTTCGGCGCTCATGCCTGCGGCGACGTTCTCGGCAATCTGGCGCTCGATATGGAAGCGCAGTTCGTCGTCGAGGCGCGCGGCAGCCTGGCCACGGCCGAAGAGCATTCTGAGTTTCATTGCGAAGTTATCAAGCCATCTCATCTTGGCTCCTTTTGCCTGGTCTCCCACCGATCCAGCCAAAAACGCGGAAAGGATGAGGCACTCGGCGGACAGAAATCAGGCTTCGCTGACGATCAAATTGATGGCCGCGGATAGGCGGTTCCAGTTGGCCGTTTCCGTTTCAAGCTGTTTGCGGCCTGCGGCGGTGAGTGAGTAGAACTTGGCCTGGCGGCCGGTTTCACTTTCGGCCCATTTGGCCTTGATCCAGCCCTGCTGCTCGAGCCGGTGCAGGGCCGGATAGAGCGAGCCTTGCTGCACCTGCAGGACTTCACAGGAGATTTGCTGAATGCGCTTGGCGATGGCCCAGCCGTGCATGGCTTCGGGCGAGAGGGTTCTGAGGATGAGCAGGTCGAGTGTGCCCTGGACGAGATCGCTTGGCTTTCCCATACCTAGACTATCTACAACAAAGTTGTGTAGACCGTCAAGGTATCATGCGCATTTTTGTCGCGGGGGCGGGCGTTCTGGCTGCGAATCCCCTTGCCCGGCGAGTCCGGTTCCGTTGTATTCTGCCTTTGGCGGGGGAGCATTTGCCATGATGCATTCGCCCATTCGGGTGATTACGGTCGAACGGGAGTATGGCTCGCGCGGAGGAGAGTTTGCGCACGAGCTGGCAACGAGGCTGGGCTGGAGACTGCTGGACTCGGAACTGGTGGAGGGCGCAGCCAAAACGGCGGGCGTGGCGCCGGAGCTGGCGGCCAAATTTGATGAGCGGCTGGACCCGTGGTACTACCGCTATGGCAAGGTCTTCTGGCACGACTCGGCTTATCCCATGACCGGCCTAGGCGACGACCAGGTGTTTGATTCGGAACGCATGTTGTCGCTGATCCGGCAGGAGATAGAGGACGAGGCGGAAAAGGGTGAATGCGTCTTGGTGGGTCGCGGAGCAGCCTGTGCGCTGGCCTGCCATCCGGGCTGCTTTCATATTTTTGTGTACGCCACATCGAAAGCCAAGCGGGATTGGTTCGCGAGCGCATTTCCGAAGCGCGCTCCGCATGCCGACCAGATTCTGGCGGCTTTTGACAAGCGGCGCGCCGCAGTGATTCGCAAGTTCTATCAGCAGGAGTGGTGCGCGCGGGGGCTTTACCACATGCTGTTGAATTCGGCGATGGGGATCGAGGCAATGATTACAGCTGTCCAAGGGGCCGCGGGACTGCAGCTGGGAGCCGTGGAAACGACTGGAAGGCAGATTGGAACGACGGGAGTGAACTGCTAGGGTCTGCTGCGCTGAGGGCGCCGTTCGCCGTCTGCGAAGGACTCATAGACGCCACCAGCCGGGCGGGAAGATCCATTTGGGATTGGTGTGGAACAGCCACCAGGCGCAGATTGCGGCCGCAATCAGCAACATACCGAGGACCTGATTGCGCAAGGTTGCATGGCGCTGCGCCTCGCGGCGCGCCTGCTCAGCTTGTTGTTCGCGATGCGGCTTGATGCGGGTTTCTACCATGGCGGCGTTTCTGGGGGCGGCTACTTCGCAGAGACAGCCGAGAGTCCCCGCATCAGTATAGGGGAGTAGCGCATTCATCCTTCGCGCGCGCTGCGTTTGACTTGAGCCGCCTTGATTGCCGACCATAGCGTGTCGGGGGAAAACGCACACACATGAAAGTCCTAATCCTGGGTTCGGGGGGCCGCGAGCATGCTCTGGCCTGGGCGGTGAAGCGCAGCACGCGCGTATCCGAAGTGGTTTGCGCGCCGGGGAACGGCGGCATTGCGCAGGTAGCGCGATGCGTTCCGGTGGACCTGAAAGACCTGGACGCCATGGTGCGGCTGGCCGAGGCGGAGCAACCCGAGCTGACGATCGTGGGGCCGGAGCTGCCGCTTTCCCTGGGCATTGTGGATGCATTGCAGGAACGCGGGATGCGGGTGTTCGGGCCGACGAAGGAAGCGGCGCGACTGGAGTCGAGCAAGGCCTTCGCCAAGCAATTCATGAAGCGGCACCAGATTCCCACGGCGAAGTATGCGGTGTGCACCAACGCGGCCGAGTTGGAGAAGGCGGTCGACTTTTTTCATCCGCCGATTGTGGTGAAAGCGGACGGACTGGCGGCGGGAAAGGGCGTGATTATCTGCCCCTCGCGCAATGTGGCTCTGGAGGCTGCGCACGGACTGTTTACCGGCTCGCTGCTGGGTGAGGCCGCGGAGCAGGTGGTGATTGAGGAGTTCCTTGAAGGCGACGAGCTCAGTTTCCTTTGTCTCTCGGACGGCGTGCACGTGGCGCCGCTGGCGCCTGCGCAGGATCATAAGCGGATCGGTGAGGGCGACACGGGACCGAATACGGGCGGGATGGGCGTCTACTCCACTGACGCGATGCTGGACGCCGGCATGCGGGAGTGGGTGATGCACCATATTGCCGAGCCCACGGTGCGCGGGATGGCGGAGGAAGGCACTCCGTTTGCCGGAGTGCTTTACATCGGCCTGATGATGACGGCGCGGGGGCCGGAGGTGCTGGAATACAACGCACGCTTCGGCGATCCGGAGACGCAGGCCATTTTGCTGCGCCTCGAAAGCGACCTGGTGGACGTGCTGGAAGCGTGCATCGAGGGACGCCTGGACGAGGTGCAAATGCGCTGGAGCCCTGGCGCCTCAGCGTGTGTGGTCGCGAGCTCGGCGGGTTATCCGGGCAGCTACAAGACGGGCTTCCCGATCACGGGGTTGAGCGCTGCCGGGCAGGTTCCGGGGGTGGAGGTGTTTCACTCGGGGACATCGCGGTTGGGCAGCCAACTGGTGACCAGCGGAGGTCGTGTGCTGGGGGTGACGGCGACGGGAGAGTCGCTGGAGCAGGCGCTGAACCGCGCCTACCAGGCGATGGCGGAGATTCAATTTGAGGGCATCTACTACCGGTGCGACATTGGCCACCGGGCGCTGACGAGGAAATGATGACAACCGGTATTTCATTTGAAGAGTTGCTGACGTGGAACGATGAATCCGCGCAATTCTGGAAGGCTCATCTCGACGCACATCCGGAATTGCTTGCGCTGCCATGCGACATTGGCGGCACGAAGACCGTGCAGGAGTTTGTGCGGCACATCTGGGGCGTGGAACTGCGCTGGGGACAGCGGCTGGCCGGCCTGCCGGCGATGGCGCGAGAAGAGATGCCGGCCGGCCCGCTGAACGCGCTCTTTGAGCTGCACACAAAGGCGAACCAGATAATTGGCGGATTGCTGGCTAGCCCAGCGGCGAGCTGGGACGACCCATTTCCACTTGATTTCGACTGGATTCCGCCGGAGAAGCGCAATGTTTCGCGGCGCAAGGTGCTGGCTCACACGCTGTTCCACAGCCAGCGCCACTGGGCGCAACTGGCCACACTGGTGCGCGTGGCCGGGTACGCCTCGGGGTTCAGGGGCGACTTGCTGCTCAGCTCGGCGTTTCGGTAGCCGTGGCTGGAGGCTTGCCCTGGTGCTTTTGGAAACAGGAGCGGCAGAGGACGGGCCTGCCCTGCGTGGGCTTAAAGGGCACGGTGGTGGGAGTGCTGCACTCAGAGCAAGTGGTGCGGGTTTCAGCGCGCACGCGTGAACCGCCGCTGGCGCGCTTGGCCTTGCACTGCTTGCAGCGCTTGGGGTCGTTGGTGAACTGTTTGTCGTGAAAGAAAAGCTGTTCGCCTGCAGTGAACACGAAGTCAGCACCGCAATCGATGCACTTCAGCTCGCGATCGATGAATTCCATGGGCCGCTTCCCCGAAATCAGGGAAAAAACGGCGGATTCGGCCATGACATGATGCGCATTGCCGGTCCCGTTTCCCTGTTTTCGTACTACCGTTCAGTAACAAGGGCCCGGGCCGCAACAAATCGAGCGGCAATCACTAATTCGATCCCAGAAATCGGGAGACTATTTGACTTGCCTCGCCGTGCGAGGGCTGAGCTATCCAATTGAATGAAAGATGCGTGACTGGCCGCCCCGGTTTGGCGATGCTTTTTATGTTCTCTCATTCGCGATGTTCAGCGGGAGAGACCGGGGCGGCCTTTGTCACGATCAGGTTGAAATCAGTCCTGCTCTTTACGAGCTTTCTTGCGATTCCGCTTGCGTGCTAAAGCCGCCTTTACACGGGCTTTCTCACCGGGTTTGAGGTAGTAGGAGTGACGCTTTACTTCCTTGATGATGTCTTCCTGCTGTACCTTCCGCTTAAACCGGCGCAACGCATTTTCTAGCGGCTCGCCTTCTTGAATGCGAACCTCTGCCAAAAGGGTCCCACCTCCAAACCTGCCAAAGGGGCTCTCTAATGATACTGGAATCAGCGTGTGCCCGGTCAAGCGCCAGGCCTTTTATTTACTTAGGACTTACTGGCTTTTCACCTGAAATGGAGCAAACTGAGCCACTTCGAGTCAGAGCCGGACCTGTGCGCGTCTGAGGATGCGGGTTTTCACCCTGCGCGCGGTCGCCGCCTATGTTCCAGAGCGAAATCAGTGTCGCTGTGGCCGGTTGAGTTTTGCGCAGGTTGGCCGCTCCATAAGGGTCGCGTCGACTTGGGTTCCGAGGTTTCGGGATACTTCGACCCTGGATTCGCTATAGACTTGGCGCGGAGGCCTCGATTCAATGATTCGCAGCTACCAGGGGCGGCTGCCCCAGATTTCCGCCGGTTGCTATGTTGATCTCTCTGCACAGGTAATTGGCGACGTGACGCTGGGGGAGCATTCCTCGGTGTGGATGAACGCAGTTTTGCGGGGGGACGTCAATTCCATCCGCGTGGGCGCCAACTCGAACGTGCAGGACTGCGCGGTGCTTCACGGGCAGCGCAATCTCTACGCGGTGAACGTAGGCGACTGGGTGACGATCGGGCACAACGCTACCGTCCACGGCTGCGTGGTGGGGGACGCTGTGCTGATCGGGATGGGCGTGACGATCCTGAATAACTGCCGCATCGGCGAGGGATCGATCATTGCGGCGGGGGCAGTGGTTCCGGAAAACACGGTGGTGCCGCCGCGGACGCTTTGGGCGGGCGTGCCGGCCAAGCTGCGGCGGGAGCTGGGCGACGCGGACCGGGCCATGATTCTTGAATACGCGCAGAACTATCTCGACTACACCCAGATCTATCTCGCCGAAACAGGCAATTGAGTTCGAAGATGACATCTTGTTCATCGAAGCTCCGCATTTGCGGCACTTGGCATCTTACGAACCAGTGAATCTCCTGACAGAACATTCTCCGCGTCGCACCAAATCCGTACTTTTTGCATTTCTCCTGGCACTTGCGTTCAGTTGCTGCGCACACGCGCAGACATGGCCGCCGGCCAGCGATCTGCCCGATGCTCCGCAGCCGCAGCATAATGAGGACGCTGTCACCCTGCAGAACACGCCTCGGCACATTCTGACGGACCAGGGTGCGATCTGGACCAGCCCGCTGCGCCTTCAGATGCACGACCTGGTCTGGCTGGCTCCGTTGACACTGGCCACAGGCGCCGCCATCGGCACAGATCACCTGGCGATGACGTCAGTGGTTTCGCGCGATCCTGAATTCAACAAGGCGAGCGTAGACGCCTCGAACGTCCTGACTGCGGGTCTGATCGCCGCGCCGGTGGCGCTGTTTGCGAAGGGACATTTCGCAGGAGACGGACACGCGACCGAGGCGGGGATCCTGAGCGGCGAAGCGATTGTGGATGGGGTGGTGGTGGAGCAGGGCATGAAGCTGATGTTCTGGCGGGAGCGACCGCATGTGGACAGTTCACGAGGGCGGTTTTTTCAGACAAGCGTCGGGGTCGACTCCTCGTTTCCGTCATCTCACTCGGTACTGACTTGGGCATCTGCGGCGGTGATTGCGCAGGAGTATCCTTCGCGCTGGACACAGCTATTGGTTTATTCGGCAGCCACCGGTGTGAGCGTGACGCGGGTGCTGGGGCAGGAGCATTTCCCGTCGGACGTGCTGATTGGAAGCGCTGCGGGGTGGCTGGTTGGCCACTATGTGTACCGCAGGCACCACAAAGCGAGGATGCAGTAAAGCGCACCCGGGCTAGACCGGCGGCGGGTTGCGCTCAGTGAACTGCCGTTGATGCCAGTAGGGGTAGATCGGATTCTGTTCGCTGGCTTTGTCGAGATTAGCGACCTGCTCCGGGGTTAGATTCCAGCCAATTGCGCCCAGATTTTGACGTAGCTGCTGCTCGTTGCGCGCGCCGATGATGACGGACGAGACGGTGGGCCGCAGCAACAGCCAGTTCAACGCCACCTGGGGAAGGGTCTTGCCGGTTTCGGCGGCAACGGTATCGAGAGCGTCGACCACTGTATACAAATACTCATCGGCGACCTGCGGCCCCATGTCAGCGGTCTTGTGGAGACGGCTGACTTCAGGCAATGGCTGGCCTCGACGAATTTTGCCGGTGAGTCGGCCCCAGCCGAGTGGGCTCCAGATGAGGGCGCCGACTTTCTGGTCGAGGCCGAGCGGCATCAGTTCCCACTCATATTCGCGGCCGATGAGCGAGTAGTAAACCTGGTGCGCCACGTAGCGCGTCCATCCGTAGCGGTCGGCAACAGCGAGCGACTTCATGAGGTGCCAGCCGGAGAAGTTCGAGGCGGCGATGTAGCGCACCTTGCCTTCGCGGACAAAGGTGTTGAGCGTGTCCTGCACTTCTTCGATGGGGGTGAGGGCGTCAAAGCCGTGCAGGTGATAGATGTCGATATAGTCCGTGCCGAGACGACGCAGGCTGGCCTCAAGCGCGCGCCGCATGTGATATCGCGAGGAGCCGACGTCGTTGGGTCCATCGCCAAAGCGGAAAGTGGTTTTGGTAGAGATGAGCGCCTGGTCGCGCTTGCCGGCGAGGGCCTTGCCCAGCACTTCTTCAGAATGGCCGTAGGAGTAAATGTCGGCAGTGTCGAACAGGTTGACGCCAGCCTCGAAGCAGATGTCGAGCAGACGCCGGGCCTGTGCGACGTCGTCGGTGGCGCCCCAGGCGTCGAAGAATTCATGGCCGCCGCCGAATGTGCCGGTGCCAAAACTGAGAGCGGGAACCTTGAGGCCGGAGCCTCCGAGAAGACGATATTCCATAGGTGTAGGATGCGGCGGGGCGCGCGGCGATGCAAACTGAACCGGGGTTTGAGCTTGCTCCAACTGATCATTGGATGCCTGTTCGAGCGCGCCTCGGCAGCGGCGCTGTGCTGCGCGTTTTCCGTTGAGACGTGAACTTTGGGTGTGCTACACTTTGCGCACTTCCCCGGCAGACATCGTCTGCATCCTTTCGCACGCCGCGAAAAGCTGAAAGTCGAGGTTCTTCCAATGGCATCTGTGTCTGAGAGTGTTGCTGCAGGCCGGCCGGGCGCGATCACCGGGCGCAACGGTTGGCTGGACCGGTACTTCTACTTTGCGATGTCGCTGGTGTTTGCCGCGATTGTGGTGACCGGCTTCAGCAAGACCGTCGATCAGAACCTGTTTCACGCCGCCATTCCTCGGCCGCTGATCCTGTGGTTTCACGGCGGAGCCTTTGCGGGGTGGATTCTGTTCTTCATTTTTCAATCCACGCTGGTGCGCACGCGCAATGTGAAGTGGCATCGCTTCTTTGGCTGGTTCGGGGCCGCGCTCGGCGCCGCCATGGTGGTGCTTGGAGTTACCACGGCGGTGATCATGACCCGCTTCGATATCAAGGTGCTCCATGAATCCGTTGCGACGTTTCTGGGCATTGCCTTCGAGGACATGGCGGCGTTTGGCACGTTCGTTGCCCTTGCCATCGCCTGGCGCAAGAAGCCGGAGTTCCATCGCCGGGCTCTCTTTATCGCCACCTGCGGGTTGCTCGATGCGGCCTTCGGGCGATTTGATTTCATCTTCAACAACAACCTCTTTTATCCGTGCCTGGACCTTGTGATCCTGCTGGGTGTAGCGCGCGATCTGCTTGTGAATCGCAGCGTTCACTTGGTGTACCGGTATGCGCTGCCGGTGTTGATTGTGGGTCAGACCTTTGCGGTTTACTTGTGGCGCGGAGCACCTGCGTGGTGGGTGAGCCTCACAAATGCAATTGTGGGATAGAAGGCGAAGGACGAGCCGGGCGTCTCTCATACGCCGACAACGCTTTCTGCCCATTTAGACTAGATAAGTTATGACCACCCTGAAAGCCGTGCGCGGCACCCGCGACCTGCTGCCGCCGGAGACGGCGCTGTGGAACCGCATTGAGGCCACCGCGCGCGCCGTTTTTGCCCGCTACAACTTCGGCGAGATTCGCACGCCCATTTTTGAGGACACGGCCCTTTTTGCCCGCGGCGTGGGCGAGGAAACCGACATTGTTTCCAAGGAGATGTACACGTGGGAGGACCGCGCCCGCGCGCAATCAGAGAAGACCCAGACTTTGACGCTGCGGCCTGAAAACACGGCTGGGGTGGTGCGGGCTTACATCGAGCACAAGCTGGGCGAGACGGGGCAGTTGCAGAAGCTCTACTACATCGGGCCGCAGTTTCGGCGCGAACGGCCGCAGAAGGGGCGCTACCGGCAGTTTTCGCAGATTGGCGCGGAGGTGATTGGGCCGCCGTCGTCGGGAAGCGAAAGCCCGCTGCGCGACGCAGAGGTGCTGGAGATGCTGGCGACGCTGCTGGACGAGCTGGGCATCAGCGGCTGGACGCTGCACATCAATTCGGTTGGCTCGGCTGCGGACCGTGCGCGCTATAACGAAGTGCTGCGCGAGGCATTGATTCCGCTGGCGCCGAAGATGTGCGTGGATTGCCAGCGCCGCGCGGTGACGAACCCGCTGCGAGTGCTGGACTGCAAGGTGCCGGAAGACCAGCCGATTATCGAAACGCTGCCGAAGATTGTGGACTCTCTGGATGAGGCGTCAAAGACCCACTTTGCTGCGGTTCTCGAAGCGCTCGATGCGGCCGGGATTCAATACACGCACAATCACAGGCTGGTGCGGGGGCTGGACTACTACACGCGCACGACTTTCGAGTTCACCCACGACGGGCTGGGCGCGCAGAATGCGCTGCTGGGCGGAGGACGATACGACGGGCTGAGCGAGGCCATTGGCGGACCGAAGGCGCCGGGGATCGGCTTTGCCATGGGCGAAGACCGGCTGGTTATGACGCTGCAGGCGCAGGGATCGGCTCCGCCGCCGCTTGCGGATGCGTATATTGCGCCGTTGGGGGAGAAGCTGAACCCACAAGCGTTAGCGCTTGCGCGAGAACTGCGCCGCGCGGGACTGACCATCGAATTGGGAGAAGGAAGCTTTCGTTTGAAGAAGTCTTTTGAGGCTGCGGAAAAGACGGCGCGGCGGATCGTCATACTGGGCGAAGACGAGCTTCAATCCGGTATCCTGACAGTGAAGGAATTCTCCAGCGGCACACAGATCAAGATTCCGCTGGCGGTACTGGTGGCCGTGCTAGCTGAACCCCCAAGCGAATAGCCTCAGGGAATAAAAGGATAAAGGGATTGCTCGATTTCTTAGGAAGTCTCGAACGAACGCATCTTTGCGGCGAACTGCGCGCCGCGCACGCAGGCCAGCAGGTGGTTGTGATGGGCTGGGTGAACCGGCGGCGCGACCACGGCAATTTGATCTTTCTCGACCTGCGCGACCGCAGCGGGATTTGCCAGATTGTACTGGATAAAGAGCTGACCCCTGATGGCCATCTGAAGGGCGAACAGGTGCGGCCGGAGTACGTAGTGGCCGCCGTGGGCAAGGTGAGCCTGCGCGACGCGGACGCCATCAACCCCAAGATGCCAACCGGCGAGATTGAGATCGAGGCGACCGAGCTGCGGGTGCTGAACGACGCACGGCTAGCGCCGTTTTCGCCTTCGGAAGAGGCGATTCAAAACGAAGAGACGCGTCTGAAGTATCGCTACGTGGACTTGCGGCGGCCGGAGATGCAGCGCAACTTCTGGCTGCGGCATGAGATTACGCTGGCGGTTCGCGAGAGCTTGAGCAAGCAGGGATTTCTGGAGATTGAAACGCCGATTCTGACCAAGTCGACGCCAGAGGGGGCGCGCGATTTTCTGGTGCCGAGCCGCGTTCATCCGGGCGAGTTTTATGCGCTGCCGCAGTCGCCGCAAATCTTCAAGCAGATTTTGATGATCAGCGGGTTCGACCGCTACTTCCAAATTGCGCGTTGTTTTCGCGACGAGGACCTGCGCGCGGACCGGCAGCTTGAGTTTACGCAGGTCGATCTGGAGATGAGCTTCCCGCGGCGGGAACATGTGTTCGCCGTGGTGGAGCAGTTTTGCGCGGCAGCCTTTGCGGCGGCGGGCGTTACGCTACCTACACCGTTCCCGCGGATTACCTACGACGAATCAATGCGGCAGCACGGCACGGATAAGCCCGACCTGCGGCTGCCGGGGCTGACGGATGTGCGCGCGGCATTTCCTGATGCGGCGCTTGCGACGCTGCAAATTGATCCGGCGCTGCCGGTGGTGGCAATGCGCATTCCCAAGGTGGGCGAGCTAAGCCGCAAGGAGCGCGAAGACAATCATCCGCTGTTCGACCAGAAGAAGGGCGCGAAGTTCATTGACGACTTCAAGCGGCTGGCCAAGAGCTTTCCTGAAACGGCAGTGAAGGTGCGCGAGCTGGCAGGCGCTGCCGATGAGGACTTCGTGATCGTGGTGGCGGGCGACCCGGCGCACCCGGTGAAGGCCAGCGACACGAAGTTTGAAGGCCGCCTGAGCGAGCGCGAGATTAATGTCTATTCCGCCGCAGGAAATTTCCGTACGGAGCTGGCGAAGAAGTACGCCGAAAAGCATGGCGCATTCCACGTAACGGAAAAGATTGTAGCGGATGCTGATCCGCGGAGCGGTGGGAAGGCGATTGATGGCTCGGCGGCTTTCAAGCCGATCTGGATTGTCGACTTTCCGATGTTCGAGTACGACCTTGGCGAGCGGGAAGTGGATGCCGGCGCATCATCCGTTCACCGCGCCCTACGAGGCGGACATGGCCAATCTGATCAGCGATCCGGCGAGCGTGCGGGCGGACTGCTACGACCTGGCGATGAACGGGCTGGAGCTCGGCTCGGGTTCGATTCGTATTCATCGCAAGGACGTGCAGCAGCAGATTTTCAAGTCGCTGGGCATCAGTGATGAAGAGGCGCGCGCGCGGTTTGGATTCTTTCTCGACGCGCTGGAGTACGGCACACCGCCGCACGGAGGGATTGCGCTGGGACTTGATCGCATCGTGATGCTGCTGACGGGCGCGCCCAGTTTGCGCGAGGTGATCGCGTTCCCGAAGACGGCGAAAGCGATCGACCTGATGGCCGATGCGCCGACGACGGTGAGCGAGCAGCAGTTGAAGGAACTGCACATTCGGGTGGCGCTGAAGAGCTAGAACAGGCGGCGTGTCGCTGGCCCATTAATCCGTGCTGACCCGTAGATGCTGCTCGAGGCTCGCAAAGCATCCGGGGATCTGCGCATTCCACTCGTTCCAATCGTGGCCGCCGGGTTTTGTGCGGAACTCATGCGCAAATCCGCGTCGCTCGAGCAGTGACTCAAATCGCCGGTTAGGTCCGAGCAGTGGTTCCTGATCGCCTGCGGTGAGGTAGATGTACGGTGTCGCCCGCGGGTCGGCGATCCAGACGAGCTTTGAAGGATCTCTCGAGAATCTCTCCGCGCTTCCAATGGGCCCAAAGATCGTCCGAAACTTCCACCACTGATCAATGCGCCGAATATTGAATCGCCGGAATGGCACATCGATTGACGGACTAAGTGCGCCAACAAATCCAAAAAGTTGCGGTTTGGTCAATGCGTACTCAATCGCTGCAAATCCTCCCATCGAAATTCCAATCAGCGCGCGCCCTTCTCGATCTCTCCGGGCAGGGAGGCGGCTCTCCACATCCGCAATCAGGTCATGGGTGATGTAGTCCTTGTATCGCTTCTCTGAGGCCTCCGCCTCATTCATGTAGTACGACTCATCTCCATCCGGCATCACTAAGATGAGGTCATCGCGGGCATATTCTGCAACCGCCGACTCATTTGACCACGAGCGAAAATCGTCGCCGCCCCCGTGAAGCAGGTAGACCACCGGGAGTAGCTGCCCACTTGGTATGCTCGCCGGCAAGTACACGCGATATGACATCTGGTGGGCCAAGGCCGGGCTGTAGAACGCAACGTCCTGCATCGTCACACCGGCCGTCTGTCGAGGGTAGTCTGGCTTCACCTCCGACGCGCGATGGCACGCACAGAGAACGCAAAATGTGAAGAGGAATGGCAGCGCTGACGTTTGGCGAACTTTCACGGGGATCCGAAGCAAAGTTTTTCCTACCGGTCCAACTCTGCGAACAGCTCGCTCAGCACAACGCGGATCGGCGTCGCCGGCACGGTGAGTTCGCCGATGCGTACTTCTTCAAGTCCAGCCTCGGTGTAGCGGTAGGCAATGCGCGGCTCGGGGTCGATGATCCAGATATTCTCGATCCCAAAACTCCGGTACTCGGCGGCCTTGCTTTGCATCGCCCGTACCGTATCTTCGGGTGAGAGAATCTCGATGGCGATCAGCGGCGGGTGCGTCACGAAGCGATCAAACCTTTCGCCCGCCCGCATCACCAGGACATCGGGAACCCGGAATCGGTGCGCTTCGGTCTGTGTGCGAAGTTCGGGAAAAACCTCGACGCCCCATTCCGCGCGCTTGATTGCAAAGAGAACCGTGAGAAACCGCTGAATGATGGAGTGCTCTTTCTCGCCCAAGTTCCGTTCCTCGATCCGCCCATCCACGTACTCGCGGTCGGGGCTCCAGCTCGTGCGCAGGTATTCGCGGACGGTCCAGAGTTCTTCCGAGTTGGGCAAGGTTGCCATGCTCCGATTATCCTCCAAACCGGCCAAGACTGCCATTGAAACACCGCTTCCTGCGCCTTCAGTCACCTGGGGTTTCGGCGAGCTGGTCGGGGGCGGTGATGGCCACGGTGTCGATCTTGAGGCAATTGCCGAGGGCGTTGAAGTCCTTGTCCCAGAGCGGCCGGTCTGCATCGGCGAGTGCGTTGAGCGCGTAACCTGAAGTGCGCAGAATCTCGTACCAGATGTTCTGCGCCTGCCAAAGGTTCAGGTCGAAGGGCAACTCCATCAGCGTGCGGGCAAGCGCCAAGGCGCGGTCGAGCATCTCGAGCGAGCCGGAGGACATCTGCAGTTCCACCATGGCACGCTTCATGCGCTGATCGGCAATGAAGGAGAGCGTGGCGGTGTCGAGCGCAACCTGGTCGGCTTTGGCCAATTGCAGAAACGATCGCATCAACGCCTGGTCGATGGGATCGGCCTCCAGGGCGCGCCGCAGTCCTGCATTGACGGCGAAGCCTGCGGCCAGGGTGAGCGCGGGGGGCTTGGGCAAACCTGCTTGCGAAAGGAAGTGCAGCAGGCTGGCGTGGTCTTCGTAGATGTTGGTCAGCGAAGTCTCGATATCCCAGAGCGTGGAGTTGAGAATGAGCTGCACGATGCGGCGTTGCTCGTCGGTGAAAAGCGAGGTGAGCGAGTAATCCACGTGGCCATAGTAGCGGTCGAGCAGGCGGATCACCTCAGGGAAGCTGGCGCGCTGGACCTGTTCGCAGGCCTGCCGGGCAAAGGTTTCGAACGCCTCTGCGTCGCTTTCAGCATAGGCCTTCACTGCGGCCGTAATGTTCTGGTCGCCAAAATGGAGCACGGCGTACGAGAAGCTTTGGTGGAGGCCGGTAATTGCGCTGGTGACGTGGGCTCGGCCGAGCGCAAGGCGGCCGCGGCCTGAGCTGCAAATCTCGTGAGAGATGCGCCGCACCCGGTAACAGAAGAGCTCTGTCTCCTCAGCAAAGGAAGAGAAGACGCTGCTGATGGCGTAGTGGGCGGCCACCTGCTCGAGGCCCAGTTCAAGGGGCTGCACCTTTTCTTTGTAGATGCGCGCGCCATCGCCCGCCTCGGGTTTGTTGGAGCGCGCCTCAGCGAGGCGTGCGACGAAGGCGGGCTCGAGGGATGCGGCTTCATCGCCGAAGAGTGCGCGCGCGAGTTGGATAGCGCGCGCGGCGTAGGCAATGATCTGCACCGTCTCGATGCCGGAAATGTCGTCGAAGAACCAGCCGCAACTGGTGAACATCAGTTGCGCGTGACGCTGCATCTCCATCACGCGCAAGGCACGCACGCGCTCATCGGGGTCCAGTGGATGACTCTGGTACTCGCGGAAGAAGCGCTCCTCCGACTCGATGCCGCGATCAAGGATCACATTGATATAGCCGTCGCGCGCGGCCCACACATCGTGAAAGAGCTTTGCGCCTTCGCGCTCGGTGATGGGCGCAAGTGCATCGCGCAACTCATCCAGCGCCTGGCGCAGGGGCCCGCGCCATGCCTGGTTCCATCCGGGAGTGCCGCTGTTGCAGCCGCAGTTGGAGCGCCACCGCTCCACTCCATGCACGCAGCTCCAGGAGGTGTCTTCGACAATTTGGCACTCGTACTCGGGCGGAAACTGGGCCAGGAAACTGGCATAGTTGGTCAACTTTACGGTCTTGTCCTGCTCCAGGAGGCGCAACCCATAGGCCAGCGCCATCTCACCATATTTGTGGTGGTGGCCGTAGGACTCTCCGTCGGTTGCCACGTGAACGAGTTGAGGCTGCGTGCTTTGGTTGAAGCCTGCCTTGAGGCGCGCGGCAAAGCCTTCGCCGGAGTTCAGCAGCCCTTCGAAGGCGATGGCGCGGGAGGTGGGGCCGTCATAGAAGAAGACAGCAATTGAGACGCCGGAGTCGAATTGGACCAGGTAGGGGCGATGGGTGTCGACGGATGCGGCGGGCGTGTCGGTCCAACCGGCATCGGCTTGCGTACCCTCTTTTATTGGCCGGATGCGCTTGCATTGGTGCGGCGCGAGGATGGTGAAGCGGATGCCGTGCTGCGCGAGCAGCTCAAGGGTGTCGGTGTCGGCGGCGGTTTCGGCCAGCCACATGCCCTCAGGCGGCTCCCCGTAATGATTCTGGTAATCGGCGATGCCCCAGCGAATCTGGGTGATGCGGTCACGGGGGCTGGCGAGCGGCATAATGACGTGGTTGTAGACCTGCGCCATCGCCGAGCTGTGTCCCTTGTAGCTCTTTCGGCTGCGGCGCTCGCCATCGAGAATCATGCGGTAGGTGCGGGGCGCATTCTCCTTGAGCCAACTGAGCAGGGTAGGGCCGAAGTTAAAACTGATGCGGGCGTAGTTGTTGACGATGCGGGTGATCTGGTTTTTGTTGTTCTGAATGCGGGCCGCGCCGTTGGTGGCGTAACACTCCGCGCAGACGCGCTCATTCCAGTCGTGATAAGGCGCGGCGGTGTCCTGCGTCTCCACGGTTTCCAGCCACGGGTTCTCGCGGGGCGGCTGGTAAAAATGACCATGAATGCAGACGAAACGTTTCCCTGGAGGCATCAACAATCCAATCGAGAGCGGGCCCTCAGAAAAGGGTGACGGGCCGTCCTGACTATTGTAGGCTGGCACGTCCGGCAGCTGGCGAGGGTTTGGCCAGGTCGCAGGCCCTCCAAAGGTACCAACTGGCGACGGAACGGAACGGCGCCCAGCGGTTTCCTCTTTTGGCAAGGACCTCGGGCTTGGGCAGGTCGGCCGCCTCAAGGGGCCGGGTTTTGGGGCAGCGCAGAAATGTGAGTGCGTATCCTTTGCGGACGCCGTAGTCGGTGACCGGAAAGACATCGGGGCGGCCCATGCGGAAGATCAGGAGCATCTCGACTGTCCATCGACCGATGCCGCGCACGGCGGTGAGGCGCTCGATGATTTCGTCATCGGACATCTTTTTGATCGCCGCGTGCGCGGGCACAGTGCCGTCGAGGGTGCGTGCGGCGAGGTCGCGGAGGGCCTTGATTTTGTTGCCGGAGACACCGGCGGCGCGGAGCGGCTCATCGGGAGTGTCAAGCAGCAATTGCGGAGCGGGGTCGCCGCCGAAGTATTCGCGCACGCGGCGATGAATGGTGGCTGCAGCTTTGCCGTGCAACTGCTGGTAGAGAATCGATTCGAGCAGCGATTCGAAGGGGGACGGCGCGGTGTCGAGCCGCATGGTGAATGCGCCGGCGCGGTCGATGAGGACGCCGAGTTTGGCGTCGTTGGCGCGCAGATGGGCCAAGGCCTGGGCTGAGTCGAAGGGGAGTTTGCGGCTGCGACCGTCGTGAATCATAAGGCAACAGTGTAGCGCGCGGGGTATATACGCCGGTTGCCGTTTTATCTCTCGGCCCCATCTGCGGGGTGGAGAGAGGCATGTTCGAAGGTTGTTCCAAGCCTCTTTGGAAGACCTCAAGCCGAAACGAGACTCCGTCGACGAGGAAGGACGTTCAAGCTATTCCGCTTGCGCCAACGGGTCCGGTTGATTGGGGAAAACGAACTCGATGTGTCGGGTCTGCGTGCAACGAGTCTTTCGCAGCAATTGCTTGGGAGACACGCTCCGCGATCCAGATGGAAAGAAACGCAGCGGCAACACCGCCGACCATGTCCATGAGGAAGTGCCAACCCAGCAGAACAATCGCGGGCAAGAGCAGTGTGAGGTAAACGAAGAGTTTGATTCTGGCCAGTCTTTTCCACGGGCGCAGAAACCAGAGGGAGATGATAGGCAGCGCCGTGTGCAGGCTGGGAAAGCCAACGTAATAATCGTTGAAGGTCACCATGCTTACATCGGGGGTCAGATGGTGGGCAAACAGCGCTTGCGCCTTGGTGAGAAATGCTTCCTGCGACCAGAACGTTGCGAGCGAGCGAGGATAGCTGGTGATATGAAGCATGCCGATTGAATACGGGCCCTTGACTGGGCACAGCGCGAAGACAGTCAATGCGATCGCATAGCAAATAAGTATGGTGCGCACGTACTTGACTGCATATTTCTGATTTCCCCGGAGCGCGGTGAAGACAAGGTTTGCGGCAAGTTGACCAAACATCCCGTAGTAGATGAATTCCAAAAACCGCAAGGACCACATCGAAAGATGATTGGTGCTCCAAATCGAGATGTTGGCGACGCTGGCGTGGAAGATCAGGCGATCCAAATTCGAAAACAGCACGTCGTGGGTGGGGGCATAGATAAACGACGCCTGCGCGTGATTGATGGTGAACACGAGGACAAGGCCGCAAAACAGATACGATTGCAGGAATCAGGACGTCGATCATGCCGGCTTTGAAACGCGGCCCTCTTCGTTCAAGCATTTCGCCGACGCCCAATGCGCCACATGTAACCATCAGGCCCAACCCCAACCCCGAGCGCATAGACCATTAATAGGGCGAGCGTGAGGATGATGGCAATGCGGCCCTTCTGCGCTCGAATGCGGCGGAGGAAGGGCATCAGGGTGAGGTCGAGAGGGAAGACGATCAGGGAATAGACGATGCAGAAGAACGCCGCGCTCACGGTGGTTGCGCCCCAGAAACCCGTAGCCATGTGAAAGATGTCGATCCGTATCGGCAGGTTTGCAAACTTGTAGAGCGGGAAGACCATCAGGGTGGAAATCCCGATGAACAAATAATCGAAGGTAGTCAGCCAGCAAACGCGCCTTTTGCTTTCATGGCTGGCATCATTGACATGGTTTTCGAGGTCGGCGTCGAAGTAGGTTGTTTCTGACGCTTCTTCCGGCGAATTCAAATAGATCACAGGTATCCTTGCCTTTTGTATGTTTTGGTCCGATTGGCTCTCACACTATACCCGCGCAGTTTCCGGCGGCACAAGGGAAAATGGGGTCAAAAAGAATCGAAGGTCATCAGGGAAACACTGAGCCAGTCCGACGCAAGTCCGTGTGAATACACCGGCTTGAGCTCAGCGGCACAGGACTCGGCCTTGTACCATCCAGGAGAGAGCGGGAACAGGAGCAATACGCCATGAAAATGCGCCCTGGAACGCAAACGGGATTTTTGCTGTGCGGCAAGGAATCGATGGACGGCGACGCGCTGAAGGTGTGCTCAACCTGGGACCAGGGTCTGGTCGGGCGCGTGACTGTTGCCACCCGCACCGACGCGCGCCAGGCGGTGAACCGGATCATCACCGGCACACCTTACATAGACCCATAAGTAGAAGATTGCCATCACGAATAAAATAATTGAACCCGGTCGCAGCAGAACGAGAGTCAACATCTTCTGAGCGATCCCCGCGGTGCCGATGTGGAGATGGTTGCCTAGAATCTGGAGAGCCGCCAGGGGCAGATCTCCGGTGAACAAAAACCCCAATGTATTCACAATAAGCGCCGTCCAACCGAGGCGTCCTCCGGCGGACCACAGCATGGCGCAGGCGGGGATGGTAAGAAGTATCAGCCTCGCATCATAGGGGCGATGATAGGTGACCAGAATGGTGAGAGGTGCAATTGCGGCAAGCGCATACCACGCTGTCGCCGCTGAAAAACGCGACCGAAGAGTGACAACCACCCACAGAAGAATGAGCGCCCCGCAGACGAGATAACTGACCGGGTTGTAGATACGCGGGTCGTCTCGAAAAACGGCGATAACTGCTTGAAGATCGACAATGACGCCGGCAGCGGAACTCAAACCTGGATCGTTGGTTGTGCCAGGAGCCGAGGTGGCTGCCAAGTTGAAACTCCACTCCTGCATCCAGTGCGGCGCGACCTGCGAAATCCACAGAACCGCCGCCGCACCCACCGTAATATAGATTGCCAGAATCTGCAGTGCGCGTTTCCGATTGGCCCCACCCGACAAGAGGAAGTAAAGCCATACAAGACCTGCATCATGGGGCTTAATGGCGAGGGCGACCACCATGCACAGGATACCGAGGGGCACAAAACGCTGCTTAAGAAAACACCAGGCGGCCGCCAAAGTGAAGCTCACAACGATTCCAGCAGTGTTGCCGCCTCCAAAAACAATTTCGCTATTCGCAAGGACAATACAAGTGAGGAAGAGACTTATTGCCGGCGCATTCTCCATCGCAACGCCGGCGATGAGGAAAGCAGCAGTGAGGAAGCTGCCAATAAGAAGAAGGGCCCACAAAACGCGTGCGAACTCCCAGGGAAGAACTGCGAGCGGCGCAATAATAAAAACCGTGGGCACATTGATGAACCAGGTCACCTTTTCAGGTTCGTCGATGAATCCCGGCGGATGTCCGACCCCCTCTGACTGGTAAATTCCCTTGAATTCGGCGAGGTCATATGGATCGTGATGTTGGATGAGACAGCGCGTGGCAAAATAAACCGACTGGAAATCGACCATCGCCCCGCGTTTCATGCTGCTGGCCAAGGCAAAGCCGATCGAGACTGAAATCGCAATACTCAAAACCATCAAGAGAAGACTGATTTGCGCCGTCTTTTTCATCCTCAGCCCCCTCATGTCGCGATTGGCGTGAACCACAGAATAACCCTGCTTGCAGTCTCAGTCGCGTTCATGAAACTTGCTCTCGCCCTCACGGGAAATATATTTCGGCTGCACATGCGAGATGCCTTCCAAAGACCGAAGTCTCTCCCCGCTCCGCCCCTGTACGATTATATGTAGGGTCCATCAGGAGTACCCCGCAACATGAAGATGCGTCCGGGAACGCAAACGGGATTTTTGCTTTGCGGCAAGGAATGGATTGACGGCGATGCGCTGGAAGTGCGCTCGCCCTGGGACCAGGGCCTGGTTGGGCGGGTGACTGTTGCCACCCGCGCCGACGCGCGCCAGGCCGTAAACCACGCCGTGGCCAGCCTGCGCCGCACGCGCGCGCTGCCGCGGTGGAAGCGCCGCGAAATCCTCGAGGACGTGGCGGCCGCGCTGATCGAGCAAAAGGAGCGGTTCGCGCAACTGATCGTGGCGGAGGCCGGAAAGCCGGTGCGGCTGGCGCGCGTGGAAGTGGATCGGGCAGTGCTGACCTTCAAGACCGCCGCCGAAGAGGCCGCGCGGCTGGGCGGCGAGACGATTCCGCTGGACGTGACCGAGGGAAACGAGGGACGGTGGGGATTGGTTCAGCGCTTTCCCGTGGGTCCGGTGCTGGCGATTACGCCGTTTAACTTTCCGCTGAACCTGGTTGCGCACAAAGCCGCGCCTGCTCTGGCCGCGGGTTGCCCGCTCATCCTGAAGCCGGCGCCGCAGACTCCCTTTACGGCTCTGGCGTTGGGCGAGGTTATTCTCAAGGCGGGGTGGCCTGAGGAAGCGCTGGCGGTGCTGCCGCTCTCCGATGCCGACACGGCCTGGATGGCGGAGAAGGAAGATCGCATCAAGCTGGTGAGTTTTACGGGTTCGGCCAAGGTGGGATGGGAGTTGAAGGCCCGCTCTGGCCGCAAACGGGTGCTGCTGGAACTTGGCGGCAACGCGGCGCTGATTGTGCACGGCGACTGGCGCGATCTGGACGAAGCGGCGGTGCGCACCGCGCATGCGGCGTTTGGCTATGCGGGCCAGTCCTGCGTCGGCGTGCAGCGCATCTTTGTGGAGAAGAGCATCTTTCAGACTTTTCTGTGGAAGCTGGTCGAGTGCACCGCGCGGATGATTGCCGGGAACCCTGCAGACGAAGAGACGGAAGTGGGTCCGATGATCCGATTGAGCGAGGCCGAGCGCGTGGAGGCGTGGATCAAGGAAGCAGTGGAAGGCGGCGCCAAACTGATTGCCGGAGGCGAGCGCCAAGGCTCCGCTGTCACGCCGGCAATTCTGACCGCGACCAAGCCGGGCATGAAGGTGCGCGATGAGGAGGTCTTTGGGCCGGTGGTTACGATTGAACCCTACAATGACTTTGAGCAGGCGCTGGCGGACGTGAACCACTCAAAATATGGGCTCCAGGCAGGATTGCTGACACGCGATGCCGGCCGCATCCTGACAGCCTATCGCGAGCTTGAAGTGGGCGCGCTGATCGTGGGAGATACGCCGAACTGGCGGCTCGATCCAATGCCGTTCGGGGGCGTGAAAGATTCCGGCCTGGGGCGCGAAGGAATCCGCTTCGCGATTGAAGAGATGACCGAGCCGCGCATGCTGGTGATGGCTGGAATCAGCTAGTATTCGAATTTTCGGACCAGGTTCCGAGGTAATGCTCGGAGCTCGCGGTGTGCTTCGGACCACTGCGCACGGCGGAGTTGAAGAATCTGTGCTTAGAATGTGCTGTTGATCCCATATGGTTGCGCAGGTATCGGGCCAGGCTGCGAAGAGGGCCGTGAATGGAATTAGGACTGAAAGACAAGTTGATCGTGGTTTCAGGCGGATGCGCCGGGATCGGGGCTGCCATTGCGCGGGCCTGTCTTGCAGAGGGTGCGCAGGTCGCGGTTTTGGCGAGGCCCTCAAAGAACGTTGACGCCTTTATGGCGGAGATGCAGGCCACATCCGCGCGATGCGCGTTGATCGAAACGCATCTTGAAGATACAGGGCAGTGCGAGCATGCAATTCGTGTGATCGAAGAGCGCCATGGCGACATCTTCGGGCTCGTCAACAATGCCGGAGTCAATGATCGCATCGGCCTCGAATTGGGAAGCATCGAGCAATTCGTCGAAAGCCTGCACAAGAACCTGATCCACTATTACGCGCTGGCGCATTGCGCGCTGGGTTCGTTGAAGCGCACGCAGGGATCGATTGTGAACATCAGCTCGAAGGTTGCGCTGACCGGCCAGGGAGGGACATCAGGGTATGCTGCCGCGAAGGGCGCGCAGCTTGGGCTGACGCGCGAATGGGCCGCGGAGCTCGCAGCCTACGGCATCCGGGTGAATGCCGTGTTGCCCGCCGAGGTGATGACGCCGCTGTATCAACGGCTGCTGGACGCGACCGCCGACCCCGACGGGAGTCTCAGGCAAATCACGCGGAAGATACCGCTAGGACACAGGATGACGCTGGATTCCGAGATTGCTTCGGCTACGGTCTTTCTTTTGTCGCCGGTCCAGTCGGGCCATACGACGGGCCAGCATTTCGTGGTGGATGGCGGGTATGTCCATCTGGATCGAGCGCTGACATAGAATGGGCGGCCATTTGTTTCAACGGCTTGGAGCGCACACTGGCTGCGGCCGGTGGGGAGTATCGAACGTCCAAATAGGGCGGCAGCCAAAATCTGTTCCCCCGCCGTGTCGGAAGGGAAATGAACTGAAGCCGGGTTCCGTCTTTAATGCATGATTTTCTGACCTGAAAGTAACATTTCACCATACGGGCAACTATCCTAAGCTCCTTATAATGTGCTCAACTTGTGGGTACACTGTTCCAGAGTTGAGAGTCTGGATGGAACCCGGGCCTATGCCCAGTCGGCTCGCGGCATCCACAATGATCGGAGAGTATGGAAACGCCGAAATTCCGTGTATTCAACCGATCCCGTGAGAAATTTCTCAGCTTAGAGGTTGCCATCGTCGACACCACGGTGGAGCCCCTGAAAAAGCTGATCGAAGACCTTGCGGTCCAACTCGAAATTGGCATTTGGCTGAGGCCCTACCGAGGAATCCCCACAGCCCCCGGGATGCCACCGTTCGATCTGATTTATCTGGACGAATTCTTTCGTGTGGTTCAGGAAGTTGAATCCTTTCCGAGCCCCGAGGCGACGTCTTTGAATTCCAAGACTGCAAGTGCGCTGGCGTTACCTGCCCACACCATTTTTGCGTCTCAGGCGAAACCCGGAGATCAACTGGAATTTCGCGAGATGGAAGAGGCCGAGGTAATGGAGCGCGAGCGGGACCGTGCGGCTGCAGAGGGCAAGGAACCCGGGGCACGAGATTCCTCGGGCGCCGACAGCACTACACCGACAGACAACCGCTCCGGCCGTTTGCAATTTGCAGCACAGAAGATGGATGCGAGCGAGGCTGAATATCTGGCGAAGCAAAAGGGCTCATTGAAGTCGCGGTTTCTGCGCTGGCTGAACTCCGAGCCCTCTGATCGCCGCATTGCCACCCGGCACCCATTGCCTGGGCTGGTGGCATATCACTGGACAGGCGGCGCCCCGAAGGCGTATCACGTGGGGAACCTGAGCGAGACCGGGTTTTATCTGCTGACTGAAGAACGCCCGTTCCCCGGAACCATTGTTCTGATGACGCTGCAAAGGACGGACACCAGCGGAGAAAATCCCGGGGATTCAATTGCGGTTCGCTCGAAGGTGGTCCACTGGGGTGCGGATGGCGTGGGGCTGGAGTTTATTCTGGCAGGACCGGGAAACTCCAGGAGTCGCGGGGGGCAGGCGGAAAATGGTGCGGACCAGGCGACTCTGGATGCATTTATCAAGCACCTGGACCTTCCGAAGCACAAATCTGACTGAACCCTTCAAAGGTAAGTCCCAGTCGACGGGCGGCCTAAGAATGAGCCGTCGGATCGGTTTGTGGGCGATGGCTCCAGCGGCCCGAGCCTTGGTTGCGGCCTATTTGACGAACACAAAAGTACATGGCCGGCCAACGATGCCCAGGCCTTCATTCCTGGTGCCGGTGCCGTCTGTCTCTTTGAATTGGGCTTTTACTTCCCATGTATATTCCTCGCCTTTGTGAGTGAAGACTCCCCGGGCATACTTCCGTGAGTAGACTATGCCGGATCCGGAAAGCTTGGCGCTGCCGTCGTCCTTGACAATGCCGTCGAGCGCAAAGTAGCCGGGCTCTCCCTCGGTGCCGCGGGCTCCGTGCAGATTGCTGTTCGTAATCACGCTGTCAAAGTGCCAGGTAAAGCCCTCGGTGCTTCCTTTTGGAGGGCAGGTGACGGTGGTATGCCAGGTTCCATCGAAACGCTCAGCCGCAATGAGGATTGCCGGCATTAGAACCACTGCGCAGACAACGAGATGCCGCGCTGCTTTCAACATATTTTCCCCCCGTACTGACGGGCAGGATTCTAGCACAAGGTGTGCGCGAAGGACTGTGTGCTGGAACTGGGCCGCCAAAGAGAAGTCAAAGCGGCGCAGACGTTTCTTCTGCCGGAACTAGTGAACGAGCTCTGAGACAACTTGGATCTCCCGATGCCGCGTGCTGCCGGGAACGTCGAGCGAACCAAGAACGAGCGGCTTGCCTTGCACCAAGGTCGCAGTCCCTTCCAGAGTGGTCTGGTTAAGGATGGGGTCTTGCGCGCCGAGACCGGATTTCTCCTCTGCAAGGCTTGACTGCTCGACCTTGGTCCGCAATTTTTCGCCATCAAGAGATGCTTCGATGTTCAGCCCCACGTCGAGATATTGGACCTGGGAGTTTTGGGTTGCGGTTCCAGGGTCAGTGGACCCGGTGACAATGGGCACGCGGCTGCCCTGCTTCAGATCGGTCCTCCCGCCCGCAGACACAATCAAGGTGACATGTTGGGTTCCGGTTGGCTTGCCGTTGTCAGTCTCAGTGATGGTGTAGGTGATGCGGTAGTTCTTTCTGGGCCGGTCAAGTTCGGAGATCAGCTTCTGCACCTCAAGAAGATCTTCTGCCGAAGCGCGTATCGAGAGAGCGCCTTGCGACTGCATGTAATAGATTCGTGCCCTGGGGAACAGGTTGCGCAGGTCGGTCTGAAGATCGTTGGCGTCGTTTTGTTGGGTGAGGTTGGTGAGGTAGAAGGTCTGATAGGTATCCGGGTTGGCTTTGGGCTCGGCAGGCTTTCCGTCTGAAGACTGCGCCTGCGCGCGTGCGGCCGGCGCAAAGAGAGTAAAAGCAAGCGTAAGGGCAACAAGCATAGCTGCGGAGCTGAGACTCCGCGCTTCGGTGTCGCGATTCAATTTCATGTTTCGCCTCTCGAAGTAGTTTGTCGGAAGAGCGGCAGGGTGGCGTTTCCTGATCGACGCCGTGGCCGCTTCTATACCCACAGACGCCGAGGTACGAGTTCCGCTCGATAACGCTCGGAATTGTTTTTTTGGTTTCGTTGCACCGCAAGCGGCCCGGGCTCCTCAGCCGGGTGGAATGGTGAAAGCCGCACGAATGTTTCGTTCGCGCGTCGCCGTCGTGCTCGGATGCGGCCGCTACGGCTGTGCGTAGTATCCGGTGATGGTCCGGGCTTTCGATCCCGGCTTGTCGATCTGGATCTGAATCCCGTGGTACTCACTTTCATGCGTGGCAGCGGGGGCATCGACGGTGACCGCATAGTAGGTCTCCGCATCCGCGAGGCATTGGTCAATCATCTTGGCGGTGTCGTTGCTGCCGTAAAGGACCTTGCCCCCGGTTTGAGTCGCGATGACGGGCAGGAAGAGGTCGCCATTGTCGGCCTGTTTGGGCGAAGCCACTCCCTTGAGAAAATCCTGGTAATAGGAGTTCTTGACATTGGCCCCGCCCTCCGCTGCGCCCTGGGGGTCAACGCTATAGAGAGTGATGCGCGCCTCGCGCAAAGCGGTGGAGAGGGAAACGATGTAGTTGAAGAGCTGCTGATATTCCTGAGCCGTTTTTTGCGAGCTGAGGTCAGGAAATGCCTGCCAGCCGGTCGTGATCCAGACGACGAGTTTTCGCCCCGGTCTCCTGCTCAGGGTGACTGCCAGGAGGTTGAGCGCCTGGAGAGACTTCTCCCGCATCTGCACCTGGCTCTCAAATCCAGCGGAGCCGTGGAAGGTGCGTTGTCCGATTGGATTGCTCTCAAGATTTGCCAGCAGAACCTTGGGATCGTGGGTGGGCTGCTGCTGGAACTTGAGACCATCGACGGTGAAGAAGATGAAGGAGGTGGACAAGGCAAGGTGGTCGCCACTGTGCTGCAGATAATCGACAAGGTTACGGCCCTCGTTGGCGATGACCTCAGTGCCGGGATTGACGGTGTCGACCAGCAGGTATACCTCCAGCGGCGGATCGGCGGCGGCGTTGGCGCCTGCGGCTTCATGAAGGGACTCGATGTTACGCGGCTGTTTGTTGTCGAGCACCTTGAAGTCGCCTGGCTGCAAGCCGGCAATTGCCTTGCCTGACTTGTCGGTAACCACTACGTCCAGCGTCACGGTGCGGTTTGCAGCGGCGGTTGCGGCAGGCGCAGGAGCAGCCTGGGCGGGACCTGCTGCGGGAATCAACCCGGTGGCATTGGCCTCGAATTCAGGAGCAGTCGTGGTGCCTGCTCTCTGCGCAAAAAGTTCGCGCGGCTGACCCAGCGCCCATATCACCAGTCCAAGAAAAACTGCGCAAAGCATTCTTTTGGTCGTCCTCATCGTGCCCCCTTGAGATCACCTGCGCTGCGGGGATAGCAGGATGGCATCCGCGTGCGCAAAGTGCAGTACACCAAAGAGTAGACCCTCGGCGTTCGATTCGTCCTGCATCTGTGGAGTTTTCAGCAAAGTTCAAGTGTTGTCGCCCGTTGGCGGGAGGCCTCGCCATGATGCAGGGAATTGAAACTCCGGCAGGGGCCGGCTTGTTGAATTCGCAGTTCCGATTTTTCCTGTGGCATTCCCACATGGATTATGACATTCTGATGTGGCATTCCCACAGGAGGGATGAATTTGCAGAAACTTGACCTTTTGCAGGGCACGCTTGACCTGATGGTGCTGCAAACACTGGCGGCGATGGGACAGCAGCATGGCTACGGCATTGCGCGCCGCATTGAGCAAATCAGCGGCAATGAGGTGCTGTTGAACCAGGGAACCATTTATGCCGCGCTGGTGCGGTTGGAGCAACGCGGCTGGATCGCCGCAAGTTGGGGCGTTTCCGACAACAACCGCAAGGCAAAGTTCTATGCGATCACGGCCGCGGGCCGGCGACAGCTTGCGCGGGATACGCACTATTGGGAGCGGCTCACGGGGGTGATGGACAAGGTGCTCTCGATGGGCGACGACGTGAAAGAAGAGGTGGCCCTGAACGGAAACAGAGGCCCCGCATGAGCCTGCTGAAGCGAGCCGCGGCCCGTGTGCGCGCCTTCTTCCGCAAGCCGGCCCTGGATGCGGAGCTCGAAGCCGAGCTGGCCGCGCATATCGAACTCGCCATCGAGGACAATCTTGCCCGCGGTCTTTCCGCGGCGGAAGCACGCCGCCTGGCGCTCGTGAGTCTGGGCGGAATGGAACGGGCGAAAGATCAACATCGCGAGACGCGAGGTCTTATGCAACTCGACATTCTACTGCAGGATCTGAAGTACACCTTCCGCACCCTGGGCCGCGACCGGGGTTTCACCGTCGTAGCCATTCTGATTCTGGCTCTCGGCATCGGGTCAAATGTCGCTGTCTTCAGCGTGGTGAACACACTGATGCTGCGACCACTGCCCTTTGACCAGGCGCAGCAACTGGTGTGGATTGCGCCGCCGCCGACCAAGTGCGGCTTGTCATGCGCAACATATTCCACTGACGCCTACGATGAGTTCCGCATGTACAGCCGTTCGTATCAGGACGTGACCGGGTACTTTGCCTTCTCCAGCGCAGACAATCTCAGCCTCAATCTCGGTGGGGCTCCGATTCCGGCGACCAGCATCGATGTGATTGCGAATTTCTTCCAGGTGCTGGGGGTGCAGCCGGCCAAGGGAAGGCTGTTCAGGCCGGAAGACGGGCGCAACGGCGCCGCTCCGGTGGTGCTGCTGACCGATGCGTGGTGGAGGCGGCAGTTCAACGCCGACCCGAACATTGTGGGCAAGGCTTTCGACATGAATGGCCAACAGACAACGGTCATCGGCGTGCTGCCGAAGACCTTTGATTTTGGCGCAGTGTTCTCGCCCGGTGCGAAGGTGGATGCCATCACGCCTCTGAATCTCTACGGTCCTCCGCGGGACTGGGGAAACATCATCACTTTTATCGGGCGACTGAAGCCGGGCGTCTCACTGGCGCAGGCGGTGCAGGATGCAGCCGCGGTCGCGCCCCGCATGTGCTGGAACAACAAGTACCCGGAAACATGCGGCGAACTACAAAGGCGCGTGGTCCCAGTGCCTTTGAAGGATTACGTGAGCGGGCGGTTGCGGCGCGCGCTGGTTGTGCTGTGGTGCGCCGTGGGCATGATCTTGCTGATTGCGTGCGTAAACCTGTCAAACCTGTTGCTGGCCCGCGCCGCCGCGCGCAGCAAGGAGTTTGCAATGCGCGGCGCTCTCGGCGCCAGCCGCGGCCGGATCGTGGGCCAGTTGCTGACGGAGAGCCTGGTTCTCTCGTGCGCGGGCGCGTTGTGCGGGCTTGGTCTTGCCGTCATTCTTGTTTCGTGGCTGGCGCACCAAGGCGCCATCGCGCTGCCCCTGCTGAGCACCTTGCGCATTGACGGAACCGCACTTGCGTGGACGCTGATGATCGCGGTGTCGGCGGCTGTGCTGTTCGGGCTGATTCCTGGACTGCGCATGGCCGGGGGCAATCTGCAGGAGTCGCTGAAGGACGGAGGCCCGGGCTCAGGGCAGGGCCGAAAGCACGAGCGCCTGCGCGCCGTTCTCGTGGTATCGGAGGTGGCGCTGGCCTGCGTGCTGCTGGTGGGCGCGGGCCTGCTGCTGCGCAGTTTTCTCAAAGTTCTCGACGTCGACCTCGGGTTCCAGCCTGAGCACGCCGCCGCCGTCAAGGTGGAATACGACGACAGCGCCCCCACCGAAGCGGCCAGCATTGAAAAACGCACCGCAATCTTTCAGCAGGTTATTGCTCGGGTAAGCGCGATACCCGGCGTGCAGGCGGCCGGGATTTCGGACTATCTTCCGCTGGGCCAGAATCGCGCCTGGGGAACGCCTTTTCCGAAGGGCGTGAAGCGCCCGGACAAACTGCCCGCGGGCCCATTGGTTTACGTGGTGACGCCGGGTTATTTGCGCGCCATGGGCACCAGGGTACAGGGGCGCGACTTTACATGGGACGACGGCCCCAAGAGCGAGCAGGTCGTCATGATCGACAAGGCTTTCGCACATTTCCTTGCGGAATATGCTCCCTGGCCCAACGGCGATGCTCTCGGTAAAGTCCTCGACACTGGCGGTGCAGGTGCGCGGATAGTCGGTATCGTTGACGACGTCCACGAGGAAGCCGTAGAGGGGGAGACCGGCTGGCAAATCTACTATCCCGCGACGCAGCGGAACCCGAACGGCGCGGAACTCGTGATGCGTACCACGCTACCGCCAGCCACCCTGGCCAATAGCGTGCTTCGCACTCTTCGCGACCTCAATCCCAAACAACCGGCAGCCGAGTTCCGCCCCATCCAGATGCTGGTGGATCACGCCAACTCGCCGCGACGGTTCTTCATGCTGCTGGTGGCCGCGTTTGCAGGACTCGGCTTGTTGCTGGCAGCGCTAGGAATCTACGGTGTCATTTCCTACTCCGTGACGCAGCGGACGCAGGAGATTGGCATCCGCATGGCGCTGGGCTCCGGCATGGGCCGCGTGCAGATGGACGTGCTCGCCAGGACTTTGCGCCTGGCGGTCGCTGGAGTGGTGCTGGGAACGGTGGCTTCGCTCGCCGTCGCGCGGTTGATCGCCTCGTTGCTGTTCGACACGTCGCCGTGGGACCTGACCACCTTTGCCGGAATGGTGGTTGCGCTGGTGGTGGTTTCAGCGCTGGCGGGATACATCCCCGCCCGGCGCGCCTCGCACATCAGCCCGATGGTGGCCTTGAGGGCGAATTGAGCGAGAAGGGATCCGCGGCTTCGCTGCGTACGCTTTGGGGAATTGCCGGATGTCGGCGGAGGGGTGCGAAGCAAAAAAAGCGCCCCCCGGTAAGTCCTGCCTGGATTAATCCAGGTCTGGCGAACCGGAGGGGCGAGGAGCCGCAATCACAAGAAGATGCGCCGAATAGTATGGTCATTGCAGACGGAAGTGACAGTCTCCGCAGAGGCACACTTCCGGAACATCTTCTGGACCGAATTTGAATATATTCGCGATGAAATTCCGGGGACAGGTTCCATCGGGTACCAAATCCGCCTCGCGAAAGTTAAATCTCTATTTCTATAAGGGTTAATCCAGTGTAGACAACACGGAAGAGGGGACGTATGATACGCAATGCGGGATTGTTAATCATTCAGATTGCACCGATTCCCACAGGCAACCATAGACGGTTTGGCCGCAGCGAAACTGCTTGACTGCGTCCGGCCCAACAGAGAATCTGTGCGGGAAGATCCCTGCGAGAAGTGCGTCGGCCGGAGCGGCCGGTACGACGAGATCCACCCGCGAGCTCGTTGAGCGCGGGTTTTGAACCGCCACAAACAAGCGAGGTGAGCTCGACATGGCATTGGCGCCGAAATCCATGCAGGATATGGAACAGTCGGCGTTCGCTCCGGATCCAGCGGTCATTCGGGAGCAGCTGCAGAGGCTTCTGGCTCATCCTCTTTTCGCCAACAGCAAGCGCTATCCTGCCCTGCTGGCGCACACCGTAGAACAGACACTGCTGGGCAACGCCTCCGAGCTCAAAGAGCGAAGCATCGGGATTGACGTCTTCGGACGGTCTCCCAGCTACGACGCCAATGCGGACCCGGTGGTGCGGATTTCTGCAGGCGAGGTACGCAAGCGTCTGTCGCAGTACTATTACGACTCGACTCACGACGGAGAGCTTGTGATCGAGCTCCCAGTCGGCTCCTATGTGCCGTTGTTTCGCGCGCCGGATTCGATCGAGCACCCCGGCCCTGTTGCCATCTTGCCTGAACCGCCAAAGCCTCAGGCGCCTGACGCTGTGCCAGCCTCGTGGCCGTGGCGGTTCCGCTGGCTGCTGGTGGCAGGACTTGTGGCGCTGGCGGCCGCGGCGGGTCTTGGCATCGGGTTGAGCTATCACCCTACACCACCGCCTTCGAACTTCGACCGGTTCTGGGAGCCGGTGACCTCGAGCGCCAACCCGGCCACGTTCTGTCTTGGCGAACCGGCCAAGAACATCGAAGTGGGCTCGATTGATGCTCTCGATAGTGCGGTGCCTCCATCCAAGCCGGAGCCGCTTTATTTCCGCCTGCATTACTCGGGAAACCTGGCGCTGGCGGACGTGATTACCCTTACCCGCACCGTGGCGGCTCTGGAATCGCATCACAGAAGCTTTCGTGTCGTTCCCGCCTCAGAGGCCAGCTTCGAGCAGCTACGCGAGGGGCCGATTGTTCTGATTGGCGCCTTCGACAATATCTGGACCTTGCGCATAACACAGAAGCTGCGCTTTGGGTTTGCATCGAAAGATGGCGTTGCCCTGCTGGTGGACCGGAAGAGCCAGAAGGCAACCTCCTGGGCGACAGCGTGGGACCTGCCCTATGAAAAGCTATCCCGCGATTACGCGATCGTAGCGCGCATTCACGACAGCACCACGGGCCAGCCGGTAATCATCGCGGCAGGCATATCGGAAGAAGGCACTGAGGCTGCCGGCGAGATTCTTTATAACCCTGTCTATCTCGATTCGCTGCTGGCCAAGGCGCCTGCGGATTGGGAACACAAAAATCTTGAAGCTGTAATCGAGACCCAGGTGATTCAGGGTCATTCCGGTCCCCCCAATGTATTGGCCGTCGAAGCCTGGTAAGTAGGTTGCCGGCTGATGTGCCACGCGAGCTGCCTGAGGCGAGTGAAGTCTAGGATCAGGTCCGCAGAAAGAAATGAAACCTGCTGCAATGGCTGGATGATGCGGATCAATACTATTTAAGACTACTTACTTCCCCTGTTTATAATTCGCCATGCATCCGAATGGAATCCAGAAACACGACCCCGTAATGCTGGATGGCGGTGCTTGTTCACCACCCGCAATGCATATCAGGCTCACAGCTAAATTGGCGGGCTTTCTCTCCTTGCCCCGCATGATAAATCCTTGTCTGGATCGCTCAGTGCGCATGAGGAAAGTTGATTCCTATTTGCTTGTTACTTGGTTTTAGCTTTCTGTGCCGCCCACCGCCTGCGTTGCGCATCGGCAATGCGTTTGCGCGCATCGGCGCTGAGTACGCGTTTCTTGCGCTTCTTCGTGGGAGCTGACTTGGCTTTGCGCTCAGTTACTTTGGCGGCGACTTTGCCGGAGTCGGCCAGCAGGGAGCGAACCTGGGTCAGCCTTGCGATCTCCGCGTCGAGTTGGGCGAGTATTGATTCAATCACCATTTGGTGAGGATAACTCAATTTGAGGTTCCTGCGTACTTTTCATTCTTAGTGGATAGACTTACGTTGGTACCCATTCAAGGTGCTCATTCGGGCTTACCAATCGTGCCATCCTTATATGCTTTCTGGAGCACGTAGAATGCCAACTTCTTCTGACCTTGTTCGGAGATAAGTCCTTTACGGTTAAATTCATCCTGAATGCCGGCCAAAGGTCGATTGGGCGAACGGAAATCCATCAGGCACCAGGGGCTCATGCCTCTAAGTTGCGCGATGCGGTTCAGCATGGGCAGTTGGTGACGATAAACATTGGCTTGATACTCCTCTGTCCAACGTTGGTCTTCGGGGCCATGCAATCCGGCTTTGGCTCCGGCGCCAAACTCACTCATGATAAGCGGCTTTTGGTAGTCGATTTTCCATTGAGTTATATCGGCAGTCTCTGGATGCCCCTCGTACCATCCGATATATTCATTCGCACCGATCACATCGAGCGCCTGGCCCAGGGGATCGTCCACGATCTTCGTGTTGCCTTCGGCGCGGACGAGCAGCGCCGCGGTAATGAGACGTGTCGGGTCGAGAGCCCGCGCTCGGCCGGCGAGAGTCTCAATGAATTGGGTGCGGACGGAAGTGTTCGGCGTCTCATTGGCCATTGACCATAAGATGATGGATGCATGATTGCGCGAAGTGTTGATCTCCTCGTCCAACTGCTGCTCGGCTTTCGCGAGCACCTTGGGATTGTCAAACTCGAGAGCCCAGTAGACGGGGTTCTCTGACCAGACCAGAATGCCCATGCGATCCGCGGCGCGCAGCATGGTTTCATCGTGCGGATAATGCGCCAGTCGGACATAGTTACATCCGAGCTCCCTGGCCCAGCCAAGCAACGTGTCCGCATCCTTTTCAGACCATGCGCGGCCGGTGCGGTACGGCGCTTCCGCGTGGATAGAAACTCCGCGCAGGAAGATGGGCTTGCCGTTCAGCAGAATCTCGGTGCCGCGGGTCTCGACGGTACGGAAACCCATCAGCTCATCGATGGAGTCGGAGCCTGCGTGGAGCACAACCTTGTAAAGCTTGGGCGTCTCAGGTGACCAACGTTCCAACCCACTCACATCGAAATGAATCGTTGCGCGCCCGTCGCTGTCAGTCTCCGCACTGGTCTTTGCACCTAACTCCGGTATCTCCACTTCAACCTTTGTGCCGGGCTGACTGTCCATGAGATGGACCCATCCCGAAATCACAGAGCCTTCGCCGCGATCAAGATGCAGGTCGTATTGATCGATGAACGCTTCGGGAACTTCGATAAGCGAGACTTCGCGCGTGAGGCCGCCGTAATTCCACCAGTCCGTTTCGAGGCCGGGAACGCCATCTTCGAGACGCGTGTTATCCACCGCGGCGACCACAAAGTTTGCGCCCGCATGAATGGCTTGAGTTATCTCGCAGTTGAAGGACGTGAAGCCGCCTTCATGCTCACAGACCTTCTGGCCGTTGACCCAGAACCAACTGCGGTAATTGGCTGCGCCAATGTGGAGGAAGATATGGGTGTGTTCCTTCGGCTCATAAGTGAAGTCGCGCTCATACCAGATAGGTCCTTCGTAGTAGAGGAGCGATTCCCGCTGCGTATTCCAGTCACCGGGCACCTTCAATTTTGGCGCCGTGGCAAAGTTGTACTCGATGGGAAACGGGTCGCCGGGCTTGGCCTTTTGATTGAGAAACCATCCATTTTTCTTTTCCACGTGATGAAAGCTGAAGAGCCCGGAGAAATACGGATCGACAATCGATGCCCACTCGCCATTGAGCGAAGTGGCAGGCCGGCGATCGGCGCCTGTGAGCACGATAGGCGCAGACGCCGCCCTTGCCATAGGCAAAGTAACAAGGAAGGAAATTGTAACGAACATCAGCGCACGGAGGCGCGCAGAGTGGCGGGCAGATGAGAGATTCATGCCAGATCCTCTTCAACTTGAATTGGTAATTCAGAACCACCGCCAAGATTCATTGCACATGTGCGACGGCACCGATCGGACTGCCCATCTTATCTCCCGACATGCGGCGCTGTACATTGCGCATGCGACTTTAGAGTCGCTGCACAAACAAAAACGAGGCGAACCCTTCGGCTCGCCCCGTTGTCGATGACGCGGTAGCTATGTGCGTTGTTACGAACCCAGATACATTACGTGTACATAGGTGCCAAGGCGCACGTTGTAGGCCAGGTACCATCCAACGTGATCGGGGTCATCATAGATGATGATGTCGTCCGAATCCCACAGCCAGCCGTCGCAATAGGCAGCGTCGTAGGGTGCGACGCTCCAGTACCAACCGTTGAACCAGAAGCGACCCGGGCCGCCACCAGCCAGATGCCAGCGATGCGAGGGGCCAAAACCACCGGTAAAGTGGCCATGCTCCCAGGGATTATCGAGATGGTAGTTGGGGTCGTTGCGGCCAGTGTCGTGCCCGACCCACTTATTGCCTTTGTCCACATGTGGAGCGTCAGGGTGACCCGGTTTGTCACTATAGTTACGCTGCTGTTCAGGTTGCTTTGCCGGCGGATGCATCTCGTTTTTCTGAGGCGGAGCCGGCCTGGGAGCGCCGTGGTATGGAGCGGGGCCTTTCGAAGGCGGCAGTGGGATGGTAATTCGAATGGTTCTTGCTCTGGGCTAAAGCCGGCAGAGCAGCAACCAACAAAGCTGCGAAAACAATCTGCGCTATGCGCATGGGCGTCCTCCTGCATTCCGGATGACTTCAAGGGCTGCAGCCGTCTTCCCTGGCACTTACCCCGGATAGGTCATCCTGACTACAGTTACTCCAACCCTGCATAGGTTTGCAAGTTGTGTTTTGGCAAATCTTCACAGCAGAATCAACGCACTAGGCCACGACGGGTGAAGGCGCGCGCCGCCACGCGTAGAGCGGAAAATGGTTCGCCATCTCGGCCACTTCGCCGCGCATCCGCTCCAATGCCGCATCGTCATTGCGCTGCTCCAAAGCCTTCGCAATCCAGGCGGCTATCTGCCGCATCTCCGGCTCCTTCATGCCGCGCGTGGTGAGCGCGGGCGTACCGATGCGAATGCCCGAGGGCTTGAGAGGCGGATTGGTGTCGTATGGGATCGCGTTCTTGTTCACGGTGATGCCGGCTTTGCCCAGCGCCAGCTCAGCCTCTGAGCCCAGAATGCCTTTCTCGAAGACATCGACCAACAGGAGATGGTTGTCGGTGCCGCCGGAGACGAGGCGGTAACCCGCCTGCTGCAAGCCCGTGGCGAGCACCTTTGCATTGGCGACGATTTGCGCGGCGTAGCTTTTGAACTCGGGGCGCAATACCTCTCCGAAGGCCACCGCCTTGGCGGCGATGATGTGCACCAGCGGGCCGCCCTGCTGGCCGGGGAACACGGCCTGATCGACGGCCTTGCCGATTGTCTGCTCCGGCTTTGCGCCGACTTGATAGTCCTTGCCGCACAGGATAAGACCCGCGCGCGGCCCGCGCAGCGTCTTGTGCGTGGTGGTGGTGGTGATGTGCGCGTGCGGCACCGGTGAAGGATGCGCGCCGCCCGCAACCAGGCCGGCGATGTGGGCCATGTCAAAGATGTAGACAGCGCCAACCTTGTCGGCAATCTGGCGCATGCGGGCGAAGTCCCACAGGCGGGGATACGCGCTGGCTCCGCCGATGATGGCCTTCGGCTTTTCGCGTTCGGCGATGGCTTCGAGTTCGTCGTAGTCAATCAGTTCAGTGTCGCGCTGCACATGGTAGAACACCGGCCGGTAGAGCTTTCCGCTGAAGCTGAGCTTGTGGCCATGGGTCAGGTGGCCGCCGTGCGCCAGGTCGAGACCGAGAATGGTGTCGCCCGCCTGCAGAACAGCCATGTACGCCGAAGCGTTGGCCTGCGACCCGGAGTGCGGCTGGACGTTGGCATGTTCGGCAGCGAAAATCTGCTTGGCGCGGTCGCGTGCCAGGTTTTCGACCACGTCGGAATACTCGCAACCGCCGTAGTAACGGCGTCCGGGGTAGCCCTCGGCGTACTTATTGGTGAAGATGGAGCCGGCCGCCTCCAATACCGCTTCAGACACGAAGTTCTCGCTGGCGATCATCTCGAGCCCCTCGTGCTGGCGCTGGGTCTCGTGGTCAAGGGCGGCGGCTACTTCGGGGTCTGCCTGGGCGAGGGAGAGAGCCATGCGATCAGTCATACAAGAATTCTATGGCATTTTCAGCGTGCCCAGGCTGTTGAAGAAGGGGACTGACTGGCCCGGTTTCAGATTGCGGACCGGGCTACCGCTGCAGGGTCTGCTCGGCGACGGCCACGACATGCCCCGTCTTTCGGTCGGCGAGGAAGACGACCAGCCTGAAGGGGCCTGCAGATTCGTCGGCATGGGAGAGGCCGGAGAGCTTCAATTGGCGGCCATCTGCGGATTTCGAACCAAAGTCCTTGAGCACACGCACGACGGCTACATGGTGCAGCGTACGGCCTGCATTCTCTCCGTGCGCAACCTCAGAGTGCGTGGCATCGGCCGCGAGCGCGGCGAAGAGCGTGGAGGCGGGGTCGGCGGGCCCGCGCACTGAAAAGTAGACCGCTCCGTCTTCCCAGCGGGGATTCTCAATTGCCAGCGCCGGCTTGGGGTTGGCTGCAGCCTTGGCCACGGCGCTGCTGAGAGCCCGTGCATCGCTGCCTACGAACTGCGCGGCTCCGTCGACGACCATCTGCGGCGTATAGCTGCCCTGGAGCGCGAAGCGAGTGACGTAGTCCTGCTGGCGCTGGTCGATTGCGTCGAAAGAAAACGGGTCGTGCCAGCCAAGGTGATTCCAATAGGTGACGTGCTCGCTGAGCACGATGGCATCAGCGCCGGGAACGAACTGCGAAGCATCGAGGCGAGCCAGAAGCGCGTCGGCGGGCGGACAATCGGAGCAGCCTTCCGAAGTAAAGAGCTCCACCAGCACTGGCTGGCGTGAGGCAGGCGCGGGCGGCTGGGATGGCTGGCCGAAAGCGCAAAGGGAGATAGCCGCAATCAGCAGTGCGAGTCGTGCGATGTGAATCGGGCTTCGCGCCGGGGAAGGCATACGTGGATTAGACACGTTGGCGAGGGGGTTGGTTACAGCCGGCTATGCGGCTGACACTGGAAATCGTTAAAAGAATGGCGCCAGCCGGCTGTTTTATCACACGCGGCACAACTGCGGCGTCGCTCCCGAAGAACCCTTGAGTGATTCACGGCGCTCTGAGAGCCGGTTATTCTAAACGAATGGCTGGCACTCGAATCATGTGGCTTGCATTGTTCGTTGCGCTCTTCGCAAGCGGGGCGGATGCGCGACCAGCCGCCGGGCCTGAAACGGGAGTCAGTATCACGCCCGCCCTGGTCGAGGCCGGTTCGCCGGAGTTGATCCGGGTGGATTCGCCGGATGCGGCATCTGTCGAAGGGGATTGGCTGGGCCGCAAGCTGGAGTTCTTCCGCGGCCGAGATGGGCACGCATGGTTTGCTCTGGCTGGAGTCGATGTCGAAGCGGCCGTTGGCCCTTCCATTCTGCGGATTACCGCGCATCTGGCGAGTGCCGGGGAATTGGATCTGAGCCGGACGGTTGAGATTCACCCCGCTCATTACCGGACGACAGCGCTCAACGTATCGCCGAGATTTGTGGAGCCTGGCCCCGACGACCTCAAGCAGATCGCTGAAGACAGCGAAATCAAGGCCAAGATCTTCGCTGTCAGCGCGGAGCAGCCGCTGTGGCGGGGCAACTTTCGATCGCCAGTGAAAGCCGCGCCGACGGACAGCTTTGGCACCCGCCGCATTTTCAATGGCAAGCTGGCGAGTGTTCACAAAGGGATGGATTTTCGCGCGGCGAAGGGAACGCCGGTGCGCGCAGGGAACAGCGGCATCGTGGTGCTGGCGCGGCCGCTCTACTACGAGGGCAACTGCGTGATTATCGACCATGGCCTGGGGCTATTTACGTTGTCGATGCATCTGAGCCGCATTGATGTGAAGGAGGGGCAACATGTGGCAACGGGTGACAGGCTGGGACTGAGCGGAGCGACAGGCCGCGTGACCGGGCCGCATCTGCACTGGGCCGTTCGGTGGCAGGGTGCTTATCTTGACCCGGCGAAAGTACTGCGGCTGAATTTGAGCGGGGTGCGTTAGCGGGTGACGACTTCTTCCTGCGTCTTGCGCGAAAGGGCAACGCCTTCGGGTTGTGCCTTCTCTTTCCGCAAGGCTTTGAAGGCGCGATGGACGAACGAGCCCAGGTACCAGCCGTCGATGAATTTATAGGGCGTTTCGCCGGTGGTGTAGTGGCCGCAAGGCAGGACACGCGCCTCAAAGTTGAGGCCTACACGCTGGAAGGCTTCCACAACCTGCAGCGAGTATTCCTTGGGGAAGGTGAGGTCGTAGTTTGCATAGACCATCAAGACCTTCTTTTGCGGGCCGCCTGCTTCGGGGCTGGCAATCTTGGCGTAGTAGCTGCACGGGCTGATGGCGGACCACAACTCCCGCACGCGGTCCTGGGTAAGACCGGCGTCTTCAAGAGCCTGGCGCACATGACGCGTGCTTTGGCCCGCCCAGGTTACGTCGCCGAATGCCGTGGACGCATGGTTGAAGGCATTGACGCGGATGCGCTTGTCGTGGGTGCTGGCGAGGAAGGTGTAGCAGGAGCCGAGGCTGGTTCCGAGCACGCCGAAGTGCTCGTAGCCCTGCTCTTCAAGCCAGTCAATACAGCAACGAATGTCGACCACTGCCTGGCGGCAAGCCGAGAGCGAGCGGCCGATGTTGGCGCTCACGTTGTAGTCGGAGCGTTCCAATTCCGCCGGCCTGCGAATGTCGTGATAGGGCATGGAGAGGCGCAGAGCCGAAACTCCCATGCGGTTGAAGATGGTGCAGAGCGAGTTGTGGCTGAAGCCGTCGGCGTTCCACTGCGGTAGCACCACGATGGCCTGCTTGGGGCGACTGGGGTCCTTATGCGCGGGCGCCGGAAACCAGCGGGCGTTGACCAGGTCATTTTCCGGATAGGGCGTGCGCTCCGGCGAAGTAAAGCGAAGAAACTGTGCCGGCGGAATCTTGCCCTCGACCGCGTGCCGTTTGATGGCCGCATCCATCTCCAGCGTTTCAGGGCGTACGTTGGTGGGGAAGAGCTCAGGATGGCGCTCCTCCAGCCTGAAATCCGTAGGCCGCTTGTATCCAAAGAAAACATCGCTATTACGGATGAGCAGTTGGTTGATGCGCACCATGGCCGCTTCGGCGGCGGAATTGTCGCGAAGGTCGGAGGGGCCAGGGACGGCGGCGGCGAAACCATGCGCATCTAGAAAAGGCTCAATCCACTCGAAGCCCCACTCCAGGGGGCGCACCACGCGGTTTTCATCGCGCGTGGTCAGGCGCGTCTCCCAGTCATACATCCAGCGCGCGTATTTCTGCTTGATCATGTGTTACTTCAAGTTTATCAGCGCACAGGGCTGGGCAGGAGTTGAGGACTCCGCATGAGCATCGCCTAAGTGCGGAGTGCCGTGCGCTTTATGTCTGGTCCTGCGCATTCGCGACCCATCCAGCGACCATCCAGCTGACGCCCAAGAGCGCGGTGAGGGCGATGATGGCTTGCGAGATGACGCAGTAGAGGCACCATACCATCAGAACATCCTTTTCGATGTAACTGAGGTAAAGCGCAAACGCAAGTCCGACCACGGAGCCGACTGCGGTGAGCACGCGCTGGCGGGCCAGCGCAAGCCAGGCCAGGGCCAGGTAGCCCACGATGCCGATGGCTGCCACGGGAACGTGGCCGACTTCAGAAAAGCTGCTGTGATTCACAATCCCGCAGTCCCACTTCTCGTTGATGGAGCAGGGCTGAGTGCCGGTGGAATAGTGAACCTGCAGCGCCAGACCGGAAACGAGCAGTCCGCCAAGAGCCAGAATGAAAATCAAATAGCGCATCGCCGTGACAGTGATATTAGCAGAGAGCGCGGGATACCATGAATCCATGGATCATGAAGCGGCAGATTACCGGCGAATCGCATACTTCGGGGGCAGCTTCGATCCGCCCCATCGCGGTCATCTTGCCGTGGCGCGGGCTGCCCGCAATGCGCTGGGCCTCGACCTGGTGCTCTTTGCCCCTGTCGGCGCGCAGCCGCTGAAGCCACTTGGCTCCAAGGCCGGCTTTGACGATCGACTCGCGATGACCCGCCTGGCCATCGCCGGCAAACCGGGCTTCGAAATCTCACTTGCCGACGCCCCCGCCTCAGAGAGCGAGCCGAGCCGCACCCCCAACTACACGATTGATACGCTGCTTGGTTTGCGCGAGGAACTGCCGATTGGGGTGCAATTGTTCTGCCTGATGGGCGCCGATTCGTTCCTTGGGCTGCAGCGCTGGCATCGCGGTGCCGAAATTCCCTTTATCGCGCCTCTGATTGTGGCATCGCGACCCGGTCAGAGCCTCGAAGACCTCGCTCCAGTTCTGCCCGCAGGGCTTTCGATCGACACGGACCCGGTTTATGCCTCAGAAAGCGACGGCGCCCAAGTGCGTTGCTATACGCTGGGAAACGCGGACGGCGCAACGACGCCTTTCTATCTCCTGCCTGGACTGCATATCGAGATCAGCGCGTCGGAGATTCGCCGCCAGGTACGCGCCGCCCGGGGACGCCTCGCCGCGGGGCACGAGCTACTGCCTGAGGCCGTCGCGGAATACATCGCCTTGCACGGCCTCTATCGCTAGGAGGATTACTTGCCGCTGCCTGAAGCAACAGTCTACGATGTGTATTGGAGAGCTTTTCCATCGAATGACATCTACGCAAGCGCACGAGCACACACGCATCCTGGTGCAGACCGCAGCTAAAGTCTGTGAAGACAAAAAGGGCGAAGATACCCGCATTCTTGAACTCGATCCCATCGATTCCGGCCTGTCGGATTTTTTCCTGATCACCTCCGCCACGAATGATCGGCAGGCCATCGCCATTGCCGACGAAATCGAGCATAGCCTCAAGAAGAACTTTGGCACCTATCCCAACTCTGTCGAGGGTCGCCGAAAGGGCGATTGGATTCTGCTTGATTACGTGGACTTCGTGGTGCACATTTTTCTGGCCGAGAGGCGCGCCTTTTACGACATCGAGAGGCTGCGCAAGTCTGCACGCCCGCTGACACCTGCCGCGTTCGACGAGGAGCTGAAGGCCGACCTCGCCGCGAAAACTCGCGCCGCGCGCAGCAAGGCTGCAGCCAAGCCCAAACCGGCCGAGGCCAAATCTGCAGCGAAGCCGAAGAAGGCCGCTGCGAAGCCCGCCGCGAAGAAACCGGCGACAAAGAAAGCGGCGGTCAAGAAGGCTCCGGCGAAGAAGCAGGCGAGCAAAAAGGCCTGACCGCCCGGCTGTTCCAGACGGCTGCTGATTTTCTATCGCAGCGGTCCAATCCAGGCCATTCGCAAGCAACACAAAAGGGCGCCCCGCGGGGCGCCCTTTGTGCATTGACTTTTGCGTTCCTAGAAGGAGAACTTCAGCGTCAACTGCATGGTGCGGGCGTTGGCGACGAAGTACTTTCCAGCGTTGGCGAATTGGGGGTTGGACGCAGTCTGGAAGCTGATCGATGTCGTATATCCAGGGTTGGAGATATTGTCGATATTGCCGCCTGTGAACTGCGAATGGTTCAGGACGTTGAAGGCTCCCGCGGAAAACTCAAGTGCGCGCGCTTCGCCGAAGTTGAACCGCTTGGTTGCGGTCGCATCGATGTTGTCGATGGGCCGAATCGGTTCAGTGTTGCGTTCTGCAGTCGGCAGGGTTCCGGCGCCCGCGGTGATGTATTCCGCATTGGGATTGTCCGCCACGTATGCCACGAGATCGTCGTTGCAAAGCGGCGTGCCGTTCGGATCCTTGGGATCATCCGGCCCGGCGGGGCAGGTTCCATCCAGATCAGGGTTTGCATAGGCCGTCACGGCACTGCCTGTATGCTTGGTGCCGCTCTTGTTGAAGATGGTGCGGTCGATGGCAGTTGAATCGCCATTCAGGTTGGCATTGATGCCGGAGAGAACCGTAAAGTATTCCGGCGACTCATAGGTGTAGACAGGTGCGATTTCCCAGTTGCCTACGAGGTTCTTCACCATCCAACTCGACTGCTTGAAGAACGGCAAGTCATAGACTACGGCCATTGTGAGTCTGTGTGTACGATCCAGGGCAGAACGGCTATAGTCAGCGGCAACATCCTGCGAGTTCTGAGGCCGCCGCGGAGTCAGCACGGTGGAGTAGGTGGCCGCCGTGGCATCGTCCATTGTCTTGCTGTAGGTGTAAGAGAAATTGAGCAGCAATCCGTTCTTGAACTGGCGGTTGAGGCTGGCCTCGAGCCCGTTGTAGTTCGATTCGGATTGCGGCTGATACGAAGTGATCTTGGCGGTAAACCCACCCATACCGTCTGGCGGGTTAAGGAATTGCGGAAGGATGTTCGACAGGGACTTGATGGCCGTCAAGTTATTGGTGTAC
The DNA here is from genome assembly GCA_963780515.1 of uncultured Acidobacteriaceae bacterium. Taxonomy (GTDB): domain Bacteria; phylum Acidobacteriota; class Terriglobia; order Terriglobales; family Acidobacteriaceae; genus Telmatobacter. The sequence continues at coordinate 96,098 of CAWACG010000015.1, forward strand.
GAGGTCAGCGACGCTGCCGAAGGGGCGGACATCAAGGTCACGAGCTGATTCGCCGCGGTCACCCTGGGCTGAACGTTGGCCTGAACCTGGGTGGGCAGGTGAATGCCGCGCGTACCCACATAGCGGACTTCCGCGGTGTAGTCGTGGTGGAATACGTGTTGCACACCGAGAGTCCAGTTCTCGGCATAGGGTAGCTTCTGGTGAATGGGGAGCCAGGCCGATGTGGCTGCGCGCTGATCTGCAATCGTGGCATAGGTCTGGAGTGTACCAGTGCCGTGAGGCAGACCGCCATCTGCAAGGAAGTTCGGATCGCCCGGATTGGGGTTGTTCCCGGCGCCGACGTCGTTGGTTGAAGAGAACTGGGGCGGGAAGGTGAGGAGACCCAGGTTGTCGTCAAGAACGTCCTGTGCCATGCCGAAGCCTGCGCGAACCGAAGTATCCGGATTGATCGCGTAGTTGATGCCGACACGAGGAAGGAAGTTCTTCTTCTGGGGCTGAGGCTCGCCGATTTGGATCACGCCCGGAGCGCTGGCCGCAGCATTGAGCTTTTGCTCACGCTCGCCCACCGGAACTGAAGTGAACTCGTAGCGCAGGCCGAAGTTCAGGCTCAACTTTTCTGTGACGCGGTAGGTGTCATTGACGTAACCGTAGAACGCGGTCTGGTCGCCGTAGTAGAAGAAGTCACCCGTCGACCTTTCGCCGAAGTTCGTGGGCGCCACGTCGTGGAGATACTCGGTCAGATTGTCCCACTCGTAGTCGCCGCGCACACGTTGCGTAAAGCTCTGTGGGGCGATGAATTTGCGCCCGTCAAAGCCGAACTTGAGGCTGTGCCTGCCCTTTACCCAGCTCAGGTTGTCAGTGAACTGATAGAGATTCTGAATGGCCGACTGCGGAGCGTTCGGATCCGGACCGATATCCAGGAAGTCCATGTCGTTATTGATGTAAATGTTGGGGAACGAATCAAGCCCCGCAAAGGCAAAGTTGCCGGATTGGAAAACCTGGGTGAAGCGGTTGAACCCGAGGCGGGCTTCGTTGATGAGGTTGGGCGTGAAATCGTGATATTCGCTCAACGCAATCAGGTGGTAGCGCTGGGGCAGCGGGAGGTAAAACGCGGGCAGCGCCGCTGCTGTATCAATCCCGGTCCACTTGTTGTAAATGTAGCGGCCGCGGAAGCTGTCCTTGTTGGAGATGGTCCAGTCGGCGCTGGTGGTGAGGACATCGAAGTTGAGGTAGTTCGGAGCCGATATGAGGACGTTTCCGAGCGGGACATTCGTGCCGGTGCCGGAACCCCAAATTCCGGTAGCTGGCATCGTAGGTGGCGTTGTCGAAGACGGTAAGGGATTGCGGGCCGCTCGCCTGGTTGTAGCAGGCATTGTCAGGCTGACGCATCCACCTGGGAGGGCGAAACCGGGGTGTACTTGGTGAAGACTCCGAGATTGGTGGTGCTGAAGTTGTGCGCGCCGCCCAGTGCGGTCATGCCGTCCGCGGTCGGAGTGCAAATGTAGTACTGTCCGCTTTGTCCGGTCGTCTGGCGCTCAAAGTTCGCAAAGTAGAAGAGCTTGTCCTTCTTGATGGGGCCGCCAACCTGGCCGCCGTAGCGGTTGAAGTCGTAGCGAGGATTGGGAACCTTGCCGCCCTGAATCGCATTCTCTGCGTTGTAGTTGCGATTCTGGGAGTTCTCATAGGCTTCGCCATGAATGTGGTTGGTTCCGCTGCGGATGGTGGTGTTGAACTGTCCGCCGGCGGAGTGACCGAATTCAGGAGCAAACTGGTTGACGATTACCGAGAACTCGCCGACGGCGTCGGCAGGCAGATACACAAGCGGGCCGGTGACGCCCTTGTTATTGTTGTCGATGCCTTCAATCGTGTAGTTATCAGCCTCTGGACGCAGGCCGCCAACGGAGGGGCCCTGGCCAACGCCGAGGGCGCCGCCCGAAGCTACACCGGGGACGAGAAGCGAGAGGTTCAGGACACCATATTGGCCGCCCTGCGCGGCGGTGGGAAGAGTTTCAAGCTCTTGTGTCTGGAAGGTGGTCTGCAACTGAGTGGTTGTGGTGTCGATTACGGCGGAGGCGTCCGCAGATACTTCGACGCTGGTCGACGCGGTTGCAACCGGAAGCACCAACCTTGCAGTGGCCGTGTTGTTCAGTTGAACGGTGAAGTTCTTCAACGTGAAGGTCGCAAATCCGGTTGCGCTGCCTGAGACGTTGTAGGTGCCCGGAAGCAGGTTGGGAATGTGGAAGTCACCGACCTTGCTGGCCTGGACGCTGGTGCTGACGCCGGTCGCAATGTTTGTCGCTGTAACCGAGGCACTGCCAATTACGGCTCCGCTGCGGTCAACGACCGTTCCGACGATATCGCCGCTTGTGGCCTGACACCACGCGGCGGGATTTCCACCGAGCAATAGCGCAATCACCATCAGGCTCAGCGCTAGAACCGCACTCTTAATCCGGAAAAATCGCATTGAACTCCTCCAAATAGATGGGAACCGAAGGGTCCGATTAGGGCACCAGACGATCCGTGTGTTGTTACGACTGCGTTCCGGTCTCAATGAGGGAGTAGAGCCGTTCCGCGTTGAAGTCTGCAAATTACCTAAGACGTTATGAAAAGATGACTTCGGGCTTCATCCCCGAGGAAAGGTTGCAACTTGATTCCACCCCAGGAAAGATAAGGGACTACTTGCCCTAAGGACTAGTGCATGAAGAGTGCCAATCTTCACTTGGCTGAAATTATTTTGTTAACTATTGAGAATAAACCGGTTATCCACAATCATTTCTCCCGGAAATCAACGCGGAATATGAAAATCTGGAGAATAGGGGATGTATCTACTGAAAATGGGCGTTGCCTCTCGTTTTTGGGGAATCTGTCCTGAACGCTGGCGGGGCCCGTTGATATATCCTCCTGCCCATGCAGATCACCTTGGCTCAGATTGGTTCCAGACCCAGCGCGAAGGACGGATTCGACGCGCTCGCGATGGTGTATCTCGAACGCTGTTCAGCGTTTGCGCGATGCGGCGCAGAGGCCTTCAAAACTGAGGACGCGCTGCTTGAATGGGTGAGCCGGCAGCAGGGCCGAACCCCCGTGGTCGCAGTCCTGCTGGACAGCCGGGGACGACAGATGACCTCAGAGGCGTTTGCCGCGTGGCTGGGTGCGCGGCGCGACGAGGGCGCACAGCACATCGTTTTCGCGGTTGGCCCTGCAAGCGGATGGTCCGCAGGAGCGCGCGAACGCGGCCAGTTGCTGCTGTCGCTTGGGACTTTGACGCTGGCTCACGCTCTGGCCCGGCTGGTGATGGCGGAGCAACTTTACCGTGCATGTACAATTCTGACTGGCCACCCCTATCACTCGGGGCATTGAAACACTGAAGTGTGTTTACAGACTTCTGATTCACTCTTTCACTTTTTCACTCATTCCCTGTTGACTCTCATGACTGATTCCCGTCGAGGACTTCTCCTGATTAATACCGGCCCGGGCAAGGGCAAAACCACCGCTGCACTGGGCACGGCGCTGCGCGCAGTGGGCAACGGCATGAAAGTGCTGATGCTGCAGTTCATCAAGGGCTCATGGCACTACGGCGAGCTGGATGCGGTGCAAGCGTTTGGCGCGAACTTTGTGCTGAAGCAGATGGGGCGGGGCTTTGTGAAGGTGGGCGGCGCGGAGACTGATCCCGAAGACGTTCGGATGGTTCAGGCGGCCTGGGCCGAGGCGCGCGAGGCGATCTTTTCCGGCGAATGGGACATGGTGGTGCTGGACGAGATCAATTACGCCATCGGGTATGGCATGCTGGACCCTGCCGTGGTGGCTGAAACCCTGCGGCAGCGCCCGGAGATGGTGCATGTGATCCTGACCGGCCGCAACGCACATCCGCTGCTGGTGGAACTGGCCGACACCGTGACGGAGATGCGCGAGGTGAAACATGCCTATCAGAAAGGCATTCTGGCGCAGCGCGGAATAGAATACTGATGCGAGTGCAGCTCTGAGCAGAACGATCCACCGCTGACCGGAAGCTGGTTTGGCGCGGCAGTTTTTCAAGTTTGAAAGTGAGTGTTTGATGTCCTGGTTCAAGCGTGAAGATGGCGAGTACGACCCCAACCCCGAGGGGAACGGCGAGGGCGAGAAACGTGTCCGCACCGAGGGCCTTTGGATCAAGTGTCCGGGCTGCCGGCAGATCATCTTCAAGGCGGACCTCAAGCCAATCTCAACGTCTGTCCAAAGTGCCAGCACCACTTCAAGATGGGCGCGCGCGAGCGCATGGACCTGCTGCTCGAGCCCGGCTATGAGCTGGTGGATGGCGGCCTTCGCTCAACTGACCCGCTGAACTTTACTGACGTCAAGCCCTACAAGCAGCGCCTGCGCAAGGCGCAGGAAGAGACGGGTCTCGACGACGCGATCTTAAATGCCCTGGGAAGTCTCGGACATCACGACGTGGTGGTCAGCGCCATGGAATACAGCTTCATCGGCGGCTCAATGGGCGCCGTGGTGGGCGAAACCATTGCCCGCGCCGTGGACCGTGCCCGCCTGGGACACAAGCCGCTGATTGTGGTGGCTGCGTCAGGCGGTGCGCGCATGATGGAAGGCGTGGTGAGCCTGATGCAGATGGCGAAGGTCTCCACCGCACTGGCGCAATTGGATGATGCGAAGGTGCCCTACATCTGCGTGCTCACTGATCCCACGACGGGCGGCGTTACGGCAAGCTTTGCCATGCTGGGCGATCTGAATATTGCCGAGCCGGGCGCGCTGATCGGGTTCGCCGGGCCGCGGGTGATCGAGCAGACCATTCGGCAAAAGCTTCCCGAGGGTTTTCAGCGCTCCGAGTTTCTGCTGGAGAAGGGCTTTCTGGACGCGGTTGTGCATCGCCGCGATTTGAAGAGCTACCTGATTCGCGCGCTCGATTTCATGAAGCCGTAGTCTACGCGGCCTGCGAAACGTTTGAGGCGTTGATGCAAAAGCCCCGGCACCTGGCCGGGGCTTTTGATTTGTGCACTGAATTTGATGATTCCCTAGAACTCCAGGCGCAGGGAGAACTGGGCGACTCGGGCGTTGTCGGCCGACACTGCGAGGGAACTCGGCGCCGAGTTGGTGCCGGTGATCTGGCCGAAGTTTGAAGCGTTTGTAACGATGTTCATCTGTTGGGTCCCAAAGTTAGGGTGGTTGAGGACGTTAAATGCATCAGCACGGAATCTCAGGTTCAGTTTGTTCTCGATGATCGGGAAGGTCTTCCCCAGACCTGCGTCAAAGAAGAATGCGCCCGGGCCTCTTACAAGGTTACGCTGCCCGTACTCGAGCCCCAGCGGACCTCTGAACTCCGCCAGTACCTTGGCCGCACCGGCAGCGCCGCCCGCAAAGCCGTAAACAGTGCTGCTGCTGTGGTCCACGTTGACCTTGGCTTTCAGGTCGCTCTTGTTCCCTATGAAAATGGCCGGATCAATGTTGTCAAAGGAAGCCAGATACGCGTCGGAGTACGGAGTGACCGCAAGTCCGGTGCGGTAGGACGGAAGGCCGGAGATACTCCACCCGCCAATCGCCTCGTTAAGCGCGCGCGGTACGTTGCCCGCGAACATCTTTCCGCGCCCGAAGGGCAGGTCGATTACGAAGTTCGAATTGAACTCCTGCCTTACATCGAAGTCCGAGTCACCGCGGCATGCACGGGGCTGCAGAATGTCGCAGATCATGCCGCTGTTCGAGAACAGCGAATTGTTGTTGGAGCTCTCAGAACTGTTGTCGATGGAGTGCGACCAGGTGTAATTGAACTCGAACTGCACGCCATTCGAGATATTCTTGTCCAGCGTGAGCAGCAGGCCGTGATAGTTGGAGCTCCCCTTATTAGTGAGGTAGGCGTTGGTTCCAAACTGCGACGGGATGCCGATGTTGGTGGGCAGGAAGCCGGTAAAGCCGCCGAAGTAGGAATAGTAGGACATAAAGTAGAGCGCATCGGAGATGTCGCCCCTCAAGGCATAATCATGGGCCATGGCATCGACGAGTTCAGTATTGTTGTTGAAGCCGATAGCGGTTCCATAGGCCGGCAGGACATCTTCGAACCAAGGTTGGGCAGTAATCGGCAGGCCTGCCCGCAACTCCGAAGCAAGACCCGCAAATGCGCCCGCCATCGACTGGGTAGAGCCGCCGGTGTAATCGGGAACGTCGATCACCTGGTTGGCATCGGCGTCCGCGAGCAGGCGACGACCCAGCCGGCCCACATAATTCAGCTTGAGGATCATGTGGCCCGGAAGCTCCTGTTGGATGCCGGCGTTCAAGGCGATTGAATAGGGATCCCTCAGATTGGGGTCGATCTGGAAGCTGGTTTCACCTTCTGCCAATCCAAAGGGCTGCCCCGTGCTGTCTACATATGGGGTCAAAGGCGAGGAAATCGGCTGGGGCGGCGGAATCAGGCTTGGATCGTACGCGAGACTTGAGCCAAGACGGGGATTGCCTGCCAACCCGCTGCCCAAGTTATTGACTTGCGTGTTCGAGAACAAGTAAGAGATCTGGTCCTCAAGGAAGTCGATGGCATCGATCACGGTACGGTCGTACACTATGCCTGCGCCGCCATTAATCACCGTCCTCCGCGATGCATAGGGGGACCACGAAAAGGCGAAGCGGGGAGCGAAGTCTTTGTAATCGGGTGCATACAAGTTCGGCCCATGGTTCGCCTTGCCCCCAGAGCTATAGCTGTAGAAGGGGAGACCCGTGTTGCTTGTCGTCTCCGGCCTTGCTTTGGGCAAGGCGATCATTGATGAAAGTCATCAGGGGGATGGGGCTGGCGACCGATTCGATACCATGCGTCTCAAACGGCACAGAGTAGTACTGATAGCGCACGCCATAAGAGAGGGTAAGATTCTTTCTCATTCTCCAGGTGTCGCCGAAGTAAGCCTCGGTCTGGAAGAAGCGGTAATTCTTCGGTCCCGCCGCTGCCCGCGGGCTGGGCCACGCCCATGTTGTTGTAGTTGAAGTTTGTCGAGATATCGCCGATCACTCCTAGACCCGAAGCAAAAACGTTGTCCCAGTCATTGACCGAGACTTGATTCGGGCCGTAGAACATGTCCGCGGGCCGCGCCGCTGGGCCCAAACCCGTCGACGACAGCGGGCCCGTGAGGCCCGCGCCCACAAAGTTGAAGTTATTAATCAGATTGCTGTTGGTCTTGATGAACTTGAAGGTTCCGCCCATGGTGAGGCTGTGCGCGCCCTTCTGCCAGTTGAAGTCATCGCGGACCACTGGGATGGGGACGCGGCGCTTTTGCCCGTCATAGCTCGTGTAGGGACCGCTGAGGCCGGTGAAGCTGTACTGATTCGCCCCAGTCGGATTGTAGGTATCTGGGAAAGCTCAGCTTGGAGATGTTGTCGCCATAGTAGGCTTCATTCACCTTGTTCTTGCCGATTGTCCAAACATGGCTGACCACGTACCCATAGCTGTCGTCGTAGCGGGGGTGGGTGCTGGGGTCGCTCGGAAACTCTGGAAGCGAATGAGTCGCAGTGCGACGAGTAATGGTGAAGCGGCCGAAGATCTTCTGCGTCGGCGTCAGGTTGTAGTCCACACGACCGACGTAGGTGGCTCGATTGTCGGGCGTGGGATAAGTGAAGCGATAGCCGCCGGTGTTGACGCCGTCGCCCTGGCTCAAGTCATTGGCCACCGGGGTAGCGACCGCTGATGAACGACAGGACGGACTGGTCAAGCCCAATGTGTGCGGGGTCGAGAGCCTGCAAATCGCTGGAAGTCAATGTGGTGGTGATGCAGGTGGGCTCAGTGTTAATGCGCGCGCTGTCATCGCATCCAGGGCCGTCGTTGATGTAGTTCACAGTCCCGGCGAGGAGTCCGCCCATGGACGCCGGCAGCGGAACCGTCCGTTCTGCGGATGATGACTGAACGATTCTGGAGTCTGCCCAGTCGAAAAAGAAGAAGAGCTTATCCCTCTTGATGGGGCCGCCAATGTTGCCGCCAAACTGATTCTGGATGAGGGGTGTGCGCGGGAGCGCCGACGAGGTTGTTGAACCAGGAGTTGGCGACTGTGGTTGTGTCGCGATGGTACTCGTTGACGTTGCCGTGGAATTGGTTGGTGCCGTTCTTGGTGACAAGTTGAAACTGACCGCCGCTGCCGGTGCCTTCGGACGGAAGTCAGGCCGGCGACCGTCCCGGTGAACTGCTGCACTGAATCGACCGGAGCGGTTGCGGTAACGGCAAACGTCGTGCCGGCCGCGATGTCGTTGACGTCGAGGCCGTCGACTGTGACCTCGGTCTGGTCAATGCGCGCGCCGGTGACTGCGCCGGTGTTCGAGTCCACGCCCGGCTGCTGATAGAACAGGTTCGAGATGCCGACGGTGCGGTCATACACCGGGAGATTGTTCAACTCTTCGACGTCGATATTGTTCCCGATGGTCGCGTCGGTTGTATCCAGCGTGACTTGCGCATTGCCTGCCGACACCTCAACAGTCTGCGCTGCGGCTCCCACGGCCAGCTTGGCATTCTGCGTTCGGGTGATACCAACACTCAGACTGATGTTTGTAATTTCGGCAACCGAAAAACCCACGGCCGAAAAGGTCGCCTTATATCCAGCGCCGGGTGCGACGTTCAGGAACCGGTAAATCCCCTGACTGTCCGTCGTCTGGGTAAACGTCGCGCCTGTGGAGGGATTGGACAGCGTAACCACGGTGCCGGGTAGCACTGCCCCAGTGGCATCGGTCACCACTCCAGTCATGGAGGAACTGTCTTGAGCCAGAAGCAAAGAGGTGGACGAAAGAACCAAGGCAAGTGCCAAGAAAAAGCTCTTGGACATCAGGTTTCGCATGTCGAGTGGCCTCCCCGGGGAAATCAGTTGTCGAAAAGTATGCAATTTTATAACCGGACTTGCAAATTACTTTTTTCTGAATGGGTTAACGCCGCATCTCCTGCGTCACAACTATGCGCTCGCAGAGGAATATATGGAAGTTCATATTTTTGGCCTCCAATTCTGCTTTTGGAACTCCCTTGCGACCCCCCAAATGCACAAGGCGGGAGAACCACTATAGACTGTTGGCTTTGAGTCGCACTCAAAGGAAAACGAGATGCACAGCCGACGCAACCCTCTTTGCGTGGCCGCTGCCATGCTGTTTGCCACAGCTTTCGCTATCACGGCGGCAAGTCCAGGCCAGACCCCGGAGTTCACCTCCATCCCGGCCCTTCCGTTCGACACCGCCGGTCCCGTGATCCGCGCGCACGCCGAGCCGCAAAAGCCGTTCACTGTGGCGGGTGAACGAGGCGTCCTGGTCGGGCAGCAGGACGGCACCTTCGAAGCCTGGCTCCTGCCCATCAAGCTGCTCTCGCACCTCACGATCGAAGCTGACGTTGAGGGTTACAACGTCCCGATCGACGTAAATCAGCAAGCCGCGGAGATCGAAGTGCGCCCGGACCGCACCGTGATTACCTATTCGCATATCGGGTTCACCGTACGTCAGATCATGTTTTCGCCCAGTACCGCGCCGGCCGGGACAGGACCGGTGGTGCTCTTCCAATTTGACTGTCTGCGTCCCACGGATTTCACTCTGCGCTTTACGCCGAATCTGGAATGGATGTGGCCCGAGCGCAATGATGGCGTGCCCAGCGTGGAGTGGGATGCGAAGGGCGAATATTACGTCCTCCATTCCGATTACCCCGACCTGGCGGGGGCCGTCACCATGCCCGGTGCGCGGCCAGGCATCCTCGCGCCCTACCAGGAACGGCCCCGCTTCTATCCGGCCGAGCTGAAGCTGCATATCGACCCGGCCCGCGACAATGGCCGGCTGTTTCCGCTTCTGATGGCAGTCGGCACGAGCAACGCAACCGCCACCAGCCAGGCGCTTGGAGCTACGCTGGCCCGGCTGAATGAAAGCATCGAAGGCAGCTACAAGGAACAAGCCGAGCGCTACAAGAAGCTGCTCACCAACTCGGTTTCCATTGAGACTCCCGACAAGACGCTCGACGAAGCGTTCCAATGGGCAGAGATTTCCATTGAGCAGTTGCGCACGAAGGTGCAGGAAACGGGCGAGACGGCACTGGTCGCGGGCTACTACGAGTCCGGTGACTCTGCGCGCCCCGGCTTTGGTTGGTTCTTCGGCCGCGACGCCCTCTTTACGCTCTATGCCGTCAACAGCTATGGCGACTTTGCGCTTTCAAAGGATGAATTGGAGTTCCTCATCCGCCGCCAGCGCGCCGACGGCAAGATCATGCATGAGTACTCGCAGACCGCTGCGGCCCTTGACTGGAAGGCCTTTCCCTATATGTATGCCGCGGCTGACGCGACGCCGTTGTTCCTGCTGGCAGTCGCGGATTATGTGCGGGCAAGTGGCGATGTGGCATTCCTGACGGCGCACCGCGACGCGATTGAGAAAGCTTGGGCCTTTGAGACGGATCCGGCACACGACACGGACCACGACGGCATTTACGACAACTCGCAGGGTACCGGCTGGGTGGAGAGCTGGCCCACGGGCATGCCGCATCAGGAGATTTACCTGGCCCTGCTCGACCAGCAGGCTTCTTCGGCGATGGCGCAGATCGAAGACCTGCTCAACGATTCGAAGAAATCGACCGCGGCAAAGCAGCGAGCCGAGACAATCGCGAAGACAATCAATGCCGAGTATTACGACCCGCAGAAAGGGTGCTACGCATTCAGTCGCGACATGGCGAAAGATGGAACGATCTCGATGGATCGGACGACGAGTGTTTATCCCGCGCTAGCCTGGTGGGACTCGGAAAACGGCAAGCAGATTTTTGCGCAACCTGAGGGTTGCCTGAAACAACTTGCTGCGCACACGCTCAACACCGACTGGGGCCTGCGCGATGTGGCCAACGACGAGAAGTTCTACGACGGCATGAGTTACCACCAGGGCTCGGTGTGGCCTTTGTTTACTGGATGGGCCGCACTGGCAGAGTACCGCGGCGGCCAGCCGCTCGCGGGCTATCAGATGCTGATGGAGAATGCTAATCTGACCCGCGCCCAGGACCTCGGCGCCGTCACCGAATTGCTGTCCGGCGATTTCTTATGTTCCGTTCGGGCGGAGCACGAGCCATCAGCTTTGGTCGAGCGCAATGGTCGATCACGCCAACGCTGCGCGGACTGTTTGGGATTTCTGTCGATGCGCAGACGAAGACGATCACGGTGAATCCGCATTTGCCGGCAGGCTGGGATCAAGCGGAGATTAAGAATCTTCAAGTCGGAAATGAAACGGTGAATCTTTCCTTCACACAGACTAACGCCGAAACTGTGGTCCGAATGAGAGCATCAGCAGAGTCAGGAATCAGCTTGCGGAGTTCACTGCCGAATGCCAAGCCACTGCCCAATGACGGTCTGAGCATGGCGAATCGTCCAGTTGAGGTTGTCCCGTCTTTCCGCAACCCGGTCCCCGGCGATCGCACACAATCGATGCGTGTAATTCATGAAGAATATGGTGAGCGAAAGCTGACCCTGATCCTCGAGGGCTTCGCCGGCTCGGAGGCTCAGTTGCCGTTCCTCGTTCATCCGTTGAGAACGAGTGTGCATGCCGAGGGCGCAGATCTCTCCACACCGAGCGCACGCACCGGCCCGGATGCGACCCTTGCTCCCCAGATCGCGACCGTTCACTTTCCACCCGGCGAAGGCTGGAAGACAATCACCGTCACACTGACCTGGTGAAAAACAACGGCAATCCGCGGATCTTTCGACTCGCCTGCCGCGGCGGACTCGCTCAAGATGATGGCTGTTTTGCAGCGACCTCGAGTGAACGAGGAGGTTCGTGCTTTCCATTCTTCCCGCAGCAAGACCGCGGGAAGAATGGAGCACCTCGTTTTGACCGGGCTGATGCTATCTGACAGGAATACTCGCGCGTGCAACCGGCTTAGCGATGATTATTTTTCTGTTGGCCGCCGTGGTTCGTCGAGGGCCTCACGTTGCGGTCGGCTGCGAGCGGGCGGCTGACCGCTGGCGTGGCAGGCCTTCCATGATTTTGCGCCGCCTGCTGTCCACGAGCCGAAGCGTAGCTCTGCGCGTGCTGGACCTGGGTGCTCATGCGCGGAGCAAATGGCTCGCGCGATGCGGCCGCTTCAGATGGCCGCGGCCGAACCTGAACACCGCGCGATCCGCCATTGAAGCTGCTGCGGGAAACGGTTCGGGCCCGATTGCCGGCGTTATAGCTGTACACGTTGTGTACGACGCGCGTGTCCAGGTGGTTGTAGGCGCGGTTGTAGAAGAAGTGGCCGGAATTCCAATAGCCTCCCTCATAGCCAAAGCCGACGTAGCCAAACCCGTAGTTGACACCGCCATAGAATCCGATGTGCATGCCCCAGTGGCCGGGATAAAAGGAATAGCGCCTGCCGTAAAATCCCCAATAGCCAGGAGTCCAGAGCGCGCCCATGTAAGGTGGCTCAACCCACGCGCCGGGGACCCAGTAATAGCCTGCCGGACCCCAGCCCCAATAGCCGGGAGTCCAGATGTAGCCGTCGGCGGGCGGCGGGGGTTGATCGTAGTCGGGCAGCGCCGGAGGAGGCTCGGTTGCCGTCTCTGTGGGCTGCTCAGCGTAAGTCGAGTCATCAGGAGGCTGGCCCGGAGCGCCCGACTGGTCAGGCGGTGGCGGCGCTTGAGTTGTGTAGGACGGCCCGCTGGGTGCCAGATTGGCTGCGGCGGGGTCTTGACCCTGGTCAGGCGGGGCCTGGTCCTGTGCAGCTGCGACGGCGGCGCTCACGGTGGGAATGGCGGGAATCAGAAGCTGGTGGCAGACTGCCACGCAGAGCGCGGCCGCAAGGGCAAACAAGCCCCACGGCGCAATCCGATGAAGACGGCTCATAGTACTCTCCAAGTCTTCGGATATTGTCCGAGGTCCCTAAGTCTAGCGCTGCCGGGTGGAAATGGCTATTGAGGAGGAATGGTCGTCAGCATGCGGCTGGCCCAACGCAGAAACCCGCGCGACGAATTGGTCGGTGACGGAGTGGGCGGTCGTGGTGGCCATCCGATCAATGAATAGCTGTCTTGAGAAATTCTTCCCGCCGATAGACTTCCGTCAGATTCGCATCGGCATCAGGACGTACCGCGACTTATACTCCGCGTCCGGATCCTCGGGCCGCATCTGCCCGGCCGACTGCGAGTCCTTGAATTCCAGCCGCACCTCGCCCTCGTTGCCCAGGGCCTTGAGGAAGTCGATGATATAGGTGGAATTGAAGCCCACCACGATGGGGTCGCCGGCGTAGGGAGTGTCGATGGTGTCTTCGCTCTCGCCCGATTCGGTGGATTGCGAACTGATCTTGAGCTCGTTGCCTTCAAGCCTGAGCCGAACGGCGCCCGAGCGCTCGTCGGCAAACTGCGCCACGCGCTGGATGGCCGCTGACAGCTCGCTCGAACTCACCACGGCAAACTTGGTGTTGTCGCGCGGCATCACCGCCTCGTAGTTGGGGAACTGCCCCGAGAGCCGCCGCGTGCTCAGGGTGCGATGGCCAACGCGGAAGAAAAGCGTGTGCTCGTCGTCGGCAAACTCTACCTTTTCGGCGTCGGAATTCGCCAGCAACTGCTGCAGCTCCTGCAGCGCCTTGCGCGGAATCAGTACTCGCTTCTCGCCGCTGATGCCTTCGAGCACTTCGCCTGGCTTCTCGACAAACGAAAGCCGATGCCCATCCGTAGCAACCATGGCCAGCGATTCGGCCTTGATGACCAGCAGTGCGCCATTGAGCGTGTAGCGCGACTCTTCGTTTGAAATCGCAAAAATCGTGCGCGCAATCAGCGTCTTCAACGCCAGGGCGGAGATGCTGGTGACCGCGACGCTGGGGAACTCCGGTACCTGGGGATAGTTGGCGCGCGCCATGCCGACCATTTTCGTGTTCGAGCGCCCGCTGCGAATCTGCACCCAGTGGTTGTCGAGCAGTTTGATGGAGATGTCGCCATCGGGCAGCAGCTTGATGTAGTCGTAGAGCTTGCGCGCGGGGATTGTGCACGCTCCCGGCTTCTTGACCTTGACGGCGGCGCTGGTGCGGATAGCCTGGTCGAGATCCGTGGCGGTAATGTTCAGCCGGTCGCCATCGGCCTCGATAAGAAAGTTGGACAGAATGGGAATGGTGGTCTTGCGTTCCACCACGCTTTGCGTGGCGGTGAGTTCCTTCACCAGTTCCTGGCGGCTTACGGTAATCTCCATCGCTGCCCCCTGCGCGGCCGGCTTTTCCACTTCAGTTTCCAAGATCGGCATCTATCCACCCTCATCCGCCACGGCAATTTGTCGCGGCCTCAAGAACCGGAATCAAGCCCGTTCCACGCTGGCCCCAATGTACAACACGCGGCTCACTCGCGGAAGCGGCGCTCGCTTCTTGCTCTTGATTGTATTCACCTTCGCAAGGAAGCGCGCGTGGAAAACAGGGTCGCTTCTCTGGATTCCTGGGCTTCCTTTGCATTCTGCGAACACGCCCGCCGAGAGATGCGGATGTTTGCGGTCTTGAGATGTTTTCTCACGGCCAGAGAATTGCCGCGACGGAGAGGAGGAAAAGACATCTTAAGAGATAAGAAATACCCGTAGTACCCGTAGTTCGCGCTGGAAAAGTGGAAATGGTGCCGATGTTGTTTAGCGGAGTTGATTTGGGGGTTAGTCGGAATTTCGAAATCTTCGCTGTGTAATTGAGGAGATTAGGAAAACCGAGGTGTGATGGGAGTAAGGTGACCCGCTTTTCCCACCACTCCCACAGCACTGCACAAAAGGCCTGTGCATCGCGAATCTGTTGTGTGAAAAGCGTGTCCCCGAGCACGCACAACAAGCCTTTTCACGGACTACGTCCTCCACAGAATGTCTCAGTCGAGCAACTTGTGAGCAGGTTCGCCCGTTGCTTCAAACCAGGAAGAGATAGTTGCGGAAGCCGTGCAGAATTCGCTTCAACTGTGGGAGGAGGAATATTTGCAGAAATCAAGTAAGAGAAAAGTGTAAGATTCGTCTACTCCACAAGAAAAAGGCGGGCCCGAACAATGCCACTGAGCGAAAACCCCTTCACGAGGTTTGGACGCTGGGTACGAGATCAGATTGTCCAGGAGGTGCCGGAAGACATTGCTCTCTGCGAATTGGACTGTCGAAAGGGGCAGTGCCGGACGGGCGAGTGGGAGGCGTGCGAGAGACGTTCGAGTCAGGCAGCGGGAGAACTGATGCCACTGGCGGAACTCAAACCGGAAGACGAAGAAGAGGTCAGAGAGGGGACTACGGGCGATACCTACCAAGCAAACCCAGCGCTCGCGCGCCAGTACAGCAGATGAACCAAAAATGACGGGAAACTCGCCACCTCCTAACTTCCAGTGATCGCAGGATCCGCTTCCTTAGGACCTGCCACACCCTCCAACTTCTATTTCGTCAGCAAATCGGTTGCTGCGTCAGGCACTTGTGCCGTGCTGCCGACTTGCCAGAAGAGATACCCTCCCTAGTTACCGACGCGCCGCTCGTTGTTACTAATGATTTGTTGCCCAGGCGATCTTCAACCAATGTTTATGCAACTGCCGCACCGGATTCCGCGTCCCAATTGCATCACAGTGGTTGATGTCTGTCTCCCCCGCAGACGGGACTCGTTTCAATCTTGCTTCCATTGCCCGTTTCAATGCCTTGTGAATCGTGATGTCCCGATATGTGTGCGTCATCGGGTTGCCAGAGCCGGAGAGCCGGATCGAATCCAGGGATGCCGCCGGCGTCCCCCTACTGCCAACTGTTCGCACATGAATGAGGGCCCATGTCAACCAAGGAATTCTGCGTGTACAACGAGACCCGGGAAAGCCTTCTCAGTTCCAGGGTCAGTGTCATCGACACCACGTCCGATCCCTTAAGCCTGCTCAAGGCGCTGATTGAGGGGCCTGCCCCCAACGCGGAAACGGGGCTCTGGCTAAATCCCCTGAAGAACCTTCCTTCGGTGCCAAGGATTTCTCCCTACGACTTGATCTATCTTGACCAGGACTGCCGGGTGATTCACGGTGTCGAATTGGTTCCGGACGCGGAGGTGCCGCATTTCAACGGCCAGACTGCGAGTGCGCTGGTTCTGCCCTTCCGCAGTTTCGCTTCGTCCCAGACTCATCCGGGCGATCAGGTCATCCTTCGCGCCACCGGGCAGGCGGAGCAGTTTTCTGGGCCCGTTCCCATGCTCGCCGCCGCTGTTCCCGCCTCGCCGGGCAGAGGGTCATCGCCAGAACAATCCCCGGCCAACATTGATATGGATCCACCGCTGTGGGGCGCGAGTTTCGGTCAGCCGCAAGCTCCAGTGCAGCAGCTGGATGCCGAGGAAATCGTTCTGTCCCGCGACCGCAAATCGGATTCATCGAAGATCCCGTCCTGGCGAGCACTGGCGCGACTGCGTGTGCACATTTCGATCTCGTTAGCTCCTGTTCAGGGCGCGAAACCTACCCCTTCTCTCAGAAGAATGCAGACCGCACGTTGGGCTCTCTTGAGAAATCGGTGCATCGGTCGGTCCAGAGAGCGCATGCATCAATCCCCCCGCCCATCGATCGCGTCATTTTCCACATGGGTCGCGAAATGTGCCAGCTCTGCGGCTCGGGAATTGCCTCGGAAATACGCAACTTGGAAAGTCGACTACCAGCGTTGGGCCGAAGTGTTCGTCTACGGTCCTGAACGCGCCGCAGCCCGAGCGGCTGTTCCATGTGTGCAGGGCGCAGAGTTTCAGGCTCGTGACGAGGTTCGCTGAAAAGCCTTGTTGCGGTGATAGGTCTTCACGCCAGAGGCGTCCCAGTCGTCGCGGCATGTTCCAACGAACTCTGCAGCTTAATCCCAGCCAGCGCGACGATTCCGAGCGGCACGCCACGGAAATCGAATCCCTGGTCCCTGCCCCTCTTCTATACTTATCCTTCCATGTCTTACCAATCGGCCATCGATCAACTCAATGCCATGGTGCCGGAGCTTTTTAACAAGCCCGGCCAGCCGAGGCGCAAGTTTTCGCTGGCCGAGATTGGCATCCTGCTCGACTCGCTGGGTAACCCTCACAAACAGTTCGCCTCTGTGCTGATTGCCGGGACCAACGGCAAAGGTTCAACGGCCTCTACGCTCGCCTCAATACTGAAGGAATCGGGACTGCGTACGAGTCTTTATACCTCGCCGCATCTGCACCGGCCCAACGAACGCATCGACGTCAACGGCAGCGAGATCGAGGACCAGGCCTTTGCCAGTCTGTTTTTCCGCGTAGGGGCCGCAGCCCAGCAGGCGGTTCTGGACGGCAAGCTCACGCAGTTCCCCAGCTTCTTTGAGACGTTAACGGCAATGGCCTTTCTCCACTTTGCCGCCGAAAGGGTTGAGATCGCCGTGCTCGAGGTGGGCATGGGGGGGCGGCTGGATGCAACCAACATCGTCGAGCCCCTGCTGTCGATCATTACAGACATCTCGCTGGACCATACCGAGTGGCTCGGCTCGACCATTGCGGCTATCACGCGTGAAAAGGCAGGAATTTTGCGTTCCGGCGGGACGCTGATTACCTTGCCCCAACATCCTGACGCGAACCGGGTGCTGGGCGAGGTGGCCTCTGAGTTGGATGTGCGCGGTGTGAGTGCGGTTCCCTATATGCCGCCCGTGAAGGCACGCGGCGGAAGGATCGGCACTGGCCGCCGGCGACGGCGCATCTTATTTCGTAGAGGCGCTGGGAGCGCAGGTCGAAGTGGCCTCGCCCTTGAGCGGCGCCCACCAGCATCGCAATGTCGCCCTGGCCATTGCTGCCGCCGTTGAACTGGCCTCTTCGCGCGGATTCCCTGTCACGCCCGCGTCTATTTCGGCCGGCATTCGCAAGACCAGATGGCCGGGCCGTCTTGAGCGCATCCAAAGTGGAGGCGTGGAATGGATTATGGACGTTGCGCACAACCCTGCCGGGGCATGGGCCTTGCGCGCCAGCCTGAATAGCTCTGTTACGTCAGGGCGAGCCGGACTCAAAATCGGCGACGCTGATCTTCAGTTGCCTCCGCGACAAGCCTGTGACTGAAATGGCCCAGATTCTCTTTCCCATCTTCGATCACGTCATCTTCGCACCAATCCGTAGCCCTCGCGCCACGCCGATGAGTGACCTGCTGGCCGCAGCCGAAACGACGGGAACATCCGCGGAACCCGCGGAATCCGTTAGCCATGCTCTTGAACTGGCGCGAGTGGAATGCGGAGGCGGGGTGATTGTGGTGTCGGGGTCGGTCTACCTGGTGGGCGAAGCGCGCAGCCTGCTGCTGGCCCCTTTGCCGCAACCTGTTGGTGCGCAGCCATGAGCCGCCCGCCCGATCCGCTGCCGAGGCTCCACCGCTGGCGCACCAACGTGATTCAGGCGCCAGTCTTTTTTCTCATCACGGCAGTGTTTGGAACCCTCTCCCTGCTGGTTTCTCTCTTCGACAAGACCGGCCGCGCCCAGCAGCGAATCGCCAGGGTGTGGGCGCGCGGATGCCTGTGGTCGTCCGGGTCCAGCCTCACCGTGCACGGCGCAGAGAACTTCAATAAGCATTCCGTTGCGGTATACGCCTCAAACCACACCTCTTACATGGACACGCCTGTCGTCTTTGCCTCGATGCCGTTGCAATTCCGTATCCTGGCGAAGAAGGAACTCTGGTCGCTTCCCTTTATCGGGTGGTATTTGAACCGCTCCGGGCAGATTCCGATCGACACGGAGAATCCGCACGCCACGCTCTCAAGCCTCGGCGCAGCGGTCAAAGCTCTGCGCGCGGGAATGCCGCTGTTTATCTTTCCCGAAGGCCGGCGAACTCCCACCGGCGCATTGCAGGAGTTTCTCTCTGGCGCGGCCTACCTGGCCATTCGCGCCCAGGTGCCGCTGGTTCCCATTGCGTTGAGCGGCGTCTACGACCTGCTCCCGATTCACACTCGCCACTTCTATCCAAGTGAATTGACGCTGGCCGTGGGCGAGCCGATTGCTACGACGGGTATGTCGCTTCGCCAGGCCGGCCAACTTACCGAGCGGCTGCGCGTCGCTATCGATGAATTGCGTGCGTATTCAGAGACGCAGACCACCCAGGCTCCCGCCGACGCAATCGCATAGAGCCGTATCCCGTCAATGGGGTGTGCGACCCGGGGGAATCAATGTGTCCGGAGCAGAGTTGGAATTACTTGCCCGCTGTGACCGGTTTTGCCGGTTCGGCAGGCTCCGCCGTCTTCGGCTTGGCGATCGTTGCATCGACGCGCTTCTTGAAGTCTCCCTGGTCCTCGTGCCCCCAACCGCTCCAGTTCGACACCACCTGCATCTCGCAGTTCGCACCCTTTGAGACCAGGGTGACGTGGTTCATTCGCTGCATAAGCGTGCCGGTAATGTCGACATGAACGGAGTGCTTCGGCTGATAGTCCGCCTTCATCTCCGGGTCGAAGATCTTTACCTGCGCATACTCTTCCTTGTCGGCAAGAGTGTCTTTGACCGCGCCCCACATCTGGCTGCAGGCACCGGGATAGGCGTACTTGTAGGTCTTGCCGAGTGCCGGCAGGGCAAGAAAAAGCATTGCGAAAGCCGAAACTGCGAGCTTCGTCTTTGTCATGGCATCTTTCCTCGTTCGAACGTGGCCCTGGGACTTGCGAAACAGAAATCTCCCATTTATCCGAGCGGAAGGATAGTCTTCCAATGGATTTCGGCAGTGCGCCGAGTCACATGTACTGGTGACGAGCCCAAACTTCGAGCCCTGCCCTCGCGGTGGGAAATGTTTGAGCGTCGGGAAAGACGTGGGAGTCCGGGGGCGACCTCACGTTTCCGGCTTCCCTGAACGGCCTCTCATTTCGAGGCGATTTGTGAGAGAATCACGCCATCCCCGGTTTCCCCCTGCCTGAATTGCCCAGAAAAGGAAGTGCCGAATGCCCGAGCAAGCTGCCGTAAGCTCCTTCTCTCTTGACGTGGAACGCAAGGGTGACCTGTCCCTGGTGAAATGCCACGGCAGGTTGGTAGCAGGTGTCTGCGATAGTCTCTACGCAAAGGTCACCAAACTCATTCCAGATTCGAAGCGAATCGTGCTCGACTTGACCGACCTCACCCACATGGACAGCATGGGCCTCGGCACCGTGGTGCGCCTCTACGTCTCAGCGAAATCGGCGGGCTGCTGCCTGGAGTTGATCAACCTGGGCAAAGGTGTCCGGCATCTTCTCGGCGTTACGAATCTCCTTTCGGTGCTGACCACCATGTGTGAGCAAGGCATCAACGTAAGGTTTTGACCGCGCGAGTGCGCTGCTTTACGCAAATTGATATCAGAAATGCAACCGTTGGGTTGCTCTTTTTCAAGAAAGAGAAGGAGCTCTGCCCGCTCTCTGGACCGCGCGTCGAAGGAAGTTGCGCGTTGAATCTATTCCGACGACCCTCGGCTGCCTTACACTGGCTTATCCATGACTATCCGCATCGCCATCCCTGAACCCACTTCAAGCGACAGCGAATACAACCAGCGGGCGTTGCCGCAATATATTGCCGCCCTGCACGCTGCAGGGGCGACGCCGGTGATTGTTCCGCTCCACGAGCGTCCCGACCGGGTGGCGCGCCTGCTCGCAGGAGTGCAGGGGGTACTGTTGCCAGGGAGCGGCTATGATGTGGATCCGGAAAGGTTTGGCGCGCAACGCATCCCCGAGTGCGGCCCCGCCGATCCGGGCCGCACCGCGGTCGATGAGCTCCTGCTGCAGGACGCCTTCAACCTCCACAAGCCCATCCTTGCAATCTGCCACGGCGCGCAGACTCTGAACGTATGGTGCAACGGGTCGCTGGTGCAGGACCTCGCAGCCGAGCTCAATACGCCGGTGAACCACAGCCCCGGCCGCGAAGTAGTCGAAGCCCATCCCGTGACGATTGCCCCAGGATCCCGCCTCGCGAAGCTTGTCACGCCGGGCGCGGAGGCCCCGAAGGTCAACTCCAGCCATCACCAGGCGATTCGTGCCGCAGGAGACAATCTGCGGGTCAGCGCCGTGTCTCCGGTGGATGGCGTGGTCGAGGCCGTCGAGCTCGACTCACGCGACCAATTTGTTGTCGGCGTCCAATGGCATCCCGAGCGCACCTATACGGCAAGCCCATTCTCACGCGCTATCTTTGCCGCGTTCGTGCAGGCGGCGAACGCATGGCAGCCCCGGCGCGTGGAAGCGTCCGTCGCGGGCGAGTGAGTGGTGCGATGAGCGAGGAGCGGCACGCACGGCTGAGCGGGGTGCTCGCGGAGGCGGGCCTCTCTCGACTGCAAGGTGAACAATCTAAAAAGTTTATATCTTATCTTTCGCTTATTCTTCGCTGGAATGCACGTACGAATCTGACTGCGGTTCGCGATGAAGACGGAATTCTTGCACGCCATTTTGTCGAGTCCATCGCTTGCGCCCAGGCACTGCCGGCGGGGATTGCCACCCTGCTTGACTTCGGCTCCGGGGCAGGCTTCCCTGGAATTCCCATCGCGATCTATCGCCCCGAAATCGCAGTGACCCTGGCCGAATCGCAAGGCAAGAAAGCGGCCTTTCTGCAGGAAGCAGTTCGGGTGCTCGGGCTATCCTGCACGGTGTACTCCGGGCGTGCCGAGATGCTGAAGCTCCAATTCGATTGCGTCACTCTTCGAGCAGTGGATCGCATGGAACGGGCCATCGAGTCCGCCGCGCGCCTGGTTGCTCAAGGTGGCTGGCTGGCGCTGATGACCTCCGGCGCCGAACTTGTCGCGCTTCAAGCGGCTGCAGGACCGGGGTATTCGTGGTCCAGCCCTGTCGCTTTGCCGAACGCGGCGGACCGTGTACTGGCGATGGGCAAGCGGATCAGTGGGCCATCTTGATGTCCAACAAGCTGCTTAATCGCCTGCATGTCGCTCAGGCGTCGCACGAACAGGAGGAGTCCAGTTCCTTCTGCATAGCGGGGCGAGACTTCGATTGCCTCTTTTACTGACCTGGGCAAGTCGCTCTTGGAGGCCGCCTCTACGGCCCGGTTGCCCAGCACAAATGCGACGCGAAAGCATCCTGCGCAAGGCCCAAGATAGACGATCGTCCGCTTCTTCACCTTCATCCGCAGCGACCAACCGTATTTTGTCGAGCTTGATTTCCATTCCTGTTCTCTCACGCCCTGCTTGCTGAGCCAATCGATGAATAGCCGCCACGGATCGAGGGCGGGGCCTAGTGCCGATGCGATCTCAGCATCCGTGGGCTGTGCGATTCGGCCAATGAAGGCGTTTGTGGCGAACATTTGAACTCCTTCCGCGAGCTTTAGCTCCGATTACCGGGACTTGGAGTTTCGTGTTCCCGGCTGGGGCCTTGCACATCGAGGGGGATTCTACTGCGAACAATCCGTGCGCGCTGTGACAAAGCGAGATTAGCCATCGAGAGCCGCCGGCAGTGCGCGCAGCACATTGACGGGAGGCCGACGGCTTCTCGGAGCAAATCACCGCAACGCGGCAGATGTTCCACGTGGAACATCCGACAGCGGTAATCGCTTCAAAACTGTTCCACGTGGAACATCGCTCTTGAGGTGAACTGAACACGGATTGATCTGGACTCCAATCTGCCTCGAAACCGGGCCTCAGCGCACAAAAGTGATGGGAGTTTTCCACCGGTCAACCTCTTTTTGAGTGCCACCTCTGCGAAAGTGCCGCCACTCGCAAGATCCTAGTGCTCAAGGGTTTGCCAGCGCAGGGACGGCTTTCGATTCGGAGGCTTTCCACAACTTTGCTAAGTTCTCCACAACGGAAATGCCTGCATGCAACCCCTCCCTCCCTTTACCCTGAAATGCCATGGGCAAGATTCTCGGCGTCGTGAATCAAAAAGGCGGAGTCGGCAAAACCACCACCGCAATCAATCTGGCAGCCTGCCTGGCGCTCGAGGGCCTTAAGATCCTGCTTGTGGATTGCGACCCCCAGGCCAATGCATCCTCGGGACTTGGACTGCCCCGCGATGACAACCGGCACTCCATCTATGACGTGCTGGTTGGCAACGCCCCCGCGGAGCAGGTGATTCTGCCCACGGAGGTCGACAAACTCTGGCTCCTGCCGGGCTCAAAAAACCTAACCGGCGCCAACGTCGAATTGGCCTCCGCGGAAGACCGTGCGGTCCGTCTACGACAGGCTCTGGCACCCATCAAGGACAAATACGATCTCGTGATTTTAGATTGCCCGCCGGCGCTCGACCTTCTGACCCTCAATGTACTGGTTGCCGCCAGCTCGCTGATTGTCCCCATGCAAGCTGAGTATTTTGCCCTTGAAGGCATTTCGGAGCTGATTTCGACTCTGGAACGCGTCCGCGCCTCGTTTAACCCCGAGATCACAATTGAAGGGGTTCTGCTGACCATGTACGACGACCGCACCAACCTTGCCCAGCAGGTTACCGAGACATTGCGCGAATACTTCCGCGAACGCCTGTTTCGCACCGTAATTCCCCGCAACATTCGCCTGGCAGAGGCACCCAGCTACGGCAAGCCAATTGCCCTTTATGACGGCCGCTCGCGAGGAACTGAAGCCTACTTCGAACTGGCCGGGGAGTTTCTTGCCCGCAACCGCATAGAGAGCCCGCGGTCGCTTGCCCGCAAGGCTGCTGAGGTCGAAAAGCCGAAGACTGAAGTTCGATTCTGGCCATATTCCTGAGAGAGGACGACTACAAGTCGTTCTTTTTCAGGATAGATGATGATTGATACCCGTCCGGGCTGAATGGCCGGGACCGAGGATTTGTGAAGATGACCACCGCCGCTACTGACACAAAACGCCGCGCCCTGGGAAAGGGCCTTGATTCGCTGATACCGCGGGTTCATGCTGCTGCCGCACCGGTTCCACCTGTGATGGAAACAGAGAGTGGAAAGCCGCGCGAAATCCCGCTGGACCAGATCGACCGCAACCCATTTCAGACGCGTTCGCAGATGAACGAGGAGCAGCTCGCCGAGCTGGCTGCATCCATCACCGCGAATGGAGTTGTGCAGCCAATCCTGGTCCGTCCCCTGGCGAATGGCCACTTCCAGCTGATCGCCGGCGAGCGGCGTTGGCGGGCCTCGCAGATGGCCGGCAAGGAGACGATCCCCGCTATCCTGCGCCAAGTATCGGACGAGCAGGCAATGGAGATCACTATCGTCGAGAACCTGCAGCGCGCCGACCTGAATCCGATGGAGCAGGCGCGCGCCTTCGACCGGCTTTCGCGCGAATTCCACATGACCCAGGAGCAGATGGCCACACGCACGGGCAAGGATCGCGTGACGGTTGCTAACTTTATGCGTTTGTTAAAGTTACCAGAGAGCATACAGGCACGCGTTGAGGCAGGCGAGCTGAGCTTTGGACATGCGCGCGCCTTGCTGGGACTGAATCATCATCCAGGAATTGAGAAGGCGGCGCAGCGTGTGGCGACACTTTCGCTTTCTGTTCGCCAAACAGAAGCCCTTGTGCAGAATCTGCTTTACCCGGAGCGCAACAGGAAGGAACCCAAGCCGGAGCCCCCCGTCGACCCCAACGTGCGTGAGGTGGAAGAGCGACTACAAAGCGCGCTTGGCCTCAAGGTGCGCATCGAGGACCACAAAGGCCGGGGCAAAGTCATCATCGAGTATGCCGACCTGACCGACTTTGACACGCTGCTCGAGCAGTTGGCGGGAGACTGATCCGCAGCCTTTGTTGAGGTGTGTTTGTTGAATCGAGTGATGCCGCAACACATCGGAATTGTTGGTTGTTCCGCCGAGGGAGCGGCTCTCTGCTATCGGACAATTTGCGTGGAGGGCGCGCAGTGGCTCGGTGCGCGCGCGCACCCTGAAGTGACAATGCACACCTTCTCGCTGGGCGATTTTCTGGAATGCATTTATCGAGGGGACTGGCAGGGTGTGGGCGAGTTGATGCTGGCCTCCGCACACAAGCTCGAAAAGGCCGGCGCAGATTTTCTCATTTGCCCGGACAACACCATCCACAACGCGCTGGGGTATGTTGCGCCGCGTTCGCCGCTGCCTTGGCTGCACATCGCCGAGGTGGTTGCCGATGAGGCCGTCGGACGAGAGTTTCATTGCATCGGCCTGCTCGGAACGCGCTGGCTGGTCGAGAGCGAAGTCTATCCTGAAAAGCTCGCTGCGCGAGGGTTGGCGTGGGTGCGACCCACTGCCGAGGAGCGAGAGGAAATCAATCGCATCATCCTGAACGAACTGGTCTACGGCGTTTTCCGTCCTGATGCGGTTACGTATCATCAACTCGCGATCCGCCGCATGAAGGACGAGGGCTGCGATGCGGTAGTGCTTGGCTGCACCGAGATTCCTCTGATTATCAGCAACAAGAACTCGCCGCTGCCGGTGCTGGATTCGACGAGGATTCTGGCGCGGGCAGCGCTGCGCCGAGCTGCGGGCGATGTCCACGCGAAGTATTGAGTTGGAATCTTGTCCTCAGCTCGAGCGCTTGAAAGACAGTGGGAAAAGGGCGGCATAACAAGCGCGGAGCCCGCTTCTGCTGGCTGCAGCGGGCTCTGCGGGTCCGTTCTGGTGGGGCATCGCCAGGGATATGAACAGAACCTATTGGCCTGAACGGCGTTCAGCTTTGTTGGCGCGCCGGTCACGCGAGCTTCCCCGGCGATCGTTCGATTTCTTTCGCCGATCCGCAATCACGGTCATGTCTGGTAGCACGATCATTTCCGGCCCGAGGGGATCTAAGTGCGTTTCCCCCGAGGTTGTGCATTCTGGTGTCTCTTCGGAGCCGCTGGTCAGCATTCTATTCAGAACCGGGATATTCACGCGTTGTGTTTCAACAAAGTCCACGCCCTGCGCCGTCAGGGTGAAGTCGGAGTTGTCGGCTCGGGTCACATATCCCTTCTTGAGCAGGTACCAGGTGGTGAAGTCGAGGTAGTCGCGGGGAAATCCCATGCGCCTTTCGATCTCGCCCAGTCCGACTTCCGGTGCATAAGGGTTGGCGCGGCGCCGGTAGTAGAGCACGGCCAGCACGGCCAACCGCCGGTTGAGCTCGCCCTCCAGGCTGTCCATGAAATCGACACAATTAGAAAGAGGCGGCTTTTCTGCGACCTCCCGCTCGTAATCGGCGTCGTATTCGGCGCGGCTGGCCGGGTCTGACAGCACATCGTAGGCGGACTTCAACAGGCAGAACTTCTCAGGATCGCCGGATTCCGGGTTGTCCGGGTGGAATCGAGCTGCCAGGAACTTATAGACGCGATGGATTGTGTCCTGGTCAGCGTTGGGACTGATTTGGAGAAACTCATAGTGATCCCGCGACTTCACTGCAGGCATTCTGGAACTCCTCATTTAAATATTGGGAATAGCTTGACTCGGTTGAAGTCTAATTTCATGTTGAGGATGGCAACAATGATCGAAAGTTGTAGACGCTGTTCAGGCGTAACCAAGGGCGGTAACTGAAGTGTGACGTGCACACATGAATCCCGCGTGGGGTCCGGTAAGACGGCGTCTGAATAGAAAAGCGGTGCGACCTGGTGGATCGGGGACCGAGAGAACACGATTCGCAGGGAGCCGCCGAGAGGGCCTGGCTGGTGATGGCGGGCACATCTGAACGATGTTTTCAGGCAGTAGCATCTTCCCGCGGGCGGGATATTTATCGACGCCTGAAAATCGAAACCGGGCAATCCAGAAGGATCAATGGCTCGGCGGGCGATTAAGGATTTGCAGCTTGCGAAGCGGAGGGCGGCAAGATGAAGCCACTGAATCAATGGTTCAAGGGTCTGACGTTGCCGGAGCCCGTGCGGGCTGAACGGCGCCAATCACCGGGGCTTTCTGCGTACCACTGGACGGGGTCGACTCCGCGACAGGACGACATCAGAGACATCAGCTGCACAGGGGTCTTCCTCCTGACTGAAGAGCGCTGGAATCCCGGCACCGTGGTCTCGCTGACACTGCAGAAGAAAGGACCGCCGGAAGAAAGCCCCGACCGGCGGGTCACGCTACAGGCCAGGTCTGTTCGCTGGGACAAGAACGGCGTGGGTCTTTCATTTGTTCCACCGAAGGACCTGGATGCCGGATTGTGGGCAAGTCTCGCGGCAACCATACCCAACGAGTTGGAACCGGATGACGTCCTGCGCGAGTTTCGGATGGCGGAAGCCCTGGCTTTTCTTCGCCGCATCTGTCCCGCCGCATCTGCAGACGCGAGGCGAATGCTCTGCGGAGGATTAAGCAACTTGAGGGCGCTGAGCGGCGTCGAGATTGCGCTGCGGGCGAGAGAACTGGTTGCTGCTCGAAACGATATTGAAGCAATGCGGGCGCATCCGAGTGTTGTTGTGCGCATCCTGGAAGACGGTTCCTGGGCCGACGAAGGATGGATCCAGCAGTTATGGGCCGGCCTTCTTGCCGCCTCTTGCACGAACGATGAAAACGACGCGTCGAATATCTACTTTGTTGACTTGTTCAGCAAGCTGGCCGCAACGCACGTGAGAGCACTCGCCTCGGCATGCAAAGGAGCGAAGAAGTTCGTATCTTCCGACGGGTCAATCTGCGCAAAGCCGTTTGTGTGCACCCGAGAGGAAATCATCAAGATTACCGGATGGCATGACCTGGTTCGAATTGAACGGGATCTCGCGCACATGACCGATCTCGGGTTGCTGGAAAGGAACGTGAAGTCCGCGAGCCTTGCGCCGCTTGAGGATGCGGATATCAGCCCCAGCCCTCTCGCGCTGCGTCTGTTCGCACGCTGCAACGGGCATCAAGGATCTGCTCAGGAGTTCTACGGCGTTGTCTCGATGGGTGCGCCTGCGCTGGCAAATTCGCGCTGAAGATTCCTGCCGGCAATCCTGCAAGCGTGACGCTGCCGGAATTCATGCCGTTCCCAGTTGCGGGAACAGCTCATTCGTTCGCTTTTCAGCCACGCGAAGGCCGATTTCTTCTCAGCAACTGCGCGTTTCGTCTTTGATTTCCTCAAAACGTACATGTCCGGGATGGCTGCGTCCGTCGCGGGTGGGCGAATATACTCGGCTTTCAGGGCGTAGCCGCGGACAACAGCGGCGCGCGTTGAGGAGAAGCTTGCATTGTCTTTCAGCCGCCGTGGATTTTTGAAGTCACTTTCTAGGACCGCGCTCGTTCTACCGTTGGAAGATGTGTTGAGACTGGCACGACCCGCCTTCGGGCTATCGGGCCAGCAGGCTGCTCCGCCGCAAAAATCTGCGGGGAGCGCGCGTCAGTCCTATTCTGCCGAAGCACGTCCGGCGCCCAAGGGAACGCCTTCACCGGTCACCGGCACGCCCCTTGGCGTGCAATTCGTTGACGTTGCGAAAGAGGCCGGGCTCAACGTCGAGACAATCTTCGGCGGCGAACACCGCAACAAATACCTGCTTGAAACCACGGGCTGCGGCGCAGCCTTTTTCGACTACGACCAGGATGACTGGGTTGACATTTTTCTGGTGAATGGCTGGCGGCTTGAGGGGTTTCAAAGGGGGCACGAGCCGGTCTGCCATTTGTTCAAGAACAACCGGGACGGGACGTTTACCGACGTGACCTTAAAGGCCGGCCTGGCTCGCTCAGGCTGGGGACAGGCGTGTTGTGTAGGCGACTACAACAACGACGGCTGGAATGATCTGTTCGTCAGCTACTACGGGCAGAACGCGCTCTTCCGCAACAACGGCAACGGGACATTTAACGAGGTGACGAGGGAAGCGGGCCTGCTGCAGGACCGGTTGCGCTGGAACTCGGGCTGTGCGTTTCTCGATTACGACAAAGACGGGCACCTGGATCTTTACGTGGGCAATTACATCGACTTCGACATTAAAACTGCGCCTCTGCCTGAGGATGCCAATTGCACCTATAAAGGCATCCAGGTAGCTTGCGGACCGCCGGGCCTGGAGGGCGGCAAGAATCTGCTTTACCACAACAACGGCGACGGGACATTTACCGACGTAAGCGAAAAGGCCGGCATGTGGGGTACGCTGGGGACTTATGCGCTAAGCTGCGGCGCCGCCGATCTCGACAATACCGGCTGGCCCAATATCTACGTGGCCAATGACTCGACCTCCGCCACCTACTATGTGAATCAGAAAGACGGCACCTTCAAGGACCAGGCTATCGAGGCCGGCGTCGCCTACTCACCCGACGGCAAGCCGCAGGCAGGCATGGGCGTTTCAATTGGGGACTATAACCGCGACGGCATGCTCGATATTGTGAAGACCAACTTTGCCGGCGATACCGACTCCTTATTCATGAACCTCGGCGACGGCTCCTTCGACGACCGTACCTACCAGGCCGGACTGGGCATCAATACCCGCTTGCTGGGCTGGGGCGTGAGCTTTATCGATATGGACAACGATGGCTGGCTCGACATTCTTGTGGCCAACGGGCATGTCTATCCCGAGGTGGACGGAACTCAGGTTGACGCAGCCTATGCGGAACGCAAGTATCTCTACCGCAATTTGCGCAACGGACAGTTTGAGGATGACAGCCTGATCGGCGGCAGCGGCATTACCACGCCGGCCAAGGCGCGCGGCTTCGCAGTCGGCGATTACGACAACGACGGCAATCTGGACGCCGTGGTCAATTGCGTGAATGCGATTCCGCAACTGCTGCGTTGCATATCCACGCTGAACCGGAGCTGGATCAAGATTCGCGTGGTGGGGACGAGAAGCAATCGCACGGGAATTGGCGCACGTATCAAAGTGGTGGCGCAGACGGGAACGCCCGTGCTGACAGCCAAGCCGGGTTCGCCGTTGACGCAGATCGACGAAGTGCGGTCCTGCAACGGCTACTATTCGGCCAGTGACTTGCGAATTCACTTTGGGCTGGGCGAGGCGAGGAAGGTCGATCTCGTGGAGATTCGCTGGCCTTCAGGCACAGTGGACACGCTGAAGGATTTGGACGTGAACCATTTATACGTAATCGAAGAGGGCGGGAGAGTTTTGAAGAACGAAGCTTTGGTTGCGGCGAAGAAGCGAATTACATAGCCCCGACAAACTGCGGCAGAGCAGGAGACGCGCTGTCTTGAATAAGTTGCGTCATGCGCGCTGCCATTCCTGTGTACATCGATGCAGTTTGGAACGCGCTCAGGCGCACGCTCTCGCTTGCGTTGTTGACAAGGCACTGGAAGAGCGCCTTGAGGGCGCTGATGCGGATCTGGGTGGCGTCGCTGCGCAGGGTGAGAAGCAAAGTGCGATCGATGGATTCGCAATTTTCGGCGGCGAAATCGGCCATCTCCTGCATGACGCCTGCGTTCTTGTACATGGCCCAGAGTCCCCGTGCGCCATGAATGCGTTCCCATGTTTCATCGGGTGTGGCGTTCAGGCCTTCTTTCCAGGGGAAGTGCTCGCTGAGTGAGCGGGCGCTGAGATCGGGACTGAGGCGTGCGATCAGTGACTCCCATGACCGCTTGTTCCGGCGGCGCATCGCAACCCTGCAGTAGCCGAGGTAGACGGCGATTGCGGGGATAAAGCCGATTTGGAGAGCCACGATGATCGTTCTTCTCTTTTCGACGGAGCCAATTCGTCGGTGGCTGGGGCTCCGTCACATCCTTAAACTACGTCAAGTGAACGAGATAAGCAATGATACTTTACGGTGACAACTTGATGAATCCGGGGGATTTGGAGGGCACGAGACGGGGGATATATGGGTGACCCATAGTGGCAGGCAACTGACGCGGATGGGGAACGAGTCGAACGGTTTTCGAGCGGGCCGCCTGGTTAGCCGGCCAGAGCCCGGTCCGTTGGATAAAGGAGCGAAAGCCAGGGGAACTGCGAGTCAAGTTGCAGTGGATCCATGGAATCCCTGGTTATCGCGACTGGCGTCGTCGCTCGAGAGGCCACGCGTCATTTGTCGGACGCTGAGCCGCACCAGTATCCGCCAAGTTAACAGTTCGCAAGATCTTGCAGCTGGGGGATGGAGAATGTCATACCCAAGACCCACCCGACTTCAGCCCTCAATGCGGCGGCTGAACGGAGACCTGGGCGGGTTGCACGGACGGCGCTCTCCCTCGTTCTAGAGCGGGGTAGATGGAACTGGTTCTGGACGAGGGGTCACGCGCCCGGTCAAATCTGCCTGTCAAATCAACCATTTGGCGGATACGGATAGGAATCCGGAGGATGACCCGCAGCTCCCCTTGTGGCAACACGCAACTGGCGAGCAAAGCCGCAGAGCTTGATGGATAGGCCTATGAAATGTCATGACATTTATACATACGACTCCACATTTGTGCTATCACAACGAGTAGGCCAGCTTACACTCAAATAGGCCTCATTGGGCCAGAAAAAGGTCAGGAAACACGGAGAATAACTGAGTAAATCGCTTTATATAGTGGCGTTAAGCTTTATAGGCAGGCTGAGAGCGCTCCCACCGACGTTGGCGTGTACCACTGTAAATGTTTTCACGAATTGATATATCGTTTTCCCGTTCTTTGAACCCAAAAATCTTCATTTAAGTCGTTGACAGCGCTGCTGCGTTTTGGATATGGTTTCGATTTGTTCCTGGGGTCAGCCCTTTTAGCTCTCACCATCTTCGCTTTCGGGAGCAGCGGCACCGGGTTTTGAGCAAACCTGCCATCTCGGCAGGGGCGCCTTGTACGCCGACTAGCCGAATCACACATCTGCCAGCCGGCAGAGATTCAACGAGTTTACAGAAATAGCAGTAACGGACCACTTTTCAGGAGACCGCATGATCAAGAATTTGCGTACAGCACTTGTGCTGGCGATATTTGCCTGCGCAAGCATGCTCCTTATCGCGCCGGCCAGTGCGCAGTCGGTCTACGGATCGATTTTCGGCACAGTGTCCGACAAGACCGGGGCTGCCATTCCAGGCGCCACGATCACGGTAAAAGACGAAGCCAAGGGCACCGTCGTTACCGTCACCTCGAATGCTTCGGGCGACTACAGCGTCCCTCACCTTATTCCCGACATGTACGACCTCAGGGTCACGGCCAAGGGCTTCCAGGCGTTTGAGGCCAAGGGCATCTCCGTCGAGGCCGACACCGCGCCTCGCATCGACCCCACCATGGAAATCGGAAGCGCCGCCACAACAGTGACGGTCAGCGCCGACCAGGAACCTGAGCTGAAAACTGACCGCGCGGACGTTTCGACGGTCTTTGACCAGCAGCAGGTTTCAAGCCTGCCCGTGGGCGACCAGAACTTCACCAACCTGCAACTGCTGCTGCCGGGCGCCCAGCTTCTGAGTTGGTCCCACGCGGCCGATGAAAACCCGCAGGGCTCCAAGCAGATTCAGGTGGACGGCCAGGCCTTTGGCGGCACCGCTTTCGAGCTGGACGGCACCGACAATCAGGATCCAATTCTCGGCATTATCGTTATCAACCCCGCCATGGATGCGGTGACTGAAACCAAGATCACGACCCAGAACTTCGACGCAGAGTTGGGCAAAGCTGTTTCGGCGGTTGTAACTGCGCAGACCCGTTCGGGCACCAACAACTTCCACGGCAGCGTCTACGACTTCCGCACCGGCAACGCGAACCTGGCCCGCGATCCGTTCTCTCAGGCCGCATCCGGTCCTTCCGCAATCCCGCCGGGCTTGAAGAACAGAATGGGCGCCTCCATTGGCGGCCCGATTCTCAAGGACAAGGCCTTCTTCTTCTTCAACTATGAAGGACAGCGGCAGAAAGTGGGCACAACCGCCACCGATACCCTGCCCACCTCCCTTCTGACTGAATCCGCCCTGGGCAAGAACACCACCAGCGCTGCCCAGATCGCAGCCGGATATAAAGGCGCCGACTTCAGCGAATACGAAAGCACAGCAACGGGCGCACCGGGCGCTGCCGGAATTCTCTATGTCACGAGCGCAGCCCAGGCGGCCGCCATAGCAGCCGCCGGCGGGCCGACTGTTGCGATTGGTGACCCGTTTCCTGACAATGTGGTCCCAACCTCGCTGCTTTCCACGCCGGCACTCAATCTCCTCACGATCCTCGAGCCATTCACCAACGGCATTGCCCTGGGGGCCGGCTCCGGAGATGTCGACGGCCTGGATAAGAACTACAATGAGTCCGGCACCGGTCTATTCAATAGCAACCAGTGGACTGAGCGCGTCGACTATACGCTCAATGAGAAGGCCCACGCGTTTGAGCGCTTCTCGCGGTTCTGGGACACCTTGTCCGGCGCAGTCATGTTCGGCGCAGCCGGCGGTCCCGGATTCGGCATCAACAACTACGGCGGCAACTCGACCGGCGCCAACGACAGCCTGGCAAGTGGCATGGACATCGCCATCAGCCCCAAGCTGCTCACCGATTTCCGCCTGGGCTACTACCGCTACAACGTAATCGACGTCAAGCATGACCAGGGCACGGAGTTCGCCGACACCCTTGGAATTCCCGGCATCAACATTGGCGGAAACATCACCTCGGGATCACCTGGTTTCCAGGTCACCAATGTGCCGGGCGGCGGTGGTGGAACACAAGGGAACATCGTCTATGGCGATGGCCTGAACATCAACCGTTGCAACTGCCCGCTTACCGAGCGCGAGGATCAGTTCCAGATTGTCAACAACTGGACTCGGGTCGCTGGCAACCACACCATCAAGGTGGGCGCGGACCTGCGCTATGGCCGCAACTTGCGGGTTCCGTCCGACAATGATCGCGCCGGCCTGCTCTACTTCAACACTCAGACCACAGAGAATCCCGCTTTAGAGACTCCGGGCGGTCTTGGATATGCTGCCTTCATGATGGGCGACGTGACCAGCTTCAACCGCTACGTCTCCACATCGACCAACGCCAAGGAATTCCAGAAGCGCACCTTCTTCTACGCCCAGGACACCTGGCGTGCAACCAAGAGCCTGACTCTGAACCTCGGCATCCGCTGGGAACTCTACTTCCCGGAGAGCGTCAATGGTCCGGGCAACGGCGCCTTGCTGAATCTCACCGATGGCTATATGCACGTGGCCGGCATCGGCGGCATCGGCTCCAACCTAGGCTGGTCAATCAACAAGTGGAAACAGTTCGCGCCGCGGCTTGGCGTGACCTACCAGTACGATCCCAAGACCGTCATTCGCGCCGGATACGGGCGCAGCTTTGACACCGGCGTCTTCGGCTCCATCTTCGGCCATACCGTCACCCAGAATATTCCGGTTCTGGCCAACCAGCAGATCAATTCGCCCACTACGACCAGCGCGGCGTTTAAGCTTGACGTGGGGCCCGCGCCTTACGTGTCCATTCCGGTGCCCGCGAACGGCTTGCTGCCTAACCCAGGCACGCAGGTCAGCTCGAGCGCCCGCAGCAACCCGCTCAACTTCCCGACGATCGATGCCTGGAACCTTTCCGTGCAGCGCGCGATCACCCCGACCATGGCGTTAACCGTAGCGTACGTGGGCAACAAGGGAACCCACACCCTTGGCGATGGTGACAACAACGGCACCAATCCGAACGAAGGAGCAATCTTCCTCCCTGGCGCCAACAGTGTGACAGGCCAGTCGTTGCACTATGATCCGTCGGTTCACGCCAACACGATTTCGGCCAACGGCGGCGCGAACGGCAACCTCCTGGAACGCTATTACGCAGCCACGCTGCCCGCGTGCCACGATCCCAATTACGTTACACCGAACGAGCCCTTCATCACGCCGGGCATGTGCGGCTGGAACAACAGCATCGCCTTCAGGGGCGATGTCCTGAACACCGAATTCGACGCCTTGCAGGTGACCCTGGCCAACACGATGAACCACGGACTTGCCTGGACGGCCAACTATGAATGGGCAAGCGCCTTCGATGAGCAGGGCGGCTATTCCACCTGGAGCCACGCGGTCGTCCATGGCCGCGACGGCGAAGTTCGCAACCAGCAATTAACCGCGTACGGCAGCTATGACCTGCCCTTTGGCAAGGGCAAGCAATTCCTGGACAGCGCCAACCGTGCAACCGATCTGATCGTCGGTGGCTACCAGATAAGCGATACCACGAACTGGTCCGGCGGCCTGCCCTTCACGCTTGGCTACAACGAGAGCGGGTCCAACATTCAAACCGGACCGGGCGACCCGAGCCAGGTCAAAAAAATGTCAACCTCACTCACCAAGTTCGTCGGCGGCTCGGGCGGTACTGGCAGTCGTAGCTACTACCCGTCGCACTCACTCGGTGATGGAACCTTCGTCAACCCCGGACTGGACAACTTCGGCAACTCAGGCATCAACACCTATCGTGGCCCGAGGTTCTTCTCCGACGACATGGCCATTACCAAGGCGTTTGACGTCTGGGAGAGCACTAATGTGAAGTTCCGCATGGATGCCTTCAACGTCTTCAACCACATCACCGCGGGCAACCCGGGCGGCAATATCGAGTCGGGTGGCGGCATCAATGGCCAGGGTGGAGGATGCGGACCCAGCAACGGCAACGTCTGCGGGGCACGTCAACTTGAGTTTTCTCTTCACGTACAGTTCTAATTCCGTGAAGGAGCCGCAACAAAACTAGAGGGGGAGCTTCGGCTCCCCTTTCTTTTTTCCCGCGCTGCAACCGCTCAGCCTGGAAGCAACCCTCTAGAGCTAAACTGCAAGAGCAGGCCCATCTATGTTCCGCGCACTCGTTGCCGCATTCGTCTTCGCATATCTCATTGTTCCTGGCCAGGCGCAAGCCGCGCTCCGCTCCGCCCCATCCGGCGCCGAGACTGGCCCAACCCCATCCATCGAATCCGCCCAGGAGCTGGCCGCCAAGGGACGGCTCGACCAGGCGATGGCTGTACTTGACCAACTCGCCGCCATGTCGCCGGAGCCAGCCGGCGCCGAGCGGTTGCGGGGCATCATTCTCTACCAGCGAGAACACTTTCCCGCAGCCATCGAGGCCTTCACGAAGGCCGAGGCACAGGATCCGAACGACCGCGAATCAACCGAGATGCACGGTGTGAGCCTCTTCCGTCTCGGCCATGTCCCGCAGGCCATCCCTTTCCTTGAGAAAGCACACGCGGCAGTGGCAAACGCAAATATTGATCCCGACTACGTGCTGGCGCTTTGCTATGCGGATGTGCAGCGCTACGACGACTCGCGCCATGCGTTTGCCGCGCAATTCGGCTTTCCTCCCGACTCACCTCAGGCCTACCTGCTGGCGGGGCGGCTTTTCCTGCGTCGCGAACTTCGCGACGAGTCTGGAGTAGAAGCCTCGAAAGCATTAGTGCTCGACCCTACGCTGCCGCTGGCACACGAGCTTCTGGGGGAGGTGGCGTTGTCCCGAGGCGACGTGCCGGGCGCCATTCGCGAACTGGAGGCCGAGCGAAAGCTCAACCCCCTCAATCCTGATTTGTACGACCGGCTCGGCGACGCCTACCTTCGCAACGGCCAGTACAGTGAGGCGCAGCAGGCTCTCGACCGCGCCGTGCTGCTCGAGCCAAACTCCACAGGCCCTTATATATTGTTGGGTGAAACATTCCTGAAGCTGCACGATCCCATTCAGGCTGTCCACTACCTCGATCATGCTGTCAGCATGGACCCCTCCAACTACATCACTCACAACCTGCTTGCCCAGGCTTACAAGGCAACCGGCCAGTTTGCCGCTGCCAATCGGGAGTTCAAGACGGTGGTGGAGCTTCAGCACCAGAACGATCCCAAACCGGCGGAGAAATAGCGCATGGACCAGTGCCGAGATTTGCTCATCGCTTGTCTTCTCGGCGTCGCTTTCGCGGTTCCCCAAAACACTGGGGCGCAAAATGCGAAGCAGAACGAGCCGCACACGCTGAAGAAAGCCGACGCCGACTTTCGTGAAGGGCTTGAGGCCAGCCGGGACGGAAATCTTGTGTTGGCGCGGGCGAAGTTTGCCGACGTGGTGAAGCTGGCGCCGCAGATCCCTGAAGGGCACGAAGCACTGGGCGCGGTTCTTCTGGAACTCGGCAAACCAGCCGACGCAATTCTGGAGCTCGAAGCCGCACAGAAACTCAAGCCGCACGATGCCGGCAACGAGGCTAATCTTGCATTGGCCTACGCGGAAACAGGCGAGACGGCCAAGGCCATTCCGCACTTTGACGAAGCTCTTCATCTCTCAAAGGAGCCGGGCCAAACACCGCTTACTTCTCCGTTTTATGACGCCTATGCACGGGCTCTCGCCACCGTGGGCAGGCCCGTTGAGGCGATCAGCCAGTTCATGGCGGAGGAGTCCCTCTTCGGCCCACGTGTCGGCCTGGACGATGCAATCGGTTCAATGTATGCGCAGCAGGGCCAATGGAACGAGGCACGCAGCCGCTTCGATGACGCCCTTCGACTGGATCCCAACTACTTGCCGGCGCGCATTCATTTGGGCGTTCTCTTTCGCAAGCAGCAGGATCTCGAAGATTCGCTGGCTACGCTGGAGGTCGCGGCAAAGATCAATCCGCCCAACCCTGAGGCGCTCGCCGAATACGGACGCAGTCTGGCAGCGGCGGGCAAGGACGACGAAGCAGTAAAACAATTCGAAGAGGCTCTCAAGCTTTCCCCAGCCCTGTCCGGTGCTCAGCTGGACGAAGCCATGGCGTTGCAGCGGCTGGGCCGCCAGGAGGAGGCGATTCCCCTTTTCCAGCAGGTGATTGCGCATGAGCCGCACAACGCCAGCGCGCTTACCAACCTGGGGTTGGCGCTTACCCTAACCGGAAAAGCCAAAGAGGCGCTCGATTGTTTCCAGCGGTCGCTCGCCGAGAACTCGAAGGATGCGGTCGTCTATAAGGACCTGGGAGTGGCCCACGTGCAGCTCTCCGCCTTTGATGAGGCCATCAGCGACTTTCAGAAGGCGCTGGCGCTGGACCCCAACGATCCCCAACTGCATTACGACCTCGGACTGGCTTACAAGTTCAAAGACCGCTTCAACGAGGCCATCGCTGAGCTGACTCGCGCCGGCCAGATGGACCCAACATTGCAGGATCCACCCTATACGCTGGGCATCCTGCTGATGCAGGTTGGCAGGCTGGACGATGCGGTCGTCGAGCTGAAAAAGGCAGTGGCCTTGCGCCCTGAAAACGGCGATGCGTGGGCCATCCTGGGCAGCACTTTGAAGCAGGATTCCAGACTGCCCGAGGCTGCGGCGGCACTCAAAAAGGCCATCCCGCTGCTTCCCGGCCAACCGGGGCCGCGGGTCACGCTGGCGGGTGTGCTGGCCGAGCAGGCAGCCACGCTCGCAGATCAAGCGAACGCAGCCGAAGGCGCGGGAGATGCGCAGAAGGCCACCGAGTTGCGTAGCCAGATGAAAGATCTGCGCGCACAGGTGGTGGAGCTGCGGCGCGAGGGTGCAGAACTTGCCCGCAGCGCCGTCAGCCGCCAGCGAGCCAACTTTGCGATGAACGCCGGGAACCAGTTAATGCTGCGTGGCCAGATCGCCGACGCCGTCGCCCGCTACCAGGAGTCCATCGCCGCCGATCCCACCTTCGCCGAGCCGCATAGCCAGCTCGCGATTGCTTTCGAGCGCCAGGGGCGGACCGATGAAGCAGCAGCCGAACGCGCCAAGGCGGCGGAACTCGCGGCGACCGAACAGACGATGCCTTCACCGCACTGAAGCGTCAATGAGCCGGTTTGGGAATCAGGTGCAACGGAAACGAACGGCCGGTGTTTCTTTGCCCGCCGCCAGCTTTTCAGGCACATCAACACGGCCTGATGAATTGCGTCGAATGCTTGTGGCTTCCTTGCAAGAATGGGATCTGGTTGCCTTGTAGCATTGCTGGCACTGGGGAGGTCTATGAAGAGCGGAAGAGGCTATCCGGGAATTCCGCGAGACCCAGCAATGAGGTTTGCCGCAAGCCTGGTTTTCGCCTCGATCTTGTTGGCCGCGCTTGCCGG
The DNA here is from genome assembly GCA_963780515.1 of uncultured Acidobacteriaceae bacterium. Classification (GTDB taxonomy): domain Bacteria; phylum Acidobacteriota; class Terriglobia; order Terriglobales; family Acidobacteriaceae; genus Telmatobacter. Next base: position 134,568 of record CAWACG010000015.1, read on the forward strand.
ACGGACGCCCGTGAGCGCGCGCGGGCCGCTGAACAGGCAGGCGCCCAAAACAACGGCGCAACGTCTCCGCGAAAAGGGCTGGTGGCCAACCAGACCGGACGCATCTCGCAAGGACTTTGTGGGCACAGACTCCTGCGCTGCATGCCACAAAGAGATCGTCGCGGAGCAACAGAAAACCTCCATGGCCCATGCGGCGTGGAAGGCAGCAGAGACCGAAGTGCTCCGCTCGAACCCGTCCATCACTTTGAGTTCTCCGCCATTCCAGACTTCGATCACCCGTGAGCGCGACGGCAGCACCTACACCGTTGCCCAAGGCGGCGCCGTGATGAGTGGACCAATCCTGTGGTCGATGGGCGATGGAATGATGGGGCAAACATTCATCCTGCGCTCTGGCGGGAATCTGTTTGAAAGCCAACTGACTTATTTCCCATCGATCCGCGGTCTCGACCTCACGCCCGGACATTCCCCCGCGGCCCCTGCGGATCTGGATCACGCATTCGGGACGATGCAGAACCCTGAGATCGCGCAGCGCTGCTTCGGATGCCATACAACCGCATCTTCGCTGCGCAATGAATTCGAACCGGACCGGGCAACACCCGGGGTTACCTGCGAGGCATGCCACGGCCCCGGCGCAGAGCACGTAAAGGCGATGCGGGCCAATCAATCAGAAAAAGGAGAGGAAGCGATTCTCGATCCTGGCGTTTTCACTCCGGTGGAGACCGTGGATTTTTGCGGCGCCTGCCATCGCGCACCCATGGATGTGATTTCCACGAAGGACTACGTCCCGATCAATGTGCGCTTCCAGCCCTACAGGCTCTCGAAAAGCCGATGCTGGAGCAAGCCTGACCCGCGGATCACCTGCACCGCCTGTCATGATCCGCATCAACAGGTCGTGCGGGACATCGTGTTCTACGATGCAAAATGTCTCGCCTGCCATGCGTCGAGAGCAATCTCTGCCTCACAGCATCGCCAAGACCTTCAAGCGGCAAACAGAGCGCCCGCCTGCAAGGTGCAGAGCAGCCACTGCGTCTCCTGCCATATGCCCAGATATGAAGTTCCGCAGATGCACGGCAGCTTCACCGATCACGACATTCGGATCGTACGCTCCGGCGATCCCTACCCGCTCTGAGCATGCAGCTTTCCAGCGGTCCGTGCCGACGGTCAATGCGGCTTCGACCTGCATCGGATCTGAACTTGCACTTGCTCAAGTGAGCAACCAATTGCAGAATGCGTCTTAGTGCGCGCGGCCAACCCACTTCCGCCACAAATCCGGGTCGGCCAGAAGCTTGATGTAAACTCCGCCGACCACTGATCGCGCTTGAAAGCCAACCTGGCGAGCTGAGACAGTGTCGTACCAATCGGTCATTGGCACGCGGTCCGGAGTCTGATTAAGGAATTCAAAAATCGGATGGATGATGGCCTTGAAGTCAGCCGGGTTGCGGGCAAGCGTCGCCGACCACACAGTCCAATCCAGCTTTGTGTAGGTCGCGCGGTTATCGAGCGGCAGGCCGAAGGTGTTCATGCGGGTTTTGTAGAAGGCAACTTCCTGATCCGCTATCTGGGCTGGAAATATGTGGAGATCGAGGATCGTGTCCCAGACAAGATTGTATTTCTGGCTCCAGGTACCCGGCTTGTCGAATGCCAGGCGGTAGTGGTCTCCGTCCGCGGCCATCGGCGCCCATTTGGCGGCCATCGATTTCGCCGCTTCCTCATACTTTGTCGCCGATTTGTGATCGCCAAGCTTCTCCGCCAATTGGGAATAGGCAGCCAATGCCTCGATCGCCTTAATGGAGAGATTGGTATTGTGCGCCAGGTGTCCGGCAAAGTCATCGGTGCTCAGCTGGTTTTCAGGGTCGAATCCCTTGGCGAGCAAATACTCTGCCCACCTGGTAAGCAGGGGCCAATGGCGCGAAGCAAAATCGGCATTCTGCTCGGCGTGTGCAACAGCCGCCACCATCAGAATCATGTCTCCGGACTCTTCAACCGGCATCTGGTCTTCTTCACTCACTTCGCCTCCGCCGTAGAGTTGACCATTCGCGAGAGGATAGACCCCGAGATCGTGCGGTGCGAAGGGAAACTTCCACCGCGCACTCTCTGCATAGCGCATGACCGGCTCCATCTGCGCTTCAACCAGTTTCGGGTTCAGCAGCAGGAACATCGGTGAAGACGGATAAATCACGTCCACGGTGGAGATCGATCCGTTGCTGAAGTTCTCCTTCGGCATAAAGAACGGGACACCGTTCGCGTCTTCCACCAGCTTGTGGGCCGCAATCGCCTGGCGGAATGCCAGTGTCGCAATGGCGGCGTACTCGGGCCCTCCTGCCTGTACCAGGTCGTGTTCCAACTCGGAGTCGTACTGCGCAGATCGCTTCATCATTGGTTGATAGTCGCGCTCCGCGCCCTCGAGTAATGCGCTGAAGCTGGGGAACTCCGTGCGCCAGTAGGGCAGAAGTTTCTGCTGCATATACTCCACGGAGTAAACATCGTCATAACCGAGAAGGACGTGCCGCGACACGGACGTGGCGCCCACCGCGCCAAGCGGAATCACCATGTTCAACGCCGGGGCCGATGGATAGCGGCTTTGCGGCATGCGCGGCTGAGCCAGGTCATCGTCTTGAGGAATATGCCCTGTGGTGAGAAAGGTGTCGCGATACGCGTGATTCCCGGCTGCGGTCTCGCTTGCGCCCTCGGCGGCGGGGATGCCCATATAAAAGTAACCCCAGTCGATGCGCAGGTTGTCTCCATATTTTTCCAGCATGGGCTGCCTTGATGTGCCGGCCCGGAGCAGGTGGAGGCCATCGATCTCCGCACGCGACCACACGACCGGCTCCTCGCGATCATTGGTCGCAAGCGCGCTATCTGCGTCGAGATAGAGCGAGACATCATGCGGAGCTCCATCGCGCGATTTCACATCCCAGGTCAGGTAGGTAATCGGACGCGCCATCACCTTGAGGTCGTCGGGAAATGCGGGCGTAAGAAATGTGACGGTGAGTTCGATTTCAGGATTCTGTAATGTCACGATTGTTCGCGTTGGAGTAATCTCCCGATGGGTCTCTTCCATGGCCGGAATGCTGCGGTCCGCATCGCCGAGATATCGATAGTTCTTTCCATCGACTCGAACCAGGCCGTTCAGCTCTTGCGGGACGCCCGTCCAGTGCTTCGTTGGGCCGTCGGTCAGCCGATCCGACATCGACCAGATACTGAAGTAAGGGTCATGCACAACCAGGGGTGTGGCGGGTGCGCGCAAGGGCGCAGCAGTGTCTTGTTGTCCGACGGAGTTGATGGATCCAAGGCCAAACAAGAGAACGACAGCGATACTACTGGTCAACATCGAAATCTTCATTTCAAGAGTCCTTCAGGGTTCTCATACGAGACCCAAGTGTTCCAGCAATAGCAATGGATGTGCAATGGGAAGACTTGCCTATTCCGCGTGCCGCCGGGCCTCCTGGCATCCCTATCGTATTGTCCGCCGCCGGCGCGGATCACCCCGCCTGCCGGGAACCTTGAACGAACCAATCAACTCTGCGACTTGGCATGCGGAAACGCTGTGATTCGAAGCTTGGCGGCGGCATACGGAATCAGCGTGATCGTTTGCTCCGGCTGGTTGCTGCTGACGGGACTTGGCGGCAGAATGTCGGCTGCGCCGTCTTCAGCGCGCCACTGGTCAAGCCTGCGCGCCTTCACCGCAAGCTGGACGGGAGGGTGACGACGCGTGAACGGGCCTTCACCAACCTCCGTCTCCGTCACGGCCACAGATTTGGCGGGCGAACCCTCGTCTATATCCAGCGCATAGTTCCACTGCCCGGTCGGAAATACCTGCCAATCGGCAGTCATGCCGCGGTCGCGCAGCTTTACCCAGTCTTCGCCGATGCCGTAGGAAAAGACCAGCGGCCCGCGCTCGATGGCAATCGAATCATGGAACCATCGCGAGACGCGGGGATTCATGGGGAAGGCTATCTCCACGCGGTCCCCGGCCTTCCAGGTGCGCTCGATGCGCGCAAACGTGCCGGGTTCCGGCGCCGGCGCCGCCTGGCCATTGACCAGGATCGTGGTCCCAGCAGCCCAGGCCGGTATGCGCAGTTGAAGCGGAAAGCCTTGCGGAGTGGCTGGATTGATAGTCAACCGGACTTTGCCTCGGAAGGGATAGTTCGTCTCTTCAACGACATGAACCGGCGTTCCCCGCAGCACGGTTCGAACTTCGCAAGGCGCGTAAGCTGCCGCCACCAGGCCGTCCTGGTCGGTGTTATCTCGTGCGCCTGAAACCATGAAAAGACTGTTGGCAAACTTGGGCCAACCCTGATGGTAGTTGGCGGTGCAGCAACCGAAGTTGGGCTCCAGGCCGTAGAGATTGGATTCCGGCCCGTCGGTGGTCCAGGGCTTCTGGTGAAGACTGCACTCCACCTGGTTCGGTTCCTGGTTGTACTGGTGAGCCCACATGTCGTCGGTAAACGTGCCGGGCAGCGCGTTGAAGGCCAGCGTTTCAAGCCGGTCTCCGAAAGCCGGATCGCCAACAATGGCCAGCGATTGCTCCAGCGAAAACATGTACTCGACAACCGTGCAGAGCTCCGAGCCCTGGGTCGGATTCAGGCCCGCAAGATGCTCATCGCACGAGAACATTCCATTCGGCAGTCCATGATACTTGTTCAACTCCGCAATCATCTTGCTTGCTGCCTCGCGGTCGGTTTCGGACGCGGAGACCTGCGACCAAACAGGCCCCGTCTTCACTGCCTGCCCGTTGTTCACTCCGTGCGTGGCCAGTGCCAGGTCCTTTAGTCCGTCGCCCTTATCCAGCTTCAGGTAGTCTGCGGTCACGCGCTCGGTGTACTTGAAATCCGCGAAGTCGGCCTCCCAATCGTAGCCCTGCTTATGCAAGAGCTGCGCAAGGTCCATCAGGTAGGGGGCGCCCGTCCGGTTATAGAGCCAGATCACGCTCAGCAGCTCGTCCTGCCAGCGAAACTTGCTCCAGTCGTGCAGGGGGCGAGTAGGCAATTCGCCAAGCTGATACTTGAAATACTTGTCCATTACCGGGATCACGCGCGGGTCACCGGTGAATTCCTGGTATTGAGTGAGCGCTTTCAACATCACGATGCGCGGCCACCAGTCATCGTTTGACGCCGGGCCGATCATCCCGTTGGCGGCCTGGTGGCCGAGCGTCCAATCGATAAACCGCTGCGCCTTCGCTTTGAGAATTGGATCGTCAAGCAGGTAGGCGAGAGGTACAAGGCCATCGACATAATAGGGGCCACGCTCCCACGATTCTCCCGTCCCGCCCAGCCAGCCGCTGTTTGGGCCCACGTCGTCCCAGGTTTCATCCAGGTGTCCGCTCAGGCCCGTAGCCTGAATACGAAGCTGTTCGTCGAGCCATCCGGCGGGGCGAATCGACCCGAGCGGCAGAAAGTGAAATGCGCTGGGAGCCAGCGGTGCACGATTTCTCAAGGCTGCGGATGTGCCGGAAACTGAATGAGAGTCAGCGAGGGCCCTGGTCGTGGAAGCGGAAAGCAGGCGGCCGATGGAAAGAGACGATGCAGCGCTGAAAAGGCCGACTTTTTTTAGAAAATGACGACGGGTAGAAAGCGTTTTCCTTATGGATGCCACGGAACTGCTCCTGGGTCAAACTTGCCGCTATATTACATAGCCTTTGATTGTCACGCATGGTACAGATGGTCTACTCCGGCGTGATAGGAAGAAACCTGATCGCTTATCAATTATTTACTTCGATGATGCCTCGATGGATCGCAGTCGTCGCGGCCTCAGTGCGGTCTGAAACCTCGAGCTTTTCTATGATGCTGTTGACATGGTTGCGAACCGTGTTGTCGCTGATGTCGAGCGCGCGTCCGATCTGCTTGTTGGTGAGGCCCCGCGCGAGCATGTTGAGCACCTCGAGCTCGCGGGCCGTAATATTGGTGCGCATCATGCGCTCGGCCAATCGCGCAGCAATGTGGCGTGGAAAATATCGCTTGCCCGCATGAACAGCCCGGATGGCATCGATCATGTCCGATTGCGGAGCGTCCTTTAGAAGATAGCCTTGCGCGCCGGCCTGCACTGCGCGGTAGATATCTTCGTCTGTTTCAAAGCTGGTGAGGATAATGACGCGGATACTGATTTTGGCTCGTTTGAGAGCGTGAAGGGTGTCGATTCCGTTCATCCCGGGCATGCGAAGATCAAGCAGGAGAAGATCCGCCGGCCGATGGCGCAGCATCTCTAATGCTTCCTCGCCACCTGAGGCTGAGCCCGCCACTTCTATGTCGGGTTGTGTGCCGAGCATGCTGGTAAGGCCGGCGAGCACAACCGGATGGTCATCAACGATAAGAATTCGAATCGGAGTGCTTCGAAGGTCTGACATCAATCCAATGCTCCCTTGCATAACTCCAGAACAGTCTTGGCCAGTTAGTTATGGTGACGCGAGGCGGTAACGGGGCCGATATCTGGATCTTCGTCCCCTCTCCCGGCGCGCTTTCGATACGAAAATCGGCTGACACGCTCTGGGCGCGCCTCCGCATGCCACGAATCCCAAAGCCCAACAGGCCATTGCTCGGCACGAAACCTCTTCCATTGTCCTCAATCTGCAGGCGCGCGAGGTTGTCGCCAAACCTGAGACGAATTGTCAGAAGGGTCGGATTCGCATGCCTGACGGCGTTGGCAACCGATTCCTGGCCAATGCGATAAAGCGTGTCTGAGATGCGCAGAGGGATGGGTCTTTGGTCGCCTTCTCTTTCCGAGACAACCTGAACCGATCCGCCCTCTACCATGCGCCGGGCACACACATCCAAGGCGGTGAGCAGGTCGCCCGACTCCGGCGATTCAGGGCGAAGGGTGGCAATGCTGCGGCGCGCTTCCTGGTGGCTGTGTCGAACCAGATCGCTTGCCAGATCGAGTTGTTGAAGCAGAGCAGGGTTCTCTCCGGAGACGCCATTGCGAATTGCCTGCAATTGAAATCCAATGCCGGCGAAACTCTGCGCCAGCGTATCGTGCATTTCGTGGGCCATGCGCTGGCGTTCATCGAGAACCCCCTGAAGGCGCCAGTGCGCAATGCGATGGTAGACGAAGTTGAAAACCAAAGCGAGCAGCAACACCGCGACAACCAGCGCAATCACGTGGCCTGTACTCCACCACGGAGGCCCTGCGAGGACCTCAAGGTCTTCGTTGGAGCGCAATAATAAAACAAAAGGTGTCAGGTTCCTTGTCAACGTGGGATCGACGACACAGATACCGCGCAGGCGAAGGCTGCTGTTCAATTTGAGCTTGCTAAAAAGATAATCCCCTCGGCCTGGATTCATGATGGCGCGAAACGATTGCGGCCCTTCATCGAGGTCGAGAATGAGCGTGTTGCCGGGCCCGCGCTCCTTGGCGGTAAGGTGGCCGTGCACTTCAATGAACGTCGCGTCGTATCTACCGGCCGATGCCTGAGAGGCAGTGACGGAGACGGGCGGTACGGGTGTGCTTGCCCACAGCACTTGGACGGTGGCGTTCTCCACTGTCGAACTGAAGTCGCCGGGATGCACTTCGCCGGTCACCTCAACTTCGTCGCCTACTTTCAAAGGAGGCGCTTTGGGCTGTGGGATGTAGACGCCGCCGGTGGAGTCCTGGACGTAAAGCCGGGGCGCGGTAAGAATGACCACTCCGCGTACGGTAGCGGTGGCAGGCTTCGCGAAGGAATCCAAGCGCAAACTTCCAATGCTTTGTGCAGTGCTGCTGGGGCGCACATTCGTCAGGTTTTCACCGGAAAGGTGCTGTGAGCCAAGGAAGTCGAGGTCCTGTGCGGTCCCATAGAATGGCATCGAGTCTCGCTGCCCTTCACTGCTCTTTAGCATCTCGACGACGTCCTGATGTGTGGCGGGCCGAACCACTACATTGCGCCAGATGCCGCCCGCCGAGTACGAACGAAGGCCGACCCGCCCGGATTGAACACAGTTCTGCTCGTTGATGCCGAGGGAGTAATGAGCCACCGGCATGGGAGTCGTCATTTCAGCGACGATTTCGCATTGATAGGCGAGGAGTTTCAGGTGATACCACTGAAACGGGCGAATTCCGGTTGCGCTGCGAATCGGCCTGTTGACTTCCATCCAACCATGTTCGGCGCGGCCGAGCACGAGCGCGCTATCGAGCGTGCGTATGCCGGCATAGTACCCCGTGTAGGAATTCACGCCCTCTTCTTCGTTGCTCGATCGAATGATCAGTCCCGCGTCGCCGCTGTTGCCCAGCAGATAGACATCGGCTTCGATGGAGTAGTCGCGCCAATACGGTGAACCCGTCAGGAGCTTTGCGCCGCGCTCATCGGATTCGTTGCGCATTGTGCCGTTTACTAGTTCCCATGTTCCGCCCAGCGCCCTCCACTCGTCCGATCGTCCTTTTGCGAAGGAATCGGAATAAGGCAGACCGCGACTGGAGCTGTGAAAATAGGCGCGCAGGGCAACGAACCCCAACCCAAGCAGAAGACCTGAAAGAACCCCAAATACAACCAGGCGGCGCACAGAGGATAGGAGTTTCATTGAGCAGGACTCCAATGCCAATGGCCGAGCTTCCAGTCCGCGGAGGTCATAAGCCGGATCTCGGGTGAGTCAACGTTTTGGCGATTGATCAATCTTGGTTGCACATAGATCAAGCCAGGCACTGATTTTCCAAGGCGTCTCGCGTATATCGACTCGATAGCCTGCTCGCCCATGGACCGCGTATCCTGCTGGATCGCGCAATCGAGATTCTCTTTTTCAAAAGGCGGAAATCCCAAGGGGTCGAAGCCGATGATCTTGACGGAACGGTTCTCCCGGGACGTATCCAATGCAGACAGGGTGCCATCGATCGTGGGCCACATCAGGCCGACAATCACATCGAGATGAGGGTTGTCGTTGAGCGTTTCTTCAGCGGCTTGTTGTTCGTGCGCCTCGTTAAACGTCCCCATTCGCTTCTCGACGATGCGAATGTTGGGATAGTTCTGTGCAAGAAGCTGCTCGAAAGCGCGCGCGCGAATCATAATCCCGATGATGTCCGGGTTTATGCCCAACAAGGCTACTGTTCCGTGGCCGTTAAGCAATTCTGCGACGCGCCGCGCCGCCATCCGACCACCCTCTGCATCGTCGTTGAGGATGTAGGAAAGATTTCCGCCTGCGGGAATTGCCAGCGGGGAGCCGATGACGACGGTAGGGATTCCGTGTGCGAGAGCGCGGCGCACGGGCGCAATGAGTGACAGCGCTTGATCGGGAGCGAGAACCAAACCCTGAAAGTTGCCGTCTGCGACTCGGTCGACCAACGCGATCTGTGCTTCGACATCATCCAGACGAGTGGGGGAGTTCCAGTAGATCGATGTGCCCGTCCGGTCGGCTCCAACTTCGACACCGGCATGCGCCGGATCCCAAAGCATGTTGCCTTCAGTTTGCGGGATCACGGCGATCCGAACCTGCGGATGGGAGCTGCAGGATACGACTCCAAGACCGAGGCCGCAGAGCAAACTGGCCAAGCTGAGGCAGTTTCGCCTCCGCCTGTTTATGACCAGGGATTGAAAGATTCTTTTCATCTTCGGGCAGGCTGGAGTCTACGCCGGACGCCTCCTGCCCAGCAAGCCAGTTACCGCTCTCTAGTTCATATGTACTAGATTGCCGTGGTCGTTCTAGCTCATGCGCGCCTCATCCTTGCTGAGTAGTCTCGCTGTGTCTTTGGAGACGGTGAAATTTGCTAAACGTTTTCAGACGACGCAAGAGGTCGAAAATCAGCCGGCCTTGATGCCCGGTGATGCTAGAGGCAATGGGCATTGGGTGACATCTCGCATACGCGACAAACTGTTCTTGAGAGGCCAAGATGAAGGAAACCACAAAGAGATTCTTTAAGATGTTGCTGCTGGTGTTGTTCATTTCAACGGCCAGCTGCTACGCCCAGTTCAATGGCAACGTGCAAGGCACCGTGCAGGACGCAAAAGGCGCCGTCGTTCCCAATGCAACGGTAACCTTGATCGCGGCTGACACCGGCGTCACTCGAACGGCGGTCAGTAATACCAGCGGTCTGTATCGATTCGACAGCCTGGCGCCTGGCAACTACACCGTATCCACGACCGTGCAAGGATTCTCGCCGGCCTCGGTGTCGTTCAATCTGGCGACCGATCAGACGCGCGACGTTCCGATGGTTCTTACGATAGAAAAAGCGTCATCTACTATCACCGTCACAACCCAGGCTCCCTTGCTCGACACCTCCGATAGCCGTCTCGAGCAGACATTGGACACCGCGGCGCTCCAGGATCTGCCTCTCCAGGGCCGGAATCCAACCAACGTGATTACGCTGGCTCCAGGAGTTACAGGCACGGGAGGCCAGAACTCTCCCGGCTCGAGCACGTCGACAAACTTTGCCCCTGAAAACTGGGTGAACGCCAGCGCCAATGGGCGCGGTGCGAACGGCAATCAGTATGTTGTGGATGGAATGGACGTGACCAGCAGCATTCGGCCCGGCGTCATCAACCTGACACCGAATGCGGACGCGGTGCAGGAAATCAGCGTTCAGACCAATACGTACACCGTTGACTATGGCCGCGCCAGTTCTATCCAGACCGTGATGACCAGCAAGTCGGGCTCAAATCAATATCACGGCATGGCCAGCGAATACTACACCTCCCAGCAACTGACGACCCGCGGCGAATTCGGCGTGCCGCAGCCGACCAAGCTGAACCCATATCACATCAACAATATGTCGTTCACTGTGGGCGGACCTGTGATTCCGCACAAGGAGTTCTTCTTCTTTGCCGGTTATGAGCCCTATCTTTCGCTGGCATCCAACGGCAGCGGTCTTGTCGGATACGAAGACCCGGCTTTCGTAACATGGGCGCAGGGCGCGATGCCGAACAGCCCGGAAGTTCAGTTGATGGTCAAGTACCCGCCGAGTGGCGCGACCACCGCCGGCGTTGCTTCCACTGCCGGACAGCTGTGGAGCAACACCCTTCCGACCGCGGACCAGGCTTCGTGCCTGGCAGGTGTGGGAGATCTTGGCGCCGCGTATGACAGCATTCCCTGCTCTACACCGGTATTCGACAACGGACACTTCAACTCTTCAAGTTTCTATAATGCGAAGCAGTGGAACATCCGCCTGGATAAGTACTTCAGCAAAGACCGTATTTACGGCCAGTTTTTCCGAGACTCAATCAGCAATGGAGGGCCTGCGGTTCGCCCTGCATTTGCAACGACCAGCGCCTTCTACACTTTCAATCTGCAAGTCAACGAGACGCACACCTTTTCGCCGAGCATGTTGAACGAGGCGGTCTTCGGCTACGGCCGGATTGAAGGAATCTCGCCCAACGCGGGCCTCTTCACCGTTCCCATCGTCAACGTGACCAACCTGGGCACCGGTTGGGGAGACGGCTTTGCCGATGGAGATTACATCCAGCACAGTTATCACTGGCGCGATGTATTAACCAAGGTTGTCGGCGCGCATAGCGTGAAGGCCGGCTTCGAAGCGTGGCGGGGCGATGACATTGCCCTCTTCGCTGGAGCCTTTGACCAGCCCAATCTCCAATACACCAACATGATTGACCTGATCAACGACGACCCATACAGCGAGGGCGGGCTTGCATACAATCCTGTGAGCGGTCAGCCTGAAGCCAGAAACTACGGCTACAAAGAAACAACATTTGGCCTGTTTGTAGAGGATAGCTGGAAGGTAAACCGCAAACTCACCGTCAACTATGGCATCCGCTACGACAACGATGGAAATCCCTACGTGGCCCTGAAAGGAACGGTGCTGGCGAACCTGCATCTCGCATCGGGATCTACCTTCGCGAATCGAATCGCGGGCGCGTCCATGGTCCAGCAATCGAATGTCTTCAACCACGACATCAACTGGATATTCAGCCCACGCGGCGGTTTCGCATACGATCCATTTGGAACCGGCAAGTGGGTGATCCGCGGCGGGTTTGGAGTCTTTCACGACTACGTAACCCTGGGGAATGCCGAGAACGATCTGGGCAGCAATCCGCCGGGGCCCATCACGCCGACCTTCTATAACAACGGTTCCACCGCGCCGCCCATCTTCGGCTACGGCACGCAGAACCACTACCCATTCGGGTTCCAATTCCCGGCATTCGTGGGACAACCGCTCGATGCCAAGGGTGGCATTCCCGGCGCCCAGGTTGGAGTCTCAGGAAATGATCTGAACCTGAGTGCGCCAAATACCTACAATTGGTCGGCCGCGCTGGAGCGCCAGCTCAGTTCGAACATGACCGCCAGTTTCGGGTATGCCGGAACACATTCTGACAACCTGATCGTGGTTGGAGGCAATACGGGAGACACCAGCTATACCGTCGATGTGAACCTTGTCCCCGGAGATCTGATCGCGCATCCGGCGTTCGATTCAGGCGGCGTATGGACTGGATCGGGGATCCAGACTCGCCTCAATACGAGCTTTGGCTCCATGGGCTATGAGTACAACGGTGCGCGGCAGAACTACTATGCGTTCATAGCAGCAGTGAAGGGACGCTTCGCCAGGCATGGATTCCTGACTGCGTCCTATACGCGCTCCTCCTCCAAGGACGACTCCGCGAACTACCCCGAAGGTTATGTTGCCACCGGCGGGACTTCGTATGACATCAACCAGTGGTACAGTCCTTCGACGTGGGATGCTCCCAACCGTGTCTCACTGGGCTGGAGCTATGACATTCCTGGAGTATCAAAGGATGGCGGTTTCGTGCGCAGGCTGACCACGGGCTTCAACCTCGGCTCGACAACCGTCCTTCAGTCCGGAAATCCGTTCTTCGTATCGAACTCAAACCCGCTGGCCCTGGTTGATACCACCGGAGCGACGGTGACGGCGGACAACTACAGCAGTGAGCTTGCTGCCGGAAACATCACGTTTGCTCCCAACAGCGGTAATTACTCCGCGGACGGAGATAACTTCAACATTCCCGATGTCGGCAGCTACAGCCAGAAACACAACCGGAAAGCCTACGAGTACACGGGTGTTGTCGACTCGGGCGTCATTACCCACTCCCAGTTTTCTCAACCTGCTTTCAACGCAGGCGGCACCGAAGGAAACGAGAAGCTGGGCGCAATTCCGGAACCCCGGTTATGCCGATACGGACCTCACAGTAAAGAAGACCACCGACATCACCGAACACGTTCACTTCGAGCTTCGCCTGGACATGTTTAACCTATTCAATCGAGTCAATCTGAACGGTATTGACACCAACTACGGAGACACCAGCGCAGGCTTTGGCACCACCAGCAGCAACATGCCTCCGCGCAACATGCAGCTTGGCGCCAGGATTTCCTTCTAGGCCTCGGCGATTGCAGTATTCACCCCGATGCCCACTGCCATAAAGGTGGTGGGCATCGCTTATGCGTTCGATTTGAATCCCGCATCACGGCCCCGATGCGGGCCAGACAGCAAGTTGGAATCTGTTCCACGTCTGCTTGCGCGAATTTCAAGTTGAGTGCCTCGTAAGATATTCCTCGTGCCTTTGCAAGACAGTCGGGGTTAAGTTCTCCGCGCTGTCCTTCTTTTTGTCTTGCGCACAAGTCTAGTTCGAGCGGTTTTATAAGGATGCTATGCCGGCCACGAATCGAATCCTGTTCAGTCTTGCTTGCTTGTTGGCATTATTGCCTCTCAACTCCTTTGCTCAAGGTCTGGAATTGAAGAATGCGGGTGTTTCTGCGGAGTTTGGTCCGCAGGGCCTGCTTTCGATTGAGGACGTCGCTTCGGGGGTCCGCGTAGATCTCGCGCGGGATGCATGGTCGCTCGCTATCGACACTACCACCTTGCGCAGCGAAGACGTTCATCCAACCGTCGAGAAGGTCAGCGCAGGCGAAATCTCATACGCCTATGAGTTTCCCGGCTATCAAATCCAGGTGATTTACAGGCTTGAACCGAATTGGAGATTCGTCGGCAAGCAAATCAGAGTGCTGCATGCGCCAGGCGCGACCTTCACTGTCCATCGCGTGGTTCCCTGGGATTTGACCGTGCGGAATCAGGTGAATTCTGACTATGTGCCCTCAACCTATGTTCCGCAGCTTGGAGGAACGATCGAGGAAAGCCGCAAGCATTTGCCTGGGAAGGATTTCGGCGAGTTTCTGCGTCTGGCTGGAGATGAAGGTGCGCTTCTGACGGCCCAGAATCCCTTTCTTCATGTCCAGCGTGAAGGGCAGGCGGTAACCGTCGAATACGCGCCGGAGATGGAGTGGCAGCAGGCGTGGGGCGCATTCTCAAGCGACACAGCCTTAATCCGCGCCTATCGTTTGAGCGGCCGCCGCATGGCGCGCGAAATGGTGCTGGAATGGCATCTACCGCCCTCCCAAACATCGGATGACGGGATGGACGAAGCGGAAATTGCGGCCTTCACTGATTGCGTGCGCGCGTTTCTGATTGATCCGGCATCTTCTCCCATCAGCGTGGAGGTGGGATGGACCCTCAACGATTACCAGATCGATGTCGGCACGGACGAAGGGAAGGCGGAGTACAAACGCATTATCGATACCGCGTCGGCGCTGGGTGTTCAAACACTTCTCTATGCTCCGGGTAATTCAAAGCTTGCAGACCGGGCCGAAAGCACTGACTCATGGAGTTGGGAGTATGTTTTGTGGCTCAACCTGGGCGAAAAGATTCGCAAGGGTGAGTGGGATCCTGCCAGAGATCCCATCCCGGCGAGCGTCTCAGAGATGGTTGCTTATGCAAAGCAGAAACATGTCCGCCTGCTTGCCTATGTCTATCCGTCAGTGCCCTATGGCGCAGATCCATCCTGGCTTGTAAAGAGGCCGGCCAAGGACAACGATCGATTCACTTACGCGACTCTCGCATCGCGCAAGTTCCAGGACTACTTGATTCGCAACCTGATTGCATTCAAGAAGCGAACAGGAATCGCCGGATATTCGTTTGACTACACATTCCTCGACATGCCGGGAAGCAGTAGCTACGCGCAATGGTACGGATGGCGAAGAGTCATGGAGACCCTGCGTCGCGCAGAGCCATCGATCGTAATCGACGGACGCCAGACCTATCAGATGTATGGACCCTGGATCTGGCTGGCCGGAAGCTATCCTCACCCGACCGGAACCGATGAGCAGCCGGAGAGCTTCAAACCCTATCCCGATTTGCATTTTGACCGTGTGTCTGCAGACCGCACACGGTTCGTAAATTACTGGTATCGAAACTATCAGTTTGCGCCTGAACAGATTATTCCCGGCTACGCGACACACCAGACCGAACGTTCGCGGAATCTCCCCGGAGCGGTTGCCCACGGTGGCGCGGACGGTCATGGCCAGGGGGTCGAGATGATGTATACACGCTACCGGCCGCGAGACTGGGACTACCTCGGCTTCAAGTATTCCTTCATCTCCTCGATCGCCACTGCGGGTTGGAACAATGTGGTCGATATGATTCCGGCGCGCGACCCTGAAGAGTTCAAGTACTTCTCTGCGCAAGACAAGGCGTGGATTCGCGGCTGGCTCGATTGGACGGCAAAGAATAAGGAGTATCTGCTGCATACCCGCACCATCCTTGAGCAGCCGGCCATTGGCCATGTAGACGGTACGGCGGCGATTCTGGGAGATCGCGGCTATCTCTTTCTGTTCAATCCGAATTACAAGCAGTTACCGGCGCAGTTTTCATTGGACCAGACAATCGGCCTGACGAAGGGAGGGAAATTTCTGTTGAAGGAGATTTATCCCGAAGAGGGCCGCCTGTACGGCAAGCCCGGAGCGGGCGCATGGAGCCGCGGCGACGTCGTTCATCTGGCGCTTGATGGGACCAGTGCCATGGTGTTTGAGTTGACTCCAGAAGGCGAAGTGCAACAGCCCGTCCTCTTCAATGCGGCGGCGCTGCACTCCACGGTTCCGCCAACGGCGGAATTGAAAGGAAGCAACCTTGCGGTTGCACATGCTGCCGGGGAGCCGGGTACAGTGCAGACGCTGGGGGTGTTGCTGCCGGCACACGCAATCGTCTCGAATATGACCGTCAATGGAGATGCGGTAAAGTTCAACCAATCCGGAAACTACATTGAAGCAAAAGTGCAATTCAAGGGGAAGCGCTTCGCGCAGGCTGAGGAAATTAAGGTTGCGCCGGCCGCGAACGATTCGCTCGCAGGCACCTTTGTGGTTCCGCAGCGCGTGTTTGATCAGCTTGCGGCTCGCAAACGAGCGTGGCCCATTCCGTGGACGAAAGAGGACTACGAATCGACCTGGCTGGCCCCGGAGCGCCTCCTGCTCTTCGTGCAGTTCGCCGATGGGAGTGATTCCATGGCGGTCACCGGAATGCTCGACGGTCAACCCCTTGACCTGCGACCCGCGTACTCGTCGATCCGGACCGATCCTGCCTGCTTCGTTGGCTTCTACGTCGACCTTTCAAGAATCGCGCCGGATGTGCAGCATACAATCGAACTGCGAGTACCGCAGGTGAAACCGGCGCAGCTCCAAGGAATCTTTTTTGACAATGTCACCCCTCAGCTCACAGAGCTATTTACACAGTAATGCCAAGGCGATTTCAATTTCATTCGCCTTTTCGAAATGAGCTCACGAGAATGGTTGCGGTCGTCCTCATCCGAGCGCGGTTTTCAATGAGGCATTGGATATTTGGCTGTGCGATGTCATTTTGCCTTGTGGCGGCAGGTGGATCCTTCTGCCTCGGACAAGCGCAAGCTGCGAAGAACGACATCAGCCGCATCTCCGACGCACTTCGAAGCCGCAACTTCACGCAGGCGTTAACCCTGAGCAAAGCCGCCCTGGCACAATGGCCGAACGACTACCGGATCTGGACGCTGCGCGGAATGGCTGCGGCCGGCACCGGTGCTTTAACACCTGCACTATCGGCCTATCAGCACGCATTGCGGATCTCTCCAACCTATCTGCCTGCTCTTGAAGGAGCGGCGCAATCTGAATTTCAAATGGACCAGGATGCCGCGGGATCGCTCATCTTAAGGGTACTGGCGCAGCGCCCCGATGATCCCACCTCTCATGCGATGCTCGGTGTTCTCGACTACCGGAAAAAGAATTGCGCCGATGCTGTGACTCATTTTCGATTGGCAACCGCGGTCATCGCCGCTCAAGCGGACGTGCTCACCGAATTCGGGGCCTGCCTGACGGTTCAGAAGCAGGACCAAGAAGCAATTAGTGTCTTCGCACAGGCGCTTGGGCTCGATCCCTCCAGCCGCCAAGCTCGCTACAACCTGGCTCTCGCGCAATGGAACGCTCACCACGCCGAAGAGGCTTTGGCGACGCTCAAACCGTTGATCGAAGCAACGCCCGTCGATGAAGACGGTTCGACGCTCGCTGCTGAAATCTTCGAGTCGAGGGGCGACACAGAACGCGCCATCGAACTTCTGCGCAAGGTGATTCTCGCCAATCCAAAGCATGTGGAAGCATACTTGCAATTCGCTGCTTTGTCCTACGATCACGCATCTCCCCAGGTAGGCATTGACATTCTCAACGCCGGCCTCACTCAACTGCCGAATGAGCCGAAGCTCTACCTTGTTCGAGGCGTCTTGCTCACACAACTCGGTGAATTCGCGCGCGCGGCGGATGACTTTGAAGCAGCGAATCGAATTGATCCGCAGCTCTCGTTTCTTGGAGTTGCCGAGGGGCTCGTGAAGTCGCAGCAACACAAATCAGCCGAGGCGCTGGCGGAATTCCGTGCTGCCGTGAAAGCCCATCCCAACGAAGCCTACGCGCAATACCTGCTCGCAGAAGCGTTGCAGGAAGAGGGTAAGCCTGAGGGAAGTCCGGAGTATCGAGAAGAGGTGGATGCCGCCAACCGCGCAGTCAAACTGGACCCCGGCCTGGTCGCCGCGCACGACCTGCTCAGTGCTGTTTACCTCGAAAACGGGCGCCCAGATCTGGCCGCCCAACAGTGTCGCGCTGCCTTGGCTCTCGAAGCGAACGACCAGCAGGCCGTCTACCATTTGATCGTGGCGCTGCGAAATTCGGAACAAAAAGATCAGATTCCTGCGCTCTTGAAGCGGCTTATCGCGCTGCGTGCCAATGACAAATCTGACCAGACCACCAAGCGTCGGTATCGGCTGTCGGAGGTTTCATCTACAACAGCCCCGCCGGCAAACGGAACGCCGTGAACGATCGCTGATTTTCGATGCAGAAAGTGTAAAACGCGCCAATCGCCAATATCCATAGGGATTCTAGCAAACTGCATCCTGCTGGAGACATACTGGAGACATAAACTCCCCTTTGCCACCGGCCGCGATCGACGTTTCTCCCTTCCGATGCCCGATGCCACAAATCATGTCACGCGAGCGTCAGGGCTTGGAATCGTATTGAGCATCCCGCGCGAACATGTGCACCACCTCGTGGCCGAAGCTTCGCACGCCTCTGGCAAGTTTCCTTAATGCGTTCGTCGGCAGTTCTTGTTCAAGGCTTCTTAAGCGGTTTGAAATCGATTCTGTAAAGCCGAACCCTGTGCGCAGTTTGAAGGCAAAATCCAGAGCAGTGGTGTGGTCGTTGATCTCCGCCCGCCTCTGGCAAAGCGGGTCGTTCCACCAGTTGGCTCCCGGCAGGGTAGTGAAGGCCAGTTTGTATCCGGCCGCGGCCACAGCCGAACGCACTCGCCTGTCGACGCCCCCGGAGGGATATGCAAATGAATCCACCGCGACGCCGAGCATGTCTTCAAGACGATGCTTCGAGTCGCCCACTTCGTGCTTCAGTTCCGCGTCGGAAACGCCAGGCAACCACGGATGGGTCAGGGTGTGCGACCCGAATTCGACGCCATACTTCTGCATCTCACGAATCTGTTCCAACGTGAGCAGATTCCGTGCGCGAAGTCCGTTTTGCTGATCCCACACGTTTGAGGCGCCGATTCGATCAGCGACGAGGTAGATCACCGGCGTATAGCCGTGTTCTATGACAAGCGGCAGCAGCTCGTCGTAAAGATCGTCATACCCGTCGTCAAACGTAAGCAGCACATGATTTCCCGGCATGTCGTCCTGAAGCCACTGTGCTGTGGTTGCTGTTTTGTACCCCATACGCTGAAACCTGCGCATCAAGTCCTTGAATCGGCGAGGCGCGATGTAATAGCTGGCTTCTTCCTTTGAAAGCGGCTCACAAATCGAGTGCAGCATCAACGCCCGCCTCGATGGCCCCACCACGCTCTCGAGTCGTTCCAGCGTGCACCCCGCCGCCTTCGCGCTGCTCCAGTATTCCGCCTGCTGGCTGGTTCTGCCCCAGGCGCCAAAGAGCAATCGCGAGCCTGAACGGTTTGTCGCTTTCTCCAGCTGCCCAGCTACCGTCCGCAAACTCCGCGAAGTGTGCCAGCAAAATCGTGCGGTGAGGCGGTTCAGCCAATATCCGTGATGAATTGACGCCAGCTTCTGAGTTTGCGCGTTCTTCTGCCCCAGCTCAAAGACACGATATGCGTCCACCCTTCCGCCGACGCTCCAGCAGCGGCGAAAATACATGGTCAGGTCTTTCGTGCTCTGGTGCGTGACCACGGCCCGGGGCTCATAGACGAATTGAACGCCGGCTAGATAGAGACGAAGCCCCAACTCCATATCTTCGTCCGTAATACGGATAGATTGATCAAAACCGCCATTGTCGAGAAACACTTCTCGCCTGATGGAACAATTGAGGCCAAATGAGACTGCCCGCTCCACGTCCTCTCCGATGGATGCAACGCCGGGCACGGTAAGCCGGGCGGCGAAACTGTCAAGGGTGCGCTCCCAGGATTCCTGCAAGAACTTATCGGTGTGACATAGGAATGGCTCCCTGCGATCTTCGGCAATTCTTCCGCTAACTGCCAACCGGCAGCTTCCATCGACAGCTGAATGATGATCCAGGTGACGGGCAATCAACTCGGAATCGGCCGCTACATCGTCATCGAGAAAAAGCAGAATCTCCCCAGAAGCCTCGCGCGCTCCCGTGTTACGCGCGCCAGCCTGACCAATATTGTTTGGATGGAAAAACCAGCGTAGAGGATAGCCCGGTTCGAGTTCGCTTGCGAGCGAACGCAATGTTGCATCCTCGCCGTCCGATACCACAATCACTTCAAAGTTTCGATAAGTCTGGCGCACGATGGAGTGGAGCGTGTCGCGCAGAAGCCCGTGCCTTTGCCAGGTCGGAATTACAACGCTGCAACAGAGGGTTGGCGCGGATTGATTTGCCTCGTCCGATTTCAAGCGACAATCTCCGGCTGATTTCGATACAAGGGAAGCGCCGTGTAAAAGCCCCAGATGACCATATAAAAGCATCCGCAGATGAATGCGGCAATGACAAGCCATAACGGCGATAGACGTGATGAAAGACCCGAGACCAGGGCAGTTTCCGCTGTCAACAGAACCAGGGGCCATCGGAGTCCGCGCGAAACCTCTTTGAGCAGCGCCCACGGGGAGATATGAAGCACTTTGCAGCCTGCCAAAGTGAACCAACCGAAGTTTATGAGTAGCTGTGCCATCGCCATCGCGGCTGCGAGTCCGGCTGCTCCATAGTGCGGGATCAAGAGCAGTGCGCCGACAATACTCGTGATGCCACCGGAAATTGAGATCGCAGCCACCTTTTTGATCTGACCGCAGGCATAAAGGAGCTCATCTGAGGGGTACGCGACGGCCTGTGCAATCGCAGAAAGAAGGAGCCACTGCATGACCGGCGTCGCATCCATATACTGTGGGCCTGCCCAAGTTCGCAGCAAGGGCCGCGCAAAGATACACCCCAGAACGACAAATGGCAGAAGTGCGCCGACAATAAGCCTTTGAGCCCTTAGATATGTCTTTTGTAGAGTAACCTGATCTCCTTTGGCGGCGGATTTCACTAATAACGGCAGCAGTACATTCGCTCCCCTGTCCACAAGACTCCAGAGTTGTCGTGGCATTTTACTGGCGATGCCGAACATTGCTGCCTCTCGCAGTGATCCAAGCGAAGCCAGGATCGTCCACGTTAGGAAATCGAATATGTACATGCTCAGGTTGTGAACAAACGCCCATTTGCTTAGACGAATAAGTGGCTTGAGCAGGCTCCATTTGAACCGTGCAAGGCTGAGTCGAGCATGAGGGACACTTGAGGGCAACGCGAGGGTAAAAAGAAGCAACTGCAAAATTACAACAAACAACTGCACGACTGCTAAGGTTACGATGCGGAAGCCCGCGTCTATAACGACCAGAGATAGCGCCGCATTGACGGTGCAGGACAGGAGTTGAATCTGATTGATGCGGTCAAATCGGTGAGATGCCTGGTACACCTGCTCGACGGCTATGCTGGGCAGCTTGACTTGCATGACGACAGCGAAGATGAGGAAAATGCTGACCGCTTCGCCAAGGTATTGGTGAGGGATGTTAAAAGGGCCCGGCAGGAGTGACGCAAGCCCGGCAAAAATGAACATCCCAAGTGAACCGAGCGCGGCGAGCGCCAGAAAAGAAGTACTAATTAAATCGTTCAGACGGCTGGAATCTTCGTGCTCCAGTGCACCGATATAGGCTTGAATCAGTAGGTAAGAGATCCCAATATCCATAAGATAGAGAGTGGTCGAAAGCGAAAACACAAATAAGTACAATCCATATTCTGCGACTGCGATATGTCTGACGATGTAGGAAGTGACGCCAAAGTTGATCGCTATGTTATAGAGGTACCCCACATAATTCCAAGCAATGTTCCGCAGAGTACTTCTGCGCCATTCCTTTCTGCCGAAAATGTTGTTGATTTGTCCTAACATGCCGGAAGCCCGCCAGAATGCAGAAACAGAGTGATCAAACATCGATGTGTTTTCAGCTTGACGTCTTCTTCAAAGCGACAGCTTATCCCGGATACGAAGAATGATTCGTGCTGAGAAAGCCGGCAACGGGAGCCAATACGCCCAGGCGGCCCTACGGATTGCTCTCCATATCTCCCGATCAGTAATGCCTTGCTCCTGCAAGTATTGCCGCACCCAGCGAAAGTAGAAACGCCGCTCGCGCTCCTCGCGGCTCGTGCCCTTCACGCGATGCCACATGGAATCGCGATGACATCGGTATCTATCCAGGCAACAGTCTCCAACGAACGTTGGTGCACTTAGGTAGATCTTGGTTAAGAATGCTTTGTCTTCGAACAACTGGTAGGTGTTCGGATTGAAGGACTCGACGGATCCTCCAACAAAGTCGAAAGCGCTATGGCGAATCACAAAACTTGATGGGCATGGAGCCCCATAACTCCCAAAAGGTTCGCAGTTTATAAGAAGAAATGGTGGGAGATAAAGTTTTGCACCCGGGGCAAGCTGCGGAACGTGGTTCGTCTCCCGGCTGATAGCTTCGACATCCCAATCGTACCAGTACTCACTGGGCCCGTAAATCAAACCGGCCTCCGGATGCTGCTGCCAGTAAAGCGAACCTGGACTTCTAATTTGTCGGGTAGCCAGACATCGTCCGAATCAAGGAAGGCAAGATATTCGCCGCGGCTGTTGCGAGCCCCCAGGTTGCGCGAACACGTCAGGCCGCAATTCCGATGTCCCGGCATGCTCCAGGTAGCGAATCTTGTCCGGCGATTTTGCCGCATAGTCACTGCGCAATCTCAGTGCTGCGGTCAGCCGACCCATCGTCCACAAGGAGACAGTTCCCAATCAGTGTAGGTTTGGGCGAGGACACTCTCAATCGCCTCCGACAGAAAGCGTTCGCTGTTGTAGAAAGGAATCGTTATGGAAACAAGCCCCTTGACCTCATTCATAGCGGTCTACTCCGCGATCGGTTTCGTTGCCTTGATTCCGATAATGACTTCGTAATCGGGATCGTGATACTCAAGCTCGTCGCGGGTCAATTCTTCCTGAACCAGTCCGTGCAAAAAAGCGGTTGCGGTCAACACGTTTCCATATGTCTGCGCAACGATGTTCTCAGCACCAAAAACCTCCGCAAAAGTGCGCTGCGCCGACTGGCCGGTAAAGCGCCACCAATCGCCGCCTGCACCGCTCAACATGACTGTTCGGAGTTGTTTGAGAGATCCCAGGCACTGTAACCAGCAGAACTCCACCTGGCTTTAGCATTTTGTAGAGCGAATGCACTGCGGAAGTGTAGTCGAAGATCAGTAGCAAAGTTTGTGTGCAGATGATACAATCAAACACATTCTCAGGAGCATTGGCGGTTTGAGCCAGGTCGATGGTCATTGTTCGTTCGCCATTCTGCTCGTTGACATCGAGAATATCGGAATGCTTAACGCGCGAACCGCCAAACCGCCGCGTGTATTCATTGCTGCCAATCTCCGCCGCGCATCCACGAATACAGCTTTCGTATGTTGCGAGAAATTCTTCAATGTAAAATCGGTCGATACACTTGCCACGCCGTATTCCGAATGCCGGCCGGTAGGGGCGCATCCGTCGCAAAGCAGACCAATCCGTGACGCGATCAAGAACGAGCATTTTCCGGTCCACTTCCTGGTAGCGGTCTCTCAGCCACATGCGCAATCGCTTCGGGACTAGATACTTCAGTCTCTTCAAACTCTCCCCCTGCAGCTCCGGCTATTTGCCTGTGGACGGATGCATAAGCCGTCCGCCAATCGTCCCTCGCGCTCTGTAGTAGATTGATTCTACACTTGGATACCAGCGGATGAGCTTGCCCTGTTGGGCTTCGCATTAAGCGCAGATCAAGTGAATTCCAGAGGGCCGAAGGGGATGGATGGACATTTCGGTCATTGTTCCCACATTTAACCGGAATGAGATTGTTGCGCGCACTCTCGCGACACTCTTTGCCCAGACGTTTCCCTCTGCCAAATTCGAGATCATTGTCGTCGTCGACGGTTCGACAGATGGCACCGCCGAGGCGCTGAACGCGTTGCGGCCTGCCTGCCGATTCCGCGTGATTGAGCAGGAGAACAGGGGATTGGCCGGGGCGCGCAATACAGGGTACCGGGCAGCCGAAACCGGCTTGGTCTTATTCCTCGACGACGACATGCTCTGCGATCCGGGACTGGTTGCCGCGCATGTCGCTGCCCACAAAGAACCTGGGCGGGTCGTCGCATTCGGAGCTCTCTTTCTCAGCGCGGATAGTCCCCCAAGCCTCGCCGCGGAGTGCTTCAATCGCGAAATCGGGGCCTTTTACCTGAAACAGAAGCTCATCCCTGAAACTGCCTGGCAGGTAACCAACTGCGTCTTCAGCAACTCGTCGCTGCCGCGCGCTCTTCTGGCAGAATTCGGCGGGTTCGACGAGTCGTTTCGAATGCGCGAGGACCTCGAACTGGGAACTCGCCTCTTTGCCGCCGGAGTACGTCCTCGGTACATCAGCGATGCAATTGCATATCAGTATTATGGGAAGACCTCGGCTGATTTATTGCGGGATGCAGAGGCATTCGCGGTGGCAGATGTTCTGTTTGCCCGCAAGCACCCTGAGGCGCAGATTCAGGGCTACTTGAGCGGGCTTGAAAAGGAACCGCGATGGAAACAGACCCTGCGCAGGTTCGCGGCAAGATTCCCGACATTCGAGGTTTGTATCCTGGCTCCCTTGTGCAGCCTTGGTCAGACGTTCTTCCGGATTTCCGCTCTCCGCAACATCGGCGTGCGCGCATTGCAAATGCGGCGCAGGATCCACTGGCTCCGAGCGGTTGGGAGACTCACAATTGTCCTGACCCTAGAGCCAACGCCAGAACGACACCCACCGACGGAGTCGAGCACCCAGCTCGGCCAATTCACCGCGCGAGCCAGGGCTAGACACCTGCCGGAATGCCGCATTGGCCGGCGGTACAAGCTGTATCAGGCATTTGTGGTACGCTGACAAACATGCCCGCAGAAGCCTTGGTCACGCTCGCGCGCGGAACACCCCCGATGACACCAGTATTCGGTCACTGGAAGAACATGGTGACATGGCTGAGGCGCGTGTTGAGATTCGTGAAATACTATCTCCTGACATACCTTCAGCGCGGAAAATGGATACCTCTGAAAGTACCCGAAATATCTATTGAGAATACAAGTGTTTGCAATTCACGCTGCGTCTTCTGCCCCAACGGAATCATGGAACGGCCAAGACAGGCTATGAAGATGGACGTCTTCAAGAAGGCAGTCGACGAAGCTGCTTCAATGGCCGCTTACGACATGGATTTCTTTGTAACCATCGGTGACCCGTTGCTGGATCCCTATCTCTTGGAGCGCGCCCGCTACGTCCAAAAGATTTCGAAGGTTCGGGACATGGGATTCAACACCACTCTCCAGTGGTTGCACAAGTTCGATTTGGATGAATTCTTCAATTGCGGCTTCGCCTGGGTTGTTGTATCCACAACGTTGTCGGGGCGCGAACAGTACCGAGACTTCTTCGGCGTGGACAAGTACGACCAGATGTTGGCAAATCTGGTGGGTTTGCTCAAGGAAAACAACCGGCGCGGGAAGCCGTTGAACGTGGAAATTGGTATCAAGCCGACTCCTGAAAACCGCCAGGATATCCTTGACCACCCCGATTTTCAGTTAGTGCAGTCCCTGACAAACCAGAATCTTTCCGCAGCCGTTAAGGGTGAAGACTTCTTCGTCTGCGACTGGGGTGGTGCGGTACATTTGCCGCCCTATCTCCGCCTTCTGCCCTTGTTGCCGCGTGCGCATCGGCCGTGCCAACGTCTCTATCGCGGCTTGATGATTTTCTCAAATGGAAAAGTCGGAGCGTGTGCTTGCCGTGATTTCGAAGCTACAAGCGAGTTGATCTTGGGCGATGTGGAAGAAGACTCGCTTTCTGATATGTGGAACGGCTCAAAACTGGCACAGCTTCGGTCCGACTGGAGGACTGGCAAGAAGGTTCCAAGCGTATGCCAGCAATGCCGAAGCTACGACCCAACACCCGTTATTAAGCCATTCGCAAGTAATCGCTGAACCTATCGTTTTCCCCTGAGAATGGAAGCACTGAATCTCATGGCTGGTTCTCAGCCGAGATTTCCGCAAGGCTCGCGCCAAGCCATCGAAGAACTTTGGCTTGAGCGCCTGCGGTGCTGGTCGCTCTATCTTCGGTCGCAACGGGACCAGGGAGTTCAGCTCCGCCGGCAGCAACCTTAGTCTGCTTTCGGATTCTCTACTCGTTCGGAACCACCGATCCAATCGTTTAGATTGACCGCCAGCACCAGCAGTAAGACTATGTACAACATACTAAGATCGCGCAATTCCTTCGCACTACAAAAGAGCAGGTAGAGCGGAATATTGATGGCAGCCGCAATTTGCGCGTGACGTTGGATCGCATGCGGCAGTCGCTTCCATGCACGCCAGACGGTCCAGATGAGCAGGGCCAACGGAGCAGCGGAACAGGCCTTTATCATGCGCACCCCGTAGGTTTCCTGAGTTGAAAAAAACAGAATCCGTGGATACGAGAGAGACTGCAGTTGACTTTGCCAACCCATGTACAGATCAGCGCCTGGGTTATGCGCGAATCGCAGTCGTATCGGAAAGTAGACCGCAGCGCAGACTGAACACAGTGCCGCGACGCCGACAAAAGCCGCAAGCCGAGAACTACGCCTCCGAAGGAAGGGATAAAGAGTAGGAATGATCAGAAGGAAGGACTCCTTGTTCCACGCTCCGAGAGCAGCCACGGGAATCGTCCACCACCAGTTGAATTTGAGCGCGGTCCACACAGCGAGCGCCAGAAATGCAAGCTCCGGGTAATCGTAGATGAAACCGGAACTGTCCATGACGTAAGGGACCAAGAGTATGACGACGACTGGAGCGACGACCGCTGCGGGATCCGGAACCTCAAGAGCTTTGCACACAAAATACATGGCATAAACGGCGAGCAGTGCAGATAGGAAGATAGATAGATATACAACAAGATAGCGGAAGAAATACGCCTTGTTTCTGGCCGTCGGAGAGTATGACATCACACTAAAATACGCGTTCGGAACGCTGCCTTGGTGGTCATACAATCGAGTCTTAATACTCTGCGGAATGGCCCTGTCAATCCAGTTGGACACAGTCGGCAGCATTTGCCTATACACATAGGGGCGGTCTGCCGTTCCATCCACCATCCGCTCGAAGCTATCCGGTGCCCAGCCACTTACAACACCAACCTCATGAAAATGGCATGCGACGTAGAAGCCGTTGAAGGAGGCCGCGGCGGCCATAAAGAACAGAACCAAGCAACACACACGGTGGTAAAGTCTCGACGTAAGGGTCCGGTTGAACATGAGGACTCGCATCCTTTATCTCGATAGAGTTTACCTCGTTGGAAGGCGCCAAGAGCGCGAGGAACGCAAAGGCCGAGATTCGCCCGACAAGGAATAGTCTTGCCGGTAAGCAACTGTCGGACCACAATTCCCCTATGAGCCAGCCGCGCGAGCCGAACGCAACCGTAATCCCAAACGCGCACCAGCGGTCCTGTTCTGTTGAAACCGCCGACTGCATTTTCCTTTTCGGAGCAATGTTGCTATCCGCCCTGCCGTATATCGGCACGCTCGGCTTCTACAGCGACGATTGGTCGTATCAAGCGACACTTGCTCGCGTTTCCGGCGAAAGCCTGGCGGCGAATTTCAAGGCACTGCTGGCGTCGGACTCGAACATGCTTGTTCGGCCAGTTCAGGCGATCTTTCTCGCGCTGGAATTTAGGGCTTTTGGTCGGCACGCACTGCCTTATCACATGGTCTGCACTGTGATACTCGGGATTGTCATCCTTCTTCTTTACTTTGTACTAGTGGAATTGCGAGCGGGACGCTCGCTGGCGTTGGCGATCGCGCTTGTGTATGGGTTCTTGCCACACTATTCGACGGATAGATTCTGGATTTCCTCACAACAGGCCGTTCTTTGCATGGCGTTTGCCCTGCTCGGGATCTATGCGCTCCTAAGATCAATTCGACCGGGAGGCCGAAGGCCTGCGAGTTGGGCGCTACTTGGCACCGTCGCGCTGGTTCTCAGCTTTCTGTCCTACGAAGTAGCAATTGGTTTGATCATTGCCTCGGTGGGAGTGATTGGGTGGCGCCAGTACCATCAATTTCGAAGCTCGCCCAAGGGTAACCTTGCGGGTCTGGCGGGGCTCGCGGGTGCGGCTGCCGTGCTGCTCACAGTCGTCATCGTCAAATCCCGTTTGGAGACACGGGTCGAATTTGGCCACCACATCCTCAGGTTTCTCGGACGCCTTGGAGGACTGGGCGCGCATGCCCTTGTTCAAGCTGTCCGGTTTAATTTCTGGAATTATCTTCTTCATATGCCCGCGGTCGTACTGAGTTTGTACCGAGGGTCCGCGCTCAGCAATTCTGCGATGGCGCTGGCGACAATCATCGCTCTCTCAGTCACGGCTTACCTTTGGCCGATTTCGGAACCTTCCGTCATACTGAGCCGCCGCGTCTGCTTATGGCTTGTTGTCCTTGGCTTTGTCCTCTTTGGCTTGGGATATCTGCTCTTCTTTCCCGGTATGGGTTCTGATTTTTCTTCTGTCGGACTGAACAACCGCACCACGATCACGTCCGCGCTTGGCGCTTCCTTCGTGCTGGTTGCAATCGCCGGTCTTGCCAGTTCTGTGCTGCGCTCCAGCTTGACGCGCGCCCGTGCATTTAGCGTGGCATTAGGTCTGATTTGTGGGGTGAATTGCCTGGTCGTGAGCGGCATCGCCTTCTATTGGGGAGAAGCGAGGTCCCAACAAGAATCGATCCTCAACGCGGTCTCTTCGAACGTGCGAATGTTACCGCACGGCAGCGTACTCCTGCTTGACGGGTTCTGCAGGTACTCCGGACCGGGAGTCGTCTTCGAGACAGACTGGGATGCCACAGGAGCGATCCAACTCACTTTGCGGGACTATTCGCTGCTCAGCGACGTTGTCTCTCCGAATCTTCATTTTGAACAAGGGGCTGCAGAAACCATGATGTACGGAGATGTGGAGGGTCGTTACCCTTATAGCAACCAACTATTCGTCTACAACGTACGCCACAATACTCTAACTTCCTTACCTACGGAAGAAGCCGCCCTCACCTATTTGCGGACCATGAATCCTACCGGCGATAGCGGCTGCCCTGCAGCTCATGAAGGGGATGGAACAAGAGTGTTCTGAATCTGGACCACTCTCGCACAATCCGTCGCCAGCAAGGATGCATCAATCAGAGAGTAGCTTGAGCGAACAACCGGACCAGAATTGCTGTGCTGCCGGTCGCTCAATGCAAACGCCTATATGATTCTTGAGAGCCGCATCACTTCCCGATGCAGAAAGTCGAGAAAATCAGATTGAGAATGTCGTCGGGGGTGGTCTGGCCGGTGAGCGAGTCCAGCGCCCACAGCCCGCGATACAGGTCGATCAGGATCATCTCGTGGGGAATGCCGTTCGCGTTGGCATGCGCTGCGTCAGTGAGCGCCGAACGGGCGGTGGCAATCGCCTGTTGATGGCGCAGGCTGGTCAACAGTCCGGGCTCAGCGGCGGCTCCACCAGTCGCCAGCGCCAGAATCCGTTCGCGCAATGCGGCGATGCCCTCGCCGGTCAGCGCCGAGGTTGGCAGCGCAGCAACGCCGGCGGATTCCGCAGCCGATAAATCATTCTCGACTCCACCCTTTGCGGCCAGGTCGCTCTTGTTGATGGCTACAATGGCCGGGCGACCCTCGACAGCGGATAGCAGGCTTCGCTCTTCCTCATTGAGCGGTTGCGTCGCGTCCAGCACCACCAGCACCAACGCAGCATCGGCCAGGGCTTCACGGCTGCGCGCAATGCCAAGCTGTTCGACTTCTTCGTAGGCCTCGCGCAAGCCGGCTGTATCCACAAGCTCCAGCGGAATGCCGTCCAGAGAAATCCGTTCCGTGACCAGGTCGCGCGTGGTTCCCGGAGTGGCCGTCACGATGGCGCGATCGCGCTCGACCAGTCGATTGAACAACGAGCTCTTGCCTGCATTCGGTCGGCCAACAATGGCCATGGTCAGCCCGTCATGCACAATGCGGCCTCGAGCAAATGAAGCTTCCAGCGCGGCCAGTGGCGGCGAAAGTTCGTTGATGCGGCGTTCTATCTCTGCCCGCGGTGTGACGTCAACGTCATCTTCGCCAAAGTCGATGCCCGCTTCAAGCAGCGCGATCAACT
Source organism: uncultured Acidobacteriaceae bacterium (assembly GCA_963780515.1). Taxonomy (GTDB): domain Bacteria; phylum Acidobacteriota; class Terriglobia; order Terriglobales; family Acidobacteriaceae; genus Telmatobacter. The sequence continues at coordinate 164,422 of CAWACG010000015.1, forward strand.
CCACCAGAGACTGCTTCAGCGGCTGTACGCGCCGGCTCAGCGCGCCGCCCATCTGGCTGGCTGCCTGCCGCGCCTGCGTCAGTGTCTGCGCATCAATCAGATCGCGAACCGCCTCAGCCTGCGTCAGGTCCAGCTTTCCGGCCAAAAAAGCCCGCTGCGTAAACTCGCCCGGTTCGGCCAACCGCGCGCTCAGATCCAGCGCTCGGCGAAGCAGCAGTTCCAGCACAACCGGCGAGCCGTGGGCCGCAATCTCCACCAGGTCCTCTGCGGTATAGGAATTGGGTCCGGCAAACCACGTCACCACGGCCTCGTCGATGCGTTCGCCTCCAGCGTCCGCTGAGTCCAGCACCTCGGCCAACCGCGCCCGCGCGTGCTCCAAAGGCTGATGCAGCGTCACGAGCTGAGCTGCGATTGACGCCGCCTCCGGCCCGCTCAGCCGCACGATGCCGATGCCCCCGCGGCCTGGCGGGGTTGAGATGGCGACGATCGTGTCAGTGCCAATTGAAGACTCTGTCATGACTTGGACCAGTGTAGCGGCTGAACGCAAGCTGCCCCTCGTATGGCGAATTGTTTTTGCAAAAACGTTTGATTAAACAACTTATATGTATAATTGCAGGTACTGCGATGAAGGTACCTTCCATGTTTTCAAATCTTCCGGAGCCATCGCGTAAAGTAATGAGTAAAGGCCTTATTCAATTGATTCATGATCCGAAGGATCACTACGCGGCAAGCTGTTCTTGCCTACGCAATATTCGACGAGCGCTCCGGGGGCTGCTGATCGCAGCGTGCTTCGCGTGTCCGGCTGCCGGTGCGCAGTCTTCTCCGCAGGCAGCGTGGCAGGGCGCACTCCGTGACGCGGCCAATGCTCCCATCGCCGGCGCAAGAATCGTGATGACGGCCAACGGCGTTCGGGCTGAAGCAGTCACCGCAGCGGATGGACATTTCAGTTTCGCCGCCTTGCCCGAAAAGCAGTATCACCTGGTCGTTGAGACCGGCGGCGCGAAAGTTGAATGCGCACAGCCCATCACCGTTTCGCCTTCTTCACCTGCTGTCCTGCTCACGCTCGCAGGTCGCAGCGAGCTCACCGTTTCGTTGCTCAAGGAAAAGGATCAGGCCGCGACTGGCGGCGAGCAGTTGTCGAGCCAGGCCGTCAGCGAATTGCCTTTGAACAAACGCGACTTCAGTTCCCTGCTGCTGCTGGCCGCCGGAACCATGACCGACGCCAATGGGGCCACCAACTTCACTGCTCAATTCGCCATCAACGGGCAGCGCGGCGTTGAAGCTACCTTTGCCATGGACGGCGCCGACATCAGCGATCCCGAGATGGGCGGTTCCACCTTTTCAAATTTCAATGTGGATGCGGTCGAAGGCATCGATTCCAGTTCCGGTTGGATGCCCGCCGAGATCGGCCGCGGTGCTGCCGGATTCACCAACATCCTCACCCGTTCCGGTGCCAGTGGATTTCACGGGTCTGTCTTCGAATTTGTGCGCAACTCCGCCTTCGACGCACGCAACTACTTCGACCATCCCACCCCGGCTTATCCAGGCCGTATCCCGCCCTTCCGCCGCAATGAGTTCGGGTTCACCAACGGCGGCCCCGTCTTCCTTCCTCACCTGTACGACGGCCGCAAGCGCACCTTCTACTTCACGCAATATCAGGGCTTCCGCCAGGTGCTGGGCACCACGCAGGTCATGCCTGTGCCCACGGTTGCGGAGCGCGCCGGTACTGACGTCGTCACCTACCCCGACGGCTCCACTGACACACTGAATGTCCCCGTCGATCCCGGCATTGCAGCCGTGCTTGCCCGCTACCCGCTGCCCAATTACACGGCTGGCAGTTTCGGCCCGCATACCTACGCCACTGCATCCAAGGTTGTCACCAACGCCGACCAGTTTTCGCTGCGCATCGATCAGGCATTCTCATCGAAAGACCAGTTCATGGCGCGCTTCAATCTCGATAATCTGTCCGGGCCGACCACGAACCCTGATCAGACTGCCATCGACCCCGCTTTCGGCGTGAAGTACATCGACCGGCAACGCAACGTGATGGGCCGCTACACACGCGCCGTTTCACCGCGCCTGGTTTTCGAATCGCTTATCAGCATCACACGCTCCACGCCAGGCTTTCCAACCACTGACTACAGTGACCCTGCGGTCAAATTCAGCGACGGCCTCTTCGAAGCCTTCAACAGCGCAGCAGGCACTGTGATGCAGGCCTATGGCAACCTCTTCCAGGGCCAGCAGGCACTCACATTCACGGTGCGCAACCACAGCATCAAGGCTGGCTTTGAGGCGCGCCTCAATCGCGACACAACATATTTCGGCATCAGCCCCAACGGCGAGTACGACTTCGGCGGTGGCACGGCGTACGCCACAGAAGACATTCCCTCCGCAAGCGGCACTCACAACATCGCACCCGGCGATCCGCTTCCCGACACTCTCACCGGCCTCCTCTCCGGCAGTCCGTTCATCTACACGATCGGCATCGCGCCGCCTTACTTCTCCAGCGGAGAGCACATCGGTCCGGCGGCCATCAGTCGCGAAAACTACAACGTGTGGGCGCAGGACACCTGGAAGGTCACGCCGCGCTTCACGCTGGACTACGGCGTGCGATGGGAGCTCTACACGCCCATCACCGAGCGTGCGCATCGTACGGGCTCATTTCGCTTCATCAACGGCGTGCAGCAATACGTAATCAATCCGCAGCCTGGCTACCAGACCGATTGGCACGCTTTCGCCCCGCGTGTGCAGGCCGCGTGGCAGGCAACGAGCAATCTCTCCGTGCATGCGGGTGGCGCAGTCACCACCATCCCGCCCAACATCTGGCAGGACAACTTCCTCACCGGGTCCACGCCTTTTGCTGTCAATCCGCGCCGCATCTCCACGGCCACATCACCCATTCCCTACGGCTTTAAGATCACCCCTTCTCAGCTTCCCGGGACCTACACACCCGATGGGACGAATGTCTTCGCCAGCGGCCAGACAAAAGACGTGAAACCAAACACCATCATGGATGTCGACCGCTATGAGCAGGATCTGGCCGCTACGCAGGGTGGCGTGGTCAGCGCGCTCAACCTCAGCGGCGTCGATCTCGGCTTCGGCAACGCCACTCTGTTCACGTGGACGCTCGGCCTGGAGCGCAAATTTGGCAACCTTACTGCGGATGCAGCCTATGTGGGAACGGCAGCCGAGCACCTTCCAAACTACACTTATCCCAATGCGTTTCCCGGAGCCAGTGACGGCTTTGCCCCCTATACAAACTTCGACAGCAACGGAAACGTGACGGGCGGATTTGGAGTGGAGAACGTAATCAACGACCACGCCCACTCCACTTATCACGCGCTGCAAACCTCGCTCTCCGGCACCATGGGCCATGGCGGGCCCGGCATTCAGGCCAGCTATACCTGGAGCAAGTCGCTCGACAATTCGAGTGTCGTTTTTGGCGGGACGGGCTCGACAGGCGCCGTCACATCAGGGTTCCCCCAGAACCCGTTTAATCTGCATGCAGAAAAGTCGCCTTCCTCTTTTGATGTCACGCATGGCTTTGGCTTGAGCCTGGCACAGGACCTGCATCTGCAGGATGTGGACTTCCTTCGCCCGCTTGGTCGTGGATTCACCAACGGTTGGGAATTGCTTTCAATCTCCAGCATCAGCTCGGGTGCACCGTTCACCGTCTACTCGGGCATTCAACAGACTGGCTACGGATCGGTCGGCACTGACCGCCCTGATCAAATTGCTAAACCCGAGCTTTCCACCTCCCGCAACAACCGCGAGGACTACTTCGGCCAGGGCGCGAACAACGCCACGGCATTCTTCTCCATCCCGATTCACATTGCTGGAGGCACCGGATCGAACGACGGCCGCTTCGGCACTCTGGGCCGCAACACCTTCCGCGGGCCCGCGTTTTACAACTTCGACTTCGCCGCTATCAAGGACACTTCCATTGGTCGGCGCCGGAGCGGCGTGGAGCGCATGGATCTGCAATTCCGCTCCGAGTTCTTCAACCTCTTCAACATCGTCACCATGGGCCTGCCCGCGAACATTCTCAACGGCTCAGGCTTCGGTGAGATATCCAGGACCGCCGGCAACTCGCGCCAGATCCAGTTTTCACTCAAGTTGATTTACTAAGCATTTCATGGTGCGCAACCCTCTGCGCATACCGCGCCTTCCCGCGCTTCTGGTATAACGGGTGCGGCAAACAGGCCGCTCTTTCCGCGCGCCTTTTTGGGGGACTCTCATGAAGACCTCTCGATACACACTTGCTGCCCGGCTAGCGCTCGTAGCCGCGCTCGCTCTTTGCATGTTGCCGGCTCTTCCACAGTCCTCGCATCCGCGTACTGCCCCACCCGCAGTCGATCTCACCGTCGTCAAGCCCGAGACAGTCGGCTTTTCCTCCGAGCGCCTGGAGAATCTGCACAAGCTCATGCAGCAGGCGGTGGATCAAAAGCAGATCGCAGGCATTGTCACCATCCTCGCGCGCCACGGCAAAGTGGTGGACTATCGCACTTATGGTGTGAGCGATCTGGCCAGCGGCGCGCCCATCAACAAAGATGCAATCTTCCGCGACTTCTCCATGACCAAGCCCATCACCGGCGTGGCTATGATGATTCTCTACGAGCAGGGCAAGTGGCTGCCTTCCGACCCCATCGCAAAATTCATTCCAGAGTTTGCGCACTTGAAGGTCTATAAGGGCGTTGGCGCCGACGGCAAGATGATTCTGGTCGATCCCGACCATCCACCAACAATGCGCGAGCTGATGTCCCACACCGCCGGCTTCACCTACGGCTTCTTTGGCAATACGCCAGTCGATAAGATGTACCGGGATGCGCACCTCTTCGATTCCAAGAACCTCCGGGAGTTCATCGACAAGCTCGCGAAGATTCCATTGCTCTATCAGCCCGGCAAAGGCTGGACCTACAGTGTCTCGATGGATATCGAGGGCTACATCGTCGAAAAGCTTTCCGGCCAGTCTCTCCCCGACTTCACGCGCGACCATATCTTTACTCCGCTCGGCATGCGCGATGCAGGATTCTTTGTGCCGCCCGACAAGCGCAGCCGCTTCGTCACGCTCTACCTCACCGGACCCAAAGGCGAACTGGTCGCTGACTCCTCCGCAGGTGGATTGGCCGGCAACTACACTGCGCAGCCCACCATGCCTTCGGGCGGCGGCGGCATGGTTTCCACGGCTGAGGACTACTACCGCTTCGCGCAGATGATGCTCAACGGCGGTGAACTTGACGGAGTGCGGATTTTGTCGCCATCCACGGTGAAGCTTATGACCTCAAACCACGTGCCGGCAGAACTGCTCACCGGTCAGTATGGAATCGGCGTCCAGGTCATGCGGCCGGGCTTCGGCTACGGCTACAACTGCGCCGTAATCTTCGATCCGCCTGAAGCGAATCTCTCCGATGGCAAAGGCGAGTTTTTCTGGGATGGTGCAGCCGGCACATGGTTCTGGGTCGATCCCGCCAACGATGTTGTCTTTGTCGGCATGGTCCAGCGGATGCTGGGCCCGGCCAGCCCGCCACTCGAATACGAGAGCCGCGCCGTGGTGTATGGCGCCCTCGTCAATCCCGCGAAGTAAATCGCAGCCCAAGCTGCCGGTTGCTTCCGCGCCCTTTCGCAACTTTCCTATTGCATGCCCATAGGTCTCCGTGTATCTTGCTCTCTATGGGTTTGCCATAGGAGATCGGCAATGGGAGAAAAAAGTGAGGTATGGCAGGGAACGCTGGCGCTGATGGTGCTCAAAACGCTGGAAACCATGGGACCGCAGCACGGCTACGGCCTGGCCCGGCGCATTGAGCAAACCAGCGGCGACCTGCTCGAGTTGAACTACGGCACTCTCTATCCTGCGCTGCTCCGGCTGGAGCAGGAGGGCTACATCCGCTCGAATTGGGGCACATCAGAAAATAATCGCCGCGCGAAATTCTATGAGTTGACCAAGGCCGGCCATCGCCGGGTGCACAAAGCAACCGCGGAGTGGGAGCAGACCACCGAGATTCTCGCGCGCTTCCTCTCCCCGGCAGAGGAGGCTTGAGATGGACCCAATTCGAGCCAGCCTGCGAGCCTTGCGGATGCGGCTCGTCGGCCTCCTGCGCCCCACGCGCGCCGATGAAGAATTTCGCGCCGAACTCGACTCCCACATCGCAATGGACACAGAAGCCGGAGTCCGCGCCGGCCTTACTCCCAAAGAAGCCCGCCGCCAGGCCCTCATCCGTCTCCACGGCGCCGAGCAAACCAAACAGGCCCTCCGCGAACGCCGCACAGTCCCGTGGCTTGAAAGCCTCATCCAGGACGCGCGCTTCGGACTGCGCACACTGCGCCGCAGTCCCGGGTTCACTGTCACCGCTGTCCTCACCCTCGGCGTCGGCATAGGCGCCTGCACCGCCATTTTCAGCCTCGTCAACGCAGTGCTCCTTCGCTCCTTGCCCTACGGAGACCCCGAGCGGCTCGTATATCTCTTCACCCCAAATCCGGACCTCAAGATTCCAGATGAAGTGGCCTACCCCGGCTACGCAGATTTCTACGACATCAAGCACGCAAGCAAATCCTATGCGGATATGACGGCATACGAGCAGGCAATGTTCAGCCTGTCGACGCGGGGAATGATGCAACGCATCGGCGGCGCACGGGTTGATGAGGGCTTCTTCTCGACGCTGGAATCAGCGCCGGAACTCGGTCGCGCGCTCGCAGCCGATGACAATCAGCCCGGCCACTCGAAAGTCGCTGTCATCAGTCACTCACTTTCGGTGTCGATGTTTGGGAAAAACGCGGACGTGCTGAATCATTCCATCCAGCTCGATGGCGCAAGCTATCAGATCGTCGGCGTGATGCCGCCCGGATTCGAATATCCCCTCTTTGGATCCGATCTCCCCTATGGCAATTCCCATATCAAGTCCACAAACATTTGGGTACCCCTTGCCCTCACACCGAAGGAGAAAGCGAATCGTGACATCGGAGACGATGTCGCAGTCGCACGCCTTCGCCCCGGCGTCTCCATTGAACAAGCACAGTCGGAGTTCAGCACCATGATGGCTAACTTCGACCGGTCCTATCCCAGCCCAATGGGGAACTGGGGTGCACTCGTCAAAAGCTTTACGGGAGTTTCGATTGGACCGGTAAGGCCGCTGATGGAACTCCTCATTGCCACAGTGTTTCTGGTTCTCCTCATTGCCTGCGGTAACGCGGCCAATTTGCTGCTTGCGCGTGCTGCCGGACGGGCTCGGGAGCTGGGTGTGCGGGCGGCGCTGGGCGCTGGGCGTGGCCGCATCTTGCGCCAGTTGCTCACTGAATCCCTGTTGATTGGTCTCGCCGGAGGAGTCGTTGGTATTGTCCTGACCTTCCTTTTCCTGCGCCTCTTGCCGCATCTGGATCCAGGAAATATCCCTCGGCTCAACCAAGCATCGCTCGATTCGAGGGTTCTCCTGGTTGCGCTCGCTGTATCTACATTCACAAGCGCATTCAGCGGCCTGTTTCCCGCGATGGCAGCGTCGCGCATACACCTCACCGACTTCCTCAAAACGAACGATCTCGCCAAAGGTGGCGCTGGGCACGGCCGATTACAGGGCGCCCTGATTGTTGCGCAAACAGCCATGGTGGTCCTGCTGTTGTCCGGCGCAGGGTTGCTGATTCGCAGCTACATCAACGTTGTGTCCGTAGACACGGGCTTTTCGCAATCCGCTGTCACTATGAACATCGGGCTCGATGCCCGCTATCGCCAGCCGTTGCAGAATCGCGCCTTCTTCAAAAATCTTATGGCCAGGATCGGTGCTCTTCCAGGAGTGAATGCCGTCGGGGCAGTCAGTGACCTGCCCCTCAGTCACTCTGAGAGCCTCTCTACCCTGTGGGTCGATGGCTTCCCAAATAAGACTGATCAAACGGTCGAAGCGCGATCGATTACGCCGCAGTACTTTTCAGCAATGAGCATTCCATTGATTGCGGGGCGCACCTTCACCGAAGACGACGTTTCCAGCGCGGTACCCCGTATTGTCGTTAACCAACAATTCGCTAAGACGCATTTCGCCAATCGCAGTCCAATCGGTGCACGCATCAGCACTGACGAAAAGCATTCACATTGGGGCACCGTTGTCGGAGTCGTGGCGGACGTGCGCCATACCAGCCTGGAAGAAGACCCGCAGCCGCAAATGTACTCTCCGAGTTACGATTTCGATGGCGCATACATTGCTGTTCGCTCCACAATGCCTCCTGCGACCATCACCTCAGAAATTCGCGCGACCTTGAAAGCCGTTGATCCAAGCCTTGCTCTGACGGATATTCACACCATGGGCGATCTCGTGTCAGAAGCCAGCGCGCGCCGCCGCTTTCAAACCTCGCTCCTCACCGTCTTCGCCGCCATCGCTCTGTTCCTTGCGCTCGTCGGCCTCTATGGCCTCATCGCCTACTCCGTCAACCGGCGCACCCAGGAACTGGGCATTCGCATGGCGCTTGGTGCGCAGCGATCCGACATCGTGATGCTGGTGCTGAAGAATGCGGGATCCCTCCTGGGATTGGGCCTGCTCTCTGGCCTCGCATGCGCATGGGCCGCGACGCGGCTCCTCACAAGTTTTCTTTATGGCGTAAGCGATCACGACCCGCTCACGATTCTTCTGGTTTGCGCATTACTTCTTGTGTGTGGCTTGTCGGCGGCGTTTGTTCCCGCCCGCCGTGCTGCATCCATCGACCCCATGCAAGCTCTGCGGACGGAGTAGGAGGCTGAAGTGCGAACAATCAGAGCATTTATGATCCGGATGCGCGGCCTTTTCACTGCGCGGCAAGCCGACAAGGAGTTCGAGGTTGAACTCGAGTCGCACATCGACCTGCACACAGAGGCCAACATTCGCGCCGGCCTGCCTCCCAAAGAAGCCCGTCGCCAGGCCCTAATCCGCCTCGGTGGCGCCGAACAAACGCGCCAGGCTTACCGCGAGCGCCGCACCCTCCCGTGGCTCGAAAGCCTCGCACGCGACTTCACCTACGGCATTCGTACGCTCGCCAAGCATCCCTCCGCCACTGCCATTGCAGTGCTCTCCATCGGACTCGGCATCGGCGCCAACGCCACCATCTTCTCCATGGTCAGCCGCTTCGTGTTGCAACCATTGCCCGTCGGCGATCCCACCACGCTGCTGGCTTTGCATACAACGCATGACGGCGATCAATGCTGCAATAACTTTCCGCGCCCGCTCTACGAAGATGTGCGCGACCAGGCCAAATCTTTCTCCGGGGTTGCCGCGTACTACGAGCTGTTGCCTGCATCCATCAGCGGCAGCGGAGAACCGGAGCGCGTCTGGGGACAGGCGGTCACCGCCAACTTCTTTGATGTGGCCGAACTCCGCATGGTGCTGGGCCGCGGCTTCACAGCCAACGAAGAACGAGTGCCCGCCGTAGTGATCAGTGCCCGCCTCTGGCGCCGCCGCTTCAACAGTGATCCGGCAATTGCCGGAAAAGCAGTCAACCTGTCAGGCCACATCTTTACCGTGGTAGGCGTTGCTCCCACTGCATTTCACAGCATCGACCAGATTCTCGATCCAGAATTCTGGGTGCCGCTCGGAACTGTCAGTCAATTGGTCCCCGGCCTCGAAAATCAAAACCGCCGCGACTTCCATTGGCTTGCGGTCATCGCTCGGCTGCGCCCCGGCGTCACCCGCGTGCAGGCCACCGCGGAATTGAAGACCCTCGCACAGAGCTTCGCACGAGCCTATCCGGAAACCGATAAGGGCGGTGGCTTTGTCTTTGAACAGGCGGGCTCATTACCCCCCAGAGACCGCGGCACGGTGCTGATGTTTCTCGCTGCGCTGGCAGTTGTCGTGCTCTTAGTTCTTGTGATTGCCGGTGCCAATGTGGCCAACTTGCTCTTCGCGCAGGCCGCCGCTCGCCAGCGCGATATGGCGGTGCGCCTGGCGTTGGGCGCCACGCGCGGACGTCTGCAGCGCCAATTACTCATGGAGAGCGTGCTGCTCGGACTGGGCGGCGGTGTGCTGGGAGTGCTGTTGTCGCTATGGGCCACGCGCGGACTTTCTGCCTTTCATCTCCCCGCGCCGGTTCCGCTCAATGTGCAGGTCGGCATTGACTGGCGCGTGTTGCTCTATTCCTTCGCGTTGAGTGTGCTCAGCGGATTGTTGCTTGGCCTTGCCCCGGCGTGGGCGGCCGCGCGCCCTCTGCTCACGAATGCGCTCAAAGGAGAAGATGCCTTGTCGCGCCCCGGCCGCCGCATCAGCCTGCGGAATCTCCTCGTCGTTGCACAGATTTCCATGTCGCTCGTGCTGGTCTGCGTCACCGGGCTCTTTCTGCGCAGCCTTCAAAGCGCCGCCGCAATCGACATCGGCTTTCGCTCGCAAAACCTGCTGCTCATGTCCGTCGATCCAAGAATCCACGGCTACACCCCCGAGCGAACCGTCGCGTTTCTCACCCAGTTGCGCAATCGCGTTGCTGCACTGCCCGGTGTTGAGTCCGCGGTTGCAACTGATACCGTGCCCCTTTCAGGCGGCGGCCGTTCCGACGGGATCGCCGTTCCCGGGCAGAAGAATGCAAACAAGGCTTACATCACCGCCGAACTTTACATGGTCACTCCCGGTTATTTTCAAACCATCGGCACTCCGCTCCTCGCGGGGCGCGATTTCGGTGAAGAATCGCCAACCGCTCCCAAGAAGGCCATCGTCAATCGTGCCTTGGTCGACCAGGTCTTCGGCGGCGAAAATCCGATCGGCCGGCAAGTCAAAGGCCCTGAGGCGACCTACGAAGTCATCGGCGTGGCCGGAAACATCAAAGCGCGCACGCTCGGAGAGGAGCCCCGCGCGGTGCTCTACCGCTCGCTGCAACAGAGCGTCGCCGGTGATCCCGCCTTCATGGGCTACACCCTCATCGTGCGCACCGCGGGAAATCCGGCCGCACTCAATGAAGCGGTTCGAAAACAGATTCATGCCCTTGACCCCGCCATGGCCATCTTCAACGAAGAGACAATGGAGGAGCATGTTCGCAGCGCCTTCTTCCTGCCTCGCCTGGCCGCCACCCTCTTCGGCGTCTTCGGATGCATTGGCCTGGTGCTTGCCTCGGTCGGCCTCTATGGCGTCATGAGCTACTCAGTCAGCCGCCGCACCCGCGAAATAGGCATTCGCATGGCCCTGGGCGCGCAGCCCGGCACGGTCGAGCGGCTCGTTCTGCGTCAGGGCTTGGTGCTCACACTCATTGCCATAGCGCTGGGCTGGCCTGCCGCATGGATGTTATCCAAGCTGGCTTCGAGCTTTCTTTATGGGATTCAACCGCACGACGCATTGACCTTTGCGCTTGTGCCGCCCTTTCTGACTGCCATCGCTCTCGCGGCTTGCTGGATTCCCGCCCGCCGTGCCGCATCCATCGATCCCATGCAAGCCCTGCGCACGGAATAGCCAATAGCCTCCGCCCTCAATGCGCCAGCGCTTCATCCGTACATCCGCGCCCTTCATCCGCATTTCCCGCCCTCCATCGCGCAGTGTGCACAACTACGCCCGCCTCGCTGTAACCTTCTACTTAAAGCGAATGCAGGAATGGGCGAATCGCCCACCCGGCCACAAGGAAAGAATGCATGGGTGCAACCAGAATTGAGTTTCGTCTGCGCATGGCGATCATGATTGTGATCGTGACCCTGGGCTTTTGGGCGCCATGGATCGAGCCCGTGGGGCTCCTCGACCGCATTTGCCCAGCGCATCCCGCTGCTCGAGTGGCTTCCGTTGGAGATCACCCGGCTCGGCCTGCTACCCTTCTCCGTCGCCAGCCCCGTCGTCATCGTATGTGGCGCGCTCATCGCCGCGGTGGGCGCAATCTTGCGCGTTTGGGGCGCGGCCTATCTGGGCTCCGTCACCGTGCACCACGGGGAAATGCAGGCGGGCGCAGTCATGACTGCCGGCCCGTTCCGCTACGTGCGCAATCCGCTTTACCTTGGGGGATGGTTCATGATGGTTGCCACGGCCTTCATCATGCCTCCGACGGGCGCGCTGTTTTCAACGACACTGCTGACCCTGTTCTTCCTGCGTTTGATTCTCGGCGAAGAAAAATTCCTTTCCGGTCAGCTTGGCGAGCCCTACAAGGCCTATTTGCGCACGGTCCCGCGTCTCATCCCGCGCCTCCGTACCACTGTGCCGGCTGTAGCCTGCAAGCCCCAATGGCTCACGGCACTCATCACCGAAGTCAATCCGATCGGCGTCTTCCTGATCCTGGCCTTTCTCTCCTGGAGTTACAACAACTGGCTCATGATCAAGGCCATTCTCATTTCGCTGGGCGTGTCGCTCGTGGTGCGTGCCTTCGCGCCGCGAGAGCCTGCCAGCTCCAGCACGGCCGATTAAGCTCTCATACGCCGGGCTGGCTCAGGTGAGTCCACTTGAAGCCGTCCGCGAATTTGAGCCCGTAGCCCAACAGCCGGTCCACCCCAATGTGATTCACCCAGATCAGCGCATAGGGCAGCAGCCCATGTGTGTGCAGCAGAAGTGCTGCCACCGCCAGCGTCAAAGGCGCAACGTACGCATGAACCGCGTTGTAAAATCGCGCACCCCAGCACGAGCCGCCAACATATCCCAGCATGGAAAGATCCGGCGCCAGCCATAACGCCGCAAACAGCCACCAACTGGCCCCAGTGCGTGCATACAGCACCGCCGAGACAGTAGCCACCGCCAGCCCCTCAAGGCGCAGCAGCAGCACAACAGAGGATGGAGTCGCTGCTCTCGAAACAGCGGAAGGGTCGCTTGAAGAATCGCTTGCCATGACTTGTTCGATGATGTGCCGCGTCCACCGATGGAAGAAAAATCAACACCGCATCATAGGAGCCAATGGAAAAAGGGGAGAAGCAGCAGCTTCTCCCCTTCAGTCCGCAGTCCGGAGTGTTACTTCTTCGGAGGCGCAATTGTGTCCTTGGCGGCCTTGGCCACGCGGAACTTGACCACCGTCTTGGCCTTGATCTTGATGGCCGCGCCGGTTTGGGGGTTGCGGCCCATGCGAGCCTTGCGCTCTGCCTTTACAAGGCGGCCGATGCCGGGAATTACGAATACGCCGTTCTTCTTCGTTTCCTTGATGGCGGTCTCCGCCAGCATGTCCATGAAGGCAGCGGATTGCTTGTTGGTCAGTTGAAGCTTCTCGGCCATGTGCCGCACGAGGGCGGTCTTGGTCATTCCTGTTGCCATGTGATGTTCTCCTTATGGGCGTGCCCTCGGGGCAGCCGTTGTTGCCTGGGTTCTTTCCGCTTTGGCTTGAACAAAAAATGCCGGGCGAAGCCGTTAACGCGTACCGCATGGAGGGAGTGCGACCGAGGCAACGTTTGCACGAAACCCCTGTATTCATGCGGGTTCTTCAGAACCCTGTCGTTCGTAACAATGCGGCTTGGGGGTAGGCAAAGTCAATGGAAAAACAAGCGATTTCCACAATTTTCTTAGGTTTTTATACCTATTTCACCTGTTTTTGTCGGAAATTGCCCTATTTTCGCGGATTTTGCCCGACCCTACCCGCGAAAACCCGCATGGACGGCCCTCACCGCAGCCCCTCAATGCAGCCCGAAAAGTACCCTCTTCTTGGGCACCAGGGTCGCGGCAATCGGCGTATTCAGCGCATCCACCACCGGCGTCGCCAGCTTGAAGTGACGAATCAGCGTGGCCACGATGCCGGGATCGAGCGCGGCATCGGCCGGCAAAGTCGCGTGCAATCCCCACTGCCGGCATTGAATCAGATCCAGCGCCGGATGATCGCACGGGAATCCCTTCGGCGGCCGTGTCAATGCATTCCCCTCAAATTCGCTGAATGCCTTCCGAATCGCCGCCCTCTGCAAGACCTTGCGAAACTCCGCATGATGATCGAGCAGCCAGTGGCGAATCGCAGCCAACTGCTCCTTTTCCGGCATGTAGGCCCCCGCGGCGATCACCACTTCCTTCGCGCTCACGTGAAAGTAGTAGCCCGCACCCGAAGTCTTCTCCAGCCCCTGGTGCGACCACCACGCCGCGACGTGGGTTTTATAGGGCCGCTTGTCGCTGAACTGAAGCGCGTGTCGCGATAAATCCTGAACAGGCTCTTTTCCGCTGGCCGCACGTGATTCGGTGCAAAATCCGCCATGGCATCCGTCACCTTGCGCACAATGGCCAGCATCGGCTCTTTCAACTCCGCCTCAAACTGCGCCTTCCGCGGCGTGAACCACTCGCGGTCGTTGTGCTTGGCTAAGTTGCGCAGAAACGTCAGCCCCGCAGGCCGTAAATACGGCAATGCAGGAGTGGGAGCGGGTTTTAGTTTGGTTGCCATTGCAAGGAAAAGTGTAACGCGGAAGGCGAAGCGGCTGGCGCTCTCGAATTGCGAGAGTTGATTTTTCAAGGGCGACGCTGACGCTGATCCGTCGCAAATCAGGGGCGTCCCCATACAAGCTCAGTAATTAGGTGCTTATTGCCGACCGGCTTTACCGTGACCGTCACAGCTTCAGACCAACCTTCGCCCTGTATCGCAACGTAGGCCCAGCCCTGAGCATCCATTTCGCCTATTTCAGGAACTGGGCGATTGTCGACCACCACCACATTCGGCACCGCGACAGGTTGCGCATATTCCACCATGCCCTCGTATTCGCTTTTCAAACCTGTCGCCGTGTATTTGGACTGTAATTCAGCGCTGAGCAATGCGTGCGCCTTCTCGAACTCACCCATCACTAACGCCTGGGCAAAGTTGAAGCCAACAATACCGTGCGGCATGTCTTTGGTTTCCATATCGCCCCTAGCGAATGACCTTCAGCGCCCCGCCGGACCAGCCCGCCCAATCCACCCGATGATGCCTTAAGGAGCCGAAGCCGCATTCTGCGCGGCAAGTCGCGCGGCCATCTTCGCGCGGTGCTTCTTGATGTAGTGCGCGGAAATATCCGGGTAGAACTCGCGGATAGAGGAAAACATCACATCGCGCATCACTGAGTAGCCGAACTTGCTCGCCAGCACGCCGAAGCTCGTCGCGCTCGGCGGATAGTAGTACCGCGAGACAACCTGCGTCAGAGCCTTGCCCCCCAGTCCCGCAAAACTAGGCGTCTGCCTCCCACCATAGGTGCGGGCCACGGCCTGCCGGCTGATCACGTAAAGGAAGCGGATCGGAATACTGTGCCCCGCGCCCAGGGCATAGAACCGGGTGTCCTCATGCAGCAGGCTGGGCAACAGCCACGCGGCGAGATAGGTGCCGTCCGTCTTGTCGAGAAAGCCGCGCCAGGTGTACGCGTAAAAGCCATCGATGCCCTTGCCCAGCGCCGGGTGCATGTTCATGCCTTCAGCGGTGATCGATGTAAGGCCGAGGAAAATGAAGGTGGAGTAATCCGTGGCCTGATGAGTCGCCACAATGAAGTTGTACTTCCAGCCCGGTGGTGGCGGCTTGGCCCCGCCTGAAACCGATCGGAAATTAGGCATAAATCCCAGGATCCGTTGCGGCTGCCTGCGCTCAAGGGGTATGGTGTTGCCGTTGGCGTCAACTGGAACCGTCGAACCGGGCTTGGAGCGAGAGTCGCTTGCGTTGTTGGTCGGAGCCGATTGGCCAGCCTGCAGAGGGTCGGGCATGAAACTCAAATCTGAAGCCCAGGCCAGATCGCCCACGGGAGACGACTCGCCAGAATCGGGCTCAGGAATATCTGCCGCTGCAAGGCTCGCCGCCGGCGTCGGCGCGTCGGGAAGCTGCACCGACTGGGCGCGACCGCTGGTGGCAAAACTCAGGCAGATCAGGGCGATAACGAAACGCAAACACACCATCCTTGGAGTGCAGAGGAACCCCGTCACTGAGAATTTCGAGTCCGGCGGCTTTATCAGTTAGAACGGACAAATCGGAATGCGGGTTACGGACCCCCGATAAAATATTGAATAATTGCTGAAACCCTCGGGGAAGAATCCTTCAATCCTGTTGTTTCGAAGGGGACTCACCCAGTCTATCGGATCAGTTTCCACTCGTGTTGCACAACCTTGGGTGCCCAGTGTCCCGATTTTGCGACCTTGAATAGCAGAAACCTTGCATCGCCACGTCGAAGGCCGCTGGCCTCACCGCAGGGGTCTACCGAATCACCTTCAACGCCCCGCGGAACAGCCCATCGAAATCCCCGCTAGCGCCTTGTCCTTTTCGACCGCCTGCGCAATCGCCTTCTCCGCCGCCGGCCGCTGATACCCCAGATTCGTCAACGCCGACAGCACATCGTCCACCGCCGGCCCCGCCACGGCCGATTGCACCGGCGCCACCGCAAAATCGTCCAGCTTGTCTTTCAGCTCCACCACCAGGCGCTCGGCCAGCTTCTTGCCCACCCCGGGAATCCGCGTCAACTGCGCATGATCCTGCCCTCGAATCGCTTGCACCGTGCGATCCGATGACAGCCCGCTCAGCATCTTGATGGCCAGCTTCGGCCCCACGCCGCTCACCGTAATCAGCCGCTCAAACAGCCGCTTTTCTTCGCGTTCCAGAAAGCCGAACAGCGCAATCTGGTCCTCGCTCACCTGCGTATGGATGTAGAGCGATGCCTCCGCGCCCAGCGACGGCAGCGCAGTAAACGTAGGCACCGAGATGGCGACGTCATACCCCACCCCCCCGGCCTCCACAATGGCCTGGCCTGGCTGTTTGTAAATCAGCTTCCCGCGCAAATGAGCGATCATTGTGCCTTCGCTTCCATTTCAAACTTCGCTGAATTTGTTCGCAACCATAGCCCCGATTCATCCTGCGGCCCCGATGGGTCATAGATTTCGATAGAAACAATGTATTTCCCAGGCAAACTGAGATCGTAGAACATGGTCAAATCGTAGGTTTGATAATCCGTCGCCCCCGGCTCGATCGGTCTCGAAATAACCGGCCCGTCCGTGAGTTCCGGCCCATCTCCGGGACGAAAATCCCCATGGCGATGGCGTTGCCATTCCGTTTCTGTCGGGCCGCCATCTTTCCCCTCTATATGAACCCTGAAGAGAGCTGAAGAGGTTGAAAAGTCGACCTCGTGGTCGCTTATGTTCTTCATGTGTACCGTGGCATGTGGCTTCTCGCCCGCAAGAAAATGGGTCTTTTCGAGAGATAAAGTGATGGTCATGGAAGGAGTTTGAATGGGTGGAGTCGCTGCCTGGGCGTAAAGGGCAACACTCCCGCTGCCGTTCACAACAATCATCGTCACTGCAAGGGCAAGCGTACGAAACTCGATCATCGTGGACTCATTGTAGAATCCCGATCCGTTTCGCCACGAGTTCCAGCGTCTCCAGCGCCCTGTCAAGCTGGGCCTTGGTATGCTCGCTGGTCAGGATCAGTCGAATGCGCGCCTTGCCTTCCGGCACCGTCGGAAACGCAATCCCTGTTCCCATCACGCCTTCCTCGAACAGCGCACGCGAGAAGTCCATCGCCTTCCGTCCCTCGCCCACAATCACCGGCGTAATCGGCGTCTGCGTGGCCGGCGTCGTCACACCGCCGATATTGAAGCCCATGCGATGGAGTTCCCCCTGAAAATAGTGCGTGTTGTCCCACAGCCGCTGAATCCGCTCCGGTTCCGTCTCCAGAATGTCGAAGGCAGCGATACAGGTCGCCGCCACGCTCGGCGGATGCGACGTCGAAAACAGAAACGGCCGCGCGCGATGGTAGAGATAATCAATCAGGTCCTTCGATCCGCACACATAGCCGCCCAGCGCGCCAATCGCCTTTGACAGCGTGCCCACCTGCACATCCACGCGCCCGTGCACGCCAAAGTGATCCACGCTCCCGCGCCCATTGCGCCCCAGCACCCCGGATGCATGCGCGTCGTCCACCATCATGATGGCCCCATACTTCTCTGCCAGCGCAGCCAGCTTGTCCACCGGCCCAATGTCGCCGTCCATGCTGAACACGCCGTCCGTGATGACCAGCTTGCGCCCCGGTTCGTTCGCAATCTCCTTCAGCAGCTCCTCGCAATGCGCCGCGTCCTTGTGCCGAAACACTTTGATCTTCGCCCGCGACAGCCGTCGCCCCATCAATAATGCTGGCGTGGTTCAGCTCGTCGGAGAGAATAAAGTCCTCTTTGCCCAGAATCGCGCTCACCGTTCCCGCATTGGCCGCGAACCCGCTCTGGAAGACCACGCACGCTTCCACATTCTTGAAGCGCGCAATCTTCTCTTCCAACTCCATGTGGATGCGCATCGTTCCCGCAATCGTGCGCACCGCGCCCGAGCCCACGCCAAAGGTCCGCGTCGCCGCCAGCGCCGCTTCAATCAGTTTGGGATGATTGGCCAGCCCCAGGTAGTTGTTGCTGGCCAGATTGATCACCTCGCGCCCGTCATAGTGGCACACCGGCGCCTGCTGGTCATCGAGGATGCGCAGCTTGAAATGCGTGCCCTTGGCGCGCAGCTCATCAAGAACGGTCGTCAGGTAGGCAAGCTGGGGACGCACAGCAGTCTCTGTCATGGCAATCACCTCAACCAGAAAGGATAGCGCGTGAGGCATCGTGCCGCGACCCTTGGCTCTTGATTCCCTGACCCCTGACCCCTGATCTCTGACCCCCGATCCCTGACCCCTGAACCCTGATCTCTGACCCCTGATCTCTATCTTCTTCTTGACACACCTAGCCCTCTATGCCTAGACTTCTCCGTAACATGTCACCCAGGGGTAGAACATGGCCAAGAACGATCTCCAGGGAACACTTGATCTGCTGGTTCTCAAGACACTCGACCACAACGGCTCGCTGCACGGATACGGCATCGTGCTCCATATCCAGAACGCCTCCGGCGCCGTGCTGCGCGTGGAAGAGGGTTCGCTCTACCCAGCCCTGCACCGCATGGAGCAGAGCGGTTGGATCGCCTCGGAGTGGGCACTCACTGAAACCAATCGCAAGGCCAAGTACTACAAACTCACCGCCGCCGGCCGCCGCCAGTTGCAGCAGGCCGAGGAAAGCTTCGACCAGCTCGTAAAAGGCGTGCGCGCCCTGTTGCGCTATGCCTGATTCGTTGCCTCGTGTCTGAGGAAGGGAACCCCATGGCCGTCATTCGCCGATTTGCCAACCTCTTCCGCCGCTCGCGCTTGAACCGCGAGATCGACGCCGAGTTGCAGTCCCACATTGCTCTGCGCATCGACGCCAACATCGCCGCCGGCATGTCGCCTCAAGAAGCCCGCCGCGATGCGCTGCTCCGCTTCGGCAACCCCACCACAACCAAAGAGCGGGTAGCCTCTGTCGATGCTCTGCTGGCCGTCGAATCCGTCTGGACCGATGTCTGCTATGCCTGGCGGCAGCTTCTCAAGTCGCCGGGGTTCGCCATCACCGCGGTGCTCACCCTGGCCATTGGAATCGGCGCCAACACCGCGATCTTCAGCAGCATGGATGCAGTCGTCTTGCGTCCCCTGGCCGTGCCTGATCTGAATCGCGTGGTCACGATTGCGGAGCAGAATGCGAGCGGCGGCTACGAGCAGGTTGCCCTGGCCAACTACGAGGACTGGATCCGCCAAAGCAGATCGTTTGAAGAGCTGTCAGTGCGCACCAGCGACAGCAGGAGCATGACCAGGGCGGGCGATGCGGCACAGGTGCAGGTTGCTCTCACCTCTGCAAGCATTTTCAGTGTCCTGCGGGTTCAGGCGGCGCTCGGCCGCGTCTACCTTGAAAATGAGTGCCAACCCGGCCGCGATTCTGTAGCGGTGTTGAACTACGCGTTCTGGAAGCAGCACTTCGGCGGTGATCCGTCGGTGCTGGGTCGGCAGATCGAGTTGGATCAACGTGCGTATACGGTGATCGGCGTTTTGCCAAAATCGGTGCAGTATCCTCCCGAGGCCGACGTCTTTCTGCCCTTCGCGCCCACGCCGCAGCAGCTGGGAAATCGAAATGCGCACGACTACCTTGTGACTGGACGCCTGCGTCAAGGAGTTGCGCTCAAGCAGGCCCAGGCCGAGATGCGCACCATTGCCGAGCGCCTGTCGAAGGACTATCCGGCGACGAACCTGGGCTGGACAGTGAAAGTCGAGCCGTTGCTCGATGGCATCAACGGCGATCTCACTCCGCTGTACTATCGACTTCTAATGGGCGCAACGCTCTTTGTGCTTCTGGTGGTCTGCGCCAATATTGCCAACCTGCAGTTTGCGCGTGGAATCGAGCGCCTGCCCGAAATCGCCATGCGCACCGCCCTCGGAGCCAGCCGCGCGAGAATTATGCGGCAATTGCTCACCGAAAACATTCTGCTGGCGCTCATCGGCGCGGCAGGCGGCCTCGTCTTCGGCGCGGTCTATCTTCATTTCACACTCATCGCCATGCCCGAGCGGATCGCTCGCTATATGGCGGGCTGGTCTCACATCTCTCTGAACGGGCGCGCCCTGGCCTTTTCCCTGCTGCTGGCCGCAACAGCAGGCATCCTTGCCGGATTTGCACCGGCCATCGAAATGCTGCGCGTCAACCTCCTCGATCAACTCAAGGCGGGCTCGCGGGGAACCATTGGTTCCGGCCGCAGCCATCGCTTGAGGAATATCTTTGCCGTTCTGCAGATTTCCCTGGCTGTCGCGCTCGTCATCGGCGCAGCACTGATGTCGAAAGGCATGTGGTCGCTCTTGCACATTGCCGACGTCTACCAGCCAAAGCAAATGCTCACCTTCAACGTCTCCTTGCCCGTGGCCCGTTACGACACTCCGCAGAAGCTTGCCGGCTGGTACGCAGACAGCCTTGCAAAGCTTCGCGCGTTGCCCGGAGTAACCCGCGCCGAGGTCACAGGCGCTCTGCCCTACAGCGACAACGGCTGGAACCGGCAAGTGAACATTGAGAATCGCCCCGTCATGCCGGGCAAAATTCAGGATGCGCTGAACCTCCCCGTCAGCGCAGGCTACTTCAGTGCGATGCACATTCGCCTCATCTCCGGTCGCGGCTTTACCAACAGCGATTCGCTCGGTTCCCTCCCTGTGGCCGTCGTGAGCCGCAGATTTGTGGCGCAATATTTCCCCGGCGAGAATCCAGTCGGTCATCGCATCCGGATGGGCCGGCCCGACAGCCGCAATCCCTGGCTGACAATCGTCGGAGTTGCGGAAGAGGCTCCGTACACCCTTTGGGACCAGACGCCGTACTCGGCGGTGTACATGAGCGTGGCGCAGGTACCGCCCACCGGCGTCACCTATGCCGTCATGACCAATGGTGATCCGCTGGCGCTAGCTGATTCGGCCCGCAAGGCATTGGCTGGGCTCGACCCGATGCTTCCCCTCAACACCGTCGAAACCTACGCCCAGGTCATCCACGATTCGTTGATAGGGCTCATGTACGCGGCTTTCATGCTCAGCATCGATGCGCTCATCGCCCTGCTGCTCGCCGCGATCGGCATCTTCGGCGTCATGGCCAACCTGGTCGGCGAACGCACGCGGGAAATTGGTGTCCGCCTGGCCATGGGCGCGCGGCGGGAGGATGTACTCCGGCTGATTCTGCGCCGTGCATCCTGGCTCACCGCCGCTGGCGTCGGCTCTGGATTGCTGCTGGCATTCGCCTTGGCACATCTGGTTGCCAACCTGCTGCGCGGCGTGCGTCCGGACGACCCGGTGGTCTTCGCCACCATCACGGCCGTTATCGCCGCCATCGCGCTGGGTTCCAGTTGGATACCCGCCCACCGCGCCGCCCACGTCGACCCCATGCAGGCCCTGCGCAGCGAATAGAGCAAGACCGAATACGAGGAGTCCAGGAGCAACCCCATGGCCGCCTTCCAACGCATCGCCAACCTCTTCCGCCGCTCCCGCGTTGACCGCGAAATCGACGCCGAGCTTCAGTCCCACATCGACTTGCGCATCGACGCCAATGTCGCCGCAGGCATGTCGCCCGCAGGAAGCCCGCCGCGATGCGCTGCTTCGCTTCGGCAACCCCACCGCAACCAGAGAGCGCGTCGCCGCCGCAGATGCAAGCCTTGGCCTCGATGACATCGCGCGCGACGTTCGCTACGCCCTGCGCCAGTTGCGGCGCTCGCCCGGCTTTGCGCTCACCGCAATTCTTACCCTGGCCCTCGGCATCGGCGCCAATGTGGTTGTCTTCGGCGTGCTCAATGCGCTCATCCTTCGCCCTCTCAACTTGCCCGGCGCCGACCGTCTCTATGAAGTGGCGCAACGCCAGCTGCGCGACGACAACCAGTCCTACCCCGACTATCTGGACTACCGGGCGCGGAACACCGCCTTCAGCGACATGGCCGCGTACCGGCTGGGCATGGCCGGGCTCGGCATCGCGGGCTCCGCTCACTCGGCCTGGGATTATGAGGTTTCAGGGAACTATTTCGACATGCTCGGTGTGCAACCCGCGCTGGGCCGCTTCTTCCATCAGAGCGACGAACACGGCCCGAATTCCGCACCCTACATCGTTCTCAGCGACGCGCTCTGGCGCACCCGCTTCAACTCCGACCCCCACGTCATTGGCGCAAAAGTCGACCTCAACAAGCACCCCTTCACCATCATTGGAGTTGCCCCAAAGAGCTTCAACGGTACCGAGTTATTCTTCTGGCCCGATTTCTGGATTCCAATGGTCAATGAGGAACAGGTCGAGGGATATAGCTATCTCACCAAGCGGATGAATCATGGCCTGTTCGTCATCGGAATGGCCAAACCGGGCATTACTCCACGGCAAGCGACAGACAATCTGAATGCCGTTGCATCTCAATTGGGGCGGCTGTACCCTGCCACCGACGATGGAATGGGAGCGCGCCTCATCAAGCCGGGTCTGCTCGGAGACGTCCTGGGCGGCCCGGCGCGGCCTTTTTTGGCCGCCATCATGGGGTTGGCGCTGCTTGTGCTCGCAGCCGCCTGCGTCAACCTCGCCGGCATCTTTGCCGCGCGCGCCGCCGACCGTGCGCGTGAACTGGCAATCCGCATCTCCATCGGATCGACACGGGGGCGCATCCTCCGCCAGTTGCTCACTGAGGCCTTTGTCGTCTCCGTCGCCGGCGGAATCGCTGGAACGGGCCTCGCTGCCGCCCTGCTTGGCTTTCTCAGCCGCTGGCAGCCCATCGCGGAGTATCCGGTCCACGTCACGGTGGCTGCCGATCTGCGCGTCTACCTGATTGCCTTCGCTCTCACATTCGCCAGCGCCATCCTTCCCGGCCTGCTGCCGGCGCGCCAGGTTTGGCGAACTGACGCCATGCAAGCTATGAAAACCGGCGCAAATGAAGTCGGTCCGATCAGGCGCCTCACGATGAGGGACCTGCTGCTGGGCATTCAAATTGCTCTTTGTGCGCTGCTTGTAACCGCATCGCTGGTCTCCGTGCGCGGCATGGTGCGCTCTTTGCACGCTCCCATCGGCTTCGTACCCCGCGATGTCGTGCTCGCTGAAGCAAATTTGAATATGGCCGGATACTCCGACGATACTGCGTTCCCCGTCCAGCGCCGCATGATTGAGCAAGCCGCGCGCATCCCCGGCGTCGCGGCTGTGGGCACCGTGGATCAGCCGCAGTTGAGTGGAAGCGGCAGCAATTCTGCGTTTTACAGGGAAGGCACCGCCGATCTCCGTCCAACCAACAGCGTCCTGACCGCGCACGACTACACCATTTCCCCCGGCTACCTTAAGGCCGCTGAAACGCGGCTGCTCGCCGGACGTGACTTTACCTGGGACGACGGACCCAACACGCCCAAAGTGGTGTTGGTGAACGAGAGATTTTGCCACTTGATGTTCGGCGACAAGTCGGCGATTGGACGGCATTTTCTTGGCGGTAGCAAGACGCTCTACCAGGTTGTGGGCGTTGTTGAGGATGGGAAGTACGACTCCTTGACCGAGGACCCCGGCGCGGCCGTCTACTTCCCCCTCGCTCAGGATCACGAGGCTAACACCGCTCTTGTGGTTCGTTCGCAGTTGCCCGCTGCAGACATCATGCCCGCCCTTGATCGCATGATCACAGAAACTGACTCCAGCCTGCCCTTCACCATCCACAGATGGCCCGACGCACTCGATCTCGTGCTCTTCCCGGCGCGTGCCGCAACGGCTGCGCTTGGCGTCATGGGATTGCTGGCGGCCCTGCTCGCCGTCACCGGCGTCTTCGGCATGGCGTCCTACTCTGTCTCAAAGCGCATGCGCGAACTGGGCATCCGCGTCGCCCTCGGCGCCCGGCGCGATCAGTTGATGCGCTCTGCTCTGGGCCGCCCCGTTCTCCTGCTGCTCGCGGGCTCGGTGGCGGGCATGCTGTTGGGCGTGCTGGCCAGCCGCCTGCTGGCGTTCCTCGTCTATCAGGCCACCCCCCGCGACCCCCTTGTTCTTCTCGGCGCGGTCGCAGCCATGATCCTGATAGGCCTCATCGCCACCTGGATTCCCGCACGCCGCGCCCTCGCCGTCAACCCGGCCCAGTTGCTCCGCGAAGAGTAAATCCCCCGGCCAACTCGGAAGGTCCGACACAGCCTTTCGCTCCCTTTTGCGTCCAATTGTTACCGGAGCCTATGGGGACCCAACACTTGCCACCCGGCGCGAATCGTCATGCCGAGGTTGGCCCGCTCGTGCCCCTGCCGGATACAATGGTTCTAAGCTGTCGCAAACACGCGAACTACGATTTTTCTTGAGATTCGGAGCAGGTGCACGTGAGAGGTTTGATATGCCGCAGTCTGCGGCTTGAGTTGGTTGCAGCACTGGGTGTCGCGCTGGCACTGCCCGCGCTCGCATTGTCGGCCGGGAGCAACGGAGTTCAACCCACAGAGACCACCCTGACCGCCCAGACGCACGACCAGGGTGGACGTACCCAGGCCATCCTTTCCGTCACCGTCACTGGCCAGGATGGGCTGCCCGCAGCCGGGGCCGCCGTCATCGAAGATGCGGGCAAACCGCTGGCCGGCGTGGCGCTCGACGCCCAGGGCCGTGCCACTTCCGTTCTTTCCCTGCTTCCCGGCAGCCACAATCTAACCGCCCTCTACACCGGCGACGCCACCCACAAGACCTCCATCTCGCAGGTCACCCCGGTGCGCGCACTCACCAGCAGCACTCCCGATTTCTCCATCGCTGTCGCGCCGGCAACGCTCACCCTCACGCCCGGTCAGTCCGGGTCGGTCGTTGCCTCCATTACCCCCATCAACGCCGCATCGCTCTCAGCGCCCATGTTTGTTACCCTCTCCTGCTCCGGACTGCCTGACCAGTCCGCCTGCACCTTTACCCCGGAGAACATCGAAATCCTGCCCAACGCCACCGCCGCAGTCACCAGCACGATGGTCGTCGCCACCCAGTCCGGATCCACGGCGCAAGGTTCGTTGGCTGCCCATTCCGGTTCAAATCCTGTGGCTTGGGCCGTACTGCTGCCCGGTGGCCTGGGCCTCATCGGACTGGCCTTCGGAGCACGCCGGCGTCGCTGGCTAAGCCGGCTCTCCCTGCTGGCTCTTGTAGGTCTGGTTGCCACATTAGGCACCACCGCCTGTAACCCGCGCTACTACTACGAACATCACGGACCACCTCAAAATCTGCCCACCCCTTCGGGCACCTACACAATGACCGTGACCGCCCAGTCCAGCAATGGCATCACCGCCACCACCCACTCCACCACCATGGTGCTGACGGTGAATTAGGCAGTTGCCGAATGACTGCATGAGTCGCTGGCATCCTCTTCCCGCTGAGGTCTTTGAGCTTGTGGAGCAGACGCCGGCAACGGTCTTGTTAGACTGTGCCCGGCCCGGCACTTCAGCGTCCGGCAGCCGGCTCTTTACCGCTCCGCTGTGCGTGCTCGCCGCCTGGCAGTTGGAAGAGCTTCCCGGCATTTTTGCGCAAATTGAAAGCGCGACCGCCGAAGGCCAATTCGCAGCCGGCTTCTTCACCTATGAATGCGGCGAGGCCTTTGAGCCCACAGCCAAAATCTTGCGGCGCAACGGTTCTTCGCCGCCGGGGCAGGCAACCGGTCAACCGCTTGCCTGGTTCGGCATCTACCAGCGAAGCTACCTCTTCGATCATTTCACCGGCGCGTTTGCCGACGGCGATCCGCCTGGGCTGGCTGAGCTTGGTTTCCATACCACCGTCGCACCAGCACCCGCCGCTCAGTCGCCGCTGTCCGACCCATTTCCGCTCAGCCTGGGTCTGACCGAACAGGAATACGACGCCAACATCCGTGCCATTCACGAGTGGATTCGCGCCGGCGACGTCTATCAACTCAACTTCACCTTTCCCCTGTACGCCCGCATCGCAGGTACCGCAGCGGCTCTCTATGCGCGCCTTCGCCGCCGCCAGCCCGTCGAATTCGGCGCCTTTCTCCACTGCTCTCCCGGCCGGCACATTCTCAGCTTTTCGCCGGAACTGTTCTTTCACCTCGAAGAACAAAGCGCAGCGCGCCGCATCACCACCCGGCCCATGAAGGGAACCGCGCCTCGCGGCCGCACCACCGCCGAAGACCGTCAGATCGCCGAGTGGCTGCGCAACGACACGAAAAATCGTAGCGAAAACGTGATGATCGTCGACCTGCTCCGTAATGACCTGGGCCGCCTGTGCACCTTCGGAAGCGTGCGCGCAGAGAATCTCTTCGCCGTCGAGCGCTACCCAACTCTTTGGCAGATGACTTCGACCGTCACTGGCGAACTGCGCCGTGATGTCGGCTTCTACGACATCTTCCGCGCGCTCTTCCCCTGCGGCTCCATCACCGGCGCGCCCAAGGTCAGAGCCATGCAACTGCTCGCGCAAATTGAGCACCAGCACCGTGGAGTCTATACCGGCGCCATCGGCTACTTCTCACGCCAGCGAACCATCTTCAACGTGGCCATCCGCACTCTCGAACTCGAAGGCGGACACGCAAAAATGGGGGTGGGCAGCGGCATTGTCATCGACTCAGATCCCGCCGATGAGTTTCGCGAGTGCCGTCTTGAAGGCGGAGTTTCTTACCCGCCCGGAAGCGTCATTCTCCCTGGTCGAGACCATGCTGTGGCGGGCCGGATATCCGCTCCTCGAGTTGCATTTGGACCGGCTTCAGGACTCGGCCCAGTATTTTGGCTTCGCCTGCGACCGCGACGCAATCAAAGCCGCGCTCCTCTCCGTGGCTCAGGAATTCCGCAACGCAGCTCCGCGCAAAGTCAGATTGCTTCTCGATTCCGCAGGCTGCACGCACATCGAACACGAAGTACTTCCGACTGACGCCGCAGACGCAAAGCCGCCACGCGTCTGCATCGCTGCCCAGCAAACTGACTCCCGCGACCGCATGCTCTTCCACAAGACGACACAGCGGCCCTCTACGCCGGTGCCTTCAAAGCCGCGTCCGAAGCGGGTTTCTGCGATGTGCTCTTCCTCAATGAGCGCGGCGAGGTCACTGAAGGCGCCATCAGCAACATCTTCATTGAAAAAGCCGGCCGCTGGATCACGCCGCCCATCTCCTGCGGAGTGCTGCCCGGCGTCTACCGCCGCCACCTGCTGGAATCCCAGCGCGATGTGGAAGAGCAGGTTCTCACTCTTGAAGACTTGAAGACCGCCGACGCCGTCTATCTAACCAACGCCGTCCGCGGCTGCGTCGGGTCGAGATTGATTGGAACCATCAGCCCACCTGACCTCGCCACTATTCCGGCTTCAGCACCACTTTGATGGCTTCGCCCGATTGCAGCAACTCCATCGCCTTCGCAAACTCAGCCAGCTTCAGCCGGTGCGTAATCACCGGCTCCAGGTCCAGCTTGCCCGCGGCCAGCAGCGCTTCCATCTGGAACCACGTCTCGAACATCTTGCGCCCATTGATCCCTTGCACCGTTGCGCCCTTGAAAATAATGTCTCGGGCAAAATCCAGTTCCACCGGCCGCGACGGAATCCCCAGCAGCGAGGCGCGCCCGCCGGTGCGCAGCAGCGCAAAACCCAGCGCCATGGCCGACTGAACTCCCGACATCTCCAGCAGTACATCCACGCCGGTGCCACCCGTGGCCGCCAGAATCTGCTCCTCCACGTTGTCCGTCACCGGGTCCAGCGCCAGGTCCGCGCCCATCTTCTTCGCCACGCCGCGCCGGTGCGCGTTCACCTCAATGGCGAACACCTTGGCCGCTCCGCAGGCCCGGGCCACGGCAATTGAAAACAGCCCGATCGCGCCGCATCCAGTCACTGCCACGGTCTTTGCGGCGATCGTTCCTGCCAGCACGGTATGCACCGCGTTGCCTAGCGGATCGAGCAGGGAAGCATAGTCATGCGGGATCGCCGGTGACAGCTTCCAGATATTCGTTTCCGGAATAATGGCGTAGCTGGCGAAGGCGCCATCGGCGTCCACGCCCAGAATCCGTACATGCTGGCAAACGTGCGCCAGACCGGTGCGGCACTGCAGGCACTTGCCGCAGGCCACATGCATCTCGGCGCTCACCAGGTCGCCTTCTTTCACTGTAGTCACGCCGCGACCCACCCCGGCCACCGCGCCCGCAAACTCATGTCCCGGAATCAGCGGCGGATGAATGCGTCCCTGCGCCCACGGGTCCCAGTTATAGATGTGCAGATCGGTGCCGCACACGCTGGCCGCGGACACACGCACCAGCACCTCCCCGGGACCCGGCGCCGGCACTGGCACCTCTCGAATTTCAACTCCCGGTGCGGCGTGCGCCTTTACTACCGCCTGCATGGTGCTGGGCATACGGGGCAATCCTCCTGGCAAGTGCAAACAATCCAGTCTATCAACTGCCGCCGCGCATCCATTTCCACCTGTCCCAGGATCCGGCCTGCCCGCGCGTCAACGCATCTCCCGCAACCATTCATTCACGGTGGCGTGGTGCTCCGCCCATGCCTTCCACGCCGAATGCGCCCACCGAGTCACGGCCGCTTCATGTTCAACCACATCGCGCGCAACCAGCACATCTTTCACCGTCACTTCGCCTCGCTGTTCAGGCGGTGTGAGCCACGGGTAATCCCGCTTCTTCGCCGTGAGGGACAGCATTGCGTCATTCGCGCGCTCGATGGGCCAGCCGCGCACAAGAACCAGCTCCAGCCGCGAAAGATGGATCCCCACCGAGTTCCGCGCCTGCGGGCCATCCACGCCCGGATGCTGCACGGCATAGGTGTCCACGCTCAATCGGTGCAGCCGGAAATATTTGGAGTCCTCGTACTCCCTCGCCAGCACCTCACCGTAGCTAGCCCAGCAGCCTGCCGACGACAGCATGTACGCGTGACTCGGACCATCGCTTGCAGGAAACTCACCGCCGCATCCGCAACACCGCATCGTTACCCCGCCTCGGGAGCTCTACCATCCACCGGCCTGTTTCCAGTGCCCTACTCTCTGTACTTTCACCCCACCGCCGGCAGCCCCGCCAGCGCCATCGCAATCTCCTCCGCGGGATAGTCGTAGTTCTCCAGCTTCCCCGCCTGGTAGTCGATGTACGACTGCATGTCAAAGTGTCCATGCCCGCAGAGATTGAAGAGAATCGTCCGCTCCTTTGCCTTCTTCCTTGCATTGCAGCGCTTCGCGAATCGCCCCCGCCACCGCATGATTCGCTTCCGGCGCGGGAATAATCCCCTCCGCGCGCGCAAATTGGATTCCCGCTGCAAACGCGTCGAGCTGCTGAATGCTCGTCGCTTCAATCAATCCCAATTCCAGCACATGCGACACCAGCGGCGCCATGCCGTGGTAACGCAGCCCGCCCGCATGAATCCCCGGCGGAATAAACGTCGAGCCCAGCGTGTGCATCTTCACCAGCGGCGTCAGATGCCCCGTGTCGCCAAAGTCATACGCGAACGGCCCCTTGGTCAGGCTCGGACACGCCGCCGGTTCCACAGCCACCACGCGCGCATGGCATTGCCCCTTGATCTTGCGGCCCAGGTACGGCATCACGAGTCCTGCAAAATTCGACCCGCCGCCCGTGCATCCGACAATCACATCGGGCTCATCGCCGGCCAGCGCCATCTGCTCTATCGCTTCCAGGCCAATCACCGTCTGGTGCAGCAGCACATGGTTGAGCACGCTGCCCAGCGCGTACTTCGTATCAGGGTCCTTGGCCGCCACTTCCACGGCCTCTGAGATCGCAATGCCCAGCGAACCGTTCGTGTCGGGATGCTGGGCGAGCACTGCGCGCCCCGACTCGGTCTCCATGCTCGGGCTCGCGGTTACGCTCGCTCCGAACGCCTCCATCAGCGCGCGCCGGTAGGGCTTCTGGTTATAGCTCACGCGCACCATGTAAACCTTGCACTCCATGCCGAAGAATGCGCAGGCCATGGCCAGCGACGATCCCCACTGCCCTGCGCCCGTCTCGGTCGCCAGCCGCTTTGTGCCTTCCACTTTGTTGTAGTAAGCCTGCGCCACCGCGGTGTTCGGCTTGTGCGATCCCGCCGGGCTCACGCCTTCGTACTTGTAGTAAATCTTCGCCGGCGTATCCAGCGCCTTCTCCAGCCGCCGCGCGCGAAACAGCGGGGACGGTCTCCACTGCGCATACACCTGCCGCACCGGGTCGGGAATCTCGATCTCCCGCTCCGTGCTCACCTCCTGCAGGATCAGTGCCATGGGAAACAGCGGTGCCAGATCCTCCGGCCCAATTGGCTGCAGGGTTCCCGGATGCAGCGGTGGCGCCATCGGCCCCGGCAGATCGGCAACAATGTTGTACCAGGCACGGGGAATGCGGTCTTGCGGCAGATTGAATTGAATGGGATTCATGCCAGAAATTCTAACAGCGGCCGAGCAAGCCAGTCAGTGATCCGCGCGCCTTCAATCTGCGCCGGCGTGCAGTCGTTCGCTTGCACCCCGCGCACTCAAGACTCAATCAGAGAATGCAGCGCAGGAATGTCCTCGTCGGTCGCCCGGCGAAGCCTGAATTCAAAACTAATCCGAGGGCCAGGTCAGAGATTTCTGCCGGTCACAATCTTGAACGCGCGCTCGTAGGAACCGAGGTCGAAGACGTTCACATATCCCATGCTTTGGAGCCGGGCTTTTGCGGTTCGGCTTCGCACTCCGCTTTGGCAGTGCAGCAGCAGCACCTTGTTTCTGTCTCTTATCCTGTCTGCCACCAGGCCCTCGACCTCATCGAGAGGCATATTGTATGCCTGCGAAAGATGACCTGAGTTGAATTCTGCGGGAGTCCGCACGTCGATGATCAGCGCGCCCTTCTTCAGCAGATCCACAGCGTCCTTTTTCGGGATCAGTCCGCTGCGCTTGTACAGGATGTACAGCAACGCGCAACCAATTGCGATAAGAAAGTAGCTGTAATTCATGCTCATGGCCGCACTCCTATTTTACCAATCGCAGACACAGAATGTATCCAACTTTCTTTCGTCCGTTGCAGGTTTCAGCCGCATGAACAAACGATGAAAACTTAAGCCTTCGTCACTTCAACCAACGTGGAATAAAACGTCGCGCCCGCCCCAATATCAGTCAATCGCTCGCTGGTAAGAGCATTTACGTTGGATCCGTCCGCGTGCAGTTTGGCCCAGTCCAGCCGTGCAGCCACCACTCCTGCGGCCACGCTTCCATTCACCAGCGCCGTCAATTGCAGCGAGCCGCGATCGTTCCATACCTTCACCGCATCGCCGTCCGCAATCCCGCGGGCTTGTGCATCCACCGGGTGCAGTTCGAGCTTTCCGCTGGTCCGTGCCTCCATTTTGCGGTGCCCGTCCAAATTGGCAAAGGTCGAGTTCATATAGTTGTCCGCCTTGCGGCTCAGAAACTCCAGAGGAAACCGCGCCGCCTCCGCGCCCCATCGCGATTCAAGCGGAGCCACAAATCCCGGCACCGGATCGAGACCCTGTGCGGCCAGCGTCTGAGAATAAAACTCAACCTTGCCTGAAGGCGTGGGCAACGACCCTGAGGTGTAGGGCATGAATGGCTCCGTCTCGGGATTGCGATGAAACGCCAGCGGAATATGGCCCTGCTCCTCAAGATCCTCGAAGCGAATGTGCTCCATTTCCGCGTTCGTCGAATTCCCATTGAGCCCCACCGCCAGCGCCTGCCGGATGAGTTGCTCCTCCGTGTCGCGGAAGCATGGCTCATTGAACCCCATGTACTGCGCGAGCTGTCCAAACAGCCATACATTCGAGCGCGCCTCGCCCGGCGGCTCAATCGCCTGCTTCGACAACTGCACAAAGTAGTGTCCGTAGGCGCCCTGAATGTCGGTATGTTCGAGAAACGTCGTCGCCGGCAATATGTAGTCCGCATAGTCTGTCGTGTCGTTGAAGAAAAGCTCGTGCACCACCGTGAACAGGTCTTCCCGCGCCAGGCCCCGCCGCACTGCATTCTGGTTCGGCGCCACCGCGCCCGGATTCGAGTTGTACACAAACAGCGCATGCACTGCCGGACCCCCGCTCAGCACATCTTCGCCCGCGAGCGCCTCAGCATCTTTTGATCCCTGATCCCTGACCCCTGTTCCCTTATTTAAAGCCTCTCCGAGCAGCGACATATTCACCACCCGCGCCGGCCGTCCCAGCGGCGAATCCAGCGCCAGGTCAAGCCGCTCCAGTTCCCGCCTGTTCCACTTGAACGCGCCCGAAGTCGACAACTGTCCGCCGCCGCCGCGATATTTCCATGCTCCCGTCAGCGCCGGCAGCATGGCAATCGCGCGCACCGCCGTGCCGCCATTTTCGCTCCGCTGCACGCCATAGTTCAGGCGCAACGCCGCGGGTCGCGTGGTGGCGTACTCGCGCGCCAGTTGCTCTACCTCGTTCGCCGTCATCCCCGTCCATGCCGCCACGCGCTCCGGCGTGTAGTCGCGCGCCCGCTCGGCAAGTTGCTCAAAGCCCTGTGTCATCTCGGTGATGTACGCCCGATCTTCAAGCCCATCGCGCAGAATCACATGCATCATCCCCAGCGCCAGCGCCGCGTCTGTCCCCGGCCTGATCGCGATATGCCAATCCGCCAGCGCCGCCGTCCGCGTTTTATAGGGATCGATGACGATCAGCCGCGCCCCGTTGCGCCGTGCCTGCTCCACCATCGGCCACAGATGCACATTGTTCCCGTGAATATTCGCGCCCCACGCAACGATCAGCTTCGCCAGCCGAAAATCCTCCGTCGGCGTGCCCAGCTTCTTTCCATACACCAGGTTCCACGCCACTCCGCCGGCCTCGGAGCAAATCGTCCGGTCCAGCTGGCTTCCGCCCAACCGATGAAAGAACCGCCGGTCCATCGATCCATACCCCAGCACGCCGATGGTCCCTGCATAGCTGTAGGGCAGAATCGACTCCGGCCCGTAGTCATCGCTGACCTGCTGCAGTCGTGCCGCAATCGCGCTCAGCGCCTCTTCCCAGCTCACGCGCTCAAAAGCCTCGTGCTCGCGCCCCCTTGCCATCGGCCCTTTGGCCACGCCCGGCTTGCGCTTTAACGGATAAAGAATCCGGTCCGGCGCATACACGCGATCCAGATACTTCGCCACCTTGCCGCACAGAAATCCCTGCGTCACCGGTTGCGATGGATCGCCCTGCACTTTGATCGCGCGGCCCTCTTCGTTCACCGTCACCAGCACGGCGCAACTGTCCGGGCAGTCATGCGAGCAGACCGTATGTACCACGCGAAAAGGGGAAGGAGCCGTAGCCGCCGACATGCTGCCATTGTAAGCTGAACGCGTACGCGCGCACCCCGGAGGCCCCGATGAAACCCGTCTTTCTGCTCCTCATCCTGATCCTGCTCCCCGCCGCCGTTGTCTGCGCGCAAGCGCAGCCCGCCGCACCGCAGGTGCCGCAGTCTGCCCCACCGCAGGTGGCCATCCGCGCCGTCATCGACGCCCAGGTTGCCGCATGGAACCGCGCCGACATTCCCGCCTTCATGCAAGCCTACGAGGACTCCGCCGACACCACCTTCATCGGCCTCACACTGCGCAAAGGCTTTGCACCCATCCGCCAGCGCTACATGCTCAGCTACACCACCCCCGAGCAGATGGGCACGCTCACCTTCAGCGACCTCGAAGTACGTCTGCTGCCCAGCTCCTGCGGCCAGACTGAGTTCGCCGTGGTCACCGGCAAGTTTCACCTTGACCGCAAAGCCAAAGGCGAAGCCAAAAAAGACGACGGCATCTTTTCGCTGGTATGGCGCAAGGGCCCTACCGGCTGGAAGATCATCCTCGACCACACCAGTTGAAGCGCTTCGAAACTCAACCGTATATATTCAGTGGCCTCTGCTCCGGCGCAGTTTGATCGCGCTGTGGAGGAGGCCGCTGAGTATATGCCAGTTGTGGCGTATCAGACTTCTTCAGCCGGTGCAGCCGTCACCCCAAACTCCACATGCCGCGCGCCGAGGACGGGATGATGCGCCGTCAGCCGCACTGTCCCTGCCTGCTCGCCTGCGCGAATCCACACCGCGCCCGTTCCTCCGACCAGCGAAAACGGATTGTCGCCAATCAGCTCGGCGGGTCCTGTCAGCTCAAAGCGAATGGCATCCGCGGCGAAGGGCCGAATCGCGTCAAATTCATCCGTTACCCGTAACACCACCCGCGTCGTGTCCGCCCCATCGCCCACAAGCGTCGTGTCGTCGGGGAGCAGCGTGAATTTCTGGTCGATGCCCTTGCCTGAGAGTGTCCGCGAAATCACCTGCTTGCCCTGGATGTAGCCATCGATGCGCAGATCGCCCCAGCCTTCACGCACCTTGCTCAAATCGGTAGAGAACGGCGGATACTTCAGATGCGGGAACTGCGTGCGATCAGGATCAGCCTCGGTCAGCAGCTTGCCGCTCAGGTAGAACTTCAAATGATCGCAGTTCGACGAAACCAGCGCCGTGGTGAAACCAATATTCTCATCGCCGCGCGCCCAGTGAAACGACGGAACCAGAACGATCTCCTCACTGGGGTCGCATTGCGAGCGATAGAAACCCGCCGCCGGCTTGGGCTCCCGGAAAATATCCGTGACGCCGTGATAGCAGATGCGATCGCCCGAGCCAAAATTCGCGTGCGTGTTGTAGTCGAACGCGCACCACCCGATGCCGCCGGCGTATTGCGCATCAGAGGCCAACTGGTCGTGCACCCGCGCATGGCGGATCGTGTGCTCGCGCAGCCGCTCGATGTTGTCGATGGTCTTGGTGGGATAAGTATGTCCCACAAATTCGGTATTCAAATACAGCGGATGATTGGGCTTCATCAGCGGCCAGCCGAAATCGTTCATCGTGAACACGTCTTCAAGAAACTCCGACTCCTGAAAGTAGCGAATTCCGCCCGTCTGCCGCGTCGGATCCAGGCTGTGCGCCATGGCGTTGGTGCGTGTATAGAAATCGTGATTGTCCCGCGACTCGTTGATCCGCACCCCCCACAGAATGATGGACGGATGATTCCAGTCGCGTCGCACCATCCGCCGCACATTGTCGACGGAGATGTCCTGCCACGCCTGGTCGCCAATATGCTGCCAGCCCGGAATCTCCTCCAGAACCAGCAGTCCCACCTCGTCGCACGCATCCAGAAAATGGCGCGACTGTGGATAGTGCGAGGTGCGCACAATGTTGCACCGCAGATTCTTTCTGAGAATGAATGCGTCGCGCTTCTGCACGCGCCCCGGCATCGCCTGTCCCACCCATGGAAACGTCTGATGCCGATCGAGACCGCGCAGCTTGACCACCTCGCCGTTTAGTTTGAAGCCCTCCGGCGTGAACCGCGCCTCGCGAAATCCGGTCCGGCGCGAGTCATGGTCAATCACCGCACCACCGCGCAGCAGCCGCACCTCCACTCGATAGAGCTTCGGCGAACTCAGGCCCCACAGCTCAATCGCACCCAGATTGTCCAGGTGCAACGTGCGTGCTGCGTTGCCTTCATCCTCGCCCGCCGGCACCTCCTGCGTCGCCTTCGCCACCACTCTCTCGCCGTCATAAAGTGTGGCTTCAAGGCTCAGCCCGCTCTCTAACTGTTTGTTGGCGCTTTCGAGAAAGCACTGCACATCCAGCGTCGGCTTGCCGCTCAGCACATCCTTCGGTTGCGCGAAGACATTTTCAATAAACGTCGGCGAAACCACGCGCAGAGACACTTCGCGATAAATGCCGCCAAAGGTCAGGTAGTCCACCTCGTAACCGAAGGGCGGGATGTCCGGCCGCTCGCTGCTGTCGACTTCGACAGCCAAAACATTCTCGCCGTCCCAGTCGAGATGCGGCGTCAATTCGAACCAGAAAGGCGTGAAGCCTCCCTTGTATTCGCCCAGCCGCACCCCGTTCACCCACACGGTCGACGCGGTCATCACTCCTTCAAAGTCCACAAACACGCGCTTGCCCCGCGCCGCGGCCGGCAGTTTGAAACGCCGCCGATAAATAGAAACAAACTCATACGACTTCTCGTCGAAGCTGTGCCACGGCACCCGCAGATTGGTGTGCGGCACCGTGACCCGCTCAAATCCGCTGTCGTCGAATGCACGCGCACGCGCCGCATCGGTCGCCTTCGGGCTGAAGCGCCAGTTGCGGTTGATGGGCAGCACCATGCGGCCCTTTGTAGTTGATTCGGCGGATGCGTTGGGCGCGGGCAGGCCCGAGGCAACTGTCGCTCCCGCAATCAAAGTTCCTGTGGTCTTGAGAAAATCGCGGCGATCCATGACGTTCCTTTGCTGCAGACGATTTTGTTGCTGCCGGGTGGGCGCTTCCATTCTGAAGCGCGGCTAAGAAGAAATTCGAAACAGCGAATATTGTATACGTTTCCACTAATCGCCGGCCCTCCGTCAAGGCGTCACCCTGCGCTCCTGTACACTGGTGCCGTGATGAGCTGCATCTTTTGCAAAATCATTGAAGGAACCATCCCTTCCGCCGCCGTCTACCAGGACGAGCTCTGTTATGCCTTTGCCGACATCCATCCGCAGGCGCCCGTGCACGTGCTGATCGCCCCCCGCGAACACATCGTTTCCCTCGCCGACAGCACCGAGGACGACGTTGCTCTCTTCGGCCACCTGCTCTGGATCGCGGCAGAGATTGCACGCGCCAAGGGACTCGCAAAAGGCTACCGCGTCGTCATCAACAACGGCGACGACGGCGGCCAGACTGTCGATCATCTCCACGTCCACCTGCTCGGCGGCCGCTCTCTCACCTGGCCCCCAGGATAGGAAAAACAGGGAACAGGGAATAGGGAAGAGGGAATAGGGAAGAGGAACCCTGCGTTCAGCGCTTCAGCTTGTTCATCATCACAACAAGCATACGGCCGACTTCGTTCGATAATGATTCAGCTCGACTTATGGAATCTTCGGAACCAAATCCTAAACCCCTTGAAATGACGAGTTGAGTCTGAATCTCACCGTTAGAACCTCTGGCATGGCCGAGATAGAGCAAGTACTCGCCTCTTGAGGATTTGCCGTAGCCTTCGGCAATATTGCTCGCGACGGAAACTGAAGCCCGCCGCAACTGACCCGTCAGGCCGAATTGCTCTGAAGGTGGAAAAGCAGAGGTTAGCTCGTAGATTGCCAGACTCATCTGGACTGCCCGCTGCCACACCACGAGGTCCTTGAAAGAATCGCCCACGTGTTCACACCTTTCGAACTTTGGCCTTGTTTTTCAGGACCGCCATTCGAAGGCGCATAGCAGGAGGGTGATGGCGAGTTACACAAACCGCGCCGTCAAAAACAATCCCCCAACTCCATTGGCAAGGATCCAGTCTGAATTCGCACATCGTGTACGGGTAAAAGGCCACAACTTCGGCTGGCCCGCCATCGATGAGCTTCGCTATTGTGTAGCCAGCGAAAGAAGCCCAGTAGAGAAAAAGGAAAATGAGAAGAAAGCGGCGCAGAAGAAACCGGGTGAACTCGAATAAGCGCCCGGTTGTCTGGCCAATCATTCAACCAACCACTGCACTCCAAGTATTCCCTATTCCCTATTCCCTGATCCCTATTCCCTGATCCCTATTCCCCGCATTTGTTACATCGGCTGCGGCGTGTACTCTTCCTCGTCCTCAAGCCCGTAGCGGCGCAGCAGGTTGGGCAGACTCTGCGAGAAGGCTGAGCGCGGCATCACCGTGTCGCAGCCCGCCTCAACGGCCTTCATCTTCAGGTCGCCTTGCAGATGATTCAGAAAGCCCACGATCGATGTCGCCTTCTTGAACTTCGCCTTGAATTTTGGAATCAGCGTCATTGGCTTGGCGTTCAGATTATTCAGGTCGAAGACCACCAGCGTGGGCCGCTCCGCTTCAGGCGCATCGGTCAGCCGCGCCACGGCTTCCTTGTCGCCCTTCACAAACTCCACCTTGACGCCCAGCTTCCGTGCCGTCTCCTGAATCTTGGCCTGAAAAAACAGGTCCTCGATAAAACAGAAGATCCGGGTCGGTGCATCTTCGCGCACAGGAGCCGCTGGTGCGGCCTGGTACACGTCGGGGTAGTAGCTGCCGTGCCCGTTGCCCGATGTGGGGATCGTCGAGGCTGGCCCGTCATTCACGTTGCCGTTGACCGCGCGATAACTGTGGTCCATCGGGCCGACAAATGTCCTGGGTCCCCGCTGCTTCTCTTTGCGCCTGCCATGCGGAGGAGAAGAGATGCTGTTGCCCGGCGACGCCGGTGGGGCAGACCCCTTCTGGAAGAATTTCTTCTTCTTCCTTCCCTGGTTCTGGCGCACGTGGGGCGGCTTGGCCTGTCCCCCATTCTGGGGTTGAGGCGGCGCCTGCTGCTGCCCTTGGGGTTGGGCCTGCTGCGCCTGCGGCGCGCCCTGCTGGCTGGATTTGTTCTTGCGGCGGCGCCGGCGGCGCCGATGCCCCTGCGACTGTCCCTGGCCGTTGGCCGGGGCGGGCCCAAGCTCAGGCTGGGGCTGCGTCGGTTCTGTTGTCATGCGTGCACTTCCTGGCACATTGCTAGCTGGTGCTTTGTTTTTATTGATTCAGCTTTTTTCCTGCGGGGTGCTGAGTTTCCCTTGCCTGCCGCTCGTCCGGATTTGGACAGAGAGCGCGACGGCTGGCGGTCTACCTCTTTCAGATCAACGGGGGAAATTGCCGCTAAGCGATGCTCGGACGCAATCTACCACGATCCCTTGGAACCTACGAAGCTTTAAAAGCGAGTGTGCCCTTTTTGCCAAGCATCCGGCTACCTTCTCTCAAGCAAAACCTCACTCAAGTAACGCGGGGCCGGGGTACTGAATTCCTGAAAAACGCTCCAACCGCCTGATGCCCCCAAAACCTCACAACAACTCCATCCGGTTGTCAGGATCGGTACGGTGCGGACCGCGCTTTCCTCGGGTGATGCCGTTCCTATGGGAGCCTTCGCCACTCGCGGCCAATTATGGTCCAGGCAGGCGGGCGAAATTTCCTTCCTCAGCGGC
This sequence comes from uncultured Acidobacteriaceae bacterium, assembly GCA_963780515.1. Lineage (GTDB taxonomy): Bacteria > Acidobacteriota > Terriglobia > Terriglobales > Acidobacteriaceae > Telmatobacter. The sequence continues at coordinate 203,364 of CAWACG010000015.1, forward strand.
GAGCTTTCACTGCCCATTCCTGGGTGGTTCGCATCAGCCGCCTGATAGGCAACTCTGATACTACAGCCTGATGCACCGGCTGGCAAGTCACCCGTCTACGGGAATCCGATCCGATAGGAATCAACAGGAACAGCACCGGTCCCGATGCCGCTGGCAATAACTCCCCCAGAAACACAAAACGCCCCTCCCTGAGGGAGTGGCGTTTTGCTTTCCCGTGCTGGTCACTGGCCTCCCAGCAAATTTCGGGCGGTGGTTCTATCCACCGCACCTACCGCAGGCTGTCCTGGCCGGTCTCCCCTTTTCGGGCCGCTCGTAGGCGGATGCTCTTGCCGGGCGTCTGCTGTTTTCTGGGCTGGCCGGGAAATTTTCCAGCAGCCGGTACATCACTGGCACCCTCCTAATAGCAATTGGCGTGCCGTTAGTGCACATCAGTAGTTTCAATTACTTACGGGAGATGCATCCACCATTTCGTCTGGATTCCAGTAGACCGAAAGGTTGAAATCTCCTAAATCTCATAGAGCGACCCCCGGCTCCGCCTTCCACTCAGCCCCGGCAATCCGCGCTAGACCTACCTCTGGCAACTTGGACAGTAGTGCGTGCTCCGCCCCGCCACCACGATCCGCTTGATGGGCGTTTGGCACGCCAGGCACGGTTCCCCGTTGCGCTGGTAGACCTTGTGTTCCAGCTGGAAAAACCCCTTGACCCCGTCCGCATCCACATAATCCGAGACCGAGGACCCGCCCAGCCGGATGGCATTCTGCAGCACCTCGAGCAGCGCGCGCCGCAGGCGCTCCAGTTCATCCCTCGTCAACCGTCCCGCACGCCGCCCAGGACGCACCCCGGCGCGGAAAAGACTCTCGTCTGCGTAAATGTTGCCCACTCCGGAAAGCAGCGCCTGGTTCAGCAGAGCCGCCTTGATCGCCAGTCGACGCCCCCGAAACAGTGCCGCAAATTCCTCCGGCCCAATCCGCAGTGGCTCTGCGCCCGGCGCGTCGAACGCGTCCCCCCGGGTCAAATCGCGAAACTCCAGCCGCCCAAACCGTCGCGGATCCACAAACCGCAGCTCCCGGCCGCTGGCAAGCGTCAGCCGCGCATGAGTGTGGGCCGCCACCGGGCCGTCCGGAGTTGTCACCAACAGCCTTCCCGTCATGCCAAGATGCACAATCCATTGGGCGCTGGCCGTTGCACTTCTCTCCTCCAACGCGCGAAGGCGCGGAGCGCCCAGGTCGCAGACAATGTGTTTTCCGGTGCGGTGAACGGCCAGAATCGTGCGGCCTTCAAGCCCCTTGGCCTGGCGCGCCGGTGGCGTTTTGAAGGGTTCCCGATGCGAGCCGAACCAGGCCTCCACAATCCGATCGCCGCGCAGGCGCGCATCCACACCCCGGGCGATGGTCTCCACTTCAGGCAGTTCGGGCATTGGCTTATTTTAGGCGGTACTGACGCACCATGGCGCGACACGGGAGCTCAGTGCGGGCCGCGCTCGCGGATCCGGCTGGCCTCGAAGCTCACAATCCTCCACGCCCCGTGGTCATCCCGCACCCACACATGGGTGTAGCGGTAGCTGCCTGAGAAATCCCCTTCGGGGCCGGCTCCGCGAACCTCTGCGCGCGCCGTCACCAGGGCCGTCCTCCCGTAGAAGCGAACCTTGCGCTCGGTGTACTCGATGGACGCAAAATGCAGCGCGCCGCTGCGCAGGTTGGCCAGCGTCTCATCTTTGGATTGCAGAATTCCGCTCGGAGTGATCCCCATGTAATCATCGGCCAGCAACGTTGTCACCAGCGGAATGTTCCGGTGCACGATCGCATCGCGCCAGTTATCTTCAAGCTGGTCGATCTCGTGCCGGCTTTCGTGGCGCTCTCCGCGCCGCATCTGTGCCGGTTGGGCCGCCGCGCCCACCGCAAAAAGCAGCACCACACCGGCCGCCAGCCGGCGCTTCCAGCCGAAGCGAGTCTTACCCCTTGGATTCCACATAAACGTAACGGATGGTAGACCCGAACCGTCGTGTGGGTCAATTCGTCCACGGAATATTGACATTACGCGCGTGCTGCTGTGTCGCAAAAACGCCGCCAACCATTTCGATGCATTGCTGGTTGTTGAGGATCAAGCGATGCCTCAGGCCAGCGCAACCAGGTTCTCGACGTTTCGCTCGCGCATCTTCTGGTACAGCCCACCTACGGCATACTGCTTGAAATGCGGCGAGCTCCGGTGCGCTTCCAACGCCTTCTGGTCCGAGTACTGCTCATAGATCAGCACCGTGTCCGGGTCGTCCTCCACCTGGTGGGGAATAAAGCTGACGCAACCCGGCTCCTTACGCGAAGCCTCGGTCAGCCCGCGCAAAATCTCGACAATTTCAAGCCGGTCTTCTGAGGCAAACTTCATCCGGACGGCATAGGTGATCATACGCAGTGGGTTCCTTCTTGCCTGGGTGGGGGCAGCCGCAGGCCGCGGCTCCAGTCTACCTGTGAATCTCGTCCAGCGCAGCCGCAAATTCCGGCAGCACCATCGTCTGTTCCCGGTCCGGCCCTGTTGAAACCATTCCGATCTTCGCGCCGCTCTCCCGCTCCTGAAAGCGCAGGTACTCCTGCGCCGCCTTGGGCAGCTTCTCAAAATCCGTAATCCCCTCGGTCGACGCGCGCCAGCCCTTCAGCTTCGTGTAGACGGGCTTCACCTGCTCCAGCCCCTGCACGTCTGCCGGAATCTCGTCCGTCACCTTGCCGTTGATCTCGTAGCCGATGCAGATGGGAATCTCTTCGAGCTCATCCATCACATCCATCTTCGTAATCACCAGCCACTCCGCGCCGTTCACCTGGTTTGAATACCGCAGCAGCGGAATATCCAGCCATCCGCAACGCCGCGGCCTTCCCGTCACCGCGCCATATTCGTTCCCACGCGCCCTCAGGTGATCGCCGGCTGCGTCGTGAATCTCGGTTGGAAACGGCCCTTCGCCCACCCGCGTCACATACGCCTTGGTCACTGCAATCACCGTCCCAATCGCCGTCGGACCCACGCCTGTCCCCGTCGCCGCCCCGCCCGCCGTGGCTGAGGAAGACGTCACAAACGGATACGTCCCATGGTCGATGTCCAGCATCGTTCCCTGCGCGCCCTCAAACATCACTGACCCGCCGCCGCTCAACACGCCGTGCAGCAGCCGCCCCGTGTCGGTCACAAACGGCCTCACTTCTTCCGCCGCCGCCGCATACTCCTCATACATCTTCGCCGGGTCCAACGGGCCGCGCCCAGATCCGAATCCAGTCCCGGTTCCAAACAGCGCATTCACAATCGCGTTCTTCTCCGCGCAGGCCGCCTCAATGTGCGTCTTCAGCAGCTCCGGCCGCAGCAGGTCCACCACGCGCAGGCCGCTGCGCGCCATCTTGTCTTCGTAGGCCGGCCCGATTCCGCGGCTCGTCGTCCCAATCTTCTTCCGCCCCGGCGCGCTCTCCGCCGCCAGCTCAATCATGCGGTGATACGGCAAAATTACCTGCGCGCGGTTCGACACATACAGTTGCCCATCCACATCCACGCCCAGCTCGCGCAGCTTGGCCACTTCCTTCAGAAAAGCAATCGGGATCCAGCACCACGCCATTGCCGATCACGCCCTTGCAGCCCGGCCGCAGCACCCCGCAGGGAATCAGTTGCAGCACAAACTTCTGCCCGCTGTGGATGACCGTATGTCCGGCGTTGTGCCCGCCCGCATAGCGCGCCACCGCGGCGAACCGCTCGCTCAGCACGTCCACAATCTTCCCCTTGCCTTCATCGCCCCACTGGGCGCCCAGCACTACCGCCGTCTTGGCTCGCATGTCGACCTTTTTCCCGCAGAATAGCCCGCCGCAGCCGCCTCGCCGGCACTGCTACGCACGGGCAAAACACAAGCGCAGCAAATTCCGCCGCGCCCTCTCCGATGATAAACCCTGGGTGCCTGCCATCCGCTCGCGCGCAGTGATAGCCTTTGCACGATGCCCGCCATCCTCACCACCGAACGCCTGTTGCTGCGCCGCTGGCGTCCCTCCGATCGCCTCCCCTTTGAGGCCCTCAACGCCGACCCGCGCGTCATGGAGTTCATGCCCGGCGTCCTCACCCCCGCGCTCACTGGCCGCGTGATCGCCCGTATCCAGCGCCATTTTCAGCAGCACGGGTTCGGTCTCTTCGCTGCCGAACTAGCCGCCGAAAAATCCCTCATCGGCTTCATCGGCCTCTCGACTCCGCAATTCGACGCGCCCTTCATGCCTGCGCCGGGGTCCCCGCGGACAGGTCCTCGTCCGTGGGGCGTAGTTGAAATCGGCTGGCGTCTCGCCTTCGACTACTGGGGCCGCGGCCTGGCCACTGAAGGCGCACGCGCCGTCCTCCGCTACGCTTTCACCCAACTCAATCTCACCCGCCTCGTCTCCTTCACCGTGCCCGCCAACCTGCGCTCCCGTCGCGTGATGGAAAAGCTCGGCATGGTCCACGACCCCCGCGACGACTTCGACCACCCCAGCCTGCCGCAAGGCCACCCCCTGCGCCGACACGTGCTCTACCGTCTCGAGCGCGCAAACTGGCTCAAGTCCGTGTAGATCCAAAAAATGTAGGGGGTTTTTCGCGCAGAACAGTGGCGCGACCTGACTGTGGGCGTCGCGCAGAAAATAAAACGCCGTTGGACGGCTCAAACCTCACGTCAAACCGCCAACCTGCGTGCAATTGAATCCCAGGCCAGACCGCCAATTACGCCTTGGCGTGGTGGTGATGATGATGGTGGTGATGGTGGTGATGAACAGTCGTTGTGGTTGCCTGCGCCGCAAACGGTGCTGCGAAGCAGAAGACAAGAATGAGCCCCAGCAAAAACTTCTTCATGCCTTATTATGACGCGAAGTTTCGCCTTCGGATTACGTCCTGTTTACCCTTCCGGCAACCCCTCCCAGATAGCAAAATGCCCGATCGCGCCGCTCCTGGGGTTACCGGCTGCCGGCCGTTGAGCCAGACCCTTATTCATCGTGATGATGATGGTGGTGATGATGGTGATGGTGATGATGATGGGCGTGAACAACAACCACCACCTCGGCCTGCGCAGCAACCGGTACAACTGCGAAGCAGCAAGCAAGAACCAGTCCGAACAGAAGCTTTTTCATCCCTAAGTATCCCAACCAGCGCAGATTTGCGCAGAGCAACATTGACCACTCCGGTTCAACCCTCCCCCTTAGTGCTTACGCAACACCTAATCGCCGCCTTTGTTAACCAACCGCCCCTCTCATCCGTTGTAGGTGCAGAAGAGGAACAAACCCTCTTCACGCAAGGGGAATTCCAAAATGCCGATTTGCCGCCTTACCCAGCCCTCCCGCCGCATCCTCTCCCGCCTCGCTTTATCCTCTGCCATCCTGGTTCTGATGGTTGCCGGCCTCGCCGCCGCGCAATCCCGGCCCGCGTCTCCCCCCAGACCCGTCTCTCCCGCGCTGGCGCAAAGCCAGCCCGTTCCCACCGACAAGGACGTTGCCGCCACCCAAAGCGAGCTCATCAAGCTGCTTCGCCTCAGCCCTACGCTCACCACCGTCGTCTCCCACGACCCGTCGCTCCTTTCCAATCAGGACTATGTGAGCCACAACAATCCCCAGTTGGCTGAGTTCCTCGCCGAGCATCCTGAGGTAGCCCGCAATCCCGAGTTCTACCTGTTCTCCCATTTGAATCACGAAGACGGCAGCCCCGACGAAGCCCTCGACCGCGCCGTCTGGCCCCAACTCTACCAACGAAACGATTCCTGGTCCGCCACCGACGTCATTGGGCCAATCGCCGCCCTGCTGGCCTTTGCCTGCTTTCTCGCCGCTCTCACCTGGATGGTCCGCGCGTTCCTTGAGAACCGCCGCTGGGGCCGCATCTTCAAGCTGCAAAGCGAAGTTCACTTACGCCTCATCGACAAATTCGGCTCCAATCAGGAGCTCGCATCGTATATGGAGACTGAAGCCGGCAAGCGTTTCCTTGAGGCCGCGCCCATCCCCGTCTCTCTTGAGCCGTCACAGCGCATGCCAAACGCCGTCGCCCGGGTGCTCACCCCTATCCAGATAGGAGTTGTGCTGGTCCTGCTCGGCATCGGCATCCTCTTCCTCCGTCACTCCCGCCCTGAACTTGAAATCCCCATGCTCGTCCTCGGCACCGTAATTCTCATGCCCGGCATCGGGTTTATCATCTCCGCAGGCATCACCTGGGTTCTGGCCGCGCGTCTCGGCCTCATGCCGGATAGCTCCGCAGGGCAACGCGGCAGCGATCAACCCTACCCCTCGTCTTCGGTCTTCAAGGACCGGCCGTGAGCTGCGGGGAGCAAGCGGACGGTGAGGAAGCAACGGCCCATGCGATTCGAATCCGCCATTCCGAATATCCTGGCAGGCGATGCGCAGCAGCTCGCCTGCCAGTCCTATCCCGAAATGGATAGCGAGGCCTTTGCGGGATTCTATGAGCGGAACGCTCGATCCATCTGGGCCTACCTGGCGCGCGTCTCGCGCGATCCCGCGCTGGCCGACGATCTCATGCAGGAAAGTTTCATCCGGTTTCTTGCAGCCGCGCATCCTGAAGATGGCGAAGTGGCCGCCCGCCGCTACCTTTTTCGAATTGCAACCAATTTGTTGCGCGATCACTGGCGCCGCCCCCAGTCATCTTCCATCGATGAGGTTCCGGAGCATTTCCTCGCCGCGTACTCCGCCACTGCGCAATCTGATTCGCAAGCCATGCTTGGCCCTGCGATGGCGCAGATGCGCCCCCGCGATCGCCAGTTGTTGTGGCTGGCCTATGCCGAGGGCTACTCGCATCACGAAATCGCCGAAGTCACCGGCCTCGCATCCACCAGCATTCGCCTGCTGCTCTTTCGCGCCCGCCGCAAAATCGCGCGGTTGCTGCGTCAGCAGCCTGTCAACGGAGGCGAGCGATGAGCCCCTTTACCTGCCCGCGTGAAAAGGAAGTCGCCGGCCTGCTTCATCGTGGCCACTGGCCCCAGGCCTGCCCCGCTGAATTGCGTACCCACGTCGACTCCTGCCGCGCATGCTCTGATCTCGTTCTCGTCACCGCAGCATTTCAAACCGCGCGCGCGAATGCCGCCGCCATGCCGCGTCTTGAGTCTCCCGGTGCGATTTGGTGGCGCGCCCAACTCCGCCGCCGCAACGAGGCCATCGATCGCATCGCCAGGCCCATCCTTGGCGCGCAGATCTTCGCGCTCTCCGTCACCCTTGTGGTTGCTGCCCTCGCCTTGGTGTGGCAGGCACGCCAGGGCTTCCATCCCATCTCCTGGCTCGTGGGCCTTCTGCAGACCCTGAATTTCGGCTCGCTCCTGCCCGCCTCCTCTGCGCATCCTGATGCCGGTCTTTGGCTGCTCGTTCCGGTCCTCGCCACCATCGCGCTCCTTGGGGGCGTCGTCGTCTACCTCGGCTCAGAAAAGCAATAGCAACCGGCTGCGTCCCCCGCTTCTCGCGCCTGACCCCCGATCCCTGACCCCCGATCCCTGACCCCTGTCCCCTGACCCCTGACCCCTGACCCCTGACCCTCTGACCCCTGACCCCTGACCCCTGACCTCTGACCCCTGACCCCTGACCCCTGCCTTCTTTTGACATCCCCAAACCTCATTGCCTATAGTTGCCCCGCCGGCACTGGGGCATGCTCGCCGCACTTCAAAAAGTCCACGTCAAACAATCAAAAGGAGCTACCAGTCATGGATTGGATCGAGAGTTCGAGGCGGTCGTTCATCAAGCAGCTTGGCGCAGCCGGAGCGCTGGCCCTATCCGCGCCGAACGCACCGGCATCGGGTCTCGCGTCCAGCCCCTCCTCGGCGCAGGCTCTCAGCTCGCCCATCCAGTTGCAGATGGCCACCACCCGCGCCCGGCGCATGGCCTGGTGGCATCAGGCCACCTTCGGCATGTTCATTCACTGGGGTCTCTATTCGGTCATCGGCCAGCATGAGTGGGCCATGGAGGTCGAAGGCGTTCCCATTCCCCAATATGAACTCCTCGCCAAGCATTTCAACCCCAAACCAAACGCCGCCCGCGACTGGGCCCGCCTCGCCAAGGCAGCCGGCCAGAAGTATATGGTCATGACCACCAAGCACCACGAGGGCTTCTGCCACTTTGACACCAAACTCACCGACTACTGCGCGCCCAAACAGGGTCCCGGCCGCGACCTCGTCCGCGAGTTCGTCGACGCAGCCCGCGCCGAGGGCCTGCGCGTCGGCTTCTACTACTCGCTCATGGACTGGCATCACCCCGACGGCGCCAAATGCAAAACCGACGAAGATGCGCGCAAGCGTTTCGTCGAATACACCCATGGCCTCATCCGCGAGCTCATGACCAACTACGGCAAAATCGACATCCTCTGGTACGACGTCGACTGGCCCCTCACCCCCGAGCAGTGGGAGTCGGAGCGCATGAATCAGATGGTCTTCGAGCTGCAGCCCGACATCATCGTCAATAACCGCAATGGCCTCGAGGGCGACTTCTCCACTCCAGAGCAGGAAGTCCGCGCCGCACAGTCCGGCCGCGCCTGGGAAAGCTGCATGACTCTCAACGACAGTTGGGGCTTCAATCGCTTCGACGACGCGTGGAAGACTCCCAAGACCATCGTCGCCAATCTCGCCAATTGCGCGCGCGGCGGCGGCAACTACCTGCTCAACATCGGACCCAAACCCGATGGCTCCATCCCCGACGAGTCCGTCACCGTTCTTCAAGCTGTCGGAAAATGGCTCGAGACCAACGGCAAAGGCCATCTACGGCGCCGACCGCGGCGACTTCTCCTGGAACGTCAACGCCAACTACACCCGCCGTGGCAACACCCTCTACGTCCATCAGCAGTTCTGGCCCGGCCACACTCCCGCCGCAGACTGGCTCCGCTTCTACCAGCCGCAGGCCACAATAGCCATCGGCGGACTCAAGACCAACGTCCTCTCCGCCCGCATTCTTAAAACCGGCCAGAAGGTCGACTTCACCCAGGATGAGTTTTCCCTGCGCCTGACCGGCCTGCCCATTGACGCTCCCGATCAGCCCGCCACCGTCATCGCGGTCGAATGCGACAGCACTCCGGTCATCGATCACGAAGCCAATCGCCCCCTCTGGCCCCGCTACAAAGTGGGAGTCAGCCAGACTTAAACCCAAGGCGAGACACCCTGCGGCGGTCGCCAGCGGAAACCCCGTTCCATCCTTGCTCGTAAGAAATTCACAACCGCGCAAAATACTTGTTGCAACGAATAGTTCTCTCCCGCATCGAACCATGTGAAAGGAGCAACACCCATGTCCACAACCACCGCCACCCCAGCCGCCAAAACCACCTGGAAGATCGATCCTGCCCACTCCTCCGCCGAGTTCAAGGTCAAGCACATGATGATCTCCAACGTGAAAGGCAAGTTCACCGGTATCGAAGGCACACTGGTCCTCGACGCCGCCGATCCCACCAAATCCTCCATTGAGGCCTCCATCCCGGTAGCCACCATCACCACCGGAGACGCGCAGCGCGACGGCCATCTCAAGAGTCCCGACTTCTTCGACGCCGAAAAATTCCCCGTCTTCACCTTTAAGTCGGTTGCCGTCCATTCCGGTGCTCCAGCCGAGCACGAAGTCATCGGTGAGCTCACCATGCACGGCGTCACCAAGGTTGTCAGCTTCGAGGTCGAAGGCCCAAGCGCGCCCGCCAAGGACCCCTGGGGCAACACCCGCGTCGGCCTCTCCGCCACAGCAGTCATCAACCGCAAAGACTTCGGCCTCACCTGGAATTCAGCACTCGAGACCGGCGGCGTCCTCGTCGGAGAAGAGATCGCAATCACCCTCGATGTGGAGTTCATCCAGGCCTGAGTAAGGGCAGCAAAACGGGGGTTGAAGGCGACAGCCTCCAGCCGGTGTACGGAAGAACATGAATCGGAAGGAGGCAGGAGGTTTCAGCCCCCGCAAGAGCCAGCAGAATGAGCGTCGGCCTTCAGGCCGCGGATGGGCGCTTTTTGCAGATTTGACTAAGGACTCAACACACGAATTCCGCCGCGCGATCAAATGGCAGAGAGCAGATCGGTTTCGCCGTGCAAAACCGGGTTAACCGTCCGCATCGATCTCGCGCATGAATGCAAGCTTCACGGCCTCAGCTTTCCCTTGCCCGATCGTCGCAGCGCCTGCCAGTCTTTCTCCGTCTGGTCGGCATAGAGCGAGCCAAACCGGCCCAGCGCCTCGGCAAAGCTGTTGCCGGAACCCAGGTATCCGGCCAGCACCAGCGGGTCTCCGCTGCGGGCATGGCCCCGCGCCAGCAGTTCGCCGCAGATCTCGGCGAAGGCCGTGAGTCCATCCCCGGCCAGATCATCAATCTCAATCGATCCTTTGTGGTCGTTCAGCTGGCGCACCAGGTAGTCGCGCCCGCCCATGTGCGTCCACCCCAGAAACGGATCCGACTGCACCTGCATCGCGCGCTGGCCCTCGGCCGTCCGCTGCCCGTTGTGGTGCGCCGGGTGCGCATCGGGCAAATAGGCCGCATAAGCTGACGGCGCCTCTTCCTTGATCTGCAAAAACAGCGGGTCCAGCGGCCCATTGCCCTCGAAATAAATGCAGTAGTCGCGCAGCCCCACTGACCCTGTGCCCACCACCTTGAACGCCACGTCGACGGGCCGATAAAGCGACAGCAGATGCCGTCGCTGCGGCTCCAGCATCTCGCGATAAGGCCCCAGCGCCGCCAGCACGCTCGCTGCCTGCGAGCCTGTCACGCGGGTCAGCATCGGCTTCAATTCCTTGAAGCGCCGGGCCCCGCCCTGCTTGTTTCCACCGGCCGGTTCGGTGAGCTGTTCGAGCGTGTGTTGCGGCGATGCGCGCTCCGCTTTCAGCAGCGCGTCGTGAATCGGCGTGACTGAACCCAGCCGGTGCACCTGGTAGCGCGCAACATCTACGGTCGCCATCTTGGCAAACGCACGCATCTGGCTGCAGTAGCGCAGCAGGCACTTCTCCACCGCCGCGCAGGCCGCCGATTCCTTGTGCCTTGACTCGCGCCCGGCCAGCACCAGCGACGCCGCCATGCGCTTCAGGTCCCATTCAAAAGGCCCGCGGATCGACTCGTCGAAGTCGTTGATGTCGAACACCAGCCGCCCGTCGGGCGCGGCAAATGCGCCCAGGTTGCGCACGTGCGCGTCTCCGCATAGCTGGCTCACGATGCCCGTATTCGGCAGCACTGACAGGTCCGCCGCCATCACCGGCGCCGCCCCGCGAAAATACCCGAAGGGCGATTGCGCCATCAGTTGATGCTTGAGTTTCAGCAGCGCCGGAATGCGCCCGCGCTCCACACGCTCCAGCAGAGCCAATGCAGGCTGCCGCCGCGCTTTGATGTTGAGTTCGTCGTGCTGCGGTCGCCCCACCTGCTTGCGCCGCGACTGGCCCAGACTGCGCCGTTCTTCCGGAGTTGCCCAGTGCATGGGTGCGAACATACACCACCGGCCCCCACCACGCAACCTATCCATCCCGGTCACGTATCAACACTCCGAGGCATCACCATCCTTCGCCGCGCAAACGCCGACGGGTGCCCATAACCCCATGATTTACACTGCTTCCATTCCCGGAGGACTCTCCCCCGATGCGCGTAGCTGCCTTCTTTCTTCCTGCCGTTCTTGGTCTCTCGCTCGCGGCCGCTCCTCTTGCCGCCCAGGCTCCTCCCAAGCCCCTTACCGTCGAGGAAATCTTTGCTCACGGCTCGCTGCTTGGCAGCACCCCGGGAGACCTGGCCTGGTCGCCGGACGGTCATCACGTCAGCTACATGGATGGGGGCGAGATCATCGACCTCGATCCAGGCTCAGGCAAACCGCATGTCTTGGTGAGCCGCGCCAAAATGGCCTCGCTCAAAGGGGCTGAAAGCTCTGAGAGAGATCGCGACCATCGCGCACGCTACGGAATGGCAGCCTATCTGTGGGCTCCGGATTCGTTGCACCTGCTCTTCGACACCAACGGCCGGCTCTGGCTCTACGATCTGCGCAACGGCACCGGTCTTGAGATCGGATTTGCCGGGGAAAGCTCCGGCGATAATCCCAAGTTCTCGCCCAACGGAGAAAGCATTTCCTTCATCCGTAATCACAGCCTGGCCGTCATCCATCTGCGCGAGGCGGGAACTCCGATCACCCTGCTGGCCCCTGCGCCCAACGAAACCGTCCTCAACGGCGAGGTCGACTGGGTCTACGAAGAAGAATTGGAGACCCGCAGCAACTACTTCTGGTCGCCCGATTCAAAATACCTGGCCTACCTGCAGATGAATGAAGCCGAGGTGCCGTTGTATCCGATCACGGATTGGATTCCCACCCACCCCACCGTGTATCTGCAGCGCTATCCCCAGCCCGGCGATCCCAACCCCACAGTCCACCTCGGCGTCGTGAATGCAAATGGAGGCAAGACCATATGGGTCCATCTGCCCATCCACGCCGGGCAGGACTACATCCCGCGCTTTGGCTGGGTCGACCGCAAGACGTTGTGGGTAGAAACCCTCAGCCGCGATCAGAAGCACAAGACGATCTACTTTGCCGACGCCGCCAATGGCGAGGCGCATTCGGTGCTGGAACTGACCGACGAAAACTTTTTTGACGACAACTACGACGTAACCGTGGTCGCCGGAAACATCGTTCTCACCAACTGGAGCGATGGTCACAACCACATCTATCTCTACAAATACGACCAGAACAACCTGGGCACGACGACAGCCAGCCTTGACCGTCAGCTGACCAAGGGGGACTTTGAAGTTTCAGAAATCTACCGCGTCGATCCTGAGCGCAAGCTGGTCGACTACGCCTCCAACGAAGGCGACCCGCTGCAGCAGCAGATCTGGCAGGTCAGCTTTGAAGGCGACCGCAAGCAATTGAGCACCGGCGCGGGAACCCACTCGGCAGACTTTGCTCCGGCAGGGGACAGCTTTACCGACAAAGTGTCATCGCGCATGAATCCGCCTGCGTTCCAGTTATGCAAGGGCGGGGGCGCGTGCAGTATCTTCTGGGCGACCCACGCCCTCGCTCCCTACGGCCTCCGTGCACCCCAGCAGCTTCAGGTCAAGGCTCACGACGGCACAACCCTCTACGCCACGCTTCTTCTTCCCGGCGGCACAACCAATCCCGCCACTGTCCCGCTGATCGTGAACCCCTACGGCGGTCCCGGCCCGCAGGAAGTCGCCGATCGCTGGGCCGACAGCCTGCTCTTTGACGAGCTGCTCGCCGAACACGGATTCGCCGTCCTCCACGCCGACAATCGCGGCACCGGCATGCGCGGCCGCGCCTTTGCCCAGGCCGCCTATCACAACTTCGGCCCCGTGCAGCTTGAAGATCAGTTGACCGTCGTAGATGACGTGCTTGCCAAATATCCGCAGCTCGACTCCAGGCGCCTCGGCTGGTGGGGATGGAGTTGGGGCGGTACCTTCACCCTCTACGCAATGACGCACTCTGCGCGGTTTCGCGCCGGCGTCGCGGTGGCTCCCGTCACTGACTGGCGCAACTACGACTCCATCTACACCGAGCGCTACATGAGCGAGCCCGCCGATTTTGAATCGGGCTACAAGGACTTCTCCGTGGTCAACTCCGCAGTCAATCTCGAGGGCCGTCTCCTGCTCGTCCATGGAACCGGCGACGACAATGTGCACATTCAGAACACCGTCCAGTTTGTGCAGAAGCTGATTGAAGCGCAGATTCCCTACGACCTGCAAATCTATCCGCGCAAAACCCATTCCATCGCCGGCCCCGATGTGCGCACCCATCTCTACAACCGAATCCTCGCCCAATTCGAGCAGTACCTCATGCCACCCGTTCAGGCGAGTTCGCCCCAATGAACGCGCGTTCGACTCCGAGCCTGCATGAATCGGAGGCTCTCACTGCCCTCCTGCGCGGCCACGAAGAAATGCTGCTCGACCCCAGGGTGCGCACAGATCGCGCCCGCGTAGCGGCCTTCCTTGCGGACGATTTCTTCGAATTCGGCTCGTCCGGCAAAGTCTGGACGCGCGAAGAGATTCTCGATCTGCTCGAAAAAGAACAGTACGACCCGCCGGCGATTGAATCCTTCGAATGTCGTCTCATCGCCGCAGGCGTTGCGCTGGTCACCTATCGCGCCGTGCGCATCGACAACAATTCCAGCGCACGCACAGAAACCCTGCGCAGTTCACTATGGATGAGAGAATCGGGCGGTTGGCGCTTGCGATTCCATCAGGGGACCCACGCGGCCTGAGAGACCGCGAACAGTTCAGGCCCTATACCTGGCGGTGCTTGAAGATGTCGTCCTTGTCGCGGCACTTGCAGTCCGTGCACTCCAGGCAGCAGACCAGCAACACCGCAACTCCAAGCGTCACAAGGATGGCGAGGACATTCGCATAGGTTGCGAACCAATGGGCAAGGCTGTTCATAGGCTTCGACTAAATGGAGGGTACTCCAAAAACCCCTGTGGATGAATGGACAATATGCATCACCACGAGTGAACTGCGATTACGGAAGTCCCAATCCGAATTACCAACGTCCCAATGCAAGGAGTTTAGCATCGCCCCAACCGCAGCTCAATTCTGTTTGCCCCATCGCAAAAACAGCTTGCATTAAGGAGAATAAAAAGCGAAACTAGATGAAGATGGCCACCGCTCCCATCCCGGCCTCCCCCAGCCCTCCCCCCGGCTGGCCTCAAGCCTCGTTCCCAGCCTGGCCGCATGACCTCGAGTCGCCTGAGCCTCCGCCGGCCCCGCCCCGCGAGCCCGATTCCGGCCCCTGCCTCAACTGGCTCTTCGTCGACCTCAACTCCTACTTCGCCTCCTGCGAGCAGCAGGATCGCCCCGAACTTCGCGGCCGCCCCGTCGCCGTCGTGCCCATGATGGCAGACACTACCTGCTGCATCGCCGCCAGTTACGAGGCCAAAGCCTTCGGCGTCAAAACCGGCACCATCGTCGGCGACGCCAAACGCATGTGCCCCGGCCTTGAGCTCATCGAAGCCCGCCACGAGCTCTACGTCGACTACCACCACCGCATTGTTGAAGCCGTCGAAAGCTGCCTGCCCGTCACCGCCGTCCTCTCCATCGACGAAATGGCCTGCCGCCTCATGGGCCGCGAGCGCCCGCTTCTCGCCGCGCTCGAACTCGGCCGCAAAGTCAAAGCGCGCATTCGTGAGAAGGTCGGCCCCATGCTGCGCAGCTCCGTCGGCCTCGCCACCAACCGCTACCTCGCCAAGGTCGCCAGCGACATGGAAAAGCCCGACGGCCTCGTCGCTCTTCCCCTCGACATCCTCGCTGAAGCGCTCAGCCAGCTCACCCTGCGCGACCTGCCCGGCATCGGTGCGCGCACTGAGAAGCGTCTCAACGCCAAGGGCATCCACACCATGCTGGATCTGCAGGCCCTCGGCTGCGAACAGGCCGGCCAGCTCTGGGGTTCCGTCTGGGGCGAACGCCTCTGGCACTGGCTCCACGGCGAAGACTTCGACATGGCCGAGACCGAGCACCTCAAGTCCATCAGCCACTCCCACGTGCTCGCCCCCGAAATGCGCACCGCCGAGAAGGCCTGGGCCGTCGCCCACAAGCTGCTCCATAAAGCCGCCATGCGCCTGCGTTCCGGTGGATTGTGGGCCAGCAGCATCGGCCTCGCCGTCGGCTTCGCGGTTCCCCGCAGCGAGAAAGCGCCCGTCAGCCGCTTTGGCGTACCCACCCGCGGCTGGCACGGCGAAATCCGCCTCAGCGAGTGCCAGGACAATCAAACCCTCATCGGCGCCCTCTGCCGTCTCTGGGC
The DNA here is from genome assembly GCA_963780515.1 of uncultured Acidobacteriaceae bacterium. Lineage (GTDB taxonomy): Bacteria > Acidobacteriota > Terriglobia > Terriglobales > Acidobacteriaceae > Telmatobacter. The sequence goes on from CAWACG010000015.1 coordinate 219,043, forward strand.
CTCGCGCCCCGCCGGCGCCGAATACGACCAGCCTTACTTCATCGGCATCCAGCTCAACGGCCTGGTCCCCGAGCGCCTCCACTCCCTCAACTTATTCGACGCCCTCGACGGCGCAAAAAACACCACCAAACTCCTCGCCGCCATGGACGAGCTGAATCAGAAATACGGCATGAGCACCCTCGCCCCCGCCACCATGCTCACCGCCTTAAAAGCCGCGCCCACACGGATCGCCTTCCACAGCATCCCCGACCTGTTCTGACCACCACTTAGGTATCTCAAAGATCCGCATCGGTGGTGGTTCCTCTCGTGTTGGCCCTGTGGCCTGCAAGCAGTGTTGTCGATGTTGGTTGCGGGCTTGGCTCATGGGCAGCAGAATTCCTAGCCAATGGAGTCGAAGAAGTATGGGGGATCGATGGCGACTATGTTGACCGTTCCCTTTTACTGATTCCGCCTGACAGGTTCTTGGCACAAGATCTGACAAGATCGGTCCGATTTGACAGGAAAATCGAGCTTGCTGTTTGCCTCGAGGTAGCGGAGCATCTTCCAGAATCGAGAGCCGTCGGCCTCGTTGCCGACTTAACCACTTTATCTCGGTGCGTGCTTTTTCCGCGGCAGTGCCGGGACAGGGTGGCTTGCACCATATCAACGAACAGTACTTGTCGTACTGGACCAAGCTCTTTGAAAAAAGGGGATACAAAGGAATCGACCCGATTCGTCCGCGTATTCTCGGAAATGACTCAGTTGCCTGGTGGTACCAGCAGAACATCGTCATGTACGTCGCTCCAAATCATCTGCTCCTGAATCGCAATTTTCCAGACCCAGGGGATATCGTGCACCGGGAGTTGTATGAATCGGTGCTGTCGGCCCTGCCCTCTCTCGGGCAGACCTTACTGAACCTACCTGGCGCCTTCCGCCGCTCGATTCGTCACCGTCTCGGGCTTTAGGAGACTCTGAGATTTGGTCGGTTCAGGTTTGTGACGGTTGGCACCCGTTCGCGCATTACGCCTGAATCACCCGCCAACCCAGCCAATCCCTCCTCCCACAAATCCCCCACATCCATCCGCTTAGCATCCCTCAACTGAACTTTTTCCCCCCATTCGCGTAACTCTCTGCATCCCCGCGTCCGCCCCCTTGCGGATAAGAGAGTAGCAGCGAGATTTATGGTGCATGACGCCAGCGCTTCAGGAACAGGCTCATTCGAATCCGTGGCAGCAAAGTCGACGCGATCAACAGGGAGCGGCGACCCACCGCGATGGAAGAGAGGGCGCCATGATTCCTAAAGCGCTCTGGCAGCCGGACTTTGAACAACTCGTCGACGCGCACCAGTCCATGGTGTTTTCCCTGGCCTGGCGCATGACCGGCGACCGCGGTCTCGCTGAGGAAATCGCGCAGGATGTCTTTCTTGAAATGGATCGCCACCTTGCCAAAATCGAATCCGCCGAGCACGCCCGTTTCTGGCTCCGCCGCGTGGCCATGAACCGCTCGGCAGATGCATTGCGGCGGCGTCGGGTGCGCGGCGTCGACCTGTGGGTTGAGATTGAAGAGAATCACGGCGCTCCAGTGGAGGCGAAATCTTCTCCGCTCGCTACGCGTTTGGAACAACTACTGGCGACCTTGCCGGAACCGCAACGCGCGGCCCTCGTCCTCCGCTATCAGGAGGACCTGACGCCGGAAGAGATTGCGGCCACGCTCGACGCGCCGCTGGCCACAGTAAAGAGCCACCTGCAGCGGGGATTGAAGCTGCTGCGGTCCAAGGCCACGAATCATCTAGGCGAATACATCCGGGCAGACAAAGTCCGCCAGGAATAAACAGCAAGACTTGGAATCAGCATTAGGGAGCAAATCCGTGGAGCATGAACCGATCGACGACTTTGAACGCGAACTTCAGCAAGCCTTTGAGCGGCGGCCCGCGCCGCCCGGCCTCAAGCGCAAACTGATTGAGCGGCGTCGCTCGAGTCGCGCGCAGCGCACCCACAGCCACATCGTGCTCTGGCAGCGTCTTGCAGCTTCTGTGGTCCTCGCCGGCATTCTCGGCGGCGCGCTGGCCTGGCGTCATGCCGACGAAGTTCGCCGCGGCGAGGCGGCCCGTCAGCAGGTTCTCACCGCCCTGCGCATCACCAACCACGCCCTCAACGAAGTGAATGCGCGGCTCAATACCCGTAGCCGCTCGGACGAATAGTAAGGAGATCCCGATGAAGAACCGCATCGCAATTGTTCTTTTAGCCGCAGCCGCACTGGCCGCGCCTCTGCTGGCGCAAACCTCGCCGCTGCCCTTGCCGTCTCCCGTTGAAAAGGAGCTGGCTGCGCGCGCCTCGGATGTCACTGAGGTCACGCTGGGCAAAAACATGCTCGCCTTCGCCGCAAAATTCATGAACGGCAAAGACAGCGACGAAGCCGCCACCCGCCACCTCATCGAGGGCCTCGACGGCATCTATGTCCGCGAGTATGAGTTCGACAAGGAAGGCCAGTACTCAATGGAGCAGATCGAGCAGCTCCGCAAGTACTTCGAAACCAGCGAGTGGTCCCCCATCGTCCGCGAGCGCGAGCGCAAGACCGGCGAGACCACCGACGTCATGGTCAAGATGGTCAACGGCGAAAACCGCGGCATGTTCATCCTCTCCGCGGAGCCGAAAGAGCTGACCATCGTGCTCATCCTCGGCAACATCCGCATGGATCAGCTCGGTGAACTCAAGGGCCTCGGTGGATTGGGCGCTCTGGGCGACATCGAGAAGGACACGCACGGCAAAGATAAAGACAAAGACAAGGACAAGAAGGGCGGCGACCAATGAAGCAGCTTCTCTGGATACCCATCTGCTGTGCGGCCCTGCTGATTCCAGTCGTCGTGCTGGCCGGCGGCGGCGAGGGCGGCTTTGACGGCGTGGTCAGCTCCATTGAGAGCCGCTACCACGCGCATGCCACGCGCATTCCCTTTCTCGGCCTCATCAGCCTCATCGCGCGCAAGTCCACGCACGAAGGCGTCGGCAATCTCCACGTGGCGGAGTTCGACAACTTCAGTGCCCAGGTCGACGGCGACGAGCTCAATCGCATGGTCGAAGAAAAGCTGGGCCAGGGTTGGGAACGCATCATCCGCGAAACCAGCAAGACATCGGGGTCCCCGGCGACAGGTCCTCGTCGCGGGGGTGAAACGGGCGGCGAGCAGACGCTGATATTCATGCGCCCTGAAGGCAGCCGCATGGGACTCTTCGTCGTCGACCTCGACGGCCACGAAATGGATGTGGTCCAGGTCTCCGTCGATCCCGATCACCTCAACCAAAACATCGGTCACTACGAGCACCACCACGACAGCGACAGCGACGGCGATCACGACCCCGGCGCCTCCGACTAGCCGAATCCGAAAAGGTCTCTAACAAGTCGCAACTTCATGACCGTTCTGAGTCGTACCGTCGGAGGGAGCAGAGGCCTTCAGGCCTCTGAATCCACCAGCCCACATAGACGGCCTTCACAGGCTGCGGAAAAACTCGATTCGGAGGGAGGCGGGGGTTTCAACCCCCGCACAAAGCCAGCAGAATCCAAGCCGGCTTTAGCCGCGGACGGGCTTTCTCACCCCTTTCGCCCGAAATCCCGAGTTTTTCCGCAGCCTGTTCAGGCCCGGACCGCAGAGGGGTGGCCTATGTCTCGATCCTGAGACATGGGAAATCGCCAGGTTGGATTTGTCGTCCTGAGTAAAGATCGCAAAGCGACCGCAAGATGGCAGGTTGAATGTAGGGTTTGTCATCCTTGTATCTCTAGATAAGCGACAGTTTTGTTAGAGACTGTTGTAGTGGGGGAGTCGAAGGATCTGCGGTTGTTTTTCACGAAGTCCAAACCTCCAAGAAAATGGGTGGCCCATGTCTCGATCCTGAGACATGGGAAAGCACGCAGTTCCCGGCCCCTCTCATCCTCCGTAAACATGAAGAAGTGTCATCCCGAGAGCAGCGCGCCTGCCGGGGTCCCCGTGGACAGGTCTTCGTCCATGGGGTGACTCGGGGCCCCAGCGCGGTCCCTCCGCGATGGGGTAAGCGGAGCGAAGGATCTGCTTCTCGGCAAGCGCGCACGGCCGGACGTTGCAGATCGGTCTAGGGAAAGGATTACTACCTCGAAGCGCGTTTTTCAGGACCGATCCTCGGAATGGTGCACAACCCTTGCTCGATGAGCGGCTTGCCCTGTTATCGGAAAAGTAAAGCTTGGCTGTTGCATATCAACGGCATCAAGTTTCATCGCACCTCGACAACACCATTCATTGGAGTATAGTTACCCCAAATCATGACAGGAAAAGAAACCATTGCCGGGTATATCGCGCAAGCTGCAACGCTGCTGCGCGCAGAGTTCGAATATATTCGCACCACAAACCCCCACGCCGGCGAGGGTGGAAAAGAAGTTGAGAATATAGTCAAGGACTTTCTGAACCACCACATGCCGCAAAGGTTTCGGGCCACGGCTGGCTTCGTAATCGACAAGTACAGCGAAATGAGCGGGCATGAGGACGTTCTGATTTACGACGCCCTGTCGAGTCCTGTTTATCGTTACGCGGAAGAAAATCAGATCATTCTTTCGGATGCCATTGCGTCGGTTGTCGAAGTGAAATCTGTTCTCAATAAAAAGGAGCTAGAGAACGGATTTGAGAAAATAGCGCAGGTCAAAAGACTGCATAAAAGCCCAATCACCAACACGGACCAGAAAGCTACCGAGAGCCGATTGACAACCGCCGGAACGCTTGGAGTGGTGTTCGGGCTTAGCAGTGATTTAAAGTTATCAACTCTTGCCGAACATTGTGCGGAGTTTAACGAGCAATACGATACATACGTACGGCCGGACATCATTGTGGTTCTTGACGTTGGAGTGATCAACTACACAGCAAACATCGTTGGAAGCAAGCAAGTCATTGACTTTGCGACAACCTCCGAAGAAGATTTCCCGATCCCGCCGTTTTATGTACAGTTGAGTGCGCGTGATGATGGCGTCTACGCTCTAAATAGGTTTTTCGTGCATCTGCTGAGCCACCTCGCTCATTATCCACGCCGACCAAGCATCCCTCCTTTCGCGGTGATGCTGGAAGGCGCGGCGAAGGTAGCGATAAGCCCCGTCACCTACCAATACAACACCGAAGCACGACTCGTTCCGTTTGCACCGACGCCTCAACCGCCAACCGAATCGTTGCGCGAAATCAAACTCAGCAAAGGCAAAGAGGAACTAGGGACGCTGCGGTTCATTCCCTGGCAGGATGGCGGCGTAATTCGGATGAAAGGAAAAATCCCTCTTAACGCGATATTGCTAATGGTCAGTAAGGAACGGCCGATGACGATTCCATCTGAAGGATACAACTACTCAATGGTACTCAAGGTGACGAGGCATGAATTCGAAAACTGGGCTAATGTCATCGAGTCGAAGAGCGACATGAAAGCGGAACTCGTCGTCCCTCCATTGTTCGAGGCACGGCATTTCATGAACGAAGGAACTTCTGAACCTTTCATCGCGCGTCTGTTTCTAGGCCCCCTGGACATGCAGCAGGCGGTGATGCCACCTACCACAAAACAGCAGTTCGACGAATATTGGAGCCGCTGCATCTTTCCCGCGCTCGATTTGCGTAAAGCTATGCTGGCAATTAAGAACCTAGTTGAGGGTCACAGAAAGGCGTTGGCGAAAAAGAGCATCATTCGGAAAAAGGGGAAGCAGATCCATCTCATGGAGAGAATCGACAATGCACTGCGGAGCCAGGTCGCTCAGCTATTAGAAATGGCGTCGCACGTAATCGATAATCTTCCAGGACTCATTAAATTCCTTGGTTTAGAGATGTCGTTTTATTCGGCCAAGGAAACCCGCTTCCTAAGGGGATTGGAGAAGGCTCGGGTCGAGGGACCGGAACTTGCGGACTATATCCAGTCTTGGCGGCCAAAAATTTTGGCGATTGAGGAACAGTTCCAAAGGTTGCGGTACAGCGGTTGGCATCTTCCGAACATTCAGTACGTGGAAGAGGATGAAACCTTTGTAATGAAAGAACTGAAGATTGAGGATTCTCCGGTCGTCGAATACGCCGAAAGAGTATTCAACGACATTGCTCTTCCACTCGAAGAATTATTCATGTATGCGATGCAGGGACAATGCAAAGGAAACCTGATGATCGACGAAATACCTCTCGCCTTGCGCGACCCGCAAATTCCTCAGCGTTTCAAGATGAACATGAGGAGCATGGGGGCTGCGTGGGAACTGAAATGGTCCGGCAAGGGATTTTACGAAAGCTGAGAAGTTGTGATGGTCAAGGAAGATGCGAATTCCCTATTGCCGTGCGGCTCGTTATTGAGCGCATAATCGCCAATGCCCTCATCCAGGAGGAATGGGTCCTCATAATGTCGGCTTATGGTAAGTGACGCAGGCTGCCTTGGTTCATTCCTCGCTAAGCGTTCATTGGTGCCAAACTGCGCTCTAACTAGCAAGTGCATTTCGCGCGGCGATCTTCGACCACCCGCCGTGCAGATCTAAAACGAAGCTCTTCCGCATTGAGTTCTCCGATCTCCGCGGCCGGAAGCTAGAAGCTAGAAGCTAGAAGCTGAGAGCTGAAAGGTGCTTTCCCTCTGCCTCACTTTTCGCAAACCGTGGCAATCCATCGCCACGCTTTTCCGCCAACCGTGGCATACCGCTGCCACACTTCTCACTCAAAAAGCACGGCCCCTGACCGGAATCATTCGCTCTCGCTACACTGGGAGCGGCATGGCCGGCAGCTTTCCACAACGGGTACTTCGTTATCGCGGCAGGCTCGCGCCCTCGCCCACAGGCTATCTGCATGTAGGCCATGCGCTTACCTTCTTCACTGCAGCCGAACGCGCGCGCCAGGCTGGCGGCAGGCTCATCCTGCGCATGGAGGATCTCGATCCCGATCGCAGCCGCCCGGAATACGCCCGCGCCGCCCTCGAAGACCTGCGCTGGCTCGGCCTGCACTGGGACGAAGGTCCCGACATCGGCGGTCCCTTCAAGCCCTATGCGCAAAGCAAGCGCCACAAGGTCTACCTCGCCGTCTGGCGTAAGTTGTTGCAGGGCGGATACATCTACCCCTGTCGCTGCTCCCGCAAAGACCTCGCCGCCTCGCTCAATGCGCCCCACGAGGGTGAACGGCGCCCCTCGACGATGAGCCCGTCTACCCCGGCACCTGCCGTCCCGTCCAGACTGACTCGCCGAGCCCTCCAGCCAATTACCGCGCTTGAGCTGGAAAATCCCGAAGGCTTCAACTGGCGCTTCCGCGTCCCCGACGGCGAAACGATTGAATTTAAAGACTTAAACCTCGGCCCGCAACGCTTCATCGCCGGCCGCGACTTCGGCGATTTCCTTGTCTGGCGGCGCGACAGTGTGCCGAGTTATCAGCTCGCCTGCGTCGCCGACGACTCCGCCATGGGCGTCACCGAGGTGGTGCGCGGCGCCGACCTGCTCAAGTCCACCGCCCGTCAGATCCTTTTAAATCAGGCGCTTGGCTTCATCAACCCGGAGTGGTTCCACTGCTGCCTCGTTCTGGATGAGAACGGACAGCGCCTCGCCAAGCGCCACGATGCTCTAAGCATCCGGACTCTACGCGAGCGAGGCCTCACGCCTTCCGAAATCCTCTCGATGAAGCCAATTTAGAATGTGTAAGATACGGAATCAAGAGACGAAAAAGAAAAGGGGCACGGCTGGGTTTTCAGCCGCGCCCTGTTTGCCTTACCCGTGTCCGATGCTTACCGGTGCTTGATAAACGATCCGTCCTGCAACTCGCTCATCGCTTGGCGCAGTTCGGCCTGTGTATTCATCACGATAGGCCCGTACCACGCCACAGGCTCCTCCAGCGGCTTACCCGAAACCAGCAGGAAGCGAATCCCCTCCGGCCCCGCCTGGACCACGATCTCGTCGCCGCGGTCAAAGAGCACCAGCGAATGGTTCTTCGCGTCATACTTTGCCGGCGCATTGGGGTCCACAGCCGACTCGGTCAGCACCGCCCTGGGGTCTGAAGCATCGCGGAAAGTCCCTGATCCTGCAAAGACATACGCGAATGCGTTGCGCGTCACGTCGATCTGGATGCGACGCAGCTTGTTGGGCGCAACCGAGATATCCACGTAGCTAGGATCGGCCGCTACCCCCTCCACTGGCCCCCGCTTGCCCCAGAACTCCCCGCAGATGATGCGCGCCCGCGTCCCATCGTCCTCCGTCACTTCAGGGATTGCGGCGGACGGAATGTCCTGGTAGCGCGGATCGGTCATCTTCAACGACGCAGGCAGATTCGCCCACAACTGGAAGCCGTGCATCCTCCCAAGCGTGTCACCCTTAGGCATCTCTTGGTGCAGAATTCCACTTCCCGCAGTCATCCACTGCACGTCCCCCGCCCCCATCCGACCCTTGTTGCCTAGGCTGTCGCCGTGGGCAACTTCGCCGGCTAGAACATACGTGATGGTCTCAATGCCCCGGTGGGGATGCCACGGAAATCCCGCCAGGTAATCGGCCGGGTTTTCGTTGCGAAAATCGTCCAGTAGAAGGAATGGATCGAACTCCTTGGTCTTGCCGAAACCAAAGGCACGCTGCAACTTAACACCCGCACCCTCAATGGTGGGCTTGGTTTCGAGGATTTGTTTTACGGCGCGAAGCGACATGGTTGACCTCCAAATAGCCTAACTCGATATTGGATGCGCGAACATGATATTCGTTGCAACGACTAATTACCGCCCCCACCCAGCAGGCCCGTCCAGCCCAAAGCCGAGCTCCCTCGATCCTGCACCGTCTTTCCGTCGATTTAGAGGCAAACTGCATTCCCAAACCCATTCTGCAGGCGTCGTTTCCATCTTTATCCAGCGGCTCCGTGGGCGTGCTGCTGAGAAGAGGCCTACACTATTCTCGACCGTTTGACTGCAAGCCTTTCGACCTCAACGTTCTTCAAAGCCTTTCTGAGAGACGCATATGAATCGCCGCACTTTTGCGCAAGTCCTTGCCACTGCCGCCCTGGGTGCGGCCGCACCAACACTGCCTGCCGCCTCTGTGAGTTCAGACGCCGCGCCAGGCTCCTCCAGCGCCCCGTTTCCGCTCTCTGTCATGCTCTGGACGGTGTTTACCGACTTGCCTTTTCCGCAGCGGCTGGAAAAAGTCGCCGAGGCCGGCTACACCAATGTGGAGTTGGTCGGCGAGTATGCCAAATGGTCGCTCGCCGACTTCGCCGATGCGAATGCGGCGCGCAAGCGGCTGGGCATTTCGTTCGACGCGACGTCCGGCCTGGAGAATGCAGGCCATGCGCATGGTCTCGCCGATCCTGCCTACCGTGATCCCTTTCTGGCGGAGCTGAAACAAGCGCTCACTCCGATGGAATTGCTTTCCTGCCCGGCAATGATCGTCCTTTCCGGCAACGTGGTTCCCGGCCTCACGCGGGAAGCCCAGCATCAGAGCTGTGTCGATTCGCTCAAGCGCGCCGCGGAAGTAATCGACGGAAAACACATCGATGGCCAACCCGTGCGGTTGCTGTTGGAGAATATTGATCCCGAGGAGAATTCGAAGTACTTTCTGCAGTCGGCCGCCGAGTGCATGGACGTGGTGCGCGCTGTGAACCATCCGCAGGTCCAATTCCTTTACGACATCTTCCACGAGCAGGTCGCCGAGGGAAACTTGCTGGAGAAGCTGGAGAAGAATATTGACCTGGTCGGTCTGATTCACATCGCCGACGTACCGGGCCGCCATGAGCCGGGTACAGGCGAAATCAACTATGGCAATATCTATCGCAAACTTGCCGAGCTGAAATACAACCATATGGTTGCAATGGAATTTCGCCCCACCGACGACCCGGTGGCAAGCCTGCGCACGGCGAGGGAGATGGTGGAGCGCACGGCTAGAGTCTGATCGCGCCAGGCTTCGTAGAGTTTCGCTGAGTAAGGTGGATCTTGTACGTAGCGAGGCATCCTCTCTTTCCGGGCTCTACAATGTTCCGATATGGCCACGCGCGTCCGATCCCACGCGAAGATCAATCTCGGTCTGGGCATCGGTGCACCGCGCCCCGACGGGTTCCACGCGCTGACCACCGTCTACCAGACCCTGGAAATCCATGATGTGGTCACGGTTTCGGCCAGACAGGCAGCCAAAACAGCAATCCAGCTCAGCTCCAATGACAGCCGCGTCCCGACCGACGACCGCAACACAGCCTGGAAGATGGTGGAGCTGGCCCTGAAGGCATTGGGCCAGAACGCCGAAGTCGAAATCGCCATTGAAAAACGTCTGCCCGTGCAAGGCGGCCTTGGAGCAGGCTCAGCCAACGCAGTGGCGGCACTGGTGGCGCTCGAGCAGGAACTTGAGGTTCCATTTCGAGCTTTGTTTACCCAGCGGCTGGCTCTTGCCGCACAGGTTGGCTCCGATGTGCCTTTGTTTCTTATCGGTGGCACGGTGCTGGGGGTCGACCGCGGGCAAGAGGTCTACCCGCTGCCGGATATCGAGCAGGTCTGGTGCGTCGTTGCCACGCCGGCCGTCGGTGTTTCCACGCCGCAGGCCTTTCGGGACTGGGATGCTCTCTGCGCCGCCGAAGGTTTGACCGGGAAGGCAAGTGCAGATAAACTAAATGAGTTGAGCCGCGCCTACGCCAGCGCCTTTGCGGGAGGAATCCCTAAAGGTCGGCAGGGAGCAGGCTCCTCCGGTGTCCTTTCCGTGGGAGAGGACCTGGCCGGACCACAAGAGTCCGTGCTTGTCCGCACCGGGATCAGTCGCTGGATCCAGAACGACTTTGAACGAGTCGTCTTTCCCCAGCATCCTTCCCTTGGCGAAATCAAGCGCATTCTTGCGGCTTCGGGCACCCCGGAGGCAGCCCTCCATGCCTCGCTGTCTGGGTCCGGTTCGGCGCTCTACGGGTTGTACCTGACCCGCGGAGACGCAGATGCGGCCCAGGGACGGTTGCAGACGGCGGGTGTCGAGAGCCTTTTGACGCGCACTTTGCCGCGAGCCGAATACTGGCAGCAGATGCTTCTGACTTAGGCGTATTGACAGCATGCCTTTGCGAGAGAGAGACTCGCGGACGGCTGTCGAAGGCGGCGTCCCTGAGTGTCTGGGAATTCGCCAAGTTGGGCGATCGTCTAATGGTAGGACAATGCCCTTTGGAGGCATTTGTCTAGGTTCGAATCCTAGTCGCCCAGCCAAGGTTTGCAGTACGGCCCGGCAAGCAGCCAAAGCCAACCAGCTTGGAGGTGCGCGGAGATGGAAGTGGGAACAGGAACGGTGACGTTGGAAGACAAGCAGCCGGGAGACGGGGCGAACGCCTCAAACGAAGGCGCGGGTAAGGATCCCGAAAAGGGACGACCGCAGGATTCACCCAAGGCGAAGGACGGCAAGGCCGCTCCCGAACGGAAGCGGACCCGCAGCCTGAGCGAAGACAAGCGCTTCAAGCTCTTCTCGGGCTCGGCCAACAAGCCGCTGGCTGAGGAAATCGGCCGCCACATCGGCGTTCCCGTAGGCGAGGCCAAGTTGCAGCGTTTTGCCGATGGCGAAGTCTACTTCCAACTGCTGGAAAACGTGCGCGGAGTGGATGTGTTTGTGGTGCAGCCCACCTGCTATCCGGTGGACCAGCACCTGGTGGAGTTGTTGGTAATGATTGACGCGCTCAAGCGTGCCTCAGCGGCAAGAATCACGGTGGTGGTGCCGTACTACGGGTATGCCCGCCAGGATCGCAAAGACCGACCGCGCGTCGCCATTAGCGCCAAGCTGATTGCCGATCTCCTCACCACCGCCGGTGCCAACCGCGCATTGTTTGTCGACCTGCACGCGGCGCAGATTCAGGGCTTCTTCAACATTCCAGTCGATCACCTGTTCGCGAGCCCGGTTCTGGTGAGCTTCTTCCGTGAGTTGAATCTGCCTAATCTGACTGTAGTTTCGCCGGATGCGGGCGGAGTGGAGCGGGCGCGCTTCTTTGCGCAGAAAGTGGGAGCGCCGCTGGCCATTGTGGACAAGCGCCGCACAGACCTCAATGTGGCTGAAGTAATGAACGTGGTCGGCGACGTGCACGGCAAGACCTGCCTCATCATCGACGACATCATCGATACGGCCGGCACCCTGGTGAAGACTGTAGATGCTCTGCATGCAAGCGGCGCACTGGCGGTGTATGCGTGCGCTAGCCATGCCGTGCTTTCGGGCCCAGCCATTGATCGCATTGCCAACTCGCGATTGGAGCAGGTGGTTGTCACCAACACCATTCCTCTGCGCGACGCGGCGCAGAAGTTGCCCAAGATCAAAGTGCTCTCGATTGCCGGCCTGCTCGGTGCGGCCATAGAGAGCATTCACATGGAGACCAGTGTAAGCACGCTGTTTTCTTAGCTGCCAGCTGAAACTGGCCACAACAAAGGGAGCGGACCGGGTGCGGACCGTGCCCGAAACAAGGAAGCGAGAGACACAATGCCAGAAGTAGTCGTAGCCAAGCCCCGCGAGGGCAAATTCAACAAAAACGCTGCGCGCCGCGTGCGTGTTGCGGGCAAGATTCCGGCTGTGCTGTACGGGGCAGGACATGATCCGGTGGCCGTCGAGGTCGATCCCAAACAAATTTCCCGAATCCTCTTCTCTGAGTCCGGCCACAACACGATTTTCGATGTCGAAGTATCCGGCACACCGGCGGCCAAGGCCATGATCGTTGACTGGCAGCGCGAGCCGCTCAAGGATCAGCTGATTCACATCGACATGAAGCGCATCGCGATGAACAAGGCTTTGCAGGTCAGCGTCCGCGTCAAGCTGCTGGGAATTCCGGTGGGCGTCAAGGCCGCCGGCGGCATTCTTGACCAGGTGTTGCGCGAGGTCGAGATCGAGTGCCTGCCAGCCGACATTCCAAGCCACATCGACGTGGACGTCAGCAACCTGGAACTGTTCGCTTCGTTGCGAGTCAGCGATTTACCCCACTCGGACAAGATCAAGTTTCTGAATTCAGAAGATGCGACCGTGGCCCATGTGGTCTCGATTCGCGAAGAAGTGGCTCCTGTGGCCGAGGCTGAGGCAGTTGTTGCCGATGCCACGACAGCCGAGCCTGAAGTGGCCAAGAAGGGCAAGGGCGAGGCTGAACCTGCAGCCGCAGCCGGCGCTAAGAAGCCCGAGGCCGGGGCGAAGAAGTAGACGTTGGCCGAGGCAAGCGAATTCCGTCAACCCAGCGAGCCCCAGCCGCTCGCTGGGGAAAAAGAGTCCGACAAGCGTCGTGGCCCTTTCCTGGTGGTGGGATTGGGCAACCCCGGTCCCGAGTATCTGTGGACGCCGCATAACGCGGGGTTCATGGCCATTGATCGCATCGCCCAGCAAGAGGGCGTTGTGGTCCAGAACCGGCGATGCAAGGCCGTCACTGCAACCTGCCGTTTGGCTGGTCGCGAGGTGGTCCTGGCCAAGCCGGAGACATTCATGAACCTGAGCGGACTGGCATTGGCCGCTTTGGTGAGGGAGTTTGAAGCGGACCCGGCAGAGGATCTGCTCGTGATTTATGACGAGCTCGACTTTTTGCTGGGGACCTTCAAGATCAGGGAGCGCGGTTCGCCGGCGGGCCACAACGGAGCCCGCAGCGTAACTTCGGCCCTGGGCAGCCAGGAGTGGCTGCGATTGCGGATCGGCGTAGGACTCGATTTACCACCTGAGGCCATTGCGGCCAATGGTGGAAAGCGGCCCGGCAGGGATTACCTGCTCTCGCCCATGCGCAAGGCGGATTTGAAGGTGCTCGACGAGGTGCTGGACCGAGTAGCGACTGCTACGCGGCGCATCGTTGAAGTTGGGCCTGCAACCGCGATGAACGAATTCAATCGCCGCGAGCGAAACAGCCCGGCAGAAGAGTGAGTTAGGCAGGAAACAGGGAGGAGTCAAGAGAGAAAGCTCAGCGCGTTTCGCTGTTCCCTGTGCACTGAAATTGGCCGCTATGGTATTTGCCGGCGGCAGCGGCTGGAGTCAAGGGATTCCAGCGGAAAAGGAAACCGGATGTCCCGTTTGTATGAGGTTATGTTTATCGTTCGGCCTGATGCGGCCGAAGAGGATGTCGACAAGCTGATCGCTGGCTTTTCCACCAACGTCACCAATGGCGGCGGAGTGGTCAAGAATGTCGAGAAGATGGGCCGGCGCAAGCTTGCCTATATGGTGCGCAAGTTCAACGACGGCAACTACGTTCTGCTCACCGTCGAAGCCAACGGCGCAGTGGTGTTGGAGCTGGAGCGCAGGCTGCGCGTGACTGAGCCGGTGATCAAGTTCATCACAGTGCGCATCGATGAGGAAGAGAAGCGTCTGGCCAAGGTCAAGGCCCTGCGCGGCGTCAGAAGGAAGACCAGCGCAGAGCCCGCGGCATTGCCTGTCGCTGCACCGGTCGCCACGTCCGTTGCGCCGCCCGCCGCAGTTGAGCCTGCCGAGACGGTTCAGGCCAGCGCCTGAGGTTTGTCACAAATGGCCATCGCCGGTCCTGCACGTTCTGGACTACCGGCTTCGGCCCGATCCAGCATTTCAATGCCCTTCAAGGGGCTATGAAAGCGAAGAGAATAAAGAGGAAACACTATGTCTGAAGAGACCCATGGCAAGGCGCCCGAGACGGGCGCATCCGCAGCACCGCAAGCCACATCCGGACCGGATTCCGGACCGCCCCGTTCCGGCGGCAGGCCTGCAGGTTCACGCCCTTCGGGTGGGCCTGGCGGCCGCGGCAAATTCTTTCGCCGCAAGAAGGTGTGCAAGTTCTGCACCGAGAAGATTGACGCGATTCCTTACCGCGATGTTCGGCTGCTGCAAGGGTTCGTGGCCGAGCGGGGGAAGATCGTGCCCCGGCGGCTCACCGGCGTGTGCACTACGCACCAGCGCCGCCTGACCCGTGCCATCAAGCAGGCCCGGAACATCGCCCTGCTGCCCTTTGCCACTCGGCACTAACGAGCACTTGTCGCCTGACTGTCCGACGCTGACCCATAAGTTGTAGGAGTTAGCGTGGATTATGCCAAAAACTCAGGCGACAATGCTCTCGGGACCGTTGTAGAATCCTGCGCGGTGCAACCCCTGTCGTGCGTCCGTGTCTAACTGAATGGACGCCCGGACTTGAGCGCCGCCCGCAACACTGGAGAATTTGAAATGGAAGTAATTCTGAAAGAAGACGTAGCTAACCTGGGCCACCGCGGAGATGTTGTCAAAGTGGCCGACGGCTACGGTCGTAACTTCCTGCTGCCCCGCAAACTGGCGCTGCAGGCCACCCTGGCCAACAAGGCCGTCATCGAGCAGATGAAGACCGCTGCAGCCCGTCGCTCCGCCACTGAGAAAGCCCAGGCGGAAGAGCTGGTCATCAAGCTTCAGCCTATTGTTCTGAGCTTTACCCGCAAGTCCGGCGAAAACGGCCAGCTCTTCGGCTCCGTTACCTCGCAGGATATTGCCAGCGGCCTCGAGGCAAAGGGATTTGAGGTGGATCGCCGCAAGATTCAACTGGCGGAGCCGCTGAAGACTCTAGGTAGCTTTGACGTGGCGATCAAACTGCATCGCGAAGTCACGGCGCATGTGAAGGTTCAGGTAGTGGGCGATGCGGTGGCGGAAGCTGCGGCCGCTGAGCCTGTTGCCGAAGCAGTCGTCGCCGAATAATTCGTTTCGCCCTTCGTTTCCCTCCGCCTCCCGGCTTGACTGGGGGGCGGCGATCGTTCTTCGCGAAGGTTGCAATTACGAGAGCGACTAAAAGAGATCCTTCTCTGGGGCGCCGCCACTCATCACGATCAGCATCTTGACCGCCTTGGTCATCGTCTCCTGAAATTTGGGCAAATCATCCGTTTCCGAGAGAGAGAACAGAAGCCGCGCGCGATTCGCAATCATGGTGGGGTCGACATGATTGTCTTTGTCATAGCAGGTTCTTGCGGCTTTGCCACTCACTGAAACGAGGGTGAGACGCAAGAGCTTGTCTCGCTGCTGATGAGGGTCGCTCGGGTCGAATACGTCCCAGACAGCTTCGTTTGCGTTGAGTGCTCCGAAGAATTCATCGCAATGTCCTGCCGGCCCCTTAATCGTGAGGGTCTTCGACACTGGATCGAATGTGACATCGACATTGTCGTTAATTCCGTCTTGAGGACTATATGCAAGCAAAGAGCCGCGAATGTATTCCACTAGTTCGGGCGCAGTGGGAGCGGGCTTGGGTTCGGGCTTCTTCCTGTGCGACGCGGTTTGTGCACTGCACGCGGGCAGGATTGAAATCAGTAATGCGGCGCAGATGCGTGCAATTCTTGTCATATTCTTGATTGCTCCTCGCCAATCATCGTCAGTTAGTCAGTTTCTTCTCGTTGCGCCGTGCGAATTTCCCGGTCGAGAATGGCTTTTCGGACCCGCTCGATATTCGCTTGTGAATCATTCCTTTTGCGGAGAGTATATCCCCGAGACAAGGGGTGAATCCGTAACCGTCGCAAGCGGCTTGGTACGATCGGTGCGCAAGGTCGGCACCGCTGCGAGCAGGTTGCGCGTGTAGGGGTGTTCAGGTGCTGTAAGGAGTTTTGCGGTGGGTCCCGTCTCGACTAGTAGCCCCCCGCGCATCACTGCTACCCGGCTGGCCACCTGGCCCACGACAGCTAAGTCGTGCGATATAAAGAGCATGGCTAATCGATACTGGTGCTGAAGATCGGCGAGCAAGGCCAGGATTTGCGCCTGAACCGTGACATCCAGCGCAGTCGTGGGCTCGTCGGCAATCAAAAGGCGTGGCCGGTTAATAAGCGCCATAGCAATAAGAATCCGCTGCCGCTGCCCGCCCGAGAACTGGTGAGGGTAGTCGCCATAGCGGCGCTCGGCTTCGTCTAGCCCGACACTCTCCAGGGCGAAGATGGCCTTTCGTCTTGCCTCGCGTCCAGTCCACGACGGAGAGTGTGCCTGAATGCATTCGGCCACCTGGTGGCCGATGGACATAACCGGGTTGAGCGCCGTCATTGGCTCCTGAAAGATCATCGCGATCTGACTGCCGCGCAGCTTACGGAGCGCTCCGTCAGATTGCCCCAGCAGGTCCACGGATATTCCGCCATTACGGATTGCTTGCGTCGTATGGCCGTCATTGACTGCGCAATGCCACCAAATCTCTCCTGTCGCTCGCGCCGCAGGTCCGAGCAAGCCGAGGATTGCAAGGGCCATTGCGCTTTTGCCGGATCCCGACTCGCCCACCAGCCCCAGAACTTCGCCCTCGTCCAGTTGGAGGTTCACACCGCGCACCGCTTCTGTAGCGCCAAACCGGACTTGCAGGTTGCGAACGTCGAGGAGCGGCATGAGGCCATCGTAGCTGATTTTGGCCGAAAACCGCAGATGCAGTGCCCGGGGAGAAAATCATCCAATACCGGATAGCCAGAATCCTGTGCGAACGATACAATCGTGCTGTTTCCTAGGCGGGCAGGCAGGCTCGACGTTCAAATTACGACCGGCAACGAGTCATTGGACCGGCCCATCTTACACTGCGGAATGAAAGGGGAAATCGATCAATGAATCTGAATCGACTTGCAATTCCGGCGCTTGCGCTGTTCATCGGGGCCACAGGTCTGGTTACGGCCAGATCATACGCCTCACCTCCGGGCCCACCTACCCCCGCTGTCGGTCAGGATCGAGACCATGATCGCGGAGATTGGGATGCGCCTCCCGGGGAACTAAACGAACTACAACGCCAGGGCTTTCACGATGGAATCGAAGGTGCGCGGAAGGACTTCGGCAATCACCGCCGGCCAGACGTGAACAACCGCGATGAGTACCGGCATCCGCATCTTCCACCTGAGCAGAGAGAAGCGTACCGGGATGGCTTCCGGCGCGGCTATGACCGTGCTGTGCGCCACCTGTGGGGCGATCGCCGCTGAACCAGTCCGCTGAACCAGGAATACCCGGCGCACAGGTGCCGGGTATTCTTCATTGCAATTGGTTCGCACGTTTTTTGCTCATCGGCGAAAAGATGGTTGCCTCATCTGAGCCAGTTTGGGAGTCGCCACTAGAAGTGGCGGATCGACTCATCCGCGTTGGCGGCTGGAGGTTCAACACCCCGTTCCCCGGAGCGCTCGACGCGGCTCTCCAGCGAGCGGCTCACCAGGTCGCGCGAACCAAGGCCCACTGCAAGCGAAAGCGTCAGCACGATTCCTCCGAATAGAATCCCGAAGGCCAACTCAACCACCACACCGCCAATCTCCAGGTGTTCCAGCACCATCGCGGCGGTCAGAACCAGCACCAGCCACTTGACGCCAAGCGAAAGGAATCGCGCATATTGAAGCTGCAAGTTCACCGCGCCAATCAGCACTGAGCGCGCCAGAAAGCGTGCAATCAGGTTGCCGGCGAGCAGCAGGAAAATCGCGCCTACAGCATGTGTGAGATAGGGTAGGAGTGAGATCGGCAGCGTTGCCACAGTGGCAAACGACGTGTCGAAGGCGGAGACCCCGATCAGTAGTCCGAGAAGCAGGCAGCCCCAGAACGCCGCGCGCCCAACCAGCTTTGTGGGCGAGGTGGAAGGAGCCCACCCTGCGTCAGGGCGGTCGCGCGCAATCCGCTCATCAAACTTGGCCGCGCTAAGTCCCCGCCGCAGCAGCGCGGAAAGCACCGCGCCAATGAGCGTAAAGATCAAAAGGGCAACAATGAATGCAAGGATGCCAGGCAGAATGGCGATAAGCAGAGACAGTACGCGGTAAAGCGACTGATGCAGCGCGTCGGACATATGCCGCCAGATCGTGGCATTGTCCAAGTACGACGACTGCCCGGACTGGAGCGGGTTGGACTCACTCATTTGAACAAGGATTGTTAGCATCGGACTCACTCCTTGATTTTTCACTTCTCGAAACGAAGTACGTGCACGCCATCCGAGTCGGACCTCACCACACGAGCCTTCGCCGCTGATGTATCGCATGGTTCCACTTGGCCGGCACCATTCATCGGAATCCATCCAGAATGCTTTGGGTCGATAAGGTTCTTCATGGATTGAACCTGTCTGGCCAGCGCCAGCGGGAGAGGATATAAGGCTTCTCGATTTCAAACGCGGCCGCTACCGTCTCGATGTGCCGCTCGGGGTCCACGCCAGAAGCCACCACGTTAACGTGGCTTGCGACCCATGCAAGATAAAGTGGAATCAGCGCGCCGAGCAAATGGCCGCGGTTGATGGTGCGCAAGCGGTAGGCGAGAAGAAAATCGTAAACAATGCGCGCCCACAAGCTTTCGGACATGCGGAACGCCGCGCCGTCGGCAAGCGAAAGTCGTTTCAGTCCCAGCAACGTGTTTGGCGGCAACACCAGTGACCAGATCTGCTGCAGGTTCGTATAGGCGAGGCGAAAAGCCTGCAGCATTGGAGCGATATCCGGCGCCGCATCGGCCGCGCGCCCGTTGGGTATGGAATTCCGCGCTTGCGGTGTTTGCCGGGCTCGTTGCCAGAATGCCGCCTTGGCTTCAATATCGGCAAAAAGAGATCCCGTCAGACCAGGAAGAATCGTGTTCAGGTCAGGTTCGGCCGGCTGCGGCAGAACACGATGGCCAGCATCGACCTCGGTAATCGCAAATCCCGCCACCGCAGCTTCGCTCACCGGCCAAAGGGGCGCGCCCGTCTGATTTATCGCCGCAAAACGTTGGCCCGCCCCTGCCAACCTTTCGGCCATCCGCGGAGAGAGGCCAAGATCGATGGCCAATGGATAACGCGTCCGCGAAGCAAACAACGCACGGCTCAATGGGTACAGAATCGCTGAGTTTAACAGTCCCGCCCGCGAAGGCAGATCGTAGTGCGCCACCGCCAAATCGGCGGAATTGGCCGTCACAGCATTCCCAAGCTCGCGCAGCGCGGGTAGCCCCAGCGTGCCCGCTTCTGGCCCCAGCATCAGAATGGCCCGCACTCCATTCTGCTGCGCAAGCTGGCGGCCGTTCACAAAGTCGGATGCGGTCAACATCCAGGATGCGTTGACGGCAGGATTGACGATGATCTTCAGGCCTGGATGATCTTCCGCCACCTGCGGGTCGACCGTGGCGATTACCAGGTCGTCCGGCGGAAAAACAGACGTCAGGTTTGCGATCACATCTTCCAATTGATCCGGCGGCAGGGCCGCAAGCATTACCAGCAGGCCGCCGCCAGTTCGGTCGGAAGATGAGGTCACTTCGGGAATCGGGTTTGTTGTTGCCATCGTTCCGTTCTCAGTGGAGATCAACGGTTTACAAAGCCTAGAATGCCGACCAGGGGAATGTGCAACCATGCGGGGCGATTGTTGATTTCATAAAGTAGTTCATACAGAGCCTTCTCGAAGACGTAAGCGCCGAGCAACGATTGTGCCTGCTGCGGCGGAGGCAGAAGCGCCGGCATGGCCGCCAAGGTCTTGCGATAGGCGGAAAGAAACTCGGCCGAAACAGAATTCTGCCAGCAAACCGACCACGCTGAGAGCCGCTCCGCATCGCCCGCTGCGTCGGGGTTCCTCTTCAGGTACTGATCCAAGCCGGAAAATGCGGCGTAAGAAAACGAACGTAGCATCCCCGCCACATCCTTAAGGGGCGACTGTTTCTGACGGCGTTCAGCCAGAGGCCTCGCCGGCTCACCCTCAAAATCAAGAAGTACGAAACCGCCCTGCATGGTCCCATTTTCTGCTTTCGGCCCGCAGGAACGGAGCGTCTGTCCGAGATGATAGTCGCCGTGTATGCGGATGCGTTGCCCGGATGGAGTCACATTCATAATCGATCGAGAGCGGGCGAGCAACTCCGCGCGCCGCGAAAGAACCAGTGCTGCCTCGTCCGCGATGGGATCGTCGAGAGTTGCGATCTTCAGCTTGAGTGCCTCCAGTGCAGAGACAAACTGCGCTTCGATCCGATGTGCGTCCTGCGCCAGGTCCTCCGCCGTAAAGGGCTCAGCTGCGAACGCCGGATCGTCTGTTGCGCTGGCCAGCGCCAGATGCATCTCACCTGTGCGTCGGCCAAGTAGCGTCGCGGCCTCAAGAGACGCGGCCGCGTGCTCTCTGATCTCGCCAGGCACCTCCCACTCTTTGGCAAAATCGAGCGTTGGCACAGTAAGCGGCACAGGAAGCGCGCCCACTGCGGGGAAAAACTCCGCGAGCCGTCCGAGAAACCACTGCCAGCCGTCGCCCTGGTTGGGGACCAGCCCTTGCAACATCGCCGCAGTGGTCTTCTTGCCATCGGGTTGCATGACGGCGATTTCCCCCAGGAACGGCGGAATGTGCGGGAAATGTGCAACCTCAGTGAGGAAGCGCCCGATCTCCACGTCGGGATTCTCTCCTGGTTGAAGGCGCCGGAAGAGTTTCAGGATCAGTTCTTTTCCGTAGATGATTGACGTGTTCGATTGTTCCGCAGAGCCGACGCGCGACGCAACAACCCGCGATCCTGCGAATTCTGAAAATGCGGCCGATGCATGAGCTTCAATACACCCATGTAGTGGAACGGCGTTTCCGGCCGAGGGCGACTCGCGCGGCTGCAGGTGGTGTTTCGATGCCGAACTGTCCCCCTTGCTCACATCTGAGATGTCGACCGCTGCCTCGGCGCCAGCTGCGTTCGGTCGCGATCCCGCCGCTTCAACACCGCTGCTCGCGCTGCTTTCCAGTGCCAGCGTCGCATTCTGCTCAATCATCCTCAGCAAATACTGGCGGACGTCCTCCTGAATCGTTGCATCGTGCAAGACTGCGCGACCCATCGGAAACGTGAGCGAAGCGAGAACACCCTGCGAAGCACTCGCGGCAATCTCGTCGGCCTCCGCGCCGGTGCTAAACGCGAGTGGGATTTGGTACACGTCCGCCTGGTTTCCAGCGTACGCAATCTCAACAAAGAAAAGTGCCGGCGGAATTGCCTTTGCCTCGGAATCATTGGCCTCCGAGGTACTTGTTTCGCTAGCTGCAGGCGCAAGCGGAAGCTCTACCCAGTCCAGAACCCTGGCCGATTGAATGGTGCGGCTCTTGGCGCCAAACCACCGCTGCCGCTGCAGCCAGCCGGGCAACGCGCCTTCCATCAGGTTCAGGCAGTGCGTGGTTAGCAGTCCCGACCAGCCCTGGCTCAGCACCTTGGGAGAAACCGCCTCGTCCGGTGCAATCTCGGCCGGCGCTTCGGATGCTTCCAATTGCGAAGGGGAAGGCGGCTCTGTTGTCGGGCAGGCGGGCTGCAGTTCCAGCCACAGAAACGAGTAAGGAGCAAGTGTCAGTGAATACGGGGCATTCGTGATCGTTGGGAATGGCACGTAGCCCAGCATCTCCACCGGCTCCATCCCAGCGTACTCGGCTAGATCCAGCGACACAGGCTGCGCAAAACGGCTCAGATTTGCCACGCAGAGAACCGTCTCGCTGCTGCCGTCGCCGCGATCAAGTTTTCGCAAATAGGCCAGGATCTTGCGGTTCGCCGAGTTCAAAAACGTCAGCGTGCCGCGACCGAAAACCTGGAACAGCTTGCGCAGCGCGATCATGTTCCGTGTCCAGTGCAGAAGGCTAGACTGATCGCTGAGCTGTGCCTCCACATTCACCGCCTGGTACCCGTAGATCGGGTCCATAATTACCGGAAAGTAAAGCCGCGCAGGGTCGCACTTCGAAAACCCGGCGTTGCGGTCCGAGGTCCATTGCATCGGAGTCCGCACGCCATTTCGGTCGCCGAGATAGATGTTGTCGCCCATGCCCAACTCGTCGCCGTAGTAGAGAATCGGCGTGCCAGGAAAGCTCAGCAGCAGCGAGTTCAGCAGTTCGATGCGCCGGCGGTTGTTGTCCACAAGCGGCGCCAGCCTGCGTCGGATTCCCACGTTGACTCTCATCCGCGGATCGGCCGAATAGGCAAAGTACATGTAATCACGCTCGTCATCCGTCACCATCTCGAGCGTCAGTTCATCGTGATTGCGAAGAAATAATCCCCACTGGCAGCTTTCCGGAATCAGCGGTGTCTGCGCCATGATATCGGTAATTGGCAGACGGTCCTCCTGCCGCAGAGCCATGTAGATGCGCGGCATCAGCGGGAAGTGGAAGGCCATGTGGCACTCGTCGCCCTCGCCAAAGTAGGGTCGCACATCGGCCGGCCACTGGTTGGCCTCGGCCAGGATGAAGCGATTGGCGTACTCGGCGTCCATGGCCGCGCGCAGCCTCTTGATCACCATATGTGTGTCTGGCAGGTTTTCGCACGAGGTGCCATCACGCTCCACCAGATACGGAATCGCGTCCAGGCGCAATGCGTCCACGCCCATGTCGAGCCAGAAGCGCATCGCCTTTACCACCTCTTCCACCACCAGCGGATTGTCGAAGTTCAGGTCCGGCTGGTGAGAAAAGAATCGGTGCCAGTAGTACGCCTTGGCTGTCTCGTCCCATGTCCAGTTCGATTTTTCCGTGTCCGTAAAGATAATGCGCGCGTCTTTGAAGACCTGATCGCTCTGCGACCACACATACATTTCGCGCGCCGGCGACCCTGCCGGCGCCAGCCGGGCCGCCTTGAACCACGGGTGCTGATCACTGGTGTGATTGATCACCAGTTCAATCATCACCTGCATGTTCCGCTGGTGCGCCCCGTCCAGCACCGCCTTGAAATCGCCAAGCGTCCCGTACGACGGATTCACTTCCACATAGTTCGAGATATCGTATCCGTCGTCCCGCAGGGGAGATGGAAAGAATGGCAGAAGCCAGATGCAGGTAACGCCAAGCTCCTGAAGATAGTCAAGCCGCGACAGCAGTCCCGGAAAATCACCGATGCCGTCGCCGTTCGAGTCGGCAAACGCCCGCACATGCAATTCGTAGATGATCGCGTCTTTGTACCAGAGCGGGTCGGTGGCACTTGCCGGCTTTTTCACTCGTTCGCTCCCCAGGCTGGTTTAGATGCGAGCTCTTGATTCTTCGACGAACGAACAAGTCCGTCGTACCGGGAGGGAACTGAGTATTCCGCAGCCACCAGTTGCTCCGGCTGCCGTCTCAGCCTCTCCATCCGCTGCGTTCGGGCAATCCCGCACGGGACAATTCTCCAGGAACTCGAATGCTGGCCCGTTTTCGCCGAAGTTTGCGCCCAGCGTCGCCGTCAACGCCAGCCGAATTGCATTCGCCGCCCTTCAGTGGCACACCTGGTAGCTTGTACCATCGCGAGTACTAGTGTAGCGAGTATGGTTACACATCTCGAAGCATGAAATGTGCCTGGAAATGCATCTTCGAATCTAGTGCGGGCGAACAGCCTCCGAGCGCGCGCAAAGTCTAGAGAGCAAGAAGCGCAAGGTCTAGAGCGAATCTCCAAGATCGCTGGCAGCGCTGACGGGAAACTGGATGACACTGGCCATTTGCACGGAAGACCGGCGGCCGGAAGAAATCAAACACCGGCAGCGGAAGTTCGAACGCTATGGGCTTTCCAACCAGGTCGCTATAGAGGGGGAGCATGCCACAGGTCTCGATTCCCGAGTTACGAGATCGACACGTGGGAGCCCCGTCAGGAATGTCAACGCGGCGCTCAAAAGAGTCCGGCCAGCGGGAGGTAACGACCTCGCATTCGACGGTGAAAAGGCGAAGAGAATCCTCTGGATCAAGGAGCAAGCGGACCGTGCCGGTCCCCTCCCGAGAAGGGCCGCCTTGTTTGCTTGATCGAAAGTCCAACGCGACTGGGCCTGGTCGGCGTTACTTCGTCTGCACCGCGCTACGCGATCAAATCATTCATGGCAAAAAAAGACGAGCACCCTCTGCCTAGAGATGCGCATCTCCGAAGGGATTTCTTAACAACAGCTTGGACTAATTCTGGAAACTCCGACTTGCTTGATTTTGATCGACTTCGGCTTAATCGGGGCGTATTCAGGTGACACTTGTGACGGAAGTTAGATCTGGTAAGCTGCTTATTTTGCTTAATTTACCTTTGATTTGAGTGAGATGGGAATTTCTATGGTGCCGAAGAAGGGACTCGAACCCCCACACCCTTGCGAGTACGTGGACCTGAACCACGCGCGTCTGCCAATTCCGCCACTTCGGCACGGGATACGAATCCAGCCTCTTCAGCCAGATCGGCAGCATCTCTGAGTCTCGCAAAAGCGGGTTGTCGTGTCAAATCCGCCAGCCACACATTTCATCTCCGCTTCAGCGCCTCAAGCTCTTCGAGTGTGCGTGGCCAGTCAGAACCAAGCAGGCGCGATAGGCTGCGGTCGGCAAGTACCTTTCCGCCAGTCTGGCAGCGGGCGCAGTAGTTGGTTTCATTGTCGGCGTAACGGATCCGCTGCACCTTCTCTCCGCAACGTGGGCAGGGTTGACCGAAGCGCCCGTGCACGGCCATCTGCGGGCGAAACGCCGTCACTTTTTCGGGGAAGCTCTTCTCAGCTTCAGTTCGCAGCCGGTCCATCCACAAGGTCAGAGTGGAGTGCGTTGCCTCGAAGAGTCGCTCCCACTCTTCCGGCTTGAGTTTGTGGGTAAGCGCGATCGGCGACAGTTGTGCAGAGTGAAGGATCTCGTCCGAGTAGGCGTTGCCCACGCCGCTGATCAGTCGCGGATCGGTCAGGGCCCGCTTCAGCGTGCGATTCTCGAGCGTCAACGCGGTCCGAAATCCTTCAAGGCTCGTCTCAAAAATCTCCACGCCGCCTGGGTCGATCGCCCGCAGAGCTTCTTCGCCGAGCAGCACATGCAATGAGGCGCGGCGCTTGGATCCCGCCTCAGTCAGCACCAGTGTTCCGCTAGGAAAATCGAACGCGGCAAGCGCATTCCGCCCTGCGAGTTTGGCCTGCGGCGGCTTCCAATGCAGCCGCCCGGCAATCATCAGATGCAGCACCAGCCACATCAACTCGGGGTTCCCAACGACCGCGGTCCTCAAGGGGCGCACTTTCACTTCTTGGGGTGGAGCGACGGACCTTTCTCGATGGGGTGGAAGATCCCCCTCGACGCCTATGGCAATGCGTTTGCCGACACGCCGCAACTCACGCACGATTCCCCCTTCAACGCTCCCCAGCGGCGGGTCAACGGTACGAAGCAAAAAGACGGAAGCAATACGGACATGTTCGAGGCGCTGGCCAAGGATGCGCGCCTCCAGCGCAGTGATATATGCGGCGATATCGGGCAGTTCCGGCATTGGATTCAGATTGTAGCGGTGACGGGTCTTGCAATCAGTTCATGTATCGCGGTCATTCAGTGGCATCCTTGCGGATTGTCGGACCCTGCAAACTCTTCGGGTGAAATCCAGGTGAATCCCGTCGGAGCCTTTCCTCGAAGTCTACGTGCGTTCTTGTAGGCCGCCACTCCAAACCCCGGGATGAAAATAAGCATCCCCAGAGCCCACCACAATACGCCCAGATGGTTGACTCCTTTGGCCGTCATCCACCAACCGAGCCACCAGCCAAAAACGCTGCCGATCCCAGCCGAAACCGCCGTCACGTAGATCCGGAAAAGTGCGAATGTGAACCGATGGATTAACCATTGGTGAAGCCACGCGGCACCCGTAGCCGCGCCGATTGTGACCAGCGCCCCAACAACCAGGTAGCTCCATCCGAGGGTCCCCAACAATCTAGGCGAATCAGTCCATTGCATTTTCCCGGCTTTCATCACCAGCGCCCCGCCCGCAAGACCGAGACCCGCAATCACCACGAAGCAGGCTGAACACGGCCCCCAAACTGCAAACCACAATGCAACACTCAACGCATATCGTCGCGTTGGGGGAAGCAGCACGCAGATAAGAAACGCAATCGAGCCCATGACCAGGAATGCAAAAACGATCAAGGCAATGAGAACGAACAACATTTTCTAATTCTCGACCGCTGCTTCTGTTGGGTCAATCATGCACTCAATGTATTCGGGACGAGGCCTTAGGAAAGGATTGCATTATCGATCAGCCGCGTCGCGCCCACCCACGCGGCAACCGCGAAGAGTGTGCCGGGAACTGCAAGTTCCACCGGCTGCAGTGTGGCCCAATCCACAAGCTCGATATAGTCCACGCGGATCGAAGGTTCCGCATCGAAGATTCCGCGCGCGGCCGCGACCAGCATGATCGCCCGCCTTTCGCCAGAAGAAACCAGTGTCTCCACCTGCCGAACTGCACGACTGAGCGCGAGAGCCTGCGTGCGCTCTACGGCGCTCAAGTAAACATTCCGCGAACTGAGAGCCAGCCCATCCACTTCGCGCACAATGGGGCAGACCACGATTTCCGTGGCGAGCCGCAAGTCTTCTACCATGCGTCGCAGCACCGCAACCTGCGCTGCGTCTTTCTGGCCAAAGAATGCACGATCCGGCTCGGCCGCAATCAGCAACTTGGCAACCACTGTGGCCACGCCGCGAAAATGCCCTGGCCGCGACTTGCCGTCCAGGCGATCACTCAGGCACTCTACATTCACGAACGTCGCTGCACCGGCCGGATACAGTTCCTCCACCGTGGGTGCGAACACCACGTTTGCGCCCTCAGCTTCTGCCAGCGTGCAGTCGGCCTCAAATGTGCGCGGGTAGCTTGAGTAATCCTCATTGGGCCCAAACTGAGTGGGATTCACAAAGATGCTTACGGCGACATGTGTGCATTCAGCCCGCGCAGCGCGAATCAGCGATGCATGCCCCGCGTGCAGCGCGCCCATCGTGGGCACAAGACCAATCGTGTTCCCGGCCTCGCACTGCTTCTCGTGCGACCACCGGCGAAGCTCGGCAACCGTGCGGAAAATATCCATCATGCTTTGCGGAGCGCGCGCAGTTTCCGTGCTGCCTCAGGCTTTTCGCTCAGGGCGCTATGCGCCGCCTCCGGCAAGTGGTAGCTCTCTTCGTCTGAAGGGAAGACGCGATGCTCCACATCCTCGCGATAATGCTCAACGGCGCTGCGGATCAGCGTGGCAGCATCCCCATAGCGGCGAACAAACTTGGCCGCGGGCAGGAATGTCAGGTTCAGCAGGTCGTGAAAAACGAGAATCTGCCCATCGCAATCCGGGCCGGCTCCAATCCCGATCGTGGGGATGGGCAACTCCGCAGTGATCTCTGCCGCAACCTCGCGTGGAACTCCTTCGAGCACCAGCGCACCAGCTCCGGCGTCTGCCAATGCCAGCGCATCAGCCTTCAGTTTAGCCACTGCCTCCGCTGTCCGCGCCTGCACCCGATAACCGCCCATGCGGTGCACACTCTGTGGTGTCAGACCCAGGTGCCCGACTACCGGGATCTCGGCGTCAATGAGTGCGCGCACCAGCTCCACCCGCGGTCCTTCAATCTTCACCGCTTCCGCGCCGGCCTCCTTCACAAAGCGGACGGCATTCGCCACTGCATCGGCCACACTGCCGTGGTAGCTGCCAAATGGCATGTCGGCCACCAGCAGTGCCCGGCGTACAGCCCTGCGCACAGCTCGTGTGTGGTGCAGCATCTCGTCCACCGTCACAGCTAGTGTGTTCTCGTGGCCCAGCACCACCATTGCCAGCGAGTCGCCTACCAGCACCATATCAATGCCCGCCTCGTCCACCAGACGCGAAGCTGCATAGTCGTAGGCGGTGAGCGCAGAGATTGGCTTGCCCTGGCGCTTCATCTCTGCCAGTGCAGGCATTGTGACTTTTGTTGAGGAATTGCCGGTCGAAGGGACACCACTACCGGGGAAGTGTGTGAGGCTCATCGTTGTCTCCAGTGCCGCTCCGTTCACTCAGGATGCGACCCGAACAAGAAAAGTATACGCCCGCGAGTGCAAGCGTTTGCAATGGCGCCGTCCCATTTTCGGCATGCGCATACAGCTTAGCTGCGCGAATCTGCGCTTGCCGTGGACCACCTCTACGCCGCAAACTGGCAGACACAATGCTTTCTCCATTGGCTACAGGCATCTACGCGGGACTCGGCGCAGTGGGGGCCGTGGGATTGGCGGCGGGTGGCTTTGCCTACGCCGCCATGTGGCCCGCGTCGCAGATCTTTGGCCCGACGCTCATTGCGCCGCGGCGCGGCGGCGAGCTGGCCCTCACATTTGATGATGGCCCCAACCCCGCCTGGACGCCGCGTCTGCTCGACATCCTGGCCACGCATGATGTGCGCGCCACCTTCTTCCTTGTGGGTCGTTATGCCGAGGCCGAGCCGGAATTGGTGCGCCGCATCGCTGCCGCTGGACACCTCATCGGAAATCACTCCTGGAGCCATCCCAACCTGGCGCTCACTAAAAGGGTTCGCATCAATGAGGAGTTGCAGCGGACCAGCAAAACGCTGGAACAGATTACAGCTGCCCCGATCCGCTACTTCCGGCCGCCTTTTGGTGGGCGCCGGCCCCATGTCCTCGATACCGCACGATTGCTGGGAATGACGCCGGTCTTATGGAACGCCATCACCACCGACTGGAGCGAGCCATCGGCAGACATAATTGCGAAGCGCCTGAAAAGGAAAATTGACGATCTTGAGCAGGGTGGATGGGCAACCAACATCGTGCTCCACGACGGTGGTCACCTGGCCCTCGGCGCGAATCGTGGTCCGTCCGTGGCCGCCGCCGGTCAGCTCATCGTCAGTTGCAAGGCCAACCACCGCTTCGTCACGTTGGATGCCTGGGGTTAGCACAGCGAATCTAATCTTCAGGGGCCTATGCAAATGCCTTCCGCGCGGCTTCGATGGTTGCCTTTACTTCAGCGTCTCCGTGCGCGGTCCCAAGAAACGCTGCCTCAAACTGGGACGGCGGCAGCCATACGCCTTGCTCCAGCATCGCGCGGTGAAATCGCCCAAATGCTGCCGTTTCCGACTGCGCGGCCTCGTCATAATTCGTCACGGGTCCGGGTGTAAAGAACCACGTCCACATCGCGCCAACCCGGTTCAGTGTCAGCGGCACACCCGCCTTCTCCGCCTCGGCGGCCACACCTTCTGCAACCGCTTTGGCTGTTCGTTCGATCCGTGGATAAACTTCACCGGCATGTTCCTGCAAATAACTCACCGTCGCAATGCCCGCCGCCATCGCCAGCGGATTGCCGCTCAAAGTCCCTGCCTGGTAGACCGGTCCCAGCGGAGCCAGCAGGTCCATGAAACGGCGCTTCCCGCCAAACACACCCACTGGCAGGCCGCCACCCACAATCTTGCCCAGCGTGATTAGATCTGCGTCGATGCCATACAGTTCCATCGCCCCGCCAAGCGCCACGCGGAAGCCGGTCATCACTTCATCCACAATCAGCAAAGCCCCTTCGCGTTCAGTCAACGCGCGCAAGCCTGCCAGGTATCCCGGCGCCGGGGGAATGCACCCCGCGTTTCCCACCACCGGCTCCAGAATTACGGCCGCAATCGAGTTGGGGTGCGCGTCAAATGCGGATTCCACCGCGGCAATATCGTTGTAAGGCAGCGCATGCGTCAGATGCGCAATCTCCTCTGGCACGCCCGCCGACCCGGGAATGCCAAACGTCGCCACCCCCGAGCCCGCCTTCACCAGCATGCCCGTCGGAATGCCCGTGGTAGCAGCCCTCGAATTTCACGATGATCTTGCGACCGGTGGCAGCGCGAGCCAGCCGGATGGCCGACATCGTGGCTTCAGTGCCCGAGCTGACGAAGCGCATGTTTTCAATGGCGGGATAGCAGGCAACCACGCGCTCAGCCAAATCCGCCTCTGCAGCTGTTGAAGCGCCAAAGCTCGCGGAGTTCCGCGCCGCCCGCTCAATCGCTTCCACCACCCTTGGAAATGCGTGCCCCAGAATCATCGGCCCCCACGAGCCGAAGTAGTCGATATACCGGTTGCCGTCTGCATCCGTCAGCCACGCCCCCTCGCCCTTCTCGATAAACGGCGGCGCACCGCCAACCGCGCGAAAGGCACGCACGGGCGAATTCACGCCACCGGGGAAAAACCGCTCCGCGCGCTGTTGCAGGGCCTGGGAACGGGTACGGTTTAGAGTGGAGGCATCAAGGCTCATGGTGGGTCCAGTATAAAGTGCAGCACGCACTTGAATTGAATCGCCTGTGCGTTCGCGGGCATCCCGTTGAGTGTGAGCAGTCTTCAGGAACTCGGCAGCCGCCAGTTGGTCATCTACGATGGCCACTGCGGATTATGCAACCGTTCGGTTCGTTGGCTTCTGGTGCGCGACCTCCGCGACCGCATGCGATTCGCGCCCTCTGAATCACCCGATGTTGCCGAGTTGCTGGCGCGGTACGAATCCGCCAACCAAGCTTCCGCTTCGCTGCAAAGCATCATCCCCGATTCCATCGTCGTGGCCTGGAATCCAGGCACGCCCGCGGAACAAATCCTCATCCGCTCTGACGCTGTGCTGGCTCTGCTCGCCGAACTCCCAAGTCCCTGGCCGGCGATAGCCAGTCTCCTGCGCTGGATTCCACGCCCCCTCCGGGACCTCGGTTACCGCCTCATCGCCCGCTGGCGTTACCGCATCTGGGGTCGCATCGAGAGCTGTCCTATTCCAACTCCTGCGGAGCGAGCGCGGTTTCTATAATTTCTTCGCGGCTTTGGCCCGGACTGCAGCGCTGGCAATCACCACGCCGGTGAGTTCCATCACGATTGCAATTCCAAACGTGAAACCGCGGAAAAAGTCACTCCAGTTCGTGCCCCCATACGCAACCGGCGGCGAATGGATGGGCCACACAATCCCTACCACGATCATCATCAGTCCCGTGGTCACCAGCGCCATCGCCACGGGAATAGCCTTTTCGGGGGAGTTCTGCAGTTTGCTCAGAATCACTTTCAAGCCTCCTGATCCCTGCACGGGATCGCCACATGGTTTCGTCAACCAATCATAGGCGGCCGCGTTAAATCTGCTTCTGGCTGCATCGGCGCGCAAATCTCAACCCGAACAGGTTAATGCCGATTGAAATGCCAAGCAGCATCCCGGTTACACCATGAACCCAGTTCCGCTCAGTCTCGCTTGCCGCTTTCACCAGATACGGCAGAACGATCCCGATGCACAACGCAATATTCGCGATGCCAAATAACACTCTGTCCTTCCTGCTGCGTTCTCTCAGAGGGATGCACATTTGCGAATCTCCTTTCCGCCTCAGTCGTTGAACCGATACCAGCCAAACATCGACATCTTAATCACCACAAACGCCAGCGCGACGGCAAAGAGGTCCCAGCTCAGAATGTGGTCGACGAAGAACCGGTATTCGAACAGCCCAACGGCCAGCAATGCGCTCAGGATCCCGGCCATGCTGCTCGATCGCCGACGGTGTTCCAGAAATCGCTCGTCGACGAATTTGCTGAGAAAGGGAATTCTGCTCAGGATGGGGTGAGTCATTTTGGGTTCTCCAATTCAAAAATTTCATCGGTACTGCAGCCGAAAACCCGCGCGAAGGTCAGCGCCAGCGGCAGGCTCGGCACATAACGGTTGCGCTCGATCGAGTTGATGCTCTGGCGCGAAACGCCCGCCGCCTTTGCGAGCTCCTCCTGAGTCCACCCCAGGGCGGCTCTGAGCTCTCTGATCCGATTTGAGACGCCGGGCTCCATGTCAAGTCAACTTTCCAATTCAACATAACGCCATCCTCGCAGAATGTCAAGCTGACTTTCCATTCACGCATTACGATGCCTCCTCCCTCAAACACGCATTTGCGTTTGGAACTCACAGCCCATCCGCACAAATCCTGCTAGAATCGACCTTTCCGGCCAGCACGATCTCTGAAAATGCCGAGACGCTCCGGCGTGAATTCCAACCGCAGAAAGCCCGCACCGTGCCTGAAGAATCCAAGACAAAACCCGTCACCTACGCCGACGCAGGCGTGGACATCAGCAGCGGCGACCGCGCCAAAGAGCGCATCAAGTACCTGGCCCAGAAGACTTTCAACCGCAATGTGGTGGGTGGCATCGGCGGTTTTGGAGCGCTTTTCCGCCTCGATCTGCAGCGCTGGAAGAATCCCATCCTGGTTAGCTCCGCCGATGGAGTGGGCACCAAGCTCAAAGTCGCTTTCGAGATGGGGATGCACCGCAATGTGGGCGCGGACCTCGTCAATCACTGCGTCAACGACATTGCCGTGCAGGGCGCCACGCCCTTGTTCTTTCTGGACTACCTCGCCAGCGGAAAGCTCGACCCCGAAGTCACCGAGGCGGTTGTCACGGGTCTGGCCGAGGCATGCAAGGCCAACGCCTGCGTGCTCATCGGTGGAGAAACCGCCCAGATGCCCGGCTTCTACACTGGCGGCGAATACGACCTGGCCGGCTTCATCGTCGGTGCGGTCGATCGCGACAAAATGGTCACCGGCGCGGGCATCAAACCTGGCGACGTACTCATCGGTTTGCCCTCCACGGGCCTGCACACCAACGGCTACTCGCTCGCCCGCAAGCTGCTGTTTGAGGTTGCCGGATACAAGCACACTCAATATGTCACCGCGCTCAAGGAGAAGGCGGGCGCGGCCCTGATGAAGACGCATCGCAGCTACCTGCACGTGATTCAAAAGCTGGTGGCCGCGGGAATGACCACCGGCATGGCCCACATCACAGGCGGCGGCATCACTGAGAATCTGCCCCGCATTCTGCCCAAGGGCACCGGCGCGCAAATTGAAATTGGCTCGTGGCCCGTGCTGCCCATCTTCGAACATCTGCGCGCGCTCGGCCAGGTTTCGCAGGAAGAAATGATGCGCACCTTCAACATGGGGGTCGGCCTCATCGCCGCCATCCCCGCAGCTAAATTCACGCGCGCCAAAAATCTGCTCGACCGCGCCGAAGAAAAATTCCACGTCATCGGCCGCGTAGTCAAAGGCGACCGCCACGTCCAGTACACATGAGTTTTCTGGTGGTACTGCATCGGCATGGAAATGGTGCCCCATTCTCTGCGCGATTCTCCGGCCGAGAATCGCACCGAGGGTGAGATAGCATGAATTTAAACCAGCCCATGTCATCCTGAGCGACCGAAGTGCGGCGAAGGTGGTCGAAGGATCTGCGGTTGCTCTTTGGAATGCATTGCAACCAAAATCATCCGTCCCGTAGGGCCGAAACGAATAGGATTTCAAAACCGCCCGTGAATCCATAATGACCAACCCGAACCCCACCGAACCCGTCCGCTCAACCCTCAAACTCGGCGTCCTACTCTCCGGCCGCGGTTCCAACTTCCTCGCCATCGCCCGCTCCATTCGCGAAGGCCGCCTGGCCAACGTCGAAATCGCCGTCGCTCTCTCCAACGTCGCCGACGCCCCCGGCATCATCGCCGCCGCTCAACTGGGCATCCCGTCCCAGGTACTCGTCTCCAAGGGACGTACCCGCGCCGAGCATGACGCCGACATGATCGCGATCCTGCGCGCCCACAAGGTCGATCTTGTCTGTCTCGCCGGCTACATGCGCCTGCTCTCCCCACAATTCATCGCTGCCTTTCCCAATCGCATCGTCAACATCCATCCCTCTCTGCTGCCTGCCTTCCCCGGCCTCGATGCCCAGCAGCAAGCCATCGATTACGGCGTCAAGGTTGCCGGATGCACTGTCCACTTTGTCGATGAGCACCTGGACCACGGAGCCATCATTCTGCAGCGCGCCGTTCCTGTGCTCGAGACAGACGATGCGCACGCGCTCGCCGAACGGATTCTCACGGAAGAGCACCTTGCCTACAGCGAAGCCATCGCCCGCGTAGCCAGCGGCGAATACGAGATTCGCGGCCGCCGCTACGTCAAGCGCGAGCCGGCACAGCGCTAACCGCAGCGCAGATGAGGCAACAACCCTCTCCGGCTGGCCTCACTGTCAAGTCTCCGGCGCAAACCAAACTCAATAACTAACGGATTCGACATACCTTACCTCCACCCGGACCTTTGCCGAAAATATCCACCCATTCGCATAACCTTGAGGGGTAGCCAGACAACATGCGGAAATGCCGCGCCCGGCGAATGTGTTCACCTTTCCCTGATTGCGAAAGGTGCCGGGGCGAGGGCCCGAATCTTGTCTGCGCAGCGGCTCCCTGCCGGATTCCTGCCGAAACCACGGCAGCGCCGGACTCTGGGGAGCCGCACAAAACCCAGGTCAGAGGCAGCGCCGCAACGGCTCCTGCCTCTGGCCAGAAAAGGACCAATCGCGATGGCTAACATACTGGTAAATATCGAAAAGGGAATTGAAATCGGAGCCGAGGATGCCCTCAAGTGGCTCACCGGCGCCGACAAAGCCCTGCATGCCGCGCCCGCAGTGGTTGCGGCGCTTGCCACCCTGGTCGGTGCGGTCGAAAAGCCCCTGTCGGAGCTAGCCGGCGCTGCCGCCAACCCGCTCAACATCGCACTCGACATCCAGACCGTAACCGACCTCAAGGCCGCCTGGCCCGATGTCAAAGCATTTCTCGCCAGCCTCGGAGTCAAGTTCTAAGGCTGTGAAACTGTGAAGCTGTGCGCAACGAAGCGGGCCGCCCATCTCCAGGCGGCCCGTAAAACGACTTGCCGATGAGGTCCACGCCCCCTTTGCCACGGTGTCAGGCTGGTTTAGGGTTCAGTCTGTCAGAGGTGTGACAAGTCTTTACCCCGGTTCGTATCCCCCTCCCCCTTTTATCGACCGTGAAACTGTGAAGCTGTGAGACTGTGACAGGTTTCTGAGCGGGCGGCACAGTATCCCTTAGATATTCGTCTCCTGGGCTTCTCCCAGAATCAGCTTCAGGGTGATCTGCTTCCGTCCGCGAAGGATGGTCACACTAATAGAGTCCCCGGCCTGGTGCTTATCCATAATGGCACTGATGTCCTGGGGGTCGGTGACTTGCTGCCCATCAATCGCCACAATCAGGTCACCGCCCAGCATGATGGGCGTATTGCCGACGTAAGCTTGCTCATTGCCGCCGCGTAGTCCGGCTCTTTCCGCCGCACCGCCTGGAATCACCCTTTG
Source organism: uncultured Acidobacteriaceae bacterium (assembly GCA_963780515.1). Taxonomy (GTDB): domain Bacteria; phylum Acidobacteriota; class Terriglobia; order Terriglobales; family Acidobacteriaceae; genus Telmatobacter. The sequence continues at coordinate 254,554 of CAWACG010000015.1, forward strand.
AATCAGCACGCCGTAGTCTGCTGCCAACCCTATCTGCTCAGCCAGGTCCGGACCAATGGCATAAGAAACGATGCCCAGCGACGGTCTCTTGACCCGACCGTAACGCGTCAGATCGCCCAGTACCGCTTTTGCAGTGTTGATGGGGATGGCGAACCCGATGCCCGAGCTTTGATCCGCTCCTCCGGTTTGAATCAGGGAATTGATGCCAATTACCTCGCCTTGGGAATTCAGCAGCGGCCCACCGGAGTTGCCGGGGTTAATTGCCGCGTCGGTTTGGATAGCGTCTTCAATAGGTGCTCCATCGCTGTTGCGAATCGAGCGGATCGAGCTGATAATGCCGCGGGTCATGGTCCCGCTGAGGCCAAATGGATTGCCGATCGCGTAGACCTCCTGGCCGACGGCTAAGTTCGAGGAGTTGGCCAGCGTCACTGGCTGCAGATTCGGTGCATTGATTTGCAGAAGGGCCAGATCGTGCAACTTGTCAACGCCTACCACCTTTGCCGCGTAAGTGCTCTTGTTGCTGAGCATCACCTGGATGCCACGGTTCGCTCCCTCGATTACGTGATAGTTCGTCAGCACGTGACCGGACTTGTCGAGGATGAATCCCGATCCCTGGCCTTCCTGGGGCACGGTCCCGTAAAAGAAGTCGAAGACCACTTGTCGCGAGGTGATATTAACCACGGAGGGCAGAACCCGCTTGTAGACTGAGATATTGTTAAGCTCCGCGGCAGTGTATGCGGGCGCGGCTTCCGCTTCAGTCAGTTCCAAAGGGGAACTGGAACTGCTTGCGTTCAGCAGCGACAAATCGGTCAAATGGGTGGGAAGATGCGTTGTAAGGTACCAGAATCCACCTACCAGCAGAACCACAAGAAAAAAACGGCGCAGTTTCATGGCTCGCAAACCTAAGACCTTTCAGGATAGTTACGGCTCCGGCGCAGTTCGGTTCCAAGGGATGGCGCGCGGTCACCATTCCTTATTTTAATGACTCATCCTGCAGGGATTTGTTGCTCTCCGCTTTGAGGCGCCGGTACAAATCCTCCACCTGGCTGAGCAAATCGGAAATATCACCCGTATTTGCAAGCACGAAGTCAGCACGAGCGACCTTCACTTCGTCGGGAATCTGATGTGCAAGACGGGCGCGGGCATCTGCCTCGGCAGCCTCGCGATCCGCGCCGGATAGGTTCAGCCTGCCTACATAGCGCGCAATCTTCAATTCGTCGGGAGCCGTAACCACAACAACGCGGTCGATGCGTCGCCGCCAGTCCGCTAATACGGTATCGCGTTCGCCGCGCGCGCGCGCGTCTCGCTCCACCTCGAAGATGAGCGCAGTCACCACCACCACCACTGCCCCTGGATCACGCTTGAAAACATCATTCATCCAGCGCCGCTGCGCTTCAATCACCGCGGGATGCACAATCGCGTTCAACTCATTCAGTCTGCCGCAGCCAAAGGCCAGTTTGGCCAGCCGAGCCCGGTTGAGTCGGCCATCCGGCGCGACGACTTCCGGCCCGAATACGCGCACGACCTCGGCGAATACAGGCTGCCCCGGCTCCATTAGCTCCCGTCCCTGCTCGTCGGCCTCGATCACCTCGGCGCCTAGCTTGCGCAGGTAGGCGGCGACCGTGCTCTTGCCGCTGCCCAGGCCTCCGGTCAGTCCCACCCTCAACATGGACTAGATTCCTCGTCTCATCTTGGCTGCGCGCACTGTGTTGGCCATGAGCATCGCAATGGTGAGCGGCCCCACTCCGCCAGGCACAGGCGTGTAGGCACCCGCCAATTCAAATGCCTTGGGATGCACGTCGCCCACAATTGTCGAACCTCGCTTGGCGAAGGCGGCCTCACGCTTTGCGTCGCCCGCGAAAAAGCGTTCAAATTCCTCACGGGTGGTCAACCGGTTGATGCCCACATCTATGATTGTCGCCCCCGGCTTCACCATCTCCGGCGTGATGAATCCCGGCCGTCCAATCGCAGCCACCAGGATGTCCGCCTCGCGGGTCACAGCGCCGAGATCATGTGTCTTCGAGTGGCAGATTGTCACTGTGGCGTTCTGATGCAGCAGAAGCATGGCCACCGGTTTGCCGACAATGTCGCTGCGGCCTACCACTACCGCATGTTGCCCTGAAATAGGAATCTCGCTTCGCTTGAGAATCTCGATGACACCCGCCGGTGTGCAGGGTGCCAAGGCCGGCCTGCCGGCCTGCAATCGGCCGGCATTCACAGGGTGAAAGCCGTCTACGTCTTTCGAGGGGGAGACGGCATCGAGCAGAGCTTTCGTATCCACCTGTTTTGGTAGCGGCAACTGGATTAGAATTCCGTCGATCTCCTCGCGACCGTTCAGTGCCGCCACCACATCCATCATCTCTTCGGTTGTCACCGTGTCCGGCGGCGTGATGAGGTCGCTGTAGATCCCCAGCTCTGCGCAAGTCTGGACTTTGCTCCGAACGTAAATCTGTGACGCGGCTACATTGCCCACCAGCACAGCCGCCAGGCCTGGCCGGATGCCCTGTGCGTTTAGAGCGCGGACTTCCTCGGCAGTTTCCTGCTTGATTGCCGCGGCAATCGCCGCCCCGTCGAGAATTCTTGCCATTGCGTGCCCCAAACTCTCATCGTATCGTCTTGTGCACCGCGAGCGTATCCCATAGGGGTGCAAAACGCAGATTCTTCTTTACTTCAAGTATCCATGAAAGAGTATCCTTTCGGCATGCTTCCCCGCACGTGGCACAGTCTAGTCGCCTTCATGATCCTCGCCCTCGGTCCGGTCTTCTTACAGGCCGCCGAGGAGCCTGCTGGTCCAAGCCAGGCTCCTCCAACCCATCGAATTGAGGGATTAGGCAAGGACGTCGTCGGACTCGGCAGCGGCTGGGAATTTCACATCGGCGACAATTCGGGTTGGGCCTCTCCAAGCTTCGACGATTCGCATTGGCAGCAAGTAAACGCAGATGAAACTTGGGGAGCGCAGGGATTTCCAAGCTACGCCGGCCTTGCCTGGTACAGATATCATCTCTCTATCTCTCCCGTCGCAGGCGCACCCAAAGATCTTGCATTGTTGATTCCAGGCATCGACGATGCATACGAGCTCTACTGGAACGGCACACTCGTGGGAAGCAACGGCAAACTACCGCCTCACCCGGTGTGGTACACGTCTCAACCGGCCCAAAGCTATGGGCTCGGACACATCCAAAGCGGCGTCCTGGCCCTGCGCGTATGGAAGGCTCCTCTGGCATCCAATGATCCTGATTCACTGGGCGGCTTCGAGGGCCTGCCCCTTCTTGGTGGACCGGATGCAATTGCTGCTCGCAAAGCCCAAGTCGACTACCATTGGCTGCGCAGCAATCAGCTCTATTTCGGCTTGAATTCGATCTACGCACTCGTTGCTCTGTTGAGCATCCTCGCGTGGTTCCGCGACCGCAGCCAATGGCTGCTGCTCTGCATGGCTGGATACACGCTGATGCAGGTTGTCGGCATGGTCCTGGGTGGACTGCTCATTCAAATGCCGTTCAGCCTCACCGTCGGTCTGCTTCAGCCCGTGTTGATGGTGCAGGATATTTCGCTGTGGTATCTGTTGCTGCTCCTTTTGAAACTTGAAGAGAACCCAAGACTCGTGCGACTCATGCGCATTTGGGTCATCGTTTTCTGCGTGGCATTCTGCCTCGATGGACTCGCTACAGCCGCATGGGGATCGCGCTGGGCCGGAGACCTTCAAGTAGCGGATGCTCTCTTGACGGTGATTTTCACTCCCCTGGAAACCCTTCCGATCGTGCTGGTAATCGCCGCTGTGATGCAACGTAAGCGGCTCGATTCGGCCCGCTGGATGGTCGCCATCTGCGCGTTCGTCGCCGAAATGATTTTTGTGGTGCGCAATGCCACAACGCAGTTTGTCCGGTTTACTCATTGGACGATTTCCGGCAAGATCAATGCGCCGATGTTTTCGCTGAACGGCAACCCCATTAACGCCCGGAGCCTGGCCAATGTATTCCTCCTCATCGCGATCGTCTATGCTGTCTACCGTTACATGATCGAGAATCGGCGACAACAGAGTGCTCTGGAGCAGGAATTCAAGAATGCGCGCGAGCTGCAACAGGTGCTGGTTCCCGAGGCTCTCCCCTCGCTTCCTGGCTTTGCCATGACGAGCGCCTATCGTCCGGCTCAGGAGGTGGGTGGGGACTTCTTTCAGATCATTCCGCTCGACGGCGGTTCCACCCTGATTGTTCTTGGGGATGTAAGCGGGAAGGGCCTCAAGGCTGCGATGGCGGTTTCGCTGATCGTCGGCGCTGCGCGCATGGTGGCAGATTTTTCCAAGAGTCCGGCGGAGATTCTCTCCGGCCTTAACCGCCGCCTCTACGGGCGCCTTCAGGGCGGATTTGCCACCTGCATCGCGCTGCGACTCGATCCTGACGGCAATTGCGCAATCGCCAGCGCAGGGCACCCGGCGCCCTTTCTGAACCAAGAGGAGCTGAACCTCCCCGGAGCGCTTCCATTAGGGATTCAGCCCAGCGTCAGTTACGAAGAGACGCACATTCGCTTCGGTGTCGGCGACCACTTCGCTCTTTACACCGATGGCTTGCTCGAAGCACGCAACCAGGCAGGCGAAATCTACAGCTTTGCGCGCCTGCAAACCCTTTTTGCCACCAATCCCAATGCGGCTCAGGCCACTGAGGCTGCCGTAAACTTCGGCCAGGACGACGACATTACCGTACTCACTCTCACTCGCCTGGCTACTAGCGAAGAGGCAACCACGAAACACGCCGCGCCTCCGCTCACCCGCGTCCGGACCTGATTGCTGTGTGATCTGGCCTTTCTTTTGAGCCTTTTGGCGGTTTTCAAGCGCGCCTTTCCGGAGTATGCTTGCCTCATGCTTCCCCGCTGTCGACTCGTCCCGTGCCTTTCTTGGATATTGATTCTCGCCTTGGGCCCGGTGTTGTCACATGGGGAGCAGACGCATTCCGCTGCGGCTCCGCCAGCTTCGTTGCTCGTCTTGGACGGGTTGGGGAAAGGCGCAGCTCCTCTCGATGGTCCCTGGCAATTCCACGAGGGCGACAATCCTGCCTGGGCATCACCTTCATTCGATGACTTCTTCTGGCCCCAGATCAAGGCCAATAAGCCGTGGGGATTGCAGAATCACGCGAACTACTCGGGATTCGCTTGGTATCGCCGCCACATCACAATCTCGCCTGCCCCCGGAGCTTCACCGAACGTTGCCCTGCTCGTTCCCGCAGTCGACGACGTCTACGAGGTCTATTGGAACGGCGTTCTCGTAGGGCATCTAGGCAAAATGCCGCCCCATTGGGTGGCATATTCTCCAGTGCCGGCGCAGACGTTTGGCCTGGGACAGGCGCGGAGCGGCGTGCTCGCCGTGCGCGTGTGGAAGATGCCGCTGCTTTCCAATGACGACGGCACTGCCGGCGGATTTGAATCCATGCCCCTGATAGGCAGCCCCGAGGCTATCGCCAATGCCAAAGGGAATTTGGAATTCGAGTGGCTGCGCCGGCACCAATTCCAATTCGCCCTCACTTCGCTTTATGGGCTCGTCGCCATCCTCAGCTTCTCCGCTTGGTTTCGCGATCGCAGACAGTGGCTCCTTTTCTGGACAGGTATGTTTGCCACTTCCTTGGTGGGTGAGTTGTTCCTGGGCGGTCTTCGACTTCACGACTCCTTTGCCGTCCTAATCTGTCTCGACCAAATTGAAATTGCGATTCGGGAAATGTCTCTCTGGTTTTTACTGCTCTGGCTTCTCCAACTCCAGGACAATCGAAAACTCGTGGTACTCACTCGGAAGGCGGCTCTTATCAGCGTAACCGCCAGCACATTCGACGGGATTCTGATTTTCCTTTACCCGTTTCCTCTTCGCGAAGGCTGGATGCAGTTAGCAGACGCGGTCCTGACGCCTCTGGTTATATTCTTCGAACTTCTTCCCGTAGTGCTTGTGGGCTACGCTTTCCTCCGCAACAAACCTCTCGACTCTGCCCGCTGGGTGGTCGCTACCGTGGCATTTTGCAACGGCATGATTTTCTTTGTTCAGAACATTGCCGCCCAGGGGGTCCGATTCACCCATTGGGAGTTGGCTTCCAAAATTACTGCGCCGCTGTTCAACTTTGCCGACAATCCGATCACCCCGATCCTTCTGTTCCGGACACTGCTGTTCTTTTCCATCGTCTACGCGGTGATTCGCTATTCCATTGACAATCGCCGCCGCACAATCGCTCTTGAACAGGAATACCAGAGCGCGCGCGAGCTGCAACGGGTGCTGGTACCTTCATCCCTGCCAGTTGTTCCCGGCTTTACACTGACCAGCGCCTACCGCCCGGCGCAACAGGTGGGGGGTGACTTTTTTCAAGTTATCCCGCTCGAAGATGGGTCAACGCTGGTCATCCTCGGTGACGTCAGCGGCAAGGGACTGATGGCGGCCATGGCCGTTTCGCTGATTGTGGGTGCGGTGCGCGCCCTGGCTGACGACTATCCCCGTCCCGCTCGCTTGCTCACCCTGCTGAACAGCCGTCTATGCGGGCGGTTGCAGGGCGGCTTTGCCACCTGTGTGATCCTCCGCCTCGACGTAAATGGTGAGTGCGCGCTTGCCAGCGCGGGACATCCATCACCCTTCCTGAACGATCGCGAACTGGTTCTACCCGGCGCACTTCCGCTTGGCATTGCCCACGATGTCGAATATGAGGAATCCGTCTTCAATCTCCAGGCCGGCGATCATTTCTCTCTTTACACCGACGGGCTGCTCGAGGCTCGCAACCAGGCAGGAGAACTCTACAGCTTTGCCCGCCTTGAGAGACTATTCGCTACTCACCCCAGCGCAGCTCAGGCCACTCAGGCCGCAGTGAACTTCGGGCAGGACGACGATATTACTGTGCTAACGCTCACTCGACTGGCCACCGGTGAAGAAGCGCTTGCGCTACAGATCGCATAGAGAGCCTGACGGTATCGCCCGTAATTAAGCTGTTCATTATATAGATGATAGATAGCGCTCTTAGTGCAGCGCGACTTCATCTCCGTTTGAAAATTTGGATGCGCCATGCATTCTGCATCACATGCGGATGTGATTTGACTCACATACAACCGTAGCAATCCCCCGCGTACGCTTAGGCCGCACGTGAATGGTCTCGATCACATAAGGCAGTTTCTTTAAATCTCCTGTTGGCCGAGTCAAGGAGTGTGGGTGGGATGAGTGTCTTCAAGGATGCAGGGCACATATTTCGATTTGCGGGGCTCTTTATTCTCGCTTTTCTGGCATTTCTGGTCATACGCCACTACGTCGTCCCGAAGAGTTTTGGTCAATACGGCCACTATCGCGGAGCGGCAATTGCTGAGATAGCCGCCCGCCCGGTTCATTTTGCCGGTCACCAAACGTGCGAAAGTTGCCACTCGGACGAACTGGACGTGAAGAAGAAGGGCAAGCACGTGACTGTGAACTGCGAAGCGTGTCACGGGCCCTTGGCGAATCATGCCGACGATCCCGCTGACGTAACGCCGCCAAAGCTTGACACCGCCACCCTTTGCGTTCGCTGTCACGCCGCCAGTGAAGCGAAGCCCAAGACGTTCCCCCAGGTTGTGGCGGCAGACCATGCGAATGGCGTCCCTTGCGAAACCTGCCACCAGCCGCACAGTCCCGGGATGGACGCAGGAGGAGCGAAATGAACATTTCCCGACGCCATATATTGATTCTTCTCCCGGCAGCTGCAGTTGCATGGAAGTCCGTCCTGGCGGGAACTCCGGAAGCGGCGCCGAACTACACAATGTCAGAGCACTGGTGGAGCATGTTGATCGATATTCCCAAGTGCATCGGCTGCGGGAACTGCGTGCGCGCTTGCCAGGCTGAAAACGATGTTCCGGACGGCCACTTTCGCACCTGGGTGGAGCGCTATCACGTCTCGGACGAAAACATGAGTAACCCTCAGGTCATCTCGCCCGATGGAGGCAAGGAAGGGTTCCCAGCAGCCACGGATGAGGGAGGCAAGTATTTCTTTGTCCCCAAAATGTGCAACCACTGTGCTGACTCGCCATGCACTCAAGTCTGCCCTGTGGGAGCCACCTTTGTGGCCCCGGACGGAGTAGTGCTGGTTGACCAGAAGTACTGCCTCGGCTGCGCCTATTGCGTACAGGCCTGCCCTTATGGCTGCCGCTATATCCATCCGGTTAAGCAGGTCGCGGACAAATGCACACTCTGCTACCACCGGATTACCAAGGGCCTGACGACAGCATGTTGCGAGGCGTGCCCGACCGGAGCGCGCCAACTCGCGGACTTGAAGAATCCCAATGATCCGATCCACGAGTTCCTCAAGACGCACAGCGTTCAGGTCTTGAAGCCGCAGATGGCTACGGGCGCAAAAGTCTTCTACAACGAACTTGATGGTTCGGTGCGGTAATGATTGCATTCAGCAAGGCGAGTTCTCAAGAGATGGGTGACGGCTATGAGCGGCGTTGAAGGCTACATGTATCCAAACGAAATCACTCTGAATTGGAGTGTGTTGATCGTCTTGTACCCCTACATCACGGGACTGGTGGCCGGCGCGTTTATCCTGGCATCGCTGGAACGCGTTTTTCGCGTAGAGGCGGTCAAGCCAACGTATAGGTTGGCTCTGCTAACGGCGCTTTCGTTTCTGCTGGTGGCGCCCCTGCCGCTGCAGTTGCACCTTGGACATCCTGAGCGCTCGCCGGAGATGTACTTTACCCCGCACAGCACATCCGCGATGGCCATGTTCGGGTATGTGTACCTCTGGTACCTGATGGCCGTTTTGACATTCGAGATTTGGCTCGATTACAGGCGCGACATTGTGTTGCTGTCACAAAAGTCCAAAGGATTGATGCGCGTAATCTACAAGATAATGACGCTCGGTTCCAGCAACATCAGCCAGCGCTCCCTGCATATCGACGAGCGGGTTGGCTGGGTTGTTACGCTGGTGGGCATTCCATCGGCTTTTCTGTTGCATGGCTATGTCGGATTCATCTTCGGATCTATCAAAGCCAATCCATGGTGGTCGTCTCCACTGATGCCTGTCGTCTTCATTTTTTCAGCCATGGTTTCGGGCATCGCCTGCGTCATGGTGCTTTATATGGCAACAACAAGGCTTCGCCGTAAGGTGATCGACATGCAGTGCGTCGACACGATTGCGATGTACCTCTTCTACACGTTCATCATCGATTTCAGCTTGGAAATGCTCGATCTAATTCACCGCATCTATGAAGCGGACGAATCGTTCCGAAGCCTGGACTTTATGGTGCATACGAAGCTCTTTTTCTCGCAGATCGTACTACAGATATTCATCGGCACGCTGACTCCGTTAGTTCTGCTGGCAATCACGCAGGTGGTCAACCTGTCTGAGATTGTCCGGAAGCGTATCTACGCTACTGCCGGTGCTTTGACACTTATCGGCATCTTCGCAATGCGCTGGAATGTTGTGATCGGCGGTCAGCTGTTCAGCAAGAGTTTTCTAGGGTACACGACCTACAAAATGGCCCTTGTTACGAGGGAGGGTCTGCTCGTTTCGGTTTTCCTGACGATCCTTCCGCTGGGATTCTTGTGGGTGTTGGTCAAGTTGCTGCCTCCCTGGCCTGAAGAGCACCCGCCGGAAGCGTCAGCCGCTGACTAGTTTGGGTACGGGTCATTCCAAAGGGCCGTCGTTCGGGTGAAGTCGATGAACGCTCTTCCCGAAGCTCTTGAAGCGCTTACATCACGCTTGGATGCGCTGGAGAAGCGTGTCCACGAACTCGAGCATCCTACCGAGATCTTCGCAGCGCTCGGCGCCAAGCTTAGCGATGTGCCGCGTGCGGTGCAGATTCCTCCAGAGTCTGGCATCGAACGAGCGAGCGGCGCGTTTCCCGTGATGGGCAGGGCGATGTTCGGTATCGCCGGAGCATACGTGCTACGCGCCGTAGCGGAGTCGGCCACGATTCCGCGGCAGGTTGCCGCCATTATCGCAATTGCGTACGCTGTTTCCTGGCTCGTGTGGGCTGCTAGATCAAAGGAGATCGCTCGCTCTGCGCGCGCAGTTTACGCATGTACATCCAGCCTGATCTTGGCTCCGATGCTTTGGGAGCTCACGCTCCGATTCGGAGTTTTTCCGCCCTCGTTGACCGCGGGCGTGTTGGTTGGATTCGTGGCGCTAGCGACGGTATTGGCCTGGAAGCCTGATCTCGCACCGGTGTTCTGGATAGCCCATGGCACAGCCGCTCTGACCGCACTCGCCCTTTCGATTGCAACGCGAGATCTGATCCCGTTCATTGTTGCCCTGCTTCTGATGGTGCTGATTTGCGAATATGCAGTGACACGCGGCCGAGGGCAGGGCGTCCGGCCGCTGGTGTTGGCAGTAACCGATGCTGCAGTCTTCGCGCTGATCTTCGTTTATTCCGGTCCCCAGAGCACCCGGGCAACATACCCGGTAGTCGATTCGGTGGTGCTTCTTGCCTCTGCCTGCATGCTCTTCGTGGTTTACGCAGGCAGCGTCTTGATCAAGACAGTACTGCTTCAACATCAAATGACAGCCTTCGAGACGATCCAGTCGATGGTGGCCTTCTTGCTGGTCGCGTCGACTGTACTTTTTGTCGAACCGGATAACAGTACGATTTATCTTGGATACTCCTGCCTGCTGCTTTCAGCGGCATGTTACATAGCTGCTTTTGGCCGTTTCCGCCGAGCGGCCGAACAGCTCAACTTCAATATATTTGTCACCTGGAGCGCGTGCCTTTTCCTGGCCGGGACGCTCTGGAGCATTCCGCCAACGTGGGCGAGCGCGTGCCTGGGCCTGGCTGCGCTGGCGGCTATCACGCTTGGTGCACGGCAGAAATGCAGGTCACTTGATTTCCACGGCGCGGTTTATCTGGCAGCGGCAGGAATCGTGTCTGGTCTTCCTGAGTACGTGTTTCGCGCCCTGGCCGGCCCTATGCCTGAAAGGCCAGGATGGAGTCTGCTGCTTGTTTCTGCGTGTTGCCTGGCTTGCTACGCTGCGGGTAAGGAGCGCCCTGGAGAGGATTGGCAGGACCAGTTATTGCATCTGCTACCTGCTTTGCTGGCCGCTTCTGCTTTCGCCGCGCTCATGGCCCAAGAAATCCTTCAACTGGCCGCTATGTTTATCACGCCGGATGTCTTTCACGTGGCCTTTATTCGCACTCTCACCGTATGCTCGGTGGCACTGGCGCTTGCCTTCGGCGGTGCTCGCTGGCAGCGCCTGGAGATGACAAGGATCGCTTACGCAGCGCTCGCGTTTATGGCAGCGAAGCTGATCTTCGAAGATCTGCGCCACGGACGTATGGAGTTTATTGCCGGTTCCTTCTTCCTGTTTGCTTTAACTCTCATCACAGTTCCACGCCTCGCAAAGAGGGGGCATAAGCATTAAGCCAGCTATCGACGAAGATGCAGCTTAAACTGGTTGGTGCAACCTGACTCCTCGGTGTTTTGCCCTTAAGAGATTCCGCACTTTTGTCGCTTCTGCACAGCGTTGTGCCGGGCCGCGGCCTTGGTAGCACAATGACCAGCAAGTCTTTATGCTGATGGGGGTATGTAGGACGTCGACTTCAACGTCTTACAGATTGCCGTCAATGAGTCCTGCGTTCACGGCCAAATTGGGGAAACGAAAACGGCAGCTACTCGAAGCCTATGCCGTTACACCCTGAGGTTGCTGAAGCAGTCATCGAGTGAAAGCGAATCACGGAATTTAAGACTGCGAATGATTCCCTCTTCCCATCAATCCGGAACAATGGCCTTGTGCCGATTTGGCCGGATACGCTCCTTAGGAAGTTGGTCTGTCCCGCTGCCAAGCCTGCCGGGATCACCTGAAAAAACTTTTGATTGGCTCACTTTCCGGCATTCGCTTGGAACGAATCCGAGGTCTCTCGGATTTGATATAAGCGTCGCCCAGGAGCTTCTCCGGCATGCGAACTCGCGAATCACAAGGGACATCTATTGGCAGACCGTCACCAGGGAACGGAGAGCGCCCTGGCATTGGCCTTCAACGAACTCTGGGCGGATAAAGCTCGCTCTTCCGGCATGTCAAGCGATCGAACCCACGAGAACCCACGTGGGCCTCAGAAAGAAGAGGTCGAGCTAGTAATTAATTGATTCTGAATGAGATATGGTAGGCACGACTGGATTCGAACCAGCGACCTCTTCCGTGTCAAGGAAGCGCTCTAACCAACTGAGCTACGCGCCTTCAATGCGACAGTGAGTAGTCTATCAGCACTGGAGCCGTCATAAAAGATGAACCTGTATCGCACTCTGCGCAATGCTGTACCATCGATATCGGAAACAGCATGCCCGCGCGTGTAGAGCCTGTCCATTCGCCTTTGACGCCATCAATGTGTTGAATGCGGTGTTCAGAAGATGACCTCATCCGAGTCAGGCCTTTGCATCGGTGAGAAACGCGGACTCACCGGACCGAGCTCCATTACGGGTGAATACGCACTGAACCTGCCATGACAGAATTCTCGAAGCCGCAACGGAATCCGTTCCGTACCGCACCCAATCTGCTTACGCTGCTGCGCATTTGCATCGCGCCGTTCCTCGTTGCCGCCATTCTTGAAAACAGGTTTGAACTCAGTTTCATCCTCTTTCTTGCAGCGGGCATTACAGATGCGCTCGACGGCGTGCTGGCTCGAGTCCTTGAGCAGCGAACTATGCTCGGACAGTACCTTGACCCAGTGGCGGACAAGCTTCTTTTGAGTACACTCTTTGTCGTGCTGATGTACAAGGGTTTGATGCCCACAAGGGTGACCGTACTTGTTTTCGGCAGGGATGTCGGAATCCTGCTCGTCTCGGCAATTCTCTATGCCGCGGCAGGTCGGCGGGAGTTCCATCCCAGCATTTTTGGTAAGGCCAACACCCTATCCCAGGTCACATTGGTGGCTGTGGTGCTTCTGCATCAGCTCACCCATGTTCCATGGGTAGTCGTGCTCCGCTGGGTGACGCTTTACACCACCATGGTGCTGACTGTTGCCTCGGGTCTGCATTATGCATGGATTGCCGCGCACCGGGCAGGGGCTCAAGGGGGGAACGGTCATGCAGCAAAATAAATTGCTGCGGTCGCGCCCACCAGCGCCTCAGGCTTCGCCGAGCCCTCAATCGGACCTCTGGGAAGGTTGATTGTGGGGTCCTACTCGTCGTCTGGGACGGCTTCCTCGTCGGCGGTTTCCTCAATCGCCATGTCCTGAAACTCATCGGAGTCAAAGACTTCGCCACACTCCATGCACTCGACGTACTCGGTGTCGTCGTGCCGGGAGACAATTCGTACCCTGGGATGTTTGCAGGCGGTCGCCATCTGATCGTTATTCAGTTGGAATGAGGAACTCTTTCCGCCGATTGTAGCGACCTTTTCGGGTTTTTCAAGCGCCAATTTGATGAAACGTTCTCCCCGCGGCGTAGAATTCGCCTCGGTTCTCCCGCCTCCTCCCAGCCAGGCTTGAAATAGCGACATAAACGGTCGTATACTAAATGCGGACTGAAGAAGTCGGATATTCGATGCTCAAGCTTACGAAGAAAGCTGATTACGGGTTGATGGCGCTCAAGTACCTCGCCGAGCACCCGGAGATTACTGCCTTGAGCGCCAAGGACATCGCCGATGCTTATGGAATCCCCGCACAGCTGCTGGCCAAAATTCTGCAGCAACTCACTAAATCCGGCTTGCTCAGGTCGCATGCCGGCATGAACGGTGGCTATGCGCTCTCCCGGGATGCGCGCGAGATCTCGGCCTATGAAGTGATTCATTCCATCGATGGGCCGTTTTTCATCACTTCCTGTACCAAGGGCGCCAAAGGGTGCGAACTGACCCCTAGCTGCACCATCAAGGAACCTTTGGCGCGAGTAAACGACACCATCGCCGGGGTGCTGAAGAGCATAAGTATTCAGGACCTGGCAGAGCACGATCATCCAGCGGGGCACGCCCACGAGACGAGCGCGCTGGTTTCCCTAACGCTTTAGTTGATTCTTCCTCCGCGCCGAGCGGAGCCGTATTGAGGATGGAGATTGCAAATGAGTACAGTGGCCAGCCAAGTTGAAGTGCCAGCAGGCGTGACGCTGCCAATTTATATGGATAATCACGCGACCAGTCCCCTTGACCCCAGGGTGCTGGAGGCGATGATGCCTTTCTTCACCACCAAGTTCGGCAACGCAGCCAGCCGCAATCACTCCTTTGGATGGGAAGCGGAACAGGCCGTAGAGAAGGCTCGTGAGCAGATTGGCAAGCTCATCGGCGCCAGTGCCAAGGAGATCATTTTCACCTCCGGCGCAACTGAATCGAACAACCTTGCCATCAAGGGCATTGCAGAGATGTACCGCGAGCGCGGCAACCACATCATCACCCAGGTCACCGAGCACAAGGCCGTTTTGGATACCTGCAAGCGTCTCGAGAAGCATGGCTATCGCGTTACTTATCTGCCCGTGAAGGCCGACGGCCTTATTGATCTTGAAGACCTCAGGCGCGCCATGGACGACAAGACCATCCTGGTTACCATCATGGCAGCCAACAACGAGATCGGCGTTTTGCAGCCGATTCGCGAAATCGGCAAGCTCTGTCACGAGAAAGGCGTCATCTTTCACACCGACGCGGTGCAGGCGGTGGGCAAGGTTCCGGTCAATGTGATCGCCGACAACATCGACGTGCTGTCGCTCTCCGGACACAAGATCTACGGCCCCAAAGGCGTAGGGGCGCTTTATGTGCGCCGGCGTAACCCGCGCGTACAGATCGCTGCACAGATTGATGGTGGCGGCCACGAGCGCGGCATGCGTTCCGGCACTTTGAATGTCCCCGGCATCGTGGGTCTGGGCAAGGCCTGCGAAATCGCTTCGGAAGAGATGGAAAACGAGGCGGCATATCTGCGCGGATTGCGCGACCGTCTCAAGGCCAAGCTCGAATCGGAGCTGGACTACGTCCATGTGAACGGTTCCATGGAACACCGTTTGCCTGGCAATTTGAACATGAGCTTTGTTTACGTCGAAGGCGAATCGCTTCTGATGGGCATCAACGATGTGGCGGTTTCCAGCGGTTCAGCGTGCACTTCGGCAACTCTGGAGCCCTCGTATGTGCTCAAGGCGTTGGGCTTGGGCGACGATGTCGCGCACAGCTCTATCCGATTTGGACTGGGCCGTTTCAACACCCAGGCTGAAGTCGACTACGTTGGCGCAAAGGTAATTGACATCGTGAAGAAGCTACGCGAGCTCTCGCCGCTCTACGAGATGGTGAAAGAGGGGATCGATCTCACCAAGATTCAATGGGCGGCACACTAAAGAATTGGCGCCTCGGTCTTTTCCGGGGTGGTTCAAGCATCGGCGGGCGTACCTGCCGAATCAAACAAAAGAACGGCGGCTTCCCCCGCAGGAGGAATTGCAGATGTCATACAGCGACAAGGTAATCGACCACTACAACAGCCCGCGTAACGTGGGCACGTTGGACAAGAGTTCGACCGAGGTCGGCACCGGCCTGGTGGGCGCGCCGGAGTGCGGCGACGTGATGCGGCTGCAGATCCGCGTAAACCCCGAGACTCAGGTCATCGAAGAAGCCAAGTTCAAGACCTTCGGTTGCGGCTCAGCGATTGCCAGTTCTTCGCTCGCGACCGAGTGGATCAAGGGCCGTACCGTGGAAGACGCGCTCGGTATCAAGAACACCGATATCGTGAAAGAGCTGTCGCTGCCGCCAGTGAAGATTCACTGTTCGGTGCTGGCCGAGGATGCGATTCGCGCGGCCATCGGCGACTGGAAGAAAAAGAACGGCGTTGCGGAGACCGTACCCGCAGCCGCCTCAGCACAGTAAGGACTGGCACTGGCGCAGCCGGAACTCCGCATCCAGGGAAATTCGGCTGCACGGCGATTGGAAAAGGAAACAATGTCGAACGTCGTGACAATTGAATCGAAGCCCGCACAGGGCGCATCATCGGTGCGGCCAGGTTCTGCTCCACCCAAGGAGCCCGCCGTAGGCGGAGTCGGCCCCACCGCAGGTGGCTTGCAGGTGACCGAGCGCGCCATCAAACGGATTCGCATTGCGATGGCCAAGGAAGGCGTCTCGCCGGAAGAAGGCGGTCTGCGCTTGGGCGTCATGGGCGGCGGTTGCTCGGGACTTTCCTATTCCATCAAATTCGACACGCGGCCCCGCGAGCGCGATCGCATTTACGAGTTCGACGGCGTGCGGGTTTTCGTCGACCCGAAGTCATTCTTGTATCTGCACGGCATGACGCTGGACTACGAAGAGACACTGATGCGGCAGGGCTTCAACTTCATCAATCCGAACTCCTCGCGCTCCTGCGGCTGCGGTTCGTCTTTCTCATCGTAGGTCCGTTGCCCGGAGTTCAATCATGTTGAAAGTTCTCGATTCTGCAGTCCCGGTAGCATGCTGGTCGTGCGCCGTCGCGCATAACGATGCCACGCTGTTTTGCCCCCACTGCAGCAAGATTCAGCCTCCTCCGGGAGGCGATTATTTTTCCGTTTTCGGGCTGGTGCCCCGGCTTGATCTTGACTTGGGGATGCTGGAACACGAATTCCACCGTCTCAGCCGCAAGTTGCACCCTGACCGCTTTGCCCGCGCCCGTGAAAACGAAAAGCAGTGGAGCCTGGCCGATACCGCGCTGCTCAATGATGCCTATCGAACCCTCAAGGACCCCATCCACCGCACCGAATACTTGCTCAAGCTGCACGGTGCAGAGATTGGCGAAGAGCACAGTGGGAAAGATCGGAAAGATCCCTCTCGTGTTCCCGCAGATCTGCTCGAAGAGGTCTTCGATCTGAACATGCAGCTTGAAGAGATGCGCATGGCCCGCAAGATGGGCGAGAGCGACCCCAACTTGCAACAGAGCTTGTCCGAAGCAAAGAAAAGATTCGACGGACTGCTGGATGACGTGGATCGGGACCTGCGCGCCCAGTGGCAGGTATGGGACGAAGGTGACGAAGCCGTTCGCCAGGCCGCCCAAAAGACAATGGTGTCCCTGCTTGACCGGCGCCGCTACCTCAGCAATCTGGTCCGCGACGTGACCGAAACTCTTGGAGCATAAAAGATCAGCATGGCGGAAGGACGCGTAGTTGGAATTGACCTGGGAACTACCAATTCCCTCGTCGCTTATATGCAGGGCGATGCGCCGGTGGTCATCCCCGGCGTCGACGGCTCAAACCTGGTGCCGTCAGTGGTGGCGCTTGACCCCATTCCAGCGGAGGGTGGACGACCCACCGTCACCGTGGGCAACAGTGCACGCAAAGCACTGATCGAAACACCCGAGCGCGTCATCTACTCCGTCAAGAGGCTCATGGGCCGAGGGATTGAAGAAGTTCGTAGCGAATTGAAGTTCTTTCCCTTCCGCCTTGCCGACGATGTAGAAGCTGGCGAGGTCCCCCGCATCCAGCTTGGCGAGCTTCGCTTCACTCCGCCCGAGATTTCTGCGTACATTCTGCGTCAGCTTAAGCGCAATGCGGAGCGATTCTTCGGCGAGCCTGTGACGCAGGCCGTGATTACTGTCCCTGCTTATTTCAACGATGCGCAGCGCCAGGCTACCAAGGATGCAGGCCGCATGGCAGGCCTTGAAGTGCTGCGGCTTGTGAACGAGCCCACCGCGGCGGCGCTGGCGTACGGCCTCGACCGTGCCAAAGTGGGCACGATCGCTGTCTATGACCTGGGCGGCGGCACCTTCGACATTTCAATCCTCAAGCTGCGCGACGGCATCTTCGAAGTGCAGTCCACCAATGGCGACACGCACCTGGGCGGGGACGACATCGACAACCTGCTGCTGGCTATCGCGCTCGATGAGATTCATGCGGAACACGGCGTCGATTTGCGGCTTCATCCCAGTGCTGTGCAAGCCGTGCGCAAGGCTGCCATTGAAGCCAAGATCCATCTCTCAACAGAACCGATTGCAAAGTTTGATATTGAGCTGCCCAATGGCGATCGTTATCAGCGTGAGATTCCCCGCGAAGTCTTCGAGCAGTTGATTGAGCCGATTCTCGATCGCACCGTCGGCCCTTGCAAACAGGCCCTCACCGATGCCGGACTCACTCCGGAACAGATCGATGAAGTGGTCATGGTGGGCGGGTCCACAAGGATCCCTGCGGTTCGCCGGCTTGTCGATCAACTTTTCCATCTCGCACCACGGGGAAAGAAGCCGCACATAGAACTCAATCCTGATGAAGTGGTCGCGCTGGGCGCGGCTGTGCAGGCAGACATTCTCGCGGGCGCATCCAAGACCACCGAAGAATTGCTTCTCCTGGATGTAACACCTCTTTCGCTCGGCATCGAGGCGCTGGGTGGCACGGTGGCCCGTATCATTCAGCGCAATTCGACAATCCCTGCATCGGCCACTGAGCACTTCACCACCGGTGTAGACGGACAGACGAACGTGGCCATCCACGTGGTGCAAGGCGAACGTGAACTGGCTGCGGATTGCCGGTCATTGGCGCGGTTTGACCTGAAAGGCATTCCGCCCATGAGCGCCGGTCTGCCGCGCATCGAAGTCAAATTTCTCATCGACGCCGACGGAATCTTGCAGGTCTCAGCACGCGAGCAGCGCAGTGGGAAAGCGGCACAGATTGAAGTCAAGCCAACTTACGGGCTGACCGATGAGCAGGTCGAGAGCATGATTCTAGATTCCTTCGACCACGCCGAAGAGGATTTTGCCGCGCGCTTGCTGATTGAGGCTCGCAACGAGGCGGAGACGATTCTCTCCGCAGTCGAGCGCGCGCCCGAGAGCCCCGCATGGACGCAGTTGCGGGGCGAAGAGCAAGCCGCGATAACTTCCGCGCGCGACCGGCTCGCGCAGGTTAAACTCGGCAGTGATGCGGCTGCGATTCGCGACGCGACGCTTGCGCTCGATCAAGCCACGCGGCGTTTTGCCGAGATGATGATGGAGGCCGCCGTCTCAGCGGCGATCCGCGGGAAAACCATGAACGCCGCTGGCGATGAATTGGGCGACGAGGTCACAGCGCCGCATCCGATGGCTCCGGCGGAATTCAAATAGACAGGTTTGGCAGTCGAGCAAGCCAGCGTAAGTACGAGGAGTCTTAATCGATGAGTGAAGCCGTTACCAAGAACATTCCGCCGGAGAAGATGGTGCGCGTCACCTTTCTTCCCGAGGGCAAGACAGTTGAATTCGAGTACGGCACGATGCCCTACGAACATCACGGCAAGCCGATGTCGTTTCTCGATGTGGCGGAAAACTTCAACATCTTCCTCGATCACGCATGCGGTGGAGTTTGCGCGTGCACCACCTGTCATCTGTGGATCAAGGATCAGGATGGTATCAGCGAGGCGGAAGACGATGAGCTTGACCGCATGGACATGGCCGCCGACCAGCAGTTGAATTCGCGTTTGGGTTGCCAGGCAGTGATTACCGGCCCCGGTGAGTACGTGGTCGAGATTCCCAAGTGGAACCGCAACTACGTCTCTGAAGGCAAGCCATTGACTCTTGCCGAACCGAAGTAAGGAGCAGGTCTAATGCCGCGCGAAATCATGTGGACCGATGCCGAAGAAATCGGCATTCAATTACAGGAAAAGTTCCCCGATCTCGATCCGTTGACGGTACGCTTCACTGACCTGCATCGCTACGTCACGGAGCTCCCAGGCTTCGCTGACGATCCGACAAAATCAAATGAGTCACGGCTTGAAGCGATTCAGATGGCATGGCACGAAGAGTTCCAGGACGCACAGGGCTAACACCCTCAACCCTGCCGACGCCCGCTGCCGCTGAAGGCGCTTTCGAAGTGCACGATCTCCGCCTCCTGCCCCGGCACAAGATACACACTGACTACATCGAAGCGAATTGGCGGAGCAGTCTTTTGCGGGAGTTGACGCACATACCGGCGTGCAATGCGCGTCAGTACGGCGCGCTTATGCGAGTCAACCGCCGCCTCGGCCGGTGTCATGTCGTGAGCTGTGCGCGTCTTCACTTCGACAAAGCAGAGCATCGGCCCTTGCCAGGCAATCAGGTCAATGTCCCCCGGCACATCGCCTGACGACCAACGCCGTGCAACGATCGTGTAGCCATTGCGCCGCAGATAGAAGAAGGCCGCGTCTTCGCCTTTGACCCCGGTAATGAGGTGAGCGGGAAGACTTTCGGCGCGCTCACGTCGCAGCGCCATCCGATCCAGCCCATTGAGGGTTCGCTCCAGCCACCCAATTCGCAGTTGTGTCGTCAAGGACATCGCACACCATTCTCTACGCAACCAGCAACTCGCGCAAATCACAAAAGTGTACCTACTCACCAAAGTGAAGGCTGAAATAGGCACGGCCTCGGGATCGATCTGCGCTTCAGGCCGTCGCAGCTGCAAATTTGCCTGTGCTGGCGTGTTCTTTTTCTGCAACGGTCAACGCGTCTTCCAGGATATCGAGTGCCACGGTTGCCTCATTTTCGTTCACAATCAGCGGCGGGCATAAACGCAAAGAAGTCTCGCCGCAGCCAAGCACCATCAGCCCGCGCTCGAATGCCAGAGTCTCCACGCGGTTGCGCAGCGCAGTAGCCGGTTCTCGCGTAGCCTTGTCCTTTACCAGCTCGATGCCGATCATCAGGCCGCGTCCGCGCACATCGCCGACCATCCGATGAGTCTGCTTCCATCCCTGTAGCCGCTCCAATATCAAGCCGCCCACGCGTGCCGCGTTCGCGATGCCTTCGCGCTGCAGAATATCTATCGTTGCCATCGCCGCGGCAATTGAGACGGGATTCCCGCCAAACGTAGAAGCGTGGGAACCCGGCACCCAGTCCATGATCTCCGCGCGGCTCATGCACACGCCAAGCGGCATACCGCTGGCGATGCCTTTGGCCATGCACACCATATCCGGCTCCACGCCGGAGTGCTCGATGGCCCACCACTTGCCCGTGCGGCCTGCACCGCTCTGTACCTCATCCACGACCAGCAAAATACCGTGCCGGTCGCAAATCGCACGCAGCTCGCGTAGAAAATTCGTCGGCGCCACCACGTAACCGCCCTCGCCCTGGATTGGCTCGATGAAAATGGCAGCCACTTCCTCTGGTGCGAGAATCGTCTTAAAAAGCCTCTCCTCGATGTAGCGTGCACAGCCCATGCTGAAGGCTTCTTCCTCTTGCGGCCCGCCCGAGCATCCGCGATACGCATAGGGGTAGCGGATGTGCGTGACGCCCGGCACCAGCGGTGAAAAGCGGCGCTTCTGCTGGGGCTTTGAGCCAGTAAGCGACAAGGCGCCCATGGTGCGGCCATGGAATGCGCCGAGGAAGGAGATCACCTGCTGCCGTCCGGTGTGATAGCGGGCCAGCTTTAGTGCGCACTCAATCGCTTCCGCGCCCGAATTGCCATAAAAAAAGCGATGCGGCCCTGGCATCGGGGCCACCGCAGAGAGCTTCTCTGCCAGATCGGTCAGGGGCTCATGATAAAAATCGGTGCCGGAAATGTGAATCAGTTCGGCAGCCTGTTGCTGAATTGCGGCGACCACTTCGGGGTGACAATGGCCGGTAGAAACCACGGCGATCCCTGCAGCGAAATCGAGAAACTCGTTGCCGTCTACATCTTCCACGCGAATGCCGCGGCCGCGCTTGGCAACTAGGGGGTACGAACGCGTATAGCTGGGCGAGATGAGGCGTGCGTCCACCTCGACGGCTGCTTTTGCCTTCGGACCGGGCAGCGGACAGACTAGCTTGGGTCCGTATTGCGCATGCAGTTCGTGACTGGTCATACTTCTGTCTCCTCGGCATTTTCGGTTATGCGGCTTCTGCTCACTGGTTGGGGTGCGGCCACGGACCCCGGCTGAAAGGGGTCGTCCAGTTCAACGGACCGGAAGGGGCACGCAAAAGCAGGCGAGTACATTCGGCAGTCTGATATTAGTCGCCGCCGAATAGGCTAGGTCGCGTGCTGGTGGGAAGCACGCGCAGGTGGCGGCGCGGGCAAATGGATCGCGCGCGCGACCGAGACCAGCGTCTGGAGGCTGGCATGAGCGGCATCGCGCTTGAGGCGTGCTTTCGCATGGAAATCCCGCTGCGTATGAGGATAGCACGGGGGCAAAATGAAAGACCATTGTTTCGTCATCGGATGAGATCCCGCATTCAGTGTTGAACACCGTACGATGGAGTGAAGCACATGGCAAGCCCCACAACCTATCTGGCGAAGAAGCAACCCACCGCATTCATGATCGTGCTGGCGTTCGCCAGCGTTTATTTCTTTTGGGGCTCTACTTACACAGCAATCCGTATAGGTTCAACCGAGATGCCCCCGCTCCTGCTGGCTGGAACGCGATTCCTTGTCGCGGGCTCGATTCTGCTGTCCTGGTGCCGGTTGCGCAGGCTGCGCCTGGCTTGGCCCCCCAAGACCATGCTGTTGCTGGCGCTCATCGGGCTTTTGCTGCTGGGCGGCGGCAATGTGGGTTTGGTCTACGCCGAACGGACTATTCCCAGTGGCCTGGCGTCGCTGGTCGTGGCAATCATTCCGCTCTATGTGGCGTTGATTGAGATGTTTTTGCCCAACGGTGAACCGTTATCGGCCCGTGGGTGGCTGGGAATGGTATTGGGATTTGCGGGCCTCGTCGTACTGCTTTGGCCTTCATTGAGCCATGGTCTTGGCGGTGACTCCGCGGTGCTGTGGGCCATCTGCGCGCTACTCGCAGGGGCGCTGTCGTGGACGGTGGGAAGCATCCTTTCGCGGCGTAATCGGTTGCCTGTGAACAGTTTTGTCGCTGCAGCCTGGCAGATGCTGGCTGCGGGGGCCGTCAGTACGCTCGCCGGAACGGTGCTCGGGCAGTGGCCGCAGTTCCATCTAAATGCCGCTGCTGTTGGCTCGTTGGCCTGGCTGGTCACTGGCGGCTCACTCCTTGGTTATACCGCCTTCATCTTTCTCATTGAGCATGTACCCGTAGCCAAGGTTTCGTCTTATTGTTATGTGAACCCCTTGGTCGCCGTGTTCTTAGGCATCGTCCTGCTCCATGAACGATTCGAGGCGACGGAGTTAGCAGGCATGGCCGGCGTCGTGGTCGCAGTGTTTCTGCTCACCACTTCCCAAGTTGCCGCCAAACCACAGCCCGTTGAGGCGTTGGAGCAGATGCCAGTCGAATGATGTCTGGACCGCTCAGGAGGTGGGCTTTGTTTCAAACGCTGTTTGTGGAACCAATGCTGCGGGTGCTTCGCCGTCAAGCGTCACAGATCCATTTTCGAAAGTTTGCAATGCGGCTCCATCTGCGGCCATGGCCATCCAGCAGACCGCGCCCTTCTTGAGCAGGCTGCACGCGATTTCCACTGTATAGGTGGCCTCGGGATGGTCAATCACGGTGCCTTTCGCACGCTCGATCCAAAGGTTATGAGTTCCCAGCGTATAGGCTCCATAAACCGGATCC
Source organism: uncultured Acidobacteriaceae bacterium (assembly GCA_963780515.1). Lineage (GTDB taxonomy): Bacteria > Acidobacteriota > Terriglobia > Terriglobales > Acidobacteriaceae > Telmatobacter. The sequence goes on from CAWACG010000015.1 coordinate 277,806, forward strand.
GAAATATTGAAGGTCTTCTTCAATCCCTCTGAAGCGCCCTGAGCAAAGCCCGGTAGGTCCTTTTCCGTCATCTGCTGACCAAAGCACGCGAACGGCAGTTCCATAACCACAACCACCGAGGCCGGTGTGCCGTGGCGGGCTGTTAGCGCGATCTGTACACACTCAATGCCTTTCTTCTCGTCCTCGCTGGTCGCGGTTTGCGATTGTTGCTGCTTCACCGCAGGCAGCATCGGGTGGGTGTCAACCACTTCCCAATCCGTGGGAATGCTATAGCTGAATCCGAGGTCGCTCGCATGACTCTCGGGCGTTGGATTCGGGGCAGGGGCTTGCGCAAGCAACGAGGCGCCGGAAACAACCAGCAGAGGAACAATCAGGCGGAGATTCATTTGGGCGCAAGTCTACCATGGTCCGCGTTGGTGCAACCAATATTCGCGTGAGGCGGACGCTGGCGACTTACTTGAGAAACAGTACCGAAGCAGCCGACGCGATTCCGGCAATCGAGAAGACGATCCCTAGATACCAGTACACTCGGCTGCGGGTCAGCAGCGTGACCGACGTGATCACAAGCCCAATCTCCAGCAGTGCCTCGCCCAGGTCAAATCGGTTGGCGCGCGCCTCGGCTTGCTCCACCTTGGTTTCCAGCACTTCGGCCTTCTCCTGCTCATCTTTCAGGTCCGCAACCCACTTTGCTTGATGATCGGCATACGCCTGGGCGATTTTTGCCGCTGCAGTCTTGTCTGAGACGGTCATTACACTCAGCAAATCAGCAGCAAGCGCCGTGTTATTCGAACGGATCTTCTTCGCTTGGTAAAGGTTCCACTGGTCAGTGGCCTTGTTCTGGTTCAGCACCGCTTCGGTGTGTGTGCGATGTCCGAGGACAGTGGTCACGGCCACCATCACCGCCAGCACGCTCATGGTAAACGCGACCGGACGCAGCGATGATTCCTTTGACCCGTGCTCGGCGTTTTCCTGCAATTCCTGGGCTTCGTTGGCTTCCATGCGTGGATGATCTCCTGGGTAGCGAAATTGTCTGGGTTGAGTGCTATTTCCGTTTCCAACGCGCACCCTCTTTAGAGTCTTCCAACACTACGCCCTTTTCGGCAAGCTCGTCGCGAATCTGGTCGGCGCGGGCAAAATTGCGCTGCTTCTTGGCCAGCGACCGTTCCGCCACCAGCGTGTCCACGGCCTCATCGCTCAGAGATTTCCGGGCTAGCAGCGCGGGTGCCACATCGGCCAGACGGCCTGTTTGCTCCGCCCACTCGACAGCCCTTCGCGTGGGCTCCGCGTCGTGGTCCTCGATGACGTCAAAGACTGTGTCGAAACTGGCTAGCACGCCAAGAATTCCATCTCGGTCCTCTGCGAAAAACTGCCCCTGATCCATCGCGGTGTTCGCCGTGCGGATCAGTTCGAAAACAGGTGCACGCGCTTCAGCGGTGTTCAGGTCGTTTGCCAGTGCCGCCATATAGCTGGATTGCGCCCGTCGCGCCGCATCCTGTAGCCGTGCGTTCTCACCGGCTGGAAAGTGCCCGTCCACCAGCCGGCGGTGAAAGGTCCGCAGCCGCTCGACGGCGTTATTCGCCTCCACAAGTCCGTCGAAGGTGAAGTTGTGCTGGTGTCGATACGGCACAGAGATCAGAGCCAGCCGGATGGCCGATGCTTTATAGCCTTTCAAGAGGAGGTCGCGGAGTGTATAGAAATTGCCTTCGCTCTTTGACATCTTCCGTCCGTCCACCAGCAGGAATCGCACGTGCATCCAGTGGCGAGCAAAGGTTTTGTGGGTTACGCTTTCGCTCTGCGCAATTTCATTTTCGTGGTGCGGAAACATCAGGTCTTCCCCGCCTGCGTGCAAGTCGAAGCTCTCGCCCAGGTACTCCATCGCCATAGCTGAACACTCAATATGCCAGCCGGGGCGACCACGCCCGATCGAAGTCTCCCAAGCGGTCTCGCCAGGCTTGGCCGCCTTCCACACCGCAAAGTCCCTGGCCGAATCCTTCTCGTACTCGTCCAAATCTACCCGAGCCCCATCTTCAATGCCACTCAGGTCTTTCTTGCTCAGTTTCCCGTATTCAGGAAACGACGCGAGGCGGAAATACCAGCTTCCATCGTCAGCCTGGTAAGCGGCGCCGGCCGCCGCTAGCCTCTGCACTAGCTCAACCATCCGCGGAATATGCTCCGTGGCCCGGGCTATCTGCTCAGGACGCTCAATACGCAGCGCCTCAAGGTCTTCGAAAAACGCATCTACGTAGCGAGTTGTGTACTCGCCAATTGGAATCCCTGCCTGGGCGGCATTGTGAATGATCTTGTCGTCCACATCGGTGATGTTCATGACGTGCTGCATTCTGATTCCGGTGAGCTTCAGGAACCGGCGCAGTACATCGATCTGGAGGAAAGTGCGGAAGTTGCCGATATGGCCATAGTCATATACTGTCGGCCCGCACGCGTACATGCGCAGAGCCTCGCCGTCCGAGGGGACGAGTTCGTCCAGTTGTCCCGAAAGAGTGTTGAAAAGGTGGAGGGTCATCAGTCGTGCGTCGTACTGCCAGCTCATGAATGCGGCCGTTTCCTGTGTGTTGGAGGCCCTTTCGATTGTAGCAGTGGGGGTTAGGGGTTGGTGACAATGTCTAGGACATCAAAGGATGTGCACCAGAGCCCCATATGTTAGCTTGAGGCTGACGCGGTTTGGGCGGCCCGCAAGTCTATGGAAGCTGATGTTCTATCGATGCTGTGCGATCCGGACACGCGCTATCCGTTTGAGTTGGACGGCAATACATTGCGCAACACGGCAACTGGCCGAGTGTATCCAATCCGCGACGGAATCCCGATGTTTGTCAGCACGGTGACCGGCTTGAATTTGAAGTACCAGGCTATGTACGACCGCATTGCGCCTGGCTACGACCTTGCTGAACGGCTTTACCGCCTGGTTACACGCAAGCCCGACTTCCGCCTGGAATGCATTCGCGAGCTGGAGATTTCAGAAGGTTCCCGCGTCCTCGAAGTGTCAGTAGGAACTGGGGCAAACCTGCATTATTTACCAGAGAACATTGACTTCTACGGACTCGATCTCTCATGGGGGATGCTACGCAGGTGCCAGACGAACCTCAAGCGCTGGAATCGCCGCGCCCACTTGTTCCATGGTGAAGCCGAGCGGCTACCTTTCCGCGTGGAGGCTTTCGACTGCGTATTCCACGTGGGAGGAATCAATTTCTTTACCGACAAAGCCCGTGCAATCAAGGAAATGATCTGGGTGGCACGGCCGGGCGCCAAGATTGTGATCGTTGATGAGACGGACAAGGCTGTCGAGGAGAACTACCAGCAGAACCCCGCGACAAGCAAATCCTTCGAACACGGAAGCGAGATAGTGCGCTGCCCTATCGATCTAGTCCCAAAGGAAATGAAGGAGGTCACGGCGAGAGAACTGGCCGGTGGTAAGCTCTACTGCCTTACGTTCCGAAAGCCTCTCAACGCCGGCGGGAGGACAAGTTGACTAGTTAGATGATGTGGCAAAGGTGCCAGACACCGTAAAAACACAGTGCCGCTGCAGCTTCAAACCCAATCACCGCCATCGCGCCTTTTGCGCCGCCGAGGGCTTCTGTTCTCGATATCGGTGTGTCGTCCCCTGGCCTTGTGAAGGCGGGGGCAATGTAAAGGAAAGACGGCGGAATCGGGCCCGAATACGTCGCCGAGCTTCTCGTCGAAGATCTTCGCGGACCAACATCAATTTGGATAAGTGTCCGGCTTGCCATCCTGGTTCCTTCCTGCCTAGAGTTCTACCTCCAAAGCCTTACCATCGAGAAACTTACCGCAGGTCTGGAACCAAAATGGATATTCTTATCCATTGTTCGCTTCGGTCCCCCTACCAAACCGTTCTTCTTAAGAATGAGCCTGCCTTCTCGGTTGCGCCTCGGGTCTTCTCAAAGACGCAGCATTTTCAGTTCCAGACCGGAACCCAAATTCAAACATCTGAAAAGATGCAACTTACTCAATCTCAAGACGAATTAGCCCGTCAATTGAACGTGTGCTTTGTGCTCGACATGGTAAGAAATGCCTACCTCAGACCGAGCAGAACATGAAGGGCTGGTCCTGAGGGAGTGATTCTGGCTCATGCAAGACTCCGAGTATGTGAGGGAGATCACAGAACATAACATCTGGTCGAGACGCATCGCGCTGTTGAACGGGGCAGGTACCGGGTGGCAACGGCAACTATCCTCCCAGCGCCAGCGAGGGCTCGGCAGACAGCGAGCTATCCGCAAAGTCTCCGCCCACATACCGCGGCCAGGCGGCAGCGGCGATCATGGCGGCATTGTCGGTTGACAGCGCCAGCGTGGGAAACGCAACGCGCAGTCCGCGCCGGTCAGCTTCCGTTATGAAGCGGGTGCGAAGTTCGCGATTGGCGGCGACGCCTCCGGTCACAAGGATTCGGGCCACATCGAGGGCTTCGGCTGCGGCAAAGGTCTTCTTCATCAGATCGCCAACCACGGCATGCTGAAAGCTGGCGATCAGATCGAGAGTCGTCGGGTCGCATGTCGCAAGCGCATCTCCAACTGAGGGGCGTTCTGGCGCATCGGGACCCGCAAAGAGTGCCTCGCGCCGAGCTTCTGCTTCGGGCCTGAGATTGTGGAGTTCCACGTAACGCAGCACCGCCGTCTTGATTCCCGAAAACGAAAAAAGGAAATGCTTGTCGAGAGCAGCGATGGGCGCAGACCTCGCAGCCTTCGTGCGCGGAGGTTTGCCGGCAAGATGAAGCTTGGTTTTGATTTGCGCGAAAGCGAATGGCACGGCCAGAGGGTTGCCGTGGAGCGCAAGAGCGTCGATCCACGGGCCCCCGGGATACCCGAGCCCGAGCAGCTTGGCCACCTTGTCATAGGCCTCTCCGGCGGCATCATCGACTGTGCGGCCGATCAAGGTGTAGTTCCAGGAGCCGTGCGCGGGCTGGGCCAGATAGAGGTGCGTGTGCCCGCCAGAGACAACCAGCGCCAGTGCCGGTGATTGCTCCTCTGCCGTATCCGGCAGGGAGCCGAGCATTCCCCCCGCGTCCGGCTTCGAATCGGTAGCCTGTGACTCGGATTCGTGCAGCAGAACGGCGTGTATATGCCCTTCAAGATGATTGACTGCGATGAGGGGTAGTCCTTGCGCGAATGCCAGGGACTTGGCATAGGTGATTCCCACCAGCAGCGCCCCGGCAAGTCCCGGGCCGCTGGTCACGGCGATTGCGTCAAGGTCGGCGAGAGTACATTGAGCCTCGGCCAGCGCAGCTCGAACCACCGGAACAATGGCACGAAGATGCTCGCGGCTGGCCAGTTCGGGCACCACTCCGCCATAACGCGCGTGTGTCGCGATTTGCGAGGCCACCACGGACGAAAGCGTGCGTACCCCACGTTCGACGACAGCCGCCGCCGTCTCGTCACATGAGCTTTCGATGCCGAGAATCAAACCACGAGCCATGTATTCAGTTTACCGGCTTCGAATCTTGCGACCTAAACGGATTACTCTCTAGCAGAGACATGTTCCCCGCCACACCCCAATTCGGAGCCGCACTAGGAATTGTCAGGGAACTACGCGCAGCCGGTTATGAAGCCTATCTCGCAGGGGGCTGCGTGCGCGACCTGCTGCTAGGCCGCACGCCGGAAGACTTTGACGTGGCCACTTCAGCCACCCCAGATAAAGTGCTGCATTTGTTTCCGCGCACCTTTGCAGTGGGCGCGCACTTCGGCGTCGTTCTGGTGGCGGACGGCGTTGACGAAGGCTATGTCTGCACCGAAGTGGCCACCTTCCGGTCAGATGGTGTGTACTCCGACGGCCGCCATCCGGATGAAGTTCGGTATACGCTGGACGCCCAGGAGGACGTGCAGCGGCGGGACTTTACCATCAACGGGCTCTTGCTTGATCCATTGCAGGATACGAAAGACCTGCGCGTCGCTGTGATTGACCACGTCGCAGGACTTGCCGACCTCTACGCGGGAATCATCCGCGCGATTGGCCGTCCCGAATTGCGCTTTGAAGAAGACCAGCTTCGCCTGCTGCGTGCGGTGAGGTTTGCGGCGCGCTTCGGGTTCGCGATTGAACCGGCGACGCATGCGGCCATCCGTGCCATGGCCGGCCGCATACACGCAGTGAGCCGCGAGCGGATTCGCGATGAGCTGACCAGGATGTTGACTGAGGGCCACGCGCGGCGCGCATTTGAACTGCTTGACGAAACCGGGCTTCTTGCACAGGTATTCCTGAAGTCGCGAGGATGAAGGGCGTCGCCCAGCCGCCGCAATACCATCCCGAAGGCGATGTGTGGACGCACACGTTATTGCTGCTCAACCAGCTTGAGCCGGGCTGTCCGCTCGCCCTGGCCTGGGGCGCCCTCCTGCACGATGTGGGCAAGCCGCCGACTTTTCGCGTTGCCGATCGCATTCGCTTCGACGGACATGTGGAAGTGGGCGTGGCCATCGCCGCGGAAATCTGCCAGCGCTTTCGCTTCTCCAACGACGAGACGCGGCAGATTCTCGCGCTCATCACGAATCACATGCGCTTTGCCGATGCGGCGCGCATGAAGGCGTCCACGCTGAAGCGGTTCTTTCGGCTTGAGAACTTCGACCAGCACCTCACTCTACACAAGATGGATTGCCTTGCAGCGAGTGGCAATCTCGATCACTGGAACTTCGTTCGCGAGCGCTACGAATCGATCCCACCCGAATCCGTGCGGCCCCAACCCCTGATTACCGGTCGAGAACTCATCGCCGTTGGCTACATCCCCGGTGCACAATTCAAACAGATCCTGCACGCGGTTGAGGATGCGCAGCTTGAGGGGGCGATCTCAACTTCAGATGAAGCGCTTGCGCTGGTCCGCGAGCGATTTCCGCTGGCCTGAAAAATCCAGAGTGATGGAGAGCACTGCCAGACGTGCCGGCGGATGAGATAAGAGAGCCGTGGGCTCTCTGACACTGATCAATTTTTGAGCACCTCCTCTCCCCGGAAAGTGAGCCATTATGACGACTGCAGCCGCCTGCGAAACCGTCGTTGACTTCCAGGCCAATTGGGCGGAGATCGACCTGCCCGCACATGTGCGCGAGGTACTAAGTGCGGCTCCTCTGGTACAGGTTCCTGAGAATCGCACGCAATTGCTTGATTGGGCGCTGGGTCGGTCGACAGGTGAAACGGACTGGCGACTTGGCAATCGCGATGACCACGGCGTGTACGAAGCGGTGTTTCTTGTTCCAGAACGGAAAGCGGGAGCGGGCCGTATCACTGAGGCAGTCATTACCAAGGCGCGCAATGGGTTGGCTATCAACTTCCCTGACCCGACTATGCGTCGCCGCGATCCGGATGCAATGGTGATTGGCGACAGTCTCCCCACAGACAAGCCCACCTACGAGCAACGCTTCGGAGAGCCCTTCGCAAAGACGCGACAACTGACACTCGACTGGCTCAAGATGCAGGAGCTCGTCGTTATGCCATTTTATGCAGGCCCTGATGCGCTGGGTTACGGGTCACTATTGATCGTGCCTCGACAGGCGGCATTCTTTGCGGCGGCACTCGCCGACCTGCAGGGCATGATTCCGCGAAGCAACGTTCCCGCCGATTTCAAAATTAGCGGGGGTGTTTTGTTTGTCGCGCCTCCGTTCCGCCATACCCACTTTGGCGGCAAGCAGGTAGTGGTGCATGACCGCACGGCCACGCATCAGGAGGTCTACGCCTACAACCTCTATCCGGGGCCGAGCGCAAAGAAAGGCGTCTACTCCATGCTGCTCGATAGAGGGGAGCGCGAGGGCTGGACGACCAACCACTGCGCCGCGGTCGCCGTCGTCACTCCATACGAGAATCAGTTGATCCTGATGCACGAAGGTGCATCGGGCGGCGGCAAAAGCGAGATGACCGAACACATCCATCGCATGGAAGATGGTCGTCTCCTCATTGGCCGAAATGTCGTTACCAAGGAAGAACGCACTCTGAATTTGCCCGAGGCTTGTCATCTACGCCCCATCGCCGACGACATGGCCTGTGCTCATCCGAAATTCCAGGGCAGCCGCAACGGACATATACGCGATCCAAGGGCGGCTGACTGTGTGCCGACGCCGAAAATGCATGGTTCGTGCGCGTGGACCACATTCACAGCTACGGAACTGCGCCGAATCTTGAGCGCCTGTGCATCGACCCGCCTGAGCCGCTCATCTTCCTTAATCACTACATTGTGCCCGGTGGCAATTGCCTTACCTGGGAACACGTAGAAGACTCGCCTGGTAAGCTTTGTCCCAACCCGCGCGTGATACTACCGCGGCGGATGATTGAAGACATTCTCGACGGGCCGCAACGTGTAGACGTCCGTAGCTTCGGAGTGCGCTGTCCGCCTACGCACCGTGAAAGCCGGCTTTACGGAATTCTTGCCATGATTCACGTGCTCAGCCCTGCGCTCGCCTGGCTGTGGAGACTGGTTGCACCACGCGGTCACTCCAATCCCAGCATTCAAACCCAGCACAGCGTGGAGATGCAGTCTGAAGGAGTCGGGTCATATTGGGCGTTTGCCACAGGTCGTCGAGTCGACCAGGCCAATCTGCTCCTGCATCAGATCCTCGATACACCTGAGACCCGCTACGTGCTGCTGCCCAACCAATATATTGGCGCGTGGAAGGTAGGTTTCATGGCAGAGTGGATCGCGCGCGAATATCTTGCCCGTCGAGGCAGCGCCAGGTTTGCCCGCGAGCAGGTGGCTGAAGCAGTCTGTCCGCTACTCGGCTACATACCGCATCAATTGCGCGTTGAAGGCTCGATGATTCCGCGCGTCTTTCTGCGAGTTGAAGAGCAGTTGCAGGGCGGGATGGATGTCTATGAAGAGGGAGCGCGTCAGTGGCGCGAATTCTTTGCCCGCGAACTGAGGCAATTCCTGGTTCCTGACTTGGATCCTCTGGGCCACAAAATCATCGAGGCGTGCCTCGACGGGGCGTATCAGGAAGACTACCGCACACTTATCCCGCACCCGATGTTCCGCGACGACGGAACCTGAACGGCATGACAGCGGCGTAAGCAATAGCGCCGCACGTTGGATGCGTTTCTTACGGTTTTTGAGCGGTAGATGCTTCAGCACTTGTTAATATCCGCATCGTCGTGCCCAGCCGATGGTAATCCGTAAAGTTTGTCTCGTTGAAATGCACGACGTCGTTCACCCGCATTCCCATTGTGGCTTGGGGTATCTGAATGTTGGGATCGAATTCGGCTGGACCTCGGGTTAGCGCCAAACTCCGAACTGGGCAAATGAATTGGCGGTCGCCGATGAGAACTGGTGCATACTCGATGACAGTGGAGACACGCGACACGGGGCCGTCGTCCATTTCGGCTTCGACCGTGAAGCGGAGTACCGCCCCCGTGGCAGGATCAATGTACAGGGAACCATGGTATCCGGGAGTCCCGTGGAAGACGCTCGTTGGCCCGCCTTCCATATTGAACATTAGGGCCGCTCGACCTCGCCGGCCACCTCCATCGGGGTCGTTGTTTCTTGGTCCACCCGAGATGCAGCAATAATCGAATTTATAGTGCGATGCCGACTTGGGCACCGTGTACCGATACACGGCGACGAGCCCCGCAGGAGATTGTTCCCAATGGTGAAAGAAGACTTTACCCTTTTCCGCGTCAACAAGAATCACAGCAAGCAACTCGCCGAACTCGCTCCATGTTTGCAGACCCTTCATGTCCTTTGGCCCTAAAGGAGTTGAAGTTGCGTCATCCCCCTGGGAGGTCGGAGCCTCCCTTTCGTGGTCGTCGCGAACGGTGATCTCGCGGCTTGAAACTGACGCCAGATGCAGACCTTCGCGCACGGGCCATCCGTTCTCTTCGAATACCTGCGGACTGTTATCAAAACTATAGGTGGTGCGGGTTGCGAGGAAATCTGGAAGCTGCGGTAGTGTCTTGGTTACATAGGCGCCTGCGTCATTAAAGATGCGCTGAGCCGTCGCAACATCCGGGGCGGCTTGAACTGGCAATTCGGAGGCTGGAGGATCGAGGGATGCCGATTCATCGGCCAGCAGCTGCAAGGCAACGATTGTCTGTGGCCCCAGGTGCAGTCTGGATGAGATTCGGTCCCTTGCCCCGTCAGTCAGCCGCTCTGTAAGTTCGAGTTCGCCCAATTGGCGCAGTAGTTCGTCATCGCCCTTATGTTTCGCGATAGATTCGGCAAGGGTCTTTTCCAGTTGCGCGACTGTAACGTGCTTCGCAGCCCAAGCAGGAAGAACCATGACTGCGAGGAGTCCGAGGAGAAGTAGCTTGCGCATCGCAACCATCCCGCATCCTCCCGATTGCGCTGCTCAAGGTGACCGACGCGCAGCTAGCCGATCGCCATCGGTCGTCACTCGTTACCGTTTTCGGATTCAGATGCGCTTTCGCCAGGGTAGATCGCTTGCTCATCCGCCATGATCCGCGATTCTACCACTCCTCAATATCGGCTCACTTGCACTGTTTTTCAAGTCGGGTGACAAGCCGGAAATGCGCTTTGACCTCACCAAAACCGGGATGGAATTGCCGTGCGCCGAATAACTGAATTCAATTTTGCAGAGGCACGGTTCCATCCTAAGATTTGAGGATCTTTGCTCTCCCGCGACTACCGCTGATTATGTATTCAGCAACCCTGTATTCATCTGGCCCGTGCATACTAAGAGCCATGCCGCGCGCCTCCTTTAAGTTGATTGCATTCTTCGCCGCTGCCGTGATTACCACTGCTTTGCCGCTCGCCGCTCAAACGGGCATCACTGCCGTGCTGCCAAATGGCCGCGAGATTCATCCCGCCGGGAACTGGATTGCCCTGGCGCCTTATCCTTTTACGCTGGCGGTGCGACCGGATGGCGCGCAGATCTCAATTCCCTCGATTGGCTTCCCATTTGCGCTCAATGTCGTCGATGGACCGGCTGGTTCTGACCCTACTGTGCGAAGAATTCCGGCAGATCAGCACAACAACCCGGCGATCCAGGTCCACGCAGGACTTGCTTATTCACCCGATGGTGCTTTGCTTTACGTCGCAACCGGTGACTCCGGAAAGATTTGCGCCTACCACACTGGCAACTGGCAGCCTGCCGGGGAGATATCGCTTGACGGACCATTGGGGGGCACGAACTACAGCGGCAGCTTTGCGGCAACCCTTGTTATTTCCGCAGACGGCGCCACAATCTACGCGCTTGACCAGGCAAACTGGCGCGTCGTGATTCTTGACGCACTCAAGCTTAGGCAAATCGCTTCGATTCCGACCGGTTCATACCCTTTTGGAATTGCGCTTTCTCCCGATGGGGCGCGCCTCTACGTCACCAATTCCGGCTTGTTCGAATACAAAACCATTCCCGGGGTCAGTGCCCAAGACCCTTTGGGAACAGGGCTGCACTTTCCGCCCTTTGGCTACCCATCCCGAGCGGCACGCCAAGGGACAATCGCCGAAGGCAGGCGAATCCCGGGCCTTGGCTATGAGAACTCCGTACGGGGTAGCTCCTTGTGGACCTATGACGTGCGAAACCGCGAGCATCCAGCCTTGACGGCAAAGCTTCGCCTTGGGGCACGCATCGCCGAGGACGGAGGCCTTCCAGGAAGGGAACGGACTGTAGGCGGCGCCGCCCCTTCCGGCCTCGCAGCCGACGGCGACGCAGTCTACGTGGCGTTGACGCACGAAGATGAAGTTGCCAAGGTCAGTGCCGACGGGACACAAGTGCTCGCGCAAGTCTCCCTTTCCCCTTTCAGCGAACCGCGATTCCGAGATGCGAAAGGAGTTCCGTTGCGTGGCGTGATGCCCAGTGGCGTGGCTGTTCGTAACGGCCGGGTCTACGTGGCCGAATCGGGCATCGATGCGGTTGGAGTGATCGATGCGAGTTCGATGCAGGTCGTCGAACACATTCCAGTGGGATGGAACCCCTCGGCTGTGGCCTTTTCACCTGACGGCAATACTCTCTTTGTAGTGAATACAAAAGGCAAGGGTGCCGGGCCGAACGCAGGCGTGGGGCACGATCCTAAAATGCCGACCTACATTGGCTCCCTCGAATTGGGCAGCTTGAGTGTGATTCCACTGGCAACCTTGCCGCCTGCAAAGGAGTTAACGCTGTCCGTCATCGAAGCCAACAGCGCGGCAATCGCCAACCGGCCAACCCTTCCTCGGCTCAAGCACTGCTTCCTGATTGTCCGCGAGAATCGCACCTACGACGAAGTGTTGGGCGATGTTGCCGGCGCGAACGGCGATGCGTCTCTGGCCCGCTACGGGATGGACGGGTGGGCTCAGGAAGAGAAAACCGCTGTCCACCTGAAGGTGACGCCCAACCTGCATGCGTTGGTGGCCCAGTTTGCCATGAGCGACAACTTCTATGTTGACTCCGACGTGTCAGCCGACGGCCACCGCTGGGTCGTCGGCATCAATCCCACTCCCTTCTTTAATACCGCGTGGACATCTGGTTACGGTGGCCGGCGGCACGATTTCCCGGGAGCTGCGCAACCTGGACGTCGGGCGATGTTTGGTGGTGCAGATGCCCCAATGCCAGAAGATGAGCCCCAGTTCGGGTCTCTCTGGGAGCACGTTGCTGCCAGCGGCAAGGGGCTGCTGAATTATGGTGAAGGGCTGGAGATTGAAGGCAACGCCGAGCTTCCAGGATCGGAGCCTGAGGGCCAGCGGCTCCTTCTCAACGCGCCCCTGCCACAACCGGTTTTTGAGGCGACGGACCGCCGCTATCCCACGTTCAACCTGGGAATCCCCGACCAGTTCCGCGTGCAGGAATTTGAACGCGACTTCAAGATGAAGCTAGCGGCCGGCAAGGTGCCTGCGCTCATCGTGATTCGCCTGCCGGACGACCACACAGCAGAGCCGCGCCCAGCCGACGGCTACCCCTACCGCGCCTCATACGTTGCTGACAACGACCTCGCGCTGGGCCGCATTGTCGCTTTCCTGTCAAAGACGCCAATCTGGAAAGACTCGGCGTTGTTTATGACCGAGGATGACGCCCAAAGCGGAGTCGATCACGTGGACGCGCATCGCAGCATCCTTCTCGTGGCCAGCCCCTGGGTCAAACCTGGCGCGGTTTCTCATGAGCACACCAGCATGGGTTCCATCACGCGCACCATCGACGAGTTGCTCGGCTTGGGGTCTTTGAATCTCGAGGACGCACTGGCGGGAGAGATAACGGGCATCTTCGACAGCCGGCCGCATCTTGAGCCGTATATCACGCGGCCTGCTGACCCTCGAGTCTTCGTCCCTGCCAAGGCGAGATTTGCCAGACCAAAGACAAAACAAGAGGCCGCCGCACTGCGCGATGTGGATGATCCTGACGTGATTCGGAAAGAGATGGAGAAATCCTCGGGCAAGCTGCACAGACCGAAGAGTAACGATTGAGGCGGAGTTCCGATTGCAAGGAAGAGCCGTGTCCAGACGCTCCCGCCAGGGTCGCAAAAGGGGAATCATCAAGGTGAATACTGGCATCAGAATGGAATCGATTACCACCCATTCATTCCACATTTCTTGGAAGAATAACTTGACTTGTCACTTTTTCTTTAGTAATTCAGCTTTCAATGCCTGTGGATTTCCCCGAAGGTTCGGCACAGTTTTTAACTGTCTGTAACCTGATCCACGTTGGCCTGTAACAAAACCCCGTTAGCCTGAAGCCGTCACTAACCGAAGGGCTCTACTCAGACAAAGCACCCGCTGAAGCCGGGTTCGCCTCCAGCGCCCGGATCGTTCGTTTTATTGGTCAAGATCTCAATTCTGGGGTGTCGACCCGATTTAATTGAGTGCGCCCCAAAGCCGGTTCTTCAATCGCGTTGATGTCCTTTCAATTGTTGCGGGCAGCTCAGCCCATCCCTTGCAACTCTTCCGCGCAACCCGAAAACACAACCTTTGATTCAACTTCAGGAGACAGTGACCTATGTACAGAAATTCTTTTCCTCTCTGGCAACAGATCCAGCACAGGCCGATCGCAACTCTTGGTCTGCTTCTGGTACTTGCGCTTGCCTGCGTGCAGGGTCGGGGACAGTCCACCCAGGGCGCCATCGTAGGTTCCGTCAAGGATCCAGGAGGTGCTGTGGTTCCCGGAGCGATCGTTACCTTGACCAATACCGATGAGGGCGCAATCCGCACCACAACCTCGAATGCCGTGGGCGATTACCGCTTCCTTGACACCAAGGCCGGCCATTACACCGTGGCTGTATCGGCCGCTGGGTTTGAGAAGTGGTCCGCCTCCGATGTAGTGCTGGCGGTCAGGCAGGAACTCCGCGTGGACGTCAGCCTGACAGTGGGAGCAGTCCAGCAATCTGTTCAGGTCACCGGCGATTCTGTGAGTGCCATTGAGACCGACTCGCCGACAATCAGCGGCGACCTCACTGCAGACGACGCCACCAACCTGCCGGTGAATACAAGGGCCAGCTTCAGCGGCACAAGCGCCGCTGCGATTCTAGGAACAATGCCTGGCGTGCAGGCTGACTCTTCCGGTATCTCGCTCCAGGGTGCCTTGCCTTATCAAACGGATGTAACGGTTGATGGCGTCACGCTCAAGAGTTCGACCGGCGGAAGCTTCATTGCAGATACTTTCCCCTCCACCGAGTCGATCTCCGAAATCCGAGCCGACGGTGTACTGGCCAACGCCGAGTACGGCGACCCGGGCCAGATTGTTGTCACCACCAAGGGAGGCGGAAATCACCTGCACGGTTCAGGCTTCTGGTATTACCAGGACTCCAAGTGGGACGCAATCGCGTATACCTATCCAACGACGACAACCAAGCCCGACGTCCATGGTGCGACGTTTGGCGGCAGTCTGGGTGGCCCGGTCGTTATTCCCCATTTTTATAACGGACACAACAAGAGCTTCTTCTTCGGCGATTTCGAGGCATGGCGGCATCCCGCTCAGAAGACGCTGTTTGAGGTTGTCCCCAGCACCTTGATGAAACAGGGCGACTTCTCGAAATACGTCGAGCCCGACGGTGAAGGCGGGAACGCATTTACTGGTTTGTATGACCCGTATACCGGAACACCCTATGGCACGAAGATCACCTCGCCGCTCAGCCAGATCGCACTCGACACGCTCAAACAGTTCTATCCCGATCCGAATATTGGCGATCCTACCGCCTACACCGATAACGGCATCGCCAACTGGCAGCAGAATGTGGACGCCAGCGGTCACTCAAACCAGTTCGACGTTCGCGGCGATCAGTACTTCGGATCGAATCAGAAGTTCCTGCTCTGGGGAAAATTCACCTGGAAGAACTTCCCCATCAGCAATTCAGAGGTCCTGAACGTCCCCTCTTCTCTCTCGATCAGCCAGAATCGCGCCATGAAGGTCGACACCAACTGGTCCATCAAGCCCAACCTCATCAATGAAGGAGGCTTCGGGTTCACGCGCTACACCTCTGGGCAGAACGACGCCTTCAATGGCTTGGCCTGGACAACTGGAGAGGGCTGGCAGGGACTGCAGAACCTGTTTTACAACGGGATTCCTGAGATGGATTTCTATAACATCCAGAGCTTGAATGCGGACCGCCTCACCAGCCTGCAACGGTCGTTGACTTACGACTACAGCGATACCCTGATCTGGAGCAAAGGAAACCACACCTTCAAATTCGGCACGGACATCCAACATCTTGAGGCAATCACGCCCCTTGGCTTCAACGGCTCCGACAATTATGGGACGTACTATTTCAGCGATGGAAACGGCAGCCAGGGCGGATTTACTGGTGTGGACTTTGCCGACTTTCTCCTGGGGATTCCAAACCTGACGTTCTATGACGTGGTGAAGCAGGATAATGACGGCATCTCGAATCACTACCATTTCTTCGGCCAGGATGAATGGAGGCTGAGCCCGCGGTTGACGCTGTCCTATGGTGTCCGCTACGAGTTGCATCCCGGGTACTACGACAAGTACGGCGACATCGGCAACTTCGATCCCAGCGTCGCGCTCTCCGGACGGGTTATCTACCCGCAGAACAAGCAGGCGCTGCTCGCGCAGGGATTTCTCGCCTCTGCGAATGCCTGCGATGCCGATGGTGTAAACAACACAAATTCTGCGAATGTGAATGGCGCGCCGTGCATGCAGGTTGAAGGCAACGACACAGCCGGCTATCCCGTCGGTCTCAAGAAGTATCCTCACCTCCGCTTCATGCCCCGCCTCGGATTTGCCTATCGTCCTTTCGGCAACGACAAGTGGGCCATTCGCGGCGGCATGGGCATGTACAACATCAACATGCTCGGTTCTAGTTTCTACTCGCTCACTGGCACCGTGCAGGCCCAGACTCAGCAGTTCGTCAACAGTTACGACCCCGTCACCCATGCCATCGGGTACCAGTGGCCGCAAATCTATGCCGGCGCGGGCGGCGCAGCTGGAGTCGGCAGTTACGGCACTGACTACTTCGGAACCGCCAACAGCACCAACTGGAAAGACCCTTACACCGAACAGTGGTCGCTGAGCGTGGACCACGATTTCGGGTCCGGCTACGCGGCGCGTATCTCCTATATCGGCTCCGAAACCCACCAATTGGTCTGGGCGCCGGATGAGAATACGCTCCCGTATTCCTCTACCGTATCGGCTTACGACCAGCCGAACTCTGCGCGCCTGTTTCCCAACTGGGGCCGCATCAACACCCGCGCCACGGGCGCAAATGAAAGCTACAACTCCCTCCAGATTGAAGGCAGTCACCGCCTTCAGCAGGGATTGGATTTCCATTCCGGATTTACCTGGGCCAAGGCGCTCGCAGACGACCAGGGACCTTACGGTTCAGTTCTTACCGGGGACGGCTTCGCAGGCGAAGGCGGGGGTGAGCGATCAACCTCAATCCTCGACAGGCATGTGGACTACGGCAATGTCTACGGAACCCGAAGACTGCGCTGGAACACCACGGTCCTATATGATTTGCCGTTTGGCCGTGGCAAGGCGTTTGGAGCTTCGATACCTCGTGTAGCCGACTCGATTGTGGGCGGATGGCGTCTGTCCTCCATCCTCACCGTCCAGACGGGTCCTTATGAGACGCCTTACTTCCCAAGCGGCGAGGGCGACCCTTCCGGCACGGGTTCAGGACTCACGCAAACCGCAGCGGGCTGGGATCCGGGCCACCGCGCCCAACACGCCGACCAGGTATCGGGGGTAAGCGTCAAACCCACCGCCAGAAGCCGTTTCAACTGGATTAACAATGCCGCCTTTACATGCCCCGGTTATCCCGGTTGGACGCCGGGTACCTCCTGCACCACGGGCAGTGGTTCCGGCCCTGTGCCCTTGCCCATTGGGCGCTTCGGCAATAGCCAGGTGGGTTCGGTTGAGGGACCGGGCCTTTTCAATCTTTCCTCAGGATTGAGCAAGAGCTTCGCGCTGACCGAACGCTTCAGAATCAAGGCGGAAGGCACATTCACCAATATCCTGAATCACACCAACCTCGGCGATCCGATTACCAACCTGAGTTCAAGCAGCTTTGGACTCGTCACCACCTCGATCGGCTCTGACTTTGGCGGTGCGCGTACCGCGCAGGTCTCGGCTCGCCTCGAGTTCTAGGCCGAACCAAGCCCTTCTCCGGCGTGGGCCTTCAGACCCGCGCCGGAGTTTTTCTAGCGCCGACAGATCCGCGAATGGATCAACGTTCTCGCAACGGCAATTCATATCAGGTGCGCTTACCGCCTTCCTGCACGACTCAATCTGAAAGTCTGGCGGTGGGATCCCATTACACAATGCACGCGGCAATCCTGTTGCAGCGCGGATCGTTTCTTCCGCTGCACCAACGCGGTTTCCGGCCGGAGTTCGGCGGCGCATGCCTCTCGGTGAAGAAGTCCCTTTGAAGAAAGGGGTCAGGCCAATGATCGGCGAGGACGAGATTCCTGGATTCGGGCATGGGCTAGAGGCAAAATCAGTCGATGAATCCGATAACCACAGTCCGGCGGGCAAACGGTTACCAAGGTTATACCCGGAGTGAGTATTTAAGTGGGCTTACGAAGGCTGTAGTCTCGTGCGAGAATCCCCTCATGTCAGTATCCGTGGATTCGGGTTATGAAACCTCCGAATAGATAAATCACATATTTCAGAAGGAAGGGGGACTCTAAAATGAACAACCTCATGATCAGGCTGTATGTGAATATAAAGACCTTGTTGGCAGGAGATGAAGGTCAGGATCTGCCCGAGTATGCTCTTGTCCTTGCTGTCGTTGCGTTTGGTTGCATAGCGGGGATGAATTCCCTGGCTGGTGGCCTCAACCAGGTATTTGGAGACGTCTCCAGCACGCTTTCGACTTCAATTTAGTCCGGATCTCTCCCCCAATCCGAGATTCGCTGCCGTTTTGTGCTCAGAATAGACTCGTCGAGCCGTCGTCGACGGTTGCGGCTCCTGCATGCCGGGAGCTCCTCACTCCATTCAAAATTCCTCCGCAGACAAGTATCGTTCGCAGTTGATGTTGGGCCCTTTGGCAATCGCAATGCGGAGGCTGTCTCCATTGCGAGGCCTCGAGAACCGGTCCTTCGGCGATTCTGAACCGACGCACACATTCTGTTGGTTCAATTGATCTCAGAGCTTCCGTCGCAGATTCCATTCGAATAGATGGACCAATCCTCAAGCTGGCGAGGGTTGCTGCAGGAATGTCGCCTGGCTGGTTGAAGCTTCTTCATAGACAGCCTTGATGCTGAATCCCGTGCGGCTATGCTGAATAGGACCCCATGCCGCAAGCCCTGCGCCAGTTCGATGCGATTGTGTTGGGAGCCGGAGCGGCCGGGCTGATGTGCGCTGCGGTCGCGGGGCAGCGTGGACGGCGGGTTCTGCTGCTGGAGAACAATGGGCAGCCGGGCCGGAAGATCCTTATCTCCGGCGGCGGACGGTGCAACTTTACGAACTTGCATTGCACGCCGCAGAACTTTCTCTCAAACAATCCGCACTTTGCTAAATCGGCTCTGGCGCTTTACCAGCCGCGCCACTTCATTGAGCTGGTCGAGCGCTACGGAATTCCGTGGCACGAGAAGACGCTGGGGCAACTGTTCTGCGACCACACGGCTCGAGCCATCCTGGAGATGCTGCTGGCCGAATGCGCGCTGGGCGGCGTCGAAATCGTACTCAACGCGCATGACATCCGCGTCGAAGCCAATGTTGGCGAGTATCGCGTGGCGACTTCGGTGGGCGGGTTCAAGTCCGGCGCGCTCGTGGTTGCCACAGGAGGCTTGTCGATTCCGAAGATCGGGGCGACCGGACTCGCGTACGATCTGGCGAGGCAATTCGGCCTGACGGTTGTGGAACCGCGCCCCGCGCTGGTGCCGCTGGTGCTGGGCGGCGAAGAGCGGGGCTGGACGCACCTGGCCGGTGTCTCCGCGGAGGTGGTGACATGCGCGGACGGTGCGAAATTCAGAGAAAAGATGTTGGTAACGCATCGCGGACTCAGCGGGCCGGCGATCTTGCAGGCGTCGAGCTACTGGCGGCCGGGCGAACCACTTGAAGTGGATTTCGCGCCCGAGGTCGAGATTCTCGGGCCACTCCTGGTTCCGGGAGCGCGGCGTGATGCGTTCGCGTTGCAAGCCGCATTGCGCGCAGTGTTGCCGCTTCGTCTGGCGCAGCATCTGGTCGAGGCGGACGCACCCAAAGGCTGGTCGAATGAAGCGCTCGCGGCGTGGGAGCGGCAGTTGCACCAGCGGGCGTTTCATCCCACTTACACAGAGGGTTTTGAGAAGGCCGAAGTCACCGCCGGAGGCGTGGATACGAATGGCTTGCAGGCGCGGACAATGGAGGCGCGCGCGGTGCCGGGGCTCTTCTTTGTTGGAGAAGCCGTGGATGTGACCGGGCACTTGGGCGGGTTCAACTTCCAGTGGGCATGGGCTTCGGGAGTGGCGGCGGGACGAGCGCTGTAAGAATCGGCTGCCAATGTTCTCGCGGTTGCGCGTCAGCGTCGCCGGCGAAGTGAGCGTCACAGTCTCACAGCGTCACAGTCTCACAGCTTCACAGTCTCGAAAATATAGGGGGCGGCCCCGTAAGAGGGGTACGGACCGGGGCGACCTGGGCGCTTGCGTCTCGAGTTCAATTGCGAACCGGGAAGTCACTCTCCGCGATGGGAAGGGTAGATTCTGGGCCGACTTCCCGTTTGTTGAGGCGAAGCAGCCGGCGGCCCGCACTGTGGCCGGGCAATTCTCAGGGGTACCCCCCTCCCTATTCTGTAAAGAAGTTATTTGCTTTTCAACACTTTAGAGAGTATTCGTTGCCGCAAAAATTAGAAACTAAAGAACTTAGCCGCAGAAATTAGGCAGCAAAGGACTTAGAGCGGCTCTTGCGCGGAGGGCGGTGCGCTGCTTACTTCTTCTCCACTCCCATTGTGCCGGATGCCGGGGAAATTATCTGCAAAGGGAGTTGATTTTTTTGCGGGCTGAAGTGGAAATCGGCGCTGGGTTGGGATGAGGCGCAGCGAGGCAACCGCAGATCCTTCGACTTCAATTCGTTTCGCTGGATGACAGCATTCTTCAAGCTGCGAACTTCAGAGACAGGGCGTTAGATTTCGAATTGCTGTGTTGGACGTGCGCGCCTGAAGGCTACGCCGCGATCTACTTCCGTGTCTTGCACAGCGACGGCTTGGGGCGGGCCTTATGCTCAATGAGGAACCCATGTCCGACTTCGCGCAGACCGTCAAGCAGCAGACCGACATCGTGAAGGTGATCGAGGGGTATATCCGTCTACGCAAGGCGGGAGCGCAGAACTACTCGGGGCTGTGCCCATTTCATAAGGAAAAATCGCCGTCATTCAGCGTGCATGCGGTGCGGCAGTTTTATCACTGCTTCGGCTGCGGCGTGTCGGGGGATGTGTTCAGCTTTGTCGGCAAGATCGAGAATGTGGGCTTTCCCGAGGCGGTGCGGATTGTGGCGCAGAAGAGCGGGATTCCGCTGCCCAAGCGTGAGTTTTCGTCGCCGGAACAGGCGGCGGAGTCGAGATTGCGCACCAAGCTGCTGGACCTGCACGAGATTGCCACAGCTTGGTTTGAGGAGCAGTTGCGCGGGCCGGAGGGAGCCGTGGCGCGCGAATACCTGGCCGGACGCGGGCTGACTCCTGAGGGAATCAAGGCATTTCGCATCGGCTATGCGCCGGACAGCTTTCACGCATTGGAAGCACGGCTAAGCGGGACGGCGGACGGAGACACGCTGCGAGCTTCAGGTCTGTTCAGTTCAAAGGAGCAGGGAGATGGAGGCCAGGGGCCAATCTACGACAGGTTTCGCAAGCGGGTGATGTTTCCCATTGCGAATGAGAGCGGGCGGGTGATTGCGTTCACGGCGCGGACGCTGGAGACGGGGGATAAGGCGGGCGCGAAGTACATCAACTCGCCGGAGACGCCGCTGTATTCGAAAGGCCAGGTGCTGTTCAATCTGGACAAGGCGAAGAGCGACGATTCGCCAGGCGGAGTTTGCGCTGCTGGTGGAAGGGCAGATGGACTGCATCAGCGTGTATCTGCGCGGGATTCAGAACGTGATTGCGACCAGCGGGACGGCCTTTACCGAACAGCAGGTGGCGATTTTGAAGCGGCACACTTCGAATGTGGTGGTGAACTTCGATCCCGATGCGGCGGGAGCAAACGCGGCGGAGAAGTCGATTGCGTTGCTGACCGCAGGAGGGGTTCAACCTGAAGATTGTGACGTTGGAAGGCGGGCTGGATCCGGACCGGTTCATTCGCGAGCGGGGCGTGGAGGCGTACACGGCGGCGGTGCGGGGGGCGCGGAGGCAGTCGGACTACCTGATTGAGCGGGCGCGGCAGATGTTTCCGGGAGCCAGCGCGGAGCAGAAGGTGAAGGCCATGAACTACCTGCTGCCGCACATTCGGCGGATTCCGGAAAAGCTGGTGCGGGACCAGTTTGCAGGGGACGCGGCGCAAAAGCTGGGGATCGATTCGGCGGTGCTTCGGGAGGAACTGCGGCAGGCGGCCTTAAAGCGGCGGGACCACATCGAAACGCGGGCCGCGGCGCTGACGGAGGTGGAGCGGGTGCTGCTGCGGGCGCTGGCGATTACCGAGCCCGAGCACCAGGATGCGCGGAGGCTGGCGGCGGAGGCAGTGACGCGTCAACCGGCACTGTTTCAGGGACTTGGCGCGTTTCGCGGCGCTGCAGGCGCTGGCTGGCCGCGGGGCGCAGGACCCGATGGACGTGGTGGAGGACGCGGGTCAGCGGGCGCTGCTGGCCGAGGCGCTGCTGGCGGAGACGGAGCCGCCTTCGAAGCGGAGACTGTGCAGGGGGCCATTGCGAGCCTGGAACAGCGGCAGATTCGAGAAGCCAGTTACGCGATCTGCGGGTACAGATTGCCGAGGCCGAGCGGCGCGGGGATTTTGCTGAGTTGGCGGTGCTGACGCAGCGGAAGCTGGAACTGGACAGGGCGTTGCGGCAGTTGCACAAAAGGCCGTCCGCGGAGTGAACGCAGTGGTCGGGCGGCTGGGTCCGAGGGCCTGATTCCTTGCGTCGTATTTATGCCGTTTGCGTCTAATTCAGTAGGAACAGAGCGGGCGGAAGAGGCAATTCTGCCCGGCCCGGTCCTGATCCGGCTCGGAAGCGGTAATTGGGGGCGAATCCCCAGGCCGCGATTTTGTCTTGGTGAAAACCGGGTGGACTGTGGTAATCTATTGATCTCTGTGAGGATGCGCGCCACTCTGCCCCAACCATGAGCTGCGGCTCGCGGGCGACCCAGGCGAAACCTGAAGCGCTGTCATCCTGTTCCGAGAAACACTCTGAGACCGCTATTTTTTGCGGGAGACCGCAGGACTGCGTCTGCATGCGCGGAGATTTACTGATAAGTAAATCTTTTTTGTGCGCCACGGACCAGGCCACGCACCGGTGCGCGAAACGGTGCCGAATCTGATTTGCGCAGGAGAGTAGGAACACATTGGCGACTGACGATAAGTTCGAACATGAAATTGACACCCTGATCGAAGTGGGCAAAGAGAAGGGCTATCTGACTTACGGCGACGTGAACGACATGTTGCCGGAAGAGATTGGCTCTGCCGACGATCTGGATGATCTGATAACGACCATTGGGACGCAGGGCATTGATTTGCTGGACGGTCCCAAGTTTGGCCACGACAAGGAATTCGACGCGGAAGAAGGCGAGGATGTTGAACTCGACCTGACGCCGGGCACCCTCGAAAAAACCAACGACCCGGTGCGTATGTATCTGCGCGAGATGGGCACCGTTCCGCTGCTGACGCGCGAGGGCGAAGTTGAAATCGCCAAGCGCATTGAGCGCGGGCAGATGCGCGTATTGAAAGCAATTTCGCGTTCGCCGATTGTGATTCGCGAGATTGTGGCGCTGGGCGAGGATCTGAAGCGCGGCGTGCGCAACGTGAAAGAAGTCGTAGTCTTCGACGAGGAAGAGCTGACGGAAGATGTTGTGCAGGCGCGCGTGCGCTCCACCGTATCGCGCATTGACGCGCTGGTGAAGCACCAGAAGCGGATTGCGCAGTTGGAAGAGAAGCAGGCCGCGGCCAACAGCAAGACCAGCGCCCGCGAGCAACGCAAGACGCGCTGGCTGATTGCGCGCGAGAAGGTTCTTGTCTCGCGCATTGTGCGCGAACTGAAGTACACGGGGCTGGAGCGCAAGCGCCTGCTGGACAAGGTCAACAAGACCGTGGACACGATGCGGACCCTGGAGCGGCAGATTCGCTCGCTGGAGCAGAAGCACGAAGCCAGCAAGAGCGACGAGCTGAAGAAGGAGTACCGGCGCCAGCAGAAGAACTGCAAGGCGGACCTGGAAAAGATTGAAGGCGACGCGGGCGTAGCCATTGTGGAGCTGAAGCGCACGCAGCGCGAGATGATCCAGGGCGACATGGACGCGGAGCAGGCCAAGCGGGAGCTGATCGAGGCCAACTTGCGACTCGTCGTGTCGATCGCGAAGAAGTACACCAACCGCGGATTGCAGTTTCTCGACCTGATTCAGGAAGGCAATATCGGCCTGATGAAGGCGGTGGACAAGTTTGAATACCGGCGCGGCTACAAGTTCTCAACGTACGCGACGTGGTGGATTCGGCAGGCGATTACGCGCGCGATTGCGGACCAGGCACGTACGATCCGTATTCCGGTGCACATGATCGAGACCATCAACAAGCTGATCCGCACCAGCCGGCAACTTGTGCAGGAGCTGGGACGCGAGCCATCGAGCGAAGAGATCGCGCGGCGCATGGACATTCCGGTAGCCAAGGTGCGCAAGGTGCTGAAGATTGCGCAGGAGCCGATCTCGCTGGAGACGCCGATTGGCGAAGAAGAAGACTCCCACCTGGGCGACTTTATCGAGGATCGCCAGGCGGTCTCGCCTTCAGAGGCTGTGATCAGCGTGAACCTGAAGGAGTACACCTCGCAGGTGCTTCGGACTCTGACTCCTCGCGAAGAACGCGTGATCAAAATGCGCTTCGGTCTTGAAGACGGCTCGGAACACACGCTGGAGGAAGTGGGACAGAGCTTCCAGGTGACGCGCGAGCGCATTCGGCAGATTGAAGCCAAGGCGTTGCGCAAGCTGCGTCATCCTTCGCGGAGCCGCAAGCTGAAGGCGTTTGTGGAAGGCGTCAAGGAGATGTAACTCAGGGTAATTGCAGGCAACAACGGAGCCGCGACCTCAGGGTCGCGGCTTTTTGTTTTTGGAGTGCGCAGCTCTTCAATCTCTCCGCTACGCCATGCATTGCGCATCCGTCCAAATTCACAGCTTGCTTTTCACTGCGAGACTCTGCTAAAACGTTTTGCTTGGGGTGTTTTGCTGTTTTTTGGAAGAGGAATTCTAAAGATGAAAAGCCTTACTCGCCGTCAGTTTGGAAAATCCGCGGCTGCGACTGCCGCTGCCGCCTATGCAGGTATTGCCCTGCCGAAGTTCGCATTCGGCGAACCTGAGCCAACGACCATGCACTTCCCGAAGGGTTTTCTATGGGGATGCGCCACAGCGGCTTATCAGATTGAAGGCGGTGCGAAGGCGGATGGACGCGGGCCGTCGGTGTGGGACACTTTCTCGCACACGCCGGGAAAAACCTATCACGGTGAAACGGGCGACGTAGCTGATGATTCCTACCATTTGTACAAGGAGGACATCCAGCTACTGAAGGCGCTTGGTGTGGGTGGTTACCGCATGTCGATCTCATGGTCGCGCGTGTTTCCCAAGGGCACGGGCAAGCCGAATGCCCTGGGGCTGGACTATTACAACCGCGTGGTGGACGAACTGCTGGCGAACAACATTGTGCCCTACATCACACTGTTTCATTGGGATCTTCCCCAGGCTCTGCCGGGCGGCTGGCAGTCGCGCGATACACCGAAAGCCTTTGCGGACTACGCGGCGTATATGAGCAAGAATCTGGGCGACCGCGTGCATCATTTCATGACGACGAACGAGTTTACGTGCTTTACCGACTCCGGCTACCGCGATGGAAAATTTGCGCCGGGCCTGAAGTTGCCTGCGGGCGCGGTCAACCAGGTGCGACATAACGGCATACTGGCGCACGGACTGGCGGTGCAGGCGATTCGCGCCAACGCGCCAAGCGGAACCGAGGTGGGCCTGGCGGAGAATGCAATCGTCTATGTACCGGTGATGGAAACCGCGGCGCACATTGAAGCGGCCCGCAAGGCTACACGCGAAGAGAATGCTCCTTTCCTCACTGCGGTGATGGAAGGGAAGTATCTCGAAAGCTACCTGGAGCGGGAAGGCGCCAATGCGCCGAAGGTTGAGCCAGGCGACATGGAGGCCATCGGAAGCAAGCTGGATTTTGTCGGCCTGAATATCTACACGCCGCAGTATGTGCACGCGGACGGGTCGGCGAAGGGCTATGCGATCGATCCTTACCCGGCATCGTACCCGCATATGGCCTCAGATTGGCTGTACATTGGCCCGGAGTGCATCTACTGGGGCGTGCGCAATGTTTCGGATCTGTGGAAGCCGAAGGCCATCTACATCACGGAGAACGGGTGCTCATCAGACGATGTGCTGAGGCCCGATGGGCACGTGGAAGACACAGACCGGGTGATGTATCTGCGCAACCATCTGGCCAACCTGCATCGCGCCGCCGCGGAAGGCTATCCGGTGCGGGGCTACTTCCTCTGGAGCCTGCTGGACAACTTTGAGTGGGCCGATGGGTACAGCAAGAGATTCGGCATTCATTATGTGGACTTCAAGACGCTGAAGCGCACGCCGAAGCTGAGCGCCGAGTGGTATCGCGACGTGATTGCGAAGAACGCGGTGGAGTAGTGGCAGTGGAGTCACGTTGGATCTGCGGGTTTCAGATGAGACCAATCATCGCAGTTCTGGTGTGTTCACTTGTTGCCGCTCAGGCATCTTGCGCGCGGGCGGGAGTTGTCATCGGAAGCGGAAGCCCGGGTGCGACAAGCGACGAAGCCATTCAGACAGAACCCGTGAAAGAGCTGCGCAAGGGCGTGGACGCCTGGCCGTTGATTGCGAACCCCGGCAGCGCTGCGGCACGGCGCGTGAATGGGAATCTGACGCGCCTGAATCTGCGCCTGGCGAAGGCTCTGCGCGACTGCGACGCGGATTATCTGCAATGGGAGAAGCAGACGGGAAATGCCCCCAATCCTGTGGCGGACGATTGGTCCCGCAGGGTTGTCGTGACCATGAGCGGTCCGCGCTACTTGAGCCTTGTTGCGAGCGATGAGACGTTCTGCGGAGGAGCGCATCCGGAGGAAGATCAGATGGCAATGGTCTTCGATATGACGACTGGCGCCGCGGTGAACTGGATGGCACTTGTCGCGAAGTCCTCTGGCGCGAAGGCAACCACAGACTCTGCTGCGGATGGGAGCAGAATTGGAGCTCTGGCGCTGCCGGCGCTGATAAAGATGCTGATGGCCGGAGCAGATGCGGATTGCATGGATGCCTTCGAGAATCCGCAGGCATTTCTGCTTTGGCCCGATGCAGAGAAGGATGTGCTGGTGGCGCAAGCGTTCGACCTGCCGCACGCCGTAGCGGCCTGCGCAAACGAGCTCGACCTGACGATGGACCAGGCTCGTCAGCTGGGCTTCAACGAGCGGCTGCTCGACGCGATTGAGGAGGCTCATCACCGGATTGCGTCGGAGCCGAAGCACTGAGGCGATCAGGGCGCGGCGTTCCCAAGTTCAATCAATTCATCCGCGCTAAGCCGAAGTTCGGCGGCGGCGATGTTCTCTTCAAGATGCGCGACCTGCGACGTGCCGGGGATAGGGAGCATGACCGGCGAACGATCGAGCAGCCAGGCCAGGGAAATCTGGGCGGGGGTTGCGCCGTGGTGGGAGGCGATGCGACCCAAAGTCTTCGCGAAGGGGCTGTCGGGTTTGAGCATCTTGCCGGCGGCCATGGGATACCAGGGCATGAATCCAATGCTGTTGCGCTCGCACCATTGCAGGGTTTCTTCGTGGCGTCGGTCGGCGAGCGAGTAGCGATTCTGCACGGTGACGATGGGGACGATCTCCTGGGCCTGCTGGATCTGCGCGGGCGTGACCTCGCTGAGGCCGATGTGGCGAATCTTTCCCTGGGCCTGCATCTGGAGCAGGGCGCCGAGCGATTCTTCGAGCGGAGTGCGCGGGTCGATGCGGTGCAGTTGATAGAGGTCGATGCGCTCGAGCCTGAGGCGGCGCAGGCTCATTTCAACACATTGGATCAGGTAGCCGGCGCGGCCGACGTACTCAGTCTTCGCGGGACCCTGGCGGGTAATGCCGCCCTTGGTGGCGATGACGAGGCCGGGCGGATAGGGATGCAGGGCCTCGGCAATAAGGCGCTCGGCGATTTCGGGGCCGTAGGCGTCGGCGGTGTCGATGAGAGTGACGCCTAGTTCGACGGCACGGCGCAGGACACGGCGGGCTTCCGCAGGGTTGTGCGGCTCGCCCCAGGCGCCCTCGCCGACCAGGCGCATGGTGCCGTAGCCGAGGCGATGGACGGGCAAATCGCCGCCGATGAGAAATGTGCCGCTGGCAGAGGCGTTGGGGGTGGTCATGATCGCAGAAATTATGGCAATGAGATAAGCTTCACCCATGCCAAGTGTACGTCGTCAAGGTTCGATTCATCTGTTCCGTGTGGCCGGTGTGGATGTTTTTCTTCACTGGTGGTGGTTTCTTGTCGCGGTGTACGAAATCGAGGGCGGACGAGGACGCTACAGCTCCGTGATCTGGAACGCTCTGGAGTATGTGTCGCTGTTCCTGATTGTGCTGCTGCACGAATTTGGTCATGCCATGGCCTGCCGGCAGGTGGGCGGAACTGCGGACCAGATCCTGCTCTGGCCCTTTGGCGGAGTGGCGTACGTGAATCCGCCGCAGCGGCCGGGGGCGACGTTGTGGAGCATTGCGGCGGGGCCGTTGGTGAACGTGGCGCTGGCACCGCTGCTGATTGGAGCTGTGCTGGCGGCGCGTGCGGCGGGATGGGCTGAAAGCTCTCCGGACGTCTATCAGCTGCTGCGGTGGGTTCGCAACATCGACATTGGCTTGTTGATCTTCAACATTCTGCCTATCTATCCGCTGGATGGCGGGCAGATTCTTCGTTCGCTGCTGTGGTTTGGGCTGGGGCGGGCACGCAGCCTGATGGCGGCCACGGTTCTCGGGATCCTCGGAATCGTCGGGTTTATCGGGATTGCGATCTGGTCGCGGGATATCTGGCTGGGGGCGATCTCGATTTACCTGCTGATGAGTTGCTGGGGCGGACTGAAGCATGCACAGGAGCTTTTGCGCCAGGCAAAACTGCCGCGGAGGGACGGATTCGCCTGCCCCAGCTGCCGGACGGCGCCGCCGCTGGGCGCTTACTGGCAGTGCGGCGCGTGCAAGCAGCCGCTGGACACATTCCAAACCGGTGGTGTATGTCCGCACTGCGCCACCCGGTTCAGCACAACGCGCTGCCTGGACTGCGGAGCGCAGCACCCGATGAGCGAGTGGGTGCCTGGCTCTTATGCGGGCGTTGGGACGCTGAACGGCGGCTATCCGGCGAAGTAACCTCCGCATTGCCGCACCAGAATCGTCCGTACGAGGCGTGTAGGCGGAACAGGCGGATTCGAGTGCTGCCGTCAAAAGGACACACTACCAAGGGAACCCTGGGGCGTTCGATCGCGTATGTTGGTATGCAAGTCACACAAGGAGAAGCGCGATGGGCAGCGTTCCGTATCCCAATGCACAAGCAATCTTTTATCAGCAGTACGAGACGGTGCGCCGCGATGAGGTGGTAGGCATCCTGCTGGCGCTGTTCTTAGGCACCTTTGGGATTCACCACTTTTATCTGCGCCGCACGGGGTTGGGGATTCTTTACTGCTGCTTCTTCTGGACGGGGATCACGACGTTTCTGGGGCTTGTGGAGTGCTTCTTCATGCCGGGGCGGGTGCGAGAGTTCAACGCCATTCAGGCGGCGGGGATTGCCGCGGCGCTGGGGATCAGCGTGCCGTGGGGCTGGCCGGCGAATGTGACCGTGAACGCGCCGCCG
Organism: uncultured Acidobacteriaceae bacterium; assembly: GCA_963780515.1. Lineage (GTDB taxonomy): Bacteria > Acidobacteriota > Terriglobia > Terriglobales > Acidobacteriaceae > Telmatobacter. The sequence continues at coordinate 307,121 of CAWACG010000015.1, forward strand.
GCGATGAGCTATGCGCCTGTGGCACAGCCCGCAGCGCTGGTGGCCTGCGGCAAATGCCAGACGACAAATCCGCCGGGGTCGAAGTTTTGCTCGGCGTGCGGGACGGGGCTGTAAAGGCAGGGAGTAGGGATCAGGGATCACTGATCACAGAACAGGGGTCGCGGGAGCCAATGTGCTTCGCGGCCCCTGTTTTTTTCTGAGCTGAATCGGCTACATATTGGCGTGGCCGGAGCGCATGGATTCGTTGAACTGCGGCTTGGTGAAGTTGAGCGCGGCTTCAAGGGACGCCTGATACTCCGGCGCCCGTTCCATCAGCTTCGGGGTCGCCGCGGCGAATTCGCCATCGAGCACCATCAGCCCTTCGCCTGCCTCATCGCCGGCCATGCGCAACAGGTCGGTTTCAGTCGTGTTCAGGTATTGCCCGTCGCGGGGGTCGGCGATCCATACAGGCTTGCCCTCGCCCAGGACTCCGGAGAGCCAGTAGACCTTGCGCAATAGGTAATTGAGGCGCTCGGCGTCGTTGGTCTCAGTGAAGAGGAATTTCTTTTGCCAGCGGCTGTAATAGCGCGTGGTGACGGGAACGGGCTGGCGGTTGCCGGACTTGAGGAACTCCAATTGGCCCAGGTCGATGGTCTTGCGGATGGCGTTGTAGACGAACGTCTCCGCATAGGGCTGCTCCATGGCGGGCACAATCTCGGCAAAGGTGACGGTGACCGAGGCAGCCAGCTTGGCGTGGAGGTTCTGCGCGCCACCGTCAGCCAGATGCGCTTCGCCATGGACGATGTAGGTGTCCGCGCCGGAGGTTGAGCGATGAAAGGGCCACTGAAACTTGCCGAGGGCGAGCGGCAGACCGCCGAGGGTGACGTAGCACTCGGGGCGGGGATTGCGCAGGCGTTTGGCCTCGGCTGCCAGGTGAGCCGCCATGGCCGGCAACAGGGTCGGCTTATCAAAATCGAAGGCCTCGCTCAACTCAAGTTGGAGGGAGCGCCCGTCATAGCCGGGGATGCCGAGCTGAAAGACGGCGGTCGGCTGTTCGTGCAAATCGCTGCCCGTGGTGGCGGAGAGCAGCTTGAGGCCAGCTTGCGCGGCGGCCGTTTCCAACGAAGTGACAAGAGAGGATTTCAATGCGGCGGTCATCAGTAGGGAACCTGCTTTGAGGTTGTTGCCCCTCTATTCTAAGTGAGCAGCAAGGCAGGCGTCGCATTTACAATAAAGGTTGTGCCATCTGAAGCGTCTGCGCCCATCATTCTCGCTGAAAAGCTGACCAAGGTGTACTCCTCGGGGCGCATCCAGGTTCCCGCGGTGCGGGGGGTGTCGTTCGAGGTGGACCCCGGCGAGTTTGTGGCGATCGTGGGACCTTCGGGTTCGGGCAAGTCAACGCTTTTCTACCTGCTGGGCGGGCTGACCCGGGCTACCGAGGGACGGGTATTGATTGATGGGATTGACTTTGCCAGCCTCAACGATGGAGAACGGACGCGGCTGCGGAAGCATCGCATCGGGTTTGTGTTTCAGAAGTTCAACCTGCTGCCGACGCTCTCGGCGATGGGCAATATCGAGATTGCCTACGACGTGAGCGGGCGCAAGGAACCGCTGGACCGTGCCTATCTGGACCACTTGAGCGACCTGCTGTCAATCCGGGGGCGGCTGAAGCATCGGCCCTCGGAGCTGAGCGGCGGGGAGCAGCAGCGGGTGGCCATTGCGCGGGCCCTGATTACGCGGCCTGCCATTGTGCTTGCGGACGAGCCGACGGGCAATCTGGACACGAAGAACTCCGATGCCGTGCTGCAAATGCTGCAGCGGTCAAACCGGGAATTGGGCCAAACGACGCTGATGATTACCCACAATCCCGAAGCGGCGTCGATTGCCGGGCGCATCCTGTACATGCGGGACGGGGAGATTGTGCGGGAAGAGAAGGGATCGCGCGCAAATGCGGCGTTGCCGGCCGCAAATACGGCCCCGGCGGTGGTTTGACCGGGATTTGGCGGGCCGGTATACTCAGGTTTGCAGTAAGCGGGAGTAGCTCAGTGGTAGAGCATCGCCTTGCCAAGGCGAGGGTCGCGAGTTCAAATCTCGTCTCCCGCTCCAATCCGCCCTCCGGCGCCAGCCGGGTTGGCTACGGCGGTTTGGGGCGACGCTGATCAATTTCGAGGCAGCCCTGCCAAGGCGCGGTACCCAAGTGGTAAGGGAGAGGTCTGCAAAACCTTTATGCGCCGGTTCGATCCCGGCCCGCGCCTCCAAACTTCTTCCCCAATTATTCGTAGTCTTTTGCGATTCGTCACACGCAGGGGTTATTCCTTCGCCTTTGAAGCTCGTATCAGAGCGAACTGGGTGAATTGGAATGGCTCGGATTGCGGTTGGTTGCAACCCCTCCAACTGTCTCCAAGCCGCCGAGTTTGGAGATAGGATTGAATTTGCGCAAGGCTTATTCACTGGGATCGTGATTGGTGATGGAACACAAACTTGATACCGGACCGACACTTTCGAAGCTTTGGCCGGACGCACGAACTGCCCTGGATGGCATTGTGCGGGACGGGATGCTTCTTGCGATCGGCGGCTTTGGTCTGTGCGGCATTCCGGAGGCGTTAATTGGCGCGCTGCGCGACACGGGTGTACGCAACCTGACCATCGCAAGCAACAACGCAGGCGTGGATGACTGGGGCCTTGGCCTGCTGCTTCAGACGCGGCAGGTGAAGAAGATGATCTCAAGCTACGTGGGTGAGAACGGCGAATTTGAACGGCAGTACCTTGCCGGCGAACTGGAGGTCGAGTTCTGCCCGCAGGGAACGCTGGCGGAACGCATGCGAGCGGGCGGCGCCGGAATACCCGGCTTCTACACGCGGACCGGCATCGGCACGCTGGTAGCCGAGGGAAAAGAGCATAAGGAATTCGATGGCGTGACCTACATTCTGGAGCGAGGCATTCAAGCCGATGTGGCTTTGGTAAAGGCGTGGAAGGCCGACCTGCATGGAAACCTGGTTTATCGCCGGACAGCCCGCAACTTCAATCCCAATGCGGCCACCTGCGGCAAGATTACCGTGGCCGAAGTGGAGATCATCGTCGAGCCGGGCGAAATCGATCCGGACGAAATTCACACGCCGGGGATCTTTGTACATCGGCTGGTGCACAATCCGAACCCTGAAAAGCGGATTGAAAAGAGAACGATTCGAAAGGTGCGGGGCGATGGCATGGACTCGTGAGGAGATGGCCGCTCGCGCTGCGCTGGAGCTGAAAGACGGCTTCTACGTGAACCTGGGCATCGGCATTCCGACGCTGGTGGCCAATTTTATTCCCAAGGGAATGACCGTGATTTTGCAGTCTGAGAACGGGCTGCTGGGGATGGGTCCGTTTCCGCTGGCTGACGAGGTGGACGCCGATTTGATCAACGCCGGGAAAGAGACGGTGACGTTCGTTCCGGGGGCATCGACTTTTTCGAGTGCCGACTCGTTTGCGATGATTCGCGGCGGGCATATTGACCTCGCGATTCTAGGGGCGATGCAGGTTTCAGAACGCGGAGACCTGGCCAACTGGATGATTCCCAGCAAGCGGGTGAAGGGGATGGGCGGCGCAATGGATCTTGTCTCCGGCGTGCGGCGCGTGCTGGTGGTGATGGAGCACTCGACACCAAGCGGAGGCGCCAAGCTGGTGCGCAGTTGCACGCTGCCGCTGACCGGAACGGGCGCTGTGCATCGCGTGATTACAGATCTTTGCGTGCTGGATGTGACACCGGATGGTTTCGAAGTGATGGAGCTGGCGGATGGCGTAACGCGCGAGATTGGTGGTGGAGCGGACCGAGGCGGCGGTGCACTTTCGTGATGCTGCCGGTTAGAGCAGTTACCTCGTCCAAACAGGTTTTCGCTTCTCAAGAAACGCCGCCAGGCCCTCTCGAAAATCAGGCGTGTCGCGAGCCTCGGCATTGGCTTCCATGGCGAGCGCAATAGCTGCATCGAGCCACACCTTGTTTTGGGCGGCTAGAAGGTGCTTGGTAGCGGCAAGAGATTGGGGGCTGTTTGCGATTAGAGTCTCTGCGAGAGTCTGAATTCGTACAGAGAGTTCAGCGCGGGCCACCACCTCGTTGACAAGGCCAAGTTGAAAAGCCTCTGCCGCGTCGAAGAGCCTCGCGGTCAAGAGCAGGTCGCGGGTCCGCTTGTCTCCAATCTGCAGGGCCAGAAACGCGGAAACGACAGCGGGCACAAAGCCGATGCGCGCCTCAGTGAATCCGAACTTCGCTTCGGGCGTGGCTACGGTGAAGTCGCAGATGGTCGCGATTCCCGCGCCCCCGGCGATGGCAGCCCCATGGACGGCGGCGATGGTCGGCTTGGGCAATTCATACAGCGTTCTGAAAAGACGGGCGATCCGTTCGGCATCTGCGCGTTGGTCGGCGGCAGATTGATGACTCATGCCCTGCAATGCCGCGAGATCGAGGCCGGAGCAAAATGCCTCGCCTGCACCTTTGAAGATCACCACGCGGCAGTGGCTCGCGGCTGCCTCTTCCATCGCGGTAATCAATTCAGTTTGCATCTCAGGAGTCATGGCGTTGCGGCGATCCGGCCGATTCAACGTAATCGTCCGGACGCTGTCGGCCTCCGCAACCAGAATTGTCTTATGCGTCATTCCGTTCTCCGAAGATTTCGTGCATCTCAACTGACGACATGGGTTCCACTTGTCTGAGCGCCGTGCTTTGCTGCGATTTCAACGCTTGCTTGGATCAGGTCATCGAGCGCGGTGATCTGCGGGATCCGTGCACCCAGCGAGGTCAATTCCGCAATCAATGTTTCCGTGGGAATGTTTCCGACCAGCGCATCCTGCGCGAAGGGACACCCGCCCAGGCCGCCGATTGCGGCATCGAATCGACGGCACCCGGCTTGGAATGCGGCACGGATTTTCGAAGCGGGGTCATTCCGCCTGGCGTGCAAATGGACGCCGATCTCCGCTCCCTCAGCGGAGGCTATGGCCCGCTCGACGGTTTCCGAAATTTGCGCGGAAGTTGCGAGGCCCACGGTATCCGCGAGGGAGATCTGACCAATGCCCAACCCGGTGAGTTGCCGGCACGCGTTGACCACGGAATCCTCGGTGTGCGGGTCGCCATAGGGGTTTCCAAAGGCCATCGAGACGTATGCAACTACGCTGATGCCCGCCTCCTTCGCCAGCCTGGCAATTGACTCAAGGATATGAAGCGATTCTGCAGGTGTCTGATTCTGATTGCGGTGGAGAAACTCCGGCGAAACGGAGTAGGGAAAACCAAGCGTACTGACAGCACCGGTTGCGATGGCGCGCTGTGCGCCTTTCTCATTCACTACGATGCCGATGATTTCGACGTTTCTCGGAGGGTTGAGATTTTTGAGGACTGTCTCGGAGTCGGCCATTTGCGGGACGGCTTTGGGCGAAACGAAGCTGACGGCATCGATGTGCATGAAGCCTGCATCGATGAGCTTGCGCAGATAGGCGGCCTTCGCCTCGGACGCAATTGTCATGGGCAGGCCTTGCCATGCGTCCCGCGGACATTCGACGATCTTTATCGCATCGCCCATTTGCTCTTATCGAAGCGCCATTTCTGTGAGGCGGCTCAACCGCGCGACGGATGAACTTTGAGAATTTCTCGCGCAATGACCATCCGTTGAATCTCACTGGTACCTTCGCCAATCGTACACAGCTTGACGTCGCGATAGAACTTTTCAGCCGGATAGTCCTTGATGAATCCGTAGCCGCCAAAGAGCTGAACTGCCTCGTCGCAGATGCGCACGGCCACTTCGCTTGCGAAAAGCTTGGCCATGGACGACTCGCGGGTCACCTTCCGCCCTGCATCCTTGAGGATCGCGGCACGCTGCGTGAGCAGGCGCGCTGCATCGAGTTCGGTGGCCATGTCTGCCAGCTTCCATTGAATGCCTTGAAACTCTGCGATGGCTTTTCCAAACTGACGCCGCTCCTTGACGTATTTCAGCGCCGCATCGAGCGCGCCGCGGCCGATTCCGAGGGCCAGCGCTGCGATCGAGATTCTGCCACCGTCGAGGACGCGCATGGCGTCAATGAAGCCCTCGCCTTCAACGCCGAGCAGGTTTTCCGCGGGAATTTCGCAATCTTCAAAGATGAGCTCGCTGGTATCGCTGGCTCGCAGGCCCAGCTTGTTCTCTTTCTTTCCGGGGCGGAATCCGGGAGTGCCCTTCTCGACCACGAATGCGGAAAGGCCGTGCGTACCTTTGGACTTGTCGGTCGCTGCAATGACCACGACGAGATCGGCAAAGCGGCCGTTGGTGATGAAGGTCTTGCTGCCGTTGAGCACGTAGCGGTCGCCCTTCTTTACCGCAGTGGTGCGCGAGTTGCTCGCGTCGGACCCCGCGCCGGGCTCGGTCAATCCCCACGCGGCAAGCCACTCACCACTTGCAAGCCGAGGCACATACTTTCGCTTTTGCGCGTCATTTCCGGCAAGAAAGATGTGATTGGTTCCCAGTGAATTATGAGCGGCAACGATGATGCCAATGGAGCCGTCGACCGAAGATAGCTCCTCGATGGCAAGCACGTAGTCCACGTAGCCGAGTCCTGCACCGCCATACTCGGTCGGGAAGATCACGCCTAACAGTCCCATCGCGCCGAGTTTCTTGACCACATCAAGCGGGAATTCGCTGGCCTCGTCCCAGGTCATCACATTGGGCGCGATCTCGCGCGCCGCAAACTCGCGAATCTCGCGCCTCAGGTGTTCCTGATCCTCAGTCAACACGAAGGGATACAGGCTCTCTTCGGTCTTTAACGCAATGCTCATGTCGATGCTCCTTCGCGGCCAGGAAATCAGGTCTGCAGGATTCCTGGATTGAATCGGGGCGTATCGGGATTCAGAGCGCATGCTTCAAGCGCGGTGATCAGCACATCCCTCGTCTTTGCGGGATCAATGATCGCGTCGATCCAAAGCCGCGCCGCGCCATAACGCGGATCTGCCTGCGCGTCGTACGTCGCCTTGATCTCGTCATATAGAACTTTCTTTTCCGTTTCGGTCAACACCTTTCCACCGCGCTCCATCTGCCTGGCGCGGACTTCGGCGAGCGTATTCGCCGCAGACGCGCCGCTCATCACGGCATAGCGTGCAGTGGGCCATGCAAAAAGAAAGCGCGGATCGTAGGCCTTGCCGCACATTGCGTAGTGCCCCGCGCCGAAGCTTCCGCCGATGATGACCGCGATTTTGGGCACGACGCTGGTGCTGACGGCAGAAACCATCTTCGCTCCCGCGCGAATAATGCCGGACCATTCCGCATCCTTGCCCACCATGAATCCATTCACGTCGTGGAAAAACACGAGCGGTACGAGGTTCTGGTTGCAATCCATGATGAAGCGGGCCGCCTTTTGTGCGCCTTCGGTGTAGATGACGCCGCCCACTTCGATGCGCTTTGCCCCGGCCTGCGGACCCATTGCGACAATCTGATTCTGGTTGGTCTTCTGATTGGCGACGATGCCCACGGCGTGGCCACCGATCCGCGCATAGCCGCATAAAACGGTCCGCCCAAAGTCTGCTTTGTATTCGTCAAACTCGCTGCGGTCCACGATGCGCGCAATGACCTCGTGCATGTCGTAGACGTTGCTCGCGCCGGGCGCGGGATTCAGCAGGCCGTAGACATCTTCGGCACGGAATTTTGGTGCATCGATTTTTGGGTCGCAGGCCACACGGGAATAGACTTCGACGCCGGGACCCGTTCCATGCCGCTCGCCCAACTTGTCGACCAGCGACCGCAGGCGCGCGAGGCAGAGGTGATCATTGGGTTCTTTGAAGTCGACCGTCCCTGAAATCTCGGCGTGCATGGCCGCGCCGCCCAGCTCTTCGGCGTCAGTCTTTTGGCCAATGGCGGCCTGAACGAGCGAAGGTCCGGCGAGAAACAGCCCAGAGCCTTCAGTCATCAGCACCGTGTCGGTCATGACGGGAAGATAAGCGCCGCCCGCCACGCACATGCCCATGATGGCCGTGATTTGAGGAATGCCGAGGGAACTCATGACGGCATTGTTGCGGAAGACCCGACCGAAGTCGTCGGTATCGGGAAAGACATCCTCCTGAAGGGGCAGAAAGACTCCAGAAGAGTCGACCAGGTAGAGAGTGGGAATGCGATTCTCGAGAGCGATGTTCTGCGCGCGCAACACCTTCTTCGCCGTCATAGGAAAGAATGCGCCGGCCTTCACCGTCGCATCGTTGGCGATGATCATGCACAGGCGCCCGCAAACGCGCCCCAACCCGGTGACCACACCCGCGCCGGGCGCGCCGCCGTATTCGCCGTACATCTCGTACGCGGCCCAGAGACCCAGCTCAAGAAACTCTGAGTCCTTGTCGAGGAGAAGTTCGAGCCGTTCTCGTACCGTCAAGCGGCCCTTTGCGTGTTGTGCCTCAGCGGCCTTCAAGCCACCTCCAAGGCAGATCACACCCTCCTGCGCACGCAGCTCCGACAGCAACGCCAGCAGCGCCTCGGTATTTGCCGTTGCCCGGGGGGAATTCGAATTCAGATTCGACCTGAGAATGTTGTCGAACTTCACATTTTCGGTCATGTCACCGTCCACGAATGCTCGAAGGATACAGTATGTCCTTTCTGTTGGATGCATTACTCGAGTAAGGCAGGGAATGTCGGGCGGAACGGTGGACACATTGGGTGGCGCGCATCAGTCATCCAGGCGCGATCCGCGATTGATGCGGGCCTCAAGGGCGTGCATTGCCTCGTAGATTTCGTCGAAGCTCTCAATGGCGAAGAGAAGGTGATGCATCTCGTCCACCTTGACCGGGGTGCGCAATACTTCGTCAAGATCAAAAGGCCTCACTGCACAACCACGGCGAAGGACGTTGGCGCATTCGCCGTTGGAGCTGATCAACCCACTGCCGTAAACCTTGACTTCACCATTCTGGCGAATGAGGCCAAACTCGACGGTGTACCAGAAGACGCGGCCGATGCGCTCGAGGATCGCTTCGTCCTCCAGTCGCGCGCAGACCTGGCCATAGTGAGCCAGGAAATCAGCAAAGACGGGATGCGCATGCATGGGCACGTGGCCGAAGACATCGTGAAAGATGTCCGGCTCGGGCGTGTATTCAAGGGAGTCACGGCTGCGCAGCCACGTGGTGGTGGGAAAGCGGCGCGCCGCCAGCATTTCAAAGAAGGCAGGCGCAGGCATGAAGCCGCTGACAGGAGTGGCGTTCCAGCCGGTGCGGCGATGCAGCTTGGACGAAACCGCGGTGAGGTTAGGCAGCCGGTCATAGGGCAGGCAGAGCGACTCGAAGCCATCGAGATACTCCTGCGCGGCATGGCGCTCAAGCTGCGGCATGCGCCGGCGCACAAGCTCGGCCCAAACCGAGTGCTGCTCGGTGCTGTAGGCGGAGTAATCCTGCTCGATGAGGAAGGGTGCGGCCTTGGGCAATTCCAAAATGGTGGGCATCAGAGGTTGCCTCTCAGCGCCTGCTCGCGCTCGATGGCTTCGAACAGCGCCTTGAAATTTCCTTTGCCGAAGCTGCGGCTGCCTTTGCGCTGGATGATTTCGTAGAACAATGTAGGCCTGTCCTCCACGGGACGCGTGAAGATTTGCAGCATGTAGCCCTCGTCGTCGCGATCGACAAGGATGCCGAGCCGCTCCAGGTCTTCAATGGGTTCGTCGATGGGGCCCACGCGGGCGGCAAGCTCGGTGTAGTAGGTGTGCGGCACGGTGAGGAACTCAACGCCCTGCGCCTGCATGCGCGAAACGGTCTCGAGAATGTTGTCGGTTGCCAGCGCAATATGTTGCACGCCGGGCCCCTGGTAAAAGTCGAGGTACTCTTCAATCTGCGATTTTCTTCTTCCCTCGGCGGGCTCATTGATGGGGAATTTTACGTAGCCGTTGCCGTTGGCCATCACCTTTGACATCAGCGCAGAGTATTCGGTTGAAATGTCTTTGTCGTCGAAGTGCTGATAGAGTTGAAAACCCATCACGTTGGCGTAGAAACTCACCCACTCGTCCATGGCATGCCAGCCCACGTTGCCCACCATGTGATCGACATGTTTCAGGCCCGTAGGGCGGGCTACGGTGTCTGCGGGCTCGGTTCGGAAGCCCGGCAGGAAGACTCCGTTGTAGTGGCCGCGCTCGACAAAAGTGTGAATCGTGTCGCCATAGGCGGCGATGGAAGCGGTGGTCACGCGTCCATATTCATCGGAAGTCTCTGCAGGCTCCGCGACGGTGCGCGCACCGCGAGCTGTGGTCTCCTTCCACGCGGCTCGTGCATCGTCGACTTCAAGGGCAATCACGCGCACGCCGTCACCATGCCGCTCCACGTGCTGTGCGATGGGGCAGCCGGGCCGCAGCGAGGTGGTAAACACAAAGCGAATCTTTCCTTGCTGGAGGACGTAGGAGGCGCGACCGCTTTGGCCTGTTTCGGGGCCGGAGTAGCCGACGAGTGTCATGCCGAAGGCGGTGCGATAGTAGTAAGCCGCCTGGCGCGCATTGCCCACGTAGAACTCCACATGGTCAGTTCCCTTGAGGGGCAGAAAATCCTGCGCCGCGTTCGTTGCGCTGGGTGCAAAGGATGCCATTCGAGACCTCCTGTTGGGGCGTAACGGGGCCGAAAGCAGGGGTGAGCCGCGTCACATCCCAGCAAAAGGATAGGCCGATGAGTGGATGGCTTTGAATACCGGATCGAAGGAAGATTTGGCCATGAGTCTACATATATGTTGGTCTAAGTGGGATACGACTTAATAAATGAAAGCTATGCTCAACACGCGGGAAGCACAATTCCGCGGCACTCGCCGAGCGAAATAAGGGGGAACCCTTCGCGGTGGCAAAAGCCCCGCAGGATGACCTCGTCGCCGTCTTCGAGGGCAGTGCGGGATTCGCCGTTGGGCAGAGAAACAGGCTTCGTCCGGCCGGCGGTAAGTTCCAGCAGGCAGCCCGCTGCGCTGTCGTCTTTTCCTGAGACGGTGCCGGTGGCGAGCAGGTCGCCGGGCAGCAGATTGCAGCCATTGCTGGTGTGGTGTGTGACCAACTGCGCCGGAGTCCAATACAGGTCGCGGAGATTTGCCTGACTCAGTCGGTGAGGTGCGTCTCCTGCAGCGCGCATAGCGGCGGTCAGCAGGAATGCTTCCAGTGTGAGGTTGACGGCGCCGGCATTTTGATCGGCCTCGTTGCGGAGATACGGCATCGGCTCAGGGTCGTCGGGCGGGCGCGTTGAGACCGGAACGCGAAACGGCTCAAGCGCGGCCATGGGCACGACCCAGGGCGAAACGCTGGTGGCGAAGCTCTTGGCAAGAAACGGGCCAAGGGGCTGATACTCCCACGCCTGAATGTCGCGCGCAGACCAGTCGTTGAGGAGAGAGACGCCGAAGATGTGGTCGCCGGCGCGGTCGATTGGGATTGGCTCCCCAAGCGCATTGCCCGTAGAGATGTACATTCCTACTTCGACTTCATAATCGAGAAACCTTGTCGGGCCGTAGGCGGGAATTCCGCCGTCGACCGGCTTGGTTTGTCCACTCGGACGACGCACCGGAGTTCCGCTCGCAACAATTGAGGAAGCGCGCCCGTGGTAGCCAATGGGCACGAATTTGTAGTTGGGCAGCAGCGGCTGGTCGGGGCGGAAGAGCCGGCCGACGCGGGTGGAGTGGTGGATGGAAGCATAAAAGTCGGTGTAGTTGGCGGGCTCCACGGGCTTGTGCAGCGTAGCGGCTTCGATCGGCGTGAGCGCGGCGCGAATTGCAGTACGCATCGATTCGGCGGCTGTCGAGTCGAGCAAATCCATGAGCCGGCTGCGCAGTGCTGCGTGGGTCGAGTTCCCGCAGGCCATGAGCGGATTGAGGATCTGCGCGGAGCATGCGGCGTGGATCTCGTCGGGCAGTTTTTGGAGGAGACCGGCCTCGCTGCATTTCTGCAGGTCGAGGACAAAGGCGCCGATACCTACACCGGGACGCGGACGGTTGTCAGCCCCGACGCTGAAGATGCACCAGGGGAGACTTTGCAGCGGAAATCCACAGTCGGGGTCATTGGCTGACTCGACCGAACTGGTCCGTTTCCACTCGGCGCTCGAATCGCGATCCATCGATGCCCGCTCCTGCTCGACTTGCTGTTTGCTTGCGTCGATTATCGCGCGCTGGTGAAGTTCTTCTTCAGGCTCTGCCAGCACTCGTAGTATTCGTGTTGCAGAATCTTCTCTTCAAGAGCATAGCGAGTGGGACGCACGGGCAGGCGGGTCTCAAACATGAAAGCCAGCGTGCCGTCGATGTAGTGAGGGTTCAACTCTGCCTTGCTGGCGCGTTCGAAAGTCTCGGCATCCGGTCCGTGGCCCGACATGCAATTGTGCAAGCTGGCGCCGCCGGGCAAGAATCCCTCGGCCTTGGCGTCGTATTGGCCGAGGATCAGGCCCATGAATTCGTTCATCATATTGCGATGAAACCATGGCGGACGAAAGGTGTGCTCGGCGACCATCCAGCGGGGTGGAAAGATCGCGAAGTCGACGTTGGCCGTGCCGGGCAAGCCCGACGGCGCGGTCAGGACCGTGTAAATCGATGGGTCGGGATGATCGAAGCTGACCGTGTTGATGCAGTTGAAGAGCGCCATGTCGTATTTGCAGGGCGCATAGTTGCCATGCCACGCGACGACATCCAGGGGCGAGTGGTCGATCTCCGCACGCCAAAGGCGGCCGAGGAACTTGGCGATCACTTCGAATGCGCCTTCGCGATCCTCAAAAGCCGCGACGGGCGTAAGGAAGTCACGTGAGTTTGCCAGGCCATTGGCTCCGATGGGCCCCAGTTCGGGCAAGCGGAAGCTCTGTCCATAGTTTTCGCAGATGTAACCGCGGGCCGTGCCATCGGGCAGTTCGGCGCGAAACTTGATGCCACGCGGAATCATCGCCAACTCGCCGGGCGCGACTTCCAAAATGCCGAGTTCCGTGCGCAGCAACAGCCTGCCTTGTTGCGGCAAAATCAGCATCTCGCCGTCTGCGTTGTAAAAGAAGCGTTCGTGCATTGAGGCATTGGCGACGTAGAGGTGGATGCCGACACCATCCTGCAGCGCGGGGTCGCCGTTGCCACCCAACGTGACTATTCCCTCGACGAAATCCGTCTGCTGCGCGGGAATCGGCAGCGGATTCCAGCGCATCTGGTTGGGTGGCGTCGGTGCCTCGTTGAAGGGGCCGCTGCGCATGAGGGTGAGCTGCGCGAACTCCTTGTAGGGTTCGTGCATCACCGAGGGCCGGATGCGATAGCTCCACGTGCGGCGGTTAAGCGCTCGCGGCGTGGTGAAGGATGTGCCGCTGATTTGCTCTGCGTAAAGCCCGAGCGGCGCATGCTGGGGGGCGTTCTGGCCTTGCGGCAGCGCTCCGGCAGCGGCCTCTGTGGCAAACTCGTTGCCAAATCCGGATTGATACTGGGGCTGGTTCTTCTGCTGAGCCATCGGGGAAGCTCCGTGGTGCTGCGACGTCGGGCAGTATCGCACCCGATTGCACGAGCTGACAATCCAATTCAATAGGCGTTCGTCGATTCCGGATTTACTTTCTCGGGACTAAGTACTTATTGAAAGGTGAAGTATTAAGTTTGGTACTTGATTTCCTGAATACTCCGTATCTTCGCCTTGTATTTTCTGTTCCATTCTGCTAACGTTCCGGTGGAAAAGGGTGCCAGTATGATGACAGATCACGAAATCCGCGCAGCCGTCGGAAGCGGCGAGATTGTTTTGGACCCCTTTGATGCTTCCAAGGTCGAACCGGCAAGCTATGACGCACGAGTTGGCAGATGGGCGTTTTCTAGCTCATCTCGGGAGAGGGCAGACCTTGCTGCGAGAGGAGTGTTGATTGTTGAACCCGGTGAATTCGCCGTGTTGGAATGTAGAGAGCGCGTCGAACTAGACAATCGTACCGTCGCGCAATTGGGGCTACGATCTGAGTATGCCCGACGCGGCTTATTGATGCTTTCTGGACCCCAAATAGACCCAGGTTTCGTCGGGGTTCTCGTAGTCCGACTGATCAACTTAGCCCCGAAGCCAATCGCGTTGCCTTTTGAGGCACCGTTTTTGACTTTGCAATTCTTTCGTCTTAGTTCGCCAGTAGCAAAGCCTTATTCAGGTCCGCAGCAAGGACAAGGTGGCATCAGCACCAGAGACATTCAGGAACTTATAGAAACTGAAGCGTTGACCTTGGGCGGTATGACCAAGACCCTAAGCGCACTCGCCAAGGACGTTGCAGAACTTCGAGGCAGCATTACAAAACTGACTTGGCTCGTCCCCCTTGTTGTTTTATTAGGTATGGCAGTCATTACGATTATCGTCAGCCTTAAACACTAGCGTATGGTGGATTTTCTACAGACTCCCTATATTGAAGCCGTTTGCCAACTAGCATCTTGACCACCCGTGAGACTCGCTCGCCATCATCCAGCTTGCGGGTATTCCAGCGGAATTGGAACTCATTTAGGTAGTTGGGAAGATGCTTGCGGCTGACGCTGTGGAAAGTTCCCATGACGCCCCGGCGCAGCAAAGAGAACACGCCTTCGATTGTGTTGGAGTGAACGTCGGTGCCCACTCGGACATACTCATTCAAGCCGTGTTTCACTGTTTCATGTCCACCGGCAAACCGCTTACCGAGCGGGATGTAGGCGCGAAACTCATCGGTGATGAGGCGGCACGATTGATCTGCATTGACCTCTAGCACCTGTCCGATCTGCTCGGCGGTTAGCCGTTGCATCATTTTGAATCGGACATCGCCTCCACGCTGCACTATTCCGAGTACGGGCGTCTTCTCCGTGCCGCGTCCGGTGATTCCAGTGCGACGGTAGCGCGGCTTGCCCCCGATATAGATCTCATCGACCTCCACCGTTCCCGTCAGTTTTTGCGGGTCCGATTCTTCCAATCCGTGACGAAGACGGCGCAGAACGAAGAGCGCCGACTTGTGCGTAATTTCCATCTCACGTGAAAGCTGCAACGCAGCGATACCTTTCTTGCTGGACGCTGCTTTCCAGATCGCATATACCCACACCCGCATCGGAAGCCGCGTCTCTTCGAGTACGCTCGCCGTGCGAACCGTGAACATTTTCTTGCAGCCCTTGCAGCGCCAGCGATAATCCTTGTTCCGCTGTTGGCCGGACATCATGCGGTACACGTCCACGCACGCGCACAGAGGGCAGAATGGTTCATCACCCCAGCGCTGGCCTTCGAGAAATGCGACAGCCTTTGCTTCATCAACCGCCGCGTTTCTCAGTTCGTCTAGGACTTGTGACTTCGGCTTCTTCATAGAACAACAGTATCAGAAATTGCAACAAGTATCAAGATAAATCATTCATTTTGAGTGAGATTCTTGCGGATTTTTTGGCCATGGAATCCCATCTTTCTTATTGATAACAAAGATTTTCTTAGCTTGGCGCAATTTCTTGACTTGACGCTCCAAACGCTCGATCTCAATCTGCGCGTCAACGATTGCGCGATCCCACGACAATTCGACGGATTCGATTTCTGTTGACACACACTTTGACACATCCATAAACTTCCTCCATGACTCAATTACAGACAGACGCTTATCGAACAGCGCTTAGGGCGGCGCAGGATTCCTACGCTCATGCCGCGCAAATTGTTTCCGACGCTGAAGCGGAGATCGCTCGTCGAAGAACGGAGTTGGCTCAACTCCGTCGCACAATCACAGCTTTGGCTGCCCAGTGCAGCGAGGAGCCGGACATCGATCCGATGGGGATCACCGAAGCTTGCACCGCAGTGATGCAGGCAACAATCCATACGCTGTCCACTCAAGAGGTTGTAGGAAGGCTGTCCTCTGTAGGTTTCGACATAACTTCGCAAAAGAACGTTGCCGCTTCGGCTCACGCGATTCTGTCTAGGCTTGCGAGTAAGGGGAAAATCACAAAAATCGCGAACAAAGACGGTAAGGTGGTGGGCTGGAGAGGCCTCAACTATGACCAAAAACAGGATATGGGGCCAATAGTGACGTTCGAATTCGATGCTCCGGTCTAAGGAGGATAGATGCTGTGCGGGGGTACGCAGAGGATAGCGCCTCTGAATACCCCCTTGATGGGGATGGCAGGTTTGCTGGAAAGGGTCTGCAAAACTCGCCCAGCGGGTTCGATTCCCGACATCTCCACCATGTGCCCCAGTGCTGGAACTGGCAGACAGGCGCGGTTTGCAACCGCGTGCCCATTCGCGGCGTCCGGGTCCGATCCCCGGCTGGGGCATTACTCTATACCCATCCAAGAATTGGGATGATAATACCATTCTATGACGAAGAAGACACCAAAACGTAAACGCGGACCCAAAGAAGAACGGCTGGTAATCAAAGACCCGCAAAAGGCCGTTAATTCGCTGTTCAAGCCGAAGCCCAAGAAGGGCTGACGAACTTCGTATCTTCAGTCCCGTTACTAAGTCCATACATCCTTCTTTCAACAGATACCTAGTCCCGTACTTTCTTAAGAAGAAAGTGGTACCGTCCTTTCATTCGAAGGGATGAGCCCGTGTCGACGAACCGTTATAGCCATCGTTATGAACCCGCCGAGCTGGACCGCATTGCATGGAGGATCATCGAAGAGTTGCAGCAGGATGCACGCCTCTCCTGGGCGGAGTTGGGAAGACGGGTCGGTCTGACGACGCCGGCGGTGGCCGAGCGGGTTCACCGGCTTGAGAAGCTCGGCGTCATCCGCGGCTTTCACGCCGATATCAGCCTGGAGCGGCTGGGATTGCCCATCCTGATCTTCGTGCGCCTCTCGATGGCCGGCCCGGAGGCCCTGGTGCGGACCTTCCAGCAGCAGGTGAAGACGTGGGATGAGGTGATCGAATGCCACCGGGTCACCGGTTCCGACTCGTTCATCGTGAAGGCGCGGGTGGTTTCGGTAGAGCATTTAGAGAAGTTTCTGGACAACCTCGGCCACTATGGGACCACATCTACGTCGACTGTGCTCTCTTCACCAGTGCTGCAAAGGACGATGACCGAAAAGGTGATCGAGCAGTTTCTCAGCGGCAAGTAGGCTCAGAGGGGGCACGTCGAAGTTTGATAAGCACTTATTAGACAGCAGGTTAGCCAAATCTCCGAAGAATCCTCATAATATGAGCATAAATAGCTCATATTTTCTGCATCACTTGTGCTATAGTTGCATCAGATTGATTGAGTGGCTGGGACTCAGTCCCGCCCTGTCAATCAAAAGACATCTGGAGGATTATGGTCATGGCAATTACTCGTTGGGACCCATTTCGGGAAGTAGTGGCTCTGCAGAATCGCGTCAATTCACTGTTCCGCGACATGAACGGCGACAATGATCCCTTGGCGGCTGCCAGCTTTGTGCCGGCGGTCGACATCTATGAAGACGCCGGGAAGGTTGTGCTGAAGCTGGAAGTGCCGGGCATCGAAGAGAAGGACCTGGACGTTCGCGTGGAAAACCACACGCTGACGGTCAAGGGCGAGCGCAAGTTCGAGGCCGAGGAGAAGGAACAGAACTTCCATCGCATCGAGCGGCGCTATGGCACCTTCTATCGTGCCTTCACGCTGCCCTCAACCGTGGATACGGAGAGCGTGGCAGCCAGCTACAACGCGGGCGTGCTGAAGCTGGAGCTGAAGAAGAAGCCCGAAGCCCAGCCCAAGCAGATCAAGATCACCGTGGACAAGGCGGCGTAAAATCTGCGGCGGGTTTCAAGCCGCACGCCGAACTTGCTGAGGCGGGCAACCGTGGATTGAAGGCGCCGGGGGCGATGAATGTCGGCTCTCCGGCGCTTGTTTTTTTGTTTTCAACCGCGCGCATCGAACAACCAAGGGACAGAATCATTAGAGCGGCCCAGGAGCGTGGCAACGCGAGAGCCAGGCGGGAACTTGAGGCCGGAAGATTTTTGAGGAGTTGGAATCATGGCGATTCGTTGGGAAAAACTGACTGTTAAATCGCAGCAGGCAATGCAGCAGGCGCAGGAACGGGCGACCGAACTTGGTAACCCGGAGATTCTGCCTGTCCATCTGCTGCTGGCTCTTGTTGAGGACCGCGAGGGCGTAATTCCTGCGGTGTTGGAGAAGATTGGTGTTCCCACCGAGCGGCTGGAGAGCGACCTGCACGGCATCGAGGAAAAACTGCCTCGGGTGGCTGGAGCGGCCGCGCAGCCGAATTTGAGTCAGGCGCTGAACAAGGTCGTGGACCAAGCCTTTCGCGAAGCCGCGAACTTCAAGGATGAGTATGTGTCCACGGAGCACCTGTTGCTGGGCGCAGCGCACCTGAAAGGCGATGCGGCGCGCGAGGCGCTGGTAGCTCTGGGAGCCACGCATGACGCCATTCTGAAGGCGTTGACAGCAGTGCGCGGCTCGCAGCGCGTGACCGACCAGAATCCCGAAGGCAAGTTTCAAGCCTTGGAGAAATATGCCAAGGACCTGACGGAACTGGCGCGGCGCGGCAAGCTTGACCCGGTGATTGGGCGCGACGAAGAGATTCGCCGCGTGATCCAGGTGCTGAGCCGGCGCACGAAGAACAATCCTGTGCTGATTGGCGAGCCCGGTGTGGGCAAGACGGCGATTGTCGAGGGGCTGGCGCGCCGCATCGTCTCCGGCGATGTGCCGGAGAGCCTGCGTGACAAGCGGGTGATCTCGCTGGACCTGGGCTCGATGCTGGCCGGCGCGAAGTATCGCGGCGAGTTTGAAGACCGGCTCAAGGCGGTGCTCAAGGAAATTGAAGAGTCGAACGGGCAGGTTGTTCTGTTCATCGATGAGTTGCATACGCTGGTGGGCGCGGGCGCGGCGGAGGGAGCGATCGACGCGAGCAACATGCTGAAGCCTGCTTTGGCGCGCGGAGAACTGCGGGCCATTGGCGCAACTACGCTGAATGAGTACCGCAAATACATTGAGAAGGACGCCGCGCTGGAGCGGCGCTTCCAGATCGTCTACGTGGGCGAGCCCAACGTGGAAGACACGATTGCGATTCTGCGCGGGTTGAAAGAGCGCTACGAGGCGCATCACAACGTGCGCATCAAGGACGCGGCGATTGTGGCGGCGGCGACGCTCTCGCATCGCTACATCAGCGACCGGTTTCTGCCTGACAAGGCGATTGACCTGGTGGACGAGGCCGCGGCATCGCTGGCCATTCAGATCGGCTCGGTGCCGACGGAGATCGATCAACTGGAGCGCGAGAAGACGTCGCTCGAAATTGAGCGCGAAGCGCTGAAGCGCGAGACGGACAAGAACAGCCGCGAACGCCGCGAGCAAGTGGAGCGCGAAGTGGCCGCGCTGACAGAACAGATCACGGCGCTGCGTTCGCGCTGGACAAAGGAACGCGACGCAATCAGCCGCATCAGCGAGTTGAAGAAGCGGATTGAGGCGCTGCGCTTCGAAGCCGAAGAGCAGACGCGCAAGGGGCAGCTCGATCGCGCGGCACAGATCCAGTATGGTGAACTGCCGAAGATGGAAGCCGAGTTGAAGAAGCTGGACGCGGCGCAGGACGGCAATGCGGGCGTGGCGCGCATGCTGAAGGAAGAGGTCGACGAAGAAGACATCGCCAAAATCGTGAGCAAATGGACCGGGATTCCCGTTTCGCGGATGCTCGAAGGCGAAGTGAAGAAGCTGGTCGAAATGGAGACGCGGCTCAAGGAGCGCGTGGTTGGGCAGGACGCGGCGCTCACCATTGTGGCGAATGCAATTCGCCGCTCGCGCGCGGGGTTGAGCGATCCCAAACGGCCGATTGGCTCGTTTATTTTCCTGGGACCGACAGGCGTAGGCAAGACAGAAACCGCGCGCGCGCTGGCCGAGTTCATGTTCGACGACGAACAGGCCATGGTGCGCATCGATATGAGCGAGTACATGGAAAAGCACGCCGTGGCGCGGCTGATTGGCGCGCCTCCGGGCTACGTGGGTTACGACGAAGGCGGACAGTTGACTGAAGCCGTGCGGCGCAGGCCCTACGCGGTGATACTGTTCGACGAAATTGAGAAGGCGCATCCGGATGTATTCAACATCCTGTTGCAGGTGATGGACGACGGGCGGCTGACCGATGCCAAGGGCCGCACGGTGGACTTCAAAAACACGGTGTTGATCATGACGTCGAACCTCGGCGCGGCGTTCCTGACTGGCGAGGCGCTGAAGACCGAACACGACTTCGACATGGCGCGCGAGTCTGTGATGCGCGTGTTGCGCGAGCATTTCAGGCCGGAGTTCTTGAATCGCGTGGACGACATGGTGATCTTCAGGCCGCTGGGTCATGCGCAGATGGATGCCATTCTCGAACTGCGGTTGAACGAGGTGCGCAAGCTGCTCGAAGACCGGCAGATTTCGCTTGAGCTGACGGAACCTGCGCGGCAACTGATTCTCGCTGCGGGTTCGGATGCAGCGTACGGTGCGCGACCGCTGAAGCGGGCGTTGCAGCGGATGGTGCAGGATCCGCTGGCCATCAAGATTCTCAACGGCGAGATATTGCATGGGGCGCACGTGCGGATCGATGTCGACCGCAAATCGAACCAGTTGCACTTTGAGCCAATGGGTCGCGAGGCGATGGCCTAACCACCTGCGGTGGGGCAGACGCTCGCGGGGGGCTCGCACGGGTGTATTCTCTTGCGCTAGGAAAAAGCGCAAGGGTGGAGTACGCTGTTCCACGCTGTCGAAAGGGTGTTCTGCATACCCTCCCATGTCCCAAAATCGGGACATGGGGCTCCCGGCGAAACTTCTCAACCACGAGAAGTCAGCCACCGCCCAAGCACGCACAATTCTCCAACGACGAATAACGTTCCGAAGATCGTCTTGTTATGTCGTGCCAGCCAAAGCGGCAGATAGATGTCGAAGTTATCCGCGCGATTGTCGGTGAATCGGCCTGCCAGATCGGTGAACGGACAGCGGCCCCGGTTTGCTGCGAGCACCAGGCACTCCACGAGGATCACGCCGGTCAGGATGAGGGCGGGACGAAACCGGCCCTCGAAAGCCAAGACTGGAATCGCCAGTATGGATGCGGCGAGAATCATCCAAATCAGAGTATGGATCAGTTTGATTGCGACCAGATTGCGGATTTGTCTTCGTTGGGACGCCATGTGATTTCAGGTTCAGGTGCTCGTCGAATAGAAAGGTCTACTGCCTCAACTCCACCAATGTTGCGCCCTGGCCGCCTTCGTTTTGCGGGGCTTCGGTAAGGGTGGCGACGTGAGGATGGGACTTGAGGAATTCGCGGACGCCGCGGCGGAGGATGCCGGCTCCGTGGCCGTGAATCACGCGAATCCGTGGAAGTCCGGCCAGGAAAGCGCGGTCAAGATACTTCTCCAGCTCCTCAGTGGCTTCATCGACCGTGCGGCCGATGAGGTTGATTTCCATGCGCAGCTCGTCGGTGTTGGCGCTGGTGACGGTGACGTGCACGTTCTTCTGACTACGTGCGGCGGCTAGTGGGTCGGCCTTGTTCTTCTGCCCGGAGTCTTCACCAGAACGCGAAGGTGCGGAGCACTCGTCGCGCTTGACGCGCATCTTGATGGGGCCGAGGGCCACCTCGAAGAGGTCGTGCTCGATTTCTCGTTGCACGACGGCGATCTTGTTCATGGACTTTAAGAGCACGCGGTCGCCGGGGGCGATATGGCGCAGAACGTGGGGCTGAGCGTGGGCGTCGCCAACGTCGGAGCCGGTGCGATGGGCGACGACAGTCTGGTTGAAGCTCTCCTGAAATTCGCGGCGAAGGCGCGTGATGCGGCGCTCGGCCTCCTTTGACAGCTTTTGTTGCGCGGCACGATCTTCAATGGCGCGAACGTTCTCGCGCATCTGGAATTCGAAGTCCTTGACCAGAGAGGCAAGTTTCGCTTCCAGCTCGCGAGTCCGGTTGCGCAGCTCGACGTCGCCTTCACGCGCCAGCCTAGCCCGTTCCTGATTGAGCGCGTACTGCTGTTCGCGTGCGGCTTTGCGGTCGTCTTCGAGTTGCCTTAGTTCGTTATGCAGCTTGTCGAGGAAGCGGGCAATGTCGACCTGTTGCGAACCGAGACGTACGCGCGCGGCAGCGATGATGGAATGGTTGAGGCCAAGGCGCTCCGCGGTTTGAATGCCGGCCGACGCCCCGGGGAAGCCGAGACGCAGTTGATAGTTGGGCGCCAGCGTGACATCGTCCACGCCAGCCGCGGCATTGAGCACGCCGGGTGTGTTGGCCGCGTAGACCTTGAGCGAGGTGTGGTGGGTGGAGATGAGTGACCACGCTCCCGCGGCAAGAAAATGGCCGGCAATGGCCACGGCAAGCGCGGACCCTTCTTCAGGATCGGTGGCCGAGCCAAGCTCGTCGAGCAAGACGAGTGAATGCGTGTCGGCCAGGCGCGAGAGGCGATCGAGGTTAATGATGTGCGCAGAGAATGTAGAGAGCTCGGCCTCAATGGATTGCGCGTCGCCGATGTCGGCCAGGAACGCAGTGAGAACCGGGAAGCTCGCCTTCGCGGCAGGAACGGGCAAACCCGCCTGGGCCATCATGGCCAGCAGCGCTGTTGTCTTGAGTGTGACCGTCTTTCCACCGGTGTTGGGACCGCTGATGATGAGCTGGCGGGTTTCTGAAGTTAGCTCCAGTGTGAGCGGAACGACGTGCCCTCCGGTCGAGCGCAGGTGCTTTTCAAGCAGGGGATGCCGGGCGGCTTCGAAGTGGAGCAGGTCGGGATGGAGGTCAGGCGCCACGCAATCGTAATCGCGGGCAAAACGGGCGCGGGCCTGCAGGCTGTCAACCAGTGCCAGGACGCGCGCACCCTCAACAAGCGCTCCGGCGTAGCCACCCACCTGGCGGGTGAGGGCCACAAAGATGCGATGAATCTCGGCCAGCTCTTCTTCGACGAGACGGACCAACTCGTTGTTCTGCTCGATGGTTTCGAGCGGCTCAACGTAGACCGTCTGGCCGGAGGAACTGGCGCCGTGGACGACACCGGAGATGCGCCGCTTGAGTTCGCTGCGGACGGGAATGACGAAGCGGTCACCGCGGATGGTGATGAGGTCTTCCTGGGTGGCGCCGTCGGAGGAAAGCTTGCGCAGGGCGGCGCGGAGGGACTCTTCGATGACTCGCTGCTGGCGCTCCTGCTCGCGGCGGATGCGGTTCAGCTCGGGCGACGCGTTGTCAGCGAGGGAGCCGTCGGGCTGAATGGTGCGCTCGATGGAATCGGCGAGCGGTTTGAGCGAGGAGCCGGAGAGTGCGACGGAGAGATCGGAGAGGCCGGGGAGCTTTCCAACCAGGCGCGCGGGCGGCGATTGCAGCAGCGACTGCCAGGAGGCGACATCGTGGGCCAGGCGGGCAATGGCCTGCAGTTCGCCGGCCTCAAGAGCTGCGCCGGGGATTTGCGCCTTTGCGGCAAACTTTGTGGGGTCGAAGAGGCCGCCGACGGGGATCGATACCTGCTCGGCGAGGAGCAGGCGCAACTCGGCGGTCAGCGCGTGCTGGCGGACGATCCATGCTTCGTCGGTCGAAGGGCGGAGCGAGAGGATGGCTCCGCGGCCGACCGGTGACGCCGCAAAGCCTGCAATGAGCGCCAGCAGCGGCTCCCACTCAAGGGCGGCAAAGTCGGCATTCTGGACCGGCGACGGAATGGGATCGAGCAGCGGCATACCCAGCAACTATCTTAGCGGTTCAGAGGCTGCCCAATCTGCTGGCGGAACATCGTCTTACGATGTCGAGCCCGGCGTTGTAGAGCTTGGTGCGGGGTTCGTCGCGGGCGCGGAAGCAGGGGCGGATGAGGCGCCGGAGGAAGTCTCGCCTGACTTCGCCGGTGCATTGGTGTCGGAGGAAGCTGGCGGCTTTGCCTCTGATGAAGCAGACTCGGAGGAGGAATCAGAACTCTTGGAGGCGTAGTCGTTCACGTACCAGCCGGCGCCCTTGAAGTTGAGGCGCGGTGCGGTCAACGGGCGCTCAAGAACGCCGTGGCACTTGGGGCATTCATGCTCCGGCTCGGCAGAGAAGTTCTGTATCTTTTCAAATTTGTGGCCGCACTCGGTGCAGCGATAGGCATACAAGGGCAAGGCGGTTCAACTCTCCCGGCGAATTCACGCTCTATTCCCATTGTACCGGCAGGGCGGTGATTCTCAGCAATTCACACCGCCCCGTCGCTGCAGGTTCTTCTACGCCGGATCTCAATGCACAGCGATGAGAACGGACGCCGAGTGGTTCTCCCATTCGAGGGTGATTTTGCCCGTGGTGCCGCCCAGATCGTCGATGGTGTATTTCAAATCCTCAACCATCGAGGAAGGTTTGGTCATCTTCATCTTCACTTTGCCAAGGTCCTTTGAGCCGTCGTAGGCCAATCCCCATTCGCCGGTTTGCTTGTTGACGATGAGCTCCCACTGGTCAGGGTTGGAGATGTCAACAAACAATGTGTAGGTTCCCTTGGGTACCATCAGATCGCCGATTTTGAGGTCGGTATCTGTGATGAGAGTGGTGGCGGCGTTTGCGCCCGCGCGCCAGATCGGGTAGTGCGGGTTATGGCTGATCAGCCCATCCTTGGTAAAGATGTGGCCTTCGCGGCCCTTTACCCTGGGCGAGTTGTAGTTGATCGTGATGGTCTTTCCCGCAATGGTCGCCGTGGCGGTTTCAGGCGGGCTGGCCGGCGGAGCCTTTTGAGCGGAAAGGGTGGCAGTGGCGGCAAAGAGCAGGCCGGCGCAAATCAAAAGATGTTTCATCACGGTTCTCCTTTGGGCAGCGCCCCGCTGAGCAGGGACTACTGCAACGCGTTGATTGTCGCACCGTGCGCCCCTGTTCGGAAAGTCGCCTCGGGAAGAAGCTGCGATCGGCCTGTTATGATGCGGCGCAAGGCATTGCATGAAGCAGGGAGAGAATCGAGTTTCGGCTGGTGCGAGATTTCGCGCCGCGGTTGAGGCGGAGCGGCCGCTGCAGGTGGCGGGCGCCATCAACGCCTATACGGCGCGGCTCGCGGAGGCTACGGGATTCAGAGGCGCTCTACCTCTCGGGCGGCGGCGTGGCAGCAAATTCGCTCGGCATGCCGGACCTGGGCATCAGCACGATGGACGACGTGCTGACGGACGTACGGCGGATTACAGATGTGACGGACCTGCCTCTGCTGGTGGATATCGACACGGGCTGGGGCGGCGCGTTCAACATTGCGCGAACCATTCGGTCGATGGAGAAGGCTGGAGCCGCTGCGGTGCATATCGAAGACCAGGTGGGGGCCAAGCGCTGCGGGCACCGGCCTGGCAAGGAACTGGTGGCCGCCGAAGAGATGGTAGACCGCATCAAGGCCGCCGTGGACGCGCGGACCGATTCACAATTTGTGGTGATGGCGCGGACCGACGCGCTGGCCAATGAGGGGTTGGCGGCAGCGATTGCGCGGGCGCAGGCGTATGTGGCGGCAGGCGCGGACATGATCTTTGCCGAGGCGGTAACGGAGCTGGCGCAGTACGCGGAGTTTCGCAAGACTGCGGGCGTGCCTGTGCTGGCGAATTGCACGGAGTTTGGGAAGACGCCGCTGTGGACGCGCGAGGAACTTGCGGCGGCGGGCGTGGACATTATCCTGTATTGCTGCGCGGCTTATCGGGCCATGAATGCAGCGGCGCTGAAGGTATACGAGGCGATTCGTGCGGAGGGAACGCAGAAGAGCGTGGTGCCGCTGATGCAGAGCCGCGAAGATCTTTACAAATACCTCGACTATCATGCGTATGAACAAAAGCTGGATGAGCTGTTTGCCAAGGGCAAGGTCGACAAGTAGACACCTTCACCTTCGATTCGATAGCTTGATGGTCTCCGGGGGTCTCTATGAGCAATGATGTAAGCCTCACGCAGTCCGTCTTCAAGCCAAAGAAGTCGGTGGCATTGTCGGGCACGCCGGCTGGGAATACCGCGCTGTGCACGGTGGGGCACAGCGGCAACGACCTGCACTATCGCGGCTACGACATCAATGACCTCGCGGCGCATTGCGCGTTTGAAGAAGTGGCGCATCTGCTGGTACACGGCAAGCTGCCGAATGTGTCCGAGCTAGCGGCCTACAAGGCGAACCTGCGGCCCTTGCGCAGTTTGCCCGCCGCAGTGAAGCAGGCGCTGGAATTGCTGCCGCCCTCAACTCATCCAATGGATGTGCTGCGCACAGCTGTTTCGGTGCTGGGGTGTGTGTTGCCGGAGGGCACCGATCATGGAGACGCGGGGGCGCGTGCAATTGCGGATACGCTGCTGGCGTCGCTTCCGTCGATGTTGCTCTACTGGCACCACTACGCGCGCAATGGCAGGCGTATCGAGGTGGAGCGCTTTGAAGATTCGATTGCCGCACATTTTCTGCACCTGCTGCACGGCGCCGCTCCCAGTGCGGAGTGGACCGCGGCAATGCACGCATCGTTGATTCTGTATGCGGAACACGAGTTCAACGCATCCACGTTTACGGCGCGGGTGATTGCGGGGACCGGATCGGATTTGTATTCGTGCATTGCGGGAGCGATTGGCGCGCTCAAAGGGCCCAAGCACGGAGGCGCGAACGAGGTGGCGCTGGAGATTCAGATGAGGTACGCGACAGCCGACGAAGCGGAAGCGGATATTCGGCGACGCATTGCGGAGCGCGAAGTGATTATCGGGTTTGGGCACCCGGTGTATACCATCAGCGACCCACGCAGCGAAATCATCAAGGAGATTGCACGCGGGCTGGCGGTAGATGCCGATGGCGCGCGGTTGTTTTCGATCGCGGAGCGCATTGAGGCCGTCATGCACGACGCCAAGCGCATGTTTCCCAATCTCGATTGGTACAGCGCGGTGGCCTATCACCTGATGGGAGTTCCGGTGGACCTCTTTACGCCGCTGTTTGTGATGGCGCGGACGGCGGGGTGGTGTGCACATGTGATGGAGCAGCGGAAGGATGGGAAGATTATTCGGCCGTCGGCGGTCTACACAGGGCCGGAGGATCTGAAGTTTATTCCGATTGCAGAGCGTGGATAGGTTTTGCGATACCCAGGTCTCAAAATCGAGACCTGGGCCACCCAAGGATGAGCAGGAGTTAGATTGTCTTTGCACACCAGCAACGAGCGCCCGGCGCCGGATAAAGTTCTCACGGACATAGCCGACTACGCGCTGAGTTACGAGATCAAGAGCGACCTGGCTTACGAGACGGCGCGCTACTGCCTCATCGACACGCTGGGGTGCGGGCTGGAGGCGCTCGAGTATCCGGCGTGCACCAGGCTGCTGGGGCCGATTGTGCCGGGAACGGTGGTGCCGCATGGGGCGCGCGTGCCGGGGACAAGCTATCAACTCGATCCGGTGCAGGCAGCGTTCAACATCGGCGCGATGATTCGCTGGCTGGACTATAACGACACATGGCTGGCGGCGGAGTGGGGACATCCTTCGGACAACCTGGGCGGCATTTTGGCCACTGCAGATTGGCTGTCGAGGACGGGCATTACGGAGGGTAGACTCCCTATATTGATGCGCGACGTGCTGACCGCGATGATCAAAGCGCACGAAATTCAGGGCTGCATCGCGCTGGAGAACTCATTCAACAAGGTCGGCCTCGACCACGTGGTGCTGGTCAAGGTGGCATCGACAGCCGTGGTGTGCGGACTGCTGGGCTTGAGCCGCGAGCAGACGGTGAATGCGCTATCACTGGCGTGGGTGGACGGGCAGAGCCTGCGCACATACCGGCATGCGCCCAATACGGGGTCGCGCAAGAGCTGGGCGGCAGGCGATGCGACCAGCCGCGCGGTGCGCCTGGCGCTGATGGCGCGCGCGGGCGAAATGGGCTACCCCGCTGTCCTTACAACTCCGACATGGGGCTTCTACGATGTGTCGTTCAAGGGGCAGGAGTTCAAATTCCAGCGGCCGTATGGCTCGTACGTGATGGAGAATGTGCTGTTCAAGATCAGCTACCCCGCAGAGTTCCACGCACAAACGGCGGTTGAAGCGGCGATGAAGCTCCATGACCGGCTTGCCGCAAAGGGACTGACTGCCTCCGCGATTCGGAGCATCACAGTTCGCACGCATGAGGCGTGCTTGAGGATTATCGACAAGAAAGGTCCGCTGGCAAATCCGGCAGATCGCGATCATTGCGTGCAGTACATGATTGCAATCCCATTGCTTTTTGGAAGACTGACAGCGGCCGACTATGAAGACTCCATCGCCAACGATCCCGAGTGGGGACCGCGCATCGATGCTTTGCGAGCATGTATTTCATGTGTCGAGGAGCCGCAGTTTACGCGCGACTATCACGATCCGGAGAAGCGGTCGATTGCGAATTCGCTGCGCGTTGAGTTGAAAGACGGGACGGTATTGGAAGAGACAGTGGAGTATCCCATCGGGCACCGCCGGCGGCGCGAAGAGGGGATGCCGCTGCTGGTGGAAAAATTCAAGAGAAATCTGCGACGGTGCTTTGCGGAAGAGCAGCAGCAACGGATTCTTTCCGTCTCGCTCGACCCGGAATGGCTGGATCGAATGCCGGTCAGCGAGTACGTCGATCTTTATGTTGTATGAAATCCTCACGCTTTGCGATGGCAGAAGGTTGCGGGTTCGCGGGCGCGCGTGATTGACTTGAACCGGTCTCATAAACCACCGATCTCGACTTGCCGGCCCCATGGGACCCACCTTGATATTGGGTCCCATCCTTGCAGGATTTGCAGCGCCGGCATCTATGAGACCGATTGTTGTGGCCGAGGGAAGACGCATCGAAATGGCATACATCCTTTCACTGGACCAGGGGACGACGAGCTCCCGCGCGATCTTATTTGACCAGGCGGGCGCGATTGCCGCCGTGGCACAGCACGAATTCGAGCAGTTCTACCCGCAACCGGGATGGGTCGAGCACGATCCGATGGAAATCCTGACCAGCCAGCTTTCCTGCGCGGTTGAAGCACTGGGGAGGGTGGGCGCGCGGCCTCGCGACGTGGCGGCCATCGGCATCACCAATCAGCGCGAGACGGTGATTGTCTGGGAGCGGGCTACCGGAAAGCCCATCCACCCGGCCATTGTGTGGCAGGATCGCAGAACGGCGGCGCGGTGTGCCGCGTTGGAAGAGAGCGGTGTGGGAGACGACGTTTCGAACCGCACTGGCCTCGTGCTTGACCCGTACTTCTCTGCCACCAAGATTGGCTGGATTCTCGACAACGTGCCGGGCGCGCGCGCACGTGCCGAACGCGGCGAGCTGGCCTTTGGCACCGTGGACAGCTGGCTTATCTGGCACCTGACGAGCGGTACCCGCCACGTAACAGACGTGACCAACGCCTCGCGGACGCTGCTCTACAACATCGTGAAGGGCGCGTGGGACCCCGAGTTGCTGCGCATCTTCGGTATTCCGGAAAGCTTGCTGCCCGAAGTTGTCTGGTCAAGCCAGCGCGTCGGCGAGGTGACCACTACGCTGGGGCTGGGCGGCATTGCAATCGCCGGCATCGCCGGCGACCAGCAGGCTGCGCTCTTCGGCCAGTTGTGCTGGAGTGCGGGCGAGGCCAAGAATACCTACGGCACGGGATGCTTTCTGCTGCAAAACATTGGGACCGGAATCGACGGCAACGGCTCTGGTTTTGTGCGCTCGAAGCATCGCCTGATTACTACGCTGGCGGCGAGTTCAGCAGCGCCGACTGGAGTATGCGCTCGAAGGCAGTATCTTTATCGGCGGGGCGGTGGTGCAGTGGCTGCGCGACAATCTCAAGATGATTGGCTCATCCGCCGAGGTGGAGGCGCCTGGCGGCCAGCGTGCCCGACAGCGGAGGCGTGGTGCTGGTGCCTGCGTTCGTGGGGCTGGGTGCGCCGCATTGGGATCCGCACGCGGGCGGATTGCTGATCGGGCTGCGCCGCGATACCTCGCCGGGGCACATTGCGCGAGCGGCGCTCGAGAGCATCGCCTTTCAAGTTGCGGACGTACTGGAAGCCGTGCAGAGCGAGACAGGAACGCCGCTGGGCGCGTTGCGCGTGGATGGCGGCGCGGCGGTGAACGACCTGATGATGCAGTTCCAGGCCGATGTACTGGGTGTGCCGGTGGTGCGTCCCAAGGTGACAGAGACGACTGCCTTGGGCGCCGCGTATCTGGCGGGATTGGCGACTGGTTTCTGGGCAAGTCCTGAGGATTTGCGCGCCAAGCGCCAGGGCGACGTGCGCTTTGAGCCCAGGATGGCTGCCAGCGAACGGGCCGAGCGCCGCGCGCGCTGGCAACGCGCCGTGGAACGCTCAAAAAGCTGGACAGAGTAGTGACTCAGGAGCACTCGATGCGCAGGGAAGAGATGGTGCGCAAGATCCGCGAGCGGTCTGAAAACGGGGGACCTTGGGATATTGCCGTGATTGGCGGCGGGGCCACCGGCATGGGCGTTGCCGTGGACGCCGCGGCTCGCGGGCTCGACGTGGTGCTGGTAGAGGCTCACGACTTTGGCAAGGGCACAAGCAGCCGCAGTACGAAGCTGGTGCACGGCGGCGTGCGGTACCTGGAGCAGGGCAATGTGCCGCTGGTGATGTCGGCGCTGAAAGAGCGCGGACTGATGCGGCAGAACGCGCCTCACCTGGTGCATGATCTGGCGTTCGTCGTGCCGAATTATTCCTGGTGGGAAGCGCCGTTTTATGGCATCGGCCTGAAGCTCTATGACCTGCTGGCGGGCAAGTATGGGTTTGGCGCATCGAAGCTGCTGACAAAGGAAGAGACGCTGGAGCGGCTGCCCACGCTTGAGCCGGAGGGGTTGACTGGCGGCGTGGTCTACTTCGACGGGCAGTTTGACGATGCGCGGCTTCTGATTCACCTGGCCATGACGGCAGCGGACCACGGCGCAACGCTGGTGAATTACTGCCCTGCTACAAGCCTGCTGCGCGATGCTGAAGGTTACGTGAGTGGCCTGACCGCGCGTGACGAAGAAACCGGCGACGAACTGACGATTGCGGCGCGCATCGTGGTAAATGCAACCGGCGTGTTCACGGATTCAATTCGCAAGATGGCCGATCCCGATGCAGAACAGCTGGTGGTAACCAGCCAGGGAATCCATCTTGTCTTCGACCGCTCGTTTCTCAAGACTGATACGGCGCTCATGGTTCCACGCACCAGCGATGGCCGTGTGCTGTTTGTGATTCCGTGGCATGAGCATGCCGTTGCCGGCACCACCGACACTCCGCTGGACGCGCCCAGTTTGGAGCCGCGGCCTCTCGACGAGGAGATTGAGTTCATTCTGGAAACTGCGGCGCGTTATCTTACCCGCCCGCCGACGCGTGCCGATGTGCTGGCGGTTTACGTGGGACTGCGTCCGCTGGTCAAGGGCGAAGGCAAGACCTCGGCGCTCTCGCGCGATCACGTGATCCACGTGGACACCTCGGGCCTGCTGACCATCACCGGCGGCAAGTGGACTACTTATCGCCACATGGCAGAGGACTGCGTGGACCACGCGATTACGCTGGGCAGACTGCGCGACGAGCCTTGCCCCACGCGTAACCTGAGAATTCACGGCTATCTGCGCGACTCGGCGGCGCTGGGGAGTCTCGAGGTGTACGGCTCCGACGCCGATGCGATTCGTACCCTGGCCCAAAGTTCTCCGGCGCTTGCCGCGCGCCTGCATTCGGACCTGCCGTACATCGCTGCAGAGGTCGTGTGGGCGGCGCGTGCTGAAATGGCTCGGACGGTGGAGGATGCGTTGGCCCGGCACACGCGTGCGCTGTTTCTCAACGCCAACGCCGCGATTGCAATGGCAGAACCGGTGGCAAGACTGCTGGCCACCGAGTTAGGCCGCGATGAAGCATGGGTTGCGGCGCAGGTGAAGGATTTTCGCACGCTGGCTGAACAATATAGGGTGGTATAAGAACGAAGTGTTTCCCCACATGGAGGATTCAGATGGCGACCCAATGCACTCACCTAGCCGAGCACCTGAAGAAGGTGAAACCAAGTTCAAAAGGTTGCGAGGATTGCCTGAAAATCGGCGGCACCTGGGTGCACCTGCGCATGTGCCTGGAGTGCGGCCATGTGGGCTGCTGCGACTCCTCACCGAACCGCCATGCACGCGCCCACTTCCACGCCACGCAGCATCCGCTGATTCAATCCGCCGAGCGCGGAGAAGACTGGAAATGGTGCTACATCGACGAGGTGTACCTGTAGCTTGTCAGGCTAGCGCGACTTCAATCTTCTTGCCGTCGCCATCGAGCGCGACGATCTTGAAGCTTCGAATCTGGCCTTCGCTCAGTGGCTCTGGGCTGTTTGAAGCAGCCGGAGCATTACCTTGCCAACGCGCCTTCAACATTGAAGAGAGTGCGGAAAGATCGGCCTTGGATTCGGTCTTCGGCTCTGCCTGCACTTTGACTGCGCCGGTCAGCGATGCGGCATGCGGCGCGGATGCCTTCGCCCAGTTCGACCAGCGCGTGTGAGGCCGACGCCTCGACGACGCGGCCTGAGACCACATCGCCCGGCTTGTGTTCCGCGATGTACTCGTCAATGCTGGTGGGGATGAGTTGCTTCATGCTTAGCTTGATCTGCCGCTTTTCCGCATCGATGGCCAGGACCTGGGCCTTTACCACCTGTCCCGCGTGCAGCAGGTCCTGCGGGTGGTTGATTCGCTTTTCCGCGCTGATCTCGCTGACATGAACGAGGCCTTCGATGCCTTCGGCCAGTTCGACAAAGGCGCCGAACTTCATCAGTTTCGTCACTGGCCCCTCAATCTGAGAGCCGACAGGAAACTTCCGTTGCACCTCAGACCACGGGTCGCTCAGAGTCTGCTTGAGGCCGAGCGAAATGCGGCGCTCCTCCGGCTTGATGGCGAGAATGACCGTATCGACGCGGTCGCCCGTCTTGAGCACGTCACTGGGGTGGCGGATCTTCTTTCCCCACGACATCTCTGAAATATGAATCAGGCCTTCGATGCCCGGCTCGATTTCGACGAATGCGCCGAAGTCGGCCAGCCGCGTTACGGTTCCCTGCACACGCTGGCCAGCCTGGAATTTGTCTGCCGCCGCTTCCCATGGTTCCGCCTGCAGCTGCTTGAGACCGAGCGAAATCTTCTTCGTCTCCGGGTCGACTTTGAGGATCCGAACCTTGATCTCCTGGCCGACGGAGAGCACATCTTCGGGCTTGTTCACGCGCCCCCAGGCCATATCGCTGATGTGCAACAGCCCATCAACGCCGCCCAGGTCGACAAACGCGCCATAGGGCATCAAGGTGCGCACAGTGCCGTTTACAGCTTCGCCCTCCTCTATCGAGGCAAAGTGACCCTCCGCGGCCGTGCGTGCCTGTTCTTCCAGTACGACCCGCCGGTCAACGACCACGTCTTCGTCTGTGACATCAAGCTTGGTGATGCGGCAGTTGATTTCAGTGCCCACCAGTTTTTCAAGTTCGGTTGCGTCGCGTGTTCCGCTGCGACTGGCAGGCATAAATGCGCGCACGCCGATGTCGACATTGACGCCGCCCTTGACCACGCCGGTGACGGTTCCGACCACGGCGAGCTTCTCGGCGAAGGCTGCTTCGAGGGCCGTCCAGTCGCGAGGCTGAGAAACCTTGAAGCGCGACAGCTCGTAGTATCCTTCTTCGTTGCGGCCGGTTACTGAGACGGCTACGCTGTCACCCGCTGCGACTCCATCGGCGTTGTTTTCAAAGGCCGAGCGCGGCAATACGCCTTCAGTCTTGTAGCCAATATCCAGAAAGACCTGGTCGGTGGAGAGGGAGACGACCGTCCCTTGCAGTTGCTTTGCGCCGCCTGCGGGCTTGTGCGTGTGGCTGCGCTCAAACTCCGACAGCAGCGCGGCAAAATCTTCTGCAGGCTCTGCGATGGGTTCGG
Source organism: uncultured Acidobacteriaceae bacterium (assembly GCA_963780515.1). GTDB lineage: Bacteria > Acidobacteriota > Terriglobia > Terriglobales > Acidobacteriaceae > Telmatobacter. The sequence goes on from CAWACG010000015.1 coordinate 340,671, forward strand.
GAGTGACTTCGGGTGCGGGCTGAACGTCAGGAGCGGCTTCGTCGGTCATGGTCTGTACTCTTCCATTCTCCCATGCCCGAACGAAGCATGCCTGATGGCGAGCCAACTGCGCAGTAGTCTATGGAAACTCTGCGACCTTTGGCGTGACCCGGTTTGGTGCAACGGACGTGGGTCCACCCTTGTCATCGATCACGTTGGAGATTTCGCCCAGGTTGTCGAGCGCAACGGTGATCATGTGATGAAATCTGACGCCAGGGGTTCTGGGCACCTCGATGGCGCGGGTGAGATCGACGTTGGGATGGCGGAATACGGAATAGATGCCGAGGCCCCAGGCCTCGTGGGTGGTGACCGCATCGGCCACTTTATAAGACGCCCATCCCTTCACGCCGGGCGCGCTGGAGTAACTCGCCTGGTCGGGCGGATCGTACGGAATCTCGGATTGATAGAAGTACGTGCGCCCGCCGTTGCCGTTCCACAGAACCTGGAACTGCTGGTGATGCTCGACGAACAGACCGTAGGCCGTCACGTTATTGCCGTTGACCACCAGGCCATTGGCGCTGAGGTTGCTGGTCCAACCGACGCCAGCACCGTGATCGGCTCGCCAAATCCAGGTGTGATCGACAATTGTATCGTTGCTATTGATTTCGAGATTCACGATCGTGCGGCCCACTCCGGCGCCGCCGACGCGGAAGAACACGTCAAACAGGCAGATAGGATTCCTGGCATGGCTTGCCTTGCTTCCTTCTGGCCCGACCTGCAACAAAACAGGCGACTGCACCTCACCCGCATCAAACAGAATGCCTGCGATCGTAAGGCCATCCACGTCTGCCGTAGTGATTGCCGCCGTACCACGGACAGGGCGGAGGGTGGCGAAGCCCAGCCCCATCACCATCGTGTTCGGACGCGTGACACGAATTGGTTCAGAGAGATCGTAGATACCGGGCGTAAGCAGCAGGTTCTTGCCTTTAGCGAGTTGCGCGTTCATGGTTGCGGCGGTGTCCACGCCGGGACGGGCGATGAAGAAACCGGCTGAGCGGAATGGATTCTCCCGGAGTCGAGCCGCCGTGCCAGGTGATGCCTTCGCTGTCGGTTCTCAGCGCGGGAACGCGGACGCTCCAGTTTCCTTTCGCATCGACCTCGAGAAATGGTTTCTCGCGTACGATGGGAGTGCGCTCCACTTTCGTGTAGGGCGGCTCAGGCCACTCGCCGGGCGGAGGATGCGGAACACCCACAAAGACCATGTTCCAGTTGGCGCCGGTCCAACTACCCCACTCGCTATTGCGCGAGATCCACTGCTGCTGCGGGCCCGCGCCCACGTTGCCGTCAACCAGCGAGTCAGACATCCATCCGCCGCTGGCCCATCCGCCGTTCTGGTGAAGCACGATATTGCCGAGAACGTGCATGCGGCGGAAGGGCACGGCCTGCGAGACGGCCCACCGCATGGTGCCGCCCGTTGGCGTGACTGAAAAGCCCTCGGCAGCGCGCCAGAAAGTGCAAGTAGCATTGTTGTGAGGCAGGCTGGCGTCGGAGTGCACGTCGCCAATGATGTGAACCGCGTCTGGAGTCACGCCCAGGCCCAGCACCTGGGTGTAAAAACCGACGGGCACGTCCACATGATATTCGCCGGGCAGAAAAAGCAGCGCGTAACGCGCCGAACCAAACTCGCTGTGCTGCTGAATCGCGTAGACCTTGTCGATCTGCTCCTGGATAGCGGCCGCGGGCATGGATGGATCGAAGACCAACGTGTTGGGGCCCAGAGCCGGCTTTGCCGCGCCGGATGCAAACGCGAGGCCGGCAGAGCAAACAAGCAGCAGTGACAGAAGACCTGAACGGAAGAGAGCGGCAGAGATTTCGCAATTCTCTTTGTTCCGTGCGAGGGCCGGGTGTTTCAATTCGCGGCTACCAGACATAAGTACCCACCGATTCTGCGGGAAGAGAAGCTTCCACGCTCTTGCCGTGATACACAATTGCGAACTTCTTAAGGAAGTTGCCGGTGTTGGAGGCGACCAGCACAACCTTGCCTGCGGGAGTGAGGAACGCAGCGGTGTCGAGCTGTTCCTGTTCGGTTGATCCGATGCGCACCGAGCCAGGCGGCACGAATTTAGAGAAATGCGCCAGGGCGTAGTAGGCCACGTTGAGGGTGGCCTTATCGCCGTCGAGCGTGATAGCGCCGAAGCAACCTGTGCATCCGCCGTTATTGGTATGCGGGCCGGCATGGGGATCGGCGGCGAGGTTCCAAAGCAATACGTTGCGGGCCCAATTGCGTGTGCCGCCAATGAGGACGCGGCTTACCGCTTCTGCAATCTCGATCGTCGACGAGCCGGGACGCTGCGTGATGGATTGCTCGGTGAGGTAGAGATTCTTGTTGGGATACTCATCGTGCACCATCGTCAACGTGGACGCATCGCCGCCGTACAGGTGAAACGCGGTACCGGAAACGTATTTGCCGGCGACCGGGTCGGCAAGAATCGACAATGGGTAAGAAGGAACGTCGGGATTGTGATCGTAGACCTGAATCTCAGTATGTATACCGGCCTTTTCAAATGCCGGGCCCAGGTGCTCACCGATGAATGCCGCTTCTTCAGGCGCGAAGACCACCATGCTGGGCGTGTTTTTCGGATTCAGTGGCTCGTTCTCAACGGTAATTGCGGTGATGGGAATGCCCTCGGCTTGCATGCCCTGGATGTACTTCACAAAGTAGTTCGCGAACGCGTCATAAAACTCGGGCTTGAGATGGCCGCCTTTCACGTCGTCGTTGGTCTTCATCCACGCGGGGGCGGACCACGGGGAGCCTAGAATCTTGATGTGCGGATTGATGGCCAGGATTTCCTTGAGAACTGGAATCACATCGGCCTGGTCCGGATCGAGACTGAACTTTGCCAGCGTAGGGTCAGTTTGACCGGCGGGCATATCGTCGTAGGAATACACGTGGTCATTCATATCGGAGGAGCCGATGCTGACCCGCAGGTAGGTGACGCCGATTCCGTCGCCTTCAGTCGTGAAGATCTGCTTGAGCAAGGCGGCCCTCCGCTCCGGCGCCATGCGCATGAGCAGTTCCGCGCTGCCGCCGGTGAGAGCAACGCCAAAGCCTTCAATCGGCTGAAACTGCTGCATGTCGTTGACTTCGACGGCAGGAAGTTGCGCCTGTGCGCCTGTGAAATGCAGAAGAGCCTGCTGCGGCGAGAGCAATGCGGATCGATCCACGGTGGTCAGCCAAAGCTGGGCATCGGGAATGGATTGCGCTCGTATTGCAATTGGGAGGGAGATGAGGACCGCAGGCAGAAGCAAAGCAAGAGTGCGTCTCGGATACATGAAGGCTCCAATGTACCGCAACATCAGCGGCTGTTCGAGCGGACTCGCAATCTCAGCATGGATTGTCAAAGACAACCGATTGTTTTGAGGGCAAGCACGCGTGGTGCTTCAAACTGCCAAAGATAAAAACAGGAGCCGCCCGTGGTTGTCAAGCTGACCAGGAATCGAGAGTTTGCGGTTATCCCCATGCGTTTCTTTACACGCCACGGGTTGGGGAGCGAGAATTGCGCTCGCAGGGGAGAAGCCTAATGAGCATGCAATCCATCACCCGGCGCGACTTTGTGCGCCTCGGCGCAGGCGCCGTTGCGGCTGGCGCTGCAATCAAGTCCACGCTGCTTGCTTCGCCTGTGCTGGCTGCACAGAGCGCATCTGGCGGTGCGACCGGACGCACGATTCGTTTCGCCTCCATCGGTACCGGCATTCGAGGGTGCGACTTGCTGCGGGCTGCGCGGCAGGTGCCTACGGGGGTCCTGGTGGGTACGGCCGATCTTTATGACATGCATCAGAAGGCAGGTCTGGAGGCCTACGGGGCGGATGTTCCCACGACGCGCGATTATCGTTCACTGCTGGACCGCAAAGATGTGGACGCAGTAATTGTCGCGGTGGCTGATTTTCAGCACCGGCGGGTAGTACTTGATTGCCTGGCGGCAGGCAAGGACGTTTACTGCGAAAAGCCGATGTCGCATACCGTGGCCGATGGGTGGGCGATGGTGGAAGCGGTGCAGTCGGGCAAGCGCATCTTCCAGGCGGGCAGCCAGCGCGTGAGCAACATCGTGTACAGGAAGGCGGCGGAGATCTACGCGTCGGGGAGGCTTGGACAAGTCCACTACGTTGAAGGGCATTCCGATCGCAACTCTCCTTCGGGCGCCTGGGTGTATCCCATCGCGCCGGATGCGAGCCCGGAGACCATCGACTGGACGACCTGGCTGCGCGACGCACCGACGCGGCCCTTCGACGCGGCGCGCTTCTTCCGCTGGCGCTGCTTTGCCGATTATGGCGAGGGCGTGGCGGGCGACTTGTTTGTTCACCTCATCTCAGGTATTCAATGCGTAAGCGGCGTCAATGCCATTCCCGCCCGCGCCTTGTCCACCGGAAGCCTGACGCACTTCACCGACGGACGCGACTTTCCTGACTTGCTGGCTACGCTCTACGACTATCCCGGCATCACGGTGAACCTGCACTGCAACCAGAACAACGCCGCCGGCGAGCCGATCATCTTCTACGGCAGCGAGGCCACGATGGTCATCAACGGCGATACGCTCATGGTGACTCCGCAGGACACGCGCCCGCAGCCGGAGGGCTACTCGCTCAATGGCTGGACCGCGCAGATGAAGAAGCAGTATTTGGACGATTGGCATGCGGCTCACCCCGCACCGCCGGCAAAACTGGCCGAGGTCGAAAGCTATTCGGCCACGCCGGGCTATAACGACACCGCCGACCATATCGCCAACTTCTTCAGCGCCGTGGAGACGCGCGAGCACGTGGTCGAGGACGAAGTCTTCGGCAACAATGCAGCGATCGCCTGCCACATGGCCAATCATTCTTACTTCCACCGCAACGTAGCCACATGGGATGCGGCCACGAAAACGATCAAGGCGTAGAACCTCTCAAGGAGAACCAGCCAATGAGCATCACTTCGCGCAGAACTTTTCTGCAGGCTTCGGGCGCAGTTGTCGCCGCGGCCTGCACCGGCGCTGAACACGTCGCGGCAGCGCCGCTCCAGATGCCCATCGGGCTGCAACTCTACTCGGTCCGCAATCTGCTGCCCAAGGACTTTGACGGCACCCTCCGCCAGTTGAAGGAGGCGGGCTATTCGGTGGTGGAAGCGGCGGGATTCTACGATAAGAGCGCAAAGGATTTTCGCAACGCCATGGACCAGGCGGGGCTGCGCTGCATCAGCTCGCATCACACGTTGTTGGTGCTGGAGTCGCAACTCGACCAGTGGCTCGACTACGGGCACACGCTGGGCCTTGACTACCTGGTCTGCTCATCGGCGGGGGGAGTGCACCGCGATCCCCATGCGAAGGGTGAGCTGACGCTCGACGATTGGCGCTGGGTGGCGGACGAGCTTAACCGCATCGGCGAAAAGGTCAAATCCGCGGGCATGACCCTTGGCGTCCATAACCACATTCCGGAGTTTGCCGTCTTTGGAGGCGTCGTCGTATATGACGAGCTGCTGCGGCTGACCGATCCGAAGTTCGTGGTCTTTGAGATGGATGCCGGCTGGGTGGTCGCTTCGGGCTACGACCCGGTGAAGTATCTGAGCAAGACGCCGGAGCGCTTTCCGCTGATGCACGTGAAGGATATGGCGCGCGAGGCGAACGGCAACTATCACTCCGTGGTAATGGGCACCGGTGTCGCGGATTATCGGCGAATTCTGCGCGCGGCGACGGGGCTAAAGCATTACTTCATCGAGCAGGAAGAGTTCACCGGCGACCCGATGCAGGAGCTTCGCGAAGACGCCGAGTACATGCGCAAGCTGGATGTGTGAGGAGCGGATGCCCCGCTTTTCGTTTACGCTTGAACCATGAGCGTTTTCGACGAAAAACGGGCTGAGCTGCAGACAGCACGAGTTCATGATGGGCGTGGAGCGCGGCCGGCTGGCGGTGGCGCTGGACCTGCTGACTGATTCGCTAATCATGGTGGGCCAGCATGGAGTGTACTGCGCCTCAAGCCGCAACCCGAGCAAGCCTGCGCTTGACCTGCAGGCTGTTCTAAGCGGGATGGAAGGCGCCAAGGCGCTGATTCAATCAGTGATGGAGGAGTTGCGGACGCAGCGGGAAGCGGCGCGCGGTTGACTCAGAGCCGGTCGAGAACTCCAACTGGAAATTGCGTCTGCGATTGGGTAACTGAGAAGAGCTGGTGCGCCCGGAGAGATTCGAACTCCCGACCTAACGCTCCGGAGGCGTTCGCTCTATCCAGCTGAGCTACGGGCGCGCTCTCTCAGCATACCGCATTTCAAAGTCATGCGGCGAGATGCGCCGGTTGCGCTGCGCCTCACGGAGCAGGCCGATTCACGTGCACCGCGCAAATGTCCTAGACTAGCCTTTGGCCCGCTTCAATCTGGAGCGCACAGCCTCGTAAGGAGTTCATGCACTTCAACTTTGACTTTACGGCTGTCCAGGTCCTCTGGACGCTGACGTTTGCGGCACACCTGGTCCTGCTGGTGGTCCTGATGGGGCGGGAGCGGATCCGGCGCTTTCCGTGGTTCACCACCGGTATCGTTCTGGTGACTCTGCGGCTGCTGTCGAGCCGGCTGCTCTTCGGCCGCATGCCTCAGCTCACCATGAGCGGCATCTTTCTCGTTCTCGCCGATGTGACCTCGATCGTCGCCCTGCTGGTGGTGCTGGAGATGGCCCGCCGCGCCTTTGGCCGTGCTTCGCGCCGCGCCTGGACCGTGTGGACGCTCGTGCTGCTGGCCCTGGGCGGGGTTGTGCTTGCCACGTGGGGGATATGGCCGGCGTGGAAGTCGATCGCTTTCGACACCTTGCTAGCGCGCCTGGGACTGATGCAGCTGTTTGCGCAGAAACTCGGGCTCCTGGTGGACGTGCTCACCATTGCGCTGGGACTGCTGGCGGTTCTGTTCGGCCGCCGCTTCGGAGCCGGTTGGCGCAGCCACGTGCAGCAGATATTGATCGGCCTTTCGACGGTGTCACTGGGACAGTTGTCGATGCAGGCCATCTGGCAGGTCATCGCCAAGACGGCCGCGCCTCACTCGATGGCGGAATACGAGCGCATCATGGGCTTGAGGGAAAAGCTTTTCAATGCCAACAGCGCAGTGTACCTGCTGGTGCTGATCTGGTGGATTGTCTGCCTATGGATGGATGAGCCGGGAACTGCGCGGGCCGCGGCGCAGGAAGATGCGCCAGTCGCTGCAGAGTTGCCGAAGGATGCTGGAGAGTAAGGGCAAGAATCCGCCAGCGTCGGGTCAAACAGCGAAGTCGATAAACCCGCGCTGAGGGTCGGTGGAAACCAGCTTCACCGTCACGCGATCGCCCACATCGAGCCCCTTCTGGGAGCCCGGCTTTCCTACATTCACCAGCATTCCGTCGGCATGCGGGTCGAGGGTGCGGACAAACGTTCCGTAGTTGTTGACGCCCGTAACGATGGCCTGGAAACTTTGGCCGATGCGAGGGCGCAGCACCACGGCGGCAATGCGCTTCTCCATGTCGCGCTCCACTTTGCGCGCGTTATCTTCCATCAGCGTGCAGTGCTGCGCAATCGCATCCAGGTCGCCTTCGGAGTAAGGTTGCGCTGCCTTTGCCAGCCACGCTTTCATCAGCCTCTGCGTTACCACGTCGGGGAAGCGGCGATTGGGCGCAGTGGAGTGCGTGTAATCCTGCACCGCGAGGCCGAAGTGCCCCGGTGAGACTTCGCTGGGCTTCACCAGCACATACTCGCCCGGCCCTATCAGCTTGACCACTGCCCAGCGAGAGATCGGGAAAGTGGTCGGGGTCCTTCTGCTTTTGCGCCAGCAGAAAGTTGTTGAGCGCCTTCGAGTCCGGTTCGGCGGGCAGCGTGGCGCCCAGCACCTTGGCAAGCTCGACGATGCGATCCCAGCGTTTGGGCGTGCGCACAATACGCCGGATCGAGGCGATGCCGGCATCTTCGAAGGTCTTGGCAATCACGCCATTGGCCGCAACCATGAACTCCTCGATCAGCGATGTGGCACGATTCTTTTCGAGACTTGCAATGTCCACGGCCTGGTCCTTCTGCATCACGGGCCGGGTTTCAATGGTCTCAAGATCGAGCGCTCCATGCTGGAAGCGGTTGCCGACCATGCGTTGCGCGGCCACGTCCTGCAGCTTGAGTTGCGCGGCCAGGTCAGCGCTGGCGGCGACCTTGGCCGGCGCGGGTCCGGTGCCTTCAAGCCATGCGCCGACGGAGTTGTAGGCCAGTTGCGCCCGGTTGTGCACCAGCGCGCGGTAGGCTTTGCCATCGGATGCTGCGCCCGTGGCATCCACTGCAAACTCGATGACCAGTGCTACGCGATCCTCATTTTCATTCAGTGACGTGATGCCCTCGGAGAGCTCGGACGGCAGCATGGGAAACACTTTGACGCCGGTATAGACCGAGGTCGTCTCGCTGCGCGCGTGCGTGTCGAGCGCGGTGCCGAGAGCTACGCGAGCGTCCACGTCGGCCACGCCAATAAGCACCCGGATGCGGCCGTCGGGCAACTGCTCGGCCCACTCAATCTGGTCAAGGTCCTTTGAAGTGTCGTTGTCGATCGAGGACCAGAGCAGGCTGCGCAGGTCCTGAGCGCCCGGCGCGGCGGGCATTGCCGGATGCGCCTCGATGGCAGCGAGTTCACCGGCGGTTGCAGCAGGAAAATCGGGCTGAAACCCATGTTCGAGCATTGATGCATGGGCTGCTGCAACCAGGTCAAAGTGCAAAGGGTGGTTGTTGTTCACCGGGATAAGGCTCCTTCAACGTGAAAGGCAAGGCTAACACGGGGACTACATCGGAAGATGAACCCCGAAAGGGCGGCTGGAATCCCAGCCGCCCTTTGCGCCCACCTCCCCTGAAATCAGTTTATTGAATACCCAGGTCGGCGAGGACCTTGGGTTTGGACTCGTCGACGGCCAACAGGTTGTGGCACGTCGAGCAGTCCTGGGGAATCGATGTGCCGTCTTTCGCAGCATGGTTGCCATCGTGGCAGCGGAAGCAGCCCGGATAGCTCATGTGCCCGATGTGATTGGGGTGCGTCCCCCAGGTTACCTTCATAAAGGGGAATACATTCTGGCAGTAGAGCGTTACGAGACTCTTTCCTGCCGAATCCACAAGATTGGCCTTTGTCGCCATAATCTGGGGATACTTGCTGCGATAAAAAGTAGCAAGCTGGGCAGGAATCTTGGCGCGTGCCTCGTCCTGGGAGTCGTACTTGGCTTGCAGCAGTTCCAGTCCCTCTTTGTGGACAAATGGAAGGTCCGGACTGATCGGGCCGTCTGACATCGCCTGGTTGATCGCTTCTTCTGCGGTCTGGAAAGGGTGCGCTGCGCGGTTGTGGCAGTCGATGCAGTCCATCACGCGCCGCTCTCCCTGAGGGACGGGGCTACCTGCCGGGGACGAAGAGAATACTGTCTCCGAACCGTCGGCGTTCTGTTTCTGCACCCATGGAATCGTGGTGCGATCAGAATCGGTGGCAATGTATTCGATGTGCCCCAGGTGTACGCCATGAATGCCGGTCAGATGCGAAAGCCCGTCGAGCCCGCCCAGGTGCAGGACCAGTACCGTCTGCGTTTCGGTGTTCTTTTCGTCGTCGGCAAAGCTGGATTTGACCAGCAGCCGTTCACCCACAAACCGCGCCGGGGTGTGGCAGCCCTCGCAGATGATCCGCGCGGGGCGCAGATTCCTCACCGGCGAAGGAATCGGCGTGGGATAGCGATGGAAGGAAACTTCGAGCAGTTGCTTGGTGCCGTTGACCTTGGCGGCGAAGTAGGCGTCAGCGCCCGAGCCGATGTGGCAATCCACGCAAGCCACATGCGAGTGAGGTGCAATCTTGTACGCGGTGTACTCAGGTTGCATCACGTGGCAGGACTGCCCGCAAAACTGAGGCGAGTCCATGTAAGCCGCGCCCCGATAACTGGCCACTGATACCACCAGGAGATTCACTATCGTGGCTATCAGGACGATATCGACGCCGTGGCGGAAAATCCGATCGTTGAAGTCAACCTTGGGGAATGCAGCAGGAATCTGTCCGGCATTCTGCAGCTTTTTGCGGCGCACATAGACGCCGACCGGGATGATCGCCAGCCCGAGTACAAACAATCCCGGCAGAATCAGAAAGAAGATGATTCCGAGATAAGGATTGTCGTTGGGCCGGCCGAAAATCTGTTCCAGCCAGTAGCCAATCATGGTTACGCCGGAGGCAGTGGTGATGGCGCCGCCGGCAAGGCTGATGGGATTGTTGCCGAAGAATAGCGCCGGCCGAACCCAGTTTTCGCGGAATCTTTGAAGCAGTGGCACGTTGCCCCCGACGATGAATGAGATAGATAAGCCGCAGGCTAAGACACCTGCAGGGCCAGAACGTCACTGAGAGAGGTCTCTCGAGTTGATGCGACCGGCAGAACAAGGGTCCCCGCGGACAGGTTCTTGCCCGCGGGGTGAAGGTAGCCCCAGTCTTGCAAGGAAGCTAAGAGATTACATTACCCCTGGAAATGCCGGAACGCGAGTTGCATGATACTTTCTACTTCAAACTGCGGAAGTAGGTGACAACTTCCTTGACCTGCGGTTCGGTGAGGCCGGCAATCGGCTTCATCTTGCCCTTGCCGTCCTTCACGGCGGCAATCATCTCGGCCTCGGTCAGCTTCTTCATGTCCGGGTCAGAGACTGCTTTGATGCCCATTGCCTTGGCCATCCCCGCGCTCGGGGTGCCGGTGGCGCCATGGCACATCTGGCACTTGGCCTTGTAGGTCGCCGCGCCGTCTTGGGCGAAGCTCATGGCGCCGGTCATGCATACTGCTGCAGCCAGCACCGCCAGGGTACGAATCGTCTTTGTCATTGCAAAACTCCTTCAAATTCTCCGCGCACAGCACGCCGGGTCTCACGCCTGCCGTTTGGATTGTCCCACCTGTATCAACCCCGCCGGCAAACAGAAGTCACCGGGATTCTCGTCAAAATCGCACCAAGTAACCCTATCGCGCAAAACCGGCGCAACTCCTAGGTAGGAAGGGATTGCACCGGCCGTGCGGTTACCCTACTTGATGAACGTACGGAAGTAGCTCACCGCGTCCTTGATCTGGGCGTCAGTCAGCTTGTCTTTGTACGGTTGCATTTTTCCCATGCCGTCGTGGACAGCGGCAGTCATCTGGCCTTCGGTGAGCTTGGTCACTTCGGGATCTGTGATCGGCTTCACCTTCATGGCCTTTCCAGCAGGCGAGTCAGCCATTCCTGCGGCGCCATGACACATCTGGCATTTTGCCTTGTAAAGGGCTTCCCCTGAAGATTGGGCGAAGCCCACGGCGCTGGCCAGCGACAGAACTGCTGCCAGCGTCACGAAAGTCTTGATTGTCTTTCTCATGGTAAAACTCCTCGGTAATTCCCTCTTACATGTGCGAGGAGACCCGCAGTCGAGAGGTTGGCCCTTACAAGATGAGCCGTTCCATTCCCTATGCAACGAAAAGAAGAAAATCAGTGCCACATCCAAAACAAAAATGCGAAAAGATAGGGTGGATGAGCGATGCCTCGTGCTTCTCCACCTTCGTTGTCAAAATGCGTACTTCACACTCAAGGTCACAACGTCGGCGTGGAAGTCCCGAGCCGCTGTAGGGCCTACAGGACCTCCTTCGTTGTAGCCGTGATGATTCCAATTTCCGTGCCAGGTCCATTGCGGCGCGACATGCACTTCGAGATCGGCAAACGGTGTCAGCATCCTGGATTGCAGCGCACCTGGAACCATGAGCGGATTCAACTCTTCGCCGCTCCCGTTCAGGGTGTTCACTCGCGTTCCGCCGTTGAAGTTAAGGTATTTGATCGGCGTGAAGTTGACCGCGGCCGAGTAGAAATTTGACGGCGCATGGTAATACCCATTGCCGAGGTAAAGGTTGCTGGTCGCAGTGGGATTGTCTGCGGTCGGCATGCAGGTCCCGGCATTGGTGGCTCCAGCGGGCAGCGGCGCTGTGGCCGTGGGCGTAAAGACGTAGCACAGGTCCGTCTGCGAGAAGACGTCGTCGTGGGCGTAGTTGAAGTCCAGGCTCAACGTCCCGTTAGCGATGAACTGTGCGCCGACGCTGAAGTCATGATTGTGCTCCGTATGGTTCACCAGCGGATCGTCATTCTTGGCGGCGTAGTCATTGGCGACAACAGAGAGGTTAACCCACTTGGCCGGGGTGATGATGGCGCGTGCCTTGAAGTGGATCGACTGGTCGGGCGCCTCGCGTGTGTAGGTATCGCTGGGCGTGTCCGAGTTGGCGCTCTTGGCGCTCATCCTATCCAGGTTTAAGTTGAGCCGGAACATGCGTGACGGCTCGATTACACTGCCGAGCAGCACCCAGTTCTGATGCCAGGTCAGGTCATCGCCCGGGTCTACGATGTTGCGTTGATTGAAGCGCCAGCCGGCGGAGAGTTTGAACTTCGGCGTCACTGAAAAGATGCCAAGAATAGTGTTGCCGGTATTCTTCTGGTTCAAGAAGTAAGAGTTGGCGGTCGTTGTCGTGGTCGGCGTGAGAGCTGTCAACGGGGTCAGAATATTCAAGTTCGGCGGCGTGGTTGCATTCGTTCCCGCCCACACTTCGGAGGAAACTGCATTGCTACCCGGAACCCGGAAGTCCCAGTACCTGAAGGCGTCTGAAATCGAAACATACTTGCTCAGTTCCGCCTCGATACCGTAATCGGCGTTGACGTTCACGCGCTTGTTGTGGGCAAACTGTCCGTTGGCAAGCCCGCCCGTATCGATTTCCTGGCGGGTAAATGTGCGGGTCAGCAGGCCGGTAAAAGTCTCATTGAAGCTGTTCACGTTGCTCACGCCGCCGCTGTAGGTCACGCGCCCATTCATATCGATGCGATCCCAATAATGCGAACTGAAGCGCAACTGCTCGGTCGGGAAGGTGGTGCGGGTCGGCGCCACCTGGCTCATTGCCGTGGTTCCGCTGCAGTAGGGATTGGCATAGCCGTTGTAGATCTCGGTGGTCTTGTTCGCGCCGGAACCGCAGGTCGCCGTTGCCAGACGTGTCCACGCCCAGCGATTCCATCTGTCCATTACCGTTGAGGATGGGGTAGTTTGCCCCAGCCAGTTCGAATGTCGAGTCGCCCTTGTAGAAGACGTAGAACTGGTCGTAGCTGACGGTGGTGCGCCTCGCGACCTTTACGTCGACTCCGCCCGTGTAGGTATCGCTTGCATTGCGGAACCACTGCAGCAACTGCACATCGCCGCCGTCATGGGCCGATGTGTAGGACGGACCCTCGTGGGTGCCGTGGTTGAATCCTGCGCGGAAGCTGACGCGCGAAAGCGGAAGCAGCGTCAGCATGGTGTCAGTGTTGTGCCGGACGGTGTTGAAAAGGTGCAGAGAGTCCGGCTCGGCCACCAAGGCGTTCGGGCCGAGCAGCGAATTCGCCAGCAGGTTGTAGTCGAAGTAATTGCGGTCCCGGCGGAAGCTGCCCGCGAAGTCGTAGATCCGTCCCTTGGAAATATTCAAACGGGAAACATCGTAAGGATCGCCGCCATATCCGAAACTGGAGCTGGTCAAGGTGTCGAAAAATGGTGTCTTCGAAGGGTTGACCGAGTGCATCTCGAGTTCGTGGCTTATCACACGCAAGCCAGTGGACTGGTTCACCATCGTGGACCACATGGCGTCGCTGCCTTCCTTGTTGGCGACGATGCGTCCGCCCAATTCGACGGTCTGATGCACCAGGTAGCCGCCCACGATCTTCTGTGCAGGCTCAGTGGCAGGTTTCTTTTCTTTGATTTGTTTTGCAGGCTTGGCCGCATCCGGCGCGGCCTGGGCAAAGCCAAAAGCCGCTCCACCGGCGGCCAGCGCCGCTACCAGGGTAAGGGTGCAGAACCGGTGAAAGCGGAACCCGGCCGGCGACCCGCCCAGACTCATGAGAGAATTCGTCTGTTTCGTCATCGCTAGCCCCTTACTCGGTTGAGTTGAAGAACACGGCACTGGTGTTGGAGCCGTGAATGCTGGTGTGGCAGATAGTGCACGACTGATACTGCGCGGCCTGGTTGTGTGCCGGCCCGATGGGCAGGCCTGTCGTGAAGTTCGGCGACGGCGAATGGCACTGCAGGCAGATCGTGTTCACGTTGGCGCGATTCAGCAGGCGCGGGTTCGGTCCGCCGTGCGGAGTGTGGCAGGCAACGCAGCCCTCGGTCTTGACCACGTCGTGCTCATACACGAACGGGCCCGCTGTCTCGGTGTGGCACTTGGTGCAGACGGCATCCTGCTGCGTTGAAGACAGCAGCGCATTCTTCCCGAAGGTGCCGTGGGGATCGTGGCAGTCCGTGCATTGCATCAGGCCCTCTTCCACCTTGTGATGGAAGGGCATGGAGAATTGCGGCTTGACGTCTGTGTGGCACTGAAAGCAGAGCTGGGGCTGAGCGGCCTTGAGCAGATGCTCCGGGACTGTGGCGGCGTGCACGCTATGGCAGGAGATGCAGCTCACATTGCCTTCGCCATGAGCGGAGCGCTCAAAGTTTGCATGTTTTCCCTGATGGCAGCTCAGGCACTTCGCATCGACTTCTTTGGCGGTGGCCTTGGCGGGATTGAAGATCTTGGTTACGTCTCCACCGCCGTCAACGTGCGCCTTGCCCGGCCCGTGGCAGCTTTCGCAAGTCACCCCGGTGCCGCCGTGCATTGCGGCCAGCCTGGCATGAGGATTATTGGCGAAACCCTTGGCCTCATCCGCGTGGCAGGTCGCGCAGGTTTCCGCGCCGACAAAGTCGCCGGCTGCGGGCTGCGCGGCCTGAGCGCCGGCAGATTTGGCTCCGCTGGCCTGCGCCAACCTTGCCGGCGCGCAAAACAAGCAAGCGCCAAGCAAGAGGAGCAAGCAAGATCGAAGTCCTGGCCTGTTTTTCGGAAACGCGCACATGATCAATCGTGTCAATGGCCCATCTCTATGCATGAAGTTCCACCTCGGGAGCTCTCTTTGCTGTCCTCGAAAGTAGACTGGCTAACTCCGCGCTCCCCGGCATCAAGACCTTGCAAAATAGCGAATACTCGAGCGTGGCTGTTGGCCTTTCTCTTGCGAAACTGCTCTTTGTGCGGAGCATCACCGTATACGCTGAATCGTACGAAATTTGCGTTCCTGCCACGGTGATGTCCATCACACGGAATGACTCGGAAGGTCCCCACGGGCTGGTCCTTCGCCGCGGGGTGTATCTTTTTGACCCCGCACGGGTTGGGAGTTACCCACATTGTCCGTTGCTCCGCTTCTTGGGCTGGTACCCGTCGTGTTCAGGGATCTTCGAATGGATGACGATGTCTCCCAGAGCAAAGCAGAAAATGTCCCCGCGCCGCTGGTCAAAACTGAACACGTTCCACCAAAAGTGACCGTGTGCAGACATACCCATAGAAAGCAACCCCGGTCACACAATGAGTGCGTAGCCTAAATTGGTCGCTGACCGCCACTACGACGTTGCACAACTGAATTGCAAATCGCAGATTCACAAAGGCGGAAGACACGTGAGCCCCATCACATCTATCAAGCCGCCTTTTGCAAGAAACTTTGACGAGGCGAAACTCTCTTTCCCGGAGGCCGAGTTGTTTTCACCTGGCAGCAGCCATCGCATCGGTGGCAGGGCTTGCCGAAACGAAGGGGAAAACCCCTCTGATCGGCGACATACGGGGCAAGACAATGGCGGATATCGCAATTCCGGTTGGAATTCAAAGGCGGCAGAAGCACATGGCCCGGCAGGCCCCGGTTGGATGTGCGGCCTGCGCCAATCGCCGGCCTGGCTGGTTCTGCTCACTGGGCAGCGCTGTACTGGCCGATCTTGAACTGGCCACCAGCACCATCTCGCTTCCGGCGCAAGCCGCGCTGTTTACCGAGGGCGAAGATGCGCGGTGCCTTTATCTGATCTGCGCTGGTTATCTTAAGCTGAGCGCTGGACGCGCAGAGAATCGCCAAATGATTGTCCGCGTCGCCGGACCCGGCTCCATGCTGGGGCTTTATGCCGTTCTCTCCCACGGCGTCTATGAGGTCTCTGCGGAGTCGCTCACCCCCGCCCAGCTTCGCCCGGTGGACCGGGACAGATTTTCGACCTTCCTGCGCAGCCACAAAGAGGCCCAGATGCGCGCCGTGCAATGCATCTGCCAGGAGTACCGTTTCGCACTTCAAGACGCGTGCCGCATCTCACTTGCTGAGACCGTGGCGGCGCGACTGGGCCGCTTGCTCCTCGAACTGGCGCACCAGATCGGCGAGCATCTCAACGACGGCGGTTTCCGCTTCCCGTTGCTGCTGACCCACGAGGAAATGGCCTCGATGACCTGCACCACCCGCGAGACCGTCACCCGCACCCTGGGCCAGTTCCGCAAAGACGGCTGGATCTCGATCGAGGATTCGCTTGTTACAGTGCACCAGGCGGAGAAACTTCACTCCCTGATTTGACCCCCGATTTGTGCTTCCGAGCGGCTGACCTTCAGAGTCCAAGAGTTATCATCGTGACTGGGAGTTCGTTTTGCGTATGATCCGTATTGCGGTTTGCTGTTTTGCTTTACTTCTTTCCTGGTCGGCAGTTGCTCAAGATCCTTCTCCAGCCCCAGCTCAGCCTCTACCGGCTGTAACCTCTACTGCGTCCACCGAAGTCGGCGAGTTTCAGAAGATTGAGGACAAGTGGTCCAATGCCGTCAATTTGCGGGACCAATATGCCCTGGAACTCGTCTTGTCGCCCTTGTTGGTGGATGTCTCGGCCGCGGGAGATATCACCACCCGCAATCAGCAGGTAGCCGACCTGATTACGAGCGAAGACAAGACCCTGCACCTTGAGCAGAGGGTGATCACGGTCCGCATGCTGGGCGACATTGCCGTGGCTAACGGCACATATGTCCTGCACCACAAGGCTGCATCAGGCCAGGTGGACGAAAAGGGCGTTTTTACGCACGTCTTTGAGCGCGTGCATGGGGGCTGGCTGTGCACCAACTCGCAGCGCACATCGCTTCGCGAGGACTCGAACGGCAAGCACAAGAAACAGTCCAACGCCGAGATGCCGTTTCATATTCCCCTGTTCTCAAAGAGCGACAAGAACCAGTAGGGACATACAGTCAGGGGCCCGGGGTTAGCTGGCGCGTCGCGCCGCCTGCACGCGGATGGAGACGTGCACCAGGCTGAGTGCGGCCGGAGTCACGCCGGGAATGCGGCTGGCCTGCCCGATAGTGATGGGGCGAATGCGTTCCAGCTTTTCGCGCATCTCGCGCGACAGCCCGCTGATCGTGCCATATTCAATCCACTCAGGTATGGTTACGCCTTCAGCCGCCTTGAGCTTTTCGATGGACTTTTTCTGCTGCTCGAGATAACCGGCAAATTTAATCTCGGTTTCAACGGCGCGAGCCTCATTGCGTTGTGCAGACGGCAGCTTTTCGCCGGAAGCAACTGAAGCAGCCATTTCGACAAGCAGCGGCTCTTCGCTCAGGCTCTTGCGCATCGCACCCAGCACCGGCTCAATGCCAACCTCGGGCCGCTTGAGCAGTTGCGCCCATGTAAGACCGGCGGTCGTGGTCAGCTCGCTGAAGCCCGCGGCGGTCAATCGCTCGGTATCAACCTTGCTTGTGGTCAACAACTTTTCGAGTGCTTGCATGCGCGCCTGCTTCTGCTCGTACTCCGACCATGCTTCGTCGTTGATGAGGCCAAGACGGCGGCCGTGCGGAGTCAGCCTTCGATCGGCATTGTCAATGCGCAGGTGCAGCCGAAATTCGGCGCGCGAAGTGAACATGCGGTAAGGCTCGTTGGTCCCCTTCGAAATCAGGTCGTCGATGAGAATGCCTGTGTAGCCTTCCGTCCTGTCCATCGTGAAGGGCGGCTCGCCCTTAAGCCAGAGAGCGGCGTTGATGCCTGCCATGATGCCCTGGCACGCAGCTTCTTCGTAGCCGCTGGTCCCATTAATCTGCCCGGCAAGGTAGAGGCCTTCCATGCTCTTCACGCGCAGGGTGCGATCGAGCTCGGTGGCGTCGACGGAGTCGTACTCGATGGCATAACCAGGGCGCAGCATCTCGGCCTGATCGAGGCCCGGAATCGAGTGCACAATCTGCCACTGCACCTCCATCGGCAGCGAGGTGGACATGCCGTTGACGTAAACCTCGTGGGTATTCAGACCCTCCGGCTCCAGGAAAAACTGGTGCTGCGTCTTGTCCGGAAACTTGACGATCTTGTCCTCGATGGACGGGCAATAGCGTGGGCCGATGCCCTCAATCTTGCCCGAGTACATGGCCGATCGATGCACATTCTCGCGGATCAGCCTGAGCGTTTCCGGTGTGGTAAAGGCGATATGGCAACTCACCTGCGGCTGCACAATCTTCCTGGTGCGGAAGCTGAAGGGCGTCGGGTCGGCGTCGCCGGGCTGCTCCTCGAACATGTCCCAGCGAATGGTCCGGCCGTCGAGACGGGGCGGCGTCCCAGTCTTGAGCCTGCAGGTTCGCAAGCCAAGGGCGCGGAGAGATTCGCCCAGAAGAACAGAGGCGGGCTCACCGCTGCGGCCGGCGGGGTAGCGCTCTTCACCGCAATGGATGAGGCCGTTGAGAAATGTGCCGGTCGTGATGATGGTGGCGCCGGCAAGCAGACGACGTCCGTCCCGCAGTTTGAGGCCCAACACGCGGCGGCGGGGGCGCAGAGGACGCGGTAATTCATCGAAGTTGGGTGCCCCTGGGCTCGAATCCGAGACCCGGGACGGATCTTCCATCCGGCTGGAGTCCGCCTCCTCGACCACAAGGTCCACGACCTCGGCCTGCCGAATGTGCAAGCCGGGCTGAGATTCCAGTACCTCGCGCATCTTCACGCGGTAGAGCTGCTTGTCGCACTGCGCACGCGGACTCCACACTGCCGGGCCTCGGGATGTGTTGAGTAGGCGAAACTGGATTCCCACGGCATCGGCGACCTCGCCCATGATGCCGCCCAGCGCGTCCACTTCGCGGACCAGGTGACCCTTGGCTACGCCCCCGATAGCCGGATTGCAGCTCATCTGCGCAATCAGGTCCAGGTTCATGGTGATGATGGCGGTTCGCAGGCCCATGCGCGCCGCTGCCATGGCCGCCTCGCAGCCGGCGTGCCCCGCGCCCACTACCACCACATCGTATTGTTCAGTAAAAGCCATCCAAGTCTATTCTACGATCTGTTGCGGCTCTCACAGGAACAAAGGGTTACGCGTACGCCAGGCGGACTTTTCGCCATGAATAGGCCAGCATCACCAGCATCATGGCGGCCACCAGATATCCCACGGGTGCGCTGGATTGAGCCGTCGTACCCATGAAGTCTGCTCGCGGAATGTGATGCAGCGGCCCGACGTACCACCAGCATGTATAGATAGCTTCAAAAGCCTTGCGTGTGCCCGTTGTGACACCGAGCGCAAGAGCCATTGCGGGTATGAAGAATGCGCCCGCAGCCCAGGCCGCAAGACCCGCGAAGTCGCGCGCAAAAATCAGGTGAAGTGCGAGACCGCCTCCGGTGAGGACAGCCAACAGCACCCCGGCGGCATAGGAGGCAAGCAGTTGCCGCGGAACTGCACGAGGCGCCGAGAAGATGAGCGCGCCGGTTGCGTATTGGGCCTCGCGAGTCCCCATTTGCGACCACGCCAACACAGGCCAGAGCCAGGCGACGACAATCAAGCCGGAACGAGCTGTGTCCAGCGGTGTTGCAAGGCAGGCGATGAAGAGCCCTGCCGCTCCTGCGTACCACCACCATCCGTGGCCTCGCAGCAGCAAACGAAGCTCCGCCACAACAAGCGCAATGATGCGAATGTGCGAACCGGCCTGGGGCCCCGTGCGAGCAAACGATGTCAGGTGCACGGGCGCGTAGTCCTCTTGCCGACTGGGATCTCTTCGCTCGAACCCATCGGGCACTGAGGACTGAGAAAATGCGAGCGTGCCGTCGCCGTCCTTTCTTGCAAACTCTTGTTTGCCGGCTGGCAGCCAGCTTCCACGCGCTGGATCAAATCGATCGAAGAACAGCGCCGCCAGCAGGGCAAGCGCGATGGCAACTCCTATCCACAGCAGGCGCCCAATGAGAATCTCGGCGGTCCAGCGAACGCCGTTCCAGATGAACTTCCTGGCCCCCGGATCGACGGGGCCAATTCCGAATGATGATGCTCCGTTGTATCTTGGATCGATTTCCTGAACGGCGCTGTGCATCTGGCCCATCACAGTCGCAATTCCGGTAAAGTCCCGCAGCGCGCGCGAACCTGCTGCCAAATCTCTGCCCTGCATCGCAGTCACGCTCATGGTGAGCATGAACATCCAGACAAAAACGTAGAGGACATTGCCAACACCGCCGCGCAGAACGGGCAAGCTCTCAAACAGCACGGCCAAAGCGGCGCACACCGCCATGGCACTGAGTCCGAGGATCAGGATCGGCGACAGAAGAGTGAAAAGCTGGATATGCCTGTCTTCCCCCTGGAAGAGTTGGATGACGACGGCTGCTAGGGCAAGAATGACAATCATCCCGCCGAGCACGGCAAGGTTGCTCAACATTTTGCTCAGCGTGTAGAAGCTCTTGCTCATCGGCGTCGTCGCGAGTATCTGACCCACGCGCGTTTGCCGGTCGCGCTGAATCGAATTCTTCACGACATAAAAGCCGACCAGTGTGCCCCACACGGTGCCGACCAGTCCGATTACAGCGCCGAGCCAAGCCGAATTACTCACACCGCTGTACTTGTCGAGCCGCAAGGTCACCTGTCCGCTATACACCGCATAGCCAAGGTAGACTGCAAACGCCAGAGTCAGCAGGAAGCTGTAGCGGCGCACGCGCTCAAGAAAGTCGGCGCGCACCATGTGATACAGGACGCTAGGGCCGTTCATGCCCGTGCTCCAACCGGGGTCCCGAAGCGAACTCCGGCACGATGTGCAGAAAGGTTGTAGAGATAAGCGTCTTCAAGATTCGGCGCCACCGGTGCGGCGCGATGTGGCGGTTCCTCCCCCAGCACGCGGACATGCACACCGTCACTTCGGCGGCTGGTACTGCTGATGAGAAATTTCGCCTTGGCTGCGGTCAGGTCCGCGCTCGAAACCACCCACTCCCATACCTTTCCTTCTACCTGGGACAGAAGGGCCTCAGGCGTCGCATGCGCCACCAGCGTACCTTTTGCGATCAGCGCAATATCGGTCGCGGTGGCTTCCACATCAGAGACGATATGCGTGCTGAGGATAACGATGCGCTCCCCAGACAGGTCAGAGAGTAGATTGCGAAAGCGCACGCGCTCTTCAGGATCGAGACCCGCGGTGGGTTCGTCGACAATCAACAGCTGTGGATCGTTGAGCAATGCCTGCGCAATGCCGACGCGCTGCTTCATGCCGCCGGAGTAGCCGCCCAGTGGGCGTTTGCGAGCCTCGGTCAAATTGACCAGCTCCAACAACTCATCAATGCGCCGCGAGGCGGTGGCTCCGTCCAGACCCTTTACGGCCGCAAGATATTGCAGGAATTCGACCGCATTGAGATTCGGATAGACGCCAAAGTCCTGCGGCAGATAGCCGAGGACAGAGCGAAGCGAGTCCGGATTGCGCGCAATATTGACGCTGTTCCACAGCACCCGGCCCTCGGTGGCCCGGGTAATCGTGGCCAGAATGCTCATCAGCGTTGTCTTGCCCGCGCCGTTTGGCCCCAACAGGCCAAGAACCCCCGGCTTCAGTTCGAGGCTGAATTCATGCAGGGCTACAACTCCCTTGCGGTATCTCTTCGTGACGTTCTCAATGGCAAGTTGCACTGCTTCTCCATTTCCCAATTTCCGGTGGCGTTATACTTCTTTACGTTTGCGGCACCGAGAAGTTCCGGCAAAGGCCGCTCAAACGCCGCGGGCAGAGCTTCCCCAGCCAGTGCTACGATGCACACAAAGCACGACAATCCCGTCCGCCGCCAGGAGGAGTTGCCGCATGGGTTTATCAGATCGCTCGTGGGAGCCCCAGCCCGATGCTGTCCCGGATTCTTCCCCCAGTTCTTCCCTGGGCATACCCCAGCCCGAGCAGTCACCCGAAGAACTGAAAGAGGAGAGCCGCAAGATTCGCCGCCTGCAGATGGTGATGAACATGGTGATGCAGGTCATCGCGCAGGATTCGAAGCTGACCGTGGAGGAGGCTTCAGAGATGGTGGCGGATACACGCCGTGCGGCCCTGGCCATGTTCCCCGACAAAGAGCTCGCCTTCAACCTGATTTACTGGCCCAGGCTGCAGCGCCTGATGCGCGAGCGCTACCGGATGCAGTAGGCAGAGAACACGAGCCCCTCTATTTGTAGTCGTTGCCCGTCAGGCGGAAGGTGATCGTGCCCCAGAAAAGCCGGGCGCGCATCTGTACGGGCAGATGGCGGTCGTCGTCGGTGTACCAGATCCAGATGTTCCCGCGATTCTTGACCACCCCTGCGGCGGCCGTCGGCTGCACGCGAATGGTCTTGAAGGTGCCCAGCGAGGTCTTGATCTCCTCACGCCCCTCTACCTTCATGGTCACCGGCACATTGTGCATGGCGTCCACCAGGGGAATCACGAAGTCATGCCCCACTTCGAGAGGCTGTGACGCGGTATAGAAAACGCCGGTCAGCAGGTCGGTCATGCACCCCGGAATCGGCGACTCCACGTGCTTGCTGACCCCTGTAACCATGTTCTTTTCGTCCAGAATCGACTTGGACTGACCGTAATCCATTCTGAGCGTGGAGTTTACCTGGCGGCGGCCCTCCACGGTCTGCTTGTCGAACTCTTCGGTGCAGCCCTTGGTGCGGTCGATGGTCGCCTGGAAGTGGTCGCTCACGTGGAAGAGCAGGTTGATGGCGCCGATGGTGTCGGCCGTGGCGGTGATGCGCTCCTTCTCGCCAGTCGCCTCAAAGCGCACCACCGCGGTTCCGGCTGGAAAGACCCGCCAGTCCACGGAATAGGTAAGTGTCTGCTTCTGGGGAAAGCTGAAACCGGCGCGCGGCGGCGCAAGCGGCGGAATCTGCTGGGCGTAAGCCAGGGTGGCAAGAGCCAGGGCGCAAAGGATCGTCTTAACAGTCTTCCGCTTCTTCACCGTGAGGCCGGGCTCCTTTTGATTCTTACCGATTGCCTCGCAGAGAACCCTCGCCGGGGTTCTCTCGCGACTGATCCCCGTGGTTCGGGTTGTCGCTCACATGAGGCCGTGCACAAGTGCGCTGAGGGCCGGCCGCAGGAAGAGCAGGCTGAGGTAGAGCAGTGCAGCCCCCATAGCTGCATTGTACTCGCGGTGTCTTAGATAGAGTGCAAGCGAGAAGTTACCGGAGTCAGGCGAGGCCTTCGCCCCCGTGATCCGTGGAATCAGGCGCGGCACCTGCCGGCAATACGCCTCGAACTCCGGGAATGTGGCGCGAAGGAACCGCTCCTCCGAGGCGATGACGGGGACGTAAATCACCAGAAATCCCAATGTGAGCACAAGTGCCACCGGCCAGCTCAGCAGAGCCACGGCAAAACCGGCAGCCATCAGCATCGAGCCAAGATAAAGCGGGTTGCGGGTATGCGCGTAGGGGCCGGTCTGGGTGAGTTCGCGATTCTTCTTCACGTAGCCCGCGGCATATCCGCGCAGCCACAGACCTGGCAGCACCAGAGCCAGGCTCCAGGCCACCGCTGCGGGCTGCGGAGCGCGACGCCACAACTCAAATAAGTAGAGGGCAGCGGTGACAAAGCCAAGCGGCACGCGGATGCGCCGGGCGACTCTTCTGCCAGCGGGCAATCCAGTCCGTCGCTCCATCGACTGAAACCGGCCGTGGAGATTCCTGGTTCTGATGTAGAGAATCGCCGGCGTTCGTCATTCCGCTGCCTCCTCAGCCATCAGCTCATCGGCTGCCCGCAGCACGTCGTCCGGCTGTATGGTGAGCAATCCCGCCTCCGGCGCTTCGTGGCGGGTGTGGTCCCGGCGGCTCTCGGCGCTGCGCAACACCCTGAAACGGCTCCCAAATGGCCCGTTGCGGCTCGGGTCGGTGGGGCCGTAGATGCCCACCACCGGCTTGCCCAGGGCGCAGGCCAGGTGCAGCGGGCCCGTATCCCCCGCCACGGCCAGCGCTGATCCTGCGAGTGAGCGCGATCAACTGGCCCAGGCTGCAGGCCAGCGGAGTGGCCGCCCCACCGGTTTGTTTCACCAGCACCTCCGCCAGCGTTTCTTCGCCGGGACCGGCGTTGACTAGAATCCGAAATCCGCGCGACATGAGTCCTTCGGCCACTGAAGCGTAGCGCTCCACCGGCCAGCGCTTGGCGCCCCAGCCGGCGCCGGGATTGATCAGCACGGCATGCTGAC
The DNA here is from genome assembly GCA_963780515.1 of uncultured Acidobacteriaceae bacterium. Lineage (GTDB taxonomy): Bacteria > Acidobacteriota > Terriglobia > Terriglobales > Acidobacteriaceae > Telmatobacter. Next base: position 364,848 of record CAWACG010000015.1, read on the forward strand.
CTGCCTTGGCGTCGAAAATCGCGTCGGCCCATGACTCGGCGGCAGGATCAACCGGTAGCCATGGCTGTGCGGCTTCGAGTTCATCGCCGGCCACAGCAGAAGCCAGCTCCACATCCTGCTCAATCACATGCGCGCCACGGGTGGGTACGAGTTCGTGAAATAGCCAGCGGGCGGCTCGCTCACGAGGGATTGCCTCGCCAATCAGTCTCCTGCTGCCCGCCATGCGGCTCACAACGGCTGATCGCACGGCTCCCTGCAGGTCGAGCACCGTGTCGTATTCACCAGCCCGCAGCGCCCGGCGCAACGCTCTGATTTCCAGAAGGGTCTGACCGGAGAGGGGGCGATGTCTCCATTCCTTGGTCGAAGCCAGATGGAGCCGGTCCACGATGGGCTGCAAAGCTGAAGGGCTGCCCGTGTCGCGACCCGCGCTTTGCGGCGCCGCCAGCAGCGCCTGCCACTTGGGCTCAACCACCCAGTCGATCACCCATCCGGGATGGGCCATGCGCAGCGCTGTCACCGCCGGCAACGCGTGCAGAATATCGCCCATGGCGCCCAAACGGACCACAAGCAAACGAAACTTGGACTGGATGTGCAAGCTCTGATTTTCTCACAGCGTCGGGTCAGCTTGAGCATCGCGCAGGCGGCTTGCGAGCGAATCAATCGCCAAGGCATCGTCCTGAATTTCAATGCGCAGGCGCGCAGTCCTTAAGGGAAGGTCCGCCGGGAATGCGGCTGCGAGACTGCCCAGGCGGATAGCGTCCTTCTCCGTCGTGATCAGAGCGGCGGCCCCGGCCGTGCGAGCTTCGGCGATCAGTTTCCTCACATCAACTTCTGCGTAGTCGTAGTGATCGCGGAATGCTTTGCGAGCGGTGAGGCGAACTCCGGCGGCATCAAGTCCTGCGAAAAACTGCTCCGGGCGGGCGATGCCGCAGAAAGCCGCCACCGGGCCGCTGAAGGCGGGGACCTCCATGCGCCGAATCAGCCGCCAAAAGTGCCCCTGCCAACCCCAGGCGCGAAGCTGCGACTCAAGTTCGGGTTCATCTGCTGGAATCGCGATGACGCTGGCCCGCTTGGCTGCATGAAGTGCCTCACGCAGATTCCCGGCAGGGAGCAAGCCGTCGCACCAGTCAGCCCGGTTCACCAGCAAAATGTCCACATCGCGGGCAAGTTGGCGATGCTGGAAACCGTCGTCGAGGATGTGGACCTGCGGCCGAGTGTCATTCTGGTTTGAATTCGCACTCGCCTCGGCCAGCAACCCAGCCTCATAGCGTTGCGCGCCCACAAAAACCGGCACGCCCGCAGCCCGCGCAATCAAAAGCGGCTCATCGCCAAAGTCTTCTGTTGTGCCATTGGGATTGACCGCGAGTGAGAGCGCGGAGCGCCGGCCGTAGCCGCGCGAAAGCACGTCCACCTGAAACCCGCGCGCAGTCAGCAGCTTTGCCAGCGCAATGGTCAGCGGCGTTTTGCCTGCTCCGCCCGTGGAGAGATTTCCGATACTGACCACAGGCCAGCGCAGCCGCCGCACCTGCTCGAGGCCAGACGCGAGCCGAAGAGAACGAAGTGCCGCCCCAGCCGCATACAGAGGCACGAAAGGAAGCAGCCAGGGTCGTTTCATACTGTCCGGCCCTTTTTGGAAAGCAGTTCCTGCAGCGCATCAACGGTCCGCGCGGTCGTCCCCGCCTGCTGGTCGAAGACCTGCTTCGCGCGCGCGCCCATTTCGACGGCAATGGTTGGGTTGCGCAGCAGGTCAACCAGGTCCGCAGCAAGATGATCTTTGCTCGTGATGCGAATCGCGTCATGCGCGCGCAAGTCCTCGGTCAGGTCGCGGAAGTTGGCGTAGTGCGGACCCATCACGATCGGCACCCCGAACTGTGCCGGTTCCAGCGGGTTGTGGCCGCCGGCCGGGATCAGGCTGCCTCCCACAAAAGCCACGGCGGCCAGTGAATAGATTGAAGCCAGCTCGCCAATCGTGTCGAGCAGCACGATTTGGCCGGCGTCGAGCGGCTCGAGCGCGTCTGGCGGTTTTGACTTCCAACCGGACCGCCTGACCCACGCGATGCCGGATTGATCGAGCAGCGCGGCAACCGAGCCGAACCGCTCCGGATGCCGCGGCGCCAGCACCATTGCCAGTTGCGGATCGGCGGCCAGCAAATTTGGCCACGCCTTCACGAGCGCCGCTTCTTCACCTTCGAGTGTGCTGCCCGCCACCACAAAGCGCAGCCCCGCACCGAGCACCTTCAGCACCCGCGTTGCCTCAGCCTCCTTTGCGGCACGCACGTCGAACTTCAAGTTGCCTGAAACCGAAACCCGCTCCGGCAGGCAGCCGATGGCCCTCAGGCGCTGCGCGTCCGTCTCGCTTTGCGCCAGCACGCAGTTGAGCCGCGCAAGGATTGGCCCCCACAACCACTTGAGCTTTCGGTAGCGCGGCCAGGATCGGTCGGAGATCCGTGCATTCACCACCGCAACCGGAATCCCACGCCGAAAGCAGCCGTTGAGAAGGTTGGGCCAGAACTCCGTCTCCGCCAGGATCAGCAACCGCGGCTTGAGCGCGTTGAGATAGGCCCGAACCGCCCACGGCAGGTCCAGCGGGCAATAGAACACCCGATTCGCCCCGAACCGTTCGCTGGCCAGCGTCTGCCCGGTGCGCGTAGTGGTGGAAATCAGAACTTGAAACGCAGGAAAGAGCCGGTCCAGCTCTCCAACCAGCCCGCTCACCGCCAGCACCTCGCCTACTGAGACGGCGTGGAGCCAGATGATGGGCCGATCGATGCCCCAGCTTCTAATCCATGGCGGAACCCGGCCCAGGCGCGCCACGATCCCTTCGCGGTATTTCTGCGTCGTGGCCATCTTCCACAGCCACCAGGGGGCGCCGGCCAGCAGGGCCGTGAGCAGGGCCAGATTGTAGAAAAACAAAATCATGCGTGACGGATTTCGCTTGTTTCCGGTCTAATCCTCAAATGATACAGTCGACCACGATGAGGGCTTTCAAGTCGATTCCGCTGTTCATGATTTGGCTGGCGCTGCCGGCCATCGCCCGCGACCATAAGGAACCGCCGGTACAGCCGGCCACCTCGTTTGCCGCCGTCGAGGTGCACGACAAGGAAAAGGTGGCCATCGCCGCCGAACCCTATGACACGAAGGAAAAGGAGTCCATCTTTCGCGTCGATTACCTCAGCCACGGCGTGATGCCCATCCGCCTCATCGTGACCAACAATGGCGACCGGCCCATCTCTTTGCGCGATGCGCGGATTCTCTTCCAGACCGCCGCAGGCGACCGCATTCAGGCCGCGGAGCCCGAGGACGTGGAACGCCTCATGACCCGCAAGGAGCGCGAAGGCTCCAGAATTCCCATGCCCGGCCCCATTCCCGCCATTCACACCAAGGGAAAAGCCAGCAACAAGGACATCGAGGCCGACTTCGACCAGTTCGAATACGGGGCGCTGGTCGTGGAACCGCACACCACGCGCGCCGGCTTCCTGTTTTACGACGTCTCAGAGCTCGACGACCCGCTCAAGGGCGCCAAGCTGCACATCCACAAAATCCGCGACGCCGACGGCAACGAGCTCTTCTACTTTGAGATTCCGTTCGACAAGTATCTGGAATCGAAGTCCAGCGCGATGAAGTGAGATTTTCGCGATGTGCGGATCGTCTTACTCGAAATAGGTGGCCGAGGTGGCGTCCGTCTCCCAGATGGTGCAGTCCTTCACGCGCACCCGGCCCTGGGTCATCCCATCAAGCTGCTGATTGGTCTGGTCATAGAAATATTTGGCGATGTTTTCGGCCGAAGGATTCAGCTCGGTGAATGGGTCCAGCTCGTTCAGCATCTGGTGGTCGATGCGCTCGATCACCGGGCGCAGCACCTGCTTCAGCAGCTTGAAGTCCAGTAACAGGCCGGTCGAATCGAGTTCGCCCCCGCTCAGGGTGACGCGCACCTTGTAGTTGTGCCCGTGCGGGTTTTCGCACTTGCCCTGGTAGTTGCGCAGGTAGTGTCCGGAGGAGAAACCGGCCTCCACGGTGACTTCATACATCGGCGTTTACCCGGTCCTGTCCTGAGAAGAATCCTGCATCCATTTTAGGGCCTGTGGGCGCCAAGGTGCGGTGGCTGAAGCTCACGTCTAATCTGCCGGGCCGCCATGGCGCTTCCGCCGCGCTGCCTGGCGGGCTTCTTCGCTGCGCCGGTCAACCTGCTCAAACAAATGGCTCATCACGCCGATGAGGGCCGCGCCGAGCCCCGCAAGCAGCATGAGCAACGCAATCGTGCGCCAAAGGGACCCGTTGGCGGGCAGACCCGGCTGAAATGTCGAAGGCACGAGCGCCATTCCCGCCGAGAGCAGAGCGAAAAGCCCCAGCACAGCGGCGAGGATGTAGAAGTTGCGAGACATATGCGTGGCGGGCTGAAACGCTTCGCCTTGCTGCGATTCTACGCGGACCGCTCGTCAGCCGGAAAGCTGCCCGCTCTCCACCAACCCTACCCCGGCCAGCGCAAACTCAACTTCCATCAGCGCCATTGACCCGTGCAGGTTAATCGCGCGGCATGCATCGCGCACCACAAAGGTTGAGAAGCCCAGGCGCCGCGCATCCAGGGCCGAGTAGCCCACGCAGTAGTCATAAGCAAGCCCAGCGAGGAACACGCGCGCCAGACCATGCGCGCGCAGATAATCCGCGAGCCCTGTCGAGGTCTTGCGGTCATTCTCAAAGAAGGCGGAATAGGAATCGATCTCCGGGCGGAACCCTTTGCGCACCGTGTGCTCCGCTTGCGGCAACTTGAGCGCCGCGTGAAACTCCGCGCCCTTGCTGCCCTGCACGCAATGATCGGGCCACAGTGTCTGCGGGCCGTAACTCATCGTGATTTGGTCATACGCTTTCTTGCCGGGATGGCTCGACGCAAACGAGCTGTGCCCCGCCGGATGCCAGTCCTGCGTCAGCACAATGTGCTCAAACCGTGGCGCGATCTTGAGGATTGGCGCGATAACGGCGTCACCGCCCGGCACGGCCAGTGCCCCGCCACGGCAGAAATCATTCTGCACGTCGATAACGATCAGCACGTCATGAGCGGTGATTTGCATTCAGCTCCAAGGTCGCGTCAAAGGGACAGGAGCGTGCCTATGCCGCATCCACCATTTCAAAACGAAGGCGTTTACCCACTGCGCGAGCTGCTTTGGCGATAGTTTGCAGATGAACTGCGCTGTTTTCCGGATCGAGCAAGCGATCAAGTTGGGAGCGGCTCGTGCCCATCCGCTCGGCCATTGTCTTCTTGCTGATTTTGCCCGCCCTCATCGCTTCTGACAATTGCCAGGCAATCACCCGTTTGATGGCTCCAGCCTCGACTTCACCCAGAATGCCTGTTTCATCAAGAAGGCTATCTAAGGTTGTCCCGCTGTGATCGAATGCCCGCTTCTCCCGAGTGCTCATACGAGTCCCTTCTCGTGCTTTCGCTTGTTCTGCCTGGCCAATTCCACATCGGATTCCGGAGTCGCGCGGGTCTTCTTCAGAATGCCGTGCAGCAGAACCATTCTTTGCTTCTGGTCTACGCAGAAAAAGACCCGCGCAATTCGGTTTCCCGCTAGATTTGTCCTGACCTCGTGCAGTCCATTTCCCATCGGGCGGCAAGTTGGCATTCCCACAGGCCAGCCAAACTCGACAACCTTAATATCTTCCCCAATCGAGCGTCGATCCTCCAGCGCCATTGCCTTCAGCCACGCCCGGACTGGCTCGCTCCCTGCCTCAGTGCGATAGAAAATGGCAGGGATGCGCTTGAATCGATGTTCCTGAAGTGTACCATGCGCGGTACGTTTTGCCAACTTGAAAACAGGTACTCGACTGGCCTCGCGATTCATCGAGTCTCGTCTCCGCTGAAGAAACTCTCCACATCCGTGATCGTCGTCGTCATCCGATACGGTGGCAGGCTGCTCAGAAACGTCTGTCCGTAGCGTTGCTTTCGAATGCGTGGATCGAGCAGCACCAGCACGCCGCGATCTTCCAGCGAACGAATCAGCCTTCCAAACCCCTGCTTCAGTGTCAGCACCGCCGCCGGAACCTGGTAGTCGTTGAAGGGCTTGCCGCCTGCTTCTTCAATGGCCTTCATGCGCGCCTGCACCACGGGGTCGTTGGGCACCGCGAACGGCAACTTGTCGATGATGACGCAGCTCAGCGCCTCGCCCTGCACGTCGACCCCCTGCCAGAAACTCGACGTCCCAAACAGCACCGCATTTGGCGTGGCGCGGAACTGCTCCAGCAGTGCCTTGCGGGGCGCGGTGCCATGCAGCAGGATGGGAAAATCCAGCACCGGCAGCAACATCTCATAGAGCGTGCGCATCTGGCTGTAGCTCGTGAAGAGGCAGAAGGCGCGCCCGCGGGTAATCTCGAGCACGCGCTGGATGCAACGGGCGGCGGCTTCGGGGAACTCCGCGTCGCGCGGGTCCGGCATCTCCGGCGGGAGATAAAGCAGCGCCTGCTCGCCATATTGAAAGTGCGACGGCACCACCAGCTCACGCGCTTCGCTCAAACCGAGCCGCCTGCGGATGTGCTCAAAGCCGCCCTGCACGGTGAGCGTGGCAGAGGTCAGCACCACCGTCGGAATCTGCTCGAAGACCAGTTCCGACAAAAGCGCGGACACATCAATCGGCGTGGCTTGCAGGAATGTGGTCCTCGACCCTCCGCGAACAGCAGGCGTTTTTGCGTCCCCGCCTCCATAAATCCGCCGCTCCAGCCAATACACCATGTTGCTGGCGTTCGATTCGAGCAGAAATTCGAGCTCCGAGCGCAGCCGCGTCACGCGCTTCTTCAGCCCCGGCGCCTCATCGATGCCGGTCATCGCCTCCATCTCCGCTTCCATGCGCTTGAGCGTGGCGCGCACGCTCATGTAGAGGTCGCCTGACGTCTCCAGAAACTCCTCGCGCTCGGTGAAGGGCTGGCGTCCGTCGCCGCTCATCGGCAGTCCCGCAAAAAACATGCGTGAGCGTTCGCGCAGTTGCTGCGTGACGGTGGGCATGCTCTCTGCGCCTTCTTTGCCGCGCAGCAGCACATCGGTATCACGAGCCAGCTCTTCAAAGCGAATGTTGCTCACCGAAAGACCGAAGTAGCTTGACGCCACATCCTCCAACTCATGCGCCTCGTCGAAGATCACTGCGGCTGCCTCGGGCAAAATACCTGCGTCCGGCGCGCCGGCTGCTTCCTGCTTCACGGCCAGATCGGCGAAGAACAAGTGATGGTTCACGATGAGGATGTCTGACTCCAGCGCCCTGCGCCGCATCTCGGTGATGAAGCAGCGTCTATAGTCGGGACATGTCGTGCCCAGGCACGCATCCGCACGCGCGTCCAGCTTGTTCCACAGCGCGCTCTGCTCGGGCAATTCCGACAGCTCCGAGCGATCGCCGGTTTCGGTGGTTCGCTCCCACTCGGCAATCTTCTGGTATTGGTCAACTTCTTCCAGGCCGGAGAGAATCGGCTGGGTCCGGAGCGCCACCAGCTTGTGCCGGCAAAGATAATTCGCGCGCCCCTTCATGTAGCAGACGCGCAATTCGCCCAGCAGCGTTTCGAGAAAAGGAATGTCGCGGAAGTAGAGCTGGTCCTGCAGCGCCTTGGTTCCAGTCGACACAATCACGCGCTGGCCGGTGCGCAGCGCAGGCAGCAGGTAGGCCAGGGTCTTGCCGGTGCCGGTACCCGCCTCGACGATCAGGTGACGATGCTCCTCAAGCGCCCGCTCCACCGCCTTCGCCATGGCAAGCTGGCCGGGCCGGTACTCATACGGCAGCGGCGATCGCGCCAGAATGCCGCCCGGCGCAAAGAACTCATGCAGGGTGGGCAGTGCGCGGGTTGTGGTTTCGCTTGGGGGCATCAGGATCGGTGCTCACTCCATTCTAGTGATGCAGCCCGCGAATCGGTTTGGTGCGGGTTTCGCGTGTGTTCCTCTCACCCGGTAGACTGGTAGAGCCGTGTGGGATGCATAGGCCGTCTGACCGCGACCGGCGCCTGGCCAAGTTTGGAGATTGTTTTGCCGACGTATCGCAGATCGGTTGTACCCGCCACACCCGGCGCGCACGCGCTTCCGCTGGTGGCCATTGTGGGCCGGCCCAATGTGGGCAAATCCACGCTCTTCAACCGGCTCACGCACAGCCGCCGCTCCATTGTGGGCGACGAGCCCGGCATCACCCGCGACCGCATTTACGGCGAATACGAATGGGCAGGCAGGCAATTTCGGCTGGTCGATACGGGAGGCATTGTGCCTGACGATCCCGCGCTCATCCCCACCGCAATTTACGACCAGGCCAAAGTTGCGCTGGAAGAAGCCGATGCGCTGGTGATGGTGGTCGACGCGCGCACAGAACTCGCCAGCCCCGACTACGACCTGGTGCGCCTGCTGGTGCGCGGCGGCAAGCCTCTCTTTCTGGCGGTCAACAAAGTCGAGGGCGAGGCCATGAGCTACGTGGCCGAAAACTTTCGCCAGCTTGGAATTCGCGAAGTCTACCCCATCAGCTCGGAACATGGCCTCGGCATCGGCGACATGCTCGATGCAATCTCCGAGGCGATCCCTACGCTGCCAACATCCGCAGAAGAAGACCGAGCCGCCCTCGAAGCCGAAGACGCCGAGGCTGAAGAAGCCGAGATCTCCGAAGGAGGACCGCTTGAGCCGGGTGCCGTGAGTCGCCACGTCGAAGACGACTCACCCGACGCGAAGCCGCTCCATCGCACCCACGGCGAATTTGAGCAGCATGAAACCGCTGTCGCCATCATCGGACGACCCAACGTGGGAAAGTCCACCTTGTTGAATGCGCTCACCGGAACCACGCGAGCCATTGTTTCGCCGATCGCGGGAACCACGCGCGACGCCGTCGATGAGGTTGTTGAATACGAGGGCAGCCAGTTCCGCCTCGTCGATACGGCCGGTATTCGCCGCAAAGGCAAGACGCACCTGATGGCAGAAAAACTCAGCGTCGTCATGGCGCGCCGTCACCTTGAAGCAGCGGACGTGGCGCTGCTCATCATCGACGCCACCGAGGGTGTGACGGCCAGCGACGCCACCATCGGCGGCTACGCGCATGAGAGCGGCCGCAGCGTCATCATCCTGGTGAACAAGTGGGACGCGGTCACCACGGGGCGCACCGACGGCAAGCCGCCCGCCGATCGCGAAATCTTCGAGAAGCAACTGCGCTCGGTGCTCAAATATCTGAGCTACGCGCCGGTGATTTTTCTTTCCGCGCTTGAGGGCACGGGCCTCAACCGCGTGCTGCGCGAAGTGAAAGCTGTGGCCATCGAGCGCCGCAAGCGCGTAACCACCGGGCAGATGAATCGCTTCCTCGACAAGATCGATTTCCAGCGCGCGCCGGTGCCCATGGCCAAGCGGATTCGTATCTTCTACATGACCCAGGCCGCAGTCGCTCCACCCACGTTTGTGCTCTTCACAGATCGCGACATCAAGCTGCATTTCGCCTTCGAGCGCTTCCTCGAAAACCAGATTCGCGAGGCATTCGGTTTCAAGGGCACGCCGATCTGGTTCAAGGTGAAGGCGCGCAATGAGAAAAAAGGCGAATAGCCCGGTTCCGATCTTCAATTCCTGTTGAACACATCCTCACTTTCTGCCGATAGAGTAGGTTGCTGCCGTTGTATGCGCTTCTCACTGGGGCGCAGCATGCAGGCCTGCCTGCGTTTCCCTTGCGCAGGCCTAACTGCGGGGGGCGGCCAAAGGAGGCACCCATGGCGGACAAGCACACCTTGAAGAAGAAACCCAGACAGGCTAAGGCTGAAACTCAATCCCCCGGGAGGGAAGTGATTGAAGCGGCACCGCGGGCTGTCCTCTGCGAAAACAGCCGCGCCGTGCGGCTGGGCAAGGGCTGCGACTATGACCGCGAACTGCGGCGGTTGCAAGTCGAGTTGGTCAAGCTGCAGGAATGGATTCGCCACAAGGGCTTGCGCGTTGTGGCCATCTTTGAAGGGCGTGACGCAGCCGGCAAGGGCGGAGCGATCAAGCGCATTACAGAATCGCTGAATCCCCGCATCTGCCGCGTTGTAGCGCTCAGCACGCCAACGGAACGTGAGAAGTTGCAATGGTACTTTCAGCGCTACGTGGCCCACCTGCCGGCAGCGGGCGAGATGGTTTTGTTCGATCGCAGCTGGTACAACCGCGCCGGCGTGGAGCGCGTCATGGGCTTTTGCTCGGAGACTGAGTACCTGGAATTCATGCGCAGTTGCCCGGAGTTTGAGCGCATGCTGGTTCGCTCCGGAATCATCCTCGTCAAATACTGGTTCAGCGTCAGCGACGAAGAGCAGGAACATCGCTTTCAGGACAGGATGAAGAATCCGACCAAGCGTTGGAAACTCAGCCCGATGGATCTGCAGTCGCGCTCCCACTGGGCAGAATACTCACGCGCCAAAGATGAGATGTTTGCGGGAACCGATATCAAGCAGGCGCCCTGGTACGTCGTAAACGCCGACAACAAGAAGAGCGCGCGGCTCAACGTGATTCGCCACCTGCTGTCCCTGGTTCCTTATCAGGACTTGACCAGCAAACCGCTGCCCCTGCCGCCTATCAACAAGCAAAACTACACCCGGCCGCCGATCAACGAGCAGACATTCATTCCAGAGGTCTACCGATAGATACGGACGCGAGTCGACTTAGGCCTTGCACACGCCCCACTTTGGGCGGAGGTCGTGCATGCAGCGCGAAGCCCTGCTACTGAGGGCTGGACGAACTCGACGAGGCTGGATCTGCCGTGGGCTCGTCAAGATGGGTTATGTGAACGCTTGCCTGGGTTTCCGGTACGGTGCCGTCGTTCACCTGCACTGAAGTCGGCTTGCCCATAACAAGAATGCGCTGCACCGCAGTGCCGCGCGCGGGAACCAGCAGTCTCTCCGTTACCGCGCTGTCCCGGGTTCTCACAGTCACTGGCACCTCTGCGGAAGCGTACCCCGCGTTGGCCACATTCACAGCCACCAGAACCGTGCCCCCCTGTTCGGCGTTGGGGAAAACATTCTTGATGGTGAGGTCCGGCAGGCCTTCGTCCGTGTCCACCCAATCCGCAAAGAACCATGACAAGTCGCGGCTCACCCCATCTTTGCGCAGCAGCTTCTCAAGCGAGTTGCCGGTTACGGCACTGACCGGGTCCGCGTCCGCAATCGGCTTGGAACTGTAAGCGCGCAGCACATCCGACAGAGCTGCATCTCCGGCAAGATCGCGCAGCATCCAGAAAATGTAGGCTGCCTTGGTGCGGTAGTAAACGGGAGATATCGCCGTGGCCAGCGGCTCGCCGGGGCTCTCTCCGGGGCTCGAAGGCTCGGCCAGCGCCAGAGCGCTGCGGTCGGCTTCCAGCATGTCCAGAGCCTGCTCGCGGCCCTGGCGCCGCTCCGTCCACAGCGTGTCAATGAACGTCGCAATGCCCTCGCTGAGCCACGCGGGGGGCGGCTCCGTCGCGGCGGGCTGGGTGAAGGCATGAGCCAGGGCATGGACCAATGCGCGGTCCAGCTGGTCCGCGGGTTTCTCGGCAAGGCTGGCTGCGAGCAACGCTCCGGTTTCGTAGGGGGCATCGTCCGGGTCGGGCAGATCGAGCAAAGTCAGCTCGGAGCGGGGATGCTGACCCAGCCAGTCTTCAATGAAGGGCGCTACCGTCCCTGACGCCGCAGTCCAGGCTTGCACGGCAACTTCGTTGTCAGGCAGCGTCCAGGCAGTGAGGTGTGTGCCGGCGTGGGCCCTGCGGATGGCGACGAAGACGCTGGGTGTCTCGAAACCAAGCGTCACATGGTCCACGCTTGCGGTCGCGATTCCTGGTACGCCGGGTTCCATTACGCTGGCGTTTATCACGCTGAGATTCACCGGATGGCCGTTGACAAGCGCAATCGTCGGCTGCTGCCCGGATGGAAACTCGACCGTCAGGCGCATGCGAAAGTGTGCGCCGGTGAGACGAAGCTTGTGGCGGCCGATTTCAGTGAAGAGCCGGTCGCCGTCCCCCAATATGACCGGAACGCTTGAAACCGGGTACCAGACTACGTTGCCAAAGCCGCGCAGGCCGGTAAACGGCACGCTGATCTCGTCCCAATCCGAGTGAAGAGCCATGTCTTCCGGAGTTCCAATGGTGAGAAGCCGGCGGGCAGAGAGAGTGACTGAGCCGGAGTAAGTGACATCAAGCTGGAGGCTCTTGCCCGGGGCGAGAGGTTGCGCGAGGAGAACGGCAGCCTCGTGAAGCTGGCCGGTGTGGTCGGTGTCGGAATTGAGAGTGGCAACCGGAAACGAAACATCTTTCCCGCCAATGCGAATCTGCTCCCAGTTCAATGAAGAAGAGATTTGAAGCGGGATATGAGCGAGAGCGGATCTTGCCATCGTTGCGCACCGTCACCAGGGCTCGGACGGCAATTTGATGGGCCGACGTGTGCAGCCGCACATCGAGGTCGAAATCGGTAAAGGTGATTGCCCGGCGCTCAGCGTCGTCTGCGGAGGGTTCCGTGGCCATTTGTATTGCAGGCTTGGACGCACCGGGGCCGACCTGGGTTTCGGTTTGCCCGTTCTCATCGCTCGACCGCGAGAAGATGACTTTGCCGCTGGGATTTGGGCTCTGCTGCTGGGGCGCGTTGCTCTGCGCGGGTTGCGTGCCTGCCTTAGTCTGCGCAGCACACGAGAATACTCCCAGGACCGCGGCAACCGTAGCGATTGCCAGCGTCCGGGCGTGGAATAAGTTCATGAACCGAGGCCTTTCTGCTTCTTCTTATTGGACGCACCACTCGCAGCGGGGCCACCCGCACTCTCAGCTTGGCGCGCAGCATTGCGGCGCTGGCGAAACGCCTCGTACAGCACTACCGCGCCCGCGGCCGACACATTCAGCGAGTTGACGCCGCCGGCCATGGGAATACGCAGCAGGTGGTCGCAGGTGCGGCGGACCAGATCGTGCAGGCCCGCCCCCTCCCGGCCCAGCACCAGAACGCAGTTGCCGGTCAAGTCGAATCGGTCGTACTCCTCCGCTCCGCGCTCGTCCAGCCCGATGATCCACATATCGCGCCGTTTCAGCTCTTCAAGGGCCCGCACCAGATTCACCACCCGCGCGATGCGGAGATGCTCTACGGCGCCGGCGCTGGCTTTCACCGCAACCGGGCTCAACGGGGCGGAGCGTCGCTCGGTGAGCACCACGCCGTCCACTCCCGCGCCATCTGCAACGCGCAGCAGAGCGCCAAGGTTTTGCGGATCCTCCACGCCATCAAGGGCCAGCACCAAACGGGCTTGAACCTTCGATCCGGCAATGGATGCGGGCGCCTCGAACAAGTCTTCGACGGCCAGAAATTCCAGGGCCCGCACCATGGCCACTACGCCCTGGTGGGTCGGCGTGCCCGCAAGCTGAGTGAGTGCCTCGCGCGATTCCTGGCGCACATTCACGCCCGCCTGACGGCATTCCGCCACCAGGCCTGCCAGCCGCTCGTCATGGCGCTCGCGCGCCACGAGCACCTGGTCAAAGCGACGCCGCCCGGCCTTGAGCGCCTCCTCCACTGGATGGACGCCATAGAGAACTTCCATAAGGGATAGTGTAGAAGATCGCTGCTGCAGCGCGGTCCCATTCCACTTGCGAGGCGGAGAAGTGCACTGCATACTGGGGCTGCACGACTGCTCATGAACCCCTCAACTTCAAAATCCTTTCGCGCAGTCCTCGAGTCAACCGGCACAAGCCTGCACTGGGTTATTGCCCGAATTCCCCTCGACCTCAAGAAGGCCTGGCCCGCGTGGCGCAGCCGTCGAGTGCGCGGAGAGATCAATGGATTCGCTTTCCGCACCTCGCTGTTTCCTTCCTCAAGCGGCAGCGGGCATGTTCTGCTGGTGAACAAACAGATGCAAGCCGGCGCATGCGCCAAGGCAGGCGACAAGGTACAGATTCGCCTGGAGCCCGATCTGGATGAGCCGGGTTTCGCAGTGCCCCGGGAATTGAAGAGCGCACTGAAAGCCGAAACGGAATTGCAGCGTTGGTTCGACCGCCTGAGCCCGTCCATGCGCAAAGGGATCGCGAACTTTGTCAGCGCCGCCAAAGGAGCAGAGACGCGAGCCGCCCGAGCAGCCAGGATTGCGGAGAGCCTGATGCTGGCCATGGAAGGCGAACAGGAGCCGCCACCGATTCTGCGCGCAGCCTTTCAGCGCCAGCCAAAGGCGCGGGAGGGGTGGATTGCCATGACCCCCACGCAGCGGCGCAACCATCTTCTGGGAATCTTCTATGTGCAAACCGTAGAAGGCAGAGAGAACCGCGCCGCAAAGGTCGTCGAACATGCTCTTCAGGTGGCAGGGAGAGCCAGCACGCGAAGGAAGTGAATCCGCTCGCTGGATCATTTCAGCCAACTTCCACCAGTCCCGGCTGCGTTTCGCACTCCAACAGGGGCATTTCCGGTACAAAATCGATTTTTGCGAGGCTTGGCATCGGATTTTGGCGTCTAATTGAATACGATGAGCACAGCCGCCGGGATTCGCTCCCTCTTCGCCCCAAACGCCGCCACTCTTGCCGAAGAACAGGTGAGACAGGAGAACCTCGCCGTGTCCGAGGGGCTCAAGCGGAACGAAACCGGGCTTCTGGATGCCCTGATTGTCCGCTACCAGCACCGCCTGTTGCGCTACCTTCTCTACCTCACTGCGAACCGCGAAATGGCAGAGGACCTCTTTCAGGAGGTCTGGATGCGCGTGCTGACCCGCGGCGCGCAATTCAACGGCAAAGCGCGATTTGAGACCTGGCTCTTCACCATCGCCCGCAACCTCGTCATCGACCAGCGGCGCAAGCGGACCATGTCCAGCCTCGACGAGTTGTTTGAGTCCGGGAACGAAGACGACCGGCCCATGAGCTTTGAAGTTGCCGACGATCAACCGACCCCGTTCGATCGTTTTTCCAATGTCGAAGACCGCGAACAGATCGCCCAGGCGCTTTTGCAGTTGGACACGGTATATCGCGAAGTTCTGGTTCTGCGGTTCCATGAGGAACTGTCCCTGGACGAGATTGCGAAAGTGACGCGAGCGCCTCTTTCCACAGTAAAATCAAGACTTTATCGAGGTCTCGCTGCGATCAAGCCCAGGCTTCAGCACACCCATTTCCCCCGTCAGGAGTCGGTGTGACCCTCCAGGAAACGTCCAACGGCGCGGACCAGGACACGAGCGCGAATCGTGATCTTGTCGAAGCCCTTGCCGGGCATCAGGCCACCCGGGAGTGCGCTGTGGCCCACCGAACCCGTCGCGTCGTAATGGCCTCAATGGGCGTGATGGAAGACCAGAAAGCAGGTCGCCAGCGCAGCCGGGCATTGGCCCTCGCCGCGATTCTGGTGATCGTCCTTCTGCTCGGACCGCTGGTGTGGTGGGCTGGCGATGTCTTGATTGAAGAGGAGCTTTTGACCGGACTCACGGGCCAGTTGAGCCTGTGGATTTTCTTCATGAGTGGCGCTCTGCTGGCTGCCGTCCTGGTGGCAGGGTGGGTGCGAAGAAAGTAGTTACTTCAGATTCCCATGAAGAACGACCCCGAGGAATTTCAGCGCAACTTCCAAGTTCTTTCTCCCGTCCATCTGAATAACGATTAAGCTGAGCTTAATCTCCTGAGAAACCCTCTGAGTGAGGGAATGCTTATGCGTGAGCCTCAATCAATCACGGTCAACGACGACGAACGCCTGATCCCGGCATGGTCCATTGTGGTGGCCGCCGCGGCCTTTGTGCTGGTGGAGTACTATTTCTGGCTGATTCTGCCCACCCAGCAGCATCACTCTCCGCCCATCGGTTTTCGCATCTACTTCAACCTTTCCTGGGGCGTTCTCGCCGCTCTCTACTTTCTGATGGTCGGCTTCGTCAGCAAAGATGCTCCGCGGCGCGCCATGAGCATGCGCTTCTGGATCATGATCTGCTTCGTCATGCCTGCCGGCATCGGCGCGGTGCTCTATTTCCTCTTGCGCGCTCCCCTGGTCTCAAAGTGCCCGGCCTGCGCCACGCATGTGCAAAGCGACTTTCACTTCTGCCCGCAATGCAACTATCAGCTCACCGCCAGTTGCGGCAACTGCTACCGCACCGTGCGCACCACTGATCAGTTCTGCACCCGATGCGGCCACGAGCTCTCCCACGACCAGATGCCGTCGCGCCTGCGGGTCATCGGCGAATAGTCTGCTGCTCCTGCTGCAAACTCGTAGCTGCTTCAATTGACCTGGCAGGTCCAGCTTCCTACAATCAAGCTTCCGGTCCGCATGACCATCTCCGCGCTCATCATCGACGACGAACAACTGGCCCGCGACGAGCTGAAGTACCTGCTCGACGAGGTCGGCGGGGTCGACGTGCTGGCGCAGGGAACCAACGGCATCGAGGCCGTGGACCTGATTGAGGAGCACCACCCCGACGTGGTCTTTCTCGATGTGCAGATGCCGGGGCTGGACGGCTTCGCCGTCATCAAGCGGCTCATGGATCGCGCATCGGCGCCAAGCCCCGCAAAGACAGCGAGCGCCTGCCGCAGATCGTCTTTGCCACGGCCTACGACCAGTACGCCGTGCGCGCCTTTGACGTGAACGCCGTCGACTACATCCTCAAGCCCTTCGATCGCGCCCGCATCGAGCAGGCATTGGAGCGCGTGCGCGTGCGCATGGCAGGCGGCGCCGCAGTCCGGCCCCGCGGCTGAGTCGCAGATCGACAAGCTGCTGCAGTTGCTCAACCGGCCGCAGGCAGGAGCGCGCGCGCCGCAGCCTGGCCGCCTGATTGTGCAGGCGCAGAGCCGGCTGCTGCTGGTGGACCAGGCCGAAATCTGCTACGCCGCCATCGACGAAGGCGTGATTCGCATCGTCACGCAGGCCTTTGAAGGGCACTCCAAGTGCCGCACGCTTGAAGAACTGCTCGAACTGCTTGACCCGGCGCTCTTCTGGCGCGCCCATCGCGGCTTTGTGGTCAACATCAACCACATCCGCGAAGTGGTGCCGTGGTTCAAGTCCAGCTACCAGTTGCGCATGAACGACAAGAAGCAGACTGAGATTCCCGTAAGCCGCGCGCAAACCAAGCGCCTGCGCGAGCTCTTCAATCTGTAGCCGCACGCCGCCGCTTCGTTTTAGCTATCCATCGAAATCAGAATCAGTCGTAGCGCTCGAAGATAATCTGCTTGCGGTGCCAGCCGAGGCCCTTCAGCCGCTCGCGTACTGATGTAATCATGGGGCTCAGCCCGCAAACATACGCATAAAGATCGAAGCGCAAGTTGTCTTGCCGACAATCAGGCGTAGGACTTGCGGCGCGGGCAGCGGCAATCCAAGCCGTGCGGCGCGCTCCTCAATAATCCGTGCTGCGTGTTCCTGCACGTAGCCGCGCAACCGGTCCAGCTCTCTGGCGCGCGGCTCAGCGTGGGCAGGTAATGGAAATTGGCGTGGCGTGCGGTCACCGCCTCAAACTCCTCGCGATAATACATTTCGCTCTCATGCCGTGTGCCATAAACGAGCCAGATCTGCTTGCCCTCGCTGCGGTCGGGACCATTCGCAGGAAACAGCCATTGCACAAATCCGCGCATGGGAGCGATGCCCGTTCCGGTTGCAATGAGAATGGAATCGGTAATGGGCTCGCGCAGCGTGAAGTATCCCAGCGGCCCCTGCACCTGGATCGATTCGCCCACAGGCAGGTCCGGCAGGTCGGCCAGCCGGTTCGAGAAGAAGCCGTCTTCCACGCGATTTACGCAGAGCTCGAAGCGATTGCCATTGGCTGCCGAAGCAATGGAGTAAGCGCGAACCTGCGCTTTACCCCTGGGATCTTCAGCAACCGCGGAGACAAACTGACCCGGCGTGAAGCGAAAGCTCTCCAACTCGTCGATGACGAAGTTGAAATGAAAACACTGCGCCGATTCTGAGAGGCACTCTTTTCGTTCAAGACGTGCCGTATAAAACTCGCCTGCCAAATGAAGTCTCTCTCGCAAAAAAGGTTGAAGTTCGCAAGGAACACTGAGGCGAGTATCGCCAGCGAAGGCCTTCAGTGGCAAGTCGGAAGCACTCCGCTGCATCGTGAAGAGGGCGCCTGTTTTGAAGAGCAAGAGGCGAATCGCGCGCATTTTTCGCGAGGACTGGAAAGATTTGTCCAAGCGAACCACAGCGGCAGGCAGTCATCTTTCACCGCTCGAATATGGGTTTGATTCAAAGCTCATCGGCCTTCTTTCAGCTCCTCAACACATGACGAAAACGTCATGCAATCGCCTGATGACGCCGTGTAATCATCATCGTCCATGGAGTGCTGGATGATTCTCACTGCGGTGAATCAGAAATGCGTGGCTTGTTCTTCAACTCACCCGCTTGATCTGCATCTGAGGTGTTCGCGTGTTCTCTCATGTTTACGCCGTTGCAAGTTCGAGGACCCCACTCGAAGCGTGCGTTGAGATTCCAAACCACCCAAATCATTCCTGTTTCCTGGAACTGCCCACAGTTGAGCTGAAATCGTTTTGGCTCGGCGCCCTGGCTCTGTTCGTCGTGCTGGCCTGCACGCCGGTGAGCGCATATCCTCAACAGGCGTCGGTCGCCGTTGAAAGCGCACCGGCGTTGCCGGACGCGCCCGGCGTGGAAGCTCCGGCTGAAGTCGCGGGTAATGACCCTGCCACAAACGGCCCCGTCTCTGAGAAGGCCTCAGCCACAATTTCAGGAACCGTGATGGACTCCAATGGCTCAGAGGTGGAGGGCGCACGGGTTGAGTTGGATGGCCGGACTGGATCCGGAATGCGCGTGCTGCAGACCGCCGCCGATGGGCAATTCACCTTTGCAGGGCTTCCTCCCGGCGCGTTTCGCCTTACTGTCACCGGGCCTGGAATGGGAACCGTAGTCACTCCCGAAATCAAACTGCATGCGGGCGATTTTCGCATTGTTCCGCAGATTACACTTTCGGTTGCCGCAACCTCGAGCGAAATACGGGTCGTCGGAGATCGCGAAGAACTTGCCGAGCAGCAGGTCCAGATCGCTGTGCAGCAGCGCGTGATCGGCATCTTTCCAAACTTTTACAGCAGCTACGACTGGAATGCACCGCCGATGGGCGCAAAGCAGAAGTTTCAACTTGCTTTTCGAGCGGTATCCGATCCAATGGCCTTCCTCGGTGCCGGCGTTGTGGCTGGCCTCGAGCAGGGCTACGATGTCTTTCCAGGATACGGGCAGGGAGTGCAGGGCTATTCAAAGCGCTTCGGCGCTGCCTATGCAAACGATGTATCAGGAAGAATGTTTAGCAGCGCTATCTTTCCATCACTATTTCATCAGGACCCGCGCTATTTTTACAGGGGCTCCGGAAGCATCCGATCCCGTGCGCTTTATGCAATCAGCGCCGCTGTCATCGCCCGCGGAGACAACGGACATTGGCAGCCCAACTACTCTGAGATCCTTGGCAACTTCGCGGCCGGCGGCCTCTCCAATGTTTACTACCCATCGGCGAGCCGAGGAGTCTCGCTGACCGTCACCAATGCGCTCATTGAAACTGCGGGGAGAGCCGGCACAAATCTGGTTAGGGAATTCGTCTTGCGTGGGCTGACGTCGAAGGTGCCCGGTTACGCAAACGGGAAACCCAAATAATTTGTAAATCATGCGCGGCAGTCGTCTGATTCTTAAATCCCGGAATGCGCCAGGGCCTGCCAGCAGAGTTGCATGCCCAATGCCAGCAGCCATAACGACAGAGCAAGGCGCATCGCACGCGCTGGAATCCGCGGCGCAAGTCCTGTTCCAGCCAGCGCTCCCAGAACTCCGCCGAGGATGAGTTGGGTCAGCAGAGCGGCGTCCAATCCGCCATAGCTCAGGTGCAGCCCGCCGCCAACAATAGACAGGCAGAGTCCGAACGCAAGATCTGTGCCGACAATCCGCGGAGCATCCAGCGCCGTCAGCCCGAGCAGCGACACCGTGCCCAGCGCACCGGCTCCGGAGGACGAAAAGCCCACTTCCGCTCCCACGGGCAGCATCGCCATGGCCAGCCACACCGGGCGGTAGGCGCGGCCGTTACGCGCGTTGGCAGGGCGGAAATGGCGGTAGATGTGCCATGAGGAAGAAAGTGCAATCATGCTGCCCAGAGCAAGATAGAGCCACAAGGTATTGTGCTGGCTGCGAAGCGCGGAGCGAAAGCAAATGGTTCCAATCACCACTCCCGGCAGCCCGGTCAGCAGCATGATGCCCAGCGTGCGCCACACCACCTGGCGTCTCCAGATCTGCACTGGAACCACCACCAGCTTGACCGCAGCCGAAAACGCGAGAGCGGTGCCCACTGCCTCTGCAACCGGCACATGCAGAAAGATGATGAGCAGCGGGGCGGTCACCGTGCCGGCGCCGACGCCCGTCATCGCAATCAAAGCGGCAATCAAGAAGCCTAAGACGATCTCCATGGTGGTCTCGCGCTAACCGGCTTGCAGATGAATGCCGCATTCAAGCTTGCGGCCTGACCAGCGTCCCGAGCGCGGGTCATTGGGATCAAACGGCAGGCTGGTGCACGGCGCGCAGCCGATGCTGGTGTAGCCCAGGTCGTAAAGCGGCAACAGCGGAATGTCATGCGCCGCGGAATAAAGCCACACATCGCGCGTGCTCCACTCCGCCAGCGGACTTAGCTTGGCCAGCGTCTGGCCCGACGGCAACGTAAAGCTCTCCTCTTGCTGCAAATTGGCGCGCGACTTCGACTGCTGGCGGCGCAGGCCGGTAACCCAGATGCCATACGGAGCAAGCGAGCGAAAGAGCGGCTCCACCTTGCGCAGCCCGCAGCAGCGGTCAGGCGCCGTCTGGTGCAGAATGCCGAATGCCGATTCCTGCTCGGCCACGGTATGCTCCGGCAGCACATTCACAAGGTTAAGATCCCACTCGGCTGCCATGCGGTCGCGATACGCAAGCGTTTCAGCGAAGTGATAGCCCGTCTCAAGAAACAGCACCGGAACGCGGGGAAGAATTTCGCGAACCATGTGCAGCACCACCACGTCCTCAGCCTGAAAGCTGCTCGTCACGCAGGCATTCCCGGTTCCCGCGATGCGCGCGCGCAGAAACTCCCGCGCCGCGTCAGCGCGCTCTTCAACATCACTGTGCAATTGCGTTGTCATTCTCAGAATCTCCGGCCCGGATTGCTCCCAGGCGTTCAAGTTCGTTCAGGATTGCGTCGGGCTCATCAAAGGCGAGATCGCGGGAATCCGTGGCATGCGCGCCCACTGTCGTCAGCTTCACCGGCCCCCGCTCGTCGCTTTCCATCAGCACCACCGCGCCCGCGCGGGCAACGGCAAGCAGCGCTGCGTAAGCCCGTGTGCGCGTCCGAAGAGTCAACGCGCCCGCCTTCAACAGGGCCTTTTCAAGGCTTGTGGCCAGTTCGTGGCGATTGCCAAGAACAAGCAACGCGCCGGTTGCATGATTCATTTCCGGCACGGCTTCTTCCACATCCTCGAAGCTGCGAATCATGCCTGCGCCAGCGGTGGCGTTGTCTGCGGGATCGATCAGGATCAGGCTTCCGGCGGTGCGGTTCTCTCCGTAGAGGTCCGCCAGCAACGGCCGGTTGGTTTCGATAACCACTTCGCCAATGTCATTCAGTGCGAGCTGATCTGCGCCGTGCTGATCGAGATGCTCGACGTCGATGCGCGAACGGATGGCGACCACGCGCGCTGGAACGGTCTGGCTGGTGTGCTTCAGCAGATACGAGGCGCCGGGACGCAGCGGCGTCGAGTGCATCCACACCACGGTAGCCGCGAACCGCCTGGTCTTATGCGGAGGCGCAGCGACGGTGGCGATCATGTCTCCGCGGCTGAGGTCGGTTTCATCTTCAAGCGTCAGCACCACGGACTGCGGTGCATGCGCTGCCTCCAGGTTCCCTTCCCACGTCACGATGGAGCGCACGCGCGTGCGGACGCCCGACGGCAGTGCAATCACTTCATCGCCCGGATGTACCGTTCCCGCCGCGATTTGTCCGGCAAATCCACGAAAATCCTGGTGCGGACGCAGTACGCGCTGCACCGGAAACCGCAAGTCGGCATGCGATCGTTCGATGGCCAGCGGCACGGTTTCCAGCAGCTCCATCAGGCTCGCCCCGTCGTACCAGGGCATGCGCTGGCTGCGGTGAACCACGTTGTCGCCTTCCAGTGCGCTCACCGGAACCGTAATCATCTCCGGAATCCCAAGTTGCGCGGCAAGCGTCATGAGATCGCGGCGATGACGGTCGTAAACCTCCTCCGAAAATTCCACCAGGTCCATCTTGTTAATGGCGGCAATCACCACCGGAATCCCAAGCAGCGCGTTGATGCAGGCGTGTCGCCGCGTCTGATCCAGAATTCCTTTGCGCGCGTCTACCAGCACAATGGCAACGTCCGCCGTCGATGCGCCGGTGGCCATGTTGCGCGTGTACTGCTCATGGCCCGGCGTGTCGGCAATGATGAACTTGCGCTTCGCAGAGGAGAAGTAGCGATACGCAACGTCGATGGTGATACCCTGCTCGCGTTCCGCGCGCAATCCATCGGTAAGCTGCGCGAAATCGATGGCTGCATTGCGAGTCACCGCGCGCACATGGTCGTCATACACATTGCGCGAGTCGTAGAGAAGGCGGCCGATCAGTGTCGACTTGCCGTCATCTACGCTGCCCGCAGTGCTGAACCGAAGCAGGTCCTTGCGGCGTTCGGCTTCGAGTTGTTCTTCGATGCGCGCTCCCCCATCTTCTCGCGTCTCGCCGGCCGACGCTGGCACGATGTCTTCCACGGCAATCATCATCAGAAGTAGCCCTCGCGTTTCTTGATTTCCATGGATCCATCCTGGTCGTGGTCGATCACGCGGTTGGCGCGCTCGGAGTTCCGCATCTCCATCAGCTCCGCAATAATCTTCGGCACCGTGTCCGCATCCGAACGAATCGCCCCTGTGCACGGGCTGCATCCCAGCGAGCGCAGCCGGCACTTCACCCACTGCTCCTCGCCCGGCAGCCCTTGCACAAACGGCTGCTCCACTGGAATGAGCGAGTCGCCGCGCACCAGCATGCGGCGCTCCTTGGCCAGGTAGAGCGGAACAATGGGAATGTTTTCAAGATGGATGTAATGCCAGATGTCGAGCTCCGTCCAGTTTGAAAGCGGAAAGACGCGAATGCTTTCGCCGGGTCCGATGCGTCCGTTGAACAGGTTCCAAAGCTCGGGCCGCTGGTTTTTCGGATCCCACTGTCCGGCGCTGTCGCGAAACGAAAAGATGCGCTCCTTGGCCCGGGACTTCTCTTCGTCCCGACGCGCGCCTCCAAATGCCGCGTCAAAGCCGTGCGCACGCAGCCCGTCCAGAAGCGCCTGCGTCTTCAGCAGCCCGCAGCAGCGCTGCGTCCCCAGGCGAATCGGGTTCGCGCCCTTCTCGATCGCATCTTCATTCCGCCACACAATCAGGTCGAGCCCCAGCTCACTGGTATAGCGATCGCGAAATTCAAGCATCTCGCGAAACTTGTAGCCGGTATCCACATGCAGCAACGGAAAGGGAATCGGCGCCGGATAGAATGCCTTCTGCGCCAACCGCAGCATCACTGAAGAATCCTTGCCGATGGAGTAAAGCATCACCGGCTTTTGAAACTCCGACGCCACTTCGCGAAAAATATGAATGCTCTCAGCCTCAAGCAACTGGATGTGGTTCAGTCGCTCGCCGGCCGTCGCGCGCACCTCGGTACCGGCAGTCTGGCGCGTCGAAGGCCCCGGTCCAAACGCGGCGAGGGGCTCCGTTTCGGGTTGGTCGATACTGCGGTCTTCTTCGCGAATCGCGGTCATGCAATTCCTTGGTATGTTTCGGGGCAATAAAAAACCCGCGGCTGCAGGGATTCTGCGGCGCGGGCTGATGGGGAATCGGTGTGACTCTAGAGCTTTTTTATCCCATAGTCCGGCGCAGCGCAGTACAACATGCGCAACAAGTCGCCGGAGTGAGACACAAACTCATGGCTTCTACTATATAGACGCCGGGGTTTGGGGTCAAACCAATCAGCAGATTGGCTGCCGTCGCCGCTTCAGACCAACTGGTCTACCCCGGCTGCCAGGTCGAAGTCCTTTGCCGTCAAGCCCCCGGCGTCGTGCGACACCAGTCCGAGGCGGACTTTGTTGTACCGTATGTCGATATCGGGATGGTGTCCCGCTCTTTCGGCAAGGTCGCCAACCTGGTTCACGAATCCAAGCGCTGAACAAAAGTCTTTGAAAACAAAAGTCCGTACCAACTCGCCGGACTCGACTTGCCACGCGGGCACGGCCTTTAGACGGGATTTGACCTCTGGGTCGGAGAGGGTGGACATGGTTTCTTCTCCTGGGGATCCTTCGCGCTTTGTCCGGCCTGCCATTCTGCCGAACTCGGTGCGCACTCATTCTACGGCGAATTGTCCTGACGCGCTGAGCTCAACTTGCCGGCTTGAATCGTGATCCAGGATTGGGTCTGCAAAATCCATCACCGCCTGCGGTTGGGCTAGGGTTGCTTCGCCTGTTGTGCCTTGATCCATGCATCAATTCGCGCATCCAGAATGTCCAGCGGAAGCGGCCCCTCGTCAAGAATGGCGTCGTGAAACGTACGGATGTCGAAGCGGCTTCCGAGCGCTTTCTGGGCCCGTGCGCGCAATTCGAGAATCTTCATCTGTCCCAGCTTGTAGGCCAGCGCCTGGCCGGGCCATGCAATGTAGCGGTCGACTTCGGTCTCAATATTCTTCTCGTCCATCGCCGTGTGCGCGTGAAAAAAGTCAATCATCTGTTGGCGCGACCAGTGTTCATCGTGCACTCCGGTATCCACCACCAGCCGGACCGAGCGCCACATTTCGTTCTCCAGGCGTCCGTATTCACTGTAGGGGTCTTGATAAAATCCGGCCTCTTTGCCCAGCCGTTCGGCATAAAAGGCCCATCCCTCCGAGTAGGCGTTGTACTGAGAAAAACGGCGGAATGCCGGCAGGTTAGGCAGCTCTTGCGCAATAGAAAACTGCATGTGATGTCCGGGTATGCCCTCGTGATACGCAATCGCCTCTACATTCAACAGCAGGCGATGCGTTGGGTCGTATTCATTCACATTGATTCGCCCTGGCCTGCTGCCATCGCCGGCGCCGGGGGAGTAGTCCGCGGGCACCGCGTCCGGCGCGCGAAAGGCTTCCATCGGCACCACCTCGAGCCGCGTCCTTGGCAGGTGCCCAAACAGCTGGGGCAGCTTGGCGTACATCTGGTCGGAGTAGTGCTTGTAGAGGTCGAAAATCTGCTGGCCCGACTTGCCGTAGAGATCCGGATCCTTGCGGATATGCTCGTTGAAGCTCTTCAGGTCGGGGTATCCCAGCGACTGCGCCAGCTTCAGCATCTGCGCATCGATTTCCGCCACCTGCCTCAGTCCCATTTCATGTATCTGGCTTGGAGTCATATCCGTGGTGGTCATTTCCCTCACGTCGAATCGATACCGGGCCGCGCCATCCGGCAACGCCCACACGCCGTATTCGGTTCGTCCGTGCGGGGCGTAATCGTCGCGGACGAAAGCTGCGAACTTTGCATAGGCGGGCAGCACTTCGTCGCGCACCGCCGCTTCAATCGCTTTCGTCAACCGCTCCCGTTCCGCCGTAGAGAACGCGGGAGGGAATTCTTTCAGCGGCTCTGTGAAGGGGTTCGCATCGAGCGGCTTGGTTGCAATGTCCTGAGCCTGCATTGCGACTTTTTCAAGCAAGTACTTGGGCGGCATCAGGCGGTCGCGCAGGCCCTGCTTCATGTTGGTCGTCACTTGACCCAGCGCGTGCGGAATAGCGTGCAGACGCGACAAATAATTCTCGTAGTCCTTTACTGTGTTGAACGGCATCTGCGTCGCCAGCCCAGCCAGGTCGAGATGGTCACCGTTCATCTGGTTGACCGGCATCTCCCATGGCCGGAATTCTGCGCCTTCCACGTCTTCATGCAACTGGCGGAGCATCAATGTCTTGTTCAGCGTCTCCGCTTCCGGAAAGCCTCTGGTGTCGATCGCTTCAAAAACACGGATTTCCGCCAGTGCATGTTGCGTATCCCGCTCCGCTGCCGCAGCCGAGCGGTCGTCCAGCCGGTCGTTAAAGCGCGAATCGCCGACATACGTGGCAAACTCCGGATGGGTCTCCATCACGTATTCCCATTGCTGATCGATGGCCTGGCGCAGCTGCGCGCGACGCGCTTCAAGCGACGCAGGCGCCTGGGCAACGACGACCGGCAGTGAGAGAGATGAGACCAGCAGCAGCGGGACGATCAGACGACCACTCGGCATTTGCGAAACCTCCGGGGAAAAAGAAGTTGAAGTGCGAATCTTTCACTCTTGAAAATAGGCCAGACCGCAGTCCGCCTTACGCTCGCAAAGCGAGACTCTTCCATCAGTAAGAGAGCGGCGTGCTCCGAACTCCAGGTGGATTGCGCAGCGCTTCTGCCACCACTGCGCGCGTTTCTTCCAGTTCAGCGCCCATCACCTGCAGGCGCGGCGGCCGCACGTGTGCAGTGCCCGTGCCTGTCTCCCGCTGCACCTGGTGGATGAGCTGAACGAACTTCGGCACCGTATCCATGCGCAGCAGAGGCAGAAACCAGCGATACAGCGCCTGCGCCTCCTCCACCCTTCCCGTGGACGCATAGTTGAACAGTGCCACTGACTCAGCAGGAAAGGCATTCACCAAACCCGCCACCCAGCCCACAGCGCCCGCAGCAATCCCTTCCACAATCGCGTCGTCGACGCCAACGAAAATCCTCAGCCGCTCGCCAAGCAGCGTGCGAATCGCCGTAACCCGTCGCACATCGGTGCTCGACTCTTTCACTGCCGCGAAATTCTCGTCCTCGTACGCCAGCTCCGCGATCTGCGTGGGTAGAAAATCCGTTCCGTACGCAACCGGATTGTTGTAAAGCATGCAGGCCAGCGGAGTGGCTCGAAACACGGCCGTCACGTGCTCCCTCATCTCCCGCCAGTCGCCGCAATACACATACGGCGGCAGCACCATCAGGCCGGAGCAGCCCGCCTGTTCCGCCGCTTTGGCCAGCGCCACTGCCTCATCTGTAGAGAGCGCGGAGATCGCAGCGACAACCGGCGCGCGCTCCCCAATTGCCGCCGTCATATTCCGCAATATCGCTTCCTTCTCCGCGAAGGTCAGCGTCGCGGCCTGCCCCAGGGAGCCGAGCGAAACGATTCCCGTGCAGCCGTTGTCGACCAGCCACCGTGCGTGCGCCGTCATGAACGCAAGATCCACCTGCAGACGTTCATCCAAGCATGTCGTCATCGCAGGCATTACGCCGTACCACTTCATTCGGTCTCCTTTTGATCAGTTGCGCCCGCGCCAACGCGGCCGTCACCCTGGCAATCCAGTGTACCGGCAAACACCAGGCTCGAAACCAGCGCAGGAAACACCGGTGGGCGCACGTTGGCCTGAATTGACGCCGTGTCCCATCCGAAAAGAAATTCCGTCGCTGCCCCGCAAATGCGTCCCTGGCAGGGCCCCATGCCGCAGCGGGTGTGCAGCTTGGCATCGCGCCAGTTGGCATGCATGCGCAGTGCGCCGAATGAGATGTCCTCGCAGCGACACACCAACGTCGTGTCTGTCGGCAGCCTCTTCAATTGCGGATTGAGTGCCGTCGCGGCCCTGAGCGCGCGGACAAATCCGCGTCCGCGCCGGCGGCGCCGGGCCACCTTCTCTGCCTCCTCTGTTCGGCCGATGGCCGCGAGTCCGGCAATCTCTCCATCCAGCAACGCCAGTTCCACGCCGCCGATGCCCGTCGGCTCTCCGGCGCAATACACATCCGCGACCGAAGTCCGCTGCAATTGATCGACCGCGACACAACCATCCTCGATGCGGCAACCGAGCAGCGCAGCCAATTCCACATTCGGCACGAGGTGAAACCCGCATGCCAGGTAATCGCAACTCTCTATCCACTGCTTCCCGTTCCGCTCGAGCGTCACCGACTCGACCTTGTCACTTCCATTTGCGGCAATCGGCCAGCAGCTGGCGTAGAATCTGGTTCCTCGCGTCGAATTCGCATACTCGACTCCTTGCAGCAGCTTCGCAGGCTCTCGAAGCAGCTGCAGCGCCAACGGAAGCAGCCGTCCAAACGTTGCCTGCTCGCACAGCGCCACGACCTTCGCGCCACGCCGAGCCAGATGCGCCGCCACCGCCAGCAGCAGCGGACCAGTTCCGGCCACCACTACGCGCTTTCCGGCAATCGGTAGTCCGCCGCGCACCATCGCGTCCAGGCCGCCCGCTCCCATCACGTTGGGCAGGGTCCATCCGGGAAACGGCAGGAATCGCTCCCGTGCACCGGTAGCCAAAATCAGTTTTCTAAATCCCAACTCGCAACATGCGCCGTCGCGTTCCGCGCGCAACACTCCCGGCATGGGGGAGTCAAAGACGCGCCATCCCTGCAATCGCATCACAGTGGACGCATCGAGTTTTGCGAGCCAGTCTCGCGCAGCCACGGGCAGTTCGTTGCCGCCGCGCCAGATCTGGCCGCCAGGTGCCGGATTGTCGTCCACCAGCCCGATCGTGTTGCCCTCGGCCGCGGCGCTCACTGCCGCCGCGATGCCCGCGGGGTCCAGCGCCTACCACCAGAATGTCGAAGCGTTCGCTCACGGCGTGCGCACCTCCATTCCGGCGGCACAGAGAATCTGGCAACTCCGCTGGTGTGGCGTTCCATCAATCGTTGCGCGGCACTCGAAGCAGATGCCCATCCCGCACAGCGGCCCGCGCGGCTCGCCTGTCACCGATTTGCGCGTAGCCGCACCGGTCATCGCGATCGCGGCCGCAACCGTGGTTCCAGGCGCACGGTCACCGCGCGCCATTCACCATCAAATTGAAGCTGTCTACCGGCTCAGGCATGCGCCTCACTCCTCGCAAAGCGCGCCGGCAGATACGGCTCGATGGGAATCATCGTTTCATTTCCCAGCATGTAGTCGGTCAGAATCCGCGCCGTTCCCAGCGAGGTCGTAATGCCCAACCCCTCGTGCCCGGTAGCCAGAAACAGAGACTCGTCTCCCGGCCAGGGGCCGATCAGCGGCAGCTTGTCCGGCGTTGCCGCGCGAAATCCGGTCCACACGCGGAGCGCAGAAAGCGTCCCAATCTCCGGCAGATACCACTGCGCGCGTTCAATCATCGCGCTCAGAATCTGCGCATCGACCACTGTGATCCTCCGCGCCAAACTGCCGCGATGACCCGATGAGAACCTGCCCCGTCTTGCGCGGCTGCACGTTGAACGCCACCGAGTCGGCCGTCACCGCATGCGCGCTCTTCAGGTATCCGAGTTCCACTAATTGATGCCGCACAAATCCCGGATAGCGATCCGTGATGATCAGGTGCCCCTTGCGTTTACGGATCGGCAGGTCAGGCAGCAGCGCACCGGCATCTGCACCGCTTGCGTTCACAATGCGCGTCGCGCTTAGTTGAGTTCCATCGCCGAGACGCACTTCGCCCGCTTGCGCCGAGAGTGCTTGCTGCGTAAAAAGGTGTGCGCCAACGCTCAGTGCCTCATGCAACAGATGTCCGGCTGCGCAGGGCGGATAGAGGACTGCGTCAGACGGCACCCGCAAAGCGCCCGCAAGCGGCATTCGAAGATGCGGCTCGGCGTCGGCCAGCATTTTGCCATCGAGGATTTCGGTGCGAATACCGGCTGCCCCATACACATCACTCTTGCGGCGCACCTCGCGCATCTCCTCTTCGTCGCTCGCCACCCACAGCGTTCCGCACTGCTCGTATTCCACGTCCGCCGGCAGTCTGCCTGCGATTTCCTGCCACAGCCTCTGCGAATAATGCGTAAGTGCCATCTGCGCGGGCGAGTCGTCCATCACTACGATGTGCCCCATCCCTGCTGCCGTGGCCCCGCTGCCGATGCCTCTGCCCTCAACGACCGCTGTACGCAGCCCGCGGCTCGCGCACTCCAGCGCGCATGCCGCGCCCACAATGCCTGCTCCCACCACGACCACATCCCAGACCTCGCTCATGCCCGTATGCCCGTCTGAAATGGATCGCCGGAACTGAGGATGAGCCGGCATTCTGCGGTGATAAAAGCAGTGCCCGTAATGCTGGGAATCAGTTTGTCGTCGCGCCGTTGATACGAGCCGTCAAACACCGTGTCGAGAATCCCCGCCTGTCGCCAAATTTCGCCGGGCGCCAGCTTGCCCTGTGCGGCCAGGCATGCGATCTTCGCGCTCGTTCCGGTCCCGCAGGGAGAGCGGTCGTATGCCTTACCGGGACACAGCACAAAATTGCGACTGTTCACATCCGGCATCTCCGATGAACCAGAAAGCTCAATGTGGTCGATCTCCGCTCCCCCTGCGCCGGTGATGCCGCTGCCTCGCAGCGCGCCACGAAGCGCCCACGCAAATTCCGTCAGGCGGTCGACATTTTTGAGTGCAATCTCGACCGGAGGATCTTCGACCAGGAAAAACCAGTTGCCTCCCCATGCAATATCGCCCCGCACCGTTCCGAATCCTTCCACATTCACTGCAACATCCGCTGCGTGCCGGTAGCTCGCCACATTCTCAACCGTCACGCTGCCGTCTGCGCCCAGAGTGGCGCGCACCACGCCGACGGGCGTTTCAATCCCGTGCTCTCCCGCGCCGATTCTGCCCAGGTGGGCCAGCGTCGCCACCAACCCAATGGTGCCGTGGCCGCACATGCCCAGGTAGCCCACGTTGTTAAAAAAGATCACTCCGGCGGCGCAGTCTTGGTCCACCGGCTCGCAGAGCAGCGCGCCCACCAGCACATCGGAGCCGCGCGGTTCGTTCACCACGGCAGAGCGGAAATCGTCGTGCTCCGCGGCAAAACGCCGTGCACGCTCCGCAAGCGAGTCGTTCCCCAACTCCGGCCCCCCTGCCACCACCACGCGTGTCGGCTCACCGGCCGTATGTGAATCGACAACCTGCACAGACGAAACGGGCGCGCGATTGCTGGGCATGCGAAGAATTCTAGCTGACCCCGTTGTTCTCTGAGGCAGGCAACTCCTGATTCACGCCGTCTGAGCCGGGATCGCTGCGTGTCGCCTTCTTGAAAATCCGCCGCGCCTTTCCGTGGCCAGAACAGCGCGCCCGGGTGTATTTTCTTCTAATGAATTGCATCCGGTATTCGAGACTCCTGGTATTTGCGGCTTTGATCGGCTTGGCCGTTCCCCTCTTCGCACAATCAACGGCCTCGCCTCAAAGCGCGCCGTCACCGGCAGCCGCTGCCTCCCCGCAAGCGTCTGCGCCGGCCGCACCAAAGCCGGAGGAGACTGAAATATGGGAGCCCGTTCCCGCTGTCGTCACGCCCGGCGCCACTTGCGGGGCGCCTCCCTCTGACGCGATCATCCTGTTCGACGGCAAAAATGAGGACGAGTGGGTTCTGGTCCGTGACAAGTCACCTGCCAACTGGATCGTCGCCGACGGCCTGCTCACCGTGAACAAGGCCGGGGGAAGCATTGAAACCAAACGCACATTCAAGAATTACCAGCTCCACGTTGAGTGGCGGGTGCCGGCGAACATCACCGGCTCAGGACAGGCGCGCGGCAACAGCGGCGTCTTCCTCGCCTCCACCGGCCTCGGCGACTCCGGTTATGAATTGCAGGTCCTCGATCCCTACCAGAACAAGACCTACGTGAACGGTATGGCTGGCAGCATTTACAAGGAAAGCATTCCCCTGGTCAATCCAGGACGCAAGCCGGGCGAGTGGCAGACCTACGACGTGGTGTGGACTGCGCCAACGTTCAACGACGACGGCTCGCTCAAGACGCCTGCCTATGTCACGGTCTTCTTCAACGGCGTGCTGGTGCAGAATCACTTTCAGTTGACGGGCCAGACGTTATACATCGGCAAGCCGTTCTATAAGGCGTATACCAGCGCGCCGATCAAGCTCCAGGCGCACGGCGACAAAAGCGAGCCCCTCAGTTTCAGAAATATCTGGGTGAGGGAGCTTAATCCATAGTCATTGGCCGTGGTCAGAATCTTTGCGCGCCTGTCCTCGGCCGTCAGGATTGGCTCACCTGTGCTGCGCGCCTCAAATCTGTACGAAGTGGGGCGCGGAAAAATGCGATGAGGATTGCTGGCCTTTGCCCAGCCGCGTCAGTGTCAGCACGGTAATGTCGTCATCCTGCCCAAACGTGACTGCGGCCTCGGTGGCCCTGGCGGCATCGGGGCGTGTGGCAAACAGTTCATCAAGCCGTTCAAAGCTGAAAATCTCGCCGCTGGCGCTGCGGGCTTCGAGCAGGCCATCGGTGTAAAGCGCAAAATGGTCGCCCTCGCGAAGCTCGACCGTCAACTCTTCGTAACTCGCGCTGGGAACGATCCCCAGCGGCAGCGTGCCGGGCAGGCTAAGTTCTTTCTTGTTCAGGAAGGGCGCGGGGTGTCCGGCGGTGGCCATCACGCATTGGCCGTCCGCGTCCAAACGCAGCGCAAGGCAGGTTACAAAGCCGCCCTGCAGCCGCCCAAACAGTCGCAGATTGAGTTCGGCTAACATTTCTCCGGGACGTGGCGCGAATCGGGCCAGGGTACGCGCTGCTCCAACGATCAGTGACACCGTCATCGCCGCCTTCAGCCCCTTGCCGCTTACGTCGCCCAGCAGGATCAGCGTCGAACCGGCATATTCGCCCTCCAGGGGGATCACCTGGAAGAAGTCTCCGCCAACCTCCTGGGCGGGCCGGTAGGCGCTGGTAAACGCAAACCCCGGCAGCGCCGGCAGCGATTCGGGAATGAGCACCTGCTGCAGTTCGCGTGCGCTCTTGAACTCCTGCTCCATCGTGCTCTGGCGGCGCGCCGACTCCTGCATGTAGCGGTAAACGGCGTAAATGATGGCCAGCAGAAGCAGCGTATCAGCGACAGTCTGTGCGGTTAAAACGTTGCCGTTAATGGTGAACAGCGGGGCGGCGATCTTCTCTCCAAAGGTCCAGTGCGTATACCGGCTGCCCTGCTGTACGCCAATGCGCACCACCGAGATCATTCCCGCCAGCGTTGCCGTAATCGCCACCAGCCAGCGCGTTGAGTCTAGCCGTTTGCGAAGTGCGTAGGCCACCAGCACCAGCGGATAGGCCTCTGCCGCCGTGAAGATCGCCGTCAATATCCCGTCAGCCGTCTGAACCCATGGACCAATCAGAGGGTTGCTCCAGTCAAGCAACGTGATAAGCCCGTCAAGCGACGTCGACACAACACTGATGATGGCCAATTGCCGCGTCAGCCGGGCAAGCCGCGGATGTTCGTCCAGCTTGAGCAGGTAGAGCAGCAGGAACCACAATCCAATGTCATGCAAGCCGAGCGCCGGCTGCAGCCAGCCCATCGCAAAATTGAACGACAGCGGAAGCCGAAGCCCGACAAGAAGCAGCGTCACCACCGACGCGCCGCTGAAAACCGCCATCCAGAGCAGGACACGCTGCGAACGGTCGCGGAGCCAGGCCAGCACGCTCAACAGCATGACCAGTCCATAAAGCGACTGCAGTCCGAAATAGTATTGCCGGCTGCGCAGCCATGCGTAATCCAGCTCAGCCTTTTGGGCGGCAATCGCACTCGGGCTCCCGATCACGGGCGCAACATGCAGCCCGCCCAGTTGGTCAGAGTCGAAGGAATTGAGAGGCGCCTTCCATACCCGCAACGCCAGTACGCCGTCGCGCGCCGGTCCCAGCCCGAATGTTTGTACCGGCGGACTGAATGGATACGAAGGGTCGGGAGGCAGGGTCCCATTGTGGCCCACGAGCCTGCCGTTCCAGTAGATCTCGTATGCGTCGTCAATTCGCCGAATCAGCAGCGCAAAATCAGGAGCGGCGCCGGCTGCCGGTGTCAGGTGCAGATGCTTCCTGTACCAGGCATAGCCGGTGTAGGCGGGATGTCCCTGCGCGCCCCAGGTCTTGTCGGGACTGATCTGCTCCCACCCCACGTCTTGCTGGTCGTCGCCGGCTTGCGGCAAGGCCCACTCGGCATTGTCGCCGAGATGAAACTGCCAGGGCCCTTCGAGCGGAACACTGCCTTTGCCCAGCCCGTCGACAGACAACACCGCGGCCTGGGACTGAGCCACAGCCGGGGACGACAGACCCGTAAAGGCAACAAAAATCAACCCCGCCAGCACCGGGAAACGAAGGGGAAGTGAAAGCATGTGTTGAGCATACTCTGCTGTTTCTGTTGGCGATAGCGATTTTTCAGAGGGTTCGGGATTGGCGCCGGGAGCTTCGCCGTCACCCCCATTTACTCCCCCTTAGGCCCGCCTTCTACAATTGACGGCACATGCTCGCCCTCTCCGTCCTTCCCTCCTACATGGATTGGCACTGGCTGTGGCTTACCGTGGCTGCATTTCTGGCCGGGGTGCTGAACGCCGTGGCCGGCGGGGGATCGTTTCTGCTTTTTCCAGCCATGCTCAGCATGAAGATATTGCCCATTCAGGCGAACGCCACCAACACCGTCGCCCTGTGGCCGGGCCAACTCACCTCCATCGCCGCCTATCGGCAGGACATCCGCAAGAACTTGCGGCTCGCATTTCCCATGGCCCTCGCTGGTCTCCTCGGCGGCACGGCTGGGGCGATCGTCCTGCTCAACACGCCGCAGACGACATTCCTGCACCTTGTGCCGTGGCTGTTGCTGGCCGCGTCGGGCATCTTTGCCGCCAGCGGTCCCGTCTCAAGAGGTCTTGAGCGCCTCAGCCTGAATCGACGCAACAACGCAGCGCCCGGACAAGGCCATCCGCCGCGCCGCTGGCCGGTCTTCCTCGCCACCGTGGCTGTCTGCTTTTACGTCGGCTACTTCGGCGCCGGCGCCGGATTTCTCATCATCACCCTGCTCTCGCTCTTCGGCTTCCAGGACCTCAACGAGATCAACGCGCTGAAGGTGGTCTCTACCACCATGGCCAACGGCATCGCCTTCGTCCTCTTCGTCATCAACGGGCAGGTCGTGTGGCGCTTTTGCCTGCTTGCCATGGTCACCTGCGCCATCGGCGGCTACACTTCCGCCAGCATGGCCCGCAGGGTTCCGCAACCCGTGTTGCGCGGACTCGTGGTCTTCATCGGACTTTCCATGGCCGCATGGTTCTTCTTCAAAACTTCTTGAAGGCGGCCAACATCCACCCTGCCGTCGACTGCCTGCGGCTCCCTCCGCGCTGTAAACTGTACTCATGAGCCACGAAGGCATCCGCCTTGTCTCAAAAGACGAGCAGGCACGCGAAACCGAGGACAGTCGCCCTCTCTCCCGCATCGCCATCACGCCAGAAAAAGTGCGCGTCTTGCTCACCGAGGGCAAAGGCCTGGAGATCGATTGGGCCGACGGTCACCGCAGCGCCTGGGGATTTGCCTGGTTGCGCGACGCCTGTCCCTGCGCCACCTGCGTGGATGAGCGGAAGAATGAAGGCCGCAAAATTGGCCAGCCAAAATCCAAAGCCGCAGACCTGCTCCCCATGTACAAGCCGCTTGCAAAGCCGGCCAGCGCCCACGCCGTCGGCCGCTACGCCCTCCAGTTCAACTGGCTCGACGGCCATTCTGCCGGCATCTACTCGTGGGAATATCTGCGCCGCAACTGCCAGTGCCGGGAATGCACCTTTGCCGCGACCGAAACCACAGGCTCCCCCAACTAAATCCCTTACCGCTTACAAATCTGGGGGCCGGTTCTAGATTTTTAGACACTGGATATCACCAGGTTCGACCGCAGCGTGTTTCGTAAAAACGCTTTGTATCAGGGCACGACTTCAGTCGTGCCGAAAGCGCTGCCAAGACGGGAGTTTTAACCCCTGAGGGATTCGAAGCCGGCTCTAGCAACCATTGATGAAATTCGCACTAATCTTTAGTGACTTCCAGGCCGCGTGTTTTTATTCTCCGCCGTCGGGCGAAATGGTAGAGTTGCACTCCAGGAGGAGCAAGTGACCCTCAAGAGCTTTCTCGGCAAGCAGTTCATCGACGTCATTCAGTGGAATGAGACCGACGACGGAATCCTCTCCTATCGCTATCCGATGCAGGACATGGAAATCCAGAACGGCGGGCAGCTCACCGTGCGCGAGTCTCAGTTGGCCGCATTCGTCAACGAAGGCAAAATCGCCGACGTCTTTGGGCCGGGATTGCACACCCTCAACACCCGCAATCTCCCCCTGCTCACCGACCTGATGAACTGGGATAAGGAATTCCAGTCGCCTTTCAAGTCCGACGTCTACTTCTTTTCCACCCGATTGCAGATCGATCAAAAGTGGGGCACTGCGACGCCCATCACCATCCGCGACAAGGAATTCGGCGCAGTCAGCCTGCGCGGCTACGGCATCTATTCCTATCGCGTCTCCGATCCGCGCACTTTCTTCGCCCAGGTCACCGGAACCCGCCAAAGCTTCTACGCGACCGAGCTCGAGGGCCAATTGCGCAACACAATCGTTGCACGAATGACCGACATCTTCGCCACCAGCGACATCTCGTTCCTCGATATGGCCGCCAACCAGTCCGCCCTCGGCCAAAAGATTGCGGAGCAGATGAAGCCTGCGTTCGCGGCCCTCGGCCTTGAGCTGGATCAGTTCGTGCTTGAGAGCATCTCGCTGCCTGAAGAATTGCAGAAAATCATCAATCAGCGCATTGGAGTCAGCATGGCCGGGGATCTCGGCAAATTGACCCAGTTCGAGGCTGCCGAATCGTTTGAAGAAGCAGCGTCCAACACCGGCGGCACCGCGGGAATCGGCGTGGGCCTCGGCGCCGCGGCCGCCATGGCCCAAACCATGATGGCTCAGGCAAAAACTCCCGCCACTGCGCCGGCGCCTGCCGTAGCCGCCCCCGCGCCTTCCTCTGCAGCCGGCACAAAGTTCTGCATCGAATGCGGAAAGTCCATCCCCGACCGCTCAAGGTTCTGTCCGGAGTGCGGAAAGCCACAATGAACTGTCCTTCATGCGGCGCTGCCATGCGCCTTGAACCCGAGAAAGACTGCCTGCAGTGCGATTACTGCCACAACATCTTCTTCCCCCAGAAGGATGATGAAGGCGTGAGCGTCTTTCCTGAGGCGTCAGAAGATACGTGCCCGGTGTGCAACGTTCCCCTGATGCATGCGTCGCTGGCCAAGGTGCGCTTGGAATACTGCACCCATTGCCGCGGCATGTTAATTCCCATGGGCGTGTTCATGACGCTCGTTGAAGAGTTGCGCGCAGGACAGCCCGGCACCCTGATTCCTCCACCGCCGGACCCTGCCGAATTGCAGCAGAAACTGGGCTGCCCCCACTGCCACAAGCCGATGGATACCCACTTTTACGCCGGGCCCGGCAACGTCATCCTCGCGGACTGTGATCCGTGCGAGCTCAACTGGCTCGACCACGGCAAGCTCATGCGCATCGTGCACGCTCCCGACCACTCCTACAAGGACGCGGAGCCGATGGTCTGAGCACTCAGTTTCGCCCGTCGTTGAGTTTTCATCACCGTCGAGTGGGCAGTCTCTCAGGTTGACGTTGTGATTGAAAGGGCGCGCGTAGACTCGTGCCGAAGTTTATGACGAAGTCCTGTTTTGAAAGGGCACGAATTCACAGCCTGCTGAAAAACCCCTTCCATCGGAGACTCAAGAAGGCTTTGTATCAGGGCACGACTTAAAGTTGCATTGAAAACACGTATGTTACTGATTCCTTAATCTCCTAAATGCCCAAGATATCCAAGGAGCGCGTATCGTTAGCACAAAACTAGCAAGATGGTCGGCATGTCAAACCTCGGCCGAAACTTCCCAATCGTCCACCATACAGCCACCATCCTTGAATGATCGCGTTACGCTGCGCTATTCGGCCATTTCCCGTTGAATGCTTGAATGAAATCCGAAGCCGCGTTGCGAACGATTTCCCACGCGGGGTCGGCAAGCACTTCTTTCGCTTTAAGGTGTTGTGGCGAGGCCATACGGTAGCGGTCCATTTCCTCGCGGAAG
The DNA here is from genome assembly GCA_963780515.1 of uncultured Acidobacteriaceae bacterium. Lineage (GTDB taxonomy): Bacteria > Acidobacteriota > Terriglobia > Terriglobales > Acidobacteriaceae > Telmatobacter. Next base: position 402,525 of record CAWACG010000015.1, read on the forward strand.
TCGATTACAGCCTTTGCTTGAACAGGCGAAAATGACTCCTCAAACTGTTCTATGAATCCATCCAGCACGGAATCGTCGAGCATATTGATAGCCTCATCCGGTGTCTCCCATGCCAATGCGTCGTCAGCTAACCACCTAGTCTCCTGATAATCGCGATTCGAGATCAGTTGGGCAGCTTCCAAGAGGTTTGCGATCCAACGTTCGGGCGGAATTTGTGATGCCTTCATTGCCATTCCACTCTACAGAAACTCTGCCCGACTTGCGATGTTGGTGTATTACCGGCTATGCAGAAATTTCGGCTGAACCAAACCTGTTCGAGACTATTCATGCGAAGACCCAAAGCACGGAATCAGCACAGGAATTTCCGAGCGTTCTGTCTGCACATGAATCTGAAGGGGTTCGGAACACCGCTTTGTATCAGGGCACGACTTCAGTCGTGCCACAAGACCCGCATAAAATGTGGGGCTTCAGCCCCTGATGGAAGGTTTCTCTCAACTTGATCCATCACCGTCCATTTCGCTCGATGCATCTTGCCCGGCCCTCTCTCGCTTTCGCAACTCCTTGATCTCGTCCACAAGCTGGTTAAGCTGTTCCTGCTTGCGTGCGCTCACATCCAGAAAACGAATGCCCACGGTGCAGCGATCGTAGAGAGCTTGCGTCACGCCGCCCAGCCGGAACGGCAGCCCTTCGATGCGAAACTCCGCTTCCACGCGCCTGAAGATTCCCAGGGGAAACCGCTGATCGCTGCGGATGCAGCATCCGCCCAGGCTCACGTCGAGAATGCGTCCGTGCACCACCGCCGCCAGGTCGATTAGGTGAATTACGGCGCTCGTGTCTACCTTGTGCCGGGGTTGAATCGGCCGGCCGAGTCTCGCAGCAACCGTCGCCGCCGCAGCCGTGCCGGATTCGAAACGCGGTCTCGTCGCCACCCCCGGCTTCTGCGCAACCTCGGGAGGCTTCGGCTGTCGCTCAGATAAGTCAGCTAAGTCAGCCGCAGGTGCCGGACCGGCAACAGAATGTGCGGCCTGAGGTTTCTCTTTGGCCGACGCTGCAATCGGCACATCGGCAGCCTTCGGTGCGCTCTGCACCGCAGGCTGTGTTCTTACTCCACCCCAATTCATTGCCGGATGTGTTTCCTTTGTCGCAGCTTTGTCGCCGCGTTCGGCCCCATTCGCAGCGCTGCCGCTCTCCACTTCCGCGATCAACTCAGCCAGCGCGTCCGTGCGCCGCGCATTCATATCGATAAAGCGAATGGCGGCAAGATGACCCCGATCGGTCCATTGGGTCACGCCCGGTAGCCGAAACGCGGTGCCGAGAATCTTGAAAACCACCTCGACCCGCACCAGCATTCCCGCCAGAAATCGTTGATCGGTGCGGATCCGGCATCCGCCGAGGCTCAAATCGATGATGCGCCCTGAAACCGTCTCGCCATCACGAACCAGAAGCAGCGAAACCGGCTCGTCAAGTGTGTGGCGAACACACGCCCGGCGCTCCCGTCTGCTTTTACGGCGTTCTTCTGCGTTCACCGGCAGTTCCATCGGTTTCCCCGCCAGGTCGCGGGGAATCCGCTCAGTGGTCTCCGGTCAGCTGCCACGGACTCACTGGCGCAGGCTCCTCGTCTCCCCGGCCTTTCAATCGGTCGTACTCATACAAGTCGCTTGTCGTGCCCAGCGACTCGTTATAAAGGCTCGTGCCGCCCGTTATCTGCTTCAATTCCTCGGTAAACAGGTGGATCGAATGCAATTGGCTGGCCGAAGCGGGCAATTCATATTGGGAGGTCTTAATGAACTTCTGGTAGCCGCGATCCAGAAGACGCGCCACCTCGCCCCGCACCAGCACCCCCGGGTGAATCGCAAATGCCGCAGGCGCGCCCTTCTGCTGCGCGGGAACCAGCACCGCGGCCGCCCCATGCTTGCTCACCAGCATGCCCTCCGGCGTTCCCCCATACGGCGCAACGTCAAACCCATGCGCGCGCAGCAGTTCCAGCGTCTGATCGAAGTTCGGATTTCGGGTCTCTCGGGCCATGTCAGTTCCCCTGTCTGCGAATATATAAGGAGGGATCTGCGGGACTTCCCCTTCTCCAATCTCGCACACCCGGCGCGCGGCCCGCAATGCAGCGTTGAATTGGACAACCCGATCAACCGGGTCATTTCGGGCCATGCAGAGAAAGATTGGATTTGGAATTGAATCCCGTGCAGCGCAGATTGTCACTCAGGCAGAACAGGAGGCCGACGATGGAACAACGCATCAGCATCGTGACGCTGGGTGTTGCCAGCCTCGAGCGCAGCCGTGAATTCTACGAGCGTCTCGGTTGGCAGCAGTCCAAGGCGAGCACGGATGGCATCGTGTTTTTCCAGGCCGCCGGCATGGCCTTGGCGTTGTATCCGCGTGCGGGGCTTGCTCGGGACGCAAATCTTCCTGAGTTCGGCCAGGGCTTTGCCGGCATCGCAATCGCCTACAACGCCCGCAGCCGTCATGAGGTCGATGCCGTTCTTGCCGAGGCGCAAGACGCTGGCGCAATGCTCCTGAAACCGGCGCAGGAAGCATTTTGGGGTGGCTATTCAGGTTACTTCGCCGATCCCGACAATTTCCCGTGGGAGGTTGCCTGGAATCCGCACTTTCCCATCGCAGCGGATGGAAGCATCCACCTCCCTGCCTGACAGCCTCATGGACTTCGATGGATAAGTCGTCTGCACAAACCGCGCCCGGCTCGTCATTGCCCGAACGTATCGGCTCTACTCCATTGTTGCGGCTTGACCACTTGGTCCGAGGCCTCGACGGCATCACCCTCCTCGCCAAGGCGGAGTGGGCCAATCCCGGCGGCAGCGTCAAAGACCGTGCCGCCTCCTCCATGGTGCGCGACGCGTTAACACGCGGCCTGCTCGCGCCCGGAAAAACAGTGCTCGACGCCAGCAGCGGAAACACAGGCATTGCGCTGGCCATGCTCGGCGCGGCGCTCGGATTCCCCGTCCATCTCGCCATGCCTGCCAACGTTTCGGCGGAAAGAAAAAGAATTGTCCAGGCCTACGGCGCCACGGTGGAGTGGACCGATCCCGACAAAGGCTCCGACGGCGCCATTCGCCGTGCCCGCGAACTGGCCGGCAACGACCCCCAACGCTTTTGCTACATCGATCAGTATTCGAACGACGCCAACTGGCTGGCCCACTACAACACCACCGGACCGGAGATACTCGCGCAGACCGCCGGGCAGGTCACCCACTTCGTCGCCGGCCTTGGCACCACCGGCACCTTCATGGGAACATCGCGCCGGCTTAAGGAACACAACCCGGCCATCCAGGTTGTCAGCATGCAGCCCGACTCGCCCTTCCACGGACTCGAAGGCCTCAAGCACATGGGAACCTCGATGGTTCCCGCCATCTACAACCCCCACCTTGCCGATCGCGAACTCGAGGTCCAAACCGAAGACGCCTACGAAATGGCCCGGCGGCTTCCGCGCGAAGAAGGATTGCTGGTGGGCGTCTCGGCCGCCGCCGCTGTAGTGGCATGCCTCAAAATCGCCCGCGAAGAAGCATCCGCTGGACGGCCCGCAGTCATCGTCACCGTGCTGCCCGACTCCGCCGACAAGTACCTCAGTGAGCGCTTTTGGGAGGAATCGTGAGCGTCCTGCGTATGCCCCGCGCCGTCTACAACGCCCTCCGCGTCCACGGCGAAGAGACCTACCCGCATGAGTGCTGCGGCGCTCTGCTGGGCAGGCCCACAGCAGACGGCTGGTTGGTTGAAACCGCTGTCCACGCCGGCAATACCCGCACCGACTCGGCCCACAACCGCTATCAGATCGCGCCCATCGAGCTGGTCAGAATCGAACGCGACGCGCGCCGCCAGGGCCTTGAGATTGCGGGCTTCTACCACTCCCACCCCGACCATCCCGCGCAGTGGTCCGCCACCGATTTCGCTGAAGCGCACTGGCTCGGCTCCAGCTACGTCATCACTCAAGTCGCCCAAGGCAAGGCCGCGGTCACAAACTCATTTCTGCTCGCCGGCGCCACGGAAGAAGACAAGCGCTTCGTACAGCAGACAATCCAGATTGACGACCCGGCACCTGCCTCCGCGTGAAACTGGCGTCCGCCCCCACCCACAGAAAGCACCTCCACCTCGCCCCCAAAACAAATTCCCCGTCCCATTCAATGCTGTCAAATCACAAACACCTTTACACCCCGCCCACGCAGGGCTACCATCCAACCTGTCTTAGGGCGCGCGCGTTCTTCCCGATTCCTCTCCAGCCTCCCCCGTTCGCGAGTGATCTCTGAGCAAGTCCAGGAGGTACTCACCCATGAGCAAAATCGGCCCCATCATGTTGGGACTTTCCCTCGCGTTTGCCGGCACTTCGATGGCCGCGGCGCAAGACGCTGCAACCTCTACCGCCCCCGTGATTTTGCAAATCACGCGGGAATTCACCAAACCCTACAAAGGCGGCGCGGCCCACGACAAGACCGAGAGCGCCTTTATCGAAGCCCAGACAAAAGCCCAGTTCCCGGCCTACTACGTCGCCATGAATTCCATGACCGGGAAAGCGCGGGCGCTCTTCATGACCCGCTATTCCTCGTTTGCGGAGTGGGAAAAGGACAACAAAATCATCGAGACCAACCACGCGCTCGGCGCCGAGATGGAGAGCGCAGGCATCGCCGATGGCGAACTGCTCGATTCAGTGGATTCTGAGGTCTTCACCTTGAATAGGGAATTGAGCTACCACTCCCACAACGACCTCGCCAACCACCGCTTCTATCAAATTATGGTCTTCCACGTGAAGCCCGGCCACCACAAGGATTGGGTCGATGTGGTGAATATGGTGAAAGCCGCGCACGACAAGATGGGCGACAATGCCCACTGGGGCATGTATGAAGTGGCCTTTGGAACCGAGGACGGCACCTACATTGCCATCACCGGCGATCCTACGATGGCGGTCATCGACCAGGCCTTCGCCGACGGCAAGAAATTTGTCGAGGCGATGGGCGGCGAAGAAGGCATGGCCAAACTCGACGCGCTCTTCGGGGCCGCGGTCGATTCCTCTCACACCGAGTTGTTCGCCATAAATCCCCGGCAGAGCTACGTGAGCGAAGACTGGATCAAGACCGATCCGGCTTTCTGGAAGCCCTCGCAGCAATAGCTGCCGCAAAGCCTGCCGCGGACGAGAAGAAGTCTAAGTAATCGCCTCGTCCAAATCGAAACTCAACCATCGCAAGAGCGGCTCCGCCGGCACCGGAGCCGCTCTTTTCACTTCCTCGGCGCGAACAGCCGCTCGCCGGCTTCCACCATAATCTTTGCTAAAGTCATAGAGAGAACATAAGTTCCACCATAGCCCTGCATCCCCGTCTCACCATGCGCCACGTCATTTCCGTCATCCAAACAATGCCGTCGGTCATCTTAAGAAATGCGGTAGAGGAATCGGACACATGACCATCTTTATCCCCACTCCGTTGAGGCCCTTTGCGGGCGGCCAGCAAGCCGTGGAACTCAACGCGGCCACCATCGCCGAGGCTCTTGAGGCGCTCACTCAGGCTCATCCCGACCTGCGCAAGCATCTCTTCACCGCCGAGGGCAAACTTCGCTCCTTTGTGAACCTCTACTTGAACGACGAAGACGTGCGCTACCTTCCGGCCAAAGAATCAACCGCCGTCACTGCAGCCGACACGCTGTCCATCATTCCCTCCATCGCCGGAGGGTGCTGGCCGCACCGGCGGGCTCGCCTCCGACGCATTTGATCCGGCACCGGCCTCTGTTCACTGACCACCGAGAATACTCCATGACGAATATCTCTGAACCCGCAGCTCTTCCCGAACTCACCACCGACGATCTCTCGCGCTACTCGCGCCACCTCATCCTGCCCGAAGTCGGCATGGAGGGCCAGCAAAAGCTCAAGGCCGCGCGCGTGCTCTGCGTGGGTACCGGCGGACTCGGTTCGCCCCTCGCTTTCTACCTTGCCGCCGCCGGCATCGGCACGCTGGGCTTGGTCGACTTCGACGTCGTCGACGCCAGCAACCTGCAGCGCCAGATCATTCACTCCACCAAAGACATTGGCCGCAAAAAACTGGACTCCGCCGAAGAGAAACTCAAAGCCCTCAATCCCGCGCTCAACGTCGTCAAGCACGAAACCATGCTCACCAGCGCCAACGCCCTCGAAATCCTCAAGGACTACGACATCGTCGCCGACGGCACTGACAATTTCCCCACCCGCTACCTGGTCAACGACGCCTGCGTGCTGCTCGGCAAGCCCAACGTCTACGGCTCAATCTTCCGCTTTGAAGGCCAGGCCAGCGTCTTCGCCACCGAGGCCGGCCCCTGCTATCGCTGCCTCTATCCAGAGCCGCCGCCGCCGGGCCTCGTCCCCAGTTGCGCTGAGGGTGGAGTGCTCGGCATCCTCCCCGGACTCGTCGGCGTCATCCAGGCCACCGAGGCCATCAAGCTCATCCTCGGCAAAGGCGATTCGCTCGTCGGCCGTCTCCTGCTCGTGGACGCGCTCAATATGAGGTTCCGCGAATTAAAGCTGCGCAAGAATCCCGAGTGCCCGGTGTGCGGCGCGAACCCGACAGTTACCCAGCTCATCGACTACCAGCAGTTCTGCGGCATCGTGCCCGAAACCAAAGAGGAGAAGACATTGAAGAATGGAATTCCGCAGATCACCGTCAAGGAACTGAAGCGCCGCATCGACGCCGGCGAAGACGTGCAGCTCATCGACGTGCGCGAGCCCTACGAATACCAAATCGCGCAGATCGGCGGAAAGCTTATTCCCCAGAACGATGTCCCGCAGCGCCTGGCCGAAATCGACCGCGACCGCGAGGTCATCGTGCACTGCCGCAGCGGCGCACGCTCGCAGCGCATCGCCGAGTTCCTCCAGCAGTCCGGCTATCCCAGAGTTGCGAACCTCGCCGGCGGCATCCTGGCATGGAGCGACGAGATCGACCCCAAGGTGCAGAAATACTGAAGAAACAGCGGGAAAGTTCACTCACCTTGACGAACCATCCCAGAAGTAGGATAAATAATGACACGAAGGCCTGCACTGAGTGAAAAGCCGCTCTTCTGGGTTGGATCATCACTCAAAGATATCCGCCGATTTCCGGCTGAGGTTCAAAGGACGGTCGGATTCGCCCTCAGCGCGGCTCAATACGGCGGGAAGCATCCTTCGGCGAAACCCTGGAAAGGAGAGGGCCCAGGGGTTCTGGAAGTTGTCGAGGACCACGATGGAGACACGTACCGGGCGATCTATACCGTTCGCTTTGCAAATGCCGTGTATGTGCTGCACGCGTTTCAAAAGAAGTCGCCGCACGGTATCGCGACCCGGCAATCAGATATCGCGTTGGTCAGGGAGCGACTGAAGCTTGCACGACTGAGTCAGGAGGAGCGAAATGGTTAGACTCGCCACAAATCAGGTGACCCGCAGCAACGGCAACGTCTTTGCCGATCTTCGCCTGCCAGATGCTGCGGAACTCCAGACCAAGGCACGGCTTTGCGCCACCCTCAACCGGATTGTCGAGCGCGAACGGCTCACCCAGGCCCAGGTCGCCGCCGCACTCGGCATCAACCAGCCCAAGGTTTCCGCTCTTCTCAATTACAAGCTGGAGGGTTTTTCCGTCGAGCGCCTGATGCGCTTTCTCGTCGCGCTCGGACAGGACGTGGAGATTCACGTCAAGGCCAAACCCAGTTCCCGCTCAGCGCGCATCGCCGTCAAAGCAGCCTGACTTTCGTCCCGTTCATTCTGGGCTCGCAGCGGTTGAACGTTAGCGATAATTGAGGCAGGTGGCCCCACCGCAGGCGGCTTCCGGGCCGAAGGCAGTTGGCCCCACCGCAGGTGGTTAGTGCGCCACTTCCACCGGCCCCGGCCGCCCCGGCTCGCTGGCCTTTCCGTTCTCATCCAACTTGCCAAAGATCATCTTGCCGCTGGCGGTTTGCAGCACACTCGTCACTGAAATCTCCACGGCCTTGCCGATCACCTTGCGCGCATGATCCACCACCACCATCGTGCCGTCGTCCAGATAGCCCACGCCCTGGTTGTACTCCTTGCCTTCTTTCAGGATGAGCACCGTCATGCGCTCGCCGGGCAGCACTACCGGTTTCAGCGCGTTGGCCAGGTCGTTGATGTTCAGCACGTCCACGTGGTGCAGGTGGGCCACCTTGTTCAGGTTGAAGTCGTTGGTCACCACCTTGGCCTCCCACTTCTTGGCCAGCTCCAGCAGCTTCAAATCCACCTCGCGGATGGAAGGAAAGTCGTCCGGCACAATCTGCACCTGGATGTTGGTGTTGGACTGCATGCGCTGCAGCATGTCCAGGCCGCGGCGGCCGCTTTGACGCTTCGACCCATCGGTGGAGTCGGCCACGATCTGCAATTCGCGCAGCACAAACTCCGGCACCACCATCATGCCGTCGATGAATCCCGCCTCGGCAATGTCGGCGATGCGCCCGTCGATGATGACGCTGGTGTCGAGAACCTTGGCGGTGCGGCGAAGAGGCCGCTCTCCGCTGAACACCATCCCCAGCGCGGCCGGATTCAGCAGGTCGCCTTTGTTGGCCCCCACCAGCAGGCCCACGTAGGTCATCAAGAGCAGCACAAAAATCTGCAACACTGCCGATGTATCCGCGGGCAGCGGCGCCGAGCGCAGCACCAGGCAAAACAGCGCCGCGCCAAAGATGCCCAGGATGCTGCCTGCTACGGCCCCGATGAGCCGTCGCAGATTCAGTGCCCGCACGCGCAACTCGAACACGATCACGGCGCCCGCTGCCGCCGCGCCCGCCACTGCACCCGAAACCGCTGTTAATCCAAAGGGATGAAGGAAGTAACAAACCACTGACAAGAGGGCAACAAAAAGGAGACGAAGAAAAACGAGATCCATAAAAAGCCTGCTTCCGCTAGCCGCAGAAAACCGTATGCCATTCGGCCTAGTTGGGGAGTATGCCTATCGGCCCGTAATTTCGTCAAGAGGTTGTTCTCACTCGCCTTGGCGCACCTCGCCGCTTTTCAGCCCGCCCTCGCTCACCCAGGTCAGGACCTCATGTCAGCTAAACATCGCGGTGGACCTGCTCTGAACGAACCCCAAATCAGCACGAAAACGGGTGCCCCAGGTCTCGATTCTGAGACCTGGGAAAGCAACAACCTCCCACATCCACGATCCTCCAGGGCCGAGCGAGTCGAAGCACCTGCACCGAAGCTGGAAGCTAAAAGATGTCCCTTTCCGATCCCACTTTTCACCAACCGTGGCACTCCATGGCCACGCTTTTGGGCCAACCGTGGCCCACCACTGCCACGATTGCACGCGGAAAGCAGCGCCCTCAACCGTGCGCAGATCAGGCCGCTCTTTTGCGCCCGCCGGCGCGGTCCCGCGAGCCCCGGCACCCTATGACGCCACGGCCAGCTCCGCGCCCTGGGCCAATCGTTGCATGCCTTTGCGGGGACCGCGCTTGCGCGCGCTCATCACCTTTACCCGCTCCAGCAGCTCCTGGGGGGTGCAGTTCTTCTTCGCCAGCAGAGCATCCGCACTGTGCATCTGACCTGCCATCTTTTGCGGATCTCCCAGCAGAATCATCGGCACATGCGAAGCAATCCCCTTCAGCCTGCCTATCAGTTGATCGCCATTCATCTGCGGCATTGCGAAATCTGCCAGCACCAGATCGACAATGTTGTCGGCGAAGATGCCGACTGCCTCCGGGCCGTTATTGGCCGATAGAACACGGTAACCGTTTGTCGCCAGCATGAACTTGAGAACCGAAAGGTCTTGTTCATTGTCGTCTACGCAGAGAATGACTTTCTTAGGCCGCATGGTATGTGAATCCACTCCTCACTTCAATTTTGTCTGCTGGGCCCGAGGCACACTTATCGCGTACCCGCTGTGAGCGCAGGTTGGCACGATGAATTGCCGGGGCCGGCGGCCGCTGCGAGGCTCTCTTTGCCGGGATGATCCAACTCCGTATCGCTGCGGGAGGCGCTCTTGCCCGGGCGGGCACGGCGCCTGTGCCTGATGCGATTCGGCAATCAGTCCACTGAAAGACAGCCTTCGTTCGCGGTCAAATTGTGATTGAAAACCTTCGGTAAGACCTGCAACCTTGCCGGTTAAATTGTTTCAATGCTTGGCAAGAGTACGAGCACTTGAAGCGCATGTGAAGAGAGAAATAGAAGCGAAAACCTTCGTGAAAAATCGCATGAAACAAGTGGAAATCGGGTAGAGCGAACACAAGGCGTCACTTGCAATGATGAAAGTCTGTTGAAAGAGTGTGCATTACGGCAGGAAAAACTGTCCCTTTGCAACAAGAACGGTGCTGCCTGCAACCCGCACATCGGTTACGCCGTTCGAATCTCTTTGCGCAGACAGGAATAACTCGCTGGGGCGGCCTATTTCCACGCCTTGGCGTATGAGAATGCGTTCACCAGAAGCGACGGCGCCGCGCGCAACCAAATGGCTGATGGCGCATCCAGCCGCGGAGCCTGTGGCCGGGTCCTCGCCGCCATTGAACTGCATCCGCGCGCGATAGCTGTTCCTCTCGTGACTGTCTCGGTCAGGGCTCGGCGCCAGAACATAGAACCACCTCGCGCCGCGCGCGCGCAGCCATTCCGTGGCATCCTCCTGCCTCACTTTCAGCCGCGCCAGCGCCTCTGACTTCCGCAACACCACGATCGCAAACGCCGTCCCAGTGGAAACCACCTGCGGAGGGATAGTGGGATCCAGGTCGTCGAGCGTCAGGCCAGTCAGCTGCGCAACCTGCGCCGGCTCTAGTTCAGCGCCAAACTCCGGATCCCGTTGCGTCATCTCGCCGAAGAGTCCGTCATCAAATCGCACCGGCACGGGACCAATATTCAGCGCCAGCGTTACAGTGTCTTCCTGCACGGTCTCGGGCGCGTTCAGCTTCAGCACACTCGCAGTTCCCAAGGTGGGATGCCCGGCGAAAGGCAGCTCCTCTTGGGTTGTGAAGATTCGCACACGCACGCCCTCGCCTCGCTCCACGGCGCCGGGCCTGCGCTGCACGAATGTAGTCTCAGACAAGTTGAACTCGCGTGCGATAGCCTGCATGTTCTCGGTCGACAGTCCCACCGAATCCATCACCACAGCCAAAGGATTGCCCTCCAGCGCTGTGCGGGTAAAGACGTCCACGATGAAGTATTCAAGTGCGCGCATCGCTTGACATGCCTCCGCTCTGCCTCTAGTCTAAAATCATTCATGTGGCCGGAACATGCAGTATCCGGTCGCGAAAGCAATCAATGGCCCAACACGTCACTCCCGCGATTTGTCTTTGCAGTTGCTGTCAGGGCTGCGTCATGCGCGCGTGTCTGCGGGGCTAGATTCCGAAACAAGAATCTCAATACCCGGCGGCCCACTCGCTCTCAAGCGCAGTGGGTTTTTGCTTTTGGGTATGCAAAGGTAATTGTCAGAGATGCGGGCGCAACCAGAAGCGGCTTCAAGCCAAGTCAATCGGCTTCGCCTTTTCTGAATTGTCTACTCCGGCGATCTGACATTGATGCACCGGTGGCGAAGTGGCTAACGCGCAGGTCTGCAAAACCTGTATACGCGGGTTCAATCCCCGCCCGGTGCTCCAGATTTGAGGCGGTAACGCAGAAAGGCCGCTCCTCGCCCCAGGAGCGGCCTTTCTGTCTGCGTCTCAAGCTTTAAAGCGCAATTTGTGGCCGTTGTGGGCGCACGCGGGCGCGGTCAAGAAAGAGCCTCATTCGCAGCGCTTCGGCGCGCTCAACGGCAACCAGCCGCATTTGGCGGCGAATGTGGTCGCCAAACTCCAGCAAACCAATCTGCGCTTCGTCGAAATCCGCATCTCGTTCCAGCCGTGCAATGCGGTCTTCAATCGTGCGGCGAAATCGCGGGCTGATTTCAAAGCCGTCGTGGGCAGCGCGTTCGGTCAACATGGCAGACTCCCTGCATCACTCTTGAGACCGAAAGCGTTTTTATTTCTTAGCCGGGCCTCAAGCTTTTTCACTCTGCGCCGATGTTAACGAAGACTCACTCTTCACGCTAGATTACCGGGGAACGAGACTTCGGTAACTCAGTGTCCGAAAATGCGACAGGGCCGGAGAAAGCCTCCGGCCCTGCACACAAGAGTTCGCGCCCTACCCAGCCAATGCTCGGCTACTGATTGGCCGCAACCGCAGCGACTCCGAGAACCATCTGGGTTCCTGAGTCGAGGTGAATGTTCCTGTTGGTCGCAGAGAGCGTTCCCGATGCCGCACCTGAGGCATCGCCAGCCAGCATTACACCGGGGATCGCCGTCGCATGAGCGCCCAGAGATTCAGTCGCGCCGGCTGCACCACGGACTCCATTTCCGACTCCTGCCGTGGCATTTCCCGCGAGATTGTCCGTGGCTCCAACTGTGCTTCGAGCCGTCGAGCCGAGGCCTGCGGTCATATTTCCGGTTGCCGATGTGGCGCCGCCCACAGTGCCTCCCACCAGCCCGCCACCCGCTCGGCCTCCGCCGCCCAACCCGCCGCCGACGATGGCGCCGCCACCCCCGCGGCCTCCGCCCATGGGAGTGTTGAAGGAATCGTCGTCGTTCATTGAAGCGGCCGCGATCGCGCTCGCCGGCGGTGCGACTGATTCGATGACGGAATGAATCGCCACACTCTGCCCGTTCTTGATTTCTGCCTGGTCAAACTCGATTCCCATTGCCGAGTCCCGATGGCTCGATTCATGCGCCTGCACCTGAGTCACGTGCCCGATCAGTCGCGATCCTTTGGGAATCAACGTTCCGTCCGCGGTTCTCATCTTTTCATCGGTCTTCACCACAACTTGTTGGCCAACCCGAGCGGATTTCGAATCCAGCTTGCCGACAAGTTCGCCTTTCACCGGTTGCATCTCCGCAGCGGTCGCAGCCGATCCGTTTGCCTGCATCTGTCCAGGACGTGCTTGCGCACTTGCGCCGGATGATTCGTTTACTTGAGCGCCAGCCGTCGATGCCGTGGCCGATTGCTGGGCCGACGCCGCAGCTTGTTGTGCCATAAGGGGAATACTCGAGAAGGTGACCAGTGCCACCGCGAGCAGTAGGGCTGTCTTCATCGCAGGTTCCTCCAATAGTCAGGTTGCTTGCATCTGGGTCGAGCCCGTCTCCCAGTACAGCATGCAAATTCTGATGCAAGGCCTGAAGCAAGCGCCGCGCCGAACCGCGCATAGACGCACCAAAGTAATAGCAATCAACCGCCTGAGTATCGACGCAAGTGAATGGATCGAGATTTCTTAGACGAAATCTGTTGCGGGTTCAGCCCGTCAATGAACAGGGTGGGTGTGTGCGTTGAGGAGGAAGATTCTTCTTTGAATATGTAGATTTTTCCAGGTCCTTAGCTTCCCGGCGAAGGCGCAAAATATCCCTTCCTCACCTGTACCTTCACGCCGTCGCCGCATTCCACGGCAACGTGGCGAAAAGTGCCATCCAGCTTGGCGTTGCTCGGTGTGTAGCTCGCTACATACTGGGTGCGCAGTTCGTCCTCGATCTGCTGAAAAGCGGCCTCGAGCTTTTTGCCGTTATTGCCCACGTTGATCACTCGTCCACCAGTCTCCTCGGCCATCTTCTTCGCGGCAGAGTAGCCGTAATATCCAAAGTCGCCATAGAAGCCCGTGTCAGCAATCAGGATCACGTAGATGATCACGTTGGAGCGCTGCGCAGCAGCGATGGCGTCATTGATCTTGGTTCGGCTTCCCTGGTCATCGCCGTCGGTCAGGATAATCATCGCCTTGCGGCCTGTTTCCTGATTGAGCTTTTCGTTCGAAGCCAGGTAAACCGCGTCGTAGAGCAGCGTTCCTTTGGGCGTTCCCGACACGGGAACGGGTCCGCCGCCCATTCCGGGGATTCCGCCGCCATTGCCGCCGGCGGTGTTGATTTCAGCCTTGTCCATGGCATGCGACAGGAGCCGCGGACTGTTGGTGAAATCCTGCAGCAGGTCCACATTCACATCAAACGACAGCAGGAAAGCCTCGTCCTTCTGCCTCAGCACCTGCTCCAGAAACCGGCTTCCCGCTTGCTGTTCCAGGGGAAGTACGCGCTCCTGGCTGCCTGAGGTGTCAAGCAAAATGCCCAGCGTGAGCGGCTGGTTGGTCTCGGCGACAAAATTCTTGAGCTTCTGCGGAACCTTGTCTTCAGTTACCGTGCATTCGTCCTTGGTGAGATGGGGAACCAGGTTGCCATTCTTGTCTTTCGCGGTAAAAAACAGGTCGACGAGGTTGACTTCAATTTTGAACGTGGCCACGGATTGATCGTCAGCCGGTGCGGCAGGGGCCGTGCTCACCGGCGGAGCGTCTGGCGATGGCGCAAGCTGGGCCCGCGCCGTCGTTGACAGCAAGGGCAGAGCGAGCAGCAAAGCGAAGACTCTCCAGGGAATGCGCATTCTGGTCTGATAGACGGAGTTACAACCCCGAAGAGAGCATACCTGACCTCTTTATGAGCTGGCAGGCAACCTGCGGGCCTCCGGTGCGTCTGATACTCTGACGGGTGCGGCCCTTTTGGCTTGTTTTCGGCTGACGTAAAGCGGGGTCCGCGGGCCATTGAGCGAAACCAGGGGCGACGTATCTCGAAACCCAGGCACTCAAGTCGACGCGACCATCAGAAAGCGGCGACCCTGCTCAGGCTCGACAAGGGCACGGTAACCCTGTATTAGCTCTGAACGGTCGGGCACGGTGTTTAGGAGGACGATATACCTGTGAAGCTTGGTTTAGCGGCGAATGCATGGGCCGCGATTGTAAGTTTAGGTTTGATTCTCGGCCCTGGTGCGCTGGCGCAACAGCAGCAACCGCCTACTGTGCCCGATGCTCCGGCGCCTCAGAATCCCGGCCCCCTGACCGATGTAAGCGGACCCATTACGCCCGGCATCGGAGCCGAAAATACACCTGCCGCTTCCGGTACGTCTTCGACTTCAGCCCAGCAACCCGCGCCCGGCACGCAGCCGCCCGCGAACCAGGCCAAGGAACCCATCCAGACCACTCCTCCCGAGCTGCCCGAGGCGGGAGAAGGCGTAACCAAGACCACCATGTTACTTCGCCTGAACGTGACTTATGTGGAAGTGCCGGTTACAGTCAAGGATTCAAAGGGAAAGCTGGTGCCCGGTCTCACCTGGCGCGACTTCAAAGTCTATGAAAACGGCACCTATGAGCCACTGAAAGAATTCACCGTAGATGCTTACCCGCTCTCAATGGCGTTTGTTATCGATCAGAGCATGACCGCCGACGTGATGGCCAAGGTGAATGAGTCGCTCGGCGCCATCCAGGGCGCGCTGACGCCTTATGACGAAGTAGCCGTCTTTACCTACAATAACGGTGCGCAGGAACGCACCGGCTTTACCGGCGGCCAGAGCGCCCGCCTGCCCGCGGTCCTGGCACTGACCAAGGCCACCGGCAGCGAAGAGATGGTGCCATTCAACAGCGGCCCGATGGCCGGCTGCAATGTGCACGTGAACGGCAACTGTGCCGACCCCAACCTCCAGCCCGGCCGTTCAGTTGGAAGTGGGCCCTTCATTACCATTCCCAAGGAAATCCACACCCTCAATGACGCCATTCTGGCTGCGGCCAAGGAACTCTCCACCCGGCCCAAGGGTCGCCGCCGCATCATCTACGTGGTTTCTGACGGCAAGGAGTATGGCAGCAAGGCCACCTATCGCGATGTCCTCCGCTATCTCGAAACCAACAACATCGCGGTGTGGGGCACGCTGGTGGGCGATTCGGCCCGCTGGGGCGAGGGCTACGTCAGCCGTCTCCACCTCCCCTTCACGATGTATGACAATTTGCTCGCCAAGTACATCTTTGCCACTGGCGGCCAACCCGACTCCGAGCGCAACTTGAACGGCATCGAGAACAGCTACGCCAAGATCGCCGAAGAGGCGCGGACCCAGTACACGCTGGTCTACGCCAGCCATGAGTCCATCTACGACAGCAAGTTCCGCAGCATTGACGTGCGCGTCGACCGGCCCGGCCTCGAAGTCATTGCCAAGCGCGGCTACTATCCAACTGCAGAGGAACAGCGCTGAACGGCGACAAGGCTTTGTCGCGCGCCAAACCTCGGTGAGCTGCCGCTCACCATCCCGCCGAAACTAGAAAGGCCTGCGCCAACCGGCGCAGGCCTTTCGTTCGCGTTCGCACATTCGACTACTGGGTTCCGCGGGAAGGTCTTACTTTCGCCTCGGCGTGCCGCTCGAATTGATTCCAGGCTCGTCGAATTATTTCTGCTCGGTCGGAGCGGTTGGAGGCGGCGGAGGAGGTGCTGAGTTCTGCTGCACATTCGTCGGCGGCGCTGGGGGCGGTGTCGAATCATTGATCCCCTTCAGGCCTTCCTTGAAGCCCTTGAGTCCTTCCCCCAGACCCTTGCCCAACTCCGGCAGCCGCTTGGCCCCAAATAACAAAAACGCCACTACGGCGAGCACGATCAGGTGCCACGGCTGCAATAAATCGCCCATTGTTCTATCCTCCGCGCGCCACACTTGCCCGGCGCACTCTGTCACTGGCTATTGTCGCACAAAGCAACTATGCCGCGAGGCCGGGCATTACCCGCGTGTAGCCCGCCGGGTCGCCGCTTTCCTGCCCAGCAATCGCAAAAACGAGGCCCCCGCGTGTAAAACAACCTTGCGCACAATCGGAAGGCAGGTTGGCGGCACATCAAGGGTACGCTAGTTCACCTTGGCTGGATTGCCCAGCCGTTCCGTGACCATCGCAAAGAAGCTGCGCAGGTCTTCCTCATCGCCCATGGTGAGCCGGCGGTAGACCTTCATCAGCGGAAACAGCCGCGAGCCGCGCACCTCAACCGCGGGAACCGCCGCCACCCCGCCGGGGTATTGGGTCATCTCCCACGTGCCGGCGTAGCGTCGCCGCAAGACCTCGCCCAGGTAGCTGCCCCACAGGCGCACTTCAAAGTCCAGATCAAGCTCCGGGCTCTCGCCCACCTGCACCAGAATCTCGTCCAGCCCGTCGATTGAATCCGCGCTGAAATCCAGCCTGTGTTGGAAGGCGCTGCCCAGCTCCACCGCAGCCCGCGCGTAGCCCTCCATCATTGCTCCCAGGTCGGGGAACGCTTGCGACTCAAGCTTTTTGCGCAGATCGGTAGCCACACTCCAGAGTACATGCGTCCAGCCCCGGGCCGAGGGTCGAATATGGGACGCCAAGGTACGTTTGTGGCAGACTAGAAGTAGCTGTTGGAGGCTTCCCCGCCCCATGAAAACTATGAAGCTCTTCGCCCTTGCCGCCCTGTTCGCGCTGGCCGCCGGAACCGCCAGCCCCGCGAACCGCGAAATCTACCCCGAACCAGCGCAGGCCAAAGCTGACATTGCTGCCGCTCTCAAAACCGCGGCGGCAACGCACAAACGCATCCTTGTCGACTTTGGGGGCAACTGGTGCGGCGACTGCCATGTGCTCGACATCTACATGCACAACCCATCCAACCTGCCCATCCTTGAGTCCAACTTCGTCGTGGTCCACGTGAACATCGGGCACATGGATGAGAACCTCGACATCGCCAAAGAGTACGACGTCCCGCTGGACAAGGGTGTGCCTGCGTTGGCCGTGCTGACCGAAAAGGGCAAGCTGCTCTACAGCCAGCGCAATGGCCAGTTCGAGGCCATGCGCCGGATGGAGTCCGCCGCTGTCACGGAGTTTCTATTGCAGTGGAAGCCTGTCAAGCCCGGCTGCTCCGCCGTCATGGTGACCTGCTAGGTAGCCTCGGAAGTCACTGGCTCAGCGGCGCCAGATGTTTGGTTTTCGAGTAGGTGTAGATGATGCGGTGCGCAACGGTGATCGTGGAGAGCACTGCCAGCACCCAAAGCACAGGCGCCATCACTCCCCAGTGGTTGAACAGCGCGCCCAGCAGGATCAGCACGATGCGCTCCGGCCTCTCCATGAATCCCACTTTGCAGCTGCCGATCAGAGCCTCGGCGCGGGCGCGCGTGTAGCTCACCATCAGCGAAGTGACCATGACGAACGCCACCAGCACCACGTAGCGAAAGCGGTTGATTCTGCCGTAGTAGACCAGCAGACCGAAGAACAGAACCACGTCGGAGTAGCGGTCGATTACCGAGTCAAAGAAGGAACCGAAGACGGTCACCTGGTTGTTGCGCCGTGCCACGCGCCCGTCCACCATGTCGAAGATACCGGCGCCAAAGATGACCATGCCGGCGTAAAAGAACATGCGGTCGGCATTGGAGGAACTTGCGTGGCCGAATAAGAACGCGGCCGCAATGTTGATCACCAATCCGATGAAGGTCAGTACGTTGGGGGAGATGCGGGTGAGCGCCAATCCGTGCACAATTCGATCTAAAAGCCAGCCGCACGCGCGGCCGAAAGCGCTGGTCCAGGTCATGCCAATCTTCCTAAGTTACTGCTCTGCGCCGGCGACTGCGGCTCCGTCTTTTGAGTCGTCGTCCTCGCCGGCTTCGTCGTGGACGGTGGTGAGCTTCAAGACTTCCAACTCGCGCTTACCGTTGGGCGTGACAATCGTGGCCACGTCACCCACCCGTTTGCCCACCAGTCCGCGGCCAATCGGTGAAGTTGTCGAGATAAGCCCCTTGGTCACATCCGACTCTTCGCTCGTTACCAACCGGTAGACAATCTCTTCGTCCTTGGTAGAGTCGTACACCACCACCGTGGAGCCGAACCCTGCCTTGTCCCTCGGAATGTTGGCCAGATTCACCAGCGAAAGCTCGGCCATCCGCTTCTTCAACTGGCCAAGGCGCGCGTTGACAAAGTCCTGCCGCTGTTTCGCCATGTGATACTCGGCGTTTTCTGACAGGTCTCCCATAGCCACGGCCTTCTTGATCTCCGCGGGCAACTCGTGGGCAAGCTCGTGCTCAAGGAGTTGTATCTCTTTGAGAAGCTGCTTTTTGATGTGATCTGGCATCCGTGTTCCGTGGCGGAGAGCGGGCTCGCTCATACCGCGAGAGATAAAAGAACTAGACTTCTTATTATACGCGGAGGCCGCAGAGCAACTAGGACCCGCCCTTCCGGTCGAGAAACGACTGAAGGATCAAGGTTGCAGCCACCTGGTCCACAACGCGGCGGTGTTCCTGGCGGGCGTGGCCTGCCTCATAAAGGATCTGGTGCGCCTCCTGGGTGGTCAGGCGCTCGTCCCACAAGTGAATGGGCAGGGCAGTCAGCTCGCCCAGCTCGGCGGCAAAGCTCTGGGTCTTCGCAGCCTGCGGGCTTTGTTCGCCCGAGAGATGCAGTGGATTCCCCACCACGATGCCCGCTACGCCGAATCGCCGGGCAAGACGTGCCAGCGAACGCAAGTCTTCCCGCGGATTGCGCCGCCGCTCCAGGGTCAGCACCGGCTGCGCCGTCAGGCCCAACTCGTCTGAAACAGCCACGCCAATGCGTTTCGACCCGATGTCGAGGGCCAGATAGCGAGGTAGATGGGCTTGGTCCAGTTCCAGTTCTCCCGGAGTCCAGCTTATAACCTCCAATCCATTTGTATTTACCCTGCCGGGGTTTGCAACCCGATACAATCCTTAAAGGTCGAGAATCTACAGGTGCGTAAACCGCGTCTTAACTAAGACAAGGAACATTGGCAGGGAATAGTGCGCCAGAGACGAAAAAGCAGGCGAAAAGGAGGCTTTGGCGCAGCTGGAACCTTGTTGGTAGCGGTTTTCGTACTTCTAGTTGCCGCTGGCGCCGCGGCCTGGCTCGTCTACGCGCCGTTTGGCCCCACCGCAGAGACCTTTGTTGAGATCGCGCCAGGCTCCTCTGCAGTGCGCATTGGGCGTCAACTGGAGTCGGCAGGCGTCGTGCGCAGCCAGTTTGCCTTTGATCTTGTGCGCTGGTTGATGCGTGGAAAGCTGCGGGCAGGTGAATACAGATTTGATCATCCCGCTACGGTGGAGGAAGTCTATTCGCGGATTGAGCGCGGAGATGTGTACACAAAGACCGTGATCGTGCCGGAGGGTTCGACCATTTTTGACATTGCGGCGCGCCTGGAGCAAGCAGGTTTCGGCACGCAGCAGGAGTTCCTTGAAGAACAAGCGCGGCAGGTTGGCCTGGTGGCCGATCTTGACCCCGGAGCCAAAAGCCTGGAGGGTTACCTGTTTCCGGATACTTATCGCTTTGCCCGCAAAACCACTTCGGCTCAGATTGCCGCTGCAATGGTTCGGCGCTTCCGGCAGCAGACTGCACAGCTGGGATTGAGGGAAAACGTGCACGAAGTGGTTACATTGGCATCGCTGGTAGAACGGGAGACTGCAGTGGACGCAGAGCGGCCGCTGGTCGCCAGCGTTTTTGAGAACCGCCTGGCGCGCCACATGCCGTTGATGACCGACCCCTCGGTCATCTACGGGCTCGAACTCGATGGGCAGTGGACCGGCACAATTCACCAGAGCGACCTGAGGCGCAACACTCCTTACAACACCTACCTGCATATAGGGCTTCCACCGGGACCGGTGGCGAATCCGGGCATTCGCTCGCTGCGCGCGGCCATGAACCCTGCTCGCACCGACTACCTCTACTTTGTTGCTGCCGGGGCCAACCCCCAGGGAAGGTCGCTGTTTTCGAGCACGCTTGAGGAACATGAACGCAATGTAGCCGGATACCGGCACGCCATCAGGAAAGCAGGTGGCCGGTGAAGCAGTGCAATCTGAATCTCGCCGGTCTGCTCGCTCTTTCCTTCCTGCTGACGGGCTGCAATCTTCTGCCGACAACGCGCCATTTGCCCGTACCCAAGGCGCCGGTGATCACCCAGACCGTTGCGCCAGAAGCGTTGGTGGATCAGCTCAATCAGCGCTGGAACGCCGTGAGTGCTCTCACCGCCACGGTGGAAATTCAGGCCAGCGAGATCAAGTCCAACCAGGGTGTGGCCAAGGACTTTCCCTCCTGCCGCGGTTACATTCTCATGCGCAAACCGGACATGCTCCGCGTCGTGGGAACCTACTTCGGCGTGAAGATTTTTGATATGGCCGGCGACGGCAAGAACTTCACGCTTTATATTCCCTCAAAAAGCAAAGCGATCGAAGGCTCCTACACCGTCGGAAAGAAGTCCGCGAACGAGTTGGAGAATCTGCGTCCTGATTTTTTCTACGATGCACTGGTGGTGCGAGGACTTGATTCCGACGATGAGTACATGGTCACCGCCGACACCGACACAGTGGAAGACGCCAAGAAAAAGCACCTCCTGCTGGTCCCGGAGTACATCCTGAGCGTCATGCGTCCCAAAGAGGGCAGCCACGAGTTGGCGCCGGTGCGCGTGGTCACCTTCCATCGGGAGGATCTTCTGCCCTACGAACAGGACCTCTACGACAGCAAGGGAAATCTCGTAACCCACGTCATGTACAGCAACTATGCTGACTTCGGCTCTGCCAAATTCCCTTCCAGAGTCGTGATCAAACGCCCCCTTGAAGGAATCCAGATCGTGATGACCGTCGAGAGGGTCGTGGAGAATATCAAGCTGAGGGATGACCAGTTCCAGGTTGAGCTGCAGGATGGAACACAGATTCAGAAACTGGATTAGCTTCGATCAGACTTTCTGTATCTCGCAAGGTATTCAGCGCCCTTGCCGGGCCGATTATAGCGGTTCTCCAATTGATGTAGAGCGGAGCCAAACGGCTAAGTGGCTTTTTCCTCAAGAAAAAGTCACCTTGCACATCGCTAGAGATGCCACATTGTAATTGGAGAACCGCTCTAAGACGCGCGGCCGGTCTTATTGAGCTCTTTGTAAAAGCCCAGATCCTCACCCTGCAACATCTTGGTGATGTAGACAATCTGCCCGTAGTGGATTCCGAAGTGTTCCACCACCTGATAAACAGTCGCCAACCCGGTCACTGTATATCCCTGAATCTTGTAGGTTGCAAATAGGTCGGCAGGAGTCAGGCGGGCAAGCACCTTCGCGGCTTCCAGCATGGTCGCATCAAGGCGCGCCAGCAGCGCTGCACCAGGAATCCGCCTTCGCTCGTTGAACTCGGCAACTCGTTCCCGTGTATCTTCCAGTTCATTGAATGAAGCCACCAGCCACTGGCCCACGTTTCCATTCAAGTGCAGAATCAGATTTCCGATGGTGTTGCAGGCTGCGTTTGGGCGCCACCATATCTGATCGTCCGTCATCGATTCCACGCACTGCCGCAGCCGCGGCCAATACTGCTCCAAGAGTTTCTGGCGAGAGAACTCAAGAAACAGCTCGGCGGCTTTCGAATCGGCAACAGTTGGCATCCGCGTGTCCATCGACTCAATATTCTAGTTCATGCAGGAAGAAAGATAGCGCAGAATCTCGAACTGGGAACGAGAACGTGCGAAGGCTTCCCACGTTCGCTCGTCAGAATAAACGGCATTGGCGACGGAAGGTTGAGTCCGGATGCGAAGGTCGAATTTGAACTTCGCATCCGGATAGCCGGCGGGCACTGCCGCCAGGCCGGGCCGTCGTTCTGGGGGGAGAATTAGGCCCCGGCACCCTCGATACTGTCGACATGAATCATCTTCGCATCGGCATCGAGGCGCCCTGTCACCTTGACCTGCTTGCCCTCAAATTGCTGGGCCTTTGTTGAATCATCCAGTTTGTAAACCTCGCCGGATGAATCGCGCAGGACATATTGATCGCCTTCCTTCACCACTGTTCCGGTAAAGGATGCCGACTTGGCGGGCATCTGCTGGGTCTGATCGGGTTGAGGCGTTTGAGGCGTCTGAATGAGAGGCATCGGCGTCGCAGCAACTCCACTCAGGGGCGATCCCCAGGCTGTTGCGCCCATCACTAAAAGCGCACACGTGGAAAGACCGAGGACAAGAGATCGATTGACTGACTTCATAGTTCACCTCCGGGGGTTGGTCAGTTCTCCAATTCAGACACCCATCCTGCATGCGGACTCAGGCGGGGACAAATGGGGGAACCGCCGTGATCGTGCGCCACGATGTCTGCATTCATCGTGCCACTCGCCGGTGATTGATACCAATGAAGTTGTTATCTACGCCGATATGGCGCAGGTGGGTAAGAAATACCTGATATGAAAAAAGGTCGAGCGCGAAGACGGAAGAGATGCACTTTCTTCCATTCCACTCAACTTCCAATCAAGCGGCGGCGCCAGTGCGGAACAACCTGGATTGCTCCGCCATCCAGCACATGAACCGCGGACGTTATTGCTTCGCCGCTTCTCCGTGCATCAGGATCTCGTACCGCTGCGCGTATTCGGCTTTGTAAGCTTCCACGGTCTGCTCGTAGCTCATGCGCGGCGTATCCGGTCTCACGGTCCAATGCAGATGAATCTCCTTTGAATCCGGCTTGAGAGCGATTGTTCCGTCAGACGCGGACGCCGCTTTGCCCTCTACTGTGGCGCTGTTCAGCTCGACAAACCATGGCAGATGGAGAATGATTTCCTTCGGTGCGTGCGTGAAGCTCGTGTTGAGATGCAGAACAGCATCGCCTTCTTCTGGCTGCTCCAGCGTGAAGGCCACCGTGCCAAAGTAGGTTGGCGCCTGGCTCACGCTGATGGTTTTTCCCTTGCCGATCCAGTCCGGTGAAACCACGCTCAGCAAGTGCAACCGGTCACCTTCTTCACGGACCAGCATGGTGCGGAGCAGCGTGCGATACTCGGCGGCAAACCAGCCGTGCGGAGCCAGATTGTCTTCAAAGTTTCGGTCGCCCCAGGGAAGAATGGCGAACTCAAATCCTGCGTGCGTCGAGCTCGTGTGCTGCAGCAGCGCATAGAGTTCCTTCGTCGCCTGTTCCTGATCGCCGCGAATCGCCTCGGTCATGGTGTTCTTGATGGTCAGGTAGTGGTGCAGAAACTCGCCGTCGGCATACGTCATGATGCCTTCTGCATATTTGGCCTGCGTTGCTTTCAACGTGGCCGTTACGCGCGGGTCGTGCGGATCAAGCGTAGGTTCGGGCACAACAGCCAGCAGATTGCCCCAGTCGTAGCCGCCCTTCTGGCCATCAAGCGCAGGAGGAATGTATCCGTTGTCTGCCTTGGTCTGCTCATCCAGCACTTTGAAAAATGCATCGCGGTAGTCGTCGTATTCCGCTTGCCATGCTTTCGCCAGATCGGAGTGCCCCGTTTCGTTCGCCATTTGAATGGCCAGTTTCAGGCCGCTCAGCGCCAGGAAGTTGTATCCCGTCAGGTGGCCGGGGACAAACTCGTTATCGCGCACATCGCTGGCCGGCATGATGTGCAGCGGGTCTGCGGCTCGTGCCTGTTTCAGCCAGTCCACGGCGCGCGCAATCTGAGGCAGCGCCCACTCGGCGAACGCCTTGTCGTGCGTCATGCGGTAGTGCTGCGAATAGCCCCATACCGCTTCGCCCCAGCCGTCATATTGCTGCGCCTGCGACAGAAAGTTGCCGTCCGGCTTTTGCGACTTGGCAAAGAAATCAAGATCCTGTTTCGCAATCAGCGGGTAGCCCGTAACGTCGTAGCTGTGCACAATGTCTGCGCCGTCGCGCAGATAGAAAGAGTGGTAGTGGAGCTTGTTGACCGTCTGAATGTAGTCCGGGCCAATGTGGTCACGGGCGATGAGATCGTAGACGAGACTCATGTAGAAGGTGTCCACCGCCTTCTTCTCCGGCAGCGTGATCTGCATCCCTTCGGCGAGAATCTTGTTCCAGAATTCCGTCACCTGCGCCTTGGCCGTATCGAACAAAGCGTGTCCAATCGCCGCAAGTACGTCAGAATCCGCCGTGGGAACCACTGGCATTTTGAAATCGAGAACATAGTCTTCGCCCGGCTTCAGCAAACGCGAATACGTCACGATTCCCACGGCGACCGTCGGGTCCACATCGAGCTTCTCAGGCTTGCTCACATCCTGCGGGTAGTTGTAACGGCCGTGCAGGGTCCATCCGCGGCTGGCATAGCTGTCCGGAAAGGTATAGAGCAGCCGCCCGTCGCGTAGAAAGCCGTCGGATGTGTACGAGTAGACCCAGTCACTGTTGAATTTCTCGCCGACTTGGCGGTAATCGCCGGGAAACTTCCCCTCCACGGGGCGCGTGAAGCGATTGTCTCCGTGGGCAGCGGCGGTGTTATTCGGGGCGTCATAGCGGACGCCCGTGGCTAAGATGGCGCGGGTCGTTTCGCTGCCCTCGTTCTTCATCGCAACGCGGATGAAGTTGACCAATGTGCCTTCCGGCCTTCCATCCATCGTGGCGACAAACATCGTGAAACGATAGACGATGCCGTCGCGCTCGAATTGATAGTGGATAATCGGCAGGTGCCCATCTTCAAGCGTTCGAATGCGCACGTGGGTGGGCGCGAGCGTCGGGCCGGAAAAGAACATCATCTCGCCGAAACCTGTGCGCAGATACCCCTCGGGCGTAATCTCTGTGGCCGCCTCGGCGTCCATCATCCCAATTTCATCCGTGGGTTTGGAGTAGTAGGAGAATGGCTCGCCCGGCCGGTCGATTGAGGGGGAAACCATTTGAGCGTGAATGCGGGTCGAGTACAAGGCCGGGAACAGCAGAACGGCCACGATTAGAGCAGACTTGCTTGTATTCGTCATGGCAGGAAAAGCCTACAGCATCGAGGCCCTGCGCCGCACGCATGAATCTCTGTCGCGGGAAACCCGCGCTTGCAACCGCAGCTTCCCGCACAGGGTAAGATTCGCAACCTTCTACGGGAGCAGGATGACGGAATGCCCGCAGTTTCCGCCTATCTTCATCATGGGCCGCATGACTGCGGGACTCGGTTGCGCGCTGAGGCTCGAGGGCAACGGATAGTCGAGCGACAGGTCAAGACCTGCCAGAGTGGCCATCGCGGCCACTGCCGACCGTTCGTGCTGCAAGGTCGGGAAGTAAGGAATCTCGCCCTCGAAGATCAATGATCCACTGCCACTCCAGGGAGCGGGTAACAGGCCCTGTACCTTGGCAGGTGCCCCGCACAACTCGGCCTTCGTCACGCCAAGAAAGCTTAGCGTCTGTAACGATGAAACTTTGCCCGTCGGGATGTCCTTGCCGCTGAAGCAAGCCACCGTCTGGCCCGCGGAGTTAGTCGTCTGCGGAGTCACCGTGTCGGCCGAGGTCCAGGCGTCTGGGCCTGCCTTGATCGAGATCATCAAATCCCAGTTGCCCCCGATGGGGCGGCCCTTGGGAATGCAATGGTTGATCGTCGCATCGATGCCGCTGATCTTCATGCCCGTAGGTGAACCTGCTCCGCGCTGAATCTCCAGGATGTGACCGTGATCGTCAAGCATGTAGAAAGCAGAGGACGTCGGCCAGGGGTTAGGGTTGAGCTGGTTGATATACGTTGCGCCGTGCGGATGGCCGCAGGACGGCGAGTAGACATCGACCCCAATCAACTGGCCGGTCGCATCGGCGATGGGATCAATCACCCAGGTTCCATCGAATACCACATCGAGTTGTGAGACGGTGCTTGCGGAGCTACTTGCTGGTGCCATGAAATACCTCGTGCAAATCGGTGTTGCCCACACCGGAGGCGTAATACGCCGCCCAGTAGTAGGGGTGTCGGTATCGTGCATCGCGGAATAGAGACTGTCGCGCTGCGGTGAGTGCCTGCGGAACACTGAGCCCGGAGGCCAGCCCCCGATAAAAGTTGTCCATCATGGGAACGGCAGAAGCCGAATCAATCTGCCAGCGAGCGGCCACGACCTCCGGAACTCCCAGCGAAGCCAGCGTGTCAACAATGTCTCCCATTCCGTGATTCCATCCGGCTTCGTTTTTTCCGCTCGAGCAGGCTGAGAAGACCACCAGCCTTGCGGCCTTTGGCGGATCCTTCAAAAAAAGGGCGCTGTCGAGGTAGGGCCTGTCGCCTGCGCTGCCCGTGGGCGCCAGCAGCAGCCGCGTTGCCCCATCGAATTCGGCAGCATGTCCAGCAAAATGAATTATCGAGGCGGAAGCAAGGTGCGCCGCCACCTGCGCACGGGTCGCCTGTCGCGCCAGCAGGAGATTGGAATTGCCTCCGAGCTGCGCCACCGTGCGTGCCTCGCTCAGGACCTCGGGCAAATACTCGCTTTGCCCCGCCCCAATGGACGCTCCTACCACGAGCGGACTTCCCGGCGAGTTTTCGCCCGTTGCCCGCTTCATCGTATTTCGATCCAGCAGCAATGATGGCGCCTCTTCCAGGCTGAAGTGCAATCCGATCGGCCCGTCCGCGGTTTCAACCGCCGGCCAGGGTACGTTGCCCAGCAGCGGGTCGGGTTCGAGTACCAGAAGGCTGTCGGTTGCGGTCGGAGTATGCAGCCCGGCAAACAGAATTTCCCCAAACCGTCGCGCGGCCTGATCGACTGAGGCCTGCGAGGTCAGGGGAGAGTCTGCATCGCGTTCCAGCCACGCTGCTGCAGCCAGCACGTCAGTCTGCTGTATGGGCACCTGGACCCACTCCACGTGCAGCGCATCGGCGCGGTACACAAGCACGCGATCGCGAAGGATAATCTGTCCGACGAGACTATTCCTGCCATCTCCGGCGAGCTCCCTGCCCAGTGCCTCTTCAACCTGCGGCTTCAGGCAGTCAAGCCGCCCGGCCGCGCAGATGGGCACCGGCTCCCCGAGGATGCGCAGTCTGTACCGTTCCCAGAGGGCAAGAATCTCATCACCAGGCCGGTTCTCGGCCACCCAAACCCCGGCCAGTGCCGCATACAGTCCTCGATTTTCTCGTGCAAACACGACGTTCTCTTTGCCGACGCCGCGCGCCTCTGACTCCTCTTTCAAGATGGCCGCACGCAGTGTGGATTCGGCGGCTTCGGGGTGTCCAAGCGCCAGTTCAAGTTCCCCCCGAGCAGCCGCGTAATTCCTCAGTTGGACTGAGTTGTCCTCGCCCACCATGTGATTGTGAGCGGCATCCAGCATGTGCGCAGCGTCAGACAGATCACCGCGGCGAACGTAAAGCTGTGCCAGGTCGATTTCGCTCTCGGCTTGGATGCCCATCAGTCCCTTCTGTCCAGGCGCGAGCGTAAATTCCTTCTGAGCAATAGCCATCTGTTCCTGTGCTTCACGCAGCGAGTCGGCTCGGATGGCTGCGCGAATCAGGGCAACTCGCTGTTCGGCCTCGATGGCACGGTTTTGCGCAAGCTCAAAAAGAGCAACCGTCTCCCGGTTCAGCAAAAGATCGAGTTGAACCCGCGGCGTTCCGTCTTCGATGAACGCCAGGCCGGACATCGTGGTTGCAGCGCGAAATGGCGGGTAGTCGCCATCATAGAATCGTCGCAGACTTTCAATGCTGACGCTCCAGGCTGTCTCCGTGTCTCCGGACTCAACTGCCGTACTGCCCACTCCGTTTCTGGCCCGCAATTCGAGCAGTTCATAATGATGCGAACGTGCCAGCTCAAGACCTTCCCGAAAATGGGGGTAGCTCTCGTCAGCGGCGCCAGGGCTAATGTCGCATCCTGCATCCAGAGTCGTTGCATCCGCGCGGATCCACGCAAACCGCGACGCGCGCGCCATCAGCGCCTTTGCCGCTTCGCTGCAGGATGCAAACGTGTACGAGCGCTGCAGGGCATAGACCCTCTCTGCCTCCGCTCGGTCCTTGCCTGCTTCGCTGTTCGCTCGGCTGAAGAGCTCTCTGCTTTCGAGCGCCCACTCTTCCGCCTTTGAGTATTCGCCCTCGGTGTTCGCATCGATCGCCCGGCTCAGCCCATGCGCGGCCCGCAGAAAATCATCACTTGCTTGAGATTTGTCACAGGGAAGAAGCGCGGTGAGCCAGGGATCTTGATGATTCTGTTCGAGCGAATGGGCGAGGGCGTAAAGCAGAGTGCGTGCGGCCTGGCATTTTTCAACGCACGGTGATCCGCGCGACCGGTCCGCCGTCAACGGAAACGCGGAATCCAGCAGGCGCGGCAAAAGCGTGGTCGAGAGTTCCTCATCAATGCCGGCCAGCGTGGCCGCATCGGCCGCAAGCGCGCGCATGGCCCCCGGTGTGGAAAGATGTTCCTCCATTCGGCTCTGGTGACTCTTGATCCGGTCCAGCTTTGCTTCCAGCGCTTTCAAGCGGCTCCGGCCCTCTTCCTGCCAGCGTGGGTCGCGTTCAAATTTCAAGTACCGGTTCCATGTCTCAACGGCATTGATCACCTGCCCTCGGTCTTCCATCACCAGCGCTTCATTGAAAAGCACCACCGGATCGTCCGGAGCCAGTTCGTCGGCTCGGCGCAGGTAATCCAGCGCGGTAGCGCGATCGTTCTCGCTTCCGTTCGCCGATCCGCGCTGAAAGTAGGCCGATGCATCGTCCGAAAGCAAGCTCGGCGTAACCGGGCCGGCGGCCAAAAGGCGGTCGAGGGTGTCGATGGCGGAATCGTATCTCTCATCCAGCAAGTCCGCGCGCGCCTTCAGTTGCAACCAGTGCGGGTCGGCGGGATTTGCCTCCAGCTTGCGCTCAATCTGCGCGCGCGCAGTCAGCAACTGAGGCAGCCTCATGGTCCGTCGCGCCGCCGCGGAGATGCGTCTCCGGCGTTACCTTGGCAAAGCCCGCGCCGGGGATGCGCAGGTCAAAAATGCGGGTATTGGAGTAGGCCTGTGCCAGCAGCCTCTCCGGCGCGTTTGCATGCTGCCACCAAATCACAGCAGAGAAAACGAGGATGACCGCGGTGGCCACTCCTGCACTCGCCCAGAAAAACAGTGGTCGCTTTCGCGTTTGTTCTTGCGGCAGCGGCGTATCGGCGAGTTGCGCTGCGAGACGGTGTTGCCACTGCGGCGTGGACGAAGCAAACTGCCCCAACTCCGCGGTTTCTTCACTTGAAGCCGCGAGTGCGAGTGCACGCTGACTCTGGCGGAGGCGTCCCACGCAGACGGCGCAAACCGCCGCATGGGCCAGCAGGGTATCTGTTTCGTCTGCCGATGCCTGTCCGCTCGACAGGCGAAGCCATTCCCCCGGCTCCGGACAGTCTTCGCTGCCAGCCCGCGAGAATCCGGCCCCATCGTTCGGCCGCCTTCCAGTGCCGGGGGAGTCTGCGGCCAACAACTCCTCCAACGCCCGGGAAAGTTCCTCCCCTGGGCTTCCGGATGCGGGATCCGCCGGTCGATTCGAACTCAAATCATCACTCATCGTTGCACTTAACTTACCGGAAACGGCGCTCACTTTCCTTCGTTTGACTAGCCGGCTTCTTCCGCGGGCCGTGGCGGAATATCGAGTCTTCGTTGTTCTAACTCCCTGCGCAGCCACACAGTTACACGACGCAAGGCGCTCTCAACCCCCTTGGACGATAATTGCGTGGTCGGCAATCCGGCAATCTCCTCTGCGGTCAGCCCCTGAAGATAATAAAGCCAGAAAATAGCTCGATCCCGCTCCGCGATCACTCCCGGAGCTGAGCGCAGCTTCAGGTCGAGTTCTGAATAAAGGACTGCCTTCTGCATTCCCGTCGTGTCACTCGGTCCCAGCGGCGAGTTTGCCGATGCGTGCTCGTCGAGCTCAACGGTTACTACTCTGCCACCTCGCTTGGCGGAGTTTTGACGCCGGAAATGGTCATTTGCCACTGACGCTGAAACGGTGCGCAGAAGTCCGAAGAATGAATCTTCCCCCCGTGGGTCGAATTCCCTCAGGATGCGTCGCCGCTGCTCACACAGTTTGAGGAACACTTCTTGGACAATATCGTCAACAATTGAAGGAGTTGCGCGGCCCAGCCACATGCGCGATACTCGTGCCGCAACCAGCGTTGCGATGGGGACACACCGGCGCAAAAACTCTTCCCATTCCGCCGCGTCGGCGGAACCGGCGCAAGCCTTGGCAAGTTCGTTGACAGGAACCCTTGATTCTTCCATCGCGCGGGAATCCAGTTTACCGCAAACCTGCTCATAAGTTATTTGTTTGCAAATTGGAGCCGCCCAATGGAAATGCACGGCACGGCGAAGAGTTTTCAGGCTGTGCTAGTATCCCGGCAAGCACCTCGCCGCTGATTCCAAAGGAAAATGGCATGGAAACAAACCTGCGCCCTCTTACCCTCGGCGAAATCCTTGACCGTACCGCACAGCTTTACCGCGAGAATTTCTTGCTGTTTGCCGGCATCGCCGCCGTGTATGCCGGAGTCTTGCTGGTGTTGAGTCTCATGCAAATCGGTGTGCAGGAGTGGCTCCGGGTGGAGCACATGACGCGCCAGTTGCTTTGGGTCACCGGCATCAGCGCACTGCTCCTTTGGGTCGCTATCTTTATCTTTGGCGGACTGGCGGTGGCCGCCAACAATCGCGCCGTGTCCTGGGTCCACCTCGGAGAGCGAGCCACCATCCGCGGAGCGTACATCGGCATCCTGCCCCGCCTGGGCCGCTATTTGTGGCTGATGGCCATCACCACTTTCATCGTGTGGACGCCTTGCGTGCTGCTTTACGGCGGCTACATCGCCTTCATCTTTCTCTACATCCGTCCCAAGGGCGTGCTCACTCAGCCCGGAATGCACCGTGACCCGGCGGCCATGATCTACTTCGGAATCGTCTCCGGGGTCTTCGTGCTGCTGCTTCTGATTGCAATCGTCTACGCCATACTCATGGCTCTTCGCTACTCGCTTGCCGTGCCTGCCTGCGTAGTGGAGAACCTGAAGGCCCGCACCGCGATCCGGCGCAGCATTGAACTCAGCAAGGGAGCGCGCGGCCGTATCTTTCTGCTCGGTCTCCTGGCCCTCGCCGTTCAAATGGGATTGGTACTCATCACCCAGTTGTTTTTCATCATTACAACCATCAAACACAACGGCCAGGTACCCGCGGGAATCCGTGCCTTGCAGCAGGTCGTCGCATTCTTCACCAACACCTTCGTGGCACCCATCTATGCCACTGGCCTCACGCTCTTCTACTATGACCAGAGAGTGCGCAAGGAGGGCTTCGACATCGAGCGGATGATGCAACAGGCCGGAATGGCTACCGTAGCGTCGCCGTTGCCGGCAGCCTCGCCGTGGCTGGCGCTCGAGCCCGAGACGGAAGCCGCCGCTCAATCACTCGCCGAACAACCGGAACCCGCAGTTCCGGCAAACCCTGAACCACCGATACCGGGAGTTCCGCAGGCGTGATAATTCCGGATACCCTCGCCGGCACAATTCGAAAAGCGGCTCTCGCGACCGCCATCGCCGCTTCGGTCTTCGCAGCCGCGCAGGCATTTGCCGTTGGACCGCTCCCTTCCATCTCCAACGCCAGGGCCGCCGGCCGTTGGCGCGAGGCTTCGCTGGACGACTATCGCAATCACCTCATCTCGCTCACCGCCCTGGTGCAAGCCTGCGCCAAAGCGCGCGATATCAAGAGTTGCGATCCAATGCTCGTGGGTCCCGATGATCGTGTGCCGCTCAGCAATGCGCCCAATCCGCAGCGCCGCCTGGTCCGCTATGGATGGCTGCGGGTGCTGTTCTCAAGGGCTGAGGAGCCCGATGAACCGCCCGCCAAACCCGTCGCCGGCTCGCAACCGGCAAGCGTCGAGCCGGTCCCGCTCACCACCAGTCAGTTATTGCGCAATGCCGTCACACGCCTCGCCGCGGACCTTGCCCAGGTCAACGCGCCGTCAGTGCCCGCGCCAACGCATACTCTCGAGCGCAGCACCATGCACCAGGTGCTGGCTGGCCGCGACTTCCGCGATCTGGCGCAACCTTCGGTTACCGACTCGATGCTGGAGAGAGCCGGTAACTGGCTGAATCGTCTCTTTGAGAATGCCGCCAGGCTCCGCGCCACGTCGGCGTGGGTGGGACGGGCCATAGTTGGAGGATTCATTTTGGCCGTCTGCGTAGCCCTCGTGTGGGGGTTGCTGCAGCTTGAGCGCCGCTGGCGCGTCCGTCTCGTCCCCGACAACACCGGCCCCGCCGCAGGAGCAGCCTCCGCCCGTGACTGGCAACGCTGGCTCGAGGATGCGCAGCGCGCCGCCGCCTCCGGACTGTGGCGCGAGGCCATTCATTTCGTCTATTGGGCTTCCATTTCGCGGCTGGAATCGCGGCGGTTGTGGCCGGCAGACAGGGCGCGCACCCCGCGCGAGTATTTGGCGCTCGTGGCTCCTGAAGATCCGCGCAAGGCCGGGTTGGCACAGCTCACCGGCAGCTTTGAGCGCACCTGGTACGGTGGCCGAGCAGCAGGGCAAAGCGACTACCAGCACGCCGAGGAATTGGCCAAGGCGTTGATCTCCGGCGGATCCAACACGGGTTCCGCGAGCCTCTCCGCCGTGGCGGAAGGTGGTGCGGGATGAGATTTCTCTCCTCCATCGACGCTCAGGACCGCCGCCTGCTCTTCACCTGCCTGGGCGTCGCCATCGTGCTGGCCGTGGCTCTGGGCTTCCTCGTTCCCAACGGGAATGGCAACGACAATCCGCTGCCCTCCAGCTATCTGGCCGGCCAGCACGGCGCCCGCGCCGCCTACGAAACGCTGCTTCGCGCCAATTACCCCATCGAGAGATGGGAGAGGCCGCTCACCGAATTAGCCGCCACGGCCGGGCCGAGTACGGTGGTGATCTTTGCCCAGCCATTCAGCCGCGAAGAAGACGACATCAAGGCCGTCCGCCAGATCGTCGAGCGCGGTGGCCGCGTGCTCTCCACCGGATTCTGGGGAGGGTTTATCCTCCCCGGCGCAAATCCCGACACCCCAAGGGAGTTCAACTTTGCCGCCTGCCAGCTTGAGCCCGAAGGGCTCGACCCGCTCGCGGACTCAGGCGAAGTCTGGATGGTGCCCGAAGCCACATGGCAGGTGGGCAACCCCGCCCAGCGTATCCAGTACAGTTGCGCCGGGCAGCCGGCGGTGGTCGAGTACAACTACGGCAAAGGCCATGTCGTCTGGTGGGCCAGTTCCACACCGCTCGAAAATGCCTCGCTTGCCCGTGCCAATGACCTCGACCTGCTGCTCAACTCCATCGGTCCGCGCGAGGGTCACCATTTCTATTGGGACGAATCGCTGCACGGCGATGTGCGCTCCAACTGGAGTTATGCCGCGGGGCCGGCGCTGAACATGTTGCGCATCGGCTTGCTCCTTCTTGGGCTCTTGATCGTGTTCAGCTTCAGCCGTCGCAGCGGTCCGGTGCGTGACGTGCCGCCGCCGGGCAGGGCCGCTCCAGTCGAGTTTCTTCAGGCGCTCGGCTCCCTCTATCGCAATGCCGGAGCCTCCTCGACAGCGATTGCGGTAGCCCTCGAGCGTTTTCGCCGCACTAGTCTGCGTTTGTGCGGCCTGCGCCCCGGTCCAATGGGGGCCCAGGAGCTTGCGGAAGCCATCCGACGGCGGTTCCCGCGCGCCGACGCGAGCCTCGAGGCCGACCTGGCTGCGTGCGAAGAGGCGTCTTATAGCGAGAACATCATGCCGCGCGAAGCGCTTAAGCTGATTCAGAAGCTGCATGTTCACCAGGAAACCCTTGCCGCCGCGGCAAAGCCCGGCAGCCAAGGCACAAAATCCAAGAGCAATGATTCCTACCTGAAAGAAAGGGCTTCATGAGCCAGGAAACCAACCAGGACCCGATTCAAAATGCAAGCCAATCCGCCGGAACCGCCCCGCCGTTGCAGGCCACGAGCCAACTGATCGCGCACGCCCGCGCCGAAATGGGCCGCGTCATCTCCGGCCAGAATTTGGCCATTGAAGAAGTGCTCATCGCCGTCCTATGCCAGGGGCACGCGCTGCTCGAGGGCGTGCCGGGCATCGCCAAGACCCTGATGGTGAAGACGCTCGGCAGGTTGCTCGGGCTCGGCTTTCAGCGCGTCCAGGCCACCCCGGACCTCATGCCCGCCGACATTCTCGGCACCACAATCCTGCGCCCCGGCTCGGACTCGTTCACCTTCCACGCGGGACCCGTGTTTACTGACCTGCTGCTGGTGGACGAAATCAACCGCATGCCGCCGCGCACTCAGGCCGCTCTCCTCGAGTGCATGGAAGAACGGCAGGTGACCAGCGATGGAACCCGCCGCCCGCTTGCCCGCCTGGTTCACCGTCTTCGCCACCCAGAATCCGGTTGACTTTGAAGGCACCTATCCCTTGCCCGAAGCGCAACTCGACCGATTTCTGATGAAGATTCGCATGGCCTATCCGTCTGAAGCCGAAGAGTTGCAGATTCTCGAGCGCCATCATGCAGGCTCGGGCGCCGGACCCCTTGACGATGCCGCGATTGCTCCCATACCCGCGAACCTGCTGGCTGCCGCGCGCGCTGAGGTGCACTCCATCCGCATCGAACCGGAGTTGTATTCCTACATTCTTTCGCTGGCTCGCCGCACCCGCGAATGGCCCACGCTTGCTGCTGGGCGCAAGCCCGCGCGCGGCCCTCAGCGTGATGCGCGTGGCCCAGGCCGCGGCCGCCTTCGACAGCCGTGACTACCTCGTTCCCGACGACGTCAAGCGCGCCGTGCAGCCCGTGCTGCGCCATCGCGTAATCCTCAAGCCTGAAGCCGAGCTCGAGGGTTTTGACCCTGACCGTGTGCTGGCCGACGTGGTTGCTGCCGTACCCGTGCCTCGCCAATGAGCTCCCCGGCCCTCCATCCCGGCTCGTCGCTGCATCCGGCCTCAGTGCGGGCTGCCTGCGTGCCGCGCGGCCGCTGGGCCTTCGGCCTCACAGGGCGCTCGATCGGTTTGCTCATCGTTGGGTTCGCCTGGGTGATCCCCGGCTTCTATGACGGACAGTTGGCCTACGCCATGCTTGCGTGGGACGCCCTTGTGCTGCTGGCCGCGTTCCTTGATGGCGTGCGCCTGCCCCGTGCCGCGGAGCTGAGCGCGGGCCGCTCCTGGACCAACGCGCCCACTCTCGACAGCGAGACCGAGATCGAGCTGACCATTGAGAACCAGGGCCGCATCATCATCGAGTGCCGCGTGGTAGACGATTTGCCGCCCGCTCTGGTTGAAGTTCCGGCAACGCACCGCCTCACGGTATTCCCGCGCGTGCCCGCCTCCATCCGCTACCGGGTGGAACCGCAGGAGCGCGGCGATTGCGAAACCGGGTGGCTTTACGTGCGCTACCGCTCGCCTCTCGGCCTGGCCGAGTGCTGGGCCAAGGCGCCGCTCATGCAAAAGGTCCGCGTCTATCCCGCCCTGCGCACCGGCGAGGAGCAGCAAATCTTTCTCGCCCGCAGCCGCCAGATCGACCTGCAACTGCGCCGTGCACAGCAGCGCGGCCTGGGACGCGACTTTGAGAGCCTCCGCGAGTACCGCGAAGGCGACGACCTGCGCGACATCTGCTGGACGGCCACCGCGCGGCACGGCAGCCCCATCACGCGCCAGTATCAAACCGAGCGCAGCCAGCCGGTTTGGATCGTGCTCGACTGCGGACGGCTCATGCGCTCGCGTGTGGCAGCGCTAACCCTCGGCGACCGGCCCTCGCCCCTCAGTTTAAAAACCCCGAATGCGGAGCCGCGCGCGCACGTCCACTCCAAGCTTGACCACGCCTGCACCACGGCGGTGTCGCTCGCGCAGCTCGCGCTCTACTCCGGCGACCGCGTGGGCCTGCTGGCGTACGGGCAGGGAATTCAACAGCGTATTCTACCGGGACGCGGCGCGGCTCATCTGCGCCAGCTCATCGAGTCTCTGGCTCAGGTGCGCGCCGAATCCAGCGAGGCCGACCACCTGCGCGCTACCTCCACCATCAGCCGCTTGCAGCCGCGCCGCGCGCTGATTCTCTGGATCACCGACCTGGCCGAATCCGCCATGCGCCCTGAAGTCATCGACGGTGCGATGCAACTGCTGCGCCGCCATGTGTTGCTCTTTGTCGCCATGGCCCAGCCCGAAGTGGATCTCATCGCCCAGGCACGGCCAAAGAACATCGAACAGATGTTTCGCGCCACTGCAGCGCAGGAGATGGCAGGGCGCCGCGAACTGCTGCTCGCGCGGCTCCACGAGCAAGGCGCGCTCACCCTCGATCTCAATCCCGAGGCCCTCACCTCATCGGTTCTGAACCAGTATCTGACCGTGAAAGAACGGGCGATGGTGTAAGGTCTGCTCTTGCGATCTCCGTTGCCGCGCGCCGTCCTGGCGGCATCTGGTTTCGAATCATTAGGCCATGCTTTACCTGGATTGTTATAGGCTCGGAATCCTTCTAGAGTCCATCGGTGCGCATCCGGCTCGGCGTAGGCACGAGCCTGGGAATGGCTCTTGAGCACGGGCCTTCCAGGAACCAGGCAAAATCGCTCAGATGGAGGAGTCCCGTGCTTGACATCGTGCACGGACTCATTCTGACCCATATCGTCCGGTACGTTGCCTGCCCGTGAGATCGAAAGAACACTTGGATTGGGAGCTTCTTCGTCGATCTTTCCCAATATGGATTGGCGTTATACCAGCGTTGCACGGCCTTCGGTTCGACTGCTGCGGCAAAAACCCGTGGAGCTTCTTTCACGCATCGTGCGATTTTTGCCCCATTGTCCAACTGGTTGGCAAGCTCAATTTGAATCAGTGTGACGGCTGGGTCGGAGAGAGTGAAGCGCAAATGCAGGGGATCGCTCATTCTGTCCCGCGCAGCCACGATCATCGAGAGCCGCCCGGATAGAACCGGAATCAATCCTTGTTCTGCCAGGGTACGACTGCCGAAGACCCGCCGGGCAGCCTTCATCGTCGCAGTCCCACCGACCGCTGCGGCAACTGCGCCGATGGTGCCTACACAAAGTGCTTCAACTACGACTGGGTCGATGCCGGCATGCATCTGTGCCACCTGCTTCCCGCTCGCGCCCTGTTGCGACGGTTCTATAATAGCGGCCATTTGCCGTCGTGTGCACTCAAAAGCAGGCCTGGACCTCGGAGAATCACAGCAAAATACTGGCGCGCTGGCACGGTGCAGGCAGGCGAATTTGCAGAACGAGCAGCCAGAAGGGAAAGCATTGGCTTCGTTGCCGAAGCATTCACGGTGGCTCGGCGCTGTTCTAAACGAGTCGCGGGCCACTCGGCGATAAGCGTTGCATCGTTCGTTTGAGAGGACGGATGGAGCATACGGTCCAGTCGAGGCCGCCCGTTGTTACGCTTCGACCTCAACCGGCCGCAGCCGCTTGGCCAGCGCCCACTTCAACTCATCAATCCCTTGGCCGGTCACGGCGGAGATGGCATGAAACTCCAGCTTTCTGCGCTTCGCATGGGCCGCCAGTTTCTTCAGCTTTTCAGGATTGGCCGAGTCGACCTTGCTTGCGGCGACGATCATTGGCTTCTCGTCGAGTCCGTTGCCAAAGCTTGCAAGTTCCTTGTTGATCAGCTTGAAGTCCTCCACCGGGTCAGGCCGGCCCGACGCGTCAGACACATCCACAAGATGAACCAGCAGCCGGGTGCGCTCAATGTGGCGCAAAAATTGAACTCCCAGGCCCTGGCCAAGGTGCGCGCCTTCAATAAGCCCCGGCATATCCGCGACAACGAAGGACTCCTGATGCGGCTCCTCGCCCACGGTCACCACGCCAAGGTTCGGTTCGAGGGTGGTAAAGGGGTAGTCGGCAATCTTGGCCTTGGCCGCAGAGATGCGCGAAATCAGCGTGGACTTGCCCGCGTTGGGATAGCCGACCAGCCCCACATCGGCCAGCAACTTCAGCTCCAGCCGATAGCTCCGCTCCTCGCCGGCACGGCCCAGTTCGTGCTCCCGCGGAGCCTGGTGCGTGCTGGTGGCAAAGTGCTGGTTGCCGCGTCCCCCGCGCCCGCCCTTGGCAATGACGAGGCGCTCATCCGGCTCCTGGAAATCGTGCACCAGCTCCCCGGTATCCTGGTCATAAAGCGATGTGCCTACAGGTACTTGCAGGATTTTTGACTTACCATCGAGACCGCTGCAGTTGGAGCCCATCCCATGCTCGCCGCGCTGCCCCTTGTGCTCCGGGTTGTAGCGGAAATGGATCAGCGTATTGTGGCTCTGCGAGGCCACCATCACCACGTCGCCGCCGCGGCCGCCGTCGCCGCCTGAGGGTCCTCCACGGGGCACAAACTTCTCTCGCCGGAAGGCCATGCAGCCATTGCCGCCGTCGCCGGCCTTCACGCGAATCTTTGCTTCATCGATGAACATGCAAATCCAGAAAACCGGAATGGGGGAACAAGGATCGTTTCCGCGAGGCCTGCTCGCTTTGATCCCGTGTGCCCTTCCTTCAGTCTATCGGAATGGCGCGAGCTATGTTCCCGGCTGGAGGTTCGGCAGCCGGGCCAATTGACCGCTCATGTGTGTTTAAAATCACCTAATTACTAACGGAACCTGCCGTAGAATCCCATACAACTTCAACGCAAGAGCAATCGGACACGCATTCGGACGGGAGTCCCTGTCTTTCGGTGCGCTCTCCGGCTTTGTTCAATCTGGGTCTGCCGGCAGAGCGGGCTGCGTGGGAAGTGTGTCTTTTCCAAGGTCTGCCGCGAGTTGGTTTCGCGATGGCAGCAAGTCGTTGGACGAAGTCGCTGGCCAAAGCCGCGCTGCTGATGTTTGCCGCTGCGGGCGCGGCCGGGTTCGCCCAATCCGGAAACAGCGGCTCTCTCGCCGGGAGACTCACCGACCTCCGCTCGCGCCCCTTGGCGGGCGCAACCGTTTGGTTGCGCAATGAAACTACCGGCGCATCAGCCCAGGCCACGACATCGAAAAGCGGAACCTACCGGTTCACCGCGCTGACTGCCGGTGAATATACGCTGGAGGCAGAAAGCCTGGGCCAGGGACGCGGGCAGGTGGACGGAATTGTCGTTTCAGCTGGCCACGAGTCCCATGTGCAAACCGCCATCGAGTTGCTGCCTGGTTCGCTTCCGACTCCGCTTTCTAGCGCCATAAATACAATCGGTCCGACTGCCGCGCCGCGGTCCCATGGACTCGCGCGCCAACAATCGAGCCCGCCGTCGGCGCATAGTTTTGTGACGCTGACCTCGGACCGCTCGACGCCTGAAGCCCAGGCCTCGCCGTTGAATGACGTGCTCAAGCCCGAGCCGATACAGCCGTTCGCGATGACCGCGCAGGGATTGCAGTGGGACGGGAAACCAGCCTCAGTCGTCGCCCCCTCGGTCCAGGCAGAAGTTGCCGCGATCGCGCCGCCAGGGTTCGGCCCGAAGGGAGCAATCGTCGCTCGTCCCGCCAACAACCTTGCAGCGGTCGAAGTCGCCGTCCGTGCCGCGCGGATGGCGATGCAGTTGGCCCTCGCCGCGCGCCAGGCCGCTGTTGCCTCGCCTCGGATCAACAACCAGGAATCTTCTGCCCCCGCGGGCACCGTCACAGCGGCGCAGTTGCAGTCTTTGCCCGTCACAGGGCGGGATTGGCAGAACTTCGTGCTCGATTCGCCTGCCGCTGCCATTCAGGCGCAATCCGGCGCCCAAACGGCCCTAGGTGTCGATTCGAGATCCGTTAGCGTCGATGGCGCAAACATTCGTCTCGCCTTTGGCGGTTCAGGCGTGGGACGAATGAGCAGTCGCCGGGCCTCGCTGATCGGGCCGGGAGCAAGCGAGGCTTCGATTCGCGAACTGCAAACGGCCGCCGGAAACGAGCCATCTTCAGGCGACCGCGCCTCCGCCAATACCGCCAGCATTGAAACCCGGCGCGGAACCAACGCACTGCACGGACAAGCGTCTGTGTTCAATCGGCGCAATCTTTGGGGCGCGCAGAATCCATTCACGCAGTGGGTCAAAGAAACTGCGCTCCCAACATTGACCACCGTTCCCGCATTCACGCCCACGTCCTACACTCCAAGCGACCGCGAAACGACCTGGGACTTCGGAATAGGCGGGCAAATTCGCCGGAACAAGCTGTTCTGGTTTGCCGCCGTCGACAGTTTCGAGCGCAACGATCCAGGCATCTCGACCGTCAAGCATCCCGACAATTTCTTTGCCCAGCCGTCGAACGATCAAATGCAGGTGCTGAGCGCGCGCCTTGGCCTCAGCAGCGCGAATCCTGTAGCCGCGGGCGTTGCGGCTTATTCAAATATGCTTGAAACGCTCGGTGGCCTGCTCGGTCCCGCACCTCGAACGTCCGCGCAGTGGACCGGCTTTGGCCGTGTGGACTGGGCTGCCGCCGAGCGGCATCACTTCACCCTCGAGGGGACCGGCGCGCAGTTGGACGCCCCCGGTGGCGGGCTCACAAGCACATCCGAAACCTACGGCAGCCACAGCTATGGATCAAGCCGCGCCGGCGAA
This sequence comes from uncultured Acidobacteriaceae bacterium, assembly GCA_963780515.1. Classification (GTDB taxonomy): domain Bacteria; phylum Acidobacteriota; class Terriglobia; order Terriglobales; family Acidobacteriaceae; genus Telmatobacter. Next base: position 443,307 of record CAWACG010000015.1, read on the forward strand.
CAGTGGCTCCTCGGCCGTTGGGAGGCATTCCTCACTCCCAATCTGCTCGCCGTCACGCAAGGTTCCGTCGGCCGCTCGGTGATGCAGTCCCCGCCCGAGAGCCCGTCGGCCTTCGAACAAACGCTCAACGTCAACGACTGGGGCCAGCTCCCGCAGATCGTCGTCGATTCGCGCTATGGCTTTACCATCGGCAATCCATCCCGCTTCGGCGTGGGCAGCTATCCCGACGAACACCTCTACCATGTGCAGGAGCAGTTGAGCTGGGTGCGCGGCGCGCTGTTGGTCAAGGCAGGCGTTGACATGAGCCACAACACAGATGCAACCAGCATGTTGCGCAATCAGACTGGCACCTACTACTACTCCAGCGTCGAAAACTTCGCCTCGGACGCGCTCTCCTTCGCGACATTTGGACTGAACGGCCAACTGAATCCCATGGACCAGCACAACTGTGACCAGACCGGCAAAGTATGGCGCGATTCGACGGGCACGCTGCACGGGCTTGGTTATCTACCTTGCTACAGCTACTACTCGCAAACCATGGGGCCGACGAACTGGTGGCTGAGCACCAACGACCTGGCTGGTTACGTCACCGCCCAATGGAATCCAAAGAAGCAGCTCACGCTGTCGCTGGCCATGCGTTGGGAGAGCGAACTGTTGCCCCCGCCGATCTCCCTGCTCAAAAACCCCGATCTCCCGTTGACTGAAACCTTGCCCGGCCTTGGAAATGAATTCGGCCCGCGCGTAAGCCTTGCCTGGGGCTCGGCAAAAAGCCGCTTACCGCTTGTTCGCATGGGCTACGGCATGTACTTCGAGCGCACCGCGAATGCAACTCTGGAGAACGCGCTCACCCAGACCGGCTCCCTCAAGGGGGACCTCAACCTTTTCATGCGGCCCACTGACAATCTTTATTCGGGCGGCGCTCCGCCGTTCCCCTACGTGCTGGCCGGCGAACCCGCAAGCGCCGTCAAGCCAGGCGCAGTCGAGTTCGCGCCCACCTTCCGCAATGGCGAAGTGCACCAGGCAGTTCTATCCATTGAGCAGAACCTGCCCGGCCATGTGCGCATTGAGGCCAGCGCGGTGGCAAGCCTGGGCCGTCGCCTGCCCGTCACGCTCGATGCCAACATCGACCCTGCAGTGAATCCGCAGACCGTCACCTATGCAGTCGTGGACGGCAACAACTCTGGGCCGCTCACCGCGAGACAGATCACCGTTCCCTTTTATGCCTCCTGGCCCTCGCCCACTTCTCCCACTGGATTTGTGGGCCGTTTGAACCCCAACTATCAGCAGATCGCCGAAGTTCTTGACCGCGCCAACTCCACCTATGAAGCCGCGACGCTGCGCCTGAGCCGCTCCGGTCGCGGCGGCCTCACCGTGCATGCGCGCTATGCCTACGCGCACGCCATGGACTGGAGCCCCAACGAGAGCGCTCAGATCACGGGCCCCACGGTCTTCGATCCCACCGACTTTCGCGAGGAGTACGGAACCAGCAACCTCGACATGCGCCACTCCGCCTCAACATCTCTCATCTGGGAGCCTCAGTGGAAGCTCCTCGATTGGGCCGGACGGGTTGCGAATGGTTGGATGATGTCAGGCGTCGGTTCCTTCCACAGCGGTCTGCCTTACACCATGCGCACCTCCGGCTCGCTGGCCAGAGAATTCGACACCACCGGCGCCGCGATTGTTGGCCTGGCGCCGGGAATGAACGGCTACGGTGGAGACAGCCGCGTCTACGGCGTGGGACGCAACACCTACCGCTATCCCGCCGCCTGGAAAGCCGACATGCGCCTGGGCAGGAAATTCAAGCTGGGTGAGATGCGCCAGTTGGAACTGCTGGCCGAGAGCTTCAATCTCTTCAATCACCAGAACGTGACCGAGCTTGAGACAACCGGCTACTTCATCGAGTCTGGTAGCGTCAACAGTTTGCCGACTCTCAATTTCCTCACTGGGCTCAAGACTGGGCAAACGGAGTTTGGCCAGCCGCTCAACGTCAACGCGACAAACTTCTATCGTCCGCGCCAGTTTCAATTTGGCTTGCGAATGAGGTTCTAACGGGCTGGCCTTTCACTGCACGATGGTTCCGCCGCAGTGCTCTTTCCATCGAGTTCAAAGCACGTCGCACCGTTGATGTCAGTACTGAAAGTGCGCACGCTGGCAGCCTGCAACGCGGCCAGCACCTCTCTCCGCGGATGCCCGTAGCGGTTGCGCAGGCCGCACGAAATCACCGCCCACTGGGGATTAACCCGCGCCAGAAACGCAGGCCGTGTAGAAGTCACGCTGCCGTGATGACCCACCTTCAGAAGCGTGCTTTGCAGGCCCTGCTCCGTGAGCATTGCCTGCTCAATAGGTTCTTCCGCATCGCCTTCAAGCATCACAGAAGTCGCGCCGTAAGCCGCGTGCAGCACCAGCGAATCGTTGTTTCCGGGCTCTGCCCCCGGCTGGTAGTCGCGAAAAGGCGCCAGCACGTTGACCTTTGTATCGCCAAGAACGAGCCTGTCGCCGGCGCGCAGTGAACGCACGCGAACATGAAGCTCGCCTGCCTCGGCAAGCAGAGCATTGTACGCCGCGACGCGCGGATTGTTCCCCACCCACAACTCATCGGGATGAAAGTTGCGCAGAATCGCCGGCAGCCCGCCCATGTGGTCCGAGTGGGCATGGCTCAATGCCACCACATCAAGATGGCGAATGCCGCGCGCCCAAAGCGCCGGGGACACCACCTCTTCGCCAATATCGAATTCCTGCGGAGCCTGCCGCGGACCACCCCCAAATCCGCCGCCATCCACAAGCATCGTCTTGCCATCAGGAGTGATAAGCAGCAGCGAATCGCCCTGGCCCACGTCGATGGCTTCAACCAGCAGCGCGTTATGCGGGTGGTCTATGGGTCGCGGCGCGACAGCAGAAAAAGCGGCCAGCACCAGTGCAGCCCATGCGGTGCGGCGTTGCCAGCGACCACCGCGGGCCAGCACAATGGCTGCCGCCAGCAATAAGCAGAAGGCCGCTGATTGCCAGGCCAGCGGCGCGGGAATACGAAAATCTCCCAGGGCCAGCGATCCAAACGCCCGCACCAGCCACACTCCAAAGTGCAGAAGCACTGCCGCAGCCATCGCAGGAACCACAGCAGCACCAGGCCACACCAGGAGCGCAAGCAGCGTCAGCAGCGCCGCCGGCATCAGCACCAATAGCAGCGGCAGAATGAAGATATTCACCGGCAGCGCAAAGACCGTAATGCGATGAAAGTAGATCGCCATCGGCAAAGTCATCGCCAGTTCCACCACGCAGGAAACCACCAGCAGCTCAATGCAGCGCATAGCAAACCGCACTGTCCAGGGAAAAACGCGCCACGCAATGCGGGTTGAACCGGCTGCCTTCAGATGCTCCGCAATCATGCGCAACGTGACGCGGAACTGTGCAACGCGCGGAGGCAGCTTCACGTCCAGTGCAATAAGCCGGAGGTCGCGCGTCGCGCTTAGATATGGATGAATCGTCGCCTGCAGCAGCGGCGCGGCGACACCTGCAATTGCCACAACGGCCAGCAGCGTCATCTGCAAGCTGGAGTCGAACAGGCTGCGCGGGCTCACCGCCAGCAGGCACAACGATGCAAAGCCAATCGTGTTCATCGGGCTGCGCTCGCGATAGACGAGCCTGCCCAGAAGGTACAGCGTAATCATCCACAGCGAGCGCTGCACCGGCGTAGCGAAGCCCGTAAACAGCGCGTAGCCGAACGACGCAAGAATGGTGACGAACGTGGCCGGCACGCGCGGCAGGCGCAGCTTGCGCGCGATCCAGAAGAAGCATCCGGCAACAATCGCAAGGTGAAACCCCGACACCACAAGCATGTGAAATGAACCCGTGCGCTCGAACCCCACGCGCAAAGTGTGCGTCAGGTAGGTGCGGTCCCCGGTTGTCATCGCGGCCAACATCACGGCATCGTCGTTGCTCAGCCGAAGTGCAGTCGGCAATCCCTGCATGGCGGCCGGCAATGCCAGCAGGCGCGCGCTCGTGGCGTGCTGCAACGCGGCGACGCGGCACGAAATAAAGCGGCCTTCTGCATTGCCCAGCCGCTCCACGCGCTCGATGCTCACCGATGCCGTTGAGGTGATTCCCTGGTCGAGCAGATAATCCGCGCGGCTCCACGCTCCCGGATCGCGATAGACCTCGGGCGGAAGCAATCGAACCACGGCGCGAACGCGCTCGCCGCAGTGGAACGCCTGCGCGTCTGTTTGCAGCGGCCAGCGTACCGTGAGCCGCACTCCGCCGTCGGCAGATGCCTGCGCATCTTCGGCGTCATCCACCACTTCAATACTGGAGACGCGCAGATCGATGCGCTGTGACGGTCCTTCGCTTGCCGCCTCTTCAACGTTCTCGACCTTCTCTTCGCGCATCGGCGCGGCATCCACAACGGTGCCTTCAACGGTTCGCAACAGGCCGTCTGAGAGTGCCGACACCGGCTGCGCAGGAGCCGGGCTCGGCTCCATCTCCGCACACCACACGCCCAGAAGACACCAAAGCGCCGCAACCGGAAGAGCCAGAAGGCGCTGCGCGCGAAACGCCGCCACGCAACACACCGCTGCCACCAGAGCTAGGGCGATCAGCACCAAACTTGGCCGCAGCCATGCCTCCTGCGTCAACGCAACCCCTGCCGCAAAAAGCCAGGCCGCATGAAACAGCGGAATCGCCCTCAGGCCTGCAAATACAGGACGTGAGACAGCGGGCCCCGAAGTTGTCGGTTCCGATTGCATTGCGCGCAAGAAATGAAAGGTGTACTGCGCTAAGCCTATCAGGCGTGTCGCAAGCGAACCACTGTCTCCAGATGGAAAGTCTGCGGGAACAGGTCGGCCAGTGTAATGGATTCAACCTTGTAGCCGCTGGTAATCAGGGCCTTCAGATCGCGCGCCAATGTGGCAGGGTCGCATGAAACATAGATGATCGCAGGCGCTTCGACCTGGGCCAGCAGCGCCGTAATCTCCGCGCCAAGCCCCGTGCGCGGCGGGTCCACAACAATCAGGTCTGGGCGTGTACCGCTCGCGTTTCGCCGAAGAAACGCAAGCGTCTCCGCTTTCACCGAGGCTCCCGTCGTGCCGCGCAAATTCTCTTCCAGCGCTGCAATCGCGTTGGGCGACGACTCAACCGCAACCACGCGGCTGAAGTTCTCCGCAAGTCTTCGCGCAAACAGTCCGACGCCGGCGAAAAGATCCCAGGCCAGCGCGCCCTCGTGCCCCGCGGTTACCCGATCAACAAGTGCGTCGACCAACCACCGGTTCACCTGGAAGAATGCGCCGTGATCCACTCGATAGTCGAAACCCGCAGCAGGATAGTTGAGTGACGCAGCGCCCCTTCGCGCGACAATTCGCGGCTCTTTTGCGTTGCCATGCTTCTCCCCGCTACCTTCGACCACAAACTCCATCCCCTTCAGCGCGGGTATCCGATCAGCGAGCGCGCCGGCAAACTCGTCGCATCGCGTCTGTGCGGATCGTGCAAGAAAAACACTCGCTATAAGCGCCGTCTCGTCTGCGTTGCAAAAAAGCGCAATCTCGGCGGGTCGCAACGCGGGCACAAGTTTTCGGGCCGTTTCCACAAAAGCACGTGCTGCCTCCATCAGCAACGGCACGGCGATCGGGCACTCACTCACCGCAACCACCGCATGGGAACGGCGCCCGCGGTAGCCGATGTTTCCCTCAGAGTCCAACGCCAGGCGAATGCGATTGCGATAGCCCCATGGCTCAGCCGCCAGCACCTCAATTTCGGCCGGCACATCCACGCCGCCGCGCGCCAGCGTCTCGCGCAGAATAGCCTGCTTGAACTTGAGCTGCGTCGCGTAATCCGTGTGCTGATAGGCGCAGCCGCCACATGCGCCAAAGTAGCGGCAGGCCGGCACAACGCGTTCCGGCGCAGCGGTCGCAACGCTTTCAACCTCTGCGGTCGAGTAGCCGCGCTTCTCTTCCACCATGCGCACGCGAACCTGTTCGCCCGGCAGCGTAAGCGGAACAAAGACGGCCTTGCCCTCCACGCGCGCCAGAAAAGTCCCGCCATACACGGGCTTCTCAATTTGCACCAGCTGGGTTGCAGGCGTCGTCATTGCTGGCTCATGTAGAACAAGCTGAGGCGTGGCAGATTGTAGTAGGCGAGCAATTGCTTCTGCTCGAACTGATTCCTCACCTGGCGAATTTGAACCGCGCCCATGCGGCTGCGATAGGGCGCAAGTTCGCGATCGGCATTTTCCTTGATGCCGACGCGTAGCTCTTCCGGCGCGTCGGTCTTCACAGCTCCGAAGAGGTTCTCTTCGAGTACGGTGAGCCTGCGCTCGACTTCTTCAAGATCGTTGCTTGCGCTCGGCGATGTACGCATCTCAGCGGCCAGTTCGCGCAGTCGGACAGCGGTAGACTTACAGGCTTCAGGTGCGATGGTGGCTGCGTCCAGCGCAGTCGCCGCAATCTCAAGGTGCGCGGCCACGCGTTCATGCTCAAACCCTTGGTCGCGATGCTCGGCTGCCGCTGGCGTGCTGCCTGCTGCGGCTTCGCGCAGTTCCTCGGCGGCTTCCATCACCGCCTGCGCACACCACGCCAGGCCGTTGACGCGCCGCATGCGTCCGCGTTTCTGCCGCGCCTCATATTTATCAAAGGCCGCGTCGATGCCGCGCAGCGCCGCTTCCAGCGGAATGCCCGCATCGTGCCACGTCTCGATCAGCGCCCAGTCCAGCGTGGAAAGCAGCAACAGCGCGCCTCGGCGCTGTTGGAAGCGCTCTTCGATTTCCGTAAAATAATTAAAGTAGTTGCGCATGGTGCGGCCTCAAAGCGAAACCAGAATGTCTGTACCCCGAAACCGCAGGTTTCAGGTCGACGCGAACCCCAGAGAGCGGCGACCCTGCACCAAATCCTGCATGGCCCGCATATTCTGGTTTCGGTTTAGTGCGGCCGGCTGCGCGGGTGGGCAGTGCGGTTGCGCTCGAATAGAATCAGCAGCCCGTCCAGCGTGAGCATGTCGTCTATCTCCGCAATAAACCGCGAGTCCGCTGAGATTTGCCGTGCCAGTCCGCCGGTAGCAATCACGTGCGGCTTCTCGCCTAGTTCCGCCACGATCCGCTCTAGGATGCCGTCAACCAGGCCGATGTAGCCGTAGTAAAGGCCGCTCTGCAGATGCGTCACCGTGTTGGTGCCGATGACCTTCGCAGGCCGCTTGATGTCCACGCGCCCCAGTCGCGCCGCGCGCGAAAACAGCGCATCCGCGCTGATGCCGAGGCCCGGTGCAATCGCTCCGCCCAGATATTCGCCCTTGGCTGAAACCACATCGAAGGTGGTTGCGGTGCCAAAGTCCACCACCACGCAGGGACCGCCATAGCGCTCGAAAGCGGCAATCGCGTTCACAAGCCGGTCCGCGCCAAGCTCCGCCGGGTTATCCACCAGCACCGGCATCCCGGTCTTGATGCCCGGCTCGACAAACAGCGGCTGCACATGGAAGTAGGTCTCGCAAACCTGCCGCAGCGTGGACTCAACCGGCGGCACTACGGACGAGATGATAATGTGCGTCACCTGGCTCGGCGCCATGCCGTTCATCTCAAAAAGATTGACGAAGAACACGCCGTATTCGTCCACCGTTTGCGCGCGGTGGGTGCTGATGCGCCAGTGCGCGGCAAGCTGCGGCTTTCCGTCTCCGCCCGCTGCCTCTGTCGCAGGCGCCCCCTCCTTCTCCCCATCGAGCCGGTAGAGGCCGAGCACCGTATTCGTGTTCCCCACATCCAAAGCAAGCAGCATTGTGTCTCAGCCCATCTCTGCGGCGCGTATTCCACCGGTTCGCACCGTCACTTCACCCTCTGCGGTGCGCACGCGCAGAAATCCACTCTCGTCCAATCCTGCCGTGATTCCCACGCAGGCTTGCGGACCGTGCACTTCGACCCGGCGATTCCAGAGCCAGGTGGAAATCAGCGCAGCACGCGCCGGAATGGCCGCAATTACTGCAGGATCATCAAGTCCCCATGTTTCGTGCTGCAGAGATTCTAGCAGGGAGACGAGCAGCGCTCCTCTGCTGACGCGACGGCTGGCTTCCATGTCCAGTGAGGTGGCCGGCGTGGCCAATTCAGCATTGAATTCACGCTGATGCACATTGATGCCGATCCCGATGACGACGAATGAGACCGCGTCTCCCTCGGTCTTGGATTCGACCAGAATGCCGCCCGTTTTGCGGTCGCCAATCAGCAGGTCGTTGGGCCAGCGAAGGTCCACCTTCAGCTTCGCGGCAATGGCGATCGCCCCTGCGGCCGCAAGTCCCGCGGCCAGCGGGATCATGCGAAGAGTCGCTGCGTTCATCAGGGGACGCAGCAGCACACTCACATACAAGCCCTGCCCGGCGGCCGATTGCCAGCCGTGCCCGCCGCGCCCCCGACCTGCATGTTGCTCATCGGCAAAGTAGACTGATCCGTGCGGCGCGCCTGCGCGCGCAGCCTCAAGTGCGTCCGTATTCGTAGAGCCTGTAACCGGAGAAAAATGCAGCTTGCCCGCAAAGATAGTGCCTGCCAGCGCACGCTCAAGCTCGGCCAGATCGTACATCGGCTAGCTCGGTTCCGCAGCAATGCTCATGGAGATGTCCGCAGCCTTCGCCGAGTGAGTCAGCGCGCCCACGCTGATGAAATCCACGCCCGTCTCGGCATAGGCGCGAATGTTTTCAAGCACGATCCCGCCCGAGGCCTCTGTGGGAATCCAGCGTTTCTCCTCGCGGATGCGGTCGATTGCATTCTTCACCTGCTTAGGAGTCATGTTGTCCAGCAGAATAGCCTCCGCGCCGCATTCGAGAGCCTCTTCCAGCTCGCCCGCGCTGCGCACTTCCACCTGCACCCGCTGGCCCTTCTGTCGCCGCTCAAGAGCGTGCGCAATTGCGGTGCGCAGTCCGCCGCCCAGCGCGATGTGGTTGTTCTTGATCAGGATTCCCGAGGCCAGGTCGAGGCGATGGTTAGTCCCCCCGCCGCACAACACAGCATATTTCTCCAGCATGCGCAGGCCGGGCACGGTTTTGCGCGTATCCAGCACCCGGGCCTTCGTGCCATGAATCATGTCCACATAGCTGCGCGTCAGCGTGGCGATCCCGCTCAGGTGCTGCATCAGGTTCAGAATCACGCGCTCGCAGCTCAGCAGCACGCGCGCATTATGGCGAATCACAGCCAGCACCTGGCCCTCGTGCGCCCTGACGCCGTCGAAGATTTCAGGATGGCTGACGACCTCAAAGCGATTGTGCGCTTGCGGCCGCGGGTCGAGGCGGGCAAAAATCTCCAGCAGGCGCGGCACCGCGCCCAGTCCTGCAACCACCATCTCCTGCCGCGCAATGATTGAAGCGGCCGCGCGCAGGTTGGGATCGATCGTGACGTTGGTGGTGGCGTCGCTGGCGGCCTGGTCTTCCACCAGGGCCTGCTCCAGCAGTGCGTCAATGCGGCTACTCTTCCAGTCCATGTTTCTTCTTTCAGATGTTCAAGATCGAGCCTGCGACTTTTTTTGTAGAAGAAAGTTATAAATGACTTTCTTGACCCTGTCATCCGCCCCGCTCCCAAGCGAATAGAGCAGCGCCCCGTTACGCCGGTAGATTTCGAGCGAAAACCTGGGCTCGATCTCCGGGAAAGAATCAACAATCCATTGCCACATTCGAGGCTTCCCGTGCTTGTTGCGGTCGACAAAGAAAACTTCTCCGAGGTCGTCGAACCAGAGAAAGGAGACGATTTTCATGGCGTCGCGAACAAAAATCCGATAGCTCGTCAGCAGAATGTACTCCCCATGGCTCCCGATTCGGGAGGTCCCGGCAGACAAGTCGACAAACGCTATCAACTTCTCTGACTCTTCAAGGCGAGTTTCAAGGATGATCTTATTCGCGTAAGGGGAAAAGTCCGGCGGGATGAAACAATAAGAAGCGCCGTCGAAGGAAATCGGTGGCTCATCGCTGCTTTTTGGTGGCTGGTTAGCTGAGCTTTCACCTGGGCTCTTTTTCGGACCCGCGGGTTTTTCCTGGGTGCGATCCTGCCGCAACTTCGCCGGGGCTTCGCAGTGCTCCCATAACTCGCGGTAGGCAACCTGAATCCGCTTGAAACGCTCTTCCGCCTCCGCGCGTTTGGCTGGAAATTTTTCAAATCGGTCGGGATGCCAGAGTTTGGCCGCAGCCCGATACGCCTTGCGAACGACGGCCTTCGTGGGAGTCTTGGGAGCGAAACCAAGGGTCTTGGCGTGCTCGGAGACACTGTTCGCAGACACAGGGCATTCAGCGTCACCCCGGAAGTGCGTCGAGCGCCGCGCGCGCCTTTTCCAGCAGCAGCCGCGTCTCGGCTTCCTGCTTTTTGAGTCCCTCGACCACCTGCGCCGGAGCCTTGGCCAGAAACCCTTCGTTGCCCAACTGGCGCTCCGCCGCAGCCAGCCCCTTTTCGTACTTCGCGATGTCCTTCGTCAGCCGCTCGCGCTCGGCGGCGACGTCGATGGTGCGCTCGTAGAACAGCTACTCCAGTTCGTGTAGCGCGAGAAGATTGCGGAATATCGTCGGAGCTCTCGAATTTCACTTACAGCGAATCTGAGCGACGAAATCATGACATGTTTTCTGATTGACGTCAATATTTGCGGTGAACGTCGTCTGGGAGGCGGCGATGGTACATACCTGGACTGTAGCGGGTTCCTTTCTTCAACTCCGATCTCCTTGCGTTTGCTACGAGTCGTCGACCTGACCAGATCCCAACTCTTGCATGTCGCCGAGGACGCCATCACGAAACGCGCCATCGACGAGTATGATCGAAGACATCAGTTTCGCCACCGGGTAGCTCGACAGAGCAATGGACTTAGCCGGAAGATTCCCTTCATAAATGGCGTGCCAGAGCTCTTCGGTGATAAACGGCATAAACGGCGAAAGAAGTCGCAGTGCGAAGCTTCGAAAACACTGACTAGCAGTCGTCATAAGCAGCAGCGGTGCGTGACTTGTCAGTGGTCTCGCCGACTTTCTGAAAATCATGCAGCCTTGACAAACTCTAAATACCAGTCGCATAAGCTGCCCCAGAAAAACTGGTAAATGGCATCGGCAGCATCGTCGAAACGGTATTTTTCAAGAGATGTGTTGATTTCCGTTGCGGCGGCGTGGAGTTCCGCCACAGATCCACCGGCTTCGAGCGGCGTCGTTCTCGTCGTATGCAGGCATTCCGCCTAGTGCGGCTGAATCAACCGCAATCCCGATCTCCGCCGCCCGGTCCACATTCATGAACAGAAACCGCGCCGCATTCCAGATCTTATTCGCAAACGCGCGATAGCCCTCCGTCCGCGCCACATTGAATGCAATGTCCGTTCCCGGCGAAGCCATCGAGGCCAGCGTGAACCGCACCGCATCCGTCCCATACTGCTTCACGATCTCGATGGGATCGACCACGTTGCCCTTGGTCTTCGACATCTTCTCCCGGTTGGCGTCGCGCACCAGCGCGTGAATGTAGACTTCCCTGAACGGCACCGAGTCCTTCAACTCGCGCTTTGACCCATCCGGCAGCGGCACGTCGCCCGCAAACCAGCAGCCCAGCATAATCATCCGGGCCACCCAGAAGAACAAAATGTCGAAGCCGGTCACCAGCAGACTGGTCGGATAAAAGGCGTCGAAGTCGGCTCGATTCGCGGCCGTAATATTCGGCCATCCAAACACCGAAACCGGCAGCAGGCCCGACGAAAACCACGTATCCAGCACGTCGGTCTCCTGCGTGATTTGCCCCGAACCGCAGTGGGCACACGCCGTCGGATCCTCGCGCGCCACCGTGATCTTGCGGCACACCGCGCAATGCCACGCCGGAATGCGATGGCCCCACCAGAGCTGCCGCGAAATGCACCAGTCGTGGATGTTCTCCATCCAGTTCAGGTAGGTCTTCTCGTACATCTCCGGCGTGAACGTGATGTGGCCGTCTTTCACCGCCGCAATGGCGCGATCCGCCAGCGGCTGAATCTTCACGAACCACTGCAGTGACAGCCGCGGCTCCACCACCGTTTTGCAGCGGTCGCAATGGCCCACGTTGTTGATGTGGTCCTTTACACCCGCCAGCAGCCCCTGCTCTTCGAGGTCGGCAACAATCTTCCTGCGTGCGGCAAAGCGCTCCAACCCCGCATAGACCCCGCCTTCGGCATTGATGTGCGCCGAATCGTCCATCACGTTGATCGAGGGCAGATGGTGCCGCTGGCCCAATGCAAAGTCGTTGGGATCGTGCGCCGGAGTCACCTTCACCGCGCCGGTGCCGAAGTCGCGGCTCACCCACTCATCCAGAATTACCGGAATCTCGCGGCCCACCAGCGGCAGGCGCAGCTTTTTGCCGTGCAGATGCAGGTAGCGCTCATCCTCGGGATGAATGGCCACGGCCACATCGCCGAGCATGGTCTCAGGCCGCGTCGTGGCGACGGTCAAAAACTCGCCGCTCTCTTTGCCGCCGTCATCAAGGACCGGGTAGCGAATCTCCCACAGGTGGCCCTTGTGCTCGTCATAGACCACTTCAAGGTCGCTGATGGCGGTCTGGCAGCGCGGGCACCAGTTCACAATGTAGGCGCCGCGATAAATCAGTTCCTGCTCATACAGCCGGACGAACGCCTCCCGCACCGCAACCGAGAGATTCTCGTCCATGGTGAAGTATTCGCGCTGCCAGTCCACCGACGCGCCAAGGCGCTTCATCTGGCCGAGAATCGCGCCGCCATAGTGGCGCCGCCACTCCCACACGCGGTTGACGAACGCCTCGCGGCCCATGGCCTGCCTCGTTGTGCCTTCGCTCACCACCTGCCGCTCGACCAGCATCTGGGTCGCGATACCCGCATGATCGGTGCCCGGAATCCAGAGCACACGGTCTCCCCTCATCCTGTGCCAGCGAATCAGGATGTCGCTTTCGGTGTGCTCGAACATGTGGCCCATGTGCAGGTTGCCTGTCACGTTCGGCGGCGGAAGCAGAATCGTAAACGGGGACTCGCCGTCCAGGCCTTGGTTTTCAGCGGATGAGTCCGGCGCGGACTGGGCGAAGAGTTTCTCGCGCACCCAGTACTCCGCCCAGTGATCTTCAATGGCGGCGGGATCGTATGCTTTCGGCAGGTCGTGAGGCATGGGGTTGGTCTTTTTTCAGGCCCCATGATTCGCGTAAAACCCTTTCATTGGCAGGGGTTCTGAGCCGGGGGACCACCCCTCACTTTAGCAGATGCAGCTCCTGGCGCGACGCCGGTGAGAAGGCGTGAGGCGCATCCGCAAGCAGCAAAAAGGCCGCACCATTCAGGTGCGGCCTCGGTTGATTCCTGACAGTTTGCCCTAGAACGGATTCAGCTTCGATATGCCCTTCTTCTTTTTCTTCTTGCTCGAGGACTCGTCATTCAAATCGGGCTTGGGAGCCTTCTTTTTGCCCTTCGTCACCGTGGCAGGCTGAGGCGGAATCGCGCCCGGCTTAATGTCGTTCACCTGGTCAGGCGCAGGAGCCGGTGCTTCCGCGGCGGGCAGCACCGTATTCACCGGGCCAACCGCCTTGACCACCGGGTGCGCGTCTGTTGCGGCATTGCCGGAAGGCGCACTCACAATCGAGACCCCCACGCCGGTCCCGCCCTCAGGAGCCGAAAGCTGCACAGGCGCTTCAGAGGGTTGATCGCTGCGCGGCGGTTCGTTCACTCCGGTCGCCGCCAGAGGCGCAGGAGTCACTGCCGGCTTGCCCTCGTTCACGGCATCCTTGAACAGCGCAATGTTTTCCTTCGTAATCTCCGGTGCGATGGTCCGCTTGGCATCCTCGAGAGTTGGCTCGCCCACGTGCACGGCTTCAACCACTGAAGGTCCGTGCTTGATCAGGCCCAGAGTACGGTCGGTAAAGCGCAAAGGCTGGCGGCTGCGCTCTTCCGCGTCGCTCTCGGCAATGGCGGCCTGGGTCGGCTCGGGGATGGGGCGGTTCATGGCTACCAGCCGGTCGCGCGCATCTTCAACGTGCGGCGCCATCGGATAGCGGGTAATCACCCTGTCATACGCTGCCGCGGCCCGGTCAAGATACATCGCGCGTAACCTCTCGCGCACCGCGCCCGGCAGGCCGGGAGCGATTTGAACCGAGTGCGCCTCACCCTCGTACGCTTGGCCAATGCCCAGCAGGGCCTGGTCGCTCTTGGAATAGAGAGGGTAGGTGTCAACCACCGTTTGCAGGCGGGCGATGGCGGCAGGGAAATTCTCCCGGCTGTCATAGTAAAGGCCAATCTGCGTCTCGCGTTCGGCCAGAACCTCCTGCACATCGCGCAATTTCTGCTTGGCCCGCGGCACCAGGGCCGAGTCGGGGAACTGGTTAATCATGATCCGGTATTCCTGCTCCGCGCGCTGCGCGTTGGTGTAGTCCCGGTCAGGCTTCTCCATCTGCTGGTAGTAGATGTCTGCCACCTTCATCTGCGCTTCGGCGGCCTCGGGGGCGTTGGGGAAGAAGGTGATGAAGTCCTTGTACTCCGCTTCGGCCTGCGTCAGCGCCGCGGCCCCGCCTTCCCTGAACCATGTATCGCCCACCGCAAGCTTGGCGCGCATCCGGTATTCCGAGTCAGGATAGGTGTTCAGCAGGGTCTGCAGAGTCAGCCGGGCCACGTCAAACCGTCCCTTTTTCAGGGAGACCATGGCCTTGTCGAAAAGTATCTTGTCGGGCTGGTTGGACTTGACATTGGCCAGCGGATTCGCGCTCAGGTCATAGTTCTTCTTGTGCTTGGGCTTCTTTTCTTTGGCCTGTGCCGCAACCCCGGCCAGGACTACCACCGCCAGCGCGGCCACCGCAAACTTCTTCAACAACAGATTCATACCACCTCATCCCAGCGAAGGCCCGTCGACAGGCCACGCGCCTTTGTCCAGCTTATTCCTTAAGGAATCTTACTCGCCGGCGGCCATGCGGGCAGCCATTAACAGCGCGCGCGCGTCCCGCTCGGGGTGCCCGGCGCCAAACACAGCATTTCCCGCCACCAACAACTCCGCACCTGCTTGGACGACCTGGGCCACCGTGTCGTGAGCCACTCCGCCGTCCACTTCGATTCTAAATGCCAGACCCAGTTCCTGGCGCAATTCGGCCAGACGGCGAATCTTGTCCAGAGAAAAGGGGATAAAACTCTGCCCGCCAAAGCCGGGATTCACGCTCATGATCAGCACATGGTGGACCATGGGCAGAATATCCACTATGAAATTCACCCGCGTCGCAGGATTCAGCACCACCCCCGGCTTCATGCCATGGTGGGCAATCAATTCCAGCGAGCGGTGCAGATGCCGGCAGGCCTCGTAGTGCACGCTCACCCAGTTGGCCCCGGCATCCGCAAACGCCGGGATAAACTCGTCGGGGTTCTCAATCATCAGGTGGCAGTCGAGGGGCAGGTCGGTAGCCCTGCGCAGGCACTTCACCACCGGGGGGCCGATGGTGATATTAGGCACAAAATGCCCGTCCATGATGTCCACGTGGATGACCGTGCCGCCGCCCCGCTCGGCCGCGGCCACTTCGTCCGCAAGGCGCGCAAAATCCGCCGATAATATAGAAGGCAGAAGCTCAATCATCGAAATGTCGGTAGAAGCTCAATCATGATAAGGCCAGCAGAAGCTCAATCGTCGTAATGTCGGCAAAAGCTCAATCATCGTAAGGCCGGAAGCAGCTCAACTGTACGCCAGACTTGGGGGTCAGGTTCAGCGCTTCCTTGCCCGGCCAGTGTATCAGCCATAGCGCAGCGCTTGTATCGTTTTGCCTTGAATCTTCAGCGGCTTGCCCGGCAGAACGCTCTGCGGGATCGCACCCGTAATCTGTGGCGGTTCCTTCCCCGTCTCCAGCCGCTTCAGCAGAATGCGTCCCCGCGCCCGCATCGCCGGCGTCCCGCTGCGGCTCAGGATGCGCAGCATGTCCAGCACCTCCGGCATCATCGCCGAGTTCCAGCGCGTCAGCCCCGCCAGCCCATGCATCGCACTGGTCTTCACAATGGAACTGCGATCTTCCAGCCACGACCTCAGCACCATGGCCGCCCGCTCCGTCTCCGCCTCCGTCAGCTCCAGACGCGGCGCCATCAAGGCCAGGTTCCACCGCAGCTTGTTCTCCTCAGCGTCGACCATGCGCCCCAGCAGCGCTTCCTTCCACGGCCGCAGCAGCAACGGATTCCTGCACGAGGCCCGCTCCAGCGCATCGGCTGCACGGTTGGCCACCCCGGCGTCCTCATCCCACAGGCACTCCACCACCTGCGCGGTCTTGCGCGGATAATGCAACAGCAGCGCGGCTACTTCTGCTGCTCGCCCTGCATCGAGACGCTTGCCCATCGTGAGCAGGGCCCGAATCTCCACCGCCTTGTTCCCATTCTTCTTCATGCCAGGGCCTGTTCATCCATTCTGCTACTGGGGCGAGGCCTGCGCCAGCGACTTTGCAGCCACGCGCCCCACGCCCCGCAGCATCGCCTTGATGGGCCAGCGTTCCTCCGCATCAGGGAAGAAGATTTCGCCTACCCGGCGCGCCTCGGGCCGGTAGTACCAGCGCTTGAGCAACGCCAGGTGGCCTTGCCGAACCACTGCGGAGGGCGGCTCCTTGGCCCCCATCAGCTCAGCGAGCACCGCCTCCATGCGAGCCTCCAGCATGCCGCGCGGAAGCTTTGGCAGGGCAGCGACGCCCGCTTCAACTGCTGCTTCAGCGCGTGTTTCATTCTCCGCCGCTCGGTTCATGCTGACCCCTGCCCCCTGATTCCTGATCCCTACTCCCTGATCCCTGATCCCTGTCGTTTCCGGAATCGCCTCAATCGCCATCGGCTGCGCAAACAGCGAACTCGATCCCGACTGCTCATTCTGAATCCGCATGCCCAGCGTTGAAAACCCGACTGGCCCGCGAAACCGCCCCTCCTCAAAAAGGAATACCTGCACCTCAGCCGCCGGCGCCTCACCCGGAGGGTTCCCGACAGTTGGCCCCACCGCAGGTGGTTGCAGGATCACCGCGCGCAGCCGGCTCATCGGCCGCACCAGCTCCGCGGCCAGAGCGCGCACGCTCTCCACCTTCTGCACCTGCGCATGCAGCGCGGCGGCGGATTCAAACTCCAGCTCCGCCGATGCCTTCTCCCGCTCCGTCCGCAGCACCACCAGCTTGCTCTCGCCCCGCGTGGCCAGAAAGCTCTCCACCGCCGCTGCCTCTTCGGCGTAGCGCTCGTCGCTGCAGCCCTTGTAACAAGGCGCAAGGCACATCTTCATCTCGGAGTAGACGCACCCCGGATAGCTCGGATCAGGCTCCAGCTCGAAGGTGCAGCGCCGCAGCAGAAACAGCTTCAGCGCTTCTTCGGCAAAACGCTCCGCCGCTGCCCGCGACGCAAACGGCCCATACGCCCAATCTGCCTCGCGCTGGCTGGGCCGATGCGTCACCACAATGCGCGGGTAAGGATTGCCGCCCAGGTAGCGCACAAATGCCGGCGCGCGCAGGTGCATGCGCTCCAGGGCCTTCGCGCCATAAATCTCTTCCAAAAGGGAAAACTGCGCCAGCAGCGATTCAAACTCCGACCCTGTGAGCCGCCACGCAATGCGCCGCACCCGACCCGCCAATTGCAACCGCCGCGGATGCTTCGCCGAAGGCTGCAGCAACCGTTCCAGCCGCCCGCGCAGATTCGGCGTGCGCCCGATATACGGCTCGTCTTTTGCCTCCGCGCCATAAAGCGCAAAGACTGCAGCGCTGCTGCGGCAACTGCGCCAGCGCTACTCTGGGTTCTGCGGGATCAAAGGCAATCTGTTCCATCGTATTTCGATCTTCCACCATCCCGCTGACTCGCTGACTTGCTGACCTGCTGATCTCACGCTCCCGCGATGGTCATGCCGTCGATGCGCAGCGTAGGAGAAGCAATGGCCCCGCGAAACTCCAGGTCATTCCCAATCGCCGTCACATGCGTCAGCATCTCCGCCAGGTTCCCCGCAATGGTCACTTCTTCCACCGCGTGGGTCAGTTGCCCATTCTCAATCCACAGCCCGGTCGCGCCGCGCGAGTAGTCGCCGGTCACAATATTCGTCCCGAAGCCCATCAGGCTGGTCACGTAAAGCCCCGCCTGAACCTCCGCGATGATTTCCGCTTCGTTCAAGGTCCCCGGCTCGACAAAAAGATTCCCGCAGCCAATGCCCGGCGTCCCCGCAAGCCCGCGCGCCGCGTTGTGCGTGGACTTCATGCCCAGCTTGCGCGCCGTGTAGGTATTCAGCAGGTAGTTGCGCAGCACGCCTTTCTCCACCACAACAGTCCGCAGCGAGGGCAGCCCTTCGCCATCAAACGGCGAAGTCCCAAATCCGCCCACGCCCGTAGGCAGCAGCATGGCGTTGTCATCGATGATCGTCAGACTGCTCGCGGCGATCTGCTCGCCCAGTTTTCCCGCAAGAAACGACGCATGACGCCAGATCGAATCGCCGCTTGCTGCTTCAAAGACCGACCCGATCAGCGACCGAGCCACCTCCGGCGCAAACACAATCGGAACCCGCTGCGTCGGCACGCGCCGTGCGCCCAGCCTGCGAATCGTCCGCCGTGCCGCCTCAGCCCCAACTGCCTCGGGCGACTCCAGATCGCCCAGCCGCCGCGCGCTGCTCCACCAGCCGTCGCGCTGCATCTGGCCATTCGCGTCCACAGCCAGCGGCGCCACGGAAACCCCGGCATAGCTGGTGCGATATCCGCCCACGAAAGCCGCGCGAGTTCGCCAGCACCTTGCGTCCCGTCGCCGCGTCAAAGCTGCCGCCATCGGAGTTGGTGATGCGCGGGTCGGCAGCCAGCGCCGCAGCCTCCGCACGCCGCGCCCATTCAATCCGCTCCGGCCCCGCCAGCGAATACACATCGTCGTAATAAAGATGCAGATCGCCGTCGATGGAGCCAAACTCATCCCTCTCCGGCATGCCGGAGAAAGGGTCTTCCTCGGTGACTTTGGCCAACGCCAGCGCGCCCTCCACAAGCTGTCGAATGCCGTCCGGCGTAAGGTCGCTTGTGCTTGCAGAGGCCGACCGCGTGCCCAGAAACACCCGCAACCCCAGCCCCCGCGAGCCGGATTCCTGCAAGCGTCTCCACCTCGCCCATGCGCACGTTCACGCTGAACTCGTCGCCCTCGCGGATCACAGCTTCCGCATCGCTCGCGCCGGCCTTCATGGCCAGTGCCACCACATCGGCGGCGAGGGATTCAAGGTCTAAACCAGTTGATTCGGATTGAGCAACAACTTCAGCCATGGGTCAACAGTAACAAAAATGGCTGGTTCTCGACATGTTCTCGGCGGCTCTCGGGAACCTGTGAACAAGTTGCCGCGGACGAATTTGTACCTGTAATCAGGGCACGACTTAAGTCGCTGACTCGCTACGCAGGAGGAAAGTGCATTGAACGGGCGTGTCAGCCCCTGAGGGAAGCCGCACGATCTCGCTTGTGTCAGATATTCCCAGATGATTATGCAGTTCGATTGATAACCTTGGAGCGAAGTACACCGCATGACCACGCTCAAAGATTCGGAATCGGCCAGCCTACGACGAGATGAAGTCGCTGACCATGGCGATCGCGCGCGGCCACGCGCAAGCTCACCGCAAAGGATCCATCGATGTCTGGTTCTCCATCGACCGAGTCCTTCGCCAAAGTCCTTTCGGCACGGCAACCGCGATCTGCTGCGCATTATTGCGGAAGACTTGCCCGCTTCGCTGGAGGAATTAGCCCAACGTACCGGCAGGAAAAAGTCAAACCTTTCGCGAACGCTCAAGACCATGGCTAACTACGGCCTTGTACAACTCCATCGCGGCCCGCGCGGGCGCATCGCGCCCAAGGTCATCCACGATCGCATTGAACTGGAGCTTCCGCTGGTGCGCAAGGACCACGCGGCATAGCGAGCTACCGCCCCGTCCCCCCCACCGTCATCTTGTCCAGCTTGATCGTCGGCATGCCCACGCCCACCGGCACGCTCTGCCCATCCTTGCCGCAGGTCCCGATGCCCTCATCCAGCTTCAAATCGTTCCCCACCATCGAGACATACTTCAGCGCCTCCGGCCCATTCCCGATCAGCGTCGCATCACGCACCGGCGCGGTAATCTTGCCGTCCTCGATCAGGTAAGCCTCCGACGCCGAAAACACAAACTTCCCATTCGTGATGTCCACCTGCCCGCCGCCGAAGTTCACCGCATAGAGCCCCCGCTTCACGCTGCGCAGAATATCCTCTGGGTCATCGTCGCCCGCCAGCATGTAGGTATTCGTCATGCGCGGCATGGGGATGCACTGATAGCTCTCGCGCCGCCCCGAGCCGGTATTGGCCGTGCCCGTCAGCCGCGCCGAGAGCTTGTCGGTCAGATAGCCCTTCAGCACGCCGCCCTCAATCAGCACCGTCTCCTGCGTGGCCGAACCCTCGTCGTCCACATTCAGTGAGCCGCGCCGCCCGGCCATGGTGCCGTTGTCCACCACCGTCACCTTGGAACTGGCTACCGACTGCCCAATCAGTCCCGTAAATGCCGAGGTCTTCTTGCGGTTGAAATCGGCTTCGAGCCCGTGCCCCACCGCCTCGTGCAGCAGGATGCCCGGCCATCCCGGCCCCAGCACCACCTGCATCTCGCCTGCCGGAGCAGGCACCGCGCCAAGCTGCAAAATCGCGCCCCGCGCCGCCTCGCTCGCCAGGCTCTCCGGGCTCTTTGAACCTACAAACTGCTCCAGACCCGCGCGTCCGCCGCCGCCCGCCGAGCCCTTCGTGGTGATGGCCTCATCCTTCGCAATCACAAAGACATTCAACCGGCACAGCGGCTGCGTATCGCTCGCAAAGGCCCCATCCGACGCAGCAATCAAAATGCGGCGCAACTCTTCGCTATAACTTGCCCGCACCTGCACCACCCGCGGATCGTAGGCACGCGCCGCACGATCTGCCCGCAGAATCAGTTCCAGCCGCGCAGCCAGGTCCAGGTCGAATCCGCCCAGTGGAACCGGATACAAATCCGCGTTCGGCGCTTCCGTAAATCCCTGCACCGGCTGTTTCGCCGGCCCGGACGCAATCAGCGCCGCGGTGCGCGCAGCATGCAGCAGTCGCTCAGGGCTCAGGTTGTCCGTGTAGGCATAGCCCGTCCGCTCGCCTGAGAGCACGCGAATGCCGCATCCCGCGCTGGTTCCCTGGCTGGCCGACTTCACAATCTGCTCATCCACGCCCAGCGCAGTCGCCGTCACTGACTCGAAATACAAGTCGGCATAATCGCCGCCTGCGCTCAGCGCCTCACCCAGGCAGCGCTCCAGCAGCCGCTCGGTGATTCCAAATTTCTCAAAAAAGTAACGTTTGTGACTTGACTGGGGAAGAGCGGCCGGAATCATCATCGTGGCTTTAGTTTACGCTGATTCCCGCTCGAGCTCTGCCTCCCTGCCGACCCGTTCCCTTTTTGGTGCCAAGTCCTTACCCTCTACCGTTTTGCCCCGCTTCGTGCTACATTCGGGCCATGAAGAAGTCGTTCGCCACAGCGCTGTTGTTGGCGGTGTTCGCCGTCCCGGCCCTCCTGGGCCAACACCCGGTTGCGCACCACCCCAAAGTGGTCCACCCAACTGGGGTTCATCCCAAGAGCGTTCACCCCAAGAATCCCCACATCAAGCACCAGCACGTAAAGCGCCATCATCACTTCCTTTAGATTGATTGGCGGCCAGGCGCCTCGTCCAGCAACGAGTTCATCTCCGGCTCGCCCATTGCAGCTCCATCCGATTCGCATGCCTTGGATTGCACCATGAACGACCTCGAAATCCTTCGTTATCCCGTCGGCAAATTCAGCCCCCCGGCAAGCCCCACGCCCGCCCTTCGCGCGGAGCAGATTCAAACTCTGCGCACGCTGCCCAACACCCTTCGTGCAGCGGTTTCGGGTCTCACAGATTCTCAACTCGACACCCCCTATCGCGACGGCGGCTGGACCATCCGTCAGGTCGTGCACCATGTTGCCGATAGCCACGCCAATTCGTATGTCCGCTTCAAACTCGCCCTCACAGAGCAGTGGCCCACCATCAAGCCCTATGACGAAGCCGCCTGGGCAGAACTCGCAGACAGCCGCAAGCTGCCCGTTGAGCCGTCTCTTCAGATGATTGCCGGGCTGCATGCGCGCTGGGTCGCGCTGCTCGAATCTCTCTCTGAAGAAGACTTTCAGCGCGGCTTCACACATCCGGAACGAGGGCGCATGACCCTGGCCACGAACCTCGCGCTCTATGCCTGGCACTCCCGCCACCACACCGCTCACATCTCCGGTCTGCGCGCGCGAATGGGCTGGTAGGGACCAAATATGAACTCGGCAGACTCTGCCACCTCCGCCGGCCGGCTCGCCCAATGCATTGAAGAGTATCTGGTGGATCACCCCGCCGCCGCCATGCTTGAGGATGGCCGTGTCCTCTTTGATATGCGCTTCGCTCACTATGCCGTCACCGAGTCCCACGGCCGCTGCCTGCTGCAACTGTGGAGCGACGAGCGCAACCTGATGCGCACCGTGGTGGAGGCAAAGGAGCGCGCGAAAAGCCTGCGCCTGCTCACGCGCCGCATGGGCGTCGCCAGGCCGCAATCCCTTGAACTGGTGCCCACCAGCGACCGCCGTACTCCCACCACATGCGCTGCCGCCCGCCGGAATTATCAGCGCCTGCTTGAGCGCGCGCTGACCCGTGCCTTCATCGGATTCAAAGTCGACGGCCTCCGCTCGGCCATGGACCTCGAGCACAGCTTCGGCCCCGCCTACGTCCGCGGGCGGCTCCTCAAGGGCACCGCGGCCGATGCCGTCATCGGGGTCAGCGAAGCCGAATCCGGAGCCACGATCGACGGCATTCTTACCCTCGGCATCCTATGGCTCGACTACTGCCGCAAGCATGGGGACGCGCGTCGCCACTTCGGCGGCCTCAAGATCGTCGTCCCGGCCCGGGCATGGCGCACCACCGCCGAACGTATCGCCTGGCTCAACCACGCGGCCGCTGACTTTCAGCTCTTCACCCTCGACGAGCGCAGCGAAGAGTTCGCGCCGGTAGACGTCCGCGACACCGGCAATCTGGACGCGCGCCTGGTGCATGCCTTCTCCGCCCAGGCCGCCATCGAGCGCTGCCAGGCTGGCATCGACCGCCTGCTGGCGCTGATTCCGCCCGCCGCAAAAGAGCGGTTGGAGATTCGGCCCCGCTCCGCCACTCAAGTAGGGCTGCTTCTTCACGGCCTTGAGTTCGCGCGCGTCCACCACGGCGTGGCGGCTCACTCCTTTGCACACGAAGATGAGGTCACCTTCGGCGCGGGCGCCAACGAGACTCCCCTCACCACAGAGAATGAGGCGCTCTGCCGCGAATTATTCATGCGCCTCTTCCACAGCCGCTACCCTGACGGGGCGCACAGTAACCCGCTCTTTCGCCTGCAGCCCGAGCGATGGCTTGAGTCGCGTCTGCGCGCCGGTATCGCCGAGTTGCTCCCCGGCCTGCGCGGCGACCTGCTCTATTCGCAGGTTCCCGCGCTTTCCAGCGGCGACCGCGGCATGCTCGATCTGCTCACCCTCGACCGCAACGGCCGTCTCGCCGTCATCGAACTCAAGGCGGAAGAAGACCTGCACCTGCCTCTGCAGGCCCTCGACTACTGGATTCGTGTGCGCGCCCTCAACCACGACCGGCAGTCCCGCCGCAGGCAGCAGCAAGCCCCTCTCGGCCTTCGAGCGTCAGGGATACTTCCCCGGCGCCGAGGTCTCTCCGCTCGCCCCACGACTCTTGCTTGCCGCCCCGGCCCTGCGCATCCATCCCGCCAACGAGCCGGTCATGCGCTATTTCTCTCCCCAGGTGGAGTGGGAGCTGATTGCGCTCACCGAGCAATGGCGCAAAGAACTCAAGGTGGTCTTCCGCAAGCGCAGCAGCGACCCCAGGAGCTAGTGTGGTGAGTCTGAAGCTCATCACATAAAATGAACTGCCATCCTGAGCGAACGAGGCCCCAAACGCTTTTCAGTTTGGGGGTGGTGAGTCGAAGGATCTGCTTTTTTCTTTCGTGAGTTCTGCGATGTATGAATGACTCACCACACTAGCCCGGTTTCAAGCGCTCGCTATTTCGCCGGTGTGATCACGATGCTGCGAAACAGCACGTGCCCCTTCTCACTGCCCTGCAGATAGATTGGTCCCGGCAGGCCTTCGTTGCTGTCGAGCGCGCCGCCTGTGATGCCTGGAATTTCCTGGTTGTCGATAATCATCTGCCCATTCTGCACCACCGTCACTCTTCGCCCGATCAGCGTAATATCGAACGTCTGCCAGACATCTGGCGTGCGCGGCAACTCCGGCGTCGGAGCCAGAAAGCCGTAGACGCCCCCGGTGTGATGGCTGGGCGGCTCCTCTTGCGATTCAGTTTCAATCTGCACTTCATAGCGGCCGCGCAAGTACACGCCGCTGTTGGCAACTTTCCCGCAATTGAATTCCACGTGCAGCTTGAAGTTCTGAAATTTCTGATCGTTGATCAACTCCGGCCCATTGCCGGGGCTTACGAGATTTCCATCCTTGACCGTCCAGTCCGGCGGTCCGGGCCTCGACATCTTCCAGCCCGTCAGGTCCTTCCCATTGAAGAGCTTGATCGGTTTCCCCCAGGCAGAAACATAAGCCGGCTCCAGCGCGGGCGCCTTCACGCCGGACCAGGCCCAGGTCTTTCCATCCGGGCCATTCACAGTGCCTTCCAGCATTTGTCCGTTCAGACGCCCCTGAAATACGAGATCGGTGTTGCTGCCTTCCTCCTCCTTCGGCGAAACAAAGGTGAGGTTGCCGCCTGAGAGTTCTACCTTGGGGAGCGGCCGCGCATTGCCCCATCTCCCCACCATTTCCGCCTTCAGCTGGTCACCTTCCAGCCGCAGTTCCAGCCACGACGGATACTCCTGGTCCGGTGCTTTCAGCTTCAGATCCCATCGTCCGAGGAATTGCGCAACCGACGAAGCATCCCCGGTCGACATGCCTTTTCCCGAATCCTGGCTTTGTGAAAATGCCACAGACGAAGTGAGGGCAATTGCGATTGCAAATACGGCTTTCCCGATCTTCACGAGATTCAGACTCCTTTTTCTTATGCCAGAGATTTGATTGTTTCCGAAGCTGCATCCCAATACACCGGAGATTTCCGGAAATACGACTCGTTCGCAAGATGACACGCCAGGGCCGCATTGTGTCCGAACACGGCATCCTGCAGAACCGGCTTCCGCGACCGCACCGCCTCGAAAAACTTCCACAGATGCGGCCGCAGATCGTCGTAGTCGTTTCCGTTGTAGGTGATCGTCTCCGGCGCCGGCTCCTTGCCCGGCACAGGGTCGTGCTCCTCATGCCACTGCTTCACATAGGCTTCCCTCATCTTGGCCGGATAAGAAGATGTGTAGTAGCTGGGCGAAAGGTCGACTCCGGCTTGTGGCGTATACGTCACGCTGAACTCGCGCAATTCGATGGCGCCCTTTGAACCTTGGAAGCGTGTCACTTCCGCCGATTCGCACCCCAGCGACAAACGCATATACACCGGGATGTTGCCGTATTCAAACAGTGCCGCATGAACGTCCGGCATGTTGCGCCCATCCTTCCAGCGATAGATGCCGCCAAACGCCGACACCCGGCTGGGGATCTCGTTCACGCCCAGAACACGCTGCATGCCGCTGATCAGATGCACCAGCAGGTCGCCGGCCACTCCCGTCCCGTATTCCTTCCAGCAGCGCCAGCGCGCAAACGCCAGTGGATCGAACGGCTTCTTCGGCGCGGTTCCCAGCCACGTGTTCCAATCCAGGTTTTCCGGCGACAAATCGGGAGGAGGAGGATACTCCCACGCGCCGGTGGGATCGTTGCGCCCCAACGATGCTTCAATCAGGTTCAAGTCGCCAATGGCGCCCTGCTCCATCAGCTCGTGCGCCTTCGCACACAACACTGAGCTGGTGCGCTGCGCTCCGATCTGCACAATGCGATCTGTCTTCTTCGCCGCCGCAACCATCTGCAGTCCATCCGCCGGGTTGTGCGACATGGGCTTTTCGCAGTAAACATCCTTGCCCGCTGCCAGCGCATCCACCACCACCTGCTTGTGCCAGTGGTCCGGCACGGCCACAATGATGGCGTCAATATCCTTCGAATCCAGCAGTTCCTGGTAGCGCCGCGTCGTCAGAATCGGCTTGCCGACAATCTCCTTCGCCAGCAGATGACGCCCGTCGTAGAGATCCGCGGCTGCCACACATTCCACCCCGGGCAGTTGGATAGCCGTCGCCAGCAGGTTATTGCCTTCCATGCCGACGCCCACAATGCCAAAGCGAATACGGTCGCTCGGCGCAGCCTCCTGCGCTGCAGCCGCCAACGATTCCGATTCCAGAAAAATGGAACCGGGAACCAGTGAAGCGCCGGCTGCCCCGGCGGTGGTCTGCAGAAATGCGCGGCGTGAGAAAAGGGACTTATTCAAGCGTGCAATCCATTTCTGGGGATCGTGACCCATCCCCCGGTTGATTTCCAACAATAAGACGGTGCAACAATACGGCTCCGCAGTTGCAATCCAACCCAACGCAATTGAGACAGAGAAAACATCGAGACGCTGATTCAGGACCAAGGAACGGTTCGCCCTCGGGACAAAGAAACCAGGCCCGGCAGAGAAACGCACGAAGTTCGCAATCGAAGGCACATTACTTCTAGCGCCGCAATCGGCACCTGTCAACCGGCTTCCTGCCGTCGCGCCCGGTCACACTGACGTGACCATCGCAGCAGTTACCAAGGCACCACGCCGCCTTCCGCCTCCGCCATGGACTCTTTGAGTCAATCAAGGATTCCAAAGGATTTGCCCCATTCCCAGCGCATTACTTTGAGGTCAGCGCCAACCGCCAACTCCGGTCCCGGCGCCCTCGCCGGTAACCTCCATCCACGAGTAAGGGAGTAGCACCAAAAGGGGATTTACCAAACACCGTGTCCCGGATTGAAATTGTTCTTCACATGAGGTGACGTAAATCACTTCCCTCGTGTATAAATGGCGGGAAAATTACTCGTCCGATAAAAAGTACTTTCGTCGTGGACCTGAGGTCTCGGAAGTTGGGGAATAGCCGATAGACCTCTCAAGGGGATCATCAATATGTCAGTCACCGCACTCGATGAATCTAAATTAGAGCTGATTCTGCCCTCCACCAAGTCCCGCGCTTACATCGGTCCCTTGCTGGCCGGTCCTGAATGCGACCCTTCGGCCATCCCCGTTGAAGCGGAACAAAGCTCCGACCCCTCGATCAACTGCTTTGGATGCCTTCGCGGCGCCGCCTTTGGTCTTTGCATTGAAGCCGCAGCCGGTCTGTGCCTTTACGGAATCTGGCACCTCTGGCACACCCTCTAATAGCCACTACAAAACCGCGGCCCGCCTGAAAATCCTTCTAACCTGTCCCGCTGCGTCCACCGGCGCCCCCTCACTTCTTCAGCGGCTTCCGCGCAAAGTAATATAGCGAAAACGCCAGCATCGCAAACGCCGCAACCGATACCCACGTATTGTCCAAAAACGTGTGCGGGAAGTTGAGAATGTCGCCCTTGTCCGCGGTCGTCTCATAGCCTTTCAGTGCCACGCCCATCAGGCCAACGATTCCCCCCGCGGCGATCAGTCCCGAAGCAAACAGCGAGCCGGGCGATATTTCGCTGTCTGACTCGGCATCGTCGCCGCCCGCCTTCTTCGCTGCCTGATCCGCAAACCAGCGCACCGCTCCCCCCACAAAGATTGCCAGCGTCGTGCCGATCGATAAATACGCTCCTACGGCGAATGAGAGCGACCGAATTCCCAGCAGCTCAACCGCGATCACCAGGAAAACCCCCAGCATCACCAGTCCCCAGGGCAATTTGCGGCTCAGAATGCCGTTGATGACGGTGGCCATCAGGCGGGCCTGGGGCGCCGCGGCCTTCTCGCTGCCGATGCCCTGAATCCACTGCACCTCGATGCGCCCCGTTGCCGGCGAATAGAGATATTTGCCGTCGGCCAGTTCCGGCGAGCCCAGCGCGTTCAACACTTCATACTCGCTCTTGTGATGCACGACCGAGGACTTGTTCGCGCCAAGGACAGGGAACTGCTCAGGCAAGTGGCGCACATCGTTTTGGACGGCCACGCCTGGGTGCGGCGCATTGATGTTCCAGGGTTGCGAGGCCGCGCGAAACGTCTGCAGGCCGGTATTCATCAGGTTGAGCGTGAAGCCAATCGCGACCGTTGAAACCACCACCCCGATCATCAGCGCGATCTGCTGCAGCCGGGGCGTCGAGCCCACAATGTACCCGGTCTTGAGATCCTGAGAGGTGTCGCCCGCATTGGCTGCCGCAATGCAGACCACGCCGCCGATGGTGATGGCCAGCGCGCCAAAGGCGGGGCTGGTCCAGCCTTTCACCAGGAAAATGGCAGAGGTGGCCATCAGCGTGGCAATCGTCATGCCGGAAATCGGGTTTGCCGAACTTCCGATCAGGCCCACAATCCGCGAACTGACAGTGACAAACAGAAACCCAAAGACCACCACCAGCAGCGATGCCGCAAGGTTTGCCACCCAGCCTACATAGGCGCCAGGCACCGGCTTGAATTGCAGAAAAAGAAACATGCAGGCCACGATCAGAATGGATCCGACCACCACGAACCCCATCGAGAGGTCATTCTCGGTGCGGATCGGCTTGGCCTTGGCTGCCGTTCCCGGACGGAGGTTCTTGAATCCCGACGCAAGCGCGCCGAAGATCGTGGGTAGCGTCTTGATCAGGGTGATCAGCCCGGCCGCCGCCACGGCTCCAGCTCCCATGGGCCGGATATACGTGGCCCAAAGGTCGCTGGGGCCCATCTGCGCAATAGGAATGGTGCCGGGATAAACGGGGTGAGGCAGATCCTTGCCGAAGAAGTAAATCAGCGGCATCAGCACCAGCCAGGAGAAAACACCGCCTGCGAAAATGACACCCGCCACCTTGGGTCCGATGATGTATCCCACGCCGAGATACTCCGGTGTCGCATCGGCCTTGATCGAGGCGCCCTTCATAATGTGCGCCGCGCCAAAGTCCGGTTGGTACTCCGGTGTGCCGGGCCACGCCTTGAAGATGTTTTCGTTCTGGAAGAGCGTGTAGAGCGCGCCCAGGCCGAGCCCGAGAAAGACGCGGCTGGCCAGTGAACCGCCGTGTTCCCCGGCCATCAGCACGTCCGCGCAGGCTGTGCCTTCGGGATACTTCAGATTCTCGTGCTCTTCAACAATCAACTGGCGGCGCAGCGGAATCATGAACAGCACGCCAAGCCAGCCGCCAATCAGCGCCAGCAGAAAAATGCGGGAATATTCGAGATCGAATCCCAGAAAGATCAGTGCGGGCAATGTGAAAATGACGCCCGCGGCAATCGACTGACCCGCGTTGCCGGTCGTCTGGACGATATTGTTCTCCAGAATTGAGGCTCGCCCGAAAGCACGCAAAATGCTGATCGACAAAACTGCAATCGGAATCGAGGCTGCCACCGTGAGGCCGGCTCGCAGGCCTACATACACCGTGACGGCGCCAAAAACCAGGCCGAAAAAGCAGCCCAGCAGAATGGCTCGTAACGTAAACTCCGGGCGGCTCTCATTGGGCGAAACAAAGGGTTGAAACTCGGGCATCCCATCCCTCCAGGCGTGCGCAATCGCAGGTTAAGCGTTTTCCCCTGAAGGGGGAGTGTAGCAGCGCAGGGCAGTGAATTTACAGCTTCGCCGCGCTTCCCGTTCTCGACGATCCGGCTCGCCTGCAAACCAAAGGAGCCATTCGTGTGCCCCAAAGTAACAACGTTGCAACGCTTTCAACAGCGAATTTCTGTGGACACCAGCCTCTCCGCTGCCGCAGAATGCAACAACACCAGGGCCCATCCCCAACCTCTCTTTTTTAGGAAAACCTCTGATGCCTGGGAAGAAGGAGACATCGTGATTCAAGAACTCAGGAAATCCATGCTCGCCACCGTCGCGATCCTTGCGATTGCTGCGACCGTTTGCCAGGGCCAGTCCGTCATGACGCATCATGTCCGCGATCTCGTGCGCAACGGCAACGCACAGTCAACAGGCCGGCTCCCCTCCAATCAGGTTCTGCAACTCGACCTCGTTTTACCTTTGCGGGATCCGGCTGGATTGAAGAGCTTCCTCAAAGATGTCTACGATCCCACCAGCCCTTCCTACCGGCAGTTCCTCACCCCGGCTGAATTCACCGCCCGGTTTGGTCCCACACAGGACCAATACGATTCCGTGGTTCGCTTCGCAAAGACCTACGGCTTTACGGTCGTCGGCGGCTCCCGCGACGGCATGGACGTGCAGGTCAAAGGCCCCGTGGCAGCCATTGAGACCGCGTTCCACGTGAACATGCGCACCTACAAGCACCCCACCGAGAATCGCGATTTCTATTCGCCCGACGGCGAGCCGACCCTCGATCTGCCGTTCAATCTGTGGCATGTTTCGGGCCTGGATAACTACTCCATCCCCCATCCCCTGCTCGTCAACAAGAACGACTACGCAGCGGCCCACGGAATCGAAGCAGACAAGGTGGTTTCCCATGCCACCACCGGCTCCGGTCCCTCCGCCTCATTCCTCGGCAGCGACATGCGCGCCGCCTACTACGGCAGCGGAAGCCTGACCGGTGCCGGACAGAACCTCGGCCTGCTCGAGTATTACGGCACCGATCTCGCCGACCTCACCACCTACTACGAAAACACCGTCCACACGGGTTACCCGAGCAGCGTCTCTGTCATCTCCACCGACGGAACCAGCACCAGCTGCGTCTACAAAAGCGGCTGCGACGACACCGAGCAGACCCTCGATATGACCCAGGCCCTCGGCATGGCTCCCGGCCTGTCGAGTATGGTCATGTATGTCGGTTCCACCGACACCGCAATCATCAGCGCCATGACCACCCACAGCCCCCTGCCCACCACCATCGGATGCTCCTGGGGCTGGACACCGGCTGACCCCAGCACACTCGATCCTTACTTCCAGAAAATGGCTGCGCAGGGCCAGAACTTCTTCGCGGCCTCTGGCGACAGCTCCACCTGGACAGAAGACGGGCAACTCTGCCGCTTGGCCCGCCGACGATGCGTATGTCGTATCCGTTGGCGGCACCGATCTGGTCACCGCCAGCGCGGCTGGTCCCTGGAGCTCTGAAACCGCCTGGGTCGACAGCGGCGGCGGCATCAGCCCCGACAGCATCGCCATCCCCGCGTGGCAGAAATTATCCGGCGTCATCAACTCCAGCAACAAGGGCTCGACAACCCTGCGTAACGGCCCCGACGTATCCGCCAACGCCAACTTCACCTTCTACACCTGCGCCGACCAGAAGGCCTGCCTGGCCAACGACTACGGCGGCACCAGCTTTGCCGCTCCCATGTGGGCCGGCTACATTGCCCTCGTCAACCAGCAGTTGGCAATGAATAGTCAGCCGACCATCGGCTTCATCAACCCCACCATCTATGCGCAAAACGTCGGCTCCGGTTATTCCGCGGACTTCCACGACATCACCAGCGGCACCTCCGGCAGCTATTCCGCAGTCACCGGCTACGATCTTGTCACGGGATGGGGCAGTCCGAATGCAGGATTGCTCGCTGCTCTCACCGGGCCGGCGTCCCCCAGCTTCAGCCTGTCTGCTTCGCCTGCATCTGTCTCTGTTGCTCCAGGCAATAACGGTGCCTCCACGATCACCAGCACCGTCGGCGGCGGCTTCGGCGGAGTCATCGCATTGTCCGCATCCGGCGGCCCCGCAGGATTGGGATTCGGCTTTAGCCCGACATCCATCACAGGCGCCGGAACCTCAGCCCTGACCATCACTGTGCCCACAGGCACAACTCCCGGCACCTATAGCATCACGGTCACGGGAACCTCCTCGGGCGTCGCCACCGAAACCACAACAGTTTCCCTCACCGTCACCGGGGCAACACCCGGCTTCTCCATCAGCGCGTCTCCCACCACCATCAGCATCGCCAGAAGCAGCTCCGGCACCGTGACGATTACCTCCGCAGTCACCGGCGGCTTCAGTTCCTCAATTGCTCTCTCGGCAACGGGCGAGGGAAGCCAGAACTCCGTCATCCTTCAGCCCCACGTCGATTACCGGAGCTGGAACCTCTTCAATGAAGATCACCGTGGGCAGGAGGGCTTCTCTCGGCAACCACACGATCACCGTTTCAGGTAAGAGTGGAACCACCACCCATACAACCACGGTCACTCTCGACGTATTGAACTAGGATTTCCAACACGCCGCAGCGCTTCTTGCCGAGCGACTGCAGCATTCAAAAGCCCGGACCCGCCATGGTCCGGGCTTTCTTTGTCTGCCGCAATCCCCTTCGCCGCTCGGGGCTCCGCATGTGCGCCCATGCGTGCCGCACATCCGCGCCCCACTTGGCGAACCCCACCCCGAGCGCGTAGGGTAGTTGACGACAAATGCATCGCCTTCCGCGGAGAGTTTTGGGACCATGACCAATCCAGCGCTCGCTCCCACGCCAGTCCAGCGTCTGCTTTCGCTCGACGTTGTTCGTGGAATCACCATCGCCTTCATGATCATGGTGAATAACAACGGCGGACCCGGCTCGTGGCGCTTCATGAACCACGCCCAATGGAACGGCCTCACTCCAACCGATCTTGTCTTTCCCACCTTTGTCTTTGTCGTCGGAGTGTCGGTCGTCTTTGCCTTTGACGCCCGTCTCGCCCGCGGCGCAACCCGCGCCAAACTCGCCTGGCACACACTTCAGCGCGCCGTCGTCCTCTTTCTCTTCGGCGTCATCGTGAACAGTTTCCCGTTTTTTGAGCTGCCGCACATGCGCTTCTATGGAGTTCTGCAGCGCATCGCCATCTGCTATCTGGTAGTCGGTCTCTTCTATCTCTGGGACAACCGCGTGCCATCCAAAATCGCCGCCCTCGTTGTCGCCCTGGTAGGCTATTGGATCCTTGTTCGATGGGTCCCCATCCCCGGCGTCGGCATGCCCGGCCGCGACGTCCCCTTCATGGACCAGACCCAGAACCTCGTCTCCTGGATCGACCGCCACGTCTTTCCCTATCACCTCTACCTTTACGCGCCCGACCACAATGTCCGCGACCCCGAGGGGCTGTTGAGCGATCTGCCCGCCATCGGCACGGCGCTCATCGGCGTGCTCACCGGCTTGTGGCTGCGCTCGCGCAAGGCAATCCCCGCCAAAACTATGGGACTGGCCGCGGCCGCCGTCGCCTCGCTGGCTCTCGGTTATCTCTGGTCGCTCTGGTTCCCGCTCAACAAAAACATGTGGACCAGTTCCTACGTGCTCGTCGCGGCCGGTTATTCGCTGCTCCTGCTCACGCTCGCCTTCTGGGCCATTGAGCAGAACGGCTGGCGCAAAGGCTGGACCTGGATTTGGCTCGTCTTCGGCTCCAACGCCATCGCCGCTTACATGTTCAGCGAACTGGTGCCCGACGGCCTGTACAACACCTTGGTTCCATCCGGAGCCGGCACGCAGCGTGAATGTCATTGAGTGGATCTTCACCCATCTCTTCGCGCATATCCCAAATCCGGGCTGGGCTGCGTTTGCCTACTCGGTATCATTCACAGCGGTCTGCTTCATTCCCGTCTGGATTCTTTACCGCAAGAAGATTTTCTTGAAAGTCTGACGGCGGCGCAACGGGCTGAACAGTTGTTCGACTTACAGGAGCTTACGATGCGGAAACTTCAGAATCGAAAATCAGCGCCCTGCGCGCTTGTTCTTCTTGCTGCCATTACTGCCATCATCATTTTCGGGTCTGCGGCAATGCACGCGCAGAGCGCCGCCCGGCAGATGACCATCCCGCTGCCTCCCATGGGCTGGTCTTCGTGGAACAGCTTTTCAAACACCATCGATTCGCAAATCACCCAGCAACAGGCCAAGGCCATGATCTCCACCGGCATGTCCAAGGTGGGATATCAATACATCAACATCGACGAGGGCTGGTGGCTCGGCCAGCGCCATGAGGACGGAAGCTTCGTCGTCGACCCCAACGCCTGGCCGGCCCTTGCGCCCGGCGAGAAAGCGGGCGACATGTCCAACATCGTCCGCTACATTCACAGCCTGGGACTGAAGGCCGGCATCTACACCGACGCCGGTGAGAGCGGCTGCAGCATGTTTCCCGACCTCGGCCCCGTCTATATGCACACCGGCAGCGAAGGCCACTACGAGCAGGACTTCCTCCAGTTCGCAAAGTGGGGCTTCGACTATGTGAAAGTCGATTGGTGCGGCGGCGACAAAGAGAACCTCAGCGCAGCAGTGCAATATGCTGAGATCGCACGGGCCATCGCCCTCGCTGAGGCCAAAACCGGCCACCACCTCTATTACTCCATCTGCAACTGGGGCAAGCAGAGCCCCTGGACCTGGGCGCCCAACGTGGGCGGCGTGGCAGCCGACATCTGGCGCACCAGCGGCGACATCGTTGCGCCCATCGTCGCCAATTCAAAAAACGCCGACCGCAAAGCCAGCTTCCCCGGCATGCTCTCCAACTTCGACCAGGGCATTCACCCTGAAGCCGAGCACACCGGCTTCTACAACGATCCCGACATGATGGTCATCGGCATGCCCGGACTCACCGACACGCAAAACCGCGTGCATTTCAGCCTCTGGGCCATCTCCGGTGCGCCTTTACTTGTCGGCGCCGACCTCACCACGCTAAGCGAGGCCACGCGCGCCACACTTACCAATCCTGAGGTAATTGCAATCGATCAGGACGCTCTCGGCCTCCAGTCCGTCAAGGTCGCCGAGTCCGGCACGGGCCTCGAAGTCTGGTCAAAGCCGCTTTCAAAACCCGGCGAACGCGCCGTGCTCCTGCTCAATCGCACCGCCGAAGCAAAACAGATTTCCTTTCTCTCCCACGACATTGGCCTGCTCGATTCATCGCCCGCCACCGTGCGCGATCCCTGGGCGCACAAGGACCTGGAACCCTTCACCGGCTCCGACTCCGCCAACGTACCCGCAGGGGACGCGGTGCTGCTCGTCATTCACGGCGCCGAGCCCAAGCCAACCGCCTACAAACCCACCAGCGGTGCGCAACTCAAGGCAAATCACCCCGTCGAATTCATCCACGTAGGTTCAGCTGCACGCGTCGCGCGGGTTCAAATCATCTACAGCAATCCTGACAAGGCAACCCGCTTTGTCGAACTCCGCGTCAATGGCGGAACCGCTACAAAAGTTGCCTTCCCACCAACCGGCGCTTCCTCTCTCGCCACCGTCACCGTTCAATCGCCCTTCGAAAAGACCGGCGCAAACAATGAATTGAACTTCTCAGCCTCCTGCGATTCGGGCCTTGCCATCGAATCCATCGCCGTCGAATAAGGTCTTCGCCCCCGGTTTCCCCCGGGGGCGACAACCCAGTCCAACATTCTGATCGTTGCGGGCTGAACGCCTGAGCACGGCTGCATTGTTCGTCTTTCGAACTATGCGTACACTGAGCGATAGCCGCGTCTGCAGCGCCCAGAATGATGCCCTCCACCCACGAATCCAACTCGACCGCATCGAAGCTTCGCGCCTTCACCAGGCGCAAAGCCTGG
The DNA here is from genome assembly GCA_963780515.1 of uncultured Acidobacteriaceae bacterium. Classification (GTDB taxonomy): domain Bacteria; phylum Acidobacteriota; class Terriglobia; order Terriglobales; family Acidobacteriaceae; genus Telmatobacter. The sequence goes on from CAWACG010000015.1 coordinate 478,661, forward strand.
GTCTTCGTCGAGCTTGCCGTCTGCTACGGCCTCATCGTCTGCACCCTATGGACCGCCCGCCCCCTGCAGCGCTGGTTCTACTGGAGCGCCATCGTCTGGGCTGTCCTCACCACCTGCATTTCATTCGCGGGATGGAAGGCGATGGGCTTTCGCACCGCTGGATTCTGGCGCTCGCTCTGGGTGGTGGGTGCAGCCCTCTTCCTCGCGGCTGCCGCTGTCGTACTCGCCGCGCAACTCCACACCCTCCACGCGCCCGGCACCTTCATGCAGTGGATCGCCACCTTCCTCGGCTACGCCATCTGGTCCTTCGTCCAGCAATTTCTCATGCAGGGCTACTTTCTCCTGCGCATCCTGCAGCTACTCCCCAATCCAAAATGGGCTGCCATCACAACCGCACTCATCTTCACGCTCGCCCATCTGCCCAACCCCATCCTCACGCCAATGACCTTGCTCTGGGGACTCACCGCCTGCTTCGTCTTTCTCCGCCACCGCAACCTCTATCCGCTCGCCATCGCCCATGCCGTCTTCGGCATTACCATCGCGATTACCATTCCCGGTCCCGTGGTGCATAACATGCGCGTTGGCCTCGGCTACTTCACCTATCATCAGCACGGGCATCATCACCTCAGCCAGAGTCCCCACACCGTATCGACCAATGTGTGAGTGATTGCGGAGGCCCCCACCCGCCGCTCTGCGCGCCACGCCCTGCCATAGAAAATCCCCGCCAGCGCCGCCATCAGCACATACTGCCAGTTGAAGTGCGCGGTCCTCTTGTTCCAGTGCGACAGCCCAAACAGCGCCGCCGTCACCAGCAACGCCGCACTCCGTCCCATCCGTCGCTCCAGCAGATTCTGCATCCATCCGCGAAAGAAAAGCTCCTCCGGAATCGCGATGAAGAAGAACGTGAAGACGAATCCGATGCACGCCTGCACGCCATTCGGCCAGGATGCATGAAAGTGCAGAAACCCCAGCCCCAGTCCCAGCGGAATTGCCACCACCGCGTAAAAGCAGAACTCGCGCAGCCCGATGCCCGCGTCGCGACCCCGCAGCCGCAAATCAAATCCAACCCCATCGAGCCCGCGCACAACCAGAAACCCGAAGATGCCCGCATCCAGCAGCAACATCTTGCCGATTGCCGTCAGCCCCGCCGGCCATGCGGGCTCAAACCAGCGCAGATCGACGGCCAGCCCCAGCACCGCCAGCACCACAAAGTCGCGCCAGTTGCCGTGCCGGCCACAGGATCGACGCGTTTCGCCTCCCGCAGCAGCATCGCAATCGCCACCGGCAACAGCGCATACAACGCCAGCCATCCCCAATGGAAAATGCCGAATGACAACCCAATCAGCACATACGGCACACACAAGAGCGCAGGGCAGGCAAACTGCGCCGCACGAGGAAGCCTCCGCGCAAGCACCGCGACCCGCGCAGGAAAGAAGGCCGCGCCCAGCATCGGCAGCAACGCCAGCACAGCTCCCAGCGCCACTTCCGGCCGCAAGATGAGATGAGGATTCATTGCACAGGCTTAGACCGCGGGCACAGGCTTCACCGGCCTGAAAAGCCACAGCAACAGCAGCGTGAACAGCAGCCCGCCCACCGTGAACTTCAGCCACACCGGCGCATGCGAAGGCGAGAAAAATCCCTCCAGCGTTCCCGCAATCACCAGCATGGGAATGATGCCGGAAACCAGCCGCGTCGCCTCAATCCCGCCCCGCGCCACCGACTCCTTCCAGCGTAGCGAGCCGGGAAACAGCATCGCATAGCCGAGCCGGAACCCCGCGCCTCCAGCGATGATAATCGCCGGCAGCTCCAGCGATCCGTGCGGAGCCACAAAGCTCCACAGCGCCACCGACATGCCATATTGATGACACGCCGCGCCAATCACTCCCAGCATCATGCCGTTCACGTAGAGATAAAAAAATGTTCCCAGCCCGAACGCGATCCCGCCCGCGAAAGTCACAAAGCTCACCGTCAGATTATTTGTCATGATGTAGCTTGAGGCCATGGGCGCGACGCTCACCACGGACTTCGTCCACATCTCGTGCCGCTCCATGGTGGCAATCATCGCCGGCCCCACAAAGTGCCGCATGAACTCCGGCCGCGCGTTGGTAATCACCGCGCCCAGAATTCCCCACGCCGTCGACACCAGCAGCGACGCGATCACGAAAGGCAGCTGCCGCTGAAAAACGCCCGGATACTCATCCCGCAGAAAACGAAAAAGCGTCCGCAGATTCGTCTTTCGCCCTGAATAAATGATATGGTGGGCCCGAGCCAGCAATTGATTCACGTGCTCGGCGTAGGTACGCGCCGTGGCATCCTGACGAAGAACCGAAAGGTCCGCCGCGACCTGGCGGTAGAGCAAGGCCATCTCCTGCAGCTCCGCGCGCGAGAGCTGGCCGAGCCCGCTTTGGTCCGACAAGGCAAGCAGCGTCGCCAGCCGGTCCCAATGCGGCCGCCGCTTCCGAATCCACTGGTTGGAGAGTATGTGCGCCATGGAACAGAATTCAGACCAGCTTAACATTGAAACGCCCGAACTGGTCTCCATCGAGATGCCCCTGGCCGGCATCGGCAGTCGCTTTATCGCGCTTCTCATCGATACATTGATCTGGCTCGCCGCCATGGCCGTCGTGGCTGTACTGTCCTGGATGCTCGTGCCGGGCATCACCGCCTTCTCCAAGCTCTCCGCCCAGTGGGCGGTCGCCATCTACGTTTTCCTGCTCTTTCTGCTCAACTGGGGCTACTTCACCCTTTTCGAGGCTTTCTGGAACGGGCGCACCCCCGGCAAACGTGTCGCTAAAATCCGCGTGATCCAGCAATCCGGCCGCGCCATCGGATTGTTCGAATCCATGGCACGCAACTTCGTTCGTTATGTGGACCAGATTCCCTTTTTCTACGCAGTGGGAGTGGTCGCGGTCTTCGCCACCCGCCAGCACCAGCGCCTGGGCGATCTGGCCGCGGGCACGCTAGTCGTCCGCGACCGCGAGCAGGAGACGCCGCTCTGGGGCGAGTCGGCAGCGCGCACCTTCACCGCCTCCACTTTCCCGCAGGGTCCCGCCATCCCAGAGCCCCACACAGCTTTCTCGCTCGACCCCTCGGGAATCGCCAAGCTGTCCTCTACCGACCTCGAGGTGCTCGAAGGCTTCTTCGCCCGCCGGCTCGATCTCTCCATGGAAACCCGCGCCGCAATCGCGCAGCGCTTGGCCAGCGCAATCCAGGCAAAATCCGGCCTCGAGGTGCCAGACGGAGCCAGCGTCGAGACATTCCTTGAAGTCACCGCCCGAGAACTGCGCGACAACGCCCGCATGCGCTAACCCGCCTACCAGGCAATGTCCAACGAGTGAGCGAATCGGACGGTTTTGTATCCGAACCCGACTTCGCTGCATCCGCAAGAACGCTTTCGGAGCTGCACGAAGTGTCAGGGCACGACTTCAGTCGTGCCGTAAATCGCTGAAATCACGGCGGGCTTTAGCCCCTGCGCCCGCTTTCGTGGTCCCAAGACCGAATCAATTCGATTCGAAATCCCCGCGTCAATTCCTCTGCGCCTGCGCCACGATTTCTCTTTCATGGCTCAGCAGATCCGCCAGCGCTTTCTCGGGGCAAACATGCCGCAGCTCAACTGAATGCAGCTCTTCCTGGCTCTCCACCGCAGAAGCAACCGTCATAAAACAGTAGAGGCAGCGCGTGTTGTAGGTTCCATTGTCGTTCTGTGTGCGGCTGTACATCGTTCTTCTCTGAATCCCTTGCGATTTTTCGATAGTACGCAGCGAAAGCGCCTCAAAACGTGATCCTCATCACGGGAATGTGTGAGCTTGCCCATTCGAGAAGCCGTTCCGTCCATCCTGCTGATTCACATGTTCACGGTCTTGTTGGCACTGCGGCGCACCTGCCAGCACGGGCTCTGTCCGCCTTGCGAGAAGAGTGAAACAGAGCAGGGAACATCCATCGTGCCCAGATAGTCATACTCCTTTTTGTTGCCCTTCAAGGGAATTGTCATATAGCGATTCACCGTCACCTTCGCAACCGGTGATCCGCGCAGATTGAAGACCGCCCAATCGCCTCCATAGACGGCGACAAAGCCCACCGCCAGCACCACCAACACTCGCCGCACCCAACGCATCATGCTCGCTCAGCCCTCTCTCAATTGCGGAGTCTGTTCCTTCAGCGCAACCCCCGTGAGCTGCCGTCGGCGCGCTTCGGTCAAATAAAAGCACAATTGCGCCGCCGCTTGCGCGTAGCTCAAACCCTCCATGCGAATGTTGGAGATGCAGTTCCGTTCGGCGTCCGTCCGCCCCGGCCGCGGCTGCCAGGTGATATACGCGCCCAGCGAGTCAGGCGAACTCAGCCCTGGCCGCTCCCCGATCAGCACCACGCAAAGCTCTGCTCCCAGCGCTGCGCCAATCTCGTCGCCAATCGCAACCCGGCCCTCCTCCACCACGCAGATGGGCGTCAGCCGCCACTCACCAAGCCGCGGCAGCAACTCCCGCAACAGCGCCGGCACGTGCCGCTCAACCGCCAGCGCAGACAGCCCATCCGCCGCCACCAGCGCCAGATCCCATGCGTCCCGGCGCAACTCGGCCAGCATCACTCCACTCGCCTCGTCCAGCTTTCGCCCCAGATCAGGCCGCTGCAAATAAATCGCGCGGTCCGTTGCCGCGGAGTGCAACCGCAGCACCTCGCCGCCGGAAATCTCCTTGAGCTTCGCCGCCAGCGCCGCCGTCTCCAGCCGCGCATGCACCGCATCCCGCGCCTGCGCATGTGCCTGTTGAAAGTCCAGCAGATCCCGCGTCTCCTGGCTCACGCCGGTCCGTCCCAGTCCCACCCGCGCCGGAGTCAGCGCGCGCAGCCGCGCCGCCAGCGAGCTATGTTCCATCTCGCTCATGCCGGCAACAGCCTCTCCGGGTGGTTGGCCTCAAGCGCCAGCCTGTTGAACTCCTCGCCCGCAAGCCACGCCTCAAATTCCGGCGCAGGCCTCAGCCCCAGCACACGCCGCAGATACAGCGCGTCGTGAAAGCTTGTGCTCTGGTAGTTCAGCATCACGTCGTCCGCGCCCGGCACGCCCATAATGTAGTTCACCCCCGCCGCGCCCAGCAGCGTCAACAGCGCGTCCATGTCGTCCTGGTCCGCTTCCGCGTGGTTGGTGTAGCAGACGTCGCATCCCATCGGCAGCCCCAGCAGCTTGCCGCAGAAGTGGTCTTCGAGACCAGCGCGCGCAATCTGCTTCCCGTCGTAGAGATACTCCGGCCCAATAAATCCCACCACCGTGTTCACCAGCATCGGCTTGAATCGCCGCGCCACGCCGTAGGCCCGCGCCTCCAAAGTTTGCTGGTCGACTCCATGATGCGCGTTGGCGGAGAGCGCCGAACCCTGCCCCGTCTCGAAATACATCACGTTGTCGCCCACGCTCCCATCGGCGCATCGCGCGCCCCGCTTCAGAGATTGCCCCGCCTCATGCGCCTCCGCAAGCAGCGAAAGACTCACTCCAAAACTGCGATTCGCAGCCTCCGTTCCCGCAATCGACTGGAAGATCAAATCCACCGGCGCCCCCGCTTCCAATGCCGCCATCTGCGTCGTCACATGCGCCAGCACGCAGCTCTGCACAGGAATCTGAAAGCGCTGGCGCAGTGCGTCCACAAGCCGCAGCAGCTTCGTGGTTGTCCCCACATTGTCACCCGCAGGATTGATCCCGATGACCGCATCGCCCGAGCCCAGCAGCAGCCCGTCCAGAATCGATGCCGCAATGCCCATGGCATCATCCGTCGGATGGTTCGGTTGCAGCCGCGCGCTCAGCCTGCCCCGCAACCCCACCGTGGTGCGAAAGCGCGTCACCACGCGGATCTTCGCGGCCGCGGCAATCAGGTCCTGCACCCGCATCAGCTTGCTCACCGCCGCCGCCATCTCCGGCGTAATCCCCGGAGCCAGCGCCGATAGCCGCTCCGGCGTCGCCTCGTCTGAGAGCAGCCAGTCGCGCAGCTCGCCCACCGTCAGCGACCGCACCGGTGCAAACGCATCGGCATCGTGCGTGTCCACAATCAGCCGCGTCACTTCGTCGTCTTCGTAAGGCACAATCTCTTCGCTCAGAAAAAGCCCCAGCGAAACGTCAGCCAGCGCAAACTGTGCCGCCACGCGCTCCTCGGCTGAACCGGCAGCCAGCCCCGCCAGCACATCGCCGCTGCGCAGCGGCGTGGCCTTGGCCAGCAGTTCGCGCAAGCTGGCGAAGCTGTAACGTGTGCTCCCGATACTGTGGACGAAAGCCATGCGTTGGCTCTAGCGTATCTGAATTCCGCTGAATTATCCGCAGCCTAAGATTCGCGCACGGGAATCAGCACTGCCGGGCGCGGCGCGCCTTCCGGCATCACCAGCCGCTGCGGCGCGCAGCACGCGCGGTCAAGCCGGGCCAGGTCGGCCTGCATCTGCCTGTCGTTGCGCAGCGTCGCCAGCGTCGTCGCAAGAACTGCAGCAGCCCCCGCATCGCCGGGCGTCGTGATGCGATAGTGCATCCACTTGCCCTCGCGCCGCGCCGCCACGATCCCGGCTTTGCGCAGATAGGCCAGGTGCCGCGAAATCTTCGGCTGGCTCTGGCGCAGAATCTCCACAAAGTAGCAGACGCACACCTCGCGCCCCGCCATCAGGTTCAGCAGGCGCAGCCGCGTAGTGTCCGCCAGCGCGGCAAACACCAAGGCCAGGTTGGCCGGCTTGGGTCCCGAACTCATGCGGCAATTATATACGGTTTGACAAATATGACGCCGGAGAATACATTTGCTTAAGCGAATGTGAGGATCTCAAATGGATACCGTCACTGATGTGAAGAATCAGGTTCAAGAGAAGTACGGAGCCGCCGCGCGCCAGGTGCGGCAATCGGGCGACGCGGCCTGCTGCAGCCCCGCTTTCACCTGCTGCGACCCCATCACCACCAACCTCTACAACGAAGCAGAGAAGAGCGGCCTGCCCGCCAACGCCGTCCTCGCCTCGCTGGGCTGCGGCAATCCCACCGCGCTCATTGAGCTCAAGCCGGGCGAAACCGTGCTCGACCTCGGCTCCGGCGGCGGCATCGATGTGCTGCTCTCGGCCAGGCGCGTCGGCCCCGCCGGCAAAGCCTACGGCCTCGACATGACCGACGACATGCTCGCCCTTGCCCGCGAAAACCAGCGCCAGGCCGGCGTCGAAAACGTCGAATTCCTCAAGGGCGAAATCGAAAATATTCCTCTGCCCGACAACTCCGTCGACGTGGTCATCTCCAATTGCGTCATCAATCTCTCTGCAGACAAAGCACGCGTGCTCCGCGAAACCTTCCGCGTGCTCAAGCCCGGAGGCCGCTTCGCCGTCTCCGATGTCGTCGCGCGTGGCCAGGTGCCCGAGTTGGTCCGCAAGAGCATGGCGCTCTGGGTCGGCTGCATCGCAGGCGCACTCGAAGAGCACGACTACGTCGCCAAATTAGCCCAGGCCGGATTCACTGCCATCTCTGTCGAGCCCACGCGCGTCTACGACGTCGAAGATGCGCGCCAGTTTCTTGAGGCGGCCGGAGTCGACGTCGACGCCATCGCTCCGCAGGCCGCGGGATCACTGATGAGCGCCTTCATCCGCGCCACCAAGCCGGCCGCCGTACCATGCTGCGGCCCTGGCTGCTGCGGCAACTAACGGGTCTCCAAAAGGAACCGTCATGAAAAAGCCTTACAACGTCCTCGTCCTCTGCACCGGCAACTCCGCGCGCAGCATCATGGGAGAAGCGCTCTTCAACACGCTCGGCGCGGGCCGCTTCCATGCCTACAGCGCGGGCAGCCATCCCACCGGCAAGGTCAATCCCTACGCCATCGAGCAGGTGCAGCGATTGGGCTATCCGTCGAAAACCTGCGCAGCAAAAGTTGGGATGAGTTCGCCGCTCCCGGCGCACCCCAACTCGACTTCGTCATCACCGTCTGCGATAAGGCCGCCGGGGAAGTGTGTCCGTTCTGGCCCGGCCAACCGATCACCGCGCACTGGGGCTTCGCCGATCCCGCCGCTGTCGAGGGCACCGACGAAGAAAAACGCACCGCTTTCACGCGCACCCTGCATCAGATTCGCAATCGCGTCCAGCTCTTCCTCAGCCTGCCATTGGAAACCTTGGATCACCTGGCCATCGAAAAGAGGGTGCGCGCCATCGGAAAGGAGCCGCTGTGAATTCGCTCCAACCGGACCTTCCCTCCGACTGCTGTGCCCCCGGCGTCGCGGCCGCTCCATCCCGCCTCTCTTTCATCGACCGCTATCTGACGTTATGGATCTTCCTCGCCATGGCGGCCGGCGTCGCTCTGGGCCGCTTTGTCCCCGGCGTACCCGCGCTCTTGCAGCATTACCAGGCGGGCACAACCAACATTCCCATCGCCGTTGGTCTCATCCTCATGATGTATCCGCCCCTCGCCAAGGTGCAGTATGAGCGGCTGGGCGAGGTCTTTCGCAACCGCCGCGTGCTGGGTCTGTCTCTGGTGCAGAACTGGGTCATCGGGCCGATCCTGATGTTTGCGCTCGCTGTCATCTTTCTCCGCGGCTACCCGGAGTACCGCACCGGCCTCATCCTCATCGGTCTCGCTCGCTGCATCGCCATGGTGATTGTGTGGAACGAATTGGCCCGTGGAGACACCGACTACGCCGCCGGCCTCGTTGCCTTCAACAGCGTCTTTCAGGTGCTTTTCTACAGCGTGTACGCCTGGTTCTTTCTTTCCGTGCTGCCGCCGCTGGTCGGCCTCAAAAGCATTGTTGTCGACATTCGCATGAGCCAGATTGCACAGAGCGTCTTCATCTATCTCGGCATTCCGTTCCTGGCCGGAATGCTCACGCGCTTTGTGTTGGTTCAAGCGCGGGGGCGCGCGTGGTATCAGACGCGCTTCATCCCCGCCATCAGTCCTCTTACGCTCACAGCGCTGCTCTTTACCATCGTCGTCATGTTCAGCCTCAAGGGCAACCTGATCGTCCAGTTGCCCTTCGACGTGCTGCGCATCGCTCTCCCGCTCTTGATCTACTTTGTCGTCATGTTTTTCGTGAGCTTCTGGATGGGAAGAAAGGTCGGAGCCGATTACTCCAAGACCGCCACGCTTTCATTCACAGCAGCGAGCAACAACTTCGAACTGGCCATCGCGGTTGCAGTTGCGGTCTTTGGACTAAACTCGGGCGCCGCATTCGCCGCGGTCATCGGCCCTCTGGTTGAAGTACCGGCGTTGATCCTGCTGGTGCAGGTTTCCCTGCGCCTGCAGAAGCGATGGTTCAAATCGGATATCGCTCTTCCCGTTGCAGCCGCAGCTTCCGTGGACTGATGCCTTCCGCGCGACGCTTGAATGATAGATTCTGCGATGCGGAAAAATACAAAAAGGGCCAGCCCTCTCCGGCTGGCCCTCAGCATTGCAGGAGACAAATGCTCTTAGCCCTTGATCGACGCCGCCCGCGACGAAATCCCGCTGATCTCCGCGGCCCGCGCCTCGGCAAACGCCGCAGCACCCATCAGCGCGGCGCGGCTCTCCAGAATAATGCGCACCGGCGTGTTGATCAGCAACTGGCTCAGCCGGCCCTTGTCGGTAAAGGCCTTCATGAACGTGCCGTCCTTCAGCTTCTCCAGGATGCGTGGAGCAATCCCGCCGCCCACATACATGCCGCCCACCGAGAGCACCTTCAGCGCCAGGTTGCCCGCCTCCGCGCCATACGCTGAGACAAACATGTCCAGCGTCTTCTCGCAGATCTCGCTCTTGGCCGCCAAACCCAGCTCGGTGATCACAGCATTGGGATCGCCCGCGGCCGCCATCCGCTCCGCCAGCCATGCCGGTTCTTCCATGCCGCGCGCTTCGCGCAGAAAGTCATAAATGTTGGTCATGCCCATGCCGCTGACCACGCGCTCAAAGCTGATGCGCCCGTTGTATTTCTGCTTCAGAAACCGCAGCAGGTCGATCTCATCTTCATTGCGCGGCGCGTAGTCCACATGCCCGCCCTCTGAGGGAAACGGCACATGGATGCGGCCATTCCAGGTCAGCACGCCCTGCCCCAGTCCGGTTCCGGCGGCAATCAGCGCGCGATTGCCAATCTGGCCGGGGTCGCCCTCGCTCAGCGTATAAATCTGGTCTGCCTGCAGCTCGGCAATGCCGTAGCCGTTGGCCTCAAGATCGTTGATCAGAAAAACATGCTGAATGCCGAGCCCCGCCGACAGTTCGCGGCTGTCCAGCGTCCAGGGCAGATTGGTCAGCCGCAGTCGCCCGTCGCGCACTGGCCCGGGCACCCCAAAGCATGCTGCAGTCACTTTGTCCGCGCCCAGAAACTCCTTTACGATCTCTTCCAGCCCCGCATATTCCTTGGCTGCGTACCGTTCGTCCCGGGTATGTTCAAGCTTTCCGTTTGTAAAGTCGTACAGCGCCAGATGTACTTTGGTGCCGCCTACATCCCCCGCCAGAATCATCTTTCCCTCTCTAAAACACCGCAGCCCTCTCCATCCGTTGCGGGTAGAAGTGCGGCAGCAGCCTTATCCAGAATCAGGGTGAGTATACCGCCTGAGGGCCAGATCAGTTGACTGGGCAGGCGCTCCGGATCCCGCTGCCCTGTGAATACTTCGTGAACCAGCGGAGCCTTGTCCGTGCCGCCGATAAGAAAGAATGCTGAACTCGCCCGGTTGATCACCGGCCAGGTGAGAGTAATGCGCCAGGTGTCCTTCTGCGGCACAAAGTTCGCCGTCACCAGCTTGCCCGTCTCATGCAGAGCCGCCGTGTGCGGAAACAGCGACGCCGTGTGCCCGTCGTCCCCCATCCCCAGCGCCACCAGGTCGAAGCGGGGAACCTCGGCGCCTTCCAGGCGAAACGTGTTGCGCAGCATCGACTCGTAGCGCGCCGCCGCAACCTCCGGCTCCAGCTCGCCTTCCATGCGGTGCACCTGCTCCGGCCGCAGCGGCACATGGTCCAGCATGGCCTCGCGCGTCATGCGATAGTTGCTGTCGGCGTCATCGGGCGGCACGCAGCGCTCGTCCACCCAGTAGAGATCCAGTTTGTCCCACGGCATCCGCGCGCGCCACGGCTGTGCGGGATCGGCCAGCAGCTGGAACGCCGCTTTGGGCGTGGACCCGCCGCTGATGGCAATGCGAGCCCGTCCACGGCCCGCAACTGCCTCCCCGGCCATCTCCACAAAATACTGCGCCGCATGCCGCGCCAGCGCCGCCGTATCCGGCTCTACGTAATATTTAATGCTGAGCTTGCGGGACATCCGTATTGTTCCTCTTATCTCCTAAGTTACACGGACGAAGAACATTCTGAGTTACAAACCGTTGGAAACCGCAGTCCGCAGCTAGGATAATTCGCAGGTAAGCGCTTTCTCCCACCCAGTGGGTCTGATCTGCGCAATGCTGGACGTGCGAGGTCTTTTGACCGCTCGACCTCGCACGAAATTTGACCCCTTGAACCCGCACGAAAATGGGTGGCCCAGGTCTCGCATCTGAGACCTGGGAAAGCACGAACCTCGCCCTCACCCCATCAACCCACAAGAAAATGGGTGCCCCCGGTCTCGATTTTGAGACCGGGGAAACCAAGAACCGCAACACGCGAGATTATTCCGGTCAAAGACCCGCGAGCGGCTCAGTACGAAACCACTCTCACCGCCCCAGGTACACCCGGTACTGCAACTCGATCACTCCCGCGGCGCGTGCCAGCGACAGCTTCGCCAGGTTGTATTGATAAAGGCTTTCCACCAGGTTGCTCTGCGCGGCGGCCAGCGTGGCCTGCGCCGTCACCAGGGGAAGATTGTCGTCCACTCCCGCATTCACGCGGTCCGTCTCATCGCTCAGCGCACGCGTGGCCAAATCCACGTTCGACCGCGCCACCTCCACCAGCTTGCCCGCTGCGCCCACATCCAACAGCGCATCGCGCACCTGCTCGTCGATGTGTCCGCGCAGGTTGTCAAGCTGCGAATTTACTGCCGACAGTTGTGCGGCCGCTGCGTCTTCATCGCCGCGCAATCGCGCCTCGCGAAAGATTGGCACGCTCAGTGTTCCCACCGCCGCAAAGTTCCCGTGCGTGCCCGCGCCGTTCACCGTGTCCACGCCCCAGTAGCCGCCAAAGCTCAGCGTCGGCAGTCGCTGGCTGCGATAGGCAGAGTGGATCGCCTTGTACTCCACCAGTTGATTCTGCAGATTCTGATAGTCCTGGCGATTCTTGTAGGCCTCCGCGCGCACCTCGTCCGGCGTCTGCGCAGCCAGATCGCTATAAGGCGCAGGGTCGGTCAGTTGAATCTTCTGTCCCGGATCGACCCCAATCTCGCGCTTCAGCAGGATCAGGTCCTTGTCCATCGAGTTCTGCGCGGCAATCAGCTCCTGCTGCTGCGCCTGCAACTGCACCCGTGCGCGCAGCTCATCCAGGTTCGCCGCCGTGCCCGCTTCGTGCGCCGCATGCGCCTGGCTCAGCAGCACCTGGTCGGCTGCCTCCTGGGCGCTCGCATTATCCACTTCGCTGGCATCGGCAATGGCGTGCAAATAGGCCGTCGCCACATCCTGCACCACATCGCCGCGCGCCGTCATCTTCGCAAAATGCGCCACCCGCTGCGCCGCGCCCGCCGCTCGCCAGCCCGCAATCACTGGGCCTGAAAACAGCGTTTCGTTGAAGTTGATCTGGCCCTGCGTCAGATCGTCCTTCGTAATTCCCGAAAACCCGGCCGGCAAACCACCAGGAAACAGCGACCCGATTTTGCTGATCGCCGCCGGCCCAAATCCCAGCGCGGCCAGATCGTGCTGATAGATTCCCGTGCCCCCGCTCAGATCGATGGTGGGCAAAAACAACTGCAGCGCCTCGTTCTTTTCGCCGCGAAGATACTCTTCGCCGTTCTCCGCTTCCTTCAGGCCAAGATTGTTTTCGAGACCCATGCGCACAGCCTCATCCAGCGACAACTTCAGCACGTCGTTGCTCACCGGATGCGCCGTCACGCTGCCATAGAAAGGATTGCTGGCCGAACTGGGATTCCCTATCTGCCCATGCGCAACCGCGCCCGCGCCTGCCAGGCCCAGCGCGGCACACAATACCGGCACTCCCAACCGCCGGAAGTCAGCATTTTCCACCCGTCTCACAATCATCATTCTCTCAGATGATCGCGGCCCGCGGAAGGATTCCCCGTTCACACCCGCCAAAAATCAGGGGCGCAGCCTCCTCTTGCCCCTACTCCCGACTGGCAATCTTGCTCTGGCCTAGATTTGCTTCCGCGTCCACCGTCCCTGCCGGAACAGCACCACCCCGGCCACCGCCATGGAGCACTCGGCGATCACGATCGACAGGAATGCGCCCTCGGCTCCCAATGCAGGCCGACCGCCAGCACCCACGCCAGCGGCAATCTCCAGCACCCAGAAGCCGAAGAAGTTCACGACCGTCGGCGTCAAGGTGTCGCCGGCGCCGTTGAAGGCCTGCAGCATCACCATGCCGTAGGCGTAGCCGATGTTGCCGCAGCTGAAGGTGCGCAGCGCCAACGGCCGCGATCGGAACCACCGCCGGGTCGTCCACAAACAGGCTCACCACCGGCGCGGCAAAGACGAAAAAGAACACGCCGATGGCTGCCCAGGAAGATCATGTTGTAGAAGCCGGTGCGCCACACCGCCTGCGCGGCGCGCTCCGGCTGGCCTGCGCCCAGGTTCTGCCCCACCAGCGTGGCCGCGGCGTTGCTCAGCCCCCACGCCGGCAGGATGAAGAACACCACGATGCGGATGGCCACCGTGTAGCCGGCCACCGCCGCCGCGCCGAACATGCGAGACAATCCGCACCAGCACGATCCAGCTCGCGTTGGCGATGGCGAACTGCAGAATGCCGGTGAGCGACACCCGCAGCAGCCGCAGCATCACGCGCACATTCAGCCGCAGATGGTCGCGCCAGCACGCGAATGCGCTCCGTGCCCTTCAGCAGCCGGTAGAACTGGTAGAGCACGCCGATGCTGCGCCCCGTGAACGTGGCCAGCGCCGCGCCCGTCACGCCCATGTGCGGAAACGGGCCCAAGCCCGAAGATCAGGCACGGGTCGAGGATGAGGTTGATGATGTTCGACACCCACAGCAGCCGCATGGCGATGGCCGCATCGCCCGCGCCGCGAAAGATGGCGTTGTTCAGAAACAGCATGATGATCGCGCCGCAGCCGCCCAGCGCAATCCGCGCATAGCCCGAGCCGCTGGCCACAATCGCCGGCGAAGCGCCCATCAGCCGCAGCAGTTGCGGCGCAAAGATCCCGCCGGGATGCCCAGTGCCAGCGAGATCGCCAGCCCCAGCACGATCGCCTGCACTCCGGCAATCGCCGCGTCTTCCGGGTCCTTCTCGCCGATGCGCCGCGCCACCATGGCCGTGGTCGACAGCGAGACGCCCAGGCCGATGGCGAACACCAGCGCCAGCATCGACTCGGTGAGGCCAACCGTGGCCACGGCATTCGCGCCCAGGCGCCCCACCCAGAAGACGTCCACCACGGCAAACAACGATTCCAGCACCATCTCCAGCACCATCGGAATGGCGAGCAGGAAGATGGAGCGGTTCAGGCTGCCGATGGTGTAGTCCTGGTGCGAGCCGCGCAGGGCTTCGCGCACCGAGGGCCAAAAGCCGCGCGCGTTGTGAGCCGACGCCATGGCAGACGCAGTGTCGCTATCGACGCGCTCCTGTTGATGGAGCGTTGTGATATCTCCGTTCGCCGGGCGCTCGTCTGCCGGCTGCGGCGTAGTCGTTTCAAGCAATGACATGAGGAACTCCACAATGCCGCGCAAATGCACGGCACAAGCGAAGGGGTCACACTGCGATCAACGTGAGATTTGCAGAATCACCCGGAGCTGGAATCATCCTCGGGGGCGCCACCCGTAGGCGGCTGAGCAGGGAAGTACCCGAGGCAATGTTCAGCGCGTAGGTCGTACGGCAATGGGCATGAACATGGTTCTCCTCCAAGGCTGGGGGACCAGCGGGTTTTTAGAGTGTACCGCGATTTCCGCTCTTTTCGCCAGCAAAATCAAATTCTGGTAGTGTCTCAGTTTGAAATCGCTCCGTTGTTTAGTTCAAGGGTGATTAAATAAATCCGCCGTCGCGTATCTTCCAATTTAGCCATTGCCTCTCTTCGATATTCAGAGGAAGTTTTGGTGCTTGTAACTAAATAACGAAATCGCTCCTCCTCCTTCTTTAGGAGCGCTAATTCAACCCGAAGTCTTTCGATCTTTAGAGGCTTGTCGCCCATTTGTTCTATTCTAAAAGCCCGAGGGAGCACACGCATCCTATGAATCGAATCCACCCAGCCATGACGAGGCGCATTGTGACAGTAATCTCCACCATCACCACAGCCGGCGCAATCGCCGTCACCGCTACCGGCGCGCCCGCACAGGACGCCGCCTTCGGCCCCTCGAACCCCTTCTACGCGCCCAGCACCCTGCCCTTCCATGCGCCGGACTTCAACAAAATCAAGGACTCCGATTACCAGCCCGCCATTGAAGCCGGCATTGCGCAGATGCTCGATGAAACGCGCGCCATCGCCGACAATCCCGCCCCGCCCACATTTGAAAACACCATCGTGGCCAAGGAGAAGACCGGCCAGTTACTCGATCGCGTAATGAACGTCTTCCTTGGCGTCACCGGCGCCAATACCAACCCCGACCTGCAAAAAATCCGCAGCCTCGAAATGCCCAAACTCGCCGCCGCGCGCGATGAAGTCTATCTCAACCCCAAACTCTTTCAGCGCGTATCAAAAATCTACGACCAGCGCCATTCCCTCAAGCTCGACCCCGAATCGCTCCGCCTCGTCGAATACGACTACCTTGAGTTTGTCCACGCCGGCGCGCAACTTTCTGACGCCGACAAGGCCGAGTTGAAAAAGCTCAATGAAGAGGAAGCCAATCTTTCCGCCGCATTCACCACCAAGCTCCTCGCCGCCACTAAAAATGCGGCCTACGTCACCACCAGCAAATCCGCGCTCGCAGGCCTCAGCGATGCGCAGCTTGCCGCCGCTGCCCAGGCCGCCAAAGATCGCAAAGTCGAAGGCTGGCTCATTCCCCTGCAGAACACCACCCAGCAGCCCGATTTGCAATTGCTCTCCAATCGTGCAACCCGGCAGTTGCTCTTTGAGGATTCCTGGACTCGCGCCGAGCGCGGCGGCGCCGACGACACCCGCGACACCATCTCACGCCTCGCGCAGTTGCGCGCCCAAAAAGCTAAACTCCTCGGCTTCCCCACTTACGCCGCATGGAAGCTCGAAAATCAAATGGCCAAAACCCCCGAAGCCGCCCGGAAGTTCATGGACGCGCTCGTGCCCGCCGCAACCGCCAAGGCCGACGGCGAAGCAAAGGATATTCAGGCCCTCATCGACGCCCAGCACGGCGGATTTACCCTCAGGCCATGGGATTGGGAGTTCTATGCCGAGCAGGTGCGCAAGGCGAAATACGATCTCGACGAGGCCCAGACCCGGCCCTATTTCGAGCTCAACAATGTGCTCCACAATGGCGTCTTCTATGCCGCCCACATGCTCTATGGCCTTACCTTCAAGCAGCGCCACGACATCCCCGTCTACAACCCCGACGTGCAGGTCTACGAGGTCTTTGACGCCGACGGAAAGCCGCTCGCCCTCTGGTATTGCGACTACTTCAAGCGCGACAACAAGGGCGGCGGAGCGTGGATGAGCCACTTTGTCGACCAGTCAAAGCTGCTCGGCACACTCCCCGTCATCTTCAACGTGGCCAATTTCACCAAGCCCGCTCCCGGAGAGCCCGCGCTCATCAGCTTCACTGATGTCACAACCATGTTCCACGAGTTCGGTCACGCCCTCCACGGCATGTTTGCGGATACTGAATTCCCCAGCCTTTCGGGAACCGACGTGCCCCGCGACTTTGTCGAATTCCCATCCCAGTTCAACGAGCACTGGGCCAGCTATCCGGCCGTCTTCGATCACTATGCCCGCAACTACAAAACCGGCGCGCCCATGCCCGCGGAACTCGTCGCGAAAATGCAAAAGGCAAAAACCTTCAACCAGGGATACATCTTTACCGAATTGCTCGCCGCCGCCGAACTCGACATGCAGTGGCACACCCTCGCGCCCGACGCCCCGCTGCAGAATCCCGACGACTTTCAAACTGCAGCTCTCAAAAAGACCAATTTGCTGATCCCCGCCGTGCCGCCGCGCTACCGCTCTACCTACTTCATGCACATCTGGGGCAACGGCTATGCCGCCAGTTATTACGCCTACCTCTGGTGCGAAATGCTCGATGACGATGCCTTCCAGTGGTTTCAAGATCACGGCGGCCTCACCCGCGCCAACGGAGACCGCTTCCGCCGCATGGTGCTCTCCCGCGGCAACACCGAAGACCTCGCCAAAATGTACAAGGCCTGGCTGGGCGCAGAACCCAACATCGGCCCCATGCTCAAAGCCCGCGGCCTCGAACCCGCCCAGCCGTCAAAATAACCCAGCGTCAACCTCGATAGGGTCCTGCCGCCATCCTTGATCCGGCCATGACCCTAAGGGCATGCCCAATTGTGGGTTCCGCAGCCGCGTGTGCCTCAACGCGACAAAGCAGAGCTAGGGGCTAGAGGCTAGAAGCTAGAAGCTGGAAGCTGCATTTTCCTGCCTCGCTTTTCCCCAACCGTGGCAATCCGTTGCCACGCTTTTCCGCAACCGTGGCCCTCCATTGCCACGCTTTTGCGCCAAAAGCGAGGGGGCCCAACCGTGCCAAAAATCCGCCACAGTTGAACCCCCGATCGTCTCGCGAACCATCCTATTAAGGGCAGGGAACTCAGCCCTTCGGCCCCGTTCTCCCTATTCTTCCTCTTCCTCGACCGGCCGCTTGGCGTTGGCCAGAATCTTGTCGGCTACCAGCTGCGGAACGATGTCGTAGTGGTGCATCTCCATGCGATAACTGCCTTTACCTTGCGTCATTGAGGTCAGCAGCGTTCCGTAGGTCAGCATCTCCGACATGGGAACTTCGGCGTTGATCACCGTCGTCCGCCCCTTCGACTCCATGCCCTGCACCCGCCCGCGCCGGCTGTTCAGGTCGCCCATCAAGGTCCCGGCAAACTCATCCGGTGCCTCGATTTCAACCTTCATAATGGGCTCCAGCAGGCATGGCTTGCACATCTCCATGCACTTCCTGAACGCCAGCCTCCCCGCCATCTTGAATGACATTTCGTTGGAGTCCACGTCGTGGTAGCTGCCGTCGTAAATCGTTGCTTTAAAATCCACTACCGGGTAGCCGGCCAAGTAGCCGCGCGCCGCTGATTCCACGATTCCTTTCTCCACCGCCGGGATGAACTGCCTTGGCACCGAGCCGCCAAACACCTCGATTCCAAACTCGAATCCCCCGCCGCGCGGCAGAGGCTCCATCCGAATCTTGCAGTCGCCAAACTGCCCATGCCCGCCCGTTTGCTTTTTGTGCCGTCCCTGGGCTTCGGCTTTGCCGCGAATCGTCTCGCGGTAAGGAACCTTCGGCGCCTTCAACGTCACTTCTGCGTGATAGCGCTTTTTCAAGCGGCTCACGATAGCCTCGATATGCGGTTGCCCGGCACCGGCAATCAGGAACTCGTTCGTCATCGGGTCGCGGAAGAACCGAATCAGCAGGTCCTCTTCCATCAGCTTATGAATCGCGGGCGCCAGCTTGTCTTCGTCGGCGCGGCTCTTGGGCTCAATGGCATAGGTCATGGCTGGCTCCGGCAGCGCTGCCAGTTCCACCTGGATGTCGGCGCCTTTCTGGCCCAATGTGTCGCCGGTGAGGGTATCGCGCAACTTCGCCACAGCGCCCAGGTCGCCGGCGTGCAACTCCGCCACTTCGAAGGCCTTGCGCCCCTGCATCACGCTCAGGTGAGCGAGTCGTTCCTGCCCGCGCCGCGTGTAGTTCTCCAGCGTGGCATCGTTCTTCACCACCCCGCTCACCACTTTGAAAAAGGTGATACGCCCCGAAAAGGGGTCGGTCATGGTCTTGAAAACCAGCAGCGCCACAGGCTCGGCGTCGTCCACTTTGCGGAACGAAATGCCTGCTCCGCTCGCGTCTCCATCAGCGCCCGCAGCTTGCATTGCCGCGGTCTTTACCGCAACCGGCGCGCGCTCCGTCGGAGAAGGGGCATACACCTTGATGAAGTCCAGCAGGTGATCGGTCGCCATGTTGGCCAGCCCGCTCGAGAACAGCACCGGGAAGATGCGGTCTTCGCGGATGGCTTCGTGCAGCGCGGTAATCAGGTGCTGCTCGGGAATCGTGCCCTCGGCGAAATACTCCTCCATCAGCTCGTCTTTACCCTCGGCCACCAGCTCCACCAGCGCCTCGTGCGCTTCCTTCGCTTGTCCGGCCAGGCTGGCTGGAATCTCGCCCGTAATCTTGCCTCGCCCGTCCCCGCCAGGGGTGTAATAGAAAGCCTCCATGGTCACCAGGTCCACTACGCCATGAAAACCCTGGGCGTCTGAAATGGGCAGTTGGACCGGCACGCAGTTTCTGCCCCAGCGTTCGTGCAGATCGTCGATCAGCGCGCTTAGCCCGCCGCCTCCGCCCGCCTTGGGGTGATCCATCTGGTTGACCACCACAATGCGCGGTACGTTGGCCTCTTCGGCATACCTCCAAACCCGCTCTGTCACTGCCTCAATACCATTCTGGGCGTTGACCACCACAATGGCTGCTTCCGCGGGCACCAGGGCCGCGCGCGCCTCGTGAGAAAACATATGAAAGCCGGGAGAGTCGATAAGGTTGATCTTCACGCCCTGCCACTCGGCAAAGGCCACTGCATTCTGCATCGTGATGCCGCGCGCCACTTCTTCTTCGTCATAGGCGGTTACGGCCGAGCCGTCTGCCACGCGGCCCTGGGTCGGGGTTGCTTTGGCGGCATGCAGCAGAGCGGCAATCAGTGTGGTCTTGCCGCTGTGCGCATGCCCCACTACAGCTACGTTGCGGATCTCACTTCCCTGGTACGTTTTCATAGGGTTTCTCCTTGGTCTTGCGAGCTTGAATCGTGCAGACGTGGGTCTTGCGAGCTTGAATTGTGCGAAATCATGCGCCAGCCGTCGCAGACAGTGAAGGGAACTCCCGGCGCGAAGGAACTGAATTGATGGGTGATCGGTGCGACACAAGAATCCAACCAGGCGTCCAGCAGGACGTCAACAGGTCCGGGTTGCCGGGCTCCAGGGCCCGGTCTGCCGTCTTCCTCATCCATGCGGAGGCACTCCGGCAGGCGCCACGCAGATCAACAGATCATGATTCCGCTGGGCGTCTTCCTCAGGAAAACGGATGCTATCACACGCGGAGTGTGAACGTCCTGTGACTTGACTCACGTGCCGCGAGTTCGCGGGCCGTGGCTCAATTTGAGGTTGTTTTGAAAGGGCACGAGTTTACTCGTGCCGTATCGCCCTAAATTGATGGAGGCTTTAGCCCCGGAGGAAAGATCTCTCTCAAGCTGAGCCATTACCGAGCTGCGCCGCCGCACCGCCCATGTGGTACATTCTGCTTACCCCGTTTCGGTTCCCCGGTCTTATTTCAGTTTGCGGTCCACTTTGAGGTCGACGCCGATGTCTTCTCCTGGCGATACGTCCACAGCGCTCCCGCCGGCATCGGCCGATGACGACGCATCCGTCGGCGCATCGGCGCAGCGCAAGGCTTCCTTGCGGCTTCTGCCTGTCATTGGCCTCGGCTATGGGCTCGCCTTCATGGATCGCGTCAACATCAGCTTTGCCTCGTTGCGGATGAACAGCGACCTGCACTTCAGCGCCACGGTGTATGGACTGGGGGCCGGGCTCTTCTTCATCGGATATGCGCTGTGCGAAATCCCATCCAACCTGTTGATGCTCCGCTTTGGTCCGCGGCGCTGGCTGGCGCGCATCATGCTCACCTGGGGCATTTTGGCCGCCGCCATGATGTTTGTCCGCACTCCCTTTCAGTTCTATGGATTGCGTCTGCTCCTGGGTATCGCCGAGGCCGGCTTCTTTCCCGGCGTTGTCTACTACCTGACGCTCTGGTTCCCGGCAAGCATGAGGGCCCGGGCGGTCAGCCGCTTTTATATTGCCCTGCCGCTGGCCTCCACGATGATGGGCTCGGTTGCCGGCTGGTTGATGGGCCTCGACGGCAAACTCGGGCTGGCGGGCTGGCAATGGCTTTTCCTGCTTGAAGGCCTGCCCGCAGCCGCGTTCAGCTTTGTGATTTTGAAGATGCTTCCTGATTCCCTGGCCGAAGCGCGCTGGCTCACCTCCAAGGAGAAATCGTGGCTGCAGGGCCAGCTCGATACCGACAGTCAGCAGGCCCATCTGGGGCACAGCGCCGGCGTCATGAAGGCTCTGTTCTCACCCAAAGTCTGGATGATAGGCGCCTTCTTCTTCTTCGCCCTCACCTGTTCCTACGCGTTCAGCTTTTCTGCTCCTGCGATCTTGCAAATCATCACCGGATGGAACGTCGCTCAAGTTGGCTATCTGGTGGCAGCATTCGGGTTAGCCGGCGCCGTTGCGATGCTCGCCAACAGCGCCCACTCCGACCGCGTCGGCGAAAGGTCCATGCACTGCATCGTGCCCTGCCTGGTCATGGGCGCAGCATTTTTCGTGGCAGGTTCCGCCTCGCAACCGTGGCTGGTGGTTGCCTCGCTTGCCATCAGTTTCGCTTCATTTATGGCAATCCTGGGCCCCGCCGTCTCCCTCCCCACTCAGTTTCTCGCGGGGCGCGCTGCGGCTGCGGGCATCGCCGCCATGAACACCATCACCATGTTCAGCGGATTTGTCGGTCCCTACTGGATGGGCTTGATGAAGGACGCGACCGGAAGCTATTGGCTCGGGCTGCGCGGGCTGGTGATCCCTAGCCTGGCAGCGG
The DNA here is from genome assembly GCA_963780515.1 of uncultured Acidobacteriaceae bacterium. GTDB lineage: Bacteria > Acidobacteriota > Terriglobia > Terriglobales > Acidobacteriaceae > Telmatobacter. The sequence goes on from CAWACG010000015.1 coordinate 500,401, forward strand.
CTGGCGTGATGTTCGCGCTGACGCGCAGTCTGGCCCGACGCCCCGTGATTCAAAAGGCGCCGGACCTGGCCTCGGAAACTGCCTGAGGCTCAACAATCCTTGAAAATACGTGAGTGGCGCTACAGGCTGACTGTCTCTGCTGCCGGCAAGATATCTTCCACATCGACCCATTGTGTGGGGTAGTTGCCCGTGTAGCAGGCGGAGCAAAAGCCGTTGCCTTGGCCGCCGTCGCAGCTTTTCAGCAAGCCTTCGAGGGACAAATACGCCAATGAGTCGGCTTCAATGTACTGCCGGATTTCTTCAATCGACTTGTTGGCGGCAATCAGGTCGCGCTTGCTGGGAGTGTCGACACCATAAAAACAGGGTGAGATGGTGGGCGGGCAGCTGATGCGCAGGTGCACCTCCTTCGCTCCCGCGCCGCGTACCATGCGCACGATCTTGCGGCTCGTGGTCCCGCGAATGATGGAGTCGTCAATGAGGATGACACGCTTGCCCTCAAGCAGGTTGTGCACCGGGTTCAGTTTGAGGCGCACACCGAAGTCGCGGACGCGCTGCTCCGGCTCAATGAACGTGCGGCCGACATAGTGATTCCGGATGAGACCGAAACGAAATGGAATGCCGGCCTGCTCCGCATAACCCAGAGCTGCCGTCACGCCGGAGTCGGGGACAGGAACCACCACGTCCGCCGGTACTCCAGACTCGCGCGCCAATTGGCGGCCCATCTGGTCGCGGCTCTCCTGCACCCAGCGGCCAAAAATCCGGCTGTCGGGTCGTGCAAAGTAGACATGCTCGAAGATGCAGCTCGATTGCGGAGCGCCAGTGGCGTATTGCCGGCTGGTAACGCCGTCCTCGGTCACCATGACGAGTTCGCCAGGCAGCACGTCGCGCTCGTGCTCGGCGCGCAGCAGATCGAATGCGCATGTCTCGGACGCAAATACGATTGTGTCCGGCCCATCGGGATTCTTGATGCGGCCCATCGAGAGCGGACGAAATCCGCGCGGGTCGCGTGCGGCAAAGATGCGGTCGCGCGTCATCATCACGATCGAGAAGGCACCCTCAACCTGGCCGAGCGAGTCGGCGATTGCGTCCACCAGCGTGCCGGCACGGGAGTGCGCAATCAGCTGGACGATAATCTCGGAATCGGAAGTAGTCTGAAAATACGCTCCGTCGCGTTCAAGTCGCGCGCGCAGGTTGCCCAGGTTCACCAGATTGCCATTGTGCGCAATTGCAATCAGCCCCTTGGTCGAATCCACGCGAATAGGTTGCGCGTTCAGCAGTGCCGAGTCGCCGGTCGTGGAGTAGCGCGTATGTCCAATCGCCATCTGGCCGGGCAGCTTTTGCAGAACGTCGTCGGTGAAGATTTCCGAGACCAGGCCCATGCCTTTAATATTGGCCAGGTGCTGGCCGTCGGCCGTTGCTATGCCGGCAGACTCCTGTCCGCGATGCTGCAACGCGTAGAGACCGAGATAGGCCTGTCGCGCCGCATCTGGATGGCCGTGAATGGCGACCACACCGCATTCTTCGTGGAGTTTGTCGGTGTCTCGGGCGCAGCGGGCTACCGCTTCGCGGCCTTTCGTGCCGTTGGCTGCAGCTTTGATCGATTCTGATTTGTCGGCGACTCGCGCAACCCCCTGAAACAGCAACCGGCTCATGCCGTCACCTCGCCGTGAAGGGTAGCTTCAAGCGATTCAGCCCAGGTCGTGCGAAGCTCGAAAAGCGGCGCGGAAATAAACGGCTCGCGGTCGACTGAAATTTCGAGCCGTCGGCCGCCGGTGCTGCCGATGCGGACGGCAAAGAAGCTGTACTCACTGGCCAGCGCCTCAATCTTTGAGACGTTGCCGGGGTGGGCCGTGACCAGAATGGTGGAAGCGGGTTCCGCGAAAAGTCCGAAGAGAGGATGGACCATCAACGACTGGTCCTGCTGAACAGCGGCGCCGATATCCTTCTGAAATCCAGCCTGTACCAGAGTTACTGCGATGCCCCCGTCAGAGATGTCGCGAGCGGAGTGAAGCAATTTGCTCTCCGCTAGCACGGCGAGAAGGGTATGGAGATCAGCCTCTGCCTCGAGGTCGAGCGGCGGGGGCTGGCCCCAAATGTCGCCGAGGATCACTTTTGCGTATTCCGACGATCCGAATGCGGTGAGTGCGGCAGTTGCCGCGGCTTCTGTGGCCTCGGGCTTTTCCGCAACCGCGGCCTCGGGTTCGTATACAGGGAGCGGGTATTGGCTGATCGGCGGACGTTCGAGGGGGACTACGAGTTCGGGGTCAGGCTCTTCTCCCCTCGGCACAGGACAGAGCAGGACAATGGCGTCGCCATCCCGTTGAAAACTCGCCGGCACAGCTTTGGTCACATCCTCAAGAATGCCCACAATGCCCAACACTGGCGTGGGATAAATGCCTTCGCCGCGGGTCTCGTTATAGAGCGAAACATTGCCGCCGGTGATCGGTGTTCCCAGTGCGGTGCAGGCCTCGGCGATGCCGTCGATGGCCGCCGATAGCTGCGCCATAATCTCCGGTTTCTCAGGGTTGCCGAAGTTGAGACAGTTCGTCGCCGCCACGGGCGTTGCGCCGGTACAGGCCACCTTGCGAGCGGCCTCTGCCACAGCGTGCATCGCGCCGAGCTTCGGATCGAGATACGCCCAGCGGCCATTGCCGTCGAGCGCCATGGCCAATCCGCGTTCGTGTCCGGGCGTGCCCGTACCCTTGATGCGCATCACGCCCGCTTCTCCGCCGGGGCCGATCACCGTATTGGTCTGCACCATGGTGTCGTACTGTTCGTGAACCCAGCGCTTTGAGCACACGTTGGAACTGGCCAGCAGCTTCTTCAGGTCTGCGGTGTAGTCGCGGTCTTTCGCCAGCTCGGCCAGAGCCTCTTCGGGAGGATCAAGCGGGACAGGCGCTTTCCATGTGCCCACGGGCCGGTGATACAACGGCGCGTCGTCCGTCAGCGACTTGTTGGGAATGTCGGCGACCAGTTCGCCATGGTGGCGAATCCTCAGCCGTGGCTCCGGCGCAACCGTTCCCACAATGACAGCGTCCAGACCCCACTTGGAAAAGACGCTCAGCACCTCGCCCTCGCGGCCCTTCTCGGCTACCAGCAGCATGCGCTCCTGGCTCTCCGAAAGCATGATCTCGTAAGCGCTCATGCCGGTTTCGCGTTGCGGCACCAGGTCGAGCTCGACGTCGAGGCCCACGCCGCCGCGCGCGCCCATCTCGCAGGTGGAGCAGGTCAGCCCTGCCGCGCCCATATCCTGAATGCCGACGATGGCGCCGGTCTTCATCGCTTCAAGGCAGGCCTCCAGCAGCAGCTTCTCCATGAAAGGATCGCCTACCTGCACGTTGGGCCGTTTGGCCTCGGTGCCCGCGTGGAACTCCTCACTGGCCATGGTTGCGCCGTGAATGCCGTCGCGTCCCGTCTTCGCGCCTACGTAGATCACCGGGTTCCCGGTGCCGGTGGCTTTGCCATAAAAAATTTCGTCCTTGCGCACGAGGCCGAGTGCGAACGCATTGACGAGCGGGTTGCCGCTGTAGCACGCTTCGAACTTCGTCTCGCCACCCAGGTTGGGCACGCCAAAACAGTTGCCGTAGCCGGCAATGCCGCTCACCACGCCCTCGGTTATCGAATGATTCTTCGCCGCCAACTCCGGCTCAGTACCGGGCTCCGGCGAAATCGGCCCAAAGCGCAGCGAATCCATCACCGCCAGCGGCCTTGCGCCCATTGTGAAAATGTCGCGAAGAATGCCGCCCACTCCCGTGGCCGCGCCCTGGAATGGCTCGATGTAGCTGGGATGATTGTGGCTTTCGATCTTGAATGCGCAGGCCCAGCCGTCTCCAACATCAATGATGCCCGCGTTCTCGCCCGGCCCCTGCACCACGCGGTCGCTCTTCGTGGGCAGGCGCTTTAGGTGCACGCGGCTCGATTTATAGGAGCAATGTTCGCTCCACATCACGCTGTAAATACCGAGCTCAGTCAAGGAAGGAACGCGCCCAAGAGCCGCCAGAATGCGGTCATACTCTTCCGCAGTGATGCTGTGTTGCGCAAGCAGGGCCGGCGTTACTGAAACCGGCTCCGGAACAACTGCAGAGGAGATGGGGGTCATCACGGTTGCCTCCATTGTCGCACGGGATTCACAATTGAAGATCGCAGGAAGGATGTGGAAAGCCTGTCGGCAACCCGGCAGCGCGCTCAAATAGCACTTGCGAATCTGTCGCGTTCCGAGCTCATGCAAGGGCCAAACCGAGTATGCACACTGCAGTATGCGGTTTTCACTGTCGGTGGGGAGCGGGTTCTTCGGTGGCGTCTAAAGCAAGGCCTGTGCGATACTTCTCATGCACAGCCCCACTCCTGCCGGGATGGCGGAACTGGCAGACGCAGCGGACTCAAAATCCGCCGGCCCTTGCGGCCATGGGGGTTCGACCCCCCCTCCCGGCACCATGAAATCAACAACTTACAGCGTTACCCTCGAAATCGCCGAAGTGTGTTTTAGCTCCGGTGATACTTATGGTGATACTTTGTACCTGAGTCAGTCACGGGGAAAAGATGCCCAGGAAAGATCAGACACGAGTCCCTGGAGTTTGGGAAAAGGTCCGCGGCAGCGGCATCTGGTGGATTCGCTACCGCGTTGAAGGAAAGCTGAAGCGAGAAAAGGTCGGACGCAAAGGCGACGCCATCGCGCTATATCAGCAACGCAAATCGGACACTCGTGCCGGTGCTAAGCTGCCCAACAATCTGCGAAGCGCAGGAGTCAAATTCAAAGAGCTCGCGGACGCGATTCTTGTGTACAGTGCTTCGCACCATCGAGATACAAAGAACATTAGAATCAGGCTCGCGAGAATACTCTCGGATTTTGGAGAGCGCGTTGCGGACAAGGTCAAGCCGGAGGAGATCGATGCCTGGCTAACATCGCACACGAAGACTCCGGCCACATCGAATCGCTACCGCGCGCTGTTTAGCTTGGTTTATCGCGAAGCCCTCCGCAACGGGAAGGTCGCCAGCAACCCCGCAAGGCTAGTGCAGCAGCGCCACGAGGAGAACATCAACATTCGATGGTTGACGCCTGAGGAGGAGAAGCGACTCCGTGCTGTGATGGTTGAGCACTATCCCGAGCACATTCCAGAATTGGCGATCAGCCTTGGGACGGGCATGCGGCTCTCGGAGCAGTTTGGGTTGACTTGGGAGTCGGTGGACTTCAAACGAAAGGAAGTACGGCTCCAAACCACCAAGAATTACTCTGGTCGATCCATTCCGATGAATTCGGAAGTGCGAAACGCATTTAAGCAGCTACGGGCAAGATCCGGACATGAGAGTGAGCGAGTGTTCTGGATCAACAACCCCCGCAAATGGTTCGAGCGGGCACTTCTTCTGGCCAAAATCCGGCGGTTCCGTTGGCACGATTGTCGCCATACATTCTGTTCAAGGCTTGCGATGAAGGGCATAAATCTTAAGGTCATCCAAACGCTGGCCGGTCACAAGACAATTGCGATTACAGCCCGATATGCACATTTGGACGATGCGTCACTCAGATCGGCTGTGAATTCCCTCGTGAAGCATTAAGGCCGGGAGCGCTCCCGGCCTCAAATGGTTATGCTGCTTTGGTGATTGGCTCAGATTGGTCAGTTCGCGAGAACCTAACCAACTCGCAATGCGGAATCATAATGCGCTTTCCCACTTTGCGAGTAGCCAATCGTTTATTGGCAATCAGGTAGTCAACTGAGCGGACGCTCAAACTGATCTGCCAGGCTGCCGACTTGCGATCATAAAGGAGCCGCGGCCCCTTCATTGCATTTTCGTGCATAGCAATTCCTTATCGAATGGAATTGCCTTCGAGGCCATTCGTTAAACGCGCCAGACATAAGGCTAGACCTGGCGCATAGTCGGAGTAGGGGCGGGTCTCCGTGATCGAGTGTTGCAGCCCACATTGGCCTCGCGGGCAGTGTACAGCCCAGCCGCGCCTTTGCGCTGTGATTAGAAACGCTCCAGTCAACTCGTAGGTGTCGATCTCTAGGGTCAAAACCCGCATAGACCCTTTTGTCACGCATCTGCGCCAGTTCTATAGCGGGTAACCATGAAGTCTCATGCCAGGCAACTCATCGGCCCCGCCGTTGCCTGCCGAGCCTTCCCTGGACTTGAATTCGTTCCAAGCTATGAGGGCCTTTTGATTCCTTCGCCACGCGCGAGTTCAAGTGATCTGGCACGAATCTCGTCATCCAAAATCCCGTGAAGAGTCCAGAGAGCAAGCCATCGCGCATACCAGGCGACAGTGCAGTCTTCGTCTGTCCCGAGAAGAGCCGGTCGAAATAAGCGAATGACTTCACCGAGAGGAATGTCGGGGAGAGCAGCTCCCAACGGACCCAATGCTGACTTGTCAGAATCGACGAATTGAGAGCACGCCTGCCCGATGACCTGGTTTCGATCAGCGATTGGGACTTTTTCCTTGTCAAGCCACCTAGTAATCGTACGGGCAGCCTGAATTCCCGCGCATTCGCGCTCGAACGCAATTGCTTCGCGTTGCCGATGGGCGGAGCTCATCCCCGAAGGGCATGCTCTGCGCACAAGCTCGCGTGTACTAATCTCGCCGAGGCGAGCAAGTTCTCGATCCTCTACTGGAGCTTCAGCGGCGCGCAGCAAGTGAGATAAGAGTGACGCGGAACAATTCAGCTCGACCGCGAGATCCTGAAGACTCACGCCGGCTTGGTGGATGGCTTGAACCGCCCGTGCGCGGTCAAGGTCGCATAGGGCGTGCCAGCGAGACTGGAGCTCAACCACAGCAGAACTACTATCCATCACGGTTGGGAAGACACATGAACGGTGTTGGCTTCACGGAAAGCCTCGAGAACGCTGAGCTCGTATCGGATCGGCCCTGCTTTTCCGTACTGGATGTAATCCGGCCCCTGCTTGCGTTGCCGCCACTTCTTCAGGAGCTCGGCAGAGACACCCAAAAGCTTCGCGGCGCCGTTTTCGTTGAACACTGGATTATCGTTGCAGGCCCACACCGGCCGAGACTCAACCTCCAAATACTTTATCGGAATTTGGAGACGATGCCCATCGGGAAGAATCGGAGGCGGAAATACTCTCGCCCTGGCGTCGAGCCTAGAGGATGGGTCGGTTAAATAGAGCTCGAGGTTGAACTGTTGCCGCAGGGCGAGTTTCCGGGCTAGGCGGGCCACCTTTTTGAAGCGGATTCGTGAGGTTTGGCAATTGGCATCACTTGCGGGATGGATTTGAGGAACACGTAGCGGAACACTGAAGTCGCCTTGAAAGAAGTTCCTCTGGTCTGAACTGCCCCTCGGGACCCGACTCTACCTCTCTTAAGTGGAATTGGGATGTGACACAGGGTACGCTTGGCCTCGGCTCGACCGGCCCAAGTTCCGCGGTACGATGCACAGCCAGGACAAGGTTCCGTCGTTGAAAGCGCTGGCGGCACAATTCTGAAAAACACGATCGGAGGAATTCGCATGGCTAAATCTGTCGCGGATTCACTGCGGAAGAGAACGAGCATTGATTTGCTCGACCAATGAGGGCTTTTCCAGAACGCCGGTCAGGTTCGTCTTTCGACGCTGGCACGTGTACCATCTGTGTATCTGATTCGAGTGGTTTGTTTGGCAGAGCCGGTTGAGCAATGGCGGAACTGGCACGGCGACCTTCCTGACTACTTTCTGCATGACTGGTCCTCCAAGATCCCGGCACACCTCTTGCGCACCTTCCACCCCACAACACCGCGAAACTCGCAATCACGCTGCCCGAATTGGCTGATGCCGGATCAGTAGCCGCAATTCTGTCCCCATCGATGCTTGGAAGCTGTAGCGTTTGCCGGTACTGATGCGGAATGTGCTTCCTTTTGGCCTTCGACCCGAGCTTCGCCTTCCGCCAAGTGCCCAGTCCTCCGTGAGCATTCTCGTCTTATCAAAGCTTGTCATGCCTTGCTTACCCTTGAAATTGTCATCGGCTGAGAAGCGATACATATCGGAAGAGCAGTAAGCCTATTTGAATTCACCAGTTGAGCATGCCTACTAAAGTGACAGAAAGCAAAGCGCGCACGCAGAACAGTGTCGCTCTCGCGCGAGATGTATGGCGATCTTCAACATGGGTACGCCAGCTTCCAATAGACGAAAAGAACTGACGTCTGCGTGAGATGAACTGAATCTGCCGCATTGTTCGATTCACTTCGCGAAGGCTGAATCTGTCATTGCCGTCACCGTTTGTTCAAATGCGTGCCAATCGCAGGAGCCGTCAGCTTGTCCGCAGCCGGGCACAAAGACAGGCACGCTTGCGGGAGGGTTTGCGAGACTCAATGATGTCGAGTTGCGCATCTGATCCAGCGTCTGCGCTGAATAAGAGGTGCGCACAGAATACGCATTGGTGTCGCGCCTTCTCCATAACTCAAAAATCAAGGCGCCGCCTGGTGGAGTATCTTCACGGCGTCCGTCGATAATCCAGGAGAGATTGAGAACTCCGCTGACATTTGCAATGTTGGTGTCGTGCCCGACGAGAATTAGGAGACGATCGCCGGGCTTGGTAAGAGCGCCTTGAACGGGATGGTCCTGAGTAGCCTGCTCTATGGAGTGGAGAATGTGGAGAAGAAGGTTCGAAGACTCGACTCGGGCAATATAGCTCGTGCGTGCCGTGATATCTTCATGCACTGCGTGGATCTGCATGAGCTCGCGTAATTTGTCGATGTCGACCCGGCCCCAGCCAACATTCGCCGTCTCCATCCCCTCGGTATATTCGAGCAATATGTTCTCTGCCATCGTTGAAGCGATGTTCAGTGGTGATCGCAATTCGACCAGATGATGACCTTTGCCGGGCTCGAGTGATGCAGGGATATCGAAGATTGACTTTGGAGTCGACGCGCCCGAAGTCGCGCAGTCCGCGCCGGGCTTGCAGTCGAATAAGACATCTTCGAGGGCCTGGAGTTGAGAGCGATACGCTTCAGACAAGCCCTGCGGATTGCCTCCAATGCGGCCGGAGACCGCAGTTGTAGCGAGCGACTTGTCCGGATTCCCCACCCCGGCTTCTACTGAATGAAACAGCGGATCGGCTGTTCCTTCAGGAAGAGCACTGACTTCGAGAGGACAGCCCGGAGCGAGGCCTTCGGCAAGTGCCTTACCGGTCTCGCGGGTACGCTGGTCTGAGTCGGCAACGATCCTGATGTGTTTTGCGTCGGTACAACCGCTCGGCGAAAGCAAGCCCTGCGCGACAAGGTGCTCCCGATCGTAGGCGCCCAAAATCGTCATGAGCCGTGCGCCATGCGCGGTCAGATAGCCTGGCGGAACACTCCACGCGGGCCATGGCAGCCGGGAGTATTGATTCAGTTGATCGGTCTTGCCGGTGGGCGAACGTACTCCGTGGCGGCTAACAATGACGACGAATCTCAACTCTTCGTCCGCAGTGGATGAGTTTTTCATCGAATCCGCATTTGGAGATTGCGCGTGAAGCAGAGCCCCTGCAATCAAGAATGCACCCATCATCTGTGGAAGCGCACATGCGGTTTTGGGACACTTCATTTGTTCTCTCCGGTCGCGGCAGTTGAATAGACCCGAACCTCCGCGGGGTACTCGGCGCTACTTGGTACGCCTACATAAAGCAGGTTCTCGGCAGGAACAAATAGCGCCGTCTTCGCTCCTTCAGCGGTGCGCAGGACTCCGATTGGGTGCATTTGCTTCGCTTCGTCTACCTGGAATGCATCCACTTCGCCGGCCCCGCTAATCATATACACGCGACGAAGCGCAGCGTCGTAGAACAGATCGTCGGCCTTGCCCGCCGCGTGCTGGCTGGCGACTTCCTGCCCAGTCCTCGCATCCAGGGCAATGACCAGTCCGGGGGTTCTGCAGGCTACAAACAACAGCTTATGTTCGCCGTCATAGGCAAGCGGCACGTTATCCGCGGCCTTGGTCACCTTCCAAAGTGTGCTGATGGCCCTTGTAGCAGTACCAATCACCGCAACTTCATTTGAGTCCGCGATATTTGCGAAGACTCGCTGACTTTGCGGATCGATTTCGAGCGCCTCAGGATGAGTTGCAACAGGGAGGTTGGCAATCAGGGCGAATCGATCCGTGTCCACAACCGCGACGTTAGCCGGATTGGCTGCATCGCTGCCGCCATGCCCGACGAAGAGCAGATGATTGGCTGCGTCATACACCATGTCGTCGGCATCATCGGAGAGTTTGATGGTTCCAGCCAGGACTAGCGGAGTTCCTTTGTAGACTCTCAGCTCAGCCAACGAGCCGTCTGCAACATAGAGGCTTCCGGTTTCCGGCACCCACGCAAGACCGTGCGGCTTACCGAGGCCGCTGATGCTCTGTTGCACCTTGTCTGTCGCCAGGTCAATCACTTCAACAGAGTGGTTGCTGGTGGCGGCCACGAAAAGACGACGCCCAGAAAGGTCAATAGCGAAATGATCGAATTTCCCCTGCACGCCGGTGAGCGAAATCGTCTTTGAAAGTTGCAATGCAGGGGACAGGGTTTGCGCAGAAGCCGCCATTGAAAGGAGAACCCCAGCGAGGATAATCGATGATGTGCTCAGAATCCGACGAACCTTCGGGAACCGAGCCATCTCACTTGCAGGTTGTTGCGTACTGATTAGGATCAAAGTGTTCCCTCTTTCAAGATTGCATGTGCACTCCACGGCCATTCCCGCTCTGGTGAAAGAGCGAGAATGGTCCGTTACAGTGGCTGCTCGGGTAAGCGTCTGGGAACTGCTATTCGTGGTGGGAGTTCCAGCGAAGCCCAGCTGCGTAGGTGGGGTGATAGTACTCGCGCTGAACCACATACTGTGGGCTGCCGTTGTAGAAGCCGAAGACTTCGTTGTTCAGATTCAGGCCGTAGGCGTAGACTTGGAACCCCATCGGCAGCCTGTAACTGGCCTGCGTATCGAATTGGAGGTGGGAATAGAGATAGTTGTCTCCCGCGGGACCGGCAGTGCCGTTGACCTGAGGGTTGGGCATGGTCTCCTGGTTGCCGTTGCTATCAAGGACCGGATTGCCGTTGGCGTCGAAAACGTAGGCAAGGTTCTGGTACTGATACTGGTAGATCATCTTGTCGTCGAAGGTCATGCCGACGCGCATGGAGAAACGCTTTGTGTCGTACGTTGGACTGATGTTCCATGTGTTGGGTGCCTGTCGCAGGAGAGCGGGACTGTCGGTACGGAGCGGATCGACGTTACGTGCTTGCGAGTCGGTGTAGCTGTAGTTGGCAGAGATGCCCGCACCGCCTAGGACGCCGGGCAGATAAGACAAGCGCTGTTCGAAGCCGAACTCAACGCCTTGGACATATGCGCTGCCCGCATTGGTCGGCTTGGTCACTAGAACCTTTGTCCCCGGCGGAATGTTCGAGAAGGTCTGGGTGGAATAGAACTGCTGGTAAACAATGGGATCGGCCAGATCCTTGTAGAAATAGCCTGCCTGCAGGAGCCCGGTATGGTTGAAGGTGCGCTCATAGAGGATGTCGTAATCGTTGGCTTGCTCCGCCTTAAGATCGGGGTTTCCGACGCCGATGGTGATCGGGGTTTGGCCCAGTGTCGGCTGACCCACGGCAGCCGAAATATCCTGTGGATCGGGACGGGCGATGCCGCGACCATAAACCAGGCGAAGGTCGGAATCCTTGTCCAGGGCGAAACGGAGTGAAGCGCTGGGCAAAACGTTAATGTAGTCACCGCCGGCTTTAAAGGTCAGAGTGGTGGGTGCGGGGGTGGCCGCGCCATCGAAGCTGAGCGTGCTGACGTGGGTTGCTTCAATGCGGAGTCCGGCAACGAGGCGCACGCGGCTTGCGAGTTCAATTGTATTCATCAAATACCCGGCAGGAATGCGCTCGACGAGATCGTAGTTGTTCGAGTTAATCCCTGGGCCACCGCTGAAGACGAGTTGCGACTCATTGCTTTCAACCCACTTCTTCAACTTGCTCCAGTCAGTGACCGCAGGATATTTTCCTCCGTAGGTTCCGTCGTAGTAGACAGGATCTGCGAAGTCACTGTCCCACTCAGGATGCTGCGCAATCGGCACGGGGATGTAATTCCCGCTGCCATCCTGCGGCGCAAACCACGATGAGTCATAAGTGTCGTCGAATTTGTGGGAGTTCCTGATCTTCGCGCCGAACTCAAAGGTTCCGTACCGCGTGCCCAGATGATACATCCTCGCGTAGGATCCTGAGGCCTCGAGGCTTAGTTCTGCGCTATGCCCGGAAGTTGGATAATCAAATTCGTTAAATCCGTAGTTGTCGCGGTCATATGCGTTGTCCGCGCTTGCAACGTTCGATCCGACGCAGCCTGCCCAGCCTGGCCGGTTGACGCTTTCTCCCGGCACGTTCTGACATTGGACATTCGGGTCGCCCATCCACTGGAAGTTGGCGCCGCCGCTCCCACTCAGCGAGCGCGAGCGAGCGACCGAGGCGTTCCAAATGATAGTGTTGTCGCCAAAAATATGCTTGCCTTCCAGATTCAAGCTCCCAATGGCCATATTTGGACGGCGCCAGTCCTGGCCATATTGAGGCTGTCCTCCATCGTTCAAAGTGAAGACCCACTTGTTTCCCCAGTTTCGAAAATTGGAGTAAAGAGCGCGAAGCGAGATATTCGATCCTTCGCTCAGCTTATAATCCGTGCTGCCTGTGATGCCCCAGCGCGATCGGTTATAGATGTAGTCGCGCAGATCCATGGAGTCGTAGTGCGGGGTCGCGCTGCTCGTCGTTGGAACGGGCTCGATATCGTTAATACCGCGGCCATTGTAGTCGTAGGTAAAGCCCACAAGCGCGCCGAGTTTCTTGCTTTCGAGGAACCGGCGACTGAGTGTCGCGCCTCCCTGATAAACGTCGCGGCCACCGATGATGTGGGTGTATCCGCCCACTCCGTAGAGGGCGATCATCGGTGCATCTGCCGCCGTCTTGGTCACCAGGTTCACCGAGCCCCCTATGCCGTCGCCATCGATGTTTGCTTGCAGAGTCTTGTTGATTTCAACCGAGTCCACGAGGTCCGATGCGATGGTGTCCAGCTTGATCTGGCGAACGCCGCTTTCCGGTGACGGAATCGACACCCCATCCACCATCACGTTGCTCAGCCGGGGTTCCGTGCCCCGAATTTGGACATACTTCCCCTCGCCCTCGTCGCGTTCGATCGTGACCGATGGCATGCGGCCTAGTGCGTCGGCAATGTTGGCGTTCGGCAGCGAGGTGATGACGTCGGCAGGAAGCACCTGAAGGATATTATCCGCAGCAATCGTGCGATTGATCGCCTCCGCATCTCCAAATGGCCGCTCCGCTGTAACGACTACCTGGTCGGCCGCCGATGCAACTTTTAGAACCGCGTTAACCTGGACGGTTTGGCCCGCTTGAACCGTTACAGTGCCGGAGTACGACGCAAATCCGACATAAGAGATGTTTACTTCATATTGTCCAGGCGGAACGCCAGTAATCGTAAAGTCCCCTTGCCCATCCGTCGTTGCTGGCCGAAGTTGGGGCTTGAAATCAACTTTTGCTTTCGGCAAAACGGCACCCGCCGAGTCCTTGGCCACGCCCGTGATGATGCCGTTGCCGGATTGGCCAAACGCGGCGACCGTAGGGATCAAACAGAGAATGAGAATGAAGAGAAAGTGCGATCGTGTGCGCATGGCACTCCTAATCCCGGCATTGCGCCGGAAATCCTGCAAGGATTGAGGTCTGTGAGCTGACCTGTGTGAAGAGTAGGAGGCTTTCTTAAAACCACGTTAACAACCCGGTGAATATTCTCTAAGGTTGGAAGCGGCGTTCCCTGGCGACTATGAATATGCGATGAATCCCGCTCTCCGGGCCTGTCTTCTTGAAGTGGATTGCGCCTACGCTAGATGAACTGCCATGCGGACGCTGATCATCGAAGACGAACCCCGAATGCTTGAGCTCTTGAGCGAGGGGCTCTACGAGCACGGATTTACCGTGATGACGGCGAGTGATGGAGAGAGCGGTTTGAAAACCGCTCTTGCCCACGAATTGGACTCGATCGTGCTCGACATTGGTTTGCCGCGGATGGATGGGCTTGCATTGATGAGGGAACTGCGCGCGCAAGGGCGAGTCACGCCGGTTCTCATGCTGACCGCACGCGACGCGGAAGACGACATCATTCGCGGACTGGACCTGGGCGCGGACGATTACCTTACCAAGCCCTTCTCCTTTGCAGAGCTGGTAGCGCGGCTGCAATCTATTACCCGGCCCCGTCGCGAAGAAAGCGAAGGCACAATCACCGTGGAAGATTTGGTGATCGATCTAATACGGCATTCGGTGGCTCGCAACATGAAGAGTATCGATCTGTCGCGCCTTGAGTTCCTCTTGCTGGTGTGCCTTGCGCGCCGAGCCGGACAATGCATGCCGCGCGAGGCGTTGATCGAGTTTGTTTGGGGCTCCAATCATGCCGTTGGAGCGAGTGCTCTCGATGTACTCGTGAATTCGTTGCGGGCCAAGATCGATGCGCCTTTCCGAGAGAGTCTGATAGGCACCGTGCGTGGCACAGGGTATACCTTCAGACGCGTTTCGATTGCGCAAGAGAGGAAGGCGCGATGAAGTCTCTCCCGATCCGATTGCGCCTGACGTGTTGGTACTTCGCGATGTTTGCCTCGGCAGCGACACTGCTGTGTCTGACCAGCTTGTGGATGTTGCAACGCAGTGTGGACGAGACCGAGTATCACGAAATGCAGGAGCGCATCGACGATGTGCGAGTCGTCCTTAGCCACGAAGGCACCGATCGGAGCCTGCAGCAAGTCAGCAACGATCTTGCCGCGATCTATAACCTCAAGGATGACGGAAAGTATCTCCAGGTGCGCGATGGAGAGGGCAACTGGGTATTCCGCTCCAAGCGAATGAGCGAGGAAAATCTTGATTTACCGAGCCCCGAAGTCTTGTCGAAGGCGGGGTCAATCTCGGATTTTCGCCAAGGAGTTCACCATGTGCGGACGCTTGCGTTTCCGATTGCCGCACGGGGGCAGAGTTATTCGGTTCAGACGGGAATCGCCCTGGATAAATCGATGGTTCTCCTGGCCAACTTTCGCACTAATCTCCTCTTCTTGACACCGATGATGATCCTGCTTGCCGCTGTGGGCGGGCACGCAATGAGCCGCAAGGCTCTCAGGCCGGTTGCAGAGCTTGCAGCAGAAGCACAGCGCATCAACGATCGCAATCTCGACTGCCGTCTGCCTATATCGAGTGCGAAGGATGAGATCTCTGACCTTTCGCGCACCCTGAACCAGATGTTGGAGCGGATCGACAAAGCATTCGCCAGTGTGCGCGCCTTTACCGGCAACGCCTCGCATGAATTGCGGAC
>CAWACG010000016.1:0-369198 GCA_963780515.1 uncultured Acidobacteriaceae bacterium
TGGGACATGGCGACCTCGAATCTGTCGGCCCGCCTCATTTTCGTTGGCGTCGTTTGGCGGGTGTGTTCAATCGTGCGCGGAGCTAATTCCTCAACCTCCAGAACGATTCTCAATCCAGCATCCTCATCACTTCATCCAGGGCAGACTCCCAGGCGGCGAGGCTGACGCCAAACTGCATCCGGAGCTTCTCCGTTGAAAGGATCGAGTTGTGGGGACGCTTGGCTGGGGCCGCGTATTCGCTGGACTGAATTGGAATCACCTCTGGAATTTTCCCATGCAATTGAACCTGCGCACGCGCGAAAATGGCCTTCGCAAATCCGCACCATGAGACGGAACCAGAGCAGGTCATGTGGTAAAGACCGGCCCAATTGGCGGCGGAGCCGAACTGGCCGTCCATGACACCGCTGACAATGGTGCGTGTGGCGGTGGCCAATTCGATGGAGGATGTTGGCGCGCCAAACTGGTCATCCACAATTCTCAACTGGTCACGTTCCCGGCCGAGGCGGAGCATGGTCAGTAGAAAATTATTCCCGCGCGGACCGTATACCCAACTCGTTCGAAAGATGAGATAGCGACCACCCACTTCACGAATTGCTTCTTCGCCGGCGAGCTTGCTGGCGCCATAAACATTCAAGGGGCGCGGAGAATCGGTCTCTTCCCACTCCCCTGCTTTTGATCCGTCGAAGACATAGTCAGTGGAGTAATGCACCAGGAGTGAACCAGCGCGAAGCGCTTCTTCTGCAAGTATGCGCGGGGCCAAAGCGTTGACAGCCATTGCCAGTTCAGGCTCCGATTCGGCTCTATCTACGGCTGTGTACGCGGCGGCGTTGAGGATGATATGAGGCGCGGTACTGCGAACTAAATCTCTCACCTGTTCCGGCACTGTCAGGTCAACAGTTTGGTGGTCGCGAGCAATGATTTCGCCGGCATCGGAGAAGCTGCGTTTCAACTCCAGTCCAAGCTGTCCAGCTGCGCCAACAATGAGGATGCGCGGCCGGTCGCTCATTCAAAGAACTCTGCTTCGCGAAGAGTCGTGCCTTTGCTGTCCTTGTCAGAGAGGATCGCGTACTCCGGATCAATGGGCCAGGGAATTGCCAGGTCGGGGTCGTTCCACAGGATCGTTCGTTCGGCCGCTGGACTGTAATAGTCCGTCACCTTGTAGGCAAGTCCAACGACGTCTGTGAGTGCAAGAAAGGCGTGTCCGAAGCCTTCGGGAATCCAAATAGCCCGGCCATCCTCTCCCGTGAGTTCCACAGCAACATGTTTTGCAAACGTAGGAGAAGAGCGACGCAAATCCACAGCTACATCGAGCACGGCGCCATGTGTGACCCGCACCAGCTTTCCCTGAGTTTGGGTTACCTGAAAGTGGATGCCGCGAACAACATTTTTTTTGGACACAGAGAAGTTATCCTGCACCCAAGTGGATGGTAGCCCTGCCTCTTTCATGCGGCTTTGATTCCAGGTTTCCCAGAATGCTCCGCGGCCATCCCGGTAGATGGTTGGCGAAAGCACAAGCACGCCGGGCAAAGAAGTTTCTGTAATCGTCATGACTCAGCCTCTTCCGGCATAAACCTCGGCTCATTGCGCAGGGAAAGTAGATATTGCCCGTACCCGCTCTTTCGCACTGGATTGGCCAACTCCTCGAGCTGATCTGCGGTGATATAGCCGAGGCGATAGGAGATCTCCTCCAGACAAGCGATCTTCAAACCTTGGCGACGTTCGATCGTCTGCACAAATTGTCCAGCATCGAGGAGCGAGTCGTGCGTACCCGTGTCGAGCCACGCTGTGCCACGGCTCATCACCTGCACCTTCAGGCAGCCGGCCTCAAGATAGAGTTTGTTTAGATCTGTGATCTCCAGCTCACCGCGCGCCGATGGCTTAAGCGAAGCTGCAAGATTCGACACATCTTCGTCGTAGAAGTAGAGACCGGTGACGGCATAATGCGACCGGGGGGCGCTCGGTTTCTCTTCGATGCCGATCGCGCGGCCTGATGCATCAAACTCCACAACTCCGTAACGCCCTGGATCCTGCACAGGATAGGCAAACACGACTGCACCGCGCTTCAACGTCGCCGCATGTTGTAATTGCTTGGAAAGTGCCTGTCCGTAGAAGATGTTATCTCCAAGAATCAGTGCACTCGTATCTCCGGCAATAAAGTCGCGGCCAATGAGAAATGCCTGAGCCAGTCCGTCCGGACTCGGCTGAACGGTATAACTCAGGTTGATGCCCCACCGCTTCCCGTCCCCAAGCAACTCTGCAAAACGCCCGATATCCTGGGGGGTTGAGATGATGAGGATGTCGCGCAACCCGGCTAGCATCATGGTGCTGAGCGGATAATAGATCATGGGCTTGTCATACACCGGCAGCAACTGCTTCGAGATCACATGCGTCACCGGGTAGAGCCGGGTTCCGGAACCGCCCGCAAGAATGATCCCCTTCATTGTGGAGTCCTCTGCTCGTAATTCTGCCGGATCCATTCACGATAAGCGCCGGTGCGGACACTCTCAACCCAAGAACCGTGCTCAAGATACCACGCGACGGTTTTGCGCAGCCCGCTTTCAAACGAGATCGCAGGCCGCCAACCGAGTTCGCGATTGATCTTCGAGCTGTCGATTGCGTAACGGCGGTCGTGGCCGGGGCGATCGGCAACGAAGGTGATGAGTTCGCTGCGTGGTCCAAGCGAAGGGTCGGGCCGCATTTCATCCACTAGATCGCAGATTGTCTTCACAACTTCCAAATTCTTCCGCTCGCTGTTGCCCCCAATGTTGTAAGTCTGCCCAGGGCGGCCGCTATCGAGCGCTGCGCGGATCGCCGAGCAGTGGTCTTCAACGTAGAGCCAGTCGCGCACATTTCTGCCGTCACCGTAAACGGGTAGCGGCTTGCCTTCTAGTGCGTTGAGAATCATCAACGGGATCAGCTTTTCAGGAAACTGGAACGGACCGTAGTTGTTCGAGCAGTTCGTGGTGATCACCGGCACTCCATAGGTGTGGTAATAGGAGCGGACCAGATGATCGGAAGCCGCCTTCGATGCGGCGTAAGGGCTGTTGGGGGCATAGGCAGTGGTTTCAGAGAATGGAGGGTCGTCCGGGCCCAGCGACCCGTAGACCTCGTCGGTCGAGACATGCAGAAAACGGAAGGCGCGCCGGTTGGCCTCATCAAGCCCCGACAAATAGAGCCTTGTCTGCTCCAGCAAGGTGAATGTGCCATGGACGTTGGTCCGGATGAATGCTTCCGGCCCAGTAATGGAGCGGTCCACATGGCTTTCCGCCGCAAAATGCACGATGGCCCGGGGCTGGTGCTCGCTCAACAGGGGGGCTATCAGCTCTGCATTGCAGATGTCGCCGCAAACCAGCCGGTACCGGGAATCACCCTCTACCCCGCGAGGTTCGTCGGGTTCCCGGCGTAAGTGAGCAGGTCAAGATTGACGATTGAGCTGGGTTCGGTTTCCATCCACTTCAGAACAAAGTTCGAGCCGATAAACCCTGCGCCGCCGGTAACGAGAATCCTGCTATTGGTGCCCGTCATCTCTCACCACATCCTTCAAGCTGGAGAATCGAAGACGACAAAGCAACCTGCCGGATAGTCCGCCCGGACTTCGCGAGCCAAGAGCGCATCAATCCAGCAAAACGAAATCTAGTTCTCATTCGCGACCGCAGAACTTCTAAGCAATTCCAGCGTAAATCATCTCATAAGTAAAGGCGAACCACGTTCACCACATATCAATACTAGGCAGGACCCAGACAGCAGTGCACTACACTCGCCTCAAAACAGATTTAGCGGGCGAACAGCCCCTGCTCGCTTCCGCCTTCGCATTGTCAAGGCTTGGCGCAGAGCCGACACCTATCCGTGGCTCACTACGAGACGCCACCGAAGTCGACCTTGAGACCCAATGTGCAGATGA
Source organism: uncultured Acidobacteriaceae bacterium (assembly GCA_963780515.1). Lineage (GTDB taxonomy): Bacteria > Acidobacteriota > Terriglobia > Terriglobales > Acidobacteriaceae > Telmatobacter. The sequence goes on from CAWACG010000016.1 coordinate 3,902, forward strand.
TGGTTCTCGGGTGGAAAATCCTGATCAGCAATCAAAACAACTTCCCTGCCGCATCCCTCACATCTGTACACCCCTGACCATTGAGCGGCGGTGCCAGGCTCGTGGAGTTGGTCGAACGCTTGATGATTGGTCTGCGCGAAGTATTGAGGATACTTGTAGAGCGCCATAGGAATAACCCGTTCGGGCTGGCCCGGCATCACTTGACCGGTTCTACGGAGATCCAAAGAAGGCAATCCCCCGGGGTTGTCACAGCGTTCACCGATTATGAGGCTCCCAGCCCAACTTGGCAATGCCTGCTATTACTAAACATGCGGCAAGGCAAGGGCTGAAAATGAATACGGCTCGGCGCTGATCGAATTGCACCCCCGGTCCAGGAATCGTCCTTTCGAGCAAGTCTCCTTCGACCCGCGCTCGCTGCCGGAGCAATGACGATGGACAAAGTCGCGAATCACGCAGCTCCGGAGGCAATTCCTTCTGCATCATCTGTCAGTCGAAAAAGTCAAACGACACTGCCAGACTGCGTGGCAGACCTCCCGTTCGCTGGTTTAGGCGAGAGAGCTCCATCGAGAAGATTTCCGACTGATGATTTTAGTCAAGCTGCTTTGGCTTTTCTGAAGGTGGCCCATCGCTAGTGGGCACGAGAAGAGGAGGCTAACGAGGCTTCCGGCGTCTCAAGTGATTTCTGAGCCGCGCTTGCAGAATTCGGATCGGCCTTGCGAAGAAGATCTCGGAAGCGACGGCCGCCGCCGAGCTGCTTGAGAATCGGATCGAAGCGCAATCCAAAGCTCCATTGGGATCCTCCTAAATAGCATTTCTCCAGCGCCTGTATCGCCTCCCGGGGCCTCTCCATTCCAATCAAGATCAAGGCACTCGGATACGCCCGGTGGGAGCTGTTCCGGGCCCGTGTCCATCCAAGGTCCTCCAGTTTTTGCGCAGCTTTCTCGGTCTGTCCAGTGAGTGCGTAGGAATAGCCCAAAGCACCCTGCAAAGTCCGATCGTGTGGATAATCGTAGGAAACACCCTCAAATCGTCGAATGTGCTTCGCGATCTCCCCGGATTGGATCAGTGCCAGTGCTTCGATTGCCGCATGTGTTGCACAATAGCTGCCGGTTATCCCGGCCTCTGACAAGAGTTGGAGCGACTTGTCATAATCTCCCGCCAGATATGGGATCCAGCAACGCAGGGCGCTAAGAGAGGTCACCAGGGTGTTCTGTTTCCAAGCCTCGAGTGCGTACTCGGACGCCTCTAAAAGGTTGCCCTGCGCAATGTACAGCAATGACCGGCCGTATAGCGCAAAGGAAGAACCGAACCCGAGGCTCAAAACTTCGTCGAATCCGCGCGCGGCCCTTTCCCACTTTCGTTTCCAGGTCAGGTCGAGCCAGGCCCCAATGCATCTTCGGCCAATGCCATCAGGCTCAAGCAACGACATTCTCTGCAAAGCCTCCTCTGCGCCGGCGTACGCCATTGAGCCCTCCACGATGCCCTGGAGCGCGGCAACAATCATTGCATTCGCCAGACCGAGATAGGCGCTGGGGTTGCCAGGGTCCTCGTCTATTGCTTCGCGGTAAAGGCTGGAAATCGAATGGATATTCTTCTCTGAGCGGATCTCCCACATTTCGTTGGCGAGGGCTGTCAATTCGAGCGATCTTCTGTTTCCCGCATTCGCTTCCTTGCTTGCTCCTGAGCCGTCCCCATTCTTCTGTGAAAAGCCTGAGAGCCACACATCGATCTCTCTCGGGTAGGCGAACGCACCCCCTTTGGGTCCTCTGAAATGGTGCACGGGAAGTCCGTGGTTGGCATGCCATCTTTGAACCGTACGGGTGCTTCGTTGAAGGTAGTCTGCAATGGATTTCCAGGAGTCCAGGCGCGTCTTTTCCATTGTTCTTGCAGACCTTTCTGTAATGCGAAAATCAGATGCGGACCGCGGTTCGCTTCTGTCTCACCGGAGCTCCTGCATCCTTGAGAACCAATTCGCCTATCTCTGAATTATAGGATTCTAAGATAGTCCAAGAGCTTGATAGTAAGCGCCTGCACACACTCATGATGAGTTACTGTAGTCATACTCAGTGGATTTAGTTTGAGAAGCAGCCCATGCGCATGAAAGGCACGCGGAAAAGGCTGCGGTCGTCTGGGCGTCTTCAAGGCTCGTGGCGCGGACCGCCCGGCCCAAATCAAGATGAAAACATGCCGTCGCGGTGGAAACGGCTCATCTCCCGGTGAGGGGATATGGGCAAAACCAATCCCACTGTGAGCAGTCGAGACTCGAGTCGCCCTGGTTCCCCGGGATGCCCGAAGGATTCGCGGCGGATCCGTCTGTAGAGCTTTCTAGACTCGAGCAACACAATCGGCGCAGCTTCAATCCCGATGGCGATTCCGTCGAAATCGGCGGCAAACTTCGAGGCTCTCTGTCATGACTTCTGCTTTGATCTCTCCGAGAGAACCCCAGGGTTTCTGGAGACAATCAGCGCAGGTTAAATGCAAGAAAGGCTTGCTTCAAGCCGCGACAGGAAATCCGAACCACGCGATTGACGGGCTCTCTGCCACGAGCGCTCTTTCAGCCTTCAAATTCCGGCGAATCGGAATGTTCGTTCGGAAACGCGGAGCATTGCCAGGATTCACAGATCAAGCCGGAGCCAAATGCCGAATGCAGAGGCCCAGCCGACCCGAAACCAGACAACCCAACGTAATCGCAGAACATCCTATTGAAAATCCAATTGATTTCGGTATGGAACCTAAGCGATGGTCTTACGCAAAAGCCCGTACACGATTTCGACGGCTCACGCATGAATGTGATGTCGCATAATGACGCTTCACGAACGTGGGTGTGTGTGCTTACTCTTGATGCAGTCGAAGGAATTCGGCGTTCTGCATCAGTAAGCATTTTTCTCGACCTCTGTACCAATTTGTTGCCTCGCACGCGTATTGGTAACCATTTATGGTTACTTTTGTGTTTACGCATCCCCAACCCCGCATTTCGTGTTTGTGATTCTTTTGGACCAATCCAAGGGCTTAGCGTATTCACCACTTGCTAAGTCAGCATGGCGAAGCCATGCGCAAGAGCAAGTCAACGCAATGGAATTCACATCTCCCAGCGGATGAATGGTGAAGACCTCCATCTTCCGCATCGCCTGAATGCAGCCGGTTTTTGCACTGTGTCCGTCTGAAGTCTGTTATTGATTCGTGGAGAACGGGGTTTGCGAGCGGGAAGCGTTCTCCGCCCGAGATTTGAGAAGCCAGAAGCCGCAAGCGAAGTCAGGTACACCAGCCGAATGCGAGGTCGCGAATGAGTTCATATGCTGCTGTACATGAGCCCGGCAACGGAGCCTATCTGAATCGGGGATTGCAGGCTCTGGCGTCGGAACGCAACTGGTACGCAGTGTTCACTCTTCCGCAGAACGAGAAATCAGCTGCAAAACATCTGGACATTAGAGATATCGAGACGTTTCTGCCCACTTACGAGACCGTTCGAGTGTGGAAGAATCGCCAGCGCGTCAAGACGATTCTCCCGTTGTTTCCCACCTACCTCTTTGTGCGCATCAACCGTTGGGAGCGAGTCAAGGTTCTGGAGTCCCCCGGGGTCCTGCACATCGTTGGCAATGGCAGGAACGATATTTCTGTAGCAGACACCGAGGTGGAGTTTCTGCGTTCGGGTCTCTTCGGCCGGAAGGTTGAGCCGTACACGGATCTCGTTGTTGGCAAAAAGGTGCGCATCACGGCCGGCTTGATGCAGGGCGTCGAAGGCATTTTGGTCAGGAAGAGCAGCAGTATGCGCTTCGTTCTCACTCTGAATTTGATCAACCAGCACGCGGCAGTCGAAGTCGATGCGGATGCCCTTCAATCCGTGCCGGCCTGAACCCTCAAGCACTCCGCGACCAAATCATAAGAATCCCCGTTGCGCTTGTGATGTTGCGCAAATCTTCTTTTCGTCCAACTGGATTTGGGCTCCGCTCATCTTCGCATCGTCGATGAGAATTCCCGGATCGACATGTGGCGAGGGACAAGAACTTATGACAGATAGAAACTCCGCGCGAACTCAGAAGATTGTCGAAGCGGCGGCCCAGTTGTTTGCCCGCCGCGGATACCACGGCACAAGTACGCGCGAGATCGCTCGCTTGGCCGAGGTAAGCGAAAACACGCTATTCCGCCACTTCGATCACAAGGAAGACATTTTCTGGTCGGCACTCCGCGCCCATACAGAAGCGTTGAAGCCTCGATGGGAATTGCTTGACGGAATTAAAGCCGGCGATGCGCCGGAAGTGGTCCTGCCGCAGATTCTCGAAATGCTTACGGATACGGTCAATCACAGACCCGAGTCGCTGAGGTTGATCGCTGTGGCTTTCCTGGAGTGGGAAGGCAAAGCGGAGGCGCTGTGCCGCGACCTGATTTCCCCACTCTTTTCGGAGATTTGTCGATATCTTGAAGGCAGTGTCGCAAAGGGCGAGGTCATGAAAGTGGACCCTGCACTGTTAATGGCGTCGTTGATGGCGATGGTGGTGATGCACCCGCAAATTGCAAGGTTGAACGACGGTGGCGGCTCGTTGAGCCCCGACAGCCGGGATTCGGTCCGCGCCTATAGCAAATTCTGGCTCGATGTTCTAAGCCCAAGACTGCCAGCTTCCTCGAAGCCGATTACGGAGACTGCCGGGCAGTCTTCAGCCTGACTTCCGTTCCGCGAAGCAACCACGAGAAAAGCGCGCTTGAGATCAATGCCGCACGTTTGGCTGACCGGTCGTCAAGCAGATCATCCAAACCTAACGAAGCATCCCAAAATTGTGAAAATGCATCCGAAATATCCTGTGGTATGCTCGAATCGTTCCATCATTGTTATGCACGCTGGCCGTTTCAGCAAAGTTCTACCTGTCAATCATTTAGGCTGAGGCGCCGCCCCTGAAACTTCTTCAAAAGCGGAAGAACTACAACAGCATCACGAAACAGATCCAGGAGGAAGATATGCCCCCCATCTTGCTGCCTGCACGAAGGTCTGTGGTGGAACAAATTCGATCGCGGCTATTGGCATTGTTAAGGGATTGGGTCACATTTGCCCTTGCTGCCTGCCTTGCCTTTGAGCTGCGGTTCGACGGTTCACTGCCCGCTAGATACTTTCAGCCTTTGTGGATTGCGATGGCCGTCTGGCCAATCGCGAAGACGATCATATTTACAGTGAGTGAAGTGAACCGTGGAAAATGGCAATACACGTCGGTTTATGATGCACAGCGGATCGCCATAGCCAACACAGCGGGCTCAGTTCTAGGCGCGTTGGGAATTGTAATAATGCTCGGCCCATGGGGCATTCCGCGCTCCATCTATATTCTGGAGTGGATCATTTCCTGCTTTCTTGTTCTCGGGGGAAGGCTGGCGGTTCGCGCAATGGCAGCGGCCAAGAATACCCGTTGGGCAGAGGGCGAGGGCACGAGAACACTCATCTACGGAGCCGGAGCCGCGGGGCTGCAGCTGCTTTGGGAGCTTCGGCAAAATCGCGCTTTGATGTGCGACGTTGTTGGCCTCATCGATGACGATCCCAGCAAATTCGGCCTTGATATTGGACGGAAAGCGCGTGTTGGGAACTGGAGAAAAGCTTGAAGCCTTGGCCAGGAAGCACGCCGTCAAGAAGGTGTTGATTGCGATCCCATCCGCAACCGGGCCGCAAATGGTGCGGATGCTGAAATTGGCCTCTGATGCCGGTGTCGAATACAAGATGGTTCCGAGTCTCGGAGATCTGATTCAAGGCAAAAAACTGGGCGGACAGATCAGGAATATCGCAGTTGAAGATCTCTTGGGCAGACAGTCTGTGCAGCTGGATCTGGGCCACATCAGGGAGCGAATCCAGGGAAAAGTTGTCATGGTGACCGGCGCAGCGGGCTCCATCGGATCTGAACTCTGCAGGCAGATTGCCCACTTCAGCCCCCTGGCTCTGATCGGATTCGACGAGGCGGAGACCCCGCTGTTTCAGATCGACCGAGAGTTGCATAAAAGCTTCCCCAACATGACTTTTCATCCGGAGATCGGGAGATATTACCAAACCCGATCAGTTGGCGCGTGTGATGGAACAATATCGACCTTCGATTCTCTATCATGCGGCGGCCTATAAGCATGTTCCATTGATGGAAAAGCATGTGTTTTCCGCCGTTGAAAACAACATCTTTGGCACATGGCAAACGGCCACTGCCGCAATCAAATACGGAGTGGAAGACTTCGTAATGATTTCCACCGATAAAGCGGTTCGCCCTGCCAGCATGATGGGCGCCACGAAACGAATGGCAGAGTTGGTCATTCGCGCACTTCAAAATGAGAGCAATACCAGATTTGTTGCGGTGCGCTTTGGCAATGTGCTGGGAAGCAATGGAAGTGTGGTTCCAATATTCAAGGAACAGATCGCTGCCGGCGGCCCCTTGACCGTCACACATCCTGAAATGCGCCGCTATTTCATGACCATCCCAGAGGCCTCTCAGCTGGTGCTGCAGGCGTTCTCAATCGGTAACGGAGGAGATGTCTTTCTTCTCGATATGGGAGAGCCCGTCAAGATCGTTGACCTTGCCCGGAACCTTATTCTTTTATCCGGGCTGAAGCCAGACCGGGACATCAAAATTCAGTTCACGGGCCTCCGCCCAGGTGAGAAGTTGTTTGAGGAATTGAACCTCCACAACGAATCTCTGCTCCCAACATTGCACAACAAGATTAGAAGGTATGCGAGTCCCACAAACATGGACCTCGCCGATCTTAGGAAGAACCTCAGCGAATTGCGGGACATTGTTGATCAGCGTGATCAGATTCGTTTGATATCCGTACTTAAGAACCTGATTCCGGACTATAGCCCCAGCACGCAACTATTGAAGGCCGGTTCGCCTAACCACTCAAACCAAAATGGCGCTGTCGGGAAAGGTGTCACATCTCGAAATGACAACAACCTTGTATCGGTTGCCCTCTCACCATCCCCCGAAATCAGTTAGCTGGGCCAAAGGCAATCAGGCGTGTGGATCGTGAAATCTGCTAGAAATGATTCACATGAATTTCAGAGCGAGCCGCATTCAAGATACCAGGCGTTTATAACCTTGGAAGGTGCTTCAGAAGCAGACATTGCCCCTTTTGGCTAAAGTAAGACCCCGCAATGAAGCATCGCATCTGCCAGTTGTATTGCTTTCTCTCTGAAAAGAAGTCGATCCGAAAAAGAAGGGCGTACTGGAGTCTCATCCGGCGCCCTAGACCCCGTACAATGGAATTTATTAATCCGCCGTCGCAATGGGCTCATTCTCGCGCCACCCCCAAAATCTAAGTCAACCAAGTGGGCGATGCGCCCTGCTGATTTCTTTTTATGGGCAGCATGAATGAATTTCGGACGCGATTTGATTGCCGACCACTCGAGGACAAAGCGTGAATAACTACGAAGATCCCGGTATACCAAGCGAAAGACGCGACTCCATGGCGCAGACGCCTGGTTTCAATCAGTCAGTCCGTTCCCTAGGGGTACATGCTCTGGTGCGGATCGTTATTAGACGACTTAGGTGGTTCATTGGCTCGGTCCTGATCTTTGAGATATTGGCCCTGATTATCACAGCCAGAACCATGACGGTCTATGAGGCAACCGCAACCATTGAGTTAAACCAGAGCAGCGGTTCCTCCTTGAGCGAAGGGCTTGGGGAATTGGCGTCTCAACAGTTTGGCGAGGATGAGGACAGCCTCCTCGTAGATCAGCAGACCGAGACCGCCATTCTCGAGGGTGACTCTCTGGCCTTGGCCGTAATAGACAGGCTCGGGCTTGCCTCGCAACCTCCATTTGCTGCCAAGGGCAGCGAAGGTCTTGTGAAGCGATCAATGATCGAGGAATCGCCAAAGAATCGGACCCGATTGTTGAGTATGTTCAAGGGTAATCTGAAAGTGAGTCCGGCTCGGGGAACGCGGTTAATTCGAGTTTCCTATGAAAGTCACGACCCAAAACAGGCAGCGGAGATTGCAAATGCATTGATCGACACCTACAAGTATCAGTACCTTCAATCCCATTACGAAGCGACAAGTCAGACCTCTGCCTGGTTAACAAAGCAGCTTGCTGATCTTAAGGCCAACGTCGAAGATTCAGAAAAAAAGCTTACCGATTTTGAAAAGCAGAGCGGGATCATCAATTTGAACGTGAGCCCGTCAGGCGCCGCAGGAGATTCAGCAGGCGAGGGGCAAATTCATAGCGTCGTAATCCAGAAGCTCGATACGCTGAATGACGAACTCACCAGGGCCGAAGCGAATCGCATTGAAAAGGAGGCAATCTATCGCCTCGTGCTAACCGGAAACAGCGACGTGATCCAAGGGCTCGGAAAAGATCCCTTGGCCGTTCAAAGCAATTCGACGGTGCTCACTGAAGGAGGCGGGATCTCAAACCTCCAGCAACTCCGGCAGCAGGAAAATGAACTGAAAGTCAATCTTGCTGAAGCGTCGACAACATACGGGGCGAATAACCGTCATCTCAAGGAAATGCAGACCCAACTGCAAGCTCTGGATGAGCAAATCCATCAAGAATTGCAGCGGATCGCCCAGCGTGCGCAAGCCGATTTCCAGTTGGCGCAGCAAACCGAGAGTGGAATCCATCGGCAGTTCGAACAGCAGCAGTTGGCGGCAAACGATCTCAATGAAAAGACAGTTCAGTTTGCTGTGTTAAGCCAGGAAGCGGCTTCGCGCAAAAGATTGTATGAGGACCTTTACACCAAGCTGCAGGAAGCGAATGTTTCAGCCGGAATCAAGGCTACGAATATCACCATTGTGGATCCTGCACGTGAGCCATCCTTGCCCATTCGGCCGCAGCGCCGAACCAATATGGCGTTGGGATTGCTATTTGGAGTGTTCTTTGGCCTTGCCGCCGCCATCGCTGTCGAGAGTTTTGATCGCACGGTTGGTGACCCGATGGAGGTGGAGGAAATCACCGGAAAGCCAGTAATCGGCGTGATCCCGAGCTTTGGGGCGAAGAGCAGGATTTACGGGGCGCGAGAAGTCTACAGCGCAAGTCGTCGCCGGAAAAACCGCGAAGAGGTCAAAGATGAGCCTCCCAATCCCGGCTCAGTCTGGATACTGGACCACCCAAAATCGGCCGCCGCGGAAGCATTCCGGTCGTTGCGCACTTCCATCATGCTGTCCCGTGTCGGCGGTGGACCCAAGATAATCCTGCTTACTAGCTGCACTCCAGGGGAAGGCAAAACCACCGTAACACTGAATCTCGCCGTTGCCTTTGCACTCCAAAACAAAAAGGTAATCGTCGTAGAGGCCGATCTGCGCCGACCGGGAATTGAGAGCCGGTTCAACGTTTCAAAAGAATTGGGGCTCAGCAATGTGCTGGTTGGCTCGTGTACAGCCGATGCAGCAATTCATCACGGGGTGTATGTGCCCACCCTGGATATCATGCCGGCAGGCCCACGGCCGCCATTGCCGGCTGAGCTATTGGGGTCGACGGCGTTCGACGATTTGCTGAAGGACCTGCGTTCTCGCTACAACATTGTTTTGATCGATAGCCCCCCCGCTTTTCTAGTAACTGATGCTGTTTCAATATCACTGAAGACTGACGCCGTGATTTGGGTTGCGCAGGCCGACGTCGTAACCAGGCCATATCTGGCTCGCGCCTACCGCCTGATCGCTCGCGACGGGATGCCAGTAATTGGATTCGTCGTAAACCGAATGAACAGGAGTGTCGCTGGGTATGGCTACGGCTATGAATATGAACACGCTCACACTTACTACGGGGAGGACGACGCCAAATGATGAATAGATTTCTTGCCGTCTCTCTCGTTGCCGCAGCCTTTCTCGTTTGCTTTCCGCAACAAGGCCACTCCCAAATCGACATGCATGAATTGTCTACCCAACAGAACGGACAAGCCAGAGGCGGCAGCCGAGCACCTGTGCCCCTTGGTTCTGGGCCGACAACGGTTCCTGAGGACTTTGCGCAATTGAGGCTAGCTCCCGGATTCCTGGTCGGATTGAGCGTGCTCGATGACTCCGATTTCCAGGGAAGCTTTCGCGTCGATCAGGATGGCAATATAATCCTGCCCATTCTTGGAGCGATGCACGTGGCGGGCAAGACTGCGACTGAAGCAAGAACTCAAATTCGACAAGCGCTCATCGACGGCCGGATTCTCAATGATCCCCAAGTCGATTTGAGTATCCTTGAATACACACTCTCTCAAGTCACAATTATTGGAGAAGTAGGCCTTCCCGGGAAATACCCGTTACTCACTCCGCATAAATTGGTTGAGGTTTTGGCGCTTGCAGGCGGACTTACTCCCTTGGCGGGAAACGAAATCCAGATTACTCCGGGAAACACAGCGGTCGAACCGCTCCTGATCCACTATTCCAAGGCTTCAGATCCAAAATCGATTGAAAATGTAATCGTACGACCCGGCGATATAGTGCAGGTGAAGCGCGCGGGCGTCGTCTATGTGTTGGGGGCCGTGAACCGCCCCGGCGGATATGTCATGCAGGAAGAAGGTACGCTCAAAGTCCTGCAGGCAATCTCACTGGCCGACGGGACAGCGATATCGGCCGCGACTAAAACAGTTTACATTCTGCGCAAGAATGCCGATGGCACTGAGGTAGATATCGCGCTTCCATACAAGAAGATCAGCCGAGGAAAGAGCGCTGACGTGCAACTGCATGCGACCGACATCCTCTATGTGCCGACGAGTACGATGAAATCGATCCTGACCAATAGTCAAACTATCCTGTCTGCGGCAGCATCGGCCTCAATTTATGTCGCGACGACTCATTAGGATCGCGAGTCATTCCTCCATTCGGGAATTCGGAAACAATCTGATACTCGGTACCTAATATGATTGAATTGAACCTCAAAGCAATTGGCGAACAGGTTCGGCCGGTTGTGCGCAACAGCCTCCCAATGACCATATATTCCCGTTGCGCATCGACTTTCGACGCGTTCCACGGTGCAAGGCAATTCGGCCTCAATGATTACCGAAAGCTTTCCGCCGTTAGGCGACGTTCGCTGACGGAAGCGCCTGCCGCGGTGAGTCTCCGTCCATTGCCTCATCCGTTCTATGTGCGGCCCGGAACTGGGGATGCAAATCTGGTGCTTCATGCGATCGCACGAGAGGCGTATTCCTACCGGCTTCCTGCTCGACCCGTCCATTTTGTCGTTGATGCTGGCGCGAACATAGGCGACACAACGGGCTGGTATGCAACAAAGTTCCCCGAGGCACTGGTTGCGGCAACCGAGCCGAACCCGGACAATTTCGAAATACTGTCCAGAAACTGCGCTCTGTTCGGCAATAGGATACGTCTCTTCAATGCAGGTCTCTGGCCAGTTGCTGACCGCAGTCTGGCAGTCTTGGGCGCCAACGAAGGCCCTTGGGTTCAAGAATCGAGCGACACAAACGACCTTACCTGCCGCACTCTTGATCCCTTGTCGATTCTGCGCGATGCCGGATTTGAAACCATCGACATATTCAAAATCGATATCGAGGGCGCGGAACTCCCTCTCTTCTTGGGCGATTGCGACACATGGCTGCGGAGAACCCGGAGCATCGCAATAGAAATTCACACGGATGAGGCTCGGGAGGTAGTTCTATCCGCAACGAGACGCAATGGATTCAGATTCACAATCTATCGTGACCTCCACCTCTTTTGGAGATAGCCCCGGTGGCCCTGTCGGGCCGGCGGCCTCCTCTGGGATTCAAGCGGGGCCAACGGGAGTGGACTTGCCGGGAAGAGCTTGAGATAAAATGGTAAGTAGTCGGTAAACAATAAGAGAATTCAGGCGAATCGATCGACCAGCAAATGGCTGAGCTTTGTGTCGCTCCGGGCAAATTGTGCTGAAGGCAACAATATTCCTCATGTTACACAAAGCTCGACGAATTCTGAAAGACCGGGCACTGGCACGCTGATAGAGCGTGGAAAGAACGAAGTCCTGGGGGCTACGTCAGCCTCCTCTTTACCCAGCACTGAGTCTGTTGGTGGGCTTGATTCACACTACTTACCGCAGAAAGTGGAACCGAATTGAATCCGTCCGACGTTCCAGATATCTCGACTCGGATCGCAATCATAGTAACCCATCCTATCCAATATTTCGCGCCGTGGCACCGTGCTCTGGCTGCGATTCCGGGCATCGCTTTGAAGGTGTTCTTCTGTTCAAGGAAGGGGGCGGAGACATACTACGACCGCGACTTCGGGACTGAGGTGAAGTGGGACATTCCGCTCCTCGATGGCTACGAGTGGGAGTTCCTGCCGAGCCGAAAACCGATCCGAAATCTCACGTTTTGGGCCACGGATAACCCCAATATCGGCGAAGAATTGGCCAGTTTCCACCCTTCTGTTGTAGTTATACACGGGTACGTTCACCGAACCATGTGGCGAACAACGAGCTGGTGTAATCGGAATCGCATTCCAGTGATGCTCATATCTGATTCGAGTGCGAAATCGACACGCACATTGTGGAAACGCGCCGCGAAAGCAATTGTCGTCCGCTATCTTTATCGACACCTGGACGGCGTCCTTGCCTGCGGCGACAATAATCGGATGTATCACCTGCAGTACGGCATCCCGAAACAAAGAATATTTCAGGGGGCGCTTCCTATCGATTGCGAACGGTTCATCGCTTCTGTAGGAGATCCAATTGTGGCACGTCGCGAAATCCGACGACGATTCGGAATTCCTGAAGATGCCTTCGTCGTAGTTTACGCGGGAAAGCTGATCCCTCGGAAATGCCCGTTGCACCTGGTTGAGGCGATCCACCGATGTGCCCAACGCGGCCTCAACGTTTGGGGACTGCTGGTTGGCGAAGGCGAGGAGCGCCCGGCTCTGGAGACGTTTATAGGGGAACGAAAGTTGAAGAATATTGTGTTGACGGGATTCGTCAACCAGAGCGGGATTGGAGAGTGCTACTCCGCCAGCAATGCTTTGGCAATGATGTCTTCCAATGATCCTCATCCGCTAGCCATACCGGAAGCGGGCTGCTTTGGATGTCCTGCGATCCTGAGCGATCGCATCGGATGCATTGGTCCAAACGATAGCGCTCGACTCGGCGAGAATGCGTTGGCATATCCATGGTCGGACATCGATGCGTTTTCAAGCTCTATTGCTCGCCTCTATGAGGACAAGCAGTTGTATTGCTCAATGTCGAAGGCTGCGGTGAAGATCGCACGCCTTCAGGATGCCCCCGTGGCAGCAGTGCAGTTGAAAGACGCGGCAACACAACTCAAGAGGTTGGGCTGCCGACCGTAAGGCTAACTCTTGTCACGGAAGAGACACAATAGTCGCGATGACCCAACACTCGGAGTGCTTTTCCAAGGTCATAGTTTCAAAGAAGTTAAAGAAAAGTCCCGGCTATTAAAGTCGCCGTGCAGCATTTCGATCCGACGGAAGGATTCAATTTGGCATCCGAGCCTTTACCGTGTAGCCCTCCAGTCACGAACAAACGTACATTCGTGGAGCATTATGGATCCACGGCGCTTGTGCAGGGTCTCACCCTTGGTCTTGGAATCCTGACAGGCATCTTGTCCGCAAGGATGCTGGGCCCGACCGGACGAGGAGAATACGCTGCAGTAATCATTTGGCCAAGTGGAATCGCAAGTTTCCTTGCCTTCGGGATACCCCAGGCTGTTGTCTTTTACCTTGGGCGCCGCGAGTTTACAGGATCCGAGGGAGGAACTGCAGTTGCGATTATCGGCTTGATCCAGAGCGCCTTCTGCGTCGCAATTGGTCTGTTGGTCGTTCCTGTTGTGCTTGCAAGGTATTCGCCGGAAGTCAGGCACTTGGGAATCATCTTCGTGCTCTTCTCGCCTGCGATGATCCTGAGCGGCTATCCGGCAAGCTTGTTTCAAGCTCTTCAGGATTTGTTGCGATTCAATCTTATTCGACTTGTGGCGCCAATCTTTTATGCTGCCGCTCTGATAGGGCTCTACTTTACGCATCGCGCGACGTTGAGTTTTGTGATTTTCGCGCAGGTTGCAGGATGCGTTTTCGCTTTGGCATTGGGCATAACGCTGGTAGGTAAGAACCTTAAGCTGCATGTGCAGTGGAACCCATCGACAATTCCGCGCCTCTTTAGTTTTGGCTCTCGGATCCAAGGTCTGAGCGTAGCGACTTACGTCAACCAGCGGATTGACCAACTCTTTCTCTCCCTCCTTATCGCTCCGCGACAGTTGGGCTTCTACGCGGTGGCGGTAACGCTCTCGACCGCCGTCGCTGTGTTTCCGCAGGCGGCAGGTATTGTGGCATTTTCTAGAGGATCAAATCAGAATAACGCAGAGGCCAAGGCGACAATTGGGGTGGCTTTCCGTGCATCGCTGATTTGGTTGCTTGCGTGCTGCTCTTTGCTCTTTCTGCTTACGCCCTTCTTGATTCGTTTTGTGTTTGGTCCGGCATTTGACGGATCCATTCTGGCATGTCGAATCCTGCTTCCTGGCGCCCTAATGACTGGCCTGAGCTATGTGCTCTATAACGCCGCGAGCGCTCTGGGCAGGCCAGGACTATCTTCCTGGGCTGAAGGTGTAAGTGTGGCCGTGACAGCCATTGGCCTCTATCTGCTGGTTCCACGCTATGGATACATCGGGGCTGCGATCGTTTCGTCCATCGCCTACACAGTAAGCTTTCTGGTCATGCTCGCACTTGCTCACCGGCTTCTGCGATTGAATCTTTGGTTACTGCTCCTCGGCAGGCCAGATGATCGAGCGGCTTAAAACTTCAACCGCATTTCCTTTGAGAGAACAATGATCGCCAAAGAAGCCCTTCGCAAATGCTCCTTGCTCATTGGGCGCAGAAACCTTTATCGAGCGTCTCGCTTCCTCATGCGTGCGGCCAGGGGAGACTTCCGGAATGATATAGCCGCGAATGGCGAATGCATCGTGCAGGCTGTAGCTTTGCGCACTTCAGCCCCTCCTGCCACCATAATCGACATCGGCGCACATATGGGCGAATGGACTGCGAGCCTGCTCGAAATCTCTGACAGCCTTCAAATACCCGCACAGGTTCATGCCTTCGAACCTTGTGCAGGAGCCTTCAAACAGGTCTGTGCGCGATTCGGCAGTTCGCCTCACGTGACTCTTGTGAACAAGGCCTGCTCTCAACATGCCGGGACCGCATTCATGCATGTGTACGATGAAGGAGGAGGAGGCACGAACAGCCTTGCGGAGCCGCTGGATACCCGCACAGAGGGGACTGAGGAAGTGCAACTCACAACCATCGACCTCTATTGTGAAGAGAATGCAATCAAAGTCATCGACCTTCTAAAGATTGATGCCGAAGGGCATGATCTTCAGGTCATCTCCGGTGCGTCCGGGATGTTGGATAGGCAGGCCATCAGGATTCTGCAGTTCGAATACAACCATCGCTGGATTGGGAGCCGAGCCTATTTACGCGATGCCTTTTGCCTTCTGACACCCAAGGGATATGTGATCGGCAAGCTGACAGGTTCACTTGTTGAGTTCTATCCCCAATGGCGCTGGGAATTGGAACACTGGACCGAAGGAAATTATGTAGCCTGTTCTCCCAGTAGCATGCACCACTTTCGCAGGCAAGAGCCGAAATGGCTCTCTTAAATATGCTTGACGAGAGGATGCGGCTTTGATGATTACAAGGAATTCTACTTGTGAAGGAGCGGCACTAAAGCAAATGGATCGGGTTTATTCAAACGACGGAAATCCTCCTCTGATTGAACTGCTCGAAGGGAATTATGGTCGCATTCTCGATATTGGTTGCGGTACGGGAGATAATGCAGCTTTGATCAAGTCGAAGAATTCTGCCTGCGATTTGTTCGGAGTTACCCACTCGGGCTCAGAGGCCGCGATCGCACAGCAATACATGACAAAGTGCTGGATAGCGGATGTTGAAGACAAATTCCCCGATGGTCTGACAAATCAATCATTCGACGTGTTGATTTTTTCTCATGTCTTAGAACACCTTCGAGACCCTGCTGCTGTCCTTGATCGCTATTCGCAACTACTGCGAAGGGGGGGGCAGTTGTTGGTTGCCGTCCCCAATGTCCTGTCATGGCGAATGCGGCTTCAGTTTCTGAGAGGAGACTTTCAGTACCAATCATCGGGTGTCCTGGACGACACTCATCTACACTTCTTTACGTTTTTCACTGCCGATAAGTATCTGTTCTCGAAGTCTTCTCACCTGGCACTTACTCATAAGATCGCAGCCGGAAGCGTTCCGCTCTGGTGGCTTCGCAGACATGTCTTCCCTCAGGCATGGAGCAGGGAGATTGACCAGTGGGGTTGCCGTCACTGGCCGAATCTCTTCGGGGGTCAGGTCTTGATCAGAGCAGTAAAGCAATGAGCGCATCACTGGGTAATCGGATCTCGGTCTGCTTGCTCACCTACAACCACGTCGATGTGATTGACTCAACTTTGGAGTCGATACTCGACCAAACGATCACAGGCTATGAGGTCATCGTCAGTGATGATTGTTCGAGTGACGGCACGTGGGAACGCATCCTTTCGTTTGCTGAGAAGGACAAGAGAATCAAGGCGGTTCGCACGCCCCGAAATATGGGCATGCCAGGCAACGCAAATTTCGCCGTTGCGCAATCTGTGCGGCCCTACATTGCCCTTTTGCATCACGATGACCTCTATCGCAAAGATTTACTGGAAAAGTGGGGCGAGGTATTAGACCGGCATGCCGGGATAAGTTTCGTCTTCAATCGCTATCTTGTTGGAACCCTCGAACCTCCGTGGCCTCCTCCGTTCAATGAGGAACAACTAAACGGGCATTGGTTCTTAAAGAATTTCCTCTTCGCCCGGTGGGGCTGCCCTGTCCGCGGAACGGCCATGATTCGGAAGGCTTGGTGGGACCAAGTTGGCGGAATTCAAGAGAAATACGATCTTGTTGCGGATGTGGATCTTTGGATGAGACTCGCTGCAGTCTCGCAGGTCGGCTACGTCAGTGAACCCTTGATAAGCGTCCGTGCACTTCGCCCTGAGTATTACCCTGACATCTATACAGGAAAGCAATGGCATTGGCCTCGATTGGTTCTTGTGTACGAGATCCATGCATCGAACAGGCTCAACTACCTACCGTTGAACACGCTTAAAGGGAAACTGGAATGGTTGTGTTTCAGGCTAAAGCTAAGCTGCGAAACCGCAAAGTGGCTGTTCTACGCGGTCGCAAAGCGAAAATACGACATGGTCGGATCCAGCTCCGAATCGGTGACGAGGTATGATTTGTGGCCATTACGGATACTGCGGTGGCTGCTTCAGAAAGCAATTAGTCCTGTCGGGCAGCTCAGCGAATGATCAGAAGTTCCTTATGAAGCCCGGTTTTCGATAGGAAGCCCCGAAGGAGAGCTGTTCAATGTTACGGATTCTATTCATTGGTGAAAATTGGTACGGCAGCAATGCCCGGTCCTGCGCCGAAGGTTTGAGGCGCATGGGACATGACGTCCTTGATATTGACCAGCAGACGTTCATCCCCCAGGTCGCCAAATTCAGCTCTCGAGTTGTTCGACGCCTCCTGTGGTTCCGAATGGTCGAGGAACTGAATGACGATATCTTAAATGTTTCGGAAAATCTTCGACCGGATATCGTGATTGCATTCAAGGGTACCTACATTTTCGCCCAGACGCTGCAGGCGCTGAGCCGCAAAGGAATTGCTCTCTACAACTACTTTCCAGATACGTCTGCGTTCGCATATGGAAAGTGGCTGCCCAAATCACTGCCGGAATACGACTGCATATTCTATACAAAGCCGTTTTGGTATTCTGACGCGATCAAGAGGCTTAAACTGAAAAACGGCTTCTTTCTGCCGCACGGCTATGACCCGGTCTTGCATCGCAGATTTGAAGTCGATTCACGATACGTTTCGGAATGCGGATGCGATGTAGGCTTTATAGCAATTCATTCAAAATACAAAGAGGGGCTTCTTGATGAGCTGGTTACCCTCCGCCCCAAGCTGAACTTCTCAATCTGGGGCGAGGGTTGGAAGAACTATTGCAAATCACCGGGTTTGCAAAGGTGCATTCGAGGGTATGGTCTCTATGGCGAGCGCTACTCAAAGGCTATTCAGGTGATCAAGATCAATCTTGCAATCATGAACGGCCCTTGCATGGGCGCTTCCTCGGTGGACCTTACGACAAGTCGCACTTATTTGATCCCTGCTTCAGGAGGTTTTATGCTGCACGAACGCAATCCTGAAGTGTTAGATCTCTACAAAGGTGGCGAGGAGATCGAATGTTTCGATTCAGCAGAGGAACTCGCGGAGAAGATTGACTACTATTTGGCGCATCCGGCCGAGCGTGCGCGCATTGCTCAGGCCGGCTATACACGCTGCGTACCGGCCTATTCGTACGATAATCGCATGGCTGAATTACTGCGCTGGCACCATGAGCATCGAGGCATTGGGCATTCGGAGACGGCGTCGGCGTAGGGATTCTCGCATTCGAACAGTCCTCAGAAAAGGGATCGCATGACTCTGTCTCTCATTTGTCCACATGATCGCGTCCTCCTCGCCGAATCTTCGTCTGGATTTTCCTGTGCAACCTGCGGACGGCAATACCCTATTCAAAGGGGGGTTGTGTGCACATTAGACCTCCCCGATGATTTCTACGAAGGGGCTTATCACAACAGAACTCTTTTTCTGCCCCGTAGCGAAAGACCCTGGCATATATGGCCCCTGTGGCTGATCAATAGCGGTTATCTGTGGACTGTGCGCCGTTCTGTCCGGCAAGGCGGAACGGTTGTGGAGCTTGGGTGCGCCGGAGGTGTACAGTACTTCGGCCAGCGTTACCGCATGGTAGGTTGTGATTTGTCTGTTTCGTCGCTGGAGCAAGTGGAGCTTTATGAACGCAGGATTCAAGCCGATGCCTCTCTTTGCATTCCTCTTCCGGACGACTCGGTTGATGCGGTGGTGAGTTCATATTTCTGGGAGCACATCCCGCCGGACGTGAAACCCCATATTCTTTCGGAGTTGAACAGGATTCTGCGCCCAGGTGGGAAGTTGATATTCCTTTACGATGTCGAGACCAGGAATCCTCTGATCGGTCACTATAAGGCGAAAGAGCCGGCTCTTTACCACCGCCTCTTCATTGAGGGCGACGGCCATCTGGGGTATCAACGACCTGCAGAGAACTTGGCGGCCTTCAGAGCAGCCGGTTTCCGAATTATCGATCATGATGGGATCGAAAAGACCTGGCTGGTTTCACCGTCTGCAATCACCAAGTTGGCGCAGTTCGGATCCTTTGGGCACCGGATTTTCGCATGTCTCTCCCGTCTGGGCCAAAGACCACTTTTCTATCCCTATACGGCACTTGTGAGGAGTATCGATGCCTTGATCTGCCCATGGTTGCCGGCGGACTGGGCCAGGGTTGATTTGGTGGTCTGTGAAAAAAACACCTGATCGTTCATGGTTGCTCTCGGTGTTTCAGATAGTGAGCGGAAATTAACCCCGCATTCCCTTCTTGAATGATAATCCTGAATCCTAAGAACGTGAGAATCGTCCACGTTCATGAGCGTAAGAGCACGTTCACAGCGCTCTGGAGTCACGAACCCAAAGCATTGCCGATAGGCCCCGCTCCATGGTTTAGAACAATATCCTCAACATCAGAGTTAACAACAACAATATTGGCGGCGACCCAAATTCAAAGTCAAAGTGCCCTTGAATGCGGGAGATACTGAATCTTGCTTACGAAGCTTTGTAAGGACTTTGTTGGACTCTTCCGGATATGCGGCCCCTTCGTCGCATTGCGATGGTTGTGCTGCGTCATCCTTCATCTTCCCAGTATCTTGAAATGCAGGAACCTGGGACCGGCTGATTTCGCCATGGGAGAAGGCCCATTCGTCGTCACCTTGAGGCAATATAAATGTGAATTCAAAATAACGGGTCCAACCTGCGTTTCCGGTATTCGAGAAATGTATGTGAGGGATTGCTATCTAAAAAACGGCTGGCTGCGTATAGGACCCAATGACACCTTGCTGGATCTTGGAGCTAACATGGGGAACTTCACTAACTTGGCCTTGGCCATGGACCCCACGGTGAGAGTCATTGCGGTCGAGCCGAATATTAGCGTGAGCCGCGTTTTTGTTAAATCATTGGGGTTGAATCCGGGGCATGCGGAGAGAACAACGCTGATTCGCGGGATTCTCGGCGACCCATGCGACAAAATCAAGAGAGATGAGAACTATGTTGGGGCCGAACTGCTTACAGAAAAGCAACTTCTCGAACGTGCGAACACTTCATCTGTCGATTTCATCAAGTGTGACATAGAGGGCGGAGAATTTGGGGTGCTAACGAGAGAGAGTAAGCTGCTTGCGATGGCAAGAGCCATCGCTTGCGAGGTCCACGCCGAAGGCGGGGACATGAACGCTCTCCTGGCGACCGTGAAGGCCAGTGGATTTTCGATGGGTCCCACGGAATACGCTGCAGACGGCCGGTCGCTCGTATTCGTTGCAAAACGAACTTCTTGAGCAGAAAGACCGGAAATCCAAAAGCTGACCGGGGTTTTTCTAACAACAGCTAGGGTTCACCAGCTCCACCTCGATGGCGAGTCTTATCTTCGCCGAGTTGACGGCGAGGGCCTCCTTCATACTGGCGTTGTCGACCAAAAAATCAAAGCAAGGGAATCATGAGATCCAGCATTCACACACCAATTGAGCCTGGGGTTGGCGAGGGGAAAACCTTTCGATGGATCCTCGTGCTGCTCCAGTTTCTCTGCGTGCCTTTTGCAATTTGGGGCTTCTTCACCCTGTTGCAGGGTCGCAATTCCGAATCGGTCGAATTCAATGCGTTGGCAATGTTGCTTCTCTCCGCCGCGACGGGATATTTGGCCTTGCGCAGCCTGCGGAGTTTCGCATGGACCAGTATTCCGGTCCTGTTGACAATCGAGATGATGGCTGGGTTTGTCTTCATACCTGCAATGCGGTTTGCGTCTGGCAATGAGGTTGTCGACGCCGATTACGCCCGTGCGATGTTTCTCGTTTTGATTGGGTTTGTCGGCTTCGCGATTGGGAGCCTGATGCTCTTGAACGAAGGGGGACTCCGTTTCGTTCCTCAGATGCTTCTTACTCCAGACCGCGTTTCCCTTTTCAGTGCGGCAATGCTCGGGCTAGGCACGCTAGGAAATGTCGTCGTTTGGAGACTTGGCTTGTTTGGCTATATGTCCGATGCGTCGACGCGACAAGCTTCAAGTGGAATCATGCAATGGGTCAATTTCCTGGCCAGCCTCATCCCTGCGGCTTTGGTGGTTTCAGCCATTGAGGTGGTCGGAAAGCGAAGCCGGGAACCGCTCATTAAGATTGTCTTCTGGCTTTCCCTGCTCATATCGGTCGCCTTGGGCATCGTCTCCGGATTGAAGAGTGGACCTCTTTTCCCAATTCTCGACGTCATGCTTATATACGGAATCACGCAGAAAAAAATTCCTCGCACAGTCTTGTTATTGCCAGTGCTTCTCATCGTATTCATCTATCCGTTCACAAGTGCATATCGGGATAATCTTAACGAGGGATATCGTAGTCAGATAAATACCGTGGGCGGAACGGAGGCGGTCCTCGTGAAGTCATTTCAGGATGCCTTTCTGACTTACGGATCAAAAACCGGCGAAGATGGAGAGGGCAGTTCTGATTTAGCGTCGAGTCGGATGTCTTATCTCGCTGCCCTGCGTGACATCCTCGAAGTCCCTGACCCCACCATGTTGAATGGAGGCGAGAAACTGTGGCTTGTGCCTGTGTATCCACTCGTACCGAGATTCCTATGGAAAGACAAGCCTGTTCTCAATAAAGGGCAGCGTCTCAGTGAAGCCCTTGGTCACGGGAACATCTCGTCTTCAGCGACCACGATCATCGGAGACCTTTATTCGATGTATGGAACGTACGGAGTTGTGATTGGAATGTTCACTTGGGGAGCCCTTTTGCAGTTCTATATGAACTGGATCGGACAAGGAAGTACCCCAGAACCGAAACTATTTATCTATATCATAATGCTGCCGCAATTCATGAATCTTGAAAGTGATGTTATCGGACTTTTGGTAGGGGTGATTCAGTCTGGCATCATAGTGGTGGTTATGTCATATGTCATCTATGGCCCTAGAGCTTCTTCCTCAGCTCTTTTGGCAAAACCGCGCCTCCATGGAACCCCATGAAAGTACTCCTAGCAACAGTCGTGCATTGGCAGGATATGCCTACTGGCTCCGCCAAAATAGCCTTCGAAGAGGCCGAAGAACTCTGTCGCCGTGGACATGATGTTTGGGTATTGGCGCTCGGCGCACCCGGACAACCCGAGCATGAACTGAGGAATGGAATCCACTTTCTGCGGTATTCTCCGCCGATGGTTGCTGCTTGGAATCCTGCCCGCGGCTTTGCCCATCAGAAAGCTGCCTCTGCGGTTCTTGCAAGACAATTGCCCCGGGTTGACGCGATCCATGGACACATCCCGCTAACCACATTGGCGGCGCTGAATTTCTATGGCGATTCGGTTCGTTCCTGTTACACCATCCACTCGCCTTCAAAGATGGAAATGGCCATCGAGTGGAGAAGTTCAGGATTTCTACGAAGGATCACCGGCCCGTTGGGGCTTGAAATGATCAACCGGATAGAAGGGGAATGCCTCCGTCGCTCAAACGCGATGACCGCACTCTCGCGTTATACGATCGACTGCATTGGCAAACTCCATGGGCCGCAACTCGCGAAGAGAGTGCAATGCATTCCAGGATGGGTGGACAGTTCGCGCTTCGTCCCGATCGCGGATCGAGGACGGGCCAAATCACAGCTAGGATGGCCTGCTGATGTGCCAGTCCTCTTTACTTTGCGGCGCTTGGTGTCGCGGATGGGATTGGATCGGCTGCTGAACGCCGCCCATCTTTTGCTTCAAGAAGGGCTCAGGTTTCACCTGGTAATCGGGGGAAGCGGACCACTGCGAACCAAGTTGGAGCAGCAGGCAATGACGCTCGGGATTAACAACTCGGTTAGCTTTCTCGGCAGGGTCGAGGATCGAGTATTGCTATTGGCTTACGCCGCATGTGACGCATTCGTACTGCCGACTGCAGAGTTGGAATGTTTCGGATTGATTGCCCTCGAAGCGTTGTCGGCAGGCAGACCTGTATTGGCAACGCCCGTGGGGGCAATTCCTGAAGTCGTCCGCAATTTCGATTCCGCTTGGTTGGCTCAATCTGCCGAAACTGTAGACATCGCCAAATTGCTTGGTTCCTATCTCGCAGGCAAGCTGCCAGAGCACGAACCGAAGCAATTGCATGATCAGGCCCATCGCGATTACAGCCGCGACCGGCTGCTGAGCGAGTTTATTGAGGCTACTGTAGAAGGGAAAGACCACGCGTGACGACTCTGCTCGAGCCGCTTGATGAGAACGCCGGGCGAGGAGCGAAAGGTGATTCCGTTCGACTGGGCGCAGAATGTGAGAAGAAAACGATCCTTGTCCTCATTGGTTCCTATCTGCCCGGATTCAAGGTCGGTGGACCGATTCGAAGTATTGCGGCGTTGGTTGACACGCTGAAGGATGAGTATGACTTCAAAATAATCTGTGGAGACCGCGATCTCGGAGACAAGGAGCCATTCGAGAATGAGCCAGTAGGGCGCTGGTATCCGTATGGATCAGCCCAAGTCTTGCGGATCCCACGGGGTGCACGTGGCGCCTGGATGCTCATCCGTGCCCTACGCGTAGACAGCTTCGACATCCTCTATATCAGCGGCATTTTATCGCGCACTTACTCCATGCTACCCCTCCTATGCCGGAGGATTAACCTGTTGCCGAAAAGGCCAGTGGTATTGGCGCCCAGGGGTGAGCTTTCAATCGGAGCGCTGGGACTCAAGCCTCGCAGGAAGCGCCTATACCTTGTGCTGGCAAAATGGGTCGGGCTCTTCGATGGAATCCTCTGGCAAGCATCAAGCGAGTGGGAAAAAAGGGATATCACAGCCAAATTCGGATCCGCCACTGTGAGAGAGGCTGCGGCGATCGTCAAGCGTGCTCCTTATGCGAGTAGAGCGAACTACCAGATTAACCCGGTAATGGTTGCACCAGATCTACTCCTTCGAATCGCCGATCTGCCAACCCAGCATGATGTTTTGTCGAAGACTCCTGGGCAACTCCGAGTGGTTACGATGGGTAGAGTCTGCCCCATGAAGAACATCGACTTTGCGATCTCCATCGTGAAACAACTCCATGGGTTGGTGACTTATGACATCTATGGACCGTTAGAAGATTCAGATTATGTGGCGCGATGCAAACGGCAGTGTGCCAATCTTCCTGACGGCATAACGGTCCGCTTTTGGGGAGCCATTTCGCACGACAGTGTGCCCGCGATTTTGAGCAAGTACCATGTCTTCCTGCTTCCGACTCTGGGTGAAAACTTTGGCCACGCGATAACCGAAGCCATGCAAGCCGGATGTGTCCCCCTTATAAGCGATCGCACCCCGTGGCAACATCTCAAGGACGCCCAGGCGGGTTGGAGTTTGTCGCTCTCCACGCCCGAAGCATTCACCGACACGTTGAGAACCGCGCTGACCTGGTCGAGCGAAGAGTTTCTACGGCTGTCGAGAAATGCCACACGATACGCGGCGAACCACACCCTGGCTCAAGATGGAGTTCGAGACAACAGATTGCTTTTCGCCGCTGCGGCAGGACTTCAGCACCATCCACGGTGAGTAACTTGACTCGATCAAGAGCTCTGACTCGTCAAGGTTTTGCGTCCCCGTCATTTCTTCACCGCATAAGACAATAATTTGTCCGGTTCTCATTCGCGAGCAGAATATCAGGTGAATGGAACCGCCTTCGTGGTCGGGAGATGCAGACGCATTTCATGCCGCCAGGTTCAACGATTTCCGGGGACGGCTGGAGCGCACCAGCGACGGAGCAGTTAGCGTGAGGAAAACAGAATTCAGGCTCTGCACCTTGTCGGCGTGCGACCTGATTTCATGAAGTTGGCTGCTGCTCATCGTGTGCTTGCGGGCGAGCGGCAGGGGTTTGTGCTGGGGGGAATCATGCTGAAGAAGATGGACACGAACATGCTTGCGGGTAAGACCCTTTTGATTACAGGCGGTACAGGCACATTTGGCAATGCCGTGGTCGACATGGCAGCCAAGATTGGGCTTGGCGAAATCCGGATTTTTAGCCGAGACGAAAAGAAGCAAGATGACATGCGTGGGCGGTTAAAGAATGGCACTGTGAAGTTTTACATCGGAGATGTGCGTAACTACGACAGCGTGCACCAGGCCATGAATGGTGTGGACTTCGTGTTTCATGCGGCGGCGCTGAAACAGGTTCCATCGTGCGAGTTCTTTCCCATTGAAGCGGTACAAACGAATACGCTGGGTGCTGAAAATGTGATGAAGGCTGCGCTTGCTTGTGATGCCGACAAGGTAGTCGTGCTGAGCACAGACAAGGCAGTGTATCCCGTCAACGCAATGGGAATGTCGAAAGCGCTGATGGAGAAGTGCATGGTGGCCAAGGCGAGGAGGTATGGTACCGGCTCGACCGTTTTCTGCGGGACACGGTACGGCAATGTGATGGCCTCTCGAGGTTCGGTGATTCCGCTGTTTCTGAATCAGATTCTTGCCAGAGAACCGCTCACCGTAACTGATCCCAATATGACTCGCTTCATGATGAACATTGAGGGTGCGGTCGATCTCGTGCTATATGCCTTCAAGCACGGTGCACCTGGAGATCTATTTGTGCAGAAAGCTCCGGCGGCAACCATCGGAACTCTCGCGAAAGCCCTTCTTCGCCTTCTTAATGCGGAGAATGAGATTCGTGTCATCGGTACACGGCACGGTGAGAAACTCTATGAAACGCTCTTGAATCGTGAAGAAATGGCACGAGCCGACGACCTTGGCGAATACTACCGCGTACCAGCTGATGCACGGGATTTAAACTATTCCAGCTTCTTCAGTACGGGCGAAACAGCAGTTTCCGAAACCATGGATTACAATTCCCACAATACGGAACGGCTCGACGTGGATGGAATGATGAAACTACTGCTGAAGGTGCAATGTGTGCAAGACGCCATGAGGGGTAAGGCGGTATTGGCGTGACGCGCATTCTCATCACGGGTGGGCGGGGGTTCCTCGGCCGCAATCTCCGGCTCACCTGCGCGAGCGCAAGGATTGCGTGGTGACAACTTTCGATCGGGACAACTCAATCGAAGATCTTGAGAGACTGCTGCTTGAGGCAGACATCATCTTCCATTTGGCTGGCGTAAACCGGCCACAAGACCCCGCGGATTTCGAAGTTGGCAATACAGGGCTAACTGAGCAGATCTGCCAATTTCTGCAAAGGAACGACCATTCTCCGAAGATCGTATTCAGCTCTTCAATTCAGGCCGATTTGGTTAATCCATACGGGGTGAGCAAAGCAAAGGCAGAGAATGCTCTAAGGCGGCTTGCCTCAGTTGATCCCGCCCGTGCACGGATATACCGCCTGAAAAACGTCTTCGGAAAGTGGTGCCGCCCCAACTACAATTCCGTCACGGCAACCTTTTGCTTCAACATTGCAAACGACCTGCCTATCTTAGTCGCCGACCCTTCCCGAGAGGTGGAGTTGAGCTATGTGGACGATGTTGTGTCGGCGTTCTTGGCGGAGATCGATGGTCGCGAATACGGAGCTGAGCCGGGGGCGAATATCCCCGTCTGCCGTATTCAGCTCGCCGACCTCGCAGGCAGAATCCAGGCTTTTCATGAAATGCGGAGCACGCTGACCCTGCCGCACTTTTCCGACTGGTTCAACCGGGCACTGTATGCGACCTATCTATCGTGCGTTCCGCCGGACGCGCGCCAGCACAATTTGGAGGTCAAGTCCGATGCCCGCGGTAGCCTGGCGGAATTCATTAAACACAGGAGCTTTGGTCAGATATTTGTGTCTCGAACCAAGCCTGGGATAACGCGAGGCAATCACTATCATCACACTAAAGCGGAGAAGTTTTTCGTAGTGGAGGGTGACGGTCTGATCCGAATGAGATCCGTCGAAGGCGGCAAAGTGGAGGAGTATCGCGTAACTGGCAGTGGTTATCAAGTGATTGACATTCCGCCCGGTTTCACTCACTCAATCACAAACGTTGGGGGGGGAGAGATGGTGACTTTGTTCTGGTCTAGTGAAATATTCGACCCGGATCGCCCAGATACCTTTTATCTCCCCGTTGATTTTGAAGATCAAATCAAGTCTATGTCGCTGGAGAACGCATGAAGGTCGCAACGATTCTTGGCACCCGGCCAGAGATTATTCGATTGTCGCGGGTCATTGCAGCATTGGACCGTTATACAGAGCACGTACTAATTCATACAGGGCAAAACTACGACTTTGAGCTGAATCAGGTGTTTTTTGAGGAACTCGAGATTCGCAGGCCCGATTACTATCTACAAGCGGCAGGAAAGGATGCAGCTGAGACCATTGGTTTGGTGATCTCGAAATCGAGCGATGTTCTCAATGAGGTGCAACCGGACGCAGTGCTGGTCCTCGGAGACACCAACAGTTGCCTGGCTTCTTTGGCGGCCAAACGATTGAAAATCCCGGTGTTTCACATGGAAGCGGGAAACCGGTGCTTCGATGAGCGAGTTCCTGAGGAGATCAACAGGAGGATCGTTGACCATATCAGCGACATCAATCTGCCTTACAGCGACATATCCCGCGAATATTTGCTTCGAGAGGGGATTCCCCCTGATCGAATCATCAAGACCGGCAGTCCTATGCTCGAGGTACTAACTTACTATCGCCAGAAGATCGATCGATCCGACGCCCTATCTCGGCTCGGATTGACCGAAGATGGATATTTTGTGGTGAGCGCGCACCGTGAAGAGAATATTGACTCTCCGAGCCAGTTCCGAAAACTGGTAACGGCCCTTGAAAGTGTGGCCTCACGATATCAACTACCCATGATTGTCTCTATGCATCCGAGGACACAGAAGCGGATTGATGAGGAAGGCTTAAGCCTTTCTGAAAACATTCGACTATTGAAGGCCATGGGCCTGTGCGACTACGTGCATTTGATGATGAATGCTCGGGCGACGCTCTCTGACAGCGGCACGATCACAGAAGAATCGTCGATTCTCAACTTCCGGGCGCTAAACATCCGCGAAGCGCACGAGCGCCCAGAGGGCATGGAAGAAGGTGCGGTAATGATGACCGGCCTGAACCCGGAGTGCGTTCTGGATGCCCTGAAAGTGCTCGAAGCACAACCTGTAGGCCAGCAGCGATTGCTCCGAATCGTACCAGACTACAACATCCCCAACGTGTCTGAGAAAGTCGTGCGAATTATCCTTAGCTATACGAGCTATGTGAATCGCTTGGTCTGGTTGAAGACAACGGAGCCGTAAGGATGATTCGGCAGACTGTATTAGAAGAGATATGCAAGCGCTTCTGCACCGGAGCACTGAGTGCCACAGCCGTTTTGAAAACAAATCAGGCGAACGAATACAATCGGCACAAAGAACATCATTCGGCTTCAGGAGCGAATGAAGTTCAGGCTTATACATTTCTCGTCGTCTGAAGTGTATGCCGACTGGCCGGACACAATGGTTGAAACCGTTATGGACCAATTCGAAGTCAAGCAAATGAACGATTACGCCATGACCAAGTGGGTAGCCGTGGCCTGACTTTCAGTTGGTTCGCGTTCACACTCTTCTGGTTCTGGGCTAACTGGATGCAGATCGATCAAGTCTTTCGCAGCTCTCGGGGTTGTGCATTGGCTTGCAGTTTGGCTGTTCGCGACGGCATTGCTTGCATTGTGGGAAGGTCTGCGAGCGGCGTTGCTTTCGATCGAGACCTTATCGGGTTCGGTGCTAAGCAGTCGCTACGCGCAAGTAATTTATGCGTCTGCGTTGGGTTTGGCAGCTTTGTTCATTACGGTCTTGCTCAACCAGCCCGCTCCTGAAATTGTGTACAAGGCGTTTTGAGGTGTCTTCGAAAATGGTGGATCTATGATCCGGACAGCAATTCACAAAACGTTTGCCCCTATCAAGAGGTTATTTCCTGGATTTATAACGAGGCCTGTCCGGAGCCTCGCGACTGCGATTCTGACCCCTGCAATACAGGGCTATGAAACAGGTTTCTTCTTAAGTTGCTTCAAGATGCGTGCCGTCTCCAAAGACGGAGAGCCTTTGCCTTGGTACACCTACCCCTCTATCGAATTCCTCAGGAATAGGAACTATGAGAATAAACTTGTGCTGGAGTTTGGTGGGGGGCAATCCACTTTGTGGTGGGCTGCCAGGGCAAAACATGTCGTGACCCTGGAGGGAAACCGTGAGTGGTACGACAAGATTAAGAGCACAATGCCTGACAACGTGGACCTTTGCTACGTTCCCATGACAAATAGAATTTCCAACGTCGCCGAGATCAACAGGGCCATGTCATCAAGATCAAGTTTGCCCTTCGACGTAATTGTGATTGATGGCCTGGATCGGGCAGTTGCGATTGATTTTGCTTATAACCATCTCGGAAAGTACGGCATCATTATTTGCGACAATTCTGATTGCTATAACGTCAACGCCTGTTTCAAAGGCAGAGGCTTTGATAGGGTGGATTTTTATGGAAACTCTCCAGGGGTTATCCTTCCGAGTTGCACATCTATCTATTTCAAAGGCTCTTCATTTGTATTTGAATCGACGATTCCGATGCCTCTGTTTCCCAATGGGTGACAGGTCCCACCGTCCCGGAGAAAGTCTTGAGATTCCTCTCCGATGTTTGGGAGATCACGGTGCATATGCCAACCTGTTGAACGTAAGCTTCCTTCTCTACTTTTCAATTACCCACAAGTTGAATACGCCGTCAGATTTCCAACGCATGCATGCATTTCGCCGATAAAGCGCCTGAGGAATTGACTCTCACAATGGACCTGGCAAGCGGATCCAACAACGATAAAGACAGTCGCACGCTTTGGATTCTCAGCGAGGTGTTTTATCCGGAAGAGACTGGAACCGGATACTACATCACGCAAATCGCCGAACATCTTGCGCTGAGTCGGCAAGTGTCAGCGCTATGCGCTCAACCATCGTATTCGCGGGCCGGAGTGAAGGCTCCGCCAAGCGAGTGGCATCGAGGAGTGCATATCTTCAGATGCCCGTCGCTCATCCTCCATCAGCGGCATGTTTTGACGCGGCTCGCGCGTATGGTGTCAATCACTCTCTCGATCCTCGCCGCTGGGCTTTGGCGTATCCGGCGCGGCGATGAAATATTGGCTGTCACCAACCCGCCTTCTGTACCCGTACTGGCAGCAATCCTTTCGTTTGTATTGCGTGTTCCCTACTCGCTCATGGTGCATGATGTATACCCCGACATAGTTGCCGCCTGCGGCTTGACCTCTCGCGAGAGCGTCTTGTTCAAGACGTTCAAATGGATTAACAAGATTGTGCTGCGCCGTGCACAGGAAATTATTTGCATTGGACGTGACATGAGCGATCATCTGACATTGGCACGTGGAACAGGAACACGTGATGGGATCAGGGTAATCCCGCTTTGGTCCGATTGCCACGACATCCAACCGTCACCTAAGAAAGACAATCCAATTCTCATAAAACTGGGCCTCACTCAGAAGTTTGTCTTACTCTACGCGGGAAATATGGGGCGCCCACAGGGTGTAGAGACACTTGCCGCCGCGATTAAGGCTCTTGAGCAGGATGCGGATATCCATTTCATCTTCATCGGGTCTGGAGACAAAAGAAGAATACTCGATGAGATGGTGGCACAGGGCTCAAAGAACATCACCGTCTTACCTCCCCGCCCAAGGTCCGACCAGAATGAATTTCTCAATGCCTGCGACGTTGCAATTCTGGCCCTTGTACCCGGAATGGAGGGACTGGCCGTGCCAAGCCGGACGTTTAACTTGATGGCCGCGGGCAAGCCGATGATCGCGCTCGTTTCAGAAGTCTCTGAGGTGGCAAGAGTCATTCGCGAAGAAGGGATTGGTTGGGTAGTTGAACCGGGGGCAGTTGAAGCCACCGTCGAGGCAATCCTTGAGGCCAGGAGATGCCGTGAACAACTTCCTGAGATGGGAGCGCGCGCAAGACATGCCGCGGAAACAAAGTACTGCCCGGAAGTAATCCTGAGCCAGTTCGATGCCCTCCTGCCACCCGTGATGACCGAGATGACAGGCAACGCAACGGTTGAACAATGACACGAGTTCACGGCGTTTGAGCCTTGCGATCGAGTACCATAATCATCTTCCCATTGCCCCGTGTGCAACCGGGCGCTTATTCGTTGATTTAATTGTTCGTGTGATCCAGGTGACTAATTGACTGAGCTGGGCGGCACCGAAACAATCATCACGACTGCAGCTCCTCATCCGTCGCTGGCGGTTATCATCCTTACCTACAATGAAGAGGCCAACCTCGCGCAAGCACTGGCTTCGCTCGCCGGCTGGGCAGGTGAGGTTCTTATCCTCGACTCCCTCAGCACCGATCGGACACTCGAAATTGCCCGCCGGTTTGACTGTCAGATTGCAACCAATAAGTTTGAGAATTTTTCGAAGCAGCGCAATTACGCACTTGATCATTTGCAGATCCGGTCCGAGTGGGTATTGTTTCTCGATGCGGACGAGTGGCTTCCAGATGTGCTCAAACATGAGATCTCTGCGCTCATAGCCACATCGCCTCAGGAAAATGGATTTTATGTGAACCGGCGTCTGATCTGGATGGGGAAGTGGATACGCCGTGGCTATTACCCAACATGGATACTGCGATTGTTCCGCCTGGGAAAAGGACATTGTGAAGACCGTACTGTAAACGAGCACTTGATTGTTGATGGGACCACGGGCCGATTGCGCAATGACTTGATGCATGAGGACCGCAAGGGCGTGTCGGAGTGGATCGAAAAGCACAATGGTTACACTACTCTCGAGGCCTTGGAGTTGTTAAACATCAGGGCTGCCCCTGCGCATGGAGAAATGAATGCGCGGCTCTTCGGCACCCAGGCCGAGTTCAAACGCTGGCTGCGTTATAGAGTCTGGAATCGCCTGCCGCCGCTGGTGAGGCCGCTCTTCTACTTCTTCTACCGCTTCGTACTGACAGGCGGGTTTCTGGATGGGCGAAAAGCATTCGCTTATCATTTTCTTCAAGCGCTTTGGTACCCGATGCTGATCGATATAAAGTACCTCGAGTTGCTGGCAAAAGGAGATCAGGGCCTATCACGGTGATTCCGATTCTGGCTGGAGTATCTCGCGCATGACGTTATCGGAGTCACTCCACGGGGTGGCGTGTGCTGTAACCGGGGCTACTAACCCTGTCGGCGCTCAACTCGTAAAGCAACTGATATCCGGCGGAACAATTGTTCACGCAATAGGTCGTGGCTCGCGCCCCGGTGATATCCCTCCCGCGTGTGAATGGCACCAATGCGATCTGACCGCGCCGGGCCCTCTTCCCCGCTTCTTTGCAGAAGTTCTCTTCCATGTGGCTTCCATCTGGCTGCTGCCGGAACGGATTGCGGAATTTCGCGAAAATGGAGTAAAGCGAATCATCGTCTTTAGCTCCACGAGCGGTATCACCAAAGCAAATTCCAGCAGTCCAGCAGAGCGCAAGGTGGCGGCAACTCTTGCGCGATCTGAAGAATTGGTAGCGACCCAATGTGAAAAGCTTGGGATCGCGTACACCATTTTCCGTCCAACCATGATTTATGGCGGCGGCCGCGACCGGAATGTGTCCGACATCGCGCGCGTGGTAAGAAAGTTCGGCGTGTTCCCAATACTTGGTAAAGGGGTTGGCCTTCGGCAACCTGTGCATATCGCCGACTTGGCAGAGGCCTGCATCCTCGCTGCCCACTCCTCCGCATCTTTTAACCGGACTTACAACCTGAGTGGCGGCGAAACCCTTACATACCGCCAAATGGTCGAGCGCATATTCAAGGCTATGGGCAAGAGAACAAGGATTGTTTCGGTACCGGCGTCGATGTTCGGCCTGGCAATCAGCTTAGTTAGATTGTCTCCAAAGTTCAAGCATCTGAAGTTAGAGATGGCCAGGCGAATGGATAGGGATTTGTATTTCGATCATGATTCAGCCGTACAGGACTTCGGCTATTCACCGCGTTCCTTTCTCCCCGACCGTGAAACATTAGGGATCGAGTAAAGCGCGGCGGGCGAGTCCATAACTCCTGTGGCGGGAAATCAGCTAACCTTGGCAAGCTGCGCAACAAACTCGATCTAGGAACCGACTTAGGGGATTTTGCAGTGTTAAGGATCAAGCGAGCATTCGATGTAACATTGGCTTTCATCGTCATATTACTTGCTTCGCCACTCCTGCTTGGCTTGGCGGCTCTGATCAAGGCCACGTCGAAGGGTCCAGTTATCCATTGGTCAGATCGTGTCGGGAGGAACAACCGGATCTTCCGCATGCCGAAGTTTCGAACCATGCGGATCAACACTCCCCTGCTTCCCACTCACTTGCTGGCAAATCCCGAGGCTTACCTGACCCCCATCGGTGGATTTCTGCGACGGACAAGCCTCGATGAAGTGCCTCAGTTGTTCAGCATTCTTGTGGGTCACCTGAGCTTCGTCGGTCCACGCCCAGCTCTCTTTAATCAGGATGACCTGGTGGCGCTACGGACCGAACGAGGGATTCACCTTCTGGTCCCCGGACTGACCGGCTGGGCGCAGGTGAACGGACGTGATGAATTACCGATCCCCGTAAAAGTGAAGTTCGACTACGAATATATGCAGCGGCAATCGTTTGCGTTTGATCTCCGGATCCTGGGCGTGACGCTTGTGAAGGTGATGCGCAGTGAAGGAGTAAAGCATTGATAATAAATACTTTGAATGTTCAACCGATTGAGCCCATCGACTCCAGCTCAGGAGTCCGGCCGTCCCTTTAAATGAGCCGGGTCTCGAGAGATTCGAATGGTTCACCCTTCACCGATCACTCCGGACCTTGCCGGCGATAGATAAATCCTCCATCGGTGAAACAAAACGGTGATCGATAAAGGC
This sequence comes from uncultured Acidobacteriaceae bacterium, assembly GCA_963780515.1. GTDB lineage: Bacteria > Acidobacteriota > Terriglobia > Terriglobales > Acidobacteriaceae > Telmatobacter. Next base: position 37,716 of record CAWACG010000016.1, read on the forward strand.
CCCTGATGCGGTCGATTTGACCGTTCTGCTCAAGGTCACAGGGCAATTTGCAGGGTCGGAAAGCACCCCGCTGCCGATTTCCCTCCAAGGATCCGGTTGAGGGCGAAGCCAGTCGCCTCGAGCCGGCAAGGCCAGACTCACCCGCTCCTTCTAAAATGCTTACTTGCGTTTCAGGCCCATTGCGGAGGTTCGGCATATACCCATGTGGAGGCAAACGACTCATTCTTTTCACTTCCCGGCCAGAAACGAACGTATACTCTCGATATCACCGGGAACGGCTAGCGCGAACCCCCAGAGTTCGATTGAATGAGGAAAGTGACCAAAGACTCGCAGCATGATTTTCGCCGGGATCGTGGAGTGGGCCAAGCCGATTGTTGAGACGTCTAATGCATCTAATGCAGTGAAGTGGACAGCGGCCGGGCGCACTTGTTCGGTGCTGATAAGAAGCTTGAACCTCAAACCCAACGGAGGATCTCGATGAACCTGAAGATGCTTCTAGCAGTACTCGTTGTCAGTGCGTCAATTCCCGCACTTTCTCAAGTTGCCCCCGAGGCGACGGGCGGTCCGCCGTTGAGTGTCGGAGTCGGTTATTCCAATTTCCATACGGACTGGACTGGCCGTCTCCAGGGTCCCATGTTTTGGGCAAATTACAACTTCGCCAATCTTCCCGGATACTTCAAAAACCTCGGAATCGAACTGGAAGGACGCGACCTGAATTACGGTCGTTCAGCCGCGCAAGGCAAATTGCGGATGGATACAATCGCCGGCGGGCCCACCTACACATTGCGCCACTATCGCAGGTTCCATCCCTACGCAAAGTACTTGATCGGTTATGGCAGCATCGATTTCACGTTGGCGAACTATCCGAACTATACGCACGACTCTCGGACCGTCTATGCTCCGGGCGGGGGAGCGGAATACCGTATCTGGCAGAATGTCTGGGTGCGCGGGGACTACGAATACCAATTCTGGACCAGCTTCTTTAACTACCATGACCTCAATCCACAGGGATTCACAATCGGAGCCTCATACGACTTCAGAGGAGTGCATTGGCGTTGATATCCAAAGAATCCTCAATCAGCGCGTGGGTTACCAATGTTCGTAGGGGGACGGCGAGGTTTACCTCCGCCTGGGTTGACCTGTCTGCTATTCGTTGGTAGCCGAGGCGAGGGAGATTTCGTCCGCGTGAAGAAGCTCCACTCTGACCTCGGTAAAGAAGACAAGTGAGTAATCCAATCTATATGCGATAGGGCAGGACCCTCCCGGTTTGCAACACGGAGCGGCAATGCTCCTCAGGAATGATTTGCGGATGCGCCTTCGCTGCCATCCAACTCCATGACCAGGCGGTCGGCTGAGACTTGTTCCTAGGGTTCAACCGGCCAGTCTGCCCGCCACAGGCGCTCACCTCTGCAACAATTGAAAAGCGATGTCCCACTGACCCCGCCCCTTGGCGTAGAATAATGCCGCTTCCGGAATACGCTTTCTTGCGCAGGCAAACTCGCCTCGCCGAGCTGGCGACGCCGGAAAATCCTAGAGCACCCTCAGGGATGGACTACGATGAAACCACTCATTCGCACGCTTGCTGAACTTCCCATTGTCCTGCCGGTCTTGATGGCGGGTCTGTTCGTCGCCGGCGGCCACGCCCAGGCCGCGATGGAGATTGGCGGCCAGAAGCTCGTCACCCTTACCCGCTCTGCCGTCAGCAAAACAAAGCCAGAATTTACCAGCGTGACTCTCGCCCCCGGCCGCGGCATGGAGCTGATCCAGATCACCGCCAACTTCCCCGGAAAGGGCAGCGTCGACGTGCTGGCCTCCCCTGACCTCGCCGGCGCCAAGGAAATGCTTGACCAAAAAGATGATGCCAACGGCGATCTCGGCTACCGCCTCGGCGCAGCCTTCCTCGTGCCTTATCCCAACCGGATTCGCGGCAAGCTCTCCGCCGACGGCCAGACCCTCACCACCGAGTGGGAGGGCCACACCATCACTCTCCCCGCCAACAATATCGGCAAGCTTCCCGGCGCTGAGCGCCACGCCATGCACGGGCTGATCCTCAAAGCCAAAACCGACGACGTCACCGTAAAAGACATTCCCGGCGGCCAGCAGGTCACCGGCGTCATCCATGCCGGCGACTTTGGCGGCCATTGGCTCTCCAAGACAGACCTCGACTACACCATCACCCTCACCGCGGACGCAGTTGACGCCAGCATCGTGGCCCGCAACGTCGGCAACGAGGCCGAGCCCATCGCCATCGGCTGGCACCCCTACTTCAACCTGCCCTCCGGCGACCGCACCCAGGTGCGCATCCATATTCCCGGCTCTGAACTAGCCCAGGTGGATAACTACGACAACGTCTTCCCCACCGGCAAGCTCGAGCCCGTAACCGGTCAATATGATCTCCGCGCCCCCGGCGGCGTGCCGCTGGCAAAGAACTTCTACGACGACAACTGGAGCCATCTCGACTGGAAAAATGGCGCCGTCACCGTCAAGGTCATCGATCCGGCCGCGCACTACGGCGTCGCGATTGAGGGCCTGTCGCCGCAGATCAAAACCATCCAGATGTATGCCCCGCCCGCCATGCAATTCGTGGCCATCGAAGACCAGTTCAACTTCGCCGACCCCTTCGGCAAGGTCTGGGGCAAGATGGACACCGGCATGGTCACACTCAAGCCCGGCGAAAGCACCAAGTGGCACGTCCGCCTCAAAGTGTTCGTACCGTAAAGCGATCTTCACCCAACAACAAAGCCGGGCGGGCTCTCAACCCGCCCGGCCTTTTCTATTTATGCTTCTTTACTTAGGATGAACGTAAGCGCCGCGAGATTTCCTCTGGTGATTGAGACATCTCCGGGCTCAATATCTGCACATGGCTGACGCTGGGGATGTGAGATCGGGATCGCGTCCAATTCGGCGAATCACCGATCCCGTCCAAATTCATCTCAAAAGCTGGGCTGACGTCTGGTGAGATGGTAGCTCAGGCCGGCGTTGTATGACATTTCGTCAATTCCCGGATTGTTCGGCACCACAAATCCGTTCGAGAAATGGAAGTCGCTCAACCCGGCACGGAAATCCCATCGCTGGCTCAGCTTGAATTGCATCCCGATATTCTGTTGCAGCGTGAAGTTCTCATACGAGCCCCCCTCCGAAAGCGCCTTGTGGGTAAAGCCGATCATTCCCCCTTTGATCTCATAAAAGGGCTTCCAGTTCTTTCCATCCCTCCACATCATCCGCAAGCCAATCGGCGAGATACCCAGCCCTTCGATGGTTGTGTGGCCGGGCCCATAAGGATCTCCGAAGACGTCCGTGACCTTGGGTTGTCTCAAAAATGCCACCGGCAGAATCTCGGCGACATAATCCATTCGAGCTCCGATGAATTTGCCCCATGAATGCCGGTCATATTCCACTCCTCCGACATGCAGATAGCTCCACCAGGTGTACGCAAAGACGTGATAGTGCCCAAATGAGTTGAGACCTTCAAAGATCAGTTCGCTGTCGACAGCCTGTCTCGCGGACTTGGGAATTTGGCTTAAGAGGCTCTCGCTCGTTGCGCCGAGGCGCGGGGTCCAAACCAGTCCCGTAGAAATTCGACCGAAGTAGTTCGGAAGCCCCGGAATGCGATAGGGAACCGGGTCTTTTACGCTCTCAATGAGAGCGAAGTTGGTGTGCTGGAAACCGCCTTCGACACGAATTGCGAATCGACGAGAAATGGGTGTATCGGCGCCGCCGCCAAGGAATGTCGAAAAGGATGCGGTTCCCCCAAGTCCACCATTTGCACCCCAATTGCGGTTGATTCCACCGTCTCCGAAAAGCGCCTTCACGAACAGCCCTTCTTTGTGGAAACGCCGCTCATATTGGGCCCCGCCCATGATGAAATAAGCATGCTGTGGCGCGCCGAGATTGTTTCCCAGATAGTTGGAGAAATCGATTACGAATCGCAGATGGCGGTACGGGGGGAACGCCACGCTCGCATCCCAACCGGTGAGAGGCTGACGAGAGCCAGGCGTACCGTTGAACGTGTTCGAAAGGTAAGTGAAGCCGCCAAAGATTTGGAACGGGGCGGGTGACACGGATTGAGCGTCCGCGGCCAGCGTGAAGAGCAATGCCAATGGGAAAAGCAGAAGACGATTAAGCATCCGCGGACCATGTCAGGTGCTGCTTCATACTACCTTAAAGCGACGCCGCTTGCTTATCAATTCAATCAAAGCCAATAACGCGGTGTGCGATGGCCCTTCGCCGAGCTTAACCTGCGCAACCTCTCTGTTCACCACTCACCACGCTGATCATCGTCCGCCGGGGAAATTCGATGCGAATGGCGCCTTCGATCGACGCAGTCGGCAGCCTCTTCGGCTATCGAGACCGTAACCGGAATCTGTGCCGCGCATGGCTTGATCAGTTTGTCCCGTTTGTATGCATACTGCCTGTTTGAATACCTGGTTCGCATTCACACCGTGTGCCCGCGCCACTTCCGCCACGCTCGAACCAAGCTCCAGCGTCAACTGCACGATCTAACGCTTTTCCGCGGCCGATCGCCACATGCGAACACGACGGCCTGAACTCACATCCCCTGCACCAACCATGAGCAGATGTTCAGCCATTACCACATCTATCCTCAGAGGGGAGCTCAGGACGCTCACGAATGCGCAGACGGCCTCCAGGTTGCATCTCATTCCTAGCGCTGATGTGCTGCCCTTGAGTTCCTCATACCCCGCCCGACGGCTCAAGATCAACTGCCTCCAGCCGCCGCGCCCCATGCATCTCTGCCGGATTCGCGCTCAGTCGAACGCCGCCTATCTGATCTGCCGCTTCGCTCGAGGGAGTCATCTCCACGGCCCGGTCTTTCCCCGCACGCTTGGCCTTGTAGAGCCCTCGGTCCGCCTGCCTCAACACGTGTTCATATCCGACGGCATCCATGTTCTCTGTAATCCATGGGAACGCCGCCCAGCCCACCGAACAGGTCTGATTGAGCTTCTCCTCCGGGCTGATCGCAAAGGGCTTTCCCCTCACCGCGTCCAACACGCGTTGCGCCAATATCCCACCTTGCTGGCGGTTCGTGTAGCGCGAAACCACCAGAAACTCCTCGCCGCCCCAGCGCACCAGCACATCCGAGTTGCGAATTGCCGCGCTGATCCGCCGTGCCGCCTCTATCAGTACCCGGTCGCCCGCATCATGCCCATACAGGTCGTTCACTTCTTTGAAATTGTCCAGGTCGACCAGATAGAAAATCAGGTCCCGCGTGCTCTCGTCATTTCCTTCCACGCAAGCTCGCATCGCGTGCGCCACGTCGCCCTGAATCGTCGCCGAAAAGAAACGCCGGTTCCGTATCCCCGTCAACGGATCGGTCGTCGAGGATTCCTCCAGCGCATTGTTCGCCTGCTGCAGTTCATGGTGCATCAACCACTGCTTCATGAACACCAGTCCGGCCATGGCAAACATTGCGACGACTGAGACAACCACCCTGAAGTGCACCACCTCGCAGCGGCACCCCGCGCTCCATCACGGTAAACAGCACAATGATGGGGAGAGAAAGCACCGCCACAATCGCCAGGCCCGCCAGCCATGAGCCGTATCGCTCTCCCTCGGTCCTTCCCTCGGCCAGACGCAGCCCCCGCCCTCTCATTCCCACCAGCATGTAGAGCGCAAACGACGCCGCGTACGGCGCGTCATACCAGCTTCCGCTGAAATAAATGTTCTGCTCGATAGCGCGGTTCTGAAGCACAAAGACCACGTAGCTGAATCCCACCGCGCCAAGATAAAACGCGTAGAAGCGTCTCCACGCGCCTTCGCTTTGTTTTAGCAGCATGCCCAGCACCAGCACCAAAACAGCGATCTCTGTCAGGTACAACCAGTCATAGTTCCGGTTGTAAAGCGGCTCGTTGGGCGAGATGTATTGCCAGCACACCACCAGGTAGACATAAGAAAACGCCCACCAGAACATCAGCAGAAGAAAATCCCGCAACCCGAGCCGTGAACTATGTTTGGACTGCTGCACATGGGGCCGCAGCAAGAATCCCGCCAGCATCAGAACTCCAGGCAGAAACAGGAGCCCGTCTCCGGCAAACAACGCCGGCACCGGCTTTTGCAGAATCAGGTCGTAGTACATCCACCAGATCTGGTTCACCAGTGTGATGAACCAGCCGGCCGCTTGAATAATCCAGAAGGCGCGCAGCCGTCCGCCCACCGGCAGCGCATTCTTGGCGAAAGCCACCAGCAGAGCCAGCATCATCACGGCGGGCAGACCGTCGCTGACCGCTGTGAGCGCCAGGCCGGTCGGCAACAGCAATATTGCCGCCGCCTCCGCCAGCGCCAAACCCACCGCTGCGCCGATCCAGAATCTTGAATGGGTTTGCAAATGCTTTCCTCTTGCTCCTAATTCTAGGTGCGCTCCTGACATAGTGAAATTTGCAGAAAGTTGTAGTACCTTGCGACTTTAGGACCAGTAAAGACACACCGGCGCGCCCCCGGAAGACGTCTCCGGCGCAAGTTGTGAAATCCTTCTGAATCTTTGCCTTCCGCCAAAGCGATATTCGGCTTAATCTCGCAAGAGCCAGCGGGCAAACCGCAGGTGCAGCCGTGCGACAATTCTTCGTGGTCTGAACCCGCCAAATGCCCGGCGCTCCAGCCTTCAAATCAGCACGAAATAGGGTGTCGCGGCCTTTCAAAAGGTGTCCATTCGATCTGGCGGGGTGGCTGCCGGACCTCACCAGTTGGCGCACACCTCGCCGGCCCGAAATCTGGGGGGCATGTCTCGTTTCTGGGACATGGGAAAGCAAGAATCTTCCCTTGTCATCCATGCTGCTTCCATCAACGACTCAGCCCTGCGCTGCCGTCGTTATGCCTTCCACCGCCCCCAGCGGATCATTATCCCTGTCCGTTACCTCAACAAGCTCCGCCAGCCGCCCCGCCAGCTCCGGCGCCCAGCCCCCCTGCGGCACGCGCCAGCTCCAGTTGCCCGAGGCCACCGCGGGCGTATTCATTCGAGCCTCCGAGCTCAGCTCCAGCAAATCCTGCACTGGCACAATCGTCATTTCTGCCACGCTCGCAGCAGTGGCGCGAATCAGCGGCCACACCGGCCGCTCGCCCACCGGCCCCACATAGGCCTCCACCTCGCCCCGCGCATTCTTTCCGGCCGAATCCCACCATCCCTGCGTCGTGTCGTTGTCGTGCGTGCCCGTGTAAACTACGGTGCCCGGCGTGTATTCGTGCGGAAGATGATTGTGCGCGCTCTTGTCGCCAAAGCCGAACTGAATCACCTTCATCCCCGGCATCCCGCACTCCATGCGCAGCGCGTCCACTTCCGGCGTAATCAACCCCAGGTCTTCGGCCACCAACGGCAGCGGCCCCAGCGCCGCCTCCAGAGTGCGAAACAGCTTCAGCCCCGGCGCCTTCACCCATCCCCCGTTCACCGCCGTTTCTTCCTCTGCAGGAATGGACCAGTACGCCTCGAACCCGCGGAAATGATCCAGCCGCACGATGTCGTAGAGCTGATGTGCGCGCCGAATTCGCTGCACCCACCAGTCGAAGTTGCGAATCTCCAGCGCGTCCCAGCGATAGAGCGGATTGCCCCAGCGCTGGCCCGTCGCAGAAAAATAGTCCGGCGGCACACCGGCCACGCGCGCCGGCTTCAGGTTCTCGTCCAGGTCGAAGATGCCTGGGTGTATCCACACATCGGCCGAATCCAAATTGACAAAGATGGCCACATCGCCCAGGATGCGGATCCCGTGGCGCGCGGCACTCGCGCGAAGCTGATTCCACTGCAGCGTGAAGGCGTATTGCAGTGCCTGCTCCTGCGCCAGGGCGCGCCCAAACTTTTCGGTCGTCTCAACCAGCGCCTCAGGCTCGCGGCGCCGAATCGGCTCCGGCCACTCCGTCCACGCACCGGTGTTGAACTGGCGGCGCAACTCGGCGTAGAGCGCGTAATCGTTGAGCCAGCCCGCCTCGGTGCGGCAGAACTCTTCGAACTGCGTCCACTGTCCGGCAAATCGCGCATCGTGTGCTCCGCGATCGAGAAAGTTTCCAGCCGCCTCGTACAAAAGCGGCAGCTTCTTCGTCTCCACCGCTTCGAAATCCACATTGCCGCTCTTCCCCGCCAGCCCTGCGAACCGTTCGCGATCAATCCAGCCCCACTCCGACAAATATTCCAGACTGATCAGGTAGGGATTGCCCGCGAACGCCGACGAGCCTGCGTACGGGGAGTTGCCATATCCCGTAGGACACAGCGGCAGCACCTGCCACACATGCTGTTTGGCTGCGGCCAGAAAAGCCACAAACTCATGAGCTGCGGGGCCAAGGTCGCCAATGCCCCCAGAAGAAGGCAGCGAAGTAACGTGCAATAACACTCCGGACGAGCGCTGAAAATCCATGCCTTTCATTATCACCGGCGAGTGCAGGGTCCAACGATAGCTCGTTGTGATTTTGGGTGCCGATTCAGGACCTTGCCAAAAGAGAATCCTGATGCGTCTATCATCGTTCTATGAAGCGTGTCCTCTTGTCATGGAGCAGCGGAAAAGACAGCGCCTGGGCGCTGCATCTTTTGCGCAGCCAGCCGGATATTGAAGTCGTGGGCCTGCTGACCACATTGAACTCCGAATTTCAGCGCGTTGCCATGCACGGCACGCGTCGCTCTATTGCGGAAGCACAAGCCAGGGCGGCTGAGCTGCCGCTGTGGATTGTTCCGCTCCCGTGGCCCTGCCCCAATGAAGTCTATGAGCGCTTGATGGCCGAGGTCTGCACGCGCGCCGTCAACGAACACGTCGACGCAATCGCTTTTGGAGATCTGTTCCTTGCCGATGTCCGCGCCTACCGTGAGGCACAGCTCAAACCGACCGGCCTGGAGCCGCTTTTTCCGCTCTGGGAAATTCCCACCCAGCAGTTGGCTCGCCAGATGATTGGCGGCGGCCTTCGAGCCAGGCTGGCCTGCGTGGATACAAAGCAATTGCCGGAGTCCTTTGCAGGACGCGAGTTCGATTCGGCCCTGCTGCGCGATCTGCCTGCGGCAGTGGACCCCTGCGGCGAGCAAGGCGAGTTCCATACCTGCGTCTACGCCGGCCCCATGTTCGCGGCCCCGCTCCATCTTGAAGCAGGAGAAGTCGTCAATCGCGACGGCTTTGTGTATGCGGATTTTCAGCAGGCGTGAAACCTGAAAGAGAAGAAGAGCCCGCATCCGGTCAGGATGCGGGCTCTTTTGTTGCTGCGGTGTGGCGAGTTGTGCCGAACTACTCGCCCGGAAGTTGCGGAGCCTGCGCCTTGGCGTTGATCCGCACCAGATTGCGCTTCTTGTAGTCGTTGATGATGTTGCTGGCAAACACCTCAAACGCCTCGTTGCGCCGCTGATCCAGTATCTGATCACGGGTCTCGTCGAGATTCTTATTGATCTCATCCGGGCTGGGCTCAGTCTTCATCAGTATCTTGGCCACCACGCCGGTTCTTCCCGCATTGATGGGTCCGCTGATCGCCTCTGGCGCCAGTTCAAACAGTTGCGGAGCCACCTGGCCCACCGCGCCCAGGTCGGGCACCTGCCCCGTCTCGCCCACCAGGTCGCTGGTTTTTACCGTTGCCCCCACTGCCTTTGCAGCCTTGGCCAGGTCATTCATCGCCTTCGCCTTGGCGGCCAGTTCCATGGTCTTCTCGCGCAGCAGCGCCGGCAATTGCTCACTGCGATAGTCATCAAGCACATGACTCTTCCAATCGGCAAAGGTCGGCGCGTGCGCCGGCGTAATGCCGGTGACCTGGAAGACCGCATAACCCTCGCCTGTGGGCGCAAATTGCGCCGGGTCGCCCTGCTTCGACTGGAAAGCCTTCGACAGCAACTGCGATCCGTCGGGAAGCGCCGAAATCACGCCCTGCTGGGCCACCGGGGGCGTCGTCACCAGTTGCAGATGGTGCGCCGCGGCGGTCTTTTGAAGCCCGTCCTTGATGGCCTCAGACGTCAGTTGCCGCGCATAGTTTTCCTGCGCAGCGGCCGACTTCTCGCGAATCAGCGCGGCCTGAATCGTGGGCAGCACTTCACTCAGCGACTGAGTGTGCGCGGGAGTCCGCTCTTCCACCTGCACAATGTGATAGCCGTATTGCGTCTTGATCAGTTTGATGTCGCCAATCTTCTGCGTGAAGATAGCAGTGTCGAAGGCCGGCACCATGTGGCCGCGCTGGGCAAACCCCAATTCGCCGCCCGTATCCTTGCTGCCCGGGTCATCGGAGTACTTCTTCGCCAGGTCGGCGAAATTGGCGCCGCCTTGAATCTGCTTCAGAATTCCCTCAGCCTTGGCCTTCGCCGCTGCGTCGGTTTTCGCGTCCGCTCCCGGAGGCACCTGGATGAGAATATGGCGCGAACGTGCCTGCTCCGGCACTGTGTACTCTGAAAGGTGTGCGTTGTAGTACTGCTGAATGTCCTGCTGCGTCGGCTGCTGCACTCCGCCCGGCACATCGTTCGGCGTGAAGGCAAAGTATGTGATCGTGCGCTCTTCAGGCACCGCCATCGCATAGCGCGCTGCGTTCTTCTTGAAGAAGGCTTCCAGGTCCGCGTCCGACGGGTTGATCTGCTTGCTCAGATCGTCTGAAGAGATGACCGCGTAGTCGAACTTGATCTTGATATTGTTCTTCCGGTACGCCTCGCGCACTTCCTGGTCGCTGACAATTACCGGAGCCGTAATCAACGCCTCCAGGCGCCGGATGGCTATATCCTGCCGGACATTCTCTTCAAAGTCCGCCACCGAGGTATCAAACCGGCTCTCGATGATGTTGGCATACTGCTCGCTTCCAATGAACTTCCCGTTGGGAAACAGGATGGCCCCGGCCGGCCCCGTCTGCAGGTACTGGCGCACGTCATTGTTGGTTACATGGATGCCCAGTTTTGAAGCTTCTGCCAGCAGGATCTGCTGCTGCACAAGCTGCTGCGCCACCTGCGGCTCGATGATACTCAGGATCATCGAATTGCCGGCATACTGCGGATACTGCTGCCGCACCCGCTGGCTGGCAAGCTGCTCAACCTTTGCCTGGGTGATCACCTCGCCCGAAGACAGCAGTTTGCTGTACCAGTGCGGATACACCACGGCATAGGTATCAGCCGATGAGGCGCCCTGCCCGGTAAGTCCGGGAATCAGGTAAACCACCATCGACACCGAAGCGGCAGCGATGATGACAACGAAAAGTGACTTGGTCAGGCGATTGTCTTTTTGCAGGAAACGGATCATGGAGGTGCTTGAGCCTTCTACTCTCTACGCGCGAAGATAAGACGCCCAACTCCCCGGCGGCGCAAAGGCGGCTCTGGGGCAGGCATCCCTCACGGATGCGCAATTCTCGCTCGACGCGATACTTTGCCATTATAGACGAGCGACCGCGCGCAGAGTGTGGCGGGAACGGGCGCCGGAATTGTGCGTCAATGAACACCGATACAAAGCAAAACGGGCATCCCGGCTTTCGGGATGCCCGTTTCACTCGATTCCGGATTGCTGTCGCTTACCGCCAGTAGTAGAAACCGCCGGAGAAGTAATACGGACGGTAGTAGACCGGCGCGTAAGGATAGGGATAGCCGTAATAGGGCCGGCCATAACCGCCATAGTAGCCTGGGCGTCGGTAGAGTGTGGGGCCGCCGGGGTAGAGCCCCTGCGCCAGCCGCATCGCTTCTTCCCTGTCCACCGGCTGAACCGTAACCGGTGCTGCCAGGTGGAACGTGACCAGGGCCTCCGCCGGAATCCATGCTCCGGGGCCCGATGACGCCGCTGACGCTGCCGTACCTGCGCCCGCGCCCGCCGCCGCGCCAATCGCAGCACCTTCGCCGCGACCGACCGCGCCGCCGATGATCGCGCCCAACAGCGCGCCGCCAACAGCGTTTTCGACCGTATGTCCAGCCTTGTTCGGGCCTTTCACCTTGAACTGGTCGCTCTGAATCGGATAGGTCTGCCCGCCCAGATCAAGTGACGTGAGCTGCAAGGCCAATTCCGAACTCCCGGCAAGTTCGCCGGAGCGCTTCACTTCTGTCACCACGCCGTGCACCGTTGCGCCGCGCGGAATCGCCAGCACGCCGCCCTGCGTGACGTCTTGAATCACGGTGAACTGAACCGGAGTTCCATTGACTGCCCTCTTGCTGCCCACCGGTTCGCTGGTACGGAGTTGAAGCAATGTGCCCGGCGTCAGTGTCACAGGTCCGGATGCAAATTTGTAAGCGGGGGGCCTGCGGCTGAGCATATTGCGGCGGATAGGGCTGAGACCCGTTCTGTCCGTAGCCCGGCGGCGGCGCTCTGCCCGTAACCTGGAGGCGGAGCCTGTCCATAGGCTGGGGGCGGCGGAGCCTGCCCATAGGCTGGGGGAGGGTTCTGTCCATACGCGGGAGGCGGCGGGGCCTGTCCATACGCGGGTTGCTGATTCTGGTTGTAATCAGGGCCCGGCGCGGCTGCCGGAGGCTCCGGCGCGCCCTGCGGTCCGTTATCCGCCATCTGTTGTGAACCTTGATCCTGAGAGCCTTGGTCGTTGGAATTCGCATCCGGCACGTTTTGGTCGTCAACAGGGCCAACCGTACTCTGGTCGTCTGCTGGATTGCCCACCTTCAGGTTGTTATGCACACCCGTGACACCGGGCACACCCTTCACAATCGACTCGGCAAGACTCCGGGATGCGTCGCTCGACACCGTTCCAGACAGCGTTACCTGGCTCTGTATGGTCGCCGCGGTAATGAGGTCGTTCTTCAAAGCCTGGGACGCGTCGAGGGCATGGACCACATCCATCTCGATCTGCCCATCGGTGCGCTGACCGCCGGCCGTGGCGGCATCCTGCGCCAGTGCAATTACGCCGCAAAGACCAGCCACAGCCACCCATGCCAGTGCCCGGGGAACGATTCTCCTGAAAATTTGCCGGTTCATCTTTCTCTCTCCTGCAAAGAAAGTGCTGCGGATTCTATCCAAATTAGACGGCAATCCGCGAAGCCTGTCATCGGTATGAACCCGTCCGCGGGCGAAAAGTTCCGCCATAGGTAACACCCGCATTCATCTGATTCACTGCACCGTGAAACGGCTCATTCGGCGGTTTTTCAAGCCTCCACCGCGGCTGCCTGGCGAACCTGGTCCGTCAACTCCTGGTTGTCAGGCAGAAACAGCTGGAATACGGTGCCGGACCGCCCTCCCGCCGATGCCGGCCGGCTGCGCACATGCACCAGACCATGATGCTTCAGAATGATTTCGTGGCTTACCCACAGGCCCAGGCCGGTCCCGGTTACCTGTTTGGTCGTGAAAAACGCCTCAAAGATACGTTCGCGCGCATTGGCCTCGATTCCGGTGCCGGTGTCGGCCACGGTAATGCGCACCCCCTCCATGGCCGCTCCCGGCCCATTGCCGCGACCGTCTGGCGCGGATAATCATCCGCCCGCCGCCCGAAGTCGCGTCGATCGCGTTCCCCACCAGGTTGGCGATCACCTGCCGCACCTCTCCCCCAAAGCAAAACAGGTCCATTTCGGGGTCGTACTCCCGCTCCAGACGGATGCCCAGCGTGTTCAGCCGCACCTGAAAAAGGCTCAACACCGAATCCAGAATGTCCCCCATGTTGGTTCGCGCCGGTTGCGTAGGCTGCCGATAAAATCGCAGCGTTTGCTGGGTGATTTCCGTAATCCGGCGGGCCTCGTGTTCGGCCATTTCCACGTAATTCAACGCGGGACCCTCAAGCTGGCAAAAGTTGCGCAGCAGGTAGAGCAGGTTGGTAATCGCCTCGAGGGGATTGTTGATCTCATGCGAAATTGAAGCCGCGAGCCGTCCCGTCGCAGCCAGCTTCTCTGACCTTCGAAGCGCCTCCTCGCTGCGCTTGCGCTCACTTGCGTCCAGCACAATCACGCCCGCCCATCGCACCTGGCTCGGCGTAGTCCGCACCGGGTAGGCGCTCACCAGCCATGTCCAGGAATGTTTCAGGTCCTCCCCTTGCCCACTCAATTCCAGGTTGCGCACAGGTCCCTCGGCGGTAAACACGCGCGTCACTGCGTCTTCCAGTTCCTGGGCCATCGGCTGCGGCAGCACCTCTGCCAGCGTGCGCCCCAGGTGGCGGCTCAGCAGTACGCCGGTCATCTCCGCAAACACCTGGTTCACGCGTACAAACCTGCAATGGCGATCCACAAAGGCCAATCCAATGGGCGCATTGGCAAGCATCGAGTCCAGCAGCGAAAGCGTATCGTTCAGTCCCGACCGTTGCTCATCAATCGAAGCCACCATGCGGTTGAATGCCTCGATCAGGTCGCCGAATTCGTTCTGCACCAGCACCGGCAGAGGAAAGTTGCTGCCGCTGCCGGGTGAGTTCATCAAGGATCGCGTACCGCTGTGCAGCACCGCCAACGGTTGCGTGATTGCTCGCGCTGCAAAATACACCAGCACTGCGGACGCCACAATCCAAATGACCGCGAAGAAAGTGGTGCTCCGCACAATCAGCTCGCGGCTCTCATCTGCTCCCGCCGGATTGTTCTCGATCCATGTAAAGCCTCGCAGAGTGCCGCCCGTGTAGATTGGCGCCGCGCTCTCCAGGTGGTCCGGGCTCAACCAGAAAACCTTCAACTGGTCTTTTTTTAGTTCAGGAATCTGGGCCCGTTCGACCGGATCAAGCTTTAGATTCTCAGGCTCTCCCTTGCTCGAGAAAAGCACGTCGCCCAAAGAGTCCGTCACCTTCGCAAGAGACACGTTGGGCGAATTGCCCATCGTCCTGACAGCCAGGCCCACCCAACCCTGCTTGTTCTCCTGGATGGCTTCCCGTGTCTGCAGCGCAAGGGATCCGGCCTGGTTGGCAAGCCGCTCCTGCGTGCGCCTGCGCATCTCGATCTCCTGTTTGCTCACCAGGAGCACAGCAAAAAGCATGATCGAGAGCACTTCAAGCAGCAGCAGCCCGGCCAGCATCTGCCATCGAATCGACCGTGGCCACAGACGCATCCGCAAGCGAAAAACCTCCGCTGAGATATGAACCTAGTCTATCGGATTCGTGGATGAACCCCTGCGTTGCCTTGACTTTGGCTTTACTTCGCCGCCAGTGCCCTGGCAATCTGACGGCCGTGGAATCGGCCATTCTCGATGAAGATCTCGTTGGTCCGCGAACCCGCCACAATTACCCCCGCCAGGTAGATACCCGGCACATTGCTTTCCAGCGTCTCCGCGTTGCACACCGGCAGTCTGTCGGGCCCCTCGAACCGCACCCCCAGCTCCTCGAGAAATTCGAAGTCGGGGTGGTAGCCGGTCATTGCGAAAACGAAATCGTTGTGCAGAGTCTCGCGCCCCCCCGGCGTCTCCAGCGTCACGGTGTCCGGCGCAATCTCCACCACCTCGGCATTGAAGTATGCCTTGATCTCCCCATTCTTGATGCGGTTCTCAATGTCCGGCTTGATCCAGTACTTCACGTGCGGCTGAACTCCAGGCCCGCGATACACCAGCGTCACGCGCGCCCCGCTCCGCCATAACTCCAGCGCCGCGATGGCCGCCGAATTCTTGCCCCCGATCACCACCACATCCATCTCAAAAAACGGGTGAGGATCGACGTAGTAGTGGTGCACCTTGCTCAGGTTCTCGCCCGGTATGCCCATCATGTTGGGCAGATCGTAGTATCCCGTCGACAGGGCCAGCTTGCGCGTTCGGATGGCACCCGGCCGTCCAAACCGGTCCGCAGTATGCACCGTGAAAGCACCGTCCGAGCCTGTCACCCGCTCCACGCGCTGATACTGCCGCACATCCAATTTGTAGTACGCAGCCACCAGTCGGTAGTACTGCAGCGCCTCATTGCGCGTCGGCTTGGCATTGGGGCTGGGAAACGGAATCCCGCCGATCTCCAGCAGCTCCGGAGTCGTGAAAAACGTCATGTGCGCAGGATAGTGAAACAGCGAGTTGCAAATGCAGCCCTTATCCACGAGCACCGCCTTGAAGCCCGCCTTCTTCGCCTCGATGGCGCACGCCAGCCCGGTTGGCCCCGCCCCCACCACCAGGAGATCGAAAACCTCGCCCTGCACCCCGCCCGAACCCGTTTCGTTCATGCTTCCAGCTTAGGCCATGGCAAGGATTTCCGGATAATTCGGGAAAATCTGCACGGTCAATGAGTGAAGATGGTAGAATGGTAGAAGAATTAGGTAGAAAGGTAGAAATTGATGGCCCTGAGCCTCAAAAACGAAGAAACCGAGCGACTGGCGAAGGAACTTGCTCGCCGGACTGGCGAAAGCGTCACCCGCGCCGTAACCTTGGCCATCAAGGAGCGGCTGGAGCGCGAAGAGAAGGCGAGAAAGCGCGAAGGACGGATGGAGTGGCTGAACGAACTTACTAAGCGGACTGCACCTTTGCTGAGAGACCTGCCACCCTCCGACAAGATCGGCGACCTGCTTTTCGATAAGGAAACAGGACTTCCCTTATGATTGTGGACTCGTCTGCACTGGTCGCCATCTTGCGGGAAGAGCCAGAACATTCAGCGTTTGAGAAGATCCTCGACGAGACGGATGTCCTGCGAATTTCTGCAGCGACGTACCTCGAATTCTCAATCGTGATCGATAGCCGCAGCGATCCTGCGATGAGTCGTGAGATCGACGATTTACTCGATAGGTTCAATATCGGAATCGAGCCATTCACCGCCGAACAGGCAAAGATCGCCCGCCAGGCTTATCGCGACTACGGCCGCGGCAGCGGACACCCCGCCAACCTCAACTTCGGCGACTGCTTCAGCTACGCCCTCGCCCGCGACAAACGCGAACCCATCCTCTACAAGGGCGATGACTTCGTGCACACCGACCTGCGCTCGGCGCTGGGAAAGTAATGAATCCGCGCAAGCAAAATCCAGCCTCGAAATCCACGCAAAGCGCCGAAAAGAAGCCGCCGCACTCAGTGGGTTGAAAGGCAAATTCGGCGTTACCTCCGAGTAGGCGGTCATTCGCCCACAATCTTTCCAGTGCCGCCGCAAACATCGCAGTCCGCGAATAACCGAATATCGCCGTCCATGCCCACGACCTTGAAACCCACGCCATTATCGTTCATCGCTATGCCGGTTGCTGCGCAAGCTCAGCATAGGCCCTTCACGCGACACAGGTCCTCAAATCCGGAGGGTCTACCCGCTTCAGCCTCACGGGCTCGCCATTCTTTTCCCTCGCGAATCAGTTCAGCATTGAGGCTTCCAAGATATCGGTCTGTGAAAGAGTCATCCCACGGCCTAGGATTGAGCGGCATAGTCAACCTCGCATCCAGCTTAACGTCAATAATTGAGAAAATGCCGCATCGGCAGACCAATCCGCCTCCGATAAGCGCGACGGCGATTGGAGTCGTGGTCGGATGGTGGCCCACCCGGAAGTTATGTTTTGGATAACAGCACGCACATGTTTCGTCTACTTAGTTATTTCAGGGTAGGCGGTGATACATCCGGCATTGCTGTATGAGGTTATAGCGAGTCGGATACTCATTCCGTAAAATACCCCTCTGTCCAATGATCCATTCCGATTTCGTACGGTACGATCTCGAAACCTTCTGGGCACGACGAGAAGCCCGGCAGTGCCAGGAAGCGGTGCTGAGTAGCCATTGCGGCCCCCTCCGTCGCATATACGCCTATTAGTTTCTCGTTCTGCTCGTTAGCGCCTGTCGGATGCGAGTGCCATAAAAGGTAAACTTTCTCCATTTGTTTCTCCACTGAAAGACCTTGCAGCCTCACTAGGATCCATGAAGTGATTGGGAGTTTAAGCCCAAGGTGACTCGAACCAAGGCGCTGACACCTCGCCTGAATGATTGATCTGCCAACGCAATACTATCGACATCGGAACCAATGGCCAACAGTGCCAAATCTTGATTGCGGGCGAGACGTGGCCCATCCGGAAGTTATCGCCCTCTGAAAATATCTTTGGCAACCCACACACCGTCACCGTATTGCGCTTCCGTTCCTGCACATCTCGCCCCGCATCCATTACCCTAGAGAGTTGCGAGGGGAACCACCATGACCGTAATCCGCCAGGAAGATTTCATCTCGAGCGTCGCGGGCGCGCTGCAATACATCAGCTACTACCATCCGGTGGACTACATCACCAGCCTGGCCAAAGCCTACGAGCGCGAGCAGTCTCACGCCGCCAAAGACGCCATGGCGCAGATCCTCATCAACAGCCGCATGTGCGCCGAAGGCCACCGCCCCATCTGCCAGGACACCGGCATCGTCAACGCCTTCGTCAAAGTCGGCATGGACGTCCGCTTCGAAGCCGCCCCCGGCGAGAAACCACTCGACCTCCAGCAGATGGTCGACGCGGGCGTCCGCCGCGCCTACCTCGACCCCGACAACAAGCTCCGCGCCTCGCTCCAGGCCGACCCCGCCGGCAAACGCGTCAACACCAAAGACAACACCCCCGCCTGCGTAAGCGTTGAACTCGTGCAGGGCTCAACCGTCGAAGTCACCGTCGCAGCCAAGGGCGGCGGCTCCGAGGCCAAATCGAAGTTCGCCATGCTCAACCCCTCCGACTCCGTCGTCGAGTGGGTGCTCAAGACCGTGCCCACCATGGGCGCCGGCTGGTGCCCGCCCGGAATGCTCGGCATCGGCATCGGCGGCACCGCCGAGAAGGCCATGCTCCTTGCCAAAACCGCGCTCATGGACCCCATCGACATCCAGGACCTCATCGCTCGCGGCCCCCAAACCACCGCCGAAAAACTCCGCGTCGAGCTCTACGACAAGGTGAATCGACTCGGCATCGGAGCGCAGGGGCTGGGCGGCCTGACAACGGTTCTGGACGTCAAAGTGCTCGACACCCCAGCCCACGCCGCCAACCTGCCCGTTGCCATGATTCCCAACTGTGCCGCCACCCGCCACGCGCACATCGTCCTCGACGGCTCCGGCCCCGTGTACCTTGACCCGCCCTCGCTCGACGACTGGCCCAAACTCACCTACGACGTCTCCGGCGCGCGCCGCGTCAATCTCGACTCTGTCACCCGCGAAGAAGCTGCCACCTGGAAGCCCGGCGAAGTGCTGCTCCTCACCGGCAAGCTGCTCACCGGCCGCGATGCCGCCCACAAGCGCATGACCGACATGCTCAGCCGCGGCGAAAAACTCCCCGTCGACTTCCGCGGCCGGTTTATCTACTACGTCGGCCCCGTCGACCCGGTGCGCGAAGAAGTCATTGGACCCGCCGGTCCCACCACTGCCACGCGGATGGACAAGTTCACCCGCCAGATGCTGGCCGAGACCGGCCTTCTCGGCATGATCGGCAAAGCCGAGCGCGGCCCCGTCGCAATCGACGCCATCCGCGAATTCGGCGCTGTCTATTTAATGGCCGTCGGCGGCGCGGCCTACCTGGTATCGAAGGCCATCACAGCTGCGCGTCAATTGGCGTTCGAAGACCTCGGCATGGAGGGAATCTACGAGTTCCAGGTAAAGGACATGCCTGTCACCGTCGCCGTCGACTCCAAGGGCACCAGCGTCCACCAGACCGGCCCCGCCGAGTGGCAGCAGCGCATCGCCAACATCCCCATCCTGCAGTGACAACGACAAGAATCAGGGATCAGAGATCAGGTGTCAGATGTCAGACCGAACGCACCAGCACCGCAGCAGCACTCCCCATTCCGCCGCGTCAAAGAGAAAGAGCCGGAAGAAGGAAACTCCCCTCTCCCGGCTTCTGTCTTTGATCCCTGATCCCTGAAACCGGTTCCTTGTACCCTGTTTCAATCACAGCTTGCCAAATCGATACACGATCCCGTAATTAAACCCAAGACTGTTCTGCATCGTCGAGCCGAAGCCCGTACCGTAGTACTCCGGCCCGACCCGAATCGACAGGTTCGGACTGATGTTGGCTTCGCCCAGCAGGCTCGCACTGATTGCATAGGTCTTCGAGTCAGGATAGAGTCCCAGCGCTGTGGGACCGAATCCACCTGCGTCGCCGGCGAAGTTACTCATCGCCAGTCCGCCCATGACACGGCCTGCAAGCGAAAACTTGGGCCGCATGTAGAAGCGATAGGTGGGTCCTGCCAGCACCCCATAATGACTGATGGCCGGCTTGGAGATATTCGCCGAATTCAGCCCCACATACGCTGTCCCAAAGTAGCCGCGCCCGTCTATGGTCACGCCAAGTTTCTCGTTGAAGTAGCGGGTGATCGCGTCGTCGAACGAGACCATCGAAACACGCTGCAGAGCCGGCCCCGGCGTGAACCGTATATACCCGCCGCCAATAAACGCCTCGTAGAGATGCGAATAGGTGTCGTGAATCGCCTGTGCGCGGCGCTGCTCGCGGCGCGCCCGGATGCGGGCCTGTACGCTCAGCTCACCCTGGTTGGGGGCCGCAGCGGGCGGCTGTGCCTGATCCTGCGCTGCGGGTTCACTGCTCGAACTTGTGCTCTGTGCCTGAAGAACGTGCGTGGCGGTCAAAATCAACGCCACTAGAAGGGCAAAACGGCGAAAAGAATACATCGCTTTCGGGATACCTCCACGGTAGTACGGAAGCACCCAGATGGAAGCGCTCCCCCATTAGGTATTAAACCATCTGGGGCAGCATTATGGGCGGTGCCGTTCCCCTTTGGACGCGCACCGGCCCCGTTCGCATCCTGTCCCGCTACTTGATTGCCTTCAGATCGGCCTCAAGCTGCGCCTGGTCAAAGCCCTGCGGCGACCCCTTCGCGGTGAGCCAGTCCTGTCCCAGCAGCGTGTGCGCCTCGTCGCAGTATTCCCTCCAGAAAGCCAGCGTCATGATCTTCAACTGGCCCCACGTGATGCATGTAAATCCGTTCTCGTCGTATTTGGGAACATAGACGCAGTGGCCGCCCCAACTGCCCTTGTTCGCGTTCGCGCCGCCCCCGGGAACCACGTCCCACACCTCCTGGTTCTGCGCCGTCAAGGGCATCGAAAGCCCAATATACACGCCGCCAAACAGCGCGATCGATTGGCGAATCTCGACCATGTTGGTGAACTTCGGATCGGCAAACGCCATCAGCGCGTGCCCGTCGAACCCCTGCTTCTGCCAGTCCGTCAGCACGTCCAGCTCGATGCCGCCGGTGTCGGTGCTCGGGTCGCCCGGAACATAGCCGTCCCACTTCTCATAAAAGGATTCAATCGTCGGGTCTGGCACCGTGGCGATGCTGCCCGTGTTGGCCGTCCAAACCTGTATGGCATGGCCCACGCCGGCAATCGTGCAATCGCCCAGTTGATCGTTCAGCATCATGCCCCAGCCCGTAATGCCGGCCGTCCAGTCCGCCGTCGGCGGAGGAGGCGGTATGGTCCGGGTGAGGTAATCGCTTAGCATCAGCGTGCGCGTGTCCGTTTTGATGGCCTTCCGGCCCAATCTCATTCTGGAGTGGTCTGCCATGGGGGAGCTCCTTGCGTTTGGGGGTATTGCGGCTGCGCAAATTCACCACCGCCGCGTGGGCAAACTCTGACAAATCCCGCCCCGCTTGTCCAGCAAATCTTCTCTATTGAATAAGGAATCAATACCCTTAACTCACCGCGCGGCTTCAAAATGCTCTACGATGAAGGGCAGCGGAGGCTCCATCTTCTATGGGTCGTGTCCTGTTTGGAATCATCCTCGGAGTGCTTTTTGTTCCCATCGCCGCCTTTTTCTGGTTACGGTCCGATAAGGCGCCGGTGGCCGTTGACGATCCGCCCTTTCCCTACGAGCGGCAAGTCGCAGGAATGTTGCTCGACAGGCGCATCGAACGCGAAATGGTCCAGATTCCCCCTCTACAGCCCGACGAGGCCAATCTGGTTGCCGGAGCGCATATCTATGCCGAGAGGTGCGCCTTCTGCCATGGTCTCCATGGAAAGACTTCGGACACAGGTCCCAACATGTATCCCGATGCGCCATCGCTTTGGGAAAAACATCGCAACAGCGAAGTCGTCGGTGTCAGCGACGACCCGCCCGGCGAAACTTATTGGAAGGTGTTCAACGGTATCCGCTTGACCGGTATGCCCTCCTACAAAACCGAGTTGTCCAGCAAGGAAATCTGGCAGGTCAGCCTGCTGCTGGCCAACGCAGACAAGCCCTTGCCCCCGGCCGCATTGCAGATTCTGCGCGGAGGGCCGGCTCCCGCCCCCACCGCCGATGCGTCCGACAAAAAATAGACGCCTCGCCTTCGCGAGCCAACAGGACACACCGGCAGCAGATCGGAGGAAATCGTAACCATGAGCGTTATCGCCTCCATGCGCAATGGACTGAAGTTCTTCCTGATGAGCCTCGGCGTCTCCACCCCGGCAAAGAAGCCCGCGCCCAAGACTGCGCCCAAGCCTGAGACCGGCAAGTAACAGACCTGCGACACGCGCCCGGCCGAAAAAGATGCAACCTGCGCCGCCGACTTCCGCCTCGAATCAGTAAGGTTCGGCGGCTTCCCGGCCCACAAGGTTTTTCATCAATGATTACCAAACGATTCACTGATCGAATCCGCGCCTTCTGGGATTTCCTGGTTCTCTTCAGCGGCATTTCAACCGCGGCAAACCTCTCCCGCACCCGCAAAGACCCAGTCCAAAGCCGCGGTCTCTTCCTCTTCCGCCGCGGTAACACCCGATAAACCCTCGCGCTGCTGCCTCCGGCACGTACCTGGGTGGCCTGGGTCTCGATTCTGAGACCTGGGAAGGCACGAACCCCGCGACCCACCTAATTCCCCGACTTGGTAGAATCAACATATGTCGCTGACGCGTCCGCAGGCCCTCGACCACTTCAACTCGCCCGACCTGATTGGGTTGGGTTTTGAGGCCGACGCCGTGCGCCGCCGCCTGCACCCCGAGGGCGTAGTCACCTACATCATCGATCGCAACATCAACTACACCAACTTCTGCACGGAGTACTGCAACTTCTGCGCCTTCTACCGCCCCCTCAAAGGACCCCGGGCCAGCGAAGGCTACATTCTCGACTTCGAAAAGATCTACGAGAAAATCGCCGAGACGTTGGAGATGGGCGGCACCGGTGTCCTCATGCAGGGCGGCATTCATCCCGACCTCAAGATCGACTGGTTCGAGAGCCTGTTTACCGGCATCAAGCAGCGCTTCCCGCAGATCTGGCTTCACTGCCTCTCCGCGTCTGAAGTCCTCGCCATCGCCGAGTATTCCAACCTGTCCCTGCGCGACACCATCATCCGCCTCCGCGACGCGGGCCTCGACTCCATCCCCGGCGGCGGTGCAGAAATCCTCGACGACGAGGTGCGCTTTCGCATCGCCCGCCTCAAGTGCCGCACCGAGGATTGGGTCAGCGTCCATCGCACCGCGCACCAGCTCGGCATGCGCACCACCGCCACCATGATGTTCGGCGTCGGCGAAACCTTCGACCAGCGCATCAACCACTTTGAAGTCGTCCGCCGCCTGCAAGAAGAGACCGGCGGATTCACCGCCTTCATCCCCTGGAGCTTCCAGCCCCACAACACCGCCATGGGCGGCCGCGGCTGGGACGAGGCCACCTCTGTCGAATACCTCAAGGTCCTTGCCATCGCGCGCCTTTATCTCGACAACATCGAGAACGTGCAGGCCAGCTGGGTTACCCAGGGCCTCAAGGTACTGGAGTTGGGCCTCCACTTCGGCGGCAACGATGTCGGCTCCGTCATGCTGGAAGAGAATGTAGTCAAGGCCGCTGGCACCAGCAACTGCACCACCGAAGAAGAGCTTCGCCGCATCATTCGCGACGCCGGCTTCAAGCCCGTCCAGCGCGACACCCTCTACCGCACCATGTTCCTGAATTAAACCCGCCCTCTGTCCCCGGTCACATTACACCGCTGCGCAGCAGTGGTACCATGGCGCGTCGTTGTATTTGCACGAGGAGAATCACGTGAGAAAAAGCATCATGCTGGCATTCTGCGGATTGGCATTCCTGGCGGGCTGCAACAACCAGGGGAACAAAGCTTCCAACATTCCCGCGACACCTAAATGGAAAGTTCCCTACCGTCTTGCGTTTGACACCAAGGCAGGCAAGCCAGGCTCCGCAGCCGTTAGCCTTCCGCCCATCAACTTCACCGCGAATCCTGACGCGCTTGAGACCAGGGTCAGTCTGGTGGTGCGGTTCGACGCTTCCGGAGTGAAGAAAGACACTCCGCTTATGGATCAGGTGATTATTGGTCCGTTTGATATCCATGGCGCAGACGGCACCCTCCCCCCCGATAACATGGACCAGGCGAATAAGGGGCTGGCGAAACTTCTCGACGCCTACTGCATGAACGGAAAAGTCAAGGTAACCGTGGCCCTTGCCAGGTCGTCGCTCACTCCCCAGGCCGGCGATGCTGAAGTCGACTCAAAGCGCCTCTCCGATTGGCTGCCCATCGACGTCGTAACCAAAAAACCCCATAAAGGCGGCTGCTAGGGCCTGTTAACACTACTGAAGTAGGTGGCGCCGGGGGCAGCTTTTCTCAGTTCTAGGAGTGAGGAGTGACGCATACCGGGTGTCTGCTAGCGACGAGCGACGACGAAATGAGGAAAACTGGCGCCGCGTCGTATTCCTCGCGCCCGCAGCGGGAATACTGTGTGTTCCGCCCTTGAATCGTTTCCTGATTCAAGGGTGGGAAAGCACAAACCCGAGTCGGCCAGGTTACATTCCGGCCGCCGATGAAGCGGAAACCTACATTGCCTCTGGGCTCTCGATGCCAAGCCAGCCCAGCACCGTCACCAACTCCCGCAGCACTACCGCCGCCGTCGCCAGCAGAAATGTCTTCCGCGCCAGGTCTTCCTCGTTGAGAATGTGATGTTTATGGTAGAAATTATTGAATTCCTGCGCTAACTGGAATGCGTGTTTTGCTAAGTAGGCTGGCTCGGATGTACTTATGCATTGCTCCAGCACCAGAGTGCGCCGCCCTGCCCGCAGCCACAGCGCCCAGATATCTTCGTTCCCCTCGCCCGCAAGATAGCGGTCTATCTCTGCTAACTTGCCCTAACTCCGCGATCTCCGCTTCTGCCGTCGTCCCCGCCTTGCGGAAAATGTTCCGCGCGCGCACCACGGCGTATTGGATATACGGCCCCGTCTCGCCTTCAAAGCTCAGCGCATCCTTGAAGTCGAAAGCGATCACCGAATTGCGCGTGAACTTCAGCATGAAGTAGCGCAGCGCGCCAATCGCAATCTGCTCCGCAATCCGCTGCCGTTCAACTTCATCGCGCCCCGTTTGCCGCGCGTCCACCTCGGCCCGCGTAGCCGCGATCAGCTTGTCGATCAGATCGTCTGCCTTCACGCCGAATCCCTTGCGCCCGCTCACTTCGATATACGGCCGCGCCTGGTCCTCGGGCGACACATCGTAGCCCAGTTCCACCGCGCAACGCGGCGTCAACGCCACCATCTCATAACTGAAATGCGTATAGTGATCTGCTTCCGCCGTGTGTCCCATTCCCCGCAGTGCCTGAATCACGTTGGCCTGCGGATCGCTCTGCCGCGCATCAATCACGTTATAAATCGCCTGCGCCCCGCCAAACTGTGGATGCGGTTCATCGCCTTTCTCGGCGGATATCCAGCACTCATGATCGGGATAAGTAAAGAACGGCTTATAACCAAAGTCGCGGCCCAGCAATCCGAACTTCCATAAGTGGTAAGCAATGTCCTTCCCCACATAAGTTACCGTGCCATTGGAACGCACGATCACCTTGGCGTCTTCATCTGTTTCTCCAACCGTGGTATCCGCGCCGGGCCGGGTCATCACCCAGCATCCCTTATTCTTTCCCTCATTCTCGAAATACAGCACGCCTGTTTGTTTCAACTGCTCAAACGCCAGCGCCCAGAAATTCAAATGAAGAATCTCACTCTCGCGAGGCAGAAAGTCGTATTCAATGTCCAAGCCGCAGCATGGTCTCCAGATGCCGCCGCAACACTGCCGTCGAAATCAGCTCCGCCACCGCGGCCGTCTCGTTGCCACCCTGCTCAATCTCATGCAGCGTCTCGTAGCGTAGCTTCTTCCGCGCCTCGTTCTCCGCTACCGTTCCACTCGTATACCACTGTGATGTGTGTGCATAGAGGTCCCAGCAGTAGTAATCAATCCGCTGCCCTGAGCGCTCCAGATCCTCCAGCAGCGCACGCACATCCGCCAGCGACTTCCCCTCCACATGCAGAAAGCCCACCACCACATCCGCCACCTGCACCCCGGTGTTGTCGATGTAGTTCTGCACATCGACTTTTTGCCCGGCAGCCCTCAGCAGGCGCACAAACGTATCGCCCAGAATCGCGTTCCGAAGATGCCCGATATGCGCAGCCTTGTTGGGATTGATGCTCGTGTGCTCAACCAGCGAATGAAGGCCGCTCTTCGCAATCGACAGGCTCTCTCCGCCTGCAGACGCGCCGCACCCCCGCACCCCGGTCCAGCCGCGCGTTGATATACCCGGCGCCCGCGACCTCAAATCCCGCAAACCCCTCCACCGCGCCCAGCGCCGCCACAATCTCCTGCGCAATCACCTTCGGCGCCTTGCGCAGCTTGCGAGCCAGCTCAAACGCAATCGGTGTCGCCAACTCCCCAAACTGCAGGTCCGGCGGAGTCTCCAACGGAATGTTTTCAACTTCAATCTCGTATTTGGCTTTCAGCACGCTGCGAAGTTGCGCGCCAAGCCTTCTCTGCAATTCCAGATACACGTGTCGATGCCTCAAAAATCCTTGATTTTCAAGGCGATTCTAACAGAGCGGCACACCACTCAAGGTTTGACGCTCCCTCTGGCGGCAACCTAAGATAAGAGATAGATTGCCTGGAGATTTCCGTCTGCCATCGCGCAGAAATCAAAGCAATACCCCACTCATGACCAATCCAGAACCCAACCCCGCATCCAGTCCAGCCCGCTTTTATCTCACCACGCCCATCTATTACGTGAATGCGCGGCCGCACCTGGGGCACGCCTACTCCACCATCGTGTGCGATGCCATCGCGCGGCGCAAACGAGCACTTGGCATCGACACCTGGTTTCTCACCGGCACCGATGAGCATGGACAAAAAATTGAACGCTCCGCCGCCCTCGCCGGACGCACGCCCGCTGAATTTGCTGCGACCATCGCCGGCGAATTTCGCGGCCTGTGGGACCGACTTGGTATTACCTACGACGACTTCATCCGCACCACGGAACCCCGACACAAGTGCGGTGTGCAACACCTCTTCGCCACCCTGCGCGACAAGGGCTACATCTACAAAGGCTCCTACACCGGCCAATACTGCGTCTCCGATGAAGCGTGGGTCGACGTCGCTCCCGGCGCGCCTTGTCCAGACTGCGGCCGCATCACTGAGACCGTCAGCGAAGAAAATTACTTTTTCAAGCTCTCCGCCTTCGAGCGCAAGCTGCTGGAGTTTTACGATGCCAACCCGGGCTTCATGCAGCCCGAATCCACGCGCCGCGAAGTCATCTCCTTCGTCCGCGGTGGCCTCAAGGATCTCTCTGTCAGCCGCGCCAGTTTCTCCTGGGGCATACCCGTCCCTGGCGACGAAAAGCAGGTGGTCTACGTCTGGCTCGACGCCCTCGCCAACTACATCACCGCTCTCGGCTATGGATCCGATGATCCCGCTGACCAGGCCCGCTTCGCCAAATTCTGGCCCGCCGACATGCACCTCATCGGCAAGGAAATCAGCCGATTCCATTGCGTCTATTGGCCTGCCTTCCTCATGGCTGCAGGAATTCCCCTGCCTCGCAGCGTCAAGGCAAACGGCTGGCTGCTCTTCGACCAGGGAAAGATGTCCAAGTCGCGCGGCAACATCGTCCGCGCCGAGACTGTGCAAGAGGTGCTCGGCGCTGACGCCCTGCGCTACTTCCTGCTGCGCGAGATTCCCTTCGGCCAGGATGGCAACTTCTCCTTCGACGCATTAGTCCAGCGCTACAACGGCGACCTCGCCAACGGCTACGGCAATCTCGTCAGCCGCGTCGTCAACATGGTCCACAAATATTTCGCAGGCACTCTGCCCGAGGCAGGCGCGGAGACTCCTGCCGAATCTGCCCTGCGCACCAGCGCATCGCGCACCATCGCCGAATTCGCTCCCGCCTTCGACGAATTAAGTTTCTCTGAAGCCCTCAAGACCCTCTGGCTCCTCGTCGCCGAAACCGACGGCTACCTCACAGCCAACTCGCCTTGGAAGAAGCCCGCCGACCGCTCCGATGCCGATCACGCTGCGCTCCAGGCGCGCGTGCTGGCCACGGCCGCCGAATCCATTCGCGTCATCACCGCCCTGGCGTATCCCATCCTCCCCGAGTCAGCCGCAAAAGTCTGGCGGCAGCTTGGCCTGGGTGAGATTCAGGACGCCTCCCAAAAAGCCTTCCTCACCAACCTCGCATGGGGCGGATTGAAGCCCGGGACAAAGTTCAACGAGCCCGCGCCGCTGTTTCCCCGCGCGGAAAAGGACGCAATCGATCGTATGCAAAACCTTGAAGACGCAAACAGCGCAAGTGCCGTTGAAGCCGCCGGAGGCCCCGAAGCAGCGCCTAAAACCGCGCCGGAAGCGCCCATGTCTGCACTGAATGTGTCTCCAGTGCCGCCTCCGCCCATGGCGACACCCGATCCCCCCGCGCCTTCCGCGGCCGCTCCGCCTCCATTCCCGGCTCCGGTGCCTGCTGCCGCCCCCGCGACCTCCGTCGCATCAACGCCACAGGAGGCGAAGCCGCAGTTGCCCGCACCGGAGGTGCCACCGCAGGTGACCATCGACGACTTCGCCAAGGTCGAACTCCGCGTCGCCCAGATCCTCGTCGCCGAGCGCATCCCTAAAGCCGACAAGCTTCTCCGCCTCGAAGTTGACCTTGGCTACGAGAAGCGGCAAATCCTGGCCGGCATCGCCCAATACTACGAGCCGGAAAAGCTGATTGGCCGCAAAATCGTGATCGTCGCCAACCTCGCTCCCCGCAAGATGCGCGGCCTCGAATCGAACGGCATGCTGCTGGCCGCCTCGCTTCCTGACGGCGCCCCCGTCCTGGCCGGCTTTCTTGAAGAAGTACCCCTGGGTGCGCGGCTCAAGTAGAGGGAATTCAACTCAGTCATATGAAAGGGGATCGAGGCATCAGTTTAAGACGGTTGGCTTTGGCTCTCCTCTTCAAAACGCTGGTTCTTCCTGTGCAGGTAGCCTTCGCTCAGGTGGCTGGTTATTATCCGAAAGGCGGTCCAGACAATGGGCCGGAAGAAGTCAGCCTGATCCAGTGAATCGCGCATCGCGAGCATTTCGGCCAAAAACGACCAGAGTGATTGGATACCTGCATCTTGAATTCCAACGAGATGCCATTTATCTTCAACGCGACGATTTTGAACCGGCAATTAGCCGCAATGCCATTTGGATCAATTTGCCGAAAGATATAACCACCGCTCAGATAAAGACCGTGAATGACCGTCACGTGATCTGCGCGGCGCGATTTGTTGCCACAAAGCACGCTCACGAAAGGATGTTTGCCGGAAAACTGGAAAGTGTCACAGGGCTGGAGACTTAGCGGTTCAATCGAGTAGGCCGGAAATCCACGCAGCCGGCCGCGCCTTCGACCCCTGCTGCATCCGCGTCTTTGTGATACACATAAACCGTGCTATCCTTACACATCAAGGATGTGCCATGCGGACCAACATCGACATTGACGACAAGCTCATGAAGCAGGCCATGAAAGCTACCGGAGCGTCCACCAAAAAGGCCGCTGTTGAGGCTGCGCTGCTGAAGGTAGTTCTGCTAAAGAAACAGGAGGGCATCAGGAAGCTTCGCGGCAAAGTCCGTTGGGACGGCAATCTCGATGCCATGCGTGAAAGCCGCTTCATTAATTGGGAACAAGAGTTCAACAAGAAAAAGCAAAAGCAATCCGCTGCGTAGCCCGCGAAATCGAGCTTGAAAGAAACGGTCGAAGGCATGGTAATTGTAGATTCTTCGGTTTGGATCGACTACCTCAGGGACGTGATGAATCCCCAGACTGCCTGGCTTGAGAACTCCGTTGGCCAGCGGGAAATCGGGCTTACCAGTCTGATTCTTTGCGAGGTTTTGCAAGGCATTCGTTACGATCGCCATTTTCGTGAGACACTCCAGCAATTGCTGACCTTTTCAGTGTTTGACGGGGTTGGGGCGAATCTCGCCATCGCAGCAGCGCAAAACTTCAGATTCTTGCAACGCCGCAGTGTTACCGTCCGGAAAACGGTTGACTGCATCATTGCCAGTTTCTGCATCCAGGAAGGGCACGAGTTACTGCACCGGGACATTGACTTCGAACCTTTCGAAAAGCATCTCGGTTTGCGCGTGATTCATCCCCCAGCGATTGCTGCAAATTGACCGTACATTCGCACGGAGGCATCTGCACTTGCTGATCGATTCCCACGCCCACCTCGACAGCGAACGCTACGCTGAAGACCGCGCGGCCATGCTCGCACGTGCCTTCGACGCCGGTGTCGGCGCAATCCTTTCCATCGGCATCGGCGAGCAACCCTCCGAGATGCACCAGGCCCTCGACATCTGCCGCCAGTTCAACGGCAAGCCTGGGATGCCCCGGCTCTTTGCCAGCGCCGGCATCTATCCCCACACCACGCCACAGGCCGATGCCGCCGTTCTCGCCCAGCTCGACAGCCTGCTCGCCGAGCCCGAAGTCATCGCCTGTGGAGAGATCGGCTTCGACTACTACCATGAGGGCGCGCCCCACCCTGTCCAGCGCGAAAAGCTCATCGCCCAGCTTGAAATCGCCGCATCCCGCAATCGCCCCATCCTCGTCCACTGTCGTGGAACCAACGAAACCACCGATGCCTGGGACGATCTCTTCGAGGTCCTCGAAGCCCACTGGCGCCCCGCTGGCCTCGGCGGCATCATGCACTGCTTCGGCGCGGGCTGGCCCCAGGCTCGCCGCTCCCTGGACCTCGGCTTCCTCGTCTCCTTCTCCGGCAACCTCACCTACCCCAAAGCCCAGCCGCTACGTGACGTAGCCGCCCGCCTGCCTCTCGACGGCGTCCTCGTCGAAACCGATGCTCCTTGGCTGGCTCCCGCCCCTGACCGCGGCCAGCGCAACGAGCCGGCATGGGTCACTCGCACAGCCCAAACCCTTGCCGGTTTGCTCGGCGTATCCGGCGACGAAATCGCCTCCGCCACCACGAAAAACTTCTCCCGGCTGTTTGGCCTTCCACCCACTGTGGGAAACTGGTAAAGTGGGCCGGGCCGGACAGACCGGCCAATTGAGGAAAGTATGGCGCAGGACAATTCATTCGACATCGTCAGCAAAGTGGAAATCCAGGAAGTGCGCAACGCAATCGACCAGGCGCTCAAGGAGATTCGCCAGCGCTTCGACCTGAAAGACTCCCACTCTGAAATCACCCTGGCCGAGGGCGACAAAGAGCTTCAACTGGCATCGGCCAACGAATACAAGCTCGAAGCGGTCAAAGAGATTCTCGGCCAGAAGCTGATCAAGCGCGGCGTCTCCCTCAAAAACCTCACCTACGGCAAGCTCGAGCCGGCCGCCGGCCAGAGCGTCCGCCAGAAAATCAGCCTCCAGCAGGGCATCCCCATTGAGAAGGCCAAGGAAATCGTCCGCCTGGTCAAGGATTCAAAAAAGAAGGCGCAGGCCAGCATTCAAGGCGATACTGTGAGAGTATCCAGCAAAGACCGGGACGAATTACAGGGGATCATCGCTTTGTTACGGGGCAAAGATCTGGGAGTGGATTTGCAGTTTACGAACTACCGCACGAATTAATCGGCTGCCAAACAAATGACCGCGCATCTAAAAGGTGCGCTGCATTTTGGCCCGCAGCGGAACAGAAAACGCGAGAACGATAAACCTTTGAGTACCTTGGCGATAGCGACGGCGAGAGAAGTGTTCGATCTGCTGCGGGAAGACCTCGTCGCAATCGAGCAGGAGTTGGGCCGCGACGCCGCCTCCAGCGTTAGCACCATCACTGAAATCGCCGAATACCTGCGCGAAGGCGGCGGCAAGCGTATTCGCCCCTCGCTGCTCCTTCTGGCCGCGCATCTGCTCGACTACTCCGGTCCCGGCGCAATCCGCCTCGGCGCAGTGGTCGAAATGGTCCACACCGCCACCCTCGTCCATGACGACATCATCGACGGCGCCGAATTGCGCCGCGGCCGCCCCTCGCCCAACACAACCTGGGGTAACGAGAAGTGCGTGCTGGCCGGCGATTGGCTCTACATGCAGGCATTCAAGGTCGCCCTCGAGGAGAAGAACCTTCGCGTCCTCGACCTCCTCATCGGCCTCACCCAGCAGATGGTTGAAGGCGAATTGCTCCAGATTCAAAAGCTCGGCAAAGCCGTCTCCGAGGCCGAGTACTACGACCTCATCTTCCGCAAGACCGCCTGCCTGTTCTCCGTCTCCATGCGCCTCGGCGCAGTGCTTGCAGGAGCCACCGAAGCTCAGGAGGCCAGCCTCGCCGCCTATGGCCGCGCCGTCGGCCTGGCGTTCCAGATTGTCGACGACGTGCTCGACCTCACCGCCACTGAAGAGGTCCTGGGCAAGCCCGTCGCCAGCGATCTGCGCGAAGGCAAAGCCACCCTCGCCGTCATCCACGCCTACGACCACGGCATCGCCAGGGACCGCCAGACCATCCAGCGCGTCCTCGATGATCGCAGCTTCGAGCACGTGAGCCGCGAGAAGATTCAGGAGATCCTGGCCCGCAACGGCTCCGTCGAGTACGCCATGGCCCTTGCCGACCGCTACGCAGAGCAGTCCCGCCAGGCCCTCGCCCCGCTCCCCGATTCCGACTTCAAGCGCGCCCTCCTCTGGGTCCCCGACTTCGTGGTGGCGCGGGACAAGTAATGCCCCCTCGCAACCCCGCATCCCAAAAACGCTGGACTGCAGTCGACCAGTACTTCGGCGACCTGCTCGCTCCCGCCGACTCCGCACTCGAAGCCGCCATCGCCGCC
This sequence comes from uncultured Acidobacteriaceae bacterium, assembly GCA_963780515.1. Classification (GTDB taxonomy): domain Bacteria; phylum Acidobacteriota; class Terriglobia; order Terriglobales; family Acidobacteriaceae; genus Telmatobacter. The sequence goes on from CAWACG010000016.1 coordinate 70,379, forward strand.
AACCGCGAGGCCGGCCTTCCTCCAATCGACGTCACGCCCCTCCAGGGCAAATTCCTTGCGCAGCTCGTGCGAATCTCCGGCGCGCGTCGGGTGCTCGAACTCGGCACCCTCGGCGGCTACAGCACCATCTGGCTGGCCCGTGCACTCCCATCCGGCGGGCAAATCACAACCCTTGAACTCGCCCCTCATCACGCCGAAGTAGCCCGCGCCAATCTTCTCAATGCCGGCGTCCTCGATCGAGTCGATCTGCGTGTAGGCCCGGCGCTCGACACCCTTATAACACTTGTCGCCGCCAACGCCGCACCCTTCGACCTCATCTTCATCGATGCCGACAAAGTCCGGCTACCCGGAATATCTCGAACTGCTCCCTCAAGCTCTCGCGCCCCGGAACTGTCATCGTTGCCGACAACGTTGTCCGCGACGGCAAAGTCATTGACCCCGAAAGCGCCGATCCAAATATCCAGGGTGTGCGGCGATTCACCGACCTCCTTGCCGCAGAACCGCGCTTGAGCGCGACAGTGTTGCAAACGGTCGGTAGCAAGGGCTACGACGGCTTTGCCATCGCAATCGTTACGAGCTGAATGTCAGGATTCCCCGCCGCCCGAAGTATCTGAAGCGTAGAATTCTCTGCAACATGAACGAGCGCATCGCGACGATACGGCAGCTTCTGAGTGAACTCGAAGTCGAGTCCGAGGTGCATTCATCGGGAGATCGCGGCTTCTCCGCGCTCGAGCTTCCGCTCATCGTGCAGGAAATCGTCGACGACCTTCAGCCGCTTCTCACTCCCTACGACGCCGCCTTCTACTGGTTTCTCTTCCGCCACTCCATCGCCAAAGACGGCAATCCGTTTCTCCGCATCAGCACCCGCTCGCTGCAGAGAGCGGTCGTCCGTTCTTCCTACTCGCAAGCGGAGGAGAACACCATCTCGCTGGGTAAAGTGCAGGAGACGCTACGCGCTCTTGAGAGCGTCGGCGCAATCCGCAAAGAAGGCGAACCGAACCGTCAGGGCACGCAATACCGCGTCCTCATTCCCGACGAGATCGAGGCCTGCCGCAAATTCCGCGCCGAGCGCACAGCATCAGAACCTGCCCTCATGTTTCCATCTGCCCACGCTGAGAAAGATAAAAGGCGCGAAACCCGCATGCGAGTCTTCGAGCGCGACGGCTACAAATGCCATTCCTGCGGGAAACAGCTAACCCGCTTCACCGCCACCGTGGACCACCTGAAGCCCCTCGCAGAAGGCGGCGACGACAGCCTGCAGAATCTCGTGACAGCTTGCACGGATTGCAACACGAGAGGAAGCGCATCTGCGAAGGCCTGACGTTACAAGCGGCAATCGCGCAGACTGGACGAGGAGCCCAAGCTTCCTTCACACCGGAATCGAAAGTGTTTCAACGGTGGCACGCTGAAATCAGCGGGTGTCCCGCCTCGGAAGTCAAACCACAGTCATTCGGAAGACGCAGCGTTTCCCACCGCGCAAAATCGACTCCTCCAACTCTGCGTGAACTGGCCGGCCCAGGATGGTGGAATAGGCTTCTTCCTGCCAACCTACCGTGCAGTCGCAGAAGCTGGGCGGAGTAGTCCCCTCTTTCACCAGCGGGCAGGTGCAGTGCTTCGATTTGTCGACAACCCGGATGGTGCCCGCTGCCTCGTCATATGTGGCCTCAGCCATCCAGCCTTTGAGCCCGGCCTCCAGGAATCCACGGATGTTGCCCTTAAAGCGATCGAGCAACTCCGCGCGATAGGTTGCGGCGCACTGGCGTCCAAAACCATTGAACAGTTCTTTGCGCTGCGGCTCGTCAAACTTCTTGTCTATCGATTCAACAAACTTTGCGAAACGGAGTTGCCCCGAATCCAGCTTCCCCTGCACGGCATTGAACTGGTCCTTATCGCAGCTGCCCACCGGCTGATCGGAGGAGCCGGACTGTGCGGCATGTGCTGCCCTGCAGATGCTCGATGCGCACAGGGCCGCAGTACATCCCTTCATGAATTCCTTGCGATTGATCATTTCTACCTTTCTTGAGGAGACAGAAACTTACCCACGCAGGTCAGTAAAAACCCATCCCTCACTAATCTAGTGCGAATGATCAAACAGGTGAATGGTGCATTTGCACCACGGCCAGCGGAAAGATTCAGAACGTTCTTCCGGGTGCAGCGACTTTGTGGGCGGGGCCATTGCGTACCTCGCCGCACATCATGCCTTCGCCATCAACTCCCGCAGCGCCGCCGCATAATGTTCCGGTAACGGCTTCTTGTTCAACTGGTCGTCGCAGACCACGTGCACCGTCTCGCCCTCAGCCAGGAGCTTCCGCTCTTCCCCATCCTGGGACGCCTTGCGCCAGATCTGATACGCAAACTTGATCACCGAACCCCGCAGCATCGCGGGTCGCGTCTCAATCAGAATCTCGTCGTCGTAGCGGGCAGGCGAGCGGTAGCGGCAGGTCGCTTCGACCACCGGCAGAATGCACTCGTGCTCTTTTTCCAGTTGGCTGTACGCAAGCCCCAGCGACCGCAGCAGCTCCACGCGGCCCAGCTCAAACCACACCAGGTAGTTGGCATAGTACACAATGCCCATCTGGTCCGTTTCGGCATACCGCACCCGCACTTGATGGGTGGTCACAGGCATTTCGAAGATTTCCTATCGCAAAGACAGCAGCCGCCTTGCTTCACTGCTTCACAGCATCACCGTTCACTATTTCACTATTTCACTTTCTTCACGGCTTTAGATGGGTGAAGATCGGCAGCTTGGTCACATCGTTGAAGATGATAAATGCGAAGAACATCATCAACACCACAAAGGCCGCCTGGTAGATGCGCTCCTTCACGTTGATGCTGATGTCGTGGCGCAGCACGCTCTCAATCAACAGCAGAAATATCAGCCCACCGTCGAGAATCGGAAACGGCATCAGGTTCAGAATGCCAAGGTTCAGGCTGATCTCTCCGGCCAGATAGAACTTGGAGTACCAACCTTTTGTCTCCGCCGCTTCGCCCGCCAGCTGGGCAATTCCCACTGGACCCGTGAGCTGTGTTGCCGCCACTCGATGGGTCGCGATCCGCTGCAGCATCTGAACGATCAGCATCGAGCCGTCCGCGCAGAACTGACCCGACTTTACCACCGCCACCTTCAAGGGCAGCGGCGAAGGACGAATCGGTACCGGCACCACCATAAATCCGAGTTTCCACCCGGTATCGAGCCTGGCCGGCCGCGCCACGATCGGTCCCAGCGTCGCGCCGTTCCGCTCAATCATCAGCTTGATCGGCTTGCCCTGCCCCGTCTGCATATAGGCCAGCAGCGAGGTCACGCTGTGGAACGGGAGACCGTCCACGGAAATAATTGCGTCGCCTGCACGCAAACCAGCCTCCGCCGCAGGTGCCCCTTCCATCACACTCTGTATGGTGATCGGCCCCGGCATGTACTGCGGCAGGATGCCCGCAAGGTCTTCGCCGTCGAGCATGCTCGGCACTCGCATCGAGGTTTGCACTGAATTGCCGTCGCGCTCCACCGTTACCGGAACACTCTGGTTCGGGTCCAGCGACATGCGTGCGTAGACCTGTTCCCAGGTCGGGTTTTCTTCCGTGTCGAATCGGCTGACCACGTCGCCAGGGGCGAGACCAGCCTCCGCGGCGGGCGATCCCGGAACTACCCACTCGATCGTCGTGGTCTTTACGTCGTGGGCGGGAACTTCGTTGATCCAGCCGAAGTAGAACGCCATGGCTACGAACGCGAGGATGAAATTCGCCACCGGACCAGCCACGCCGATCAGCATTCTCTGCCAGCGTGGATGCGAGGAAAATGCGCCGGGGTCGTCCACCGGCTGCTCCTCGCCGGGATTCTCGCCCGTCATCTTCACAAAGCCGCCCAGCGGCAAAAGGCAAACTTTGTAGTCGGTATCGCCGTACTTTATGCCGAAAAGGCGCGGTCCAAAGCCCACTGAGAAGGCTTCGACGCGGACGCCAAAATATTTGGCCACCGCAAAGTGACCAAACTCGTGGACCACCACCATGATCCCGATCAAGACGATAAAGGCGATGGCTGAAACTAGAAAGTCATGCATAAATGTGAGAACTGATCCTCAGGCGTGCACTCCTCGCGCCGCCGGTGAACCCTCGGCCAAAGGGACCAGCGCACGAGCCGTTTCACGTGCTTCCCCGTCCACTGAGAGCACCTCGGCAATGGTGGCCGGGTGCGCTTCAGGCGTGGATTCAAGCACTCTTTCAATTGTAACCGGGATACCGGTAAAGGGGATACGACCTTCGAGGAACCCCTCCACGGCCACCTCGTCCGCCGCGTTCAACGCAATGCAATGCGCCCCGCCCTTTTCCGCCGCCTCGTAGGCCAGCCGCAGGCAGGGAAAGCGTTCGAAATCAGGCTCTTCGAACTCCAGGTGGCGCAACGCAGCCAGATCGAAGGTCATCGTCGATGCAGGCCGTTCCGGGTAGGCCAGCGCATACAGGATGGGCAGCCGCATGTCCGTCACCGAGATTTGCGCCAGAATCGACCCATCCACGTACTCCACCAGCGAATGAACCGTCGACTGCGGATGCACCGTCACCCGAACCTGGCTCGGCGACACATCAAACAGCCGGCAAGCCTCAATGATCTCCAGCCCCTTGTTCAGCATGGTCGCGGAGTCGATCGTAATTCGTCGTCCCATCACCCAGGTTGGATGCTTGAGCGCCTGCTCCGGCGTGATATGCGCAAATTGCTCCAGCGGCAGCTGCCGAAACGGACCGCCCGAAGCCGTCAGCCAGATCGTCTTTACCTCGGCGTGCGCGCCCACCCGCAGGCACTGGTGCACCGCGTTGTGTTCGCTGTCGATGGGCAGAATCGGCACATTCCGCTCTCGCGCCGCACGGGTGAGAATCTCACCCGCAGCCACCATGCATTCCTTGTTGGCCAGCCCCACCGGCTTTCCCGCAAGAATCGCCGCATGACGTCGCCTCAAGTCCCGCCACTCCCACAATCGCCGACACCACAAAATCTGCATCGGAGTGCGTGGCGCATGCCACTGTGCCCTCGGTCCCGTACACCACTTCAACGCCGCTCATGCCGCTCTGTCGCAATCGTGCAGTCAGTTGCCCAGCCAGTTCTTCGGTGGCCAGCGAAACCACTTTAGGGCGCCAACGTACGACCTGCGCAAAGGCCACGTCCACATTGCGCCCAGCAGCCAATGAAGCCACTGAATAGCGCTCAGGAAACTGCTCAACGATGGAGAGGGTGCTTTGCCCGATGGAGCCCGTGGAACCGAGAATGGCGAGTCGCTTCAAGGTATTTTTTCGAATCCGGGGCCGGAACGAAGCCCGTCGAAAAGCGTGTCAAATCAGGCTCTAAAGACTGCTAGCGAATAATCTGAGCGTACCACAGCACTGGAGCAGCCAGCAGCAGCGCGTCGATGCGGTCCAGCATTCCGCCGTGCCCCGGCAACAGGCTTCCAGAATCCTTCACTCCCGCCGAACGCTTCAGCGCCGACTCCGCCAGGTCGCCCACCTGCGCGGCGATATTCACCGCCACCGCCATCACCAACCAGTACCACCAGACCTCATCGGCAAACGACAGCTTCACAAAGTTCCATTGAGCGAGAAAAGTCGCCAGCCAGAAAAGGCCCGCCGTCACCAGCAGGCTCCCAAACACCGAGCCCACTGAGCCTACCCAGGTCTTGTTCGGGCTCAGCGTCGGAGCCAGTTTGTGCTTGCCCCACATCCGCCCCACATACAACGCGGCAATATCCCCCGCCCACACCACGCACAGCAGAAAAACCACCAGCGTCGGCCCGTTCGGCTGCTCCCGCAGCATCGGCAGGGCAATCAGCGTAAGGCCAACGTAGTACAGGGCAAAAACGGAAGAGGCCGCGTCCAGCAGTACGCGCTCCACTGGCGACCCAAATGTGCAATAAACCAGCAGACCCAGGCTAAGGGCGCCAACAATGACCAAGGTCTGGTCCGGCCACTCAAAGTTGCCCCCAAACAGCGCCAGAATGGCCACAATCACGGCAATCCGCGGCGGCTTGGCCCCGCATCGTTCTGCCAGCCCCAGAAACTCCCACCCCGCCATCATCGCCACCGCGGCGACAGCCAGCGTAATCAGCCACTTCGGCCCCAGAAAGACCAGGACCAATACCACAGGAATCAGAACCAGCGCGGTGAGTACACGTTTCATCCAGGGATGAGAATACACCGATGGGGTAGCAACCGCTTCTGCGTCGATTCGAGCTTTGCCGGTTCACCACAGCCATACTAGACAGTATAAATACATTCTTGACACATACTATGTTATGAATATATTCTAGACAGTCAGAAGCTTCGATCATCTTCCGGGGGGGTCGAACAATGGAGGTTTTATGGGGAGTGGATCGAGCGATTTGGTACGAGCGATTGCAGCAGAGAAATATGTACGGCCAGCACTGCGCGATGGAAAGAGGCAGATCACTGTCGCCGTCAAAGATGTACTGCGCGACTTGGTGGCACAGGGCTTTCCCGCCACCAACACCCCTCAAGTCTGCAGTGCGTTGCGTACGAAAGAATTCCTGCGCGATTTGGGGATCGAGATCGAATCGATTGAAGGGCCACCGTCCAAACAAAGCACTACTGTTGTCTATCGGTATCGTGCGCTGGAACCCCAAACACTGTCGATAGCATCAGATTCGGGAATGGATGGGGCACAGCCCGAAGAGACCCCGGAAGAGTGGGCTCATCGCGTGACCGGAAAGATCAGCGGGCTTCTCAAAGAAGAATTGGCAGAGTTTGGCGGAAGCGGGGCGTTCCTTCGATGGGTGCGTGGTTACGACGAGGAGGATGCGGCATGAGCCGCATCTTCTGGGACACCATGCTCCTCATCTACTTGTTGGAAGGTAATCCAACCTACAGACAAAGAGCAGCAGAGCTTCTTGCGCGCGCTCGCCGGCGGGGTGACTCGCTTTACACCAGCCATCTTGCCCTCGGCGAAATACTGGCGGGAGTGGAACGATTCGATCAGCCGATCAAAGCCGCGGCGGTGCGCGAGACACTCAATGAAATGGGCTTTCGGTTTCTCCCGTTTGATGCAGGGGCGGTACGGCCGTTCAGCCTCCTGCGCGGGCGAGAGAAGTTAAAAATCGCGGACGCGATTCATCTGGCATGCGCTGCCTCTGCAGGGATCGACCTGTTTCTCACCGGAGACAAAGAGCTTGTAAAGCTGGACGTGCCGGGCATCCAGTTCATCGCCGATTTCAATACGCCAGTTCTGTAGAGACGCCCACTTGCGTTCTTTAACCCGCCGCAATCTTCATCCGCTCGGGATCCTCTTCCACCTCGCCGCAGCTCTCGCCAATACCGCCGAATCGACGCTCCCGGCGCTGGAAGTCCGCAATCGCCTCCAGCAGGTGAATCCCGCGGAAGTCGGGCCACAGCCGCTCCGTCACATAAATCTCTGTATAGGCAATCTGCCACAACAGGTAATTCGAAATGCGCATCTCGCCCGAGGTGCGAATCAGCAGATCCGGGTCGGGCATATGCGCCGTGTAGAGATGGCGATGAATATCTTCCTCGCTGATGCGGTCGGGGCTGATTTGCTTGGCCTTCATCTCCACCACCAGCCCGCGGAACGCGTCCACCATCTCCGAGCGGCCCCCATAATTCAGCGCCAGTGTCAGCGTCGTTCCTGTGTTGCGCGCCGTCAGATCGGCCGCCCAATGCATCTTGTCCTGCACTTCGGCCGGCAGCTCCTGGGTTCGCCCGATGTACCGGATGCGCACATTGTTGTCCATCATGCGCTGCACGTTGCTCTCCAGGTAGCTCTTCAGCAGGCGCATCAGGAAGTTGACCTCGGCGCGGGGGCGTCGCAGGTTGTTCTCCAGCGAAAAGGCGTAAAGCGTCAGCCACGGCAGGCCGATCCGAGAGGCCGTTTCCGTGACCAACTGCACGCTCTTCGCGCCTTGCTGGTGGCCCAGAAATCGCTTCAGCGAGCGCCGCCCTGCCCAGCGTCCATTCCCGTCCATGATGATGGCGACGTGCTCCGGCAGGCGCTCAGGCGTCAGCGTCGAATAGACGGCGCGCTCTTCAGCGGTCAGCTCATCAATACGTAGCGTGCCAGATTGAAACAATGAGTGGCCTCTACAATACTTTCGATGCGTCCAGGCCGGCGCGCGGAAGCATCGACATCTAAAGCCCCGGTTTCACGCTCTGTCCGGACCGATAGCCTACAGCGGAACCAGAGTGACTTTACGCCGAATCCGCAGCCTTCAAGTGGGCACGACCATCAGAGAGCAACGACCCATCACAAAACCCAACACCGCATACCTCGGCTGTTTTTTGGTCTCGGCGCTACCATTGGAGGTCCGCAGAATCTCCACATTCAGCTCCTTAACTCCGATAAGTCAGAGAAAAGCAGCGGCACCATCGAACCTAGCACATGCGCCCAAGCACCGCAAAGGCTCAGCGCCGTTTCATCACACTGAAGTGTGAGACGCCGCAGCCCAACGGCCGCCTGCAGGGCGGCTCCGGTGCGACGTGAGCCTTTTCGGCTTTCAGCCTCTCCGGTTTGCTTTTGAGAAAGTTGCCCGCGCCGCAGATGCTTTCACGCTGTGCGGCGCCGGCCCATGGCCATGTCGCGCGCCGACCCGTACACCAGCGTCCGGTGTAGCGAGTCGAGATGCGGCAGGAGCGCGGCAATCTCTGCCAGCAAGGGGTCAGCCATAATCGCTGCCACCTCTTCTTCGCGGCGGCTGCGCGAATCGCGAACCAGCTGGCTCATATCCACCTCAAGCGCAACGGCCAGTCGTTCCAGCGAACCCAGCGTGGGAATTGCCTTGCCGTTTTCGATCTTCGAGATGTAAGTGCGGGGCACCTGCATCCGCCCGGCCAGTTGGCGCTGGCTCAGGTGGCGCGCACGCCGAATCTCGCGCACCTGTCCTGCAACCTGCAAACCGGCCTCTGCCGAAGCAGCCACTGCATGGGTTGTCACCAGTTGGGGAGCCAAGGGCGCCGGCTCCTCGATGTCAAGGGGCCTGTGGCACTTTCTGCAGAGCGAGTTGCTGGTCCTGTACTGCACCAGGCTGCAATAGTCGCAGCGCACAACTTCACGTGTTTCCACGCTGACAAGAGTGGTGGCCATGTTCTGGTTGCGGAGCGCCAGAGCTGGATCTCCGGGGTGATTTTTTTCACCGCGATACGAGCTACTTTCGGGGGAATGAACCATAATTGTCAAGTAGAAACTTAGGGTCAAACCTAAGATTTCCCCATCATACCCCGTAAAACCCAAAGAAGCACGAACCAAATGAAGCAACATGGAGGAAAAAAAGAATGAATTCAAACCCCACCGGCGAGCCGCAATCCGGATCACCCGCATATGGTCGCGAGCAGGCCTGGAAGCTACTCACTGAGTGGACCCAGAGCGAAAGCCTGCGCAAGCACGCGCTCGCCGTCGAGGCCTGCGTCACTGCCTGCGGTGAAGCCGAAGCCGACCGCCTCGCACTCGCTGACGAAGAGCGGACGGCCTTCGTCAACCTCTACACCACCACTGCCCTGCTCCATGACTTCGACTACGAGCGCCACCCCACCGCCGCCGAGCACCCCTTCGTCGGCGTGCGCGAACTCGAGCGTCTCGGCTGGCCGCAGGAGCTGCGCACCGCCATCCTCGGTCACGCGCAATACTCCGGCGTTCCGCGCGTCACGCATCTCGACAAGTCTCTCTTCGCCTGCGACGAGCTGGCCGGATTCCTCACCGCCTGCGCCCTCGTCAAGCCCACCAAAGCCATCGCCGACGTCGAAGTGCCCAGCGTGCGCAAAAAAATGAAGGACAAAGCCTTCGCCCGCGGCGTCAACCGCGAAGACGTGATTCAAGGCGCAGCCGAACTAGGCGTCGACCTCGACACCCACATTGATTTTTGTTTGCAGGCAATGAAAAAGCGCGCCGCCGACCTGGGGCTATGAGAACCGGAAATGAATCATGTCCGGCTTGCCGGCTATCAGCTCACTCTTCCAAAGCAGTTGTCATCCTTGAGCGAAGCGCAGCGAAATCGGCAGTTCTGCGCTAGCCTTTTGGCCCCGCAGGTCGGGAAGCGTCACCGCCCCGAACCCGGTCGCGCGAGCACGCCGTTCGCTACTCCCTACTCCCTACTCCCCTACTATGGCCTCACCATCATCTTTCCAACCCCATCGCGATAATGGCTCGCAATCGCGAACGCATCATCGATGCGTTCGATCTCCCTCGTGTGGGTCAGCAGCGGCGCAAACCAAGCGGCGTGAGCCTGGAGCAATTCGAGAGCCTCGGCCGTCTCATGGTTCGATCGCCGCACATTGAAAATCGTCAGCTCCTTGCGCCTCATTGCCGACCCATCCATCGAGAACATCCGCGTTGAATGAATCCCCGTCAGCGCAACGCGACCGGCATTGCGAGTCAGTTGAATTGCTTGACTGGTGGTATGTTCTCCGGCAGCACAATCAATGGCGCAGTCCACACCGCGCTGCCCAGTTCCGCGAAGGATCTCCTCCGCAGCCTCTCCCGGTTCAAGCACCACATCCGCGCCAATACCCCGCGCCAATTCGCGGCGATGAGCAAGCGGTTCCACAGCCCAGATTCGTCCTGCCCTCGCGGCTCGCAATGCGGCAATCGTCAGCAGCCCGATAGGTCCCGCGCCAATGACCGCCACCGTTTCGCCTGGGACGGATCGACGCCAGGCCGATCGAATGCAGGGCGATTGCGAGAGGTTCTGCCAGAGCCGCCTCGTTGAACGACATCGCGGCGGGGATGGGAAGAAAGTTCGCCGCCGGCAAATTGATCAGTTCTCGGAAGAATCCTGGCTGATGCGGGTTGCTCAGAAAGCGAATGTTCGCGCACACGTTGTGATGCCCGCTCAAGCAGAACTCGCAGTGATAGCAATAAAGCGCGGGCTCCAGCGCGCCACGGTCGCCCGCCGACAGTCCAGTCACACCGGCGCCGGTCTTCACGATTCTTCCCGCGGGCTCGTGCCCCAGCAACATCGGGTAGACATTGGGAGTGCTGCCGACCGCTCCCTCGGAGTAGGCATGCAGGTCGGACCCGCAAACGCCCACTGCCTCAATCCGGACCTGCACTTCGCCAGGGCCGGGCTCTTCAATCGGCATGTCGGTCAGCCGGAATGTCAGGGGCGCGATCAGTTCCGCTGCCTTCATAAAACCCAATTCCTCAAAAACGAATCCGTTTCAACGCGCGCATTCAAAAGCGGAACGGCCGAATGCGCAAGGGCGACGCACATAGCAAGTCCCTTAACTCCCCATTTCCTCCGCACTTGCTTCGACCTCTGTCCGCCAGAAATGAAATCTCAGCATCCAAATGCTTTGCTCCGCCTCGCCGTCTCGAACCGGCGGTTTGAACCTCCACGACTTCGCGGCTTGCTGCGCGACCCTGGCAAAATAGTTGCCCGGTCCAGGGGACACATACTCGGCACTCGAAACTTCGCCTCTTCGATTGACCGAGACGCGAATCACGACCTCCTCTGGCCTTTCCATGCTCGAAATCGCATATTGCGACACATGCGGCAAGAGTCGGCTGGCAACCTCGCCGTCCGCATTCATCACGTGCGAAACGCGCGCCGTCGGCGTTTCGGGCTTCGCTTCGCTCTGTCCATCGGCGGGTGTGCTGTGAGGCTCGTCAGCCGGAACAGCCTGCGACGATGCGCTTGGTGGCGAACCATCGCCCGTCGCAGCCCCGCTCGGGGCTTCACTCGCATCGCCGCCCGCTGCACCATCCGTCGAAGCTGCCGTCGGTTGAGGCTGTGGTGCGGCCTGGCCCGTCCCGGGCAAACTCTGGGCCCCGTCGGACGAAGCAGGCTGCGCTGGCGCACTCGTCGGTGCAGCCTCGCTATTGGCAACATCGCTCGTCGCTGGCGCGTTCGCGGCTCCGCTCCCTGAGGCCGCCTGCGATTGAGCTGGTTGTTTGGCTGGCATCACCGCGCGCTCGATCTGCGAGATGAGCGGCAGAACGCTTTTGTAATTGTCGCCTCGCACCAACAGAACCGCCGCAACCGCCAGCAATGCCGCCAGGCCGATCGCAATGGGCCACTTTGACCTTTTGGTCAGGTAGGTTTCTTCAATGCCCGTTCGCAAAAACAGAAGCGGCGCTTCCTGGTCCGATTCGGTCTCGTCGATCGCCTCCACCGGAGCCGCATTCTGCTTCCCCGCAACTGCCTCGTTCTCCGCTGCGGCGGGAACTTGCTCTTCCACGACCGCAACAGTTTCCTCCCCGGTCGCGCGAGCTCCTTCCCAATCGAGTCGAGCCTGGATATTCCTCATCGTGCACCGTTGATCTGGTTCGATTCGAAAACACTCCCGCACAACTTCATAAAATGGTGTCGGCAATGAATCCGGCACAACCGGCTGGTCCGATGCCTCCGCCTCCCGCGTCGGTAAGTGTTGCGTCATCGCTTCCACCAGCGAGATTCCGACCGACCATGAGTCCACCGTCTCGCTCAGCGTTCCCGACGCCACTTCAGGCGCATCGTAAACGCTTGGTTTCCAAGCCCGCTTCGCCACTCCATCCGTCACAAAGAAATCGTCCCCTGAGAGCTTCACCTGGTTGGCGGCGAGCAGAATATTCGATGGCTTCACATGTCCGTGGATAAATCCCATCTCGTGAAGATAGGAGAGCGCATCCAGCACGGGATCGAAGAACTTCTTCGCTTCACCCGCGCGAATCGCGCGCCTTTGAATTGTCTGCGACAGGGATCCTTCGGCAAGTTCTGTGACGACATACACCAGGTCGGTGCCTGCAATCGCACTGCGGCCGGTCTCCAGCACCGGCGTCAGCGAAGGATGGGAGAGATTTCTCGCCGCCTTCCACTGCGCCAGGTATTCGTCTGCATCCGTACCCGAGGCTGCAATTAGTTTGATCGCGGCCCGCTGCGTCCCGTGTCGCACCGTCAGAAAGACACCGCGATCCTCGTTGCCGCCCAGCCACTCCAGCAGCGCGAAGGTCCCGTCGACAACCAGGCCTTCCCACTCCCGGCGAATCGAACCATTCCCCATGAGAATCGATTCTATCCAACAGCGCTGCCGGTGATTTCAACCGGGCCGTCCACGATCACGCCAATGGATTCTTTGCCCGCAGCTCCGCCACGATTTCCGCTGCTGCCGCGCGCGCCTTCTCTGCCTGGTCCGGCGGAAAGCTGATGGCCCCCACCCGCGCATGTCCGCCGCCTCCGTAGCGCTCGCACACCTGCGCCAGGTTCACCATCTTGGCCGGGTCGGCCTTGGTCCAGGGATTCGAACCTACCGACACCTTCGTCCGGAAACTCGACTTCGAAAGGCCAATGGAATACGTCGCCCGCGGGTGCAGATAGTAGGGGATGAATTTATTGAACCCCTCAAGCTGCTGGTCGGTGATGTCGAAGAAGATTGTCCCGTCGCGCTCTTCGCTCCGGCTCCTGATCAGCTCGATGGCCTGCTCGTGCCGCTCCAGCAGCGGAGGCAGAAGATCCGCCACAAACGGCTGCGCCAGCACCTCCGCCAGATGGCATCGCCGTCAGCAGCGGAATCAGCCTCGGAATGAACTCCGGGTCCTGCGTGGATTCGATGATCAGCGTCAGCTTCATCGCCGGCGCGGCCATCTCCACCGCCGCCTCCGGGCTCTCATACTGCGCCCCGTCCACAATGTTCGCCCAGTGAATCATCTCCGCCACCGGCGCTGTATCAAAGCCGAAGCGCGTCGAGCCGATATGAGCAAGAAAACTCGTGCAGGATGTGTACTCCGGGTCGAAGAACTTGTGCGCCGCACACACCGGATCGCGCTGGCAGGCCTGGAAATGCTCATGATCCTGCGGCGTCAGAAACGCCGACAAATGATGATCGAACCACCACGTAATCTTTGGCGAAGCCGAGTACTTGAAATCGACAATCGCATTCTCATCGCCGGTAAAGTCGCTCTCGTCGAAGAGCGACCCTGCTCGATGCACCAGCCCGTGATATTCGTACGTAGCGTCGGGGTCAATGCACTCCCGATGGAATCGCGTAAAAAGCGATGCCGAGCAAGCTCCGTCAAAACACTTGTCGTGATAGAAGACGCGAACCCGCAAAGCCAGCTCCTTTGGGCGAAACTCAAAGAATCCAGAAAGTTAAGCATCAAGGGCCGAGCCGATTGTGTCAAGGCGATGGGTCACAAAGGCATGCACAGAGCACTCTCCCCTTAGATCCAATAACCCGCGCGGCCTGAGCGGTGCTTGAGTAGAATTCTCCATAAAGTAAATTCTCAAGGATCTAAAGGAGTCCAGATGGAGCCGGAAAATCAGCCTCGCCCTTTAGAACCTGAATCGGCGATGCACGACCGCGAGGTGCAAAATTGGCCCGGCTCTCCGTCCCCCGCCTCACCTCCTCAGCAGCCACCGGGCCCTATCCGGATCTTCATCGGCAGCGGAGGATTGCGCGCTGGCTGGTCCCTGCTGATTGCGATGCTTCTCTACCGCATCATTCGCATCTTCCTGGGATCGCTCACTGTCGCGACCTATCCCGCGATCGTCGATATGGATTTCTCTCCCACCCGGGCAATCATCGAGGAGTCGATCCCTTTCTTGGCAATGCTCGCGGCCGGCCTGGTTATCGCCCGCATCGAACAACGCAGGCTCCTCGACTTCAACCTCACCGGTCCCCGCCGCCTGATGCACTTCTTCTCCGGCCTCGGTGCGGGATTTGTTGCCCTCTCCGCACTCGTTGGCGCTCTCGCATTGGGTGGCTGGCTGCACTTCGGTCCCATCGCGCTCGCGGGAAATCAAATCTTCATCTTAGGCGCACTATGGGGCATTGCCTTTCTTCTCGTGGGATGTGTTGAAGAAGGCATATTCCGCTGTTACCTGCAGTCCACGCTCACCCGCGGCATCAACTTCTGGTGGGCCGTTGGAATCATCGCGGTCCTCTGCATCGACCTCGTATTCAGGTCCAGGGGAGGCATCGGCATCATTGCCTTGTTCTGGCCCGGCGGAATGCCCGCGGTGGGCAGCAATTGCGAATGGGGAGTCTACGCCATCGCTTTGTTGGGTTTGGTTCCCTGCTTTCTCCTCCACGCCGGAAAAATTGACGGCTCCAATTTCTGGCAGGCCGCATGGGTTACTTCAACGGCGTTCGGCTTCTTCCACACCGGCAACGGCGGCGAGAACTGGGTCGGCATCTTTGCCGCCGCTTTCATCGGCTTCGTGTTTTGCGTCAGCGTGCGTCTCACCGGATCGGCCTGGTGGGCCATCGGCTGCCACGCGGCATGGGACTGGGGCGAGACCTTCTTCTACGGCACCGCAGACAGCGGCTTGATGACCAAAGGACATTTCCTGACCACAACCCTGAACGGCAACCCACTCTGGAGCGGCGGCGCCGACGGCCCAGAGGGCAGCCTCCTCGCTCTGGGCGTCGTTCTCCTGCTCCTTGCTGTTTTGCTCGCTGTCTACGGCAGAAAGAAATCCGCTCCGCAGGCAGTAGCCGCCACAGAGTTGCTGGCGGGCTGAAAGTATCCCATGCGGCTCTGGCTTAACCGAACTGGCGATGTCTCCCTCCGCGAGCAATTGATCACCCAGGTTGTGCTCGGCATCCTGTGCCGCGAGCTTCTCCCCGGCCAACGACTGCCCAGCACCCGCGACCTTGCCCGCCGCTTCGGCATTCATGCCAACACCGCCAGCGCCGCCTATCGCCAGCTTCAGCAGGACGGCTGGGTCGAACACCATCATGGCAGCGGCGTCTTTGTGTGTCACAAGCGCCCCGCCACGCCATCAAACCCGGAGCTTGCCCTTGACATGAATCTCGATCAGCTCATCGGCGACTTCATTTCAAGGGCGCGCAAATTGGGCGCATCGCAATCGATGATCTCCACCCGCCTGCGCCGCTGGCTCGCTCTCGAGCCGCCTGCCCGCTGGCTGCTTATCGAACCCGACCCTGAACTGCGTGCCATCGTCATCCACGAGATGGAGCACGCGCTCGCCCTGCCAGTCATCGGCTGCGCCCCCGGCGAAATCGGCGAGCCGGGACTCCTCAAAGGATCGCTCCCCGCCGTCCTGCCCAGCAAAGCCGCAGCCGTGCGCAAACTATTGCCCGCCGGAACAGAGCTCATCGTTCTCCAGGTGCATCCCGTCGCTCCTGAGCTGCAGGCCTATCTGCAGCGCTACTTCCCCGCGCACTCCACCGATCTGCTCGGCATCGCATCGCGCTGGTCAGAGTTCCAACGCATCGCACAAACCATGCTGATTGCCGCCGGTCTGAGCCCGGAGTGCCTCCTCCTCCGCGACGCAACTCGCCCCGGCTGGAAGCGCGGCCTCGATGCCACCTCGGCAGTCGTCTGTGATTCCCTCACCGCGGAAGAACTACCCAAGAACTGCTTCCCTATCGCATTTCAATTGATTGCCGCAGCCTCCATCGCCGAACTGCGCGCAATGGAGACCCGCTTCACCGGCTCCAGCGATGACGTTATGCCCACGCTGTGACACTCCGAAAACTGTCCCAACCACCTCACCCCCGCAACCCGCGCCTTCCTAACATTGCCTTCATCGGGCAAGTAAAGGAGGCCCTCGACGATGCGACATTTCTGGATTTGCTACACCATTCTCATGCTGATGTTCTTGATCGTATTCGCAGCCGGCGGACAAACTCTGCCGCAAACCAATCCGCCTGCCAGCGTGCCACCAGCACAGTCTCTTCCTGACAATCCGGCCCCCGCAGCCACCACTCTCTGGAACCGCGTGAAGGAATTGCCCCACGGCGAGAAAATCAAGATCCGCTACGCAAGCGGTCACTCCGCGCGCTGTCGTTTTGCAGGCGCAACCGATGCCTTCCTCTACTGCGATCCAAACGATGCGCCGTCCGGTGCGGATACGTTTCCGATCGACCGGCGCAACATCGCCAACGTGAGCGCCGACCACACCGAACGCAACGCCCGATTGATTCTGGCCGCCTTCATGGTCACTGGCGGCGTGTGGGCCGGAGTGCAAAGCACGAAGAGCGTCGACGACGGTGCTGCGGTATTCGGCGGATTCCTGGGCGCGGGACTCGGCTGGCTCGTCGGCTATCCGGCCGCCTGCATCTCGGGATACTGTCCGGCCCACCTTTAACTCTCCGCGCCACAAGCTGCCTACGGATTCAATGTCGCGGTCCCTTTTCCATCGCGCCACATTGTGTCCAGGCTTCTGCCCATCGGCCATCGCTAGCCGGATTCAGCTTCACCTATATCGAGGTGCGGCCCATCGCGCCGCTCCCGGGAGTATTCTGTTGATGAAGTGATGGCCGAATCTGGCGCTTTGAACTACTCAGCTCAACAGACTTCCACCCTCCCATCGAGCCGCCGCAGTCGCCGCTGGACGAGCATCTTCCTTTGGTCTTTATCGGGCCTCGTGATTTTCTTTCTCCTCGCAGCCGGCGCAGGCGTTTTGTGGCTCCGCTCCGCCGCGCAAGCTGCGCTGCCCGTTCTCGATGGCGATCTCCATCTCGCCGGCCTCTCCGCGCCCGTCACCGTCCGCCGCGACGCCCACGGCGTTCCCCACATCGAAGCCGCTACGCAGCAGGACCTCTTCTTCGCACAGGGCTACGTCACCGCACAGGACCGTCTCTGGCAGATGGACGCCTTCCGCCGCGACGCCAACGGCGACCTGGCCGAGATCCTCGGCCCCTCCCTCGTCAAGCACGATCTGGCGCGACGGGTCCTTCAGTTTCGCAACACCGCCCGTCGCATCTATGACAACCTGCCCGAGGATGACCGCGCCCGCCTTGACGCCTATGCGCGCGGCGTCAATCTCTTCATCTCCACCCACCAGGACACTCTCCCGACGGAGTTCAAGCTCCTCCACTACCGTCCCCAGCCCTGGACCGGCGCCGACTCCGTCTCCATCGGTACCTTGATGGTCGAGACTTTGGACACTCACTGGGATGTGAAACTCGCGCGCCAGCAGATTGCAGCCCGGCTGCACAATCCCAAACTGGAATCCGATCTTTATCCCGTCGGCTCCTGGCGTGACCATCCACCCACCGGCGTGTTGGTCGACTTAAGCCAGCCCCACGCTGAGCCGCCTCCCTCCAGCGACGACGACGAGGACGACGAGCGCACCCAAACCCGCTTGGTGCCCCAGGCCCCAGTTTTGAGACCTGGGTCGACAGTCGAAGTAGACATCCGTCAGCTTCGTTCGACGCTCGGCCTTCCCACCTGCACGGGCTGCACACCCGGCTCCAACAACTGGGTCATTGCCGGCACCCACACCGCCAGCGGAAAACCTCTCCTCTCAAACGATATGCACCTTTCCCTCACCGTGCCCAACATCTGGTACATGGTTGACCTCCGCGCGCCCGGTTACCACGTAGCGGGCGTAGCGCTCACTGGATTCCCCTACATCATCGCCGGCCACAATGAACACGTGGCCTGGGGCCTCACCGCGCTCTCCGCCGATGTGCAGGACCTTTATGTCGAGAAGCTCGACGGCAAAGGCAACTACCAGTCCGCCGACGGCAGTTGGAAGCCCCTCGCGGTCGATCACGAAGTCATTCGCGTCCGCGGCGGAAAAAATGTAACGCTCGACGTGCAATCCACCGGCCACGGGCCGCTGCTGAACCCCATTCTGCCCGACGAGTCTCAGCCCATCGCTCTCAAGTGGACGCTTTACGACTCCACCCTCAACACCATCCCGCTCTATGCACTCAATGTGGCATCGAACTGGACGGCGTTCTCTGCGGCTCTCGCGCAATGGAACTGGCCCACGCAGAATGTGGTCTACTCTGACGATCAGGGCCACATCGCCTACCACGCCGTCGGCCGCATTCCGTTGCGCCCTGCAGGCCTTCAGGGCAAGCCCATTCAAGATGCAGTGCACGAGTGGCAGGGCTACATTCCTTTCGACTCCATGCCTGGCGTGGTTGATCCGCCTTCCGGCTTTCTGGCCACCGCAAATTCCCGCGTCACCACCGACACCTCACCCTACCCGCTGTCGCTGGAGTGGGCCGACCCCTATCGCACCGAGCGCATCTACAAGGCCCTGCAGGGCCGTGAAATGCTCCGCCCCCAGGACATGCTCGCCGTCCAGACCGACGTCTACAGCGAAGTGGACCAGGAGCTCGCGCACCGCTTTGCCTACGCCATCGACCACGCCGCCGGCACTGACCAGCGCCTGCGCAACGCTGCCGACCTGATGCGCAGTTGGGACGGCCGACTCACCACCGACTCCGCCGCCGCGTCCCTCGTCACCCAGACCCGCAAAGCGCTTTGGCCCATGATTCTGGAGCCGAAGCTGGGCAAGGACGCCGAGGAATACCAATGGTCCGAGTCCAATTTCGCTGAAGAAGAGATCGTGATGCACGCCTATCCAGACTGGCTTCCGCCGGGATACAAAGACTGGGATGCGTTGCTCGCCGCAGCCGTGCGCAAAGGTATGGAACAGGGCAATGCGCCCGCCGACGTGAGCCAGTGGGCCTATGGAAGTTGGCACGTCATCGACCTTGAGCATCCCCTGGCTGCATTTCTACCCCTCGTAGGCCGCATCGCCGGCACCGGTCCGCAACCCCTCAGCGGAGACACCACCACCGTCAAGCAGGTCGGCCGCGCCTTCGGCCCTTCACAGCGCTTTACCATGGACTGGAACAACGTCGACGGCTCCACTGAGAACATTGTCCTCGGCGAAAGCGGCAATCCCCTCAGCCCTTACTTCCGCGACCAGTGGACCGACTACTACGACGGAACAACGTTCGCGCTCCCCTTCACTGAGGCCGCCGTAGCTGCGCAGACGCATCATACTCTGCGCTTGCTGCCATGAGGCCCGATTGCCGGCATGGCCGCCGCGCCTCGTACAACACCAGAGTGAGAACACGTCACATGCGCTATCCATTCACTGCCTTTCTTCTTGCCAGCTTTGCCCTGGCTCATTCTTCGCTCTCGCAGGCCCAACAGCCATCGCCAACGTATCGCTATACCGGTCAGCTCTCCTTCGATATCTCCAGGGTTCCATTCAGCCGCTATGGCTCCTACCTTGCCATCTCGCGCCTTCCCAATGAGCCCCATTCTGCGGTCACGCCGGGAATCTACCTCCGCAGCATGCATGGCGCACAGCATCCTGTGTTCCGTATCGAACTCCTTGCGGCAGGCGCGCCGGTTCCCTTCAAAGTCGATGCCGGCCCAACGCTTCTCCACCTGCAGGCGGAAGCCGGCAGCGTGGATATCTGCATGCCGGGCGAGGACCAGGTGCGCCTCCGCGGAGAAGGCGTTTCGCTTCGGCTGATCGCAGAAGGCGATCCGCTTGCAGTCCCTTACGGCAAAGATCATTGGGAGATCAATACGCCTCCCACAGAGAAGTTCATGCTGTGGCCCATCACCGGCACCTTGCAGGTTGACGCGCCCTGGAACGGCACAGGAAACAGCCACGTCATCGCAACCTGGTCTCCCGCGCCCGGCACCCACCGCTTCGAAGCGGAAATCGACAACTACCTGAGTGTCTGGACCCCCCATGGCACCGCGCTCGATTTCGCAGCCAGTGAAAACTCCGTCCGCGACGAATACCAGAAATGGCTCGATCGCATGCCGCAGGTTCCGTCCGAATACGGCGCCGGAGCCGAGTTAGCTGCCTATGTGGATTGGGCCAGCGTCGTTGCACCCGGAGGGGTACTTTGCACACCCTGCAATGCTCATGTCGAAGAATTGGATGGATCGCGTCTGGTCCTGGGATCACCTATTCAACGCTATGGCGCTCTCCTACAAGGATCCCGATCTTGCCTGGCAACAATATCAGTTGCCATTTGATCAGCAGGATGTGCACGGTGCGCTCCCCGACGCGATTCGTGATTCCTCCATGGTGTTCAACTTCACCAAGCCGCCCATTCACGGCTGGGCGCTCGCGTGGATGATGCAAAACGGCGATTTCCGCGATCCAAAGCACATTGCAATGGCCTACGAGCCGCTCGTGCGATGGACAGATTGGTACTTCAAATACCGCGACACCAACGGCGACGGCCTTCCCGAGTACAACCATGGCAACGACTCAGGGTGGGATAACTCCACCGTGATGCTTGCGGGCATGCCCGTCGAAACCCCCGACTTGGCCAGCTTCCTCATCCTCCAAATGGACACTCTCTCCTCGATGGCGCAGCAGCTCGGCAAGCCGGAAGAAGCAAAAGCCTGGCATGAAAGGTCCGATCGCCTGCTCAAGTTGATGATTGAAAAGTTCTGGAAGGGTGATCACTTCGTCGCGTTGCGCGCCCAGGATAACTCCGTCATCGAATCCGACAGCCTCCTCCTCTATCTCCCCATCGTTCTCGGCAAGCGCCTTCCGGCGCAGGTGCGCGAACCGCTGATCGCGGGCCTTCTCAAGCAGGGCCGTTTCAGAACCTCTCACGGATTCTCCAGTGAAGCCCTCGCCAGCAAGTTCTACACCCCCGACGGATATTGGCGAGGTCCAATCTGGGCGCCCACAACCATGCTGATCGCAGAAGGTCTTGAGAATGCCGGAAAGCACCAGGCAGCAACCAGTCTCCGCGCCGACTTTTGCAAAATGGCACAGCAGAACGGAATGTCGGAGAATTACGACGCAATCACCGGCGATGGGTTGCGCGACCCGGCCTACACCTGGACCTCCAGCGTCTATCTGATCTTCGCTCACCAACTCTGGAAAGCAGAACATCCGTAGCTCCATGCGGGTCCGTTAAGAATCTGCGCCGACGCAGCGATACAGCATAGGAAGAAATGAACTCATCTCCCGCCCCAGCTCGATGGATGCCTCGCCTGGCCCGGCTCATCGGCCCGGCCGTCATCCTGCTGGCCGCTTTGGTGGCCACCTCGCCGCAGATATTCCGCGGCAACACCTGCGGCCACGACTTCGACTTCCATCTCGTCTCATGGATCGACTGCCTTCACAGTTGGCGTCAGGGCATTCTCTATCCCCATTGGGCGCCCAGCGCCAACTTTGGCGCGGGCGAGCCCCGCTTCATCTTCTATCCGCCGCTCACATGGATGCTCGGTGCAGCCCTCGGACTTGTGCTGCGCTGGAAGCTTGTCCCGCTCGCTCTCACATTTTTGCTCTTGGCCGCAACCGGCCTCGCCGCCCGCGCCCTCGCGCGCCAGGCCCTGCCCGACGGCGCTGCAACTCTCGCCGGATGCGCGGCGCTGTTCTCCGGTTACACCTTGTTCACCGCCTATGAACGCACAGCTTTCGGGGAACTTGCCGGCGGCTTCTGGATTCCCTTACTCCTGCTGCTCATCCTTCGCGACCGCAATCCCTCGGCCTCTGCAATTCGCCGCGCCTTTGACGGCTCCGCCGCGCCGTTGGCGCTGGTTGTTGCCGGAGCCTGGCTCTCGAATGCCCCTCTCGGCGTCATGGCCTGCTATTTGCTCGCCGCATTCGCCCTTGCTCTGGCGCTGCTTTGGCACTCCTGGGCTCCTGTGCTGCGCGCATCTTTCGCAGTCACCCTGGGACTTGGCCTCTCGTCGTTTTACCTCGTTCCCGCGGCATTCGAGCAGCGCTGGGTCGACATCCGCCAGGTCATCGATGATCCCGGCTATCAAATCCAAAACAGTTGGCTCTTCGCCCGCCACGCCAGCCAGGCTCTCGAGCTCCATGACCTGGAACTACTCAAAGTCTCCGCCATCGCCGTCACCATGATTGCAGTGGCCCTCGCCGGGTTTCTCCTCAGTTGGGCCCGCGGCACTCTGCCCGGCAAACTGGGATGGTTCTTGCCTCTTGCGCTCATCCCGGTCGCTGTCCTGTTTCTCCAGCTTCCCATCTCCCTGCCCGTCTGGAACGCGCTGCCCAAGCTCCGATTCCTGCAATTCCCGTGGCGCTGGCTGGTTGTGCTCGAGGCGCCGATGGGAATCTTCTTCGCTACCGCAATCTGGACTTCGAGGCCTTGGTTGCGCGCCATCCTCCTCACTGCCTGCGCCCCCGTTTTTCTCGCCGCCACACTCACCGCCGGATTCAACTTCTTCCAGCCATGCGATGAGGACGACGCCGTCTGGGGCATGCTGGATGTCTACCACACCGGTCAGGGCTTTGAAGGTACAGACGAATACGCCCCTCCCGATGCCGACAATTCGCTCCTCCCCATGGGACTTCCCGAAGCCTGCCTCACCTCGTCCCCCTCCACCGTTCTCGGCCAGGGCCCCGAGGGCACAGACCTGGAATGGGCGCCGGACCAGCACACTTGCGATGCAACCTTCAACGCCGCCCCGAATCAAGGCGAGTCTTCGGCTGAGCACCTGCGCATCGACGTCAATTCGCCGCACGCCGGATATCTCATTCTCCGCCTCCGCACCTACCCCGCCTGGCAAGTGCGCCTCAATGGCCGCCTCCTCGATGACCTGCCCGAACGCGCCGATGGCCTCATGGCCGTCCCCGTTCCGCAGGGCCCCGTCGACCTGACCGTGGATTGGACCACCACCCGCGACTCCATCACCGGCCGATGGCTCTCCGCACTCGCCC
The DNA here is from genome assembly GCA_963780515.1 of uncultured Acidobacteriaceae bacterium. Lineage (GTDB taxonomy): Bacteria > Acidobacteriota > Terriglobia > Terriglobales > Acidobacteriaceae > Telmatobacter. Next base: position 93,742 of record CAWACG010000016.1, read on the forward strand.
TTCGCCTCGCTCACAGCCCTGTGTTTGCTGGAGCGAAAGTTCTCTCCGCCTCGGTTACAGCAAAACCAGAGTCCTTCTATCTCGAAGCCGCTCGCTTGAGTCGACGCGACCATCAAAGAGCGGCGACCTTCATCGACTTCACCAAGGGCACAGTAACTCTGGTTTTTGCTCTAGAATGAGTTCAATGCCGACCGACGTAAAGTCGCTGATTCACGAGGGCGCTGAACTCACCGACCAAGCGCTTGAGGTTCTCCTGCCCTCCGTCGACACCGTCCCTGCATCCATTCACGGCGCCATGCGTCATTCCACCTTCGCCGGCGGCAAGCGCCTGCGTCCCGTGCTCGCCATGCAGGCCGCCGTCACCATTGCCGGCACGCTGCCGGCGGGAATCTCTCACCTCGGTGCGGCCCTCGAGATGCTCCACACCTACTCGCTCATCCATGACGACCTGCCCGCACTCGACAACGACGACCTGCGCCGCGGCAAGCCCACCTGCCACGTCGCCTTCGGCGAAGCTACCGCCATCCTTGCCGGCGACGCCCTCCAAACCCGCGCCTTTGAAGTGCTCGCCGGCCTCGACTGCCCGCCCGCGGCCACCGTGAAAATCATCGCCCTCATCGCCAACGCCGTCGGCACCGTCGACGGCATGATCGGCGGCCAGGTGCTCGATCTTGAAAGCGAACACCTCAAGCCCACCCCCGAGTTGGTCGAAGCCATCCACCGCGCCAAGACCGGCGCCCTCATCCGCGTCAGCGTCGTCGCCGGCGGCGTCTACGCCGGAGCCAACGCCGACGACATCACCCGCCTCGATCGTTTCGGACGCAAGGCCGGCCTCGCTTTTCAAATCGTGGACGACGTCCTCGACGTCACAGTGGATTCAGCACAGTTGGGCAAGACCGCGGGCAAGGATCTCGCCACGCAAAAGGCCACCTGGCCCGCCGTCTACGGCGTCGAGCAAAGCCGCCGCGATGCCGCCAGCCTCATCGACGAAGCCTTCGCCACCCTCGAGCCCTACGGCAGCCGCGCCGACGGGCTCAAGTCCGTAGCCCGCTACCTCGTCGAACGACAAAACTAGGAGCTGGCTCTTCCCGGTGCAGGTTCGCGGAAAACGAAGAGGCCGCAACGGCGGAGATGATCTGAATTCCTTCTCGCCACGAGCAGGGCTAACAGCTAGAAGCTAGGAGCTAGAAGCTATCCTCTCCGAAGCCCAGATCATGACCGCGCTCCGCGACTGCTTCGACCCCGAAGTCAAGCTCAACCTCGTCGACCTGGGCCTGATCTACGGCATCGCCACCGGTCCCGACCCCGACTCAACCCCCGCATGGCCGCGTCAGTGGGTCAAGGTCACCATGACCCTCACCACCCCGCAGTGCCCCGCTTCCGGGCTCATTTTTGAACAGGTCAACAACCGCCTCGCCGGCATTCCGGACATCAGCAAAGTCGAGGTCGATCTGGTCTGGGAGCCTAAATGGACGCCTCATCGCATCAGCGAAGCGGGCCGCCGCCAACTGGGAATCTAGACTGGCTAGACTGGGATGTCCGCCCGCGTCAGCACCTGCCGCAGCGCCTCGCGCTTCTCCGCGATCTCTTCCACTGCATCTTGCACCTTGCCGACCATGCGTTGCACCTGGTCGATATACCCCGGCAGCTCTCTCCACCACGACCGCAGCAACTCCTGCTGATCCAGCATCGCCAGCGTAGTGCCCGTAGCCGCCACGGCCATCGCCGCGCGCTTTTGCCCGGTCAACACCAATAAGCCGCTTGCAAGCAGGGCGGTGCCCGCTGCAATCCTTACCCAATCCACTGAGTCAGATTGCGAGTCAGTCACATGAAACGAAGAGTCTCTGTCTCTCTTGGGAACCGGTGCAAGGGCCATGGAGCCTCCTTCTCGGGTGCGTCCCGCGGAACCGCGGGGACGGTGCATCACATGCTACCTGAATTGCCTGAGGATTTGCGCCCCACTCTTGCCGGCGGCGGGAATCCCCGTCAATCCAGGTCGAACTCGCGCAATGGCTTGCCGTCTGGCGCGTCCTTGGCCTTGCGCAGCGCCTCGGCAAACTTCTTCTCAAAAAGATCTTCCTTGTTCTTTTCCGCCTCAACCGACTGCCTGAAGATCGATTCCTTGCGCTCGTCCTGCTCGCGCATCGCCTTAGCCGCCGTCTCCAGGTCCTCGAACATCCGCTTCCGCGGAGCCGGCGTATGGCTCACCACCAACCCCGTAGCGGCATCGATCTTCAGCATCGCCCCGCAATCCGGGCACGCAACCTCAAACGTAGCTTCTTTCACTTTCGCCATGACACCTTGAATTGTAGGCGCTCCCCGCGACACTTGCCCAGCATGTCAGAACGGGGGCGGTGTACTCGGGCTCGACGCGTAAAAAAGGCCCCGCTCGTCAGAGCAGGGCCTTTGCATTCCAAACCGCATCCGCGAACCCTCAGTGCTTCGCCGCTCCCGCCGAAGCCAGCTTCGCTTCCGCCTCGGAAATGACGCGCAGCGCCTCGGTATACGCATCTTCGCTCTCGCCGGCTTCCTTCCATTCCTTCAACCCGCGATCCAGTTGCTGCTCCGCGCGCGGCACATCAATCTCCTCCGGCTTTAGCGCGTCGTTGGCAAGAATCGTCACCCGGTCCGGCAGCACTTCCACAAATCCCCAGCTCACGTTGTAGGTCTGGCCGTCCCCCTGCCCGCCGTGCAGAACCACGTCTCCCGCGCCCAGTTCCGCCATCAGCGGCGCGTGCCCGTACAGCGGCTCCAGATATCCGTTCTTTGCCGGCAGGTCCACCGAGTCCGCCAGAACCTCAAAGAGCGTCCGCTCCGGCGTCACCAGCCTCACCCGCAATTGATTTGTAGCGTCTGCCATGAAAATCCTTTCAGGATTTCAGGGGTCGGGACCAGGGATCAGTGAACCGGCCTTCAGGAAATCTGAACTCAGCTAGAAACCTGACACCTGATCCCTGACACCTGATCCCCATTCCCTGCTTCCCCTACACCGTCGCCTTCAGCCTCTCAGCCTCAGCCAGCACTTCTTCAATCGCGCCCTTCATATAGAAACGCCTGCTCGGGAATATCGTCGTACTTGCCGGCAATAATCTCCTTGAAGCTGCGCACCGTGTCCGCCACCTTCACATACGCGCCGGGGATGCCCGTAAACGTCTCGGCCACGTGGAACGGTTGCGACAGGAACTTCTGCACTTTGCGGGCCCGCGCCACGGTCAGCTTGTCGTCTTCTGAAAGCTCATCGATGCCCAGAATCGCGATGATGTCCTGCAGATCCTTGTAGCGCTGCAAAATCCGCTTCACGCCCTGCGCCACGTCGTAATGCTCATCGCCCACAATGCGCGCCGACAAAATGCGCGACGTCGAAGCCAGCGGATCGACCGCCGGATAAATACCCAGTTCCGACAGCGGCCTGCTCAACACCGTGGTCGCATCCAGGTGAGCGAATGTGGTCGCCGGCGCCGGGTCAGTCAAATCGTCAGCCGGCACGTACACGGCCTGCACACTGGTTACCGATCCCTTGCTGGTCGACGTGATCCGCTCCTGCAACTCGCCCATCTCCGTCGCCAGGTTCGGTTGGTAGCCCACCGCGCTCGGCATGCGGCCCAGCAGCGTCGAAACCTCCGACCCCGCCTGCGTAAACCGGAAAATATTGTCGATGAAAAGCAGCGTGTCCGATCCTTCCACGTCGCGGAAATACTCAGCGACCGTCAGTCCGGTCAGCGCCACGCGCAAACGCGCTCCAGGCGGCTCAGTCATCTGTCCATACACAAGCGCGCACTTTGAGTTCTGCCAATCGCCGGGCTTGATGACCCCCGACTCGGTCATCTCCACCCACAGATCGTTGCCCTCGCGGGTACGTTCGCCCACTCCGGCAAACACTGAAAAACCGCCGTGGTTCTTGGCCACGTTGTTGATCAGTTCCATGATGACGACGGTCTTGCCCACGCCGGCGCCGCCGAACAGGCCGATCTTGCCGCCCTTCAAAAACGGCTGAATCAGGTCGATGACCTTGATGCCCGTCTCGAACATCTCCTCGTGCGTGGACTGCTCGTCAAACAGCGGCGCAGGCCGGTGAATCGGCATGCGCGTCTTCTCGCCGATCGGCCCAAGATTGTCCACCGGCTCGCCGATCACGTTGATCACGCGCCCCAGCGTCTCCTTGCCCACCGGCACGCGAATCGGCCCGCCCAGGTCGATGGCCTTCATGCCGCGCACCATGCCGTCCGTGGCTTCCATCGCCACCGTGCGCACGCGTCCCTCGCCCAGGTGCTGCTGCACTTCAAGAATCACGCTGATGGGCGTGGGCACGGTGAAGCCCTCGCTCGTGACGCGCAGCGCCTGATAGATGGGCGGCATCGTCGCTTCTTCAAACTGCACGTCCACCGCCGGACCCGAAACCTGAATTACCTTGCCGATGTTCTCTGCCATATCTGCCTTCCAGAATTCCTAAACAGCGGCAGCGCCGCTGACGATTTCAATGATTTCCTTGGTGATCGCGGCCTGCCGCACGCGGTTCATCTGCAGCGTGTAGGCGTCGATCATGTCCGAGGCGTTATTGGTTGCCGAATCCATCGCCGTCATGCGCGCCGCCTGCTCTGCGGCAACCGATTCCGTCATGGCGTGGTACAGCATCGACGAAACATATTGCGGAATCAATCCCGCAAAAAGCTCTTCCGACGGCTGCTCGTAGATGTAATCCACCTGCGCCGTGCCGAATTTCTTCGCTTCCTCATCCGCCTCGTGCGTATCGGCCGCCTCAAGCTGGATGCCCGCGCTCAGTGCGGCCTCGGCGGCGCGTTCGCGCTCTTCGACGGTCGGCTCCACGGCGCCCGCAATCTGCGGCTTGCCCACCGCGATCAACGGCAGAATCTTCTCCACCACCAGCCGCTGCTGAATCACCGACTTGAATTCGTTGTAGAGGATGTACGCCGCGTCGATCTCCTCGTGCACATAGCGCGCAATGATGTTCTCGGCCAGCGCAAAAACCCGGCTGGTCTCGAGCTTCACCAGCATCCCCGGATGATCGCCCGTCACTTCGATCGGCGCCTTGCGTTCCCTGACGTTCCGCGTAACACCATTGGCATCCGTTTGCTCGTTGTAGACCGCCACCGGATAGCGCCGGCGCATCTGGTCACGGCCCTTGCGGCCCACCGCCTCAATATCGATTTCCTTATCGGGATTGGCGGCGATGAATTGAAACGCCGTCTTCAGAATGTTGGCGTTGAAGGCGCCCGCAAATCCCTTGTCGCCGCTGACCACAATCAACAGCACGCGTTTCTCGGGACGTGTGGCAAACAGCGGATGGCGCAGGTTCCCGGTCGCTTCGTCGTAGATGTCGACGCGCCGCGTCAGCGACTCCAGCACGCTCACGATCATGCGCGCATATGGCCGGGCCGCCAGCGCGCGCTCCTGTGCGCGGCGCAGTCTCGCCGCCGCCACCATCTTCATGGCCTTGGTGATCTGCCGCGTGTTCTTCACGCTGCGGATGCGACGCCGTAAATCTAAAACGTTTGCCATATATCTTTCCAGGGGTCAGGGATCAGGGGTCAGAGACGCGCTGCTTCAACCCTTGGTTGCTTGATTCCTTCCAGAATTCCAAAAATCATCTTGCCAACTTCGTGCGATAACCCTTCTGTCTCGTCGAGGAGATTCGAATCCCCAAGCTCCAATGCGCGAGCAATTTCCAGTTGCGTTTGCAATTCGAAATTCGAACCTCTTGCAATCCCCAGAAACTGTCTGTATTCACCGGCGCTCAATCGGCCGTGCCCTTCGGCGATGTTACTCCCCACGGAAACCACTGCTCGCCTCATCTGGCTGGTAAGCCCATAAACTTCTTCTTTCGGGAACACCTTCGTCAATCGATACACAGCAACGGCCATTTGGATCGATCTCTGCCACACCACCAAGTCTCTAAATGACTGCACCATTCTTATTGACCCCTGATCCCTGACCCGCTGACCGCTGCCCTTACGCCACCACCGCCGCCTCAAGCTCCGCCTTGAAGTTCTCCTTGTATTCCTTCAGCGCGGCGTGCAGCTTGTTGCGCAGATCATCGTCCAGCGACTTCTTCTTTGTCAGGTCATCCATTAGCGGCGTTTGCGCGGCCTCGAAATACTTGTACAGACCGTTCTCAAAGGCGCGAATGTCCGAAACCTGCAGATCGTCCAGATAGCCCTGCGTCCCCGCGAACAGCACCACCACCTGCTGCTGCCATGTCAGCGGATGAAATTGCGGCTGCTTCAGCAGTTCCGTCAGTCGCTGGCCGCGATTCAGCTGCTTCTGCGTCAGCGGATCGAGATCCGAACCGAACTGCGCAAACGCCGCCAGTTCGCGATACTGCGCCAAATCCAGCTTCAGCGTCGAACCCACCTGTTTCACGGCCTTGATGGCTGCCGAAAATCCCACGCGCGAAACCGAGAGCCCCACGTTCACGGCCGGACGCACGCCGGAGTTGAACAAATCCGTCTCCAGGAATATCTGCCCGTCGGTAATCGAAATCACATTCGTCGGAATGTAGGCAGAAACGTCCCCGGCCTGCGTTTCAATCACCGGCAGCGCGGTCAGCGATCCGCCGCCCTTTTCCTTGCTCATCTTCGACGAGCGTTCCAGCAAACGGGAGTGCAGATAGAACACGTCGCCCGGATATGCCTCGCGGCCTGGCGGACGGCGCAGCAGCAGCGAGATTTCGCGATACGCCATGGCATGCTTTGAGAGATCGTCATACATCACCAGCGCGTGCCGGCCGTTGTCCCTGAAAAACTCGCCCATCGCGGTCGCCGCATACGGCGCAAGGTACAACATCGGCGCCGGTTCTGAGGCTGAAGCCGCCACGATGATGGTGTGGCCCATGGCGCCGGCCTCGGTCAAGGTCTGCACCACTTGCGCAATGGAAGAACGCTTCTGGCCGATGGCGCAGTAGATGCAGATCAGATCGTTCTTGGCGTTGTTGATGATGGTGTCCAGCAGGACAGCGGTCTTGCCGGTCTGGCGGTCGCCGATGATCAGCTCGCGCTGACCGCGGCCGATCGGGATCATGGCGTCGATGGCCTTCAGCCCAGTGGCCATGGGCTCGCGCACGCCCTGGCGATCGATGATGCCGGGCGCCAGGCGTTCCACCGGCAGCGACTCCGTTGAAGCAATCGGCCCCTTGTCGTCAATGGGCGCGCCCAGCGCATTCACCACGCGGCCAATCATGCAATCGCCAACCGGCACGCTCAGAATCTTTCCGGTGCGCTTCACTTCGTTGCCTTCGCTCAACTCGGTGTAATCGCCCAGAATCACGGCGCCCACCTGGTCTTCTTCCAGGCTCAACGCCAGTCCCGCGATCCCATGCGGGAAGCTGAGCAGTTCGCCGGCCATCACCTTGTCGAGCCCGTGGAGGCGCGCAATGCCGTCGCCCAGGGACGTAATCGTCCCCACTTCGTCCACCTGGACCTTCGCGTCGTAGTTCGCGATCTGTTCGCGAAGAAGCTGCGTAATCTCGTCTGCCTTGATCTGAGCCATTCGACTTTCCTCAGGGATCAGGGTTCAGCGTTCAGGGATCAGTTTTCAAAAACCGCTGGACTCCCTGACCGCCGTGCTCCCTTTCCCTCTATTCCAATTCTTTACTTCCGATTCCAGACTTCCAAACTCAATCGCAGCCAGGAGGGCACGTGTTTCTGATCCCTGACCCCTGACGACTGCCGGCCTCAGCCGGCAACCAATGCTTCCTTCAACCGCTCCAGCCGCCCGCGGACCGAGCCGTCATACACCGTCGATCCGATGCGCACCACCGTGCCGCCCAGAATCGACTTGTCCAGCTTGAAACTTGCCTCAATCTTTGATCCCGCCAGCTTAGCCACATCGGCAATCAGCGCGCTGCGCTCTTCCGCGCTCAGCTCGCGCGCTGTCACAATCTCTGCGGGGCGAATCCCCAGCCGCTCCTGCAACTCCGAACGATAGGCGGCGATTACATCACTCACCTGGCCGATGCGGTCGTTGTTGATCAGCACCGCCAGCAGGTTGCGCAACTCCTTCTGCATCCCCAGCCGGGCGTTCAGCTTGTCAAGAAAACCCACCTTCTGCGTTGCTGCCACAGCCGGATTCGTGAAAAACGTCTGCAACTCCGGACTGCCGTCCCACGTCGCAAGAAAGTCGCTCAACTGCCGGTCAATCGCAGCCGTGTCCAGCTTGGCTTGCAGTCACCACGTCAAGAAACGCGCCGGCGTAGCGGGAAACAAATGCAGCCATTTAGTTCTGCCCTCCCCTGCCTGCGCCGCTCGTCGCGGTGTCGCGCACAAACTCGGCAATCAATGCCCGGTCATTCTCCGCCGTCAGCACCAGTTGCTTCGCGGCCTGATCAATGGCCAGGTCGGCGGCAAAGTTGCGCAGTCCGCGCTTGGCCTGGGCCGCCACCACGCCGATCTCCTGCTCCGCCGCTGCCACAATGCGGCCCTTCTCTTCTTCAATCGTGGACTTGATCCGCACTTCGTCGTTCTTGCTCTCTTCTTCCACCTGGGCGCGAATCGCGGCAATCTCATCGTCCAACTTTGAGAGTCTTGCCTCTACAGCGCTCAATCTTGTCTTGGCATCCTCCGTCATCTTGCGCGCCGACTCAATGTCGTGGCTCAGCGTCTGCGAGCGCTTGCGAATGATCTTGGGGAAGACGCGGACCAGCGGTATTCCAATGGCCAGAACCAGAATCAGAAAGTTGATGCCCTCGAACAGAGCCGCTCCAGTCTCCAGCTTCAAATGCAGCATCTTGGCAAATGTCTGCACCATGGGAGCGTGAAGATAGGCGTCTTCCTGGCTTTCCTCTGCCTTGGTCGTCTCAGGCTTCGATGTATCTGGGTTGCCGAATTGGGGAGTTGTCTTGGCGGGCGCCGATCCAGATGCAGGAGCCGTCTGTTGTGCCCAAAGCCCGGCCGGTGCAGCCGCCAGCCCCAAAGCCAACACCGCAAAAAATACGACCCCGATGATCCGAACTGAAAAATGCCGATTCAAAATCGTTTGTTTCAACGCGAACCCCCGGCAGCCGCCGGCAATACCGCCCGGACCACCTGATTGGCCAGTTCCGCAACCGAGGCCTGAATGGACTGCCGTGCGTGCGCGGCTTCCGTCTCCAGTTCGGTCCTTGCCTGGCTCACCCGCGTGCCTGCGGCCTTGCGTGCAACCTCCAGCGCTGCGTCGCGTTCGTTGCTCCACTGCTTGATGCGCTGCTCCCGGGCCTTGAAAATCTCCGCCCGCGCCTCGCGCAGCTTGGCGGCATACTCGGCCGCACGGGCCTCGGCATGGGCAATGGCCTTGTTCGCGTCTTCTACCGCGCCTTTCGTGCGGGCGCGACGTTCCTTAAGCGTTGCTGTCAGCGGCCCCTGCACCAGGAATTGGTAGGCAAGCACCAACACAATGAACAGCAGCGCCGTAGGGACCGCACCGAGAAATAAGGCCCCAAGTTGTTGAAAGATTTCTTGCATTCTGGTACCGGATCTTCAGGCAGTTAGCTTTGATTTCTGTCGTGGGTGGAACACCTTTTTGTATCAGGGGAGAACCCGCAAGTCAACGCGATTGAGGCCGTTTCGACGGGGTCCTGTGACTGCTGTCACGTATCGGATATTTTGACCAAAATAGTTGTTGATTTCCCCTACAACAAGCCTAGACTAAACATACCACCTAGACCCGCTTCAGGGTCCAGCGGGGCGCCGGTTCCGGGAAGTCATTCCACTCCCGGGACCGGCGTCCCGCCTCAAATTTTTTGGGGCCCATTTTGGCACTGTCACACCCCGCTCTTCCCCACCCCTCCACCTGCACCTATCGATTCCCTCCGCTCCATTCTGAAAATCGTTCCGCCCCCGTATCCCGCCGCACCATCCCCCGTCTATCTCCATGCACGCCCATTCCGGCCTGGCGAACGGGCTGGAACAATCCCCCGAGGGTTGCCCGCGGCTGAAATGCCTGGCTGGCCCCTCCTACGAAGTCGGAGGAACATCGATTCATGCGAAACAAACTCTTTACCCTCGCTATGGCCGCCACGCTCGCCCTTGGCGTCACCGGGGCCGCACTCGCCCAGGACACCCCCCCACCGCCACCCGACCAGGCCCAGGGCCAGCAAGGCCGCGGCCCCATGCGCATGGACCCCGACCGGCAACTCGAGCACATGACAAAGGAACTCGACCTGTCCGCGGATCAGCAAAGCCAGATCAAGCCCGTGCTGATCGACCGCCAGCAGAAGATGCAGGCCATCTTCCAGGACCAGTCGCTCGCGCGCGAAGATCGCCGCGCCAAAATGCAGGCCATCCGCGCTGAGTCACAAGCAAAGATCGAAGCCGTCCTGAACGATCAGCAGAAGCAGAAGTACGAAGCCATGCAGCAGCACATGGGCCGCCGCGGCGGCGAAAACGGCCCGCCTCCGCCTCCGCAGTAGCCCGAACAGGCTTGGGGTGCCCCAGGTCCGGATTCTCGGACCTGGGATTGCACATCTCTCTGCCCGCCGATTCACGCCTTGAGCGCTACTTCGTCGCCTTGTCGATAAACCCCGCCAGGTCGTCCCTCAGCTTGTGCAGCGCGTCCACGTTCAGATAGATCATGTGCCCCGACGGGTAGTAGCCGAACTCGACATTCCCCCGCAGCGCCGGTTCCAGATCCATGTGGTCCAGGTCGTACTCGGTGGCATAGAACGGCGTGGCCAGATCGAAGTACCCATTGGCTGAAAACACCCGCAGATGCGGATTCTTGCGGATGGCGTCCGCCAGGTCCCCGGCCACGTACACATAGGGCTCCATGCCCCCGCCGCCCCTTTCGCCTGCGGGCCGATGCTTCCACTCCCATTTGCCAAATGTGTTGGCGCTGGGCCGGTACTCGTCCGTGCTCTCGTACTTCAATTCCGTCTCCAGGTAATTGTGCAGAGCCGCAACAAACGCCCCTGTGATGCCCGTGTCCGAGGCGTCATAGCTGGGAAACTCCCCGGCCGCGTCGACATCCGTTCCCTCAAACCGCATGTCATAGCGCCCCAGCGTCTTGCGGTCGTCGCGCAGCACTTCCTTGCGAAATCTCGTCGGCGAAATGCGCAGATTGGCCTCCTTCACGTAGTCCACGCTCAGCCCCGTGAAATGGCTCACCTGCTTGGCTACCTCATCCAGTTCCGTCGCAGAAATCCCGTCCCCCGCGAACAGCGCATGGGCATAAGGACCCGAAGCGAACTCCCGCGCCTGCTCCACCCACGCCGACAGATCGGCCGGCTTGTTGGGAATCTTGTCGAAATACCATGCCGCCGCCGCATAGCTCGGCAAATTGAAGACGTAGACGCTGTCGTAGCCGGGACCCCACACCCCAAAGTTCAAAATCGACGAAATCAGCACCACCCCATTCAGTTGCACGCCGTCTTCGCCCAGCATGTCCGCCAGTGCCGCCGATCGAGTCGTGCCGTACGACTCGCCAATCAGGAACTTGGGCGAGTTCCAGCGCTGATTCTCCGTCAGGTACCGGATGATGAAGCGGTCGAACGCATGCAGGTCCCCGTCCACGCTCGTAAAGTCCTTCGGTTCGCCCTTGCCCACCGCGCGCGAGTAGCCCGTGAGCGGCGCGTCGATAAACACCAGGTCCGTCTTGTCCAGCAGCGAATACTGGTTGGGAATCAGCTTGAACGGCGGCCCCGCCGTCGGCTTGGGGCTGTCCGTCTCAATGCGCACCGGCGAGAATGACCCCATGTGCAACCACAAGGTTGCCGATCCCGGTCCGCCGTTGTACAAGAAAGCTCACCGGCCGCGAACCCGGCTCAGCGCCATCCAGCGTGTAGGCCACGTAGAAAATGCTGCCGTAAGGCTTGTCATTCTCGTCGCGGATGATCAGATTTCCCGCCGTCGCCGTGTACTTCAGCGTCTTGCCGTTCAATGTCAGTTCGTGATGCGTGGCCACCGGCTTCTCCGGCGGAACCGGCGTGGCGTCCTTGTCGGCGTCCTTATGCGCTTCCGCGCCCGCCGCGGGCGGCGTCGCCGCAGGAGCCGGCTTCTCCTGCGCCGGTGCAGCAGGGTTCAAGAACAGCGAGGCCAGGGCAACCAACAGGCAGACTGCAAGCCTTGTGGGAAACTTCATGAGCGACACACCTCCAGAAAGATGAAAGACAATACCTCGATAGTGCTGAAAAACTTGCTCGAAAAGTTTTGTAACAGAGGTCGGCTCAAATGACCACTGAAGATACGTAAGTGACTGAATCCGCTTTATCCTGAATGTCCAATATATCCAAGAAGCCCAAATCGTTAGCACAAATTAGCACAAATTCGGAAAAGTGGGTTGTCATGCCGAACACGGTCCGAAACTTCCCAATTGGCCACGATACGGGCGCTATGCCTCTCCAGGTCTCAAATGCGAGACTTGGGGCACGCACTTTTGTGCCTGGAAACTGAGATGTGGGCCAAGCGCCCACACGCAAGGCTCCGCCCTGAAAGGCTGAATGATGAAAGCGCTTAATGCGGGCTTTATCTTTGCTTTCGGAGTAGCAGCCGAACCGCCGATCGACGACCCGCTTCTGCATTTCTCGTGGTGGGGCTTTATCGTGGTTGCAGCTTTGTACTCCGTAGTCGTGTTCCGTGGCGACCTTTCACGCGAAGGCCCTTTCATCCTTACGAAAGAGAACGCCCGCACGCCTCTTGCGATTTCCTCTATTCACGTGGCCTTTCTTGCATTCCTCCTTTGGGCAGCTCGGATCGCAGCTTACATCTTGCCGTTGCTGCCACGCTGGATGACCGACAGGATCCATACTCGTGGGATCGATTTAACCATTGCCGACGCACTATTCATCCTCGCGATTTTAGTGATACACCAGATCGAGCGACGATGGCTCTATGTAGACTCTGAGCCGAGTATTTCTTAGGCACGGTGCCGGGTGCCCCCGCTCTCGCTCTTGAGACCCGGGAAACTATGAATGCCGCTCGGCCGCGCAACGGTTGTATCACCGCCAATTCGGAAGTTTCGTTTGCAGGTCACCTTGCCACAGAGTTCCTTTTGATCTCATGTAGCGCAAAATCAGCTCAAGAATCGCCGATGGTTTCGTTTGCCTGTGAAATCAAGTCGTTCGGGAAATACCTTGGTAACAGGGCACGACATCATTCGAACGCGCAGTGTATCCACGCAAGACCCTACGGCCCCGTCACAGACTTGTCCACCGTCAACAGCCCCTGTGCGCGCAGCCACGTCTCCAGCAACGCGGGCCACTGGTCCAGCGCGGCATCGCCCGTGCCCAGCCCGGTGCCGTGCGAGCCGTTGGCAAAGATGTGCGCCTCCGCCGGAACACCCGCCTTCACCAGCGCCTCATAGAACCGCAGCCCCTGCTCCACAGGAACCGTCTCGTCGTTGAAGGTGTGATACCAGAACGTGGGCGGCGTCTCCTTGGTCACAAACAAATCCGGTGAATAGGCAACGCGAAGCGCCTCGCAGCGGTCCATTACGTTGTACAGCTTGCAGTAGCTCAGGTGCGACGTGTCGCTGGAGATGGCGCCAATCCATGGATAGCCCAGCACCAGGTAATCCGGCCGGCTTGACACGCGGTCAATCGCGTCCTCCGCTTCGGGCTTGCCGGGCACAAACTGCGTGCCCGCAAGAGCGGCAAGATGTCCCCCGGCAGAGAAACCAATCAGGACAATGCGTTTGGGGTCGATGTGGTAATCCGCGGCCCGCGCCCGCACCGTCTGGATCGCCCGTCGCGCGTCCAGCAGCGGCACCGGCAGCAGGTAGCCGTTCGAACTCAGCCGGTAGCTCAGGATAAAGGCGCGAAAGCCCCGCGCCGCAAACCAATCCGCCACCTGCCGTCCCTCCAGGTTGCCCGCAAGATTGAAATACGAGCCGCCCGGAAAAATCACCACCGCAGAGCCGTTCGCGCGGCCTCTTTGCGGATCAAAAATCGTCAGCGTAGGAATATCTTCGCAGGCTTTGCCCTTCGCCTCCGGCGCATCCCCCGGCCACAGACGAATCGTCTGAATGCCCAGAAATGAATTGTTCTCGTCGGGCACCGCGCAGGGCTGCTTCTGGGCATGCACCGACGAACACACCAGCAATCCCATCGCCAACATCGCAATAGCTTGTCTCACTGAGGACCTCCCCAGGGTTCGGGAGGATTATAGTTTCCCGGCGACAGCTTTCCCAAAAACCACCAGTCTCCCCGCGTGCTGAGAGTCCCTATTCCCTACTCCCTAGTCCCTAGTTCCCTGTCTCCCTCACATCCAAACCACCGTATGCCCCGGACACGAATCCGCCGCCTGCGTGGTCAGCCTCTCCGCCAGCTCAAACCCGTAGCGCGCAAAATAATACGCCGCCCCGTGCAGCCGCTCCTGCAGCACGCCCCCCGGATAAAGCGCCTGGCTGATCGCCTCCGCATGACGCTTCAGCGACTCCTCCTTGTGCAGTTGGAAATCAGCAGCCATTCTCCGCAGCCGGTTCATCTGGTAGCGCATCTTGCTTGCCGCCGTCTCCGCAGATCGGCCCAGCCCCTCATCCAGCTTGCCCATCCACTCCTCGAGCGACGCAAGTTCCGCATCCAGCGCAGTGCCCGCCGCAGCCAGCTTGCGCTTCCCCTCGATAGGCATCGCCCGTGCCGCCAGCACCTGCGCCAGTGTGTCTTCCGTCTCCGCAAACACCCGCTCCATCGTCAACTCATGCTTGCGCAGCAGTTCGCCAATGGCCGGCTCCACCAGCGTTCCTGAGAAACGCGGCTGCGTCGGCGTCATCCGTCCCAGAATCCGTTCAAACAGCACCGCCGACTGCGCAAAGTAGGCAATCTCCGCCGGCCCCCCAATCGTCAGCGAAGTCGAAAGCAGAAAATCCTGAAACACGGGCCGCAGCAGCGCCGAAGGTGAAATCCGTTCCGGCTCCGCCGCCAGAACTCCCAGCAAATCCGCGGTCGAGTACTTCTCGCGCCCCGCCTGCCACAACCCTCCCGGCTCCGCCGCGCTTGCCGCCTGCCGCTTCAGCGCCACCCGCTCCCTGCTGCGCTCGTCAATCAGAAACAGCAGGCTAGACTGCGGCGCCACCGCCACCTGCGCGTGATAGCCCGCAGCCTCCAGCGCCTTGTTGCGTTCCACCAGCGCCGCATGCAGCTCGTCCGCACGCTCCAGCGCCGCGCGCAGCACCGGCGAGCCCATGCGATGAATCGCCTGCCCGCCCGCATCCAGCACCAGCAGCCCCTGCGCGCCAAACACCTTTGCGTAGAACTCCGCAAACGCCTGCGCAAACGTCCGCCCCGGCTGGTAGGCCTGGGCCAGCGCCTCCATGGCGTCGGAATAGCCCAGCAGCTCCCATGCCTGCTCAATCAGCGGAGTGATCGTCTCGTCCAGCACCACCCCGCCCACCGGCCTGGCCGCATCCGGAGCCTTGTCATACACCAGCTTCCGCAACCCGCGCCGTGCCGGAAACGTCACATGATTGATCTCTGCAAAGTCGTGGTCTTCGCTCGCAATCCAGAAGATGCCCACATGAGGCCGGCCCGTCTGCGTCGCCTGCCGCGCCCGCGCCAGTGCCGTTGCCGCCTTGAACGGCGTGAAAAGCGGCCCGCCAAACAACCCCACCTGCTGCCCCGTCACCACCACCCCGGCGCCTGAGCGCAGCGCTTCCAGCGCACCCGCGCCCGTGGCTGCAGGGTTCTGTTCGGCAAGCACGTCGACCAGTTCCGCCCAATGCGCCGGAACCTGCGGGCGGGCCTGCCAACTGCCATCCGCCATTCCCGTTCCATAAAACGGCCGCACCGCATCCGCTCCGGAGCAGTAATCCAGAAAAAGCCGGTGCAGTCCCGGCGCAACCGAAATCGGATAGCAGTCTGCGGTCGACAACGCGTTCGCTTTCAGTTCGTGTGCCTCTTGAAAAACCCGTGGGTGCGGGCTCGGATGGATACGGGCTCTGTTAAGGATGCCATGGCAGGCGCAATCGATGCACCACAATGCAGTGATGCTGCGACCAGGGTGCGTATACTTTCCTTGATCGAGCTTGCGAGGAGAGACATAAGGATGCCCGAAGACGAGAAGTCTGCCACGACGCCTGCAACAAAAAAGATAAAGCCCGCAGGACAAAAGAAAGCCAAGGCTCTAAAGACAAAGAAAGCGAAATCCCCCAAGAAGAAAAAGCTCAAGGCCGCTTCTGTTGAAGTGGTCGAGAAAGCCAGGCTCGTCAGCTCCGTCGTCGTCTACGACGGCCCGCTCTTCAAGGTGCGGCACGACAAGCTCATTGAACCCACCGGAAAGCACGCCGAGCGCGACGTCATCCGCCACAACGGCAGCGTGGTCATCCTGGCCCTGGACCGCTCCAAAAGCAAAAAGAACCCATGGATCGTCATCGAGCGCCAGTACCGCCATGCCGCCAACCAGTATCTCTGGGAGCTGCCCGCAGGCAAGCTCGACCCCGGCGAAGAGCCCGTCACCGGCGCACAGCGCGAATTGGAAGAAGAAACCGGCTATCGCGCCAAAAAATGGAAACCCCTCGTCGAGTACTACGCCAGCCCCGGCTTCCTCGGCGAATCCATGAAGGTCTTCGTCGCCGAAGGCCTGATCGCCGGCGACGCCCATCCCGAGGAAGACGAGCAGATCGAATTCCGCCTCGTCAAACTCTCCGATGTGCTCGAAATGATCGACAAGGGCCTGATCCTCGACGGCAAAACCCTCACCAGCGTCCTCTTGTATGCTCGCCAGCTCACCCAAAAAAGAAAGAAATAAACGCCCTTCGCAACGCGTAGATGTAAATCAAATCAATATCTTCCGCACGGACCGCCTCGCATTTTGTAGCGGTCCGTCCCACTTTGTGAACACATCCGTCCGAACGCCAATCAACCTTTCGCGCGTTTCTCTCGTCATAAGCTCATACGGTGTGCGTCCCCATCCTTCGCTCGCCGCCATCACAAAAACTGCAAGAAAGGCAAAAGCCTGTGGCTCAGTACAAAGGCAAGGTCAAGTGGTTCAACAACGCCAAGGGCTACGGATTCATCGGACGTGAAGACGGTCCCGATGTCTTCGTGCACTATTCGGCAATCCAGTTGGACGGCTACAAAACTCTGAAAGAGGGCGATGAGGTCGAGTTCGACATCGTCCAAGGCCAGAAAGGTCCCCAGGCGGACGCAGTCCTCCGCCTCCGGGATGCGGCCGCCCATAGCGCAGCGTAGTAGCGCGTACCCAGGGGCGTAACAGCAAGACCACTCCCATGTGGTGCGGGAGGGTTATGTCCGGGCCTGCGCCTCTCGTCACAATTTCGGCCGCGCATTTGAGGATTCGTGTGGCCTCCCGTTGACCGCCTCCCAATCCCGGTTTAACCGGACCCAAATCCCCTCAATCCCCTCGTCGATTCGACCCCGAATATCGCATACTCTTCCCATGGACAACCCCTCCATGGCTCGCCTCCTGGCCGAGACCGCCGACCTTCTCGAAATCGATGGCGGAGACAGCTTTCGCATCCGCAGTTACCGGCGCGCCGCCGAAGCAGCCGAGCAAACCACCGTCGACCTCGCTTCCGCCGCGTCCGACACTGCCCGGCTTCTCGAGATTCCCGGCATCGGCAAAGGCATGGCCGCCAATTTGCAAGCCATCGCCGCCACCGGCACCCTTCCGCTCCGCGACGAGCTCCTCGCCAAATACGGCTCCGGCCTGCTGGAACTCCTCAAGCTCCCCGGCATGGGCCCCAAAACCGTCGCCCTCCTCTGGGACGCCGCCAAAATCTCCAGCATCGACCAGCTCGCCCAGGCTATTGAAGAGGGCCGCCTCGCCGGCCTGCCCCGCATGGGCGTCAAGCAGATTGAAAAACTCCGCAAGGGCATCGACGACTACCGGCGCAGCGCCGGACGCTTCCGCATCGACGAGGCCGAAGAGGCCGCCGCGCGCCTCTCAACCTACCTGCTGGCCTTCGATGGAATCGAAAAGGTGACGCCCGCCGGCTCCCTGCGCCGAGGCCGCGAAACCGAAGGCGATCTCGACCTGCTCGTCACTGGCCCCTGCTGCGCGCCGGAGCACACCGCAGCCGCCATCGACTACGTCGCCGCATACCCCGGAATTCAAAGCATCATCGCCAAGGGCGAAAACAAGGTTAGCTTCTATCTCACCAACAGCATGCAGGTCGACGTCCGCCTTCTCCCCTCAGCCTCCTATGGCGCAGCCCTGCAGTACTTTACCGGCTCCAAGGCCCACAACGTCTCGCTCCGCCAGCGGGCCCTCAAAATGGGCTACACACTTAGCGAATGGGCCCTCGCCCGCCTCGATGACGAATCCACCGTCGCCGCCGCCACCGAAGAGGACATCTACGCCGCCCTGGGCATGGACTGGATGCAGCCCGAGCTGCGCGAGAACCTGGGCGAAATCGAGGCGGCTGCCAACCACACCCTGCCCCGCGTCATCGAACTGGCCGACCTCAAGGGCGACGTGCACATGCACACCACCGAAACCGATGGCCACAACTCCATCCGCGAAATGGCCGACGCCGCACTGGCCCGTGGCTACCAGTACATTGCCATTACCGACCACTCCAAAAATCTGGCCATGACCAACGGCCTCGACGACAAACGCGCCCTTGAACACATAAAGCGCATCCGCGAGGTTGACAAGCAGATGAAGGGCCGCATCCGCGTCTTCACCGGCATCGAGGTCGACATCCTCGCCGACGGCGCTCTCGACCTTGACGACGAAGTTCTGGCCCAGATGGATGTCGTCATCGCCAGCGTCCACACCCGCTTTGAACAAAGCCGCGAAGAGATGACCGCCCGTGTCCTCCGCGCCATCGAAAACCCCTACACGCGCATCCTCGGCCATCCCACTGGCCGCCTGTTACTGCGCCGCGAGCCCTTCGCCATCGACCTGGGAGCGGTTCTACACCGCGCCGCCGAACTCGGCGTAGCCGTCGAGCACAACGCCGCACCCGAGCGCCTCGACCTCAGCGACCGCGACCTCCGCCTGGCCAAGGAGCTGGGCTGCAAGATCGTTATCAACACCGACGCCCACGACACCCGCCACCTGGCCAAAATGGAATACGGCATCCGCCAGCTCAAGCGCGCCTGGCTCGGCCCCAACGACATACTCAACACCAAAGGCCCGACCGACTTCCTCGCCGCCCTCCGACCAAGACCATAAGATGGCCTAGGGTCTCCTGGATAGCCGGCATATGAGTACTCGAAATGCAGTGATTACTTACAGATACATGTCACTTCTATTGACTTATGACAGCGTGTGGTGTAGCTTTGTTTTAACTCACCTGCGGCGTGCCGCAGGCCCAGAGGCCGTGATCCGGAAGGGTTGCGGCCTTTTGCATTTAGAATCCAGTGCATGAAGACGGTCGTCTATGTAGACGGATTCAACCTGTACTACCGCGCTTTAAAAAACACTAAACACAAATGGCTCAACTTGAATGCGCTCTGCGAAGCATCGCTTCCTAGGGCCTGCAACTTCGTCGCCATAAACTATTACACCGCACGCGTTTCCGGTCGTCCTAACCCAGACTCATCGAGGGATCAGAATACCTATCTGGAGGCACTAAGAACCTTACCCAATCTCCATATTCATTTTGGAAACTTCCAAGTCACGAACAAATCTATGTTCCTGGTTCAGCCAATTGAATTCATGCCTCCGAGTGCAATACCGTATCCCATCCCCGACTTTGTCCGCGTAGTCAAGACTGAAGAAAAGGGTTCAGATGTGAATCTAGGAGCGCATCTCGTCAGAGATGCACTCACGAATGCCTTTGAACACGCCGTGATCGTCACAAACGATACTGATTTGAAGGAGCCACTCCGGATTGTCGTACAGGAGGCTAGACTACCCGTAACACTCCTTACTCCAAATGTTCACCCCACAGAAGACCTTCGAAAGCTAGCGACGCACGTTCGCAATTTGCGTCCTTACCTTGGTGTCAGCCAATTTCCGAATCCGGTGATTGGGCTAAACGGCCAAAGCCTATCAAAACCCACTAACTGGTAGCGGTTCGCTGTGCTCCATTTTTCGCCGCCAGGATGAAAAATTCTACTGTCGACCCAGGCGCTCGAACGAGGCCCACCGCGCCCCCTGTACAAGAGAGGGGCCGCTCGCCAAGAAAGGCCCCCAGGAATTCATGGCCTGCTCTGCTCTGTTGGGGATAAGATAGGGGCGCTATGAGTCTGCTCCATCAGGAAACCCCGGAAGAACTGGACGACGCTGCCAAGGGCGAATCGCTCACCCGAGGCACCAGCCACGTGCTCATCGCCAGCGTGGTCGCCACCATACTGGTTTCCATCGCCATTGCCGCCTATGTGATTACCGGCCAAACACCGGCCGTCGCCACCGCGGATGTTCTCGACGTATGGGCCCACCCCATGCACACCGTTACGCCCGCATTCGACGCCGGCGGCCTGCCCATGCCGCAGGATAGTTTCGACCAGGTGCTCGTCTTCGCTCATGTCCGGGTGCACAACCAGAGCAAACAGCCGATCTTCCTTCACCAGATCATGACCAACGCCACCCTGGACGACGGCATCCACACCAGCTACGCTGCCATGCCGTCCCAATACGATCGGGTCTTTCTGGCCTACCCCGATCTGGCCCAGTGGCACAGCACGCCCCTGTCACCCGACATGACTCTGGCGCCCGGAGATACGAAGGAGGGGACTTTCGTCTCCTCCTTCCGCCTCTCCAAACAGCAGTGGGACGCGCGCAAAGCTCTCAACTTCACCTTTGCCTTCCGCTACCAGCCCTTGCTCACCGTGCAGTCCAACGTCGCGGTTACTGAGCGCTGACCGGCGCCGGCGCGCCCTTCGGCGTCGACAGATACCCTGAAATCTGATTCTTCGAATTGATGTTGTTCACTACGATCTCGTAGAGCGCCGGCTCTTTGCCGCTATAAAACTGCAGCGGCTCGTCTACGTTCCGGTCTTTCTTCTCATACGCGCGGTCGTCCGCGAAAACCGTGAGCGTGAACCGGCTCCGCTTCATGTCGGTCTTCTTCAGCTCCAGGCTCACCGTTCCTACCGGCTTCTTCTCGCCCTTGTTCAGCGTGAACTCGTAGTAGTTGCGGTCGCCCTTGTGCTTCAGAACCTCAAGCTCGCTTGCATTGCGCGCAATCAGGCTGCTGTGGTCGCTCAGGTCGCCCTTCATCGAGGTCAACTGGCTGATCGCCGTGGCCAGGTCAGTCTGCGTCTTGCCCAGGTCGGTCTTCACGCCGCCCACGTCGGTCTTCACCGCCGATACATCGCTCGACACCGCGGTCACCTGCTGCGCCGTCTGCTTTTGCGCGCTCTCCAGCCGCCGGCTGTCGGCCTGCTCTTTCGCCATGATCGTCTGCGCCCGATCGTCCATCTGCTTCTGCGTCAGTCCAAGCGACTTGCCCAGCTCGTCCGTCGCCACCGTGAGACGGGCATTGGTTTCCCGCAGTTCGGCAGCCATCTTCACGCTCTGCTGGTTTGCATCCGCCAGCGCAGCTTCCTGGTGCGCAAGTCTGCTGCTCAGTGTGTAGGTCCAGATCAGGCCGCCGATTGCGCCCAGCAAAGCCACTGCGATCACTGCCAGCAGTGCGCCTGAATACGTTCTTGGGGTGTCCTCAAGTTCACTCATGATTTACCTTTCTTCTCCCTTGCGGCTCGTTCCATGTGCCGCTCTCCGTGTTCTCGCTCCCTGGTCCGTCCGTCGCCTGCGATCTCGTTCCGCCCCTCAGGGCTTCCCTTTCTCGCCCAAATCCGCGACCTTGCCTTTACGAATCAGAGACGGCGCTTTTCGCGCCTTCAAGGATCCTTCAAAATATATAGAAAATCCCTGCCCCGTGCCGGAAAACCTTGACCGTCCGCATCGTCAACGACGTTACAGACGTCCCATATACCGCCCTTCCCATCGACCCCGCAGTGACAACCATCCAACCGGCGCGTTATAAACATCTTTGCAGCATTTTGCGCAACGGACCCTGTTCCAGGGCCGCTCTCACGGATCAGGGACGCTGTTTCCGCATGCAAATGCCCTCAAGCTAACGCAACCATCGGGGCGCGGCGCGCGTTCTTCCGTTCCGCTCTACAATGGTCAGAACCACCAAAAAGAATTCTAATAAGGGAGTTCCGAAGGCTATGTCCACTGCTGTCGCTGGAAAGGGACTTGAAGGAATTGTTGCAGCGAACTCCGGTATCTGCTGGATCGACGGAGAAGCGGGCGTGTTGGCCTATCGGGGCATCGATATTCACGAGCTGGCCGAGAACTCCACCTTCGAGGAGTCCACTTACCTCCTCTGGAATGGACACCTCCCCAACCAGTTCGCCCTGCGCGAGTTCCAGTCTCAGCTGGCCCTTGCCCGTTCGCTCGACCAGCGCCTCATCGACATGCTGCGCAGCTTTCCTTCCATCCGCCACGCCCATGGAAGTCCTCCGCACCGCGGTTTCCGCCCTCAGCTTCTACGACGCCGACGAGAAAGACAACTCCCACGACGCCAATGTCCGCAAGGCCTACAACCTCACCGCGCAGATCGCCATGATCGTGGCCATTTACGACCGCATCCGCAAGGGACTCGATGTCGTTCCCCCCGATCGCTCCCTCAATCACGCTGCCAATTTTCTCTGGATGCTCAACGGCGTCAAGCCCTCCGAAACCGCCACCCGAACCCTCGACATCGCCCTCATCCTCCACGCCGACCACGAACTCAACGCCTCCACCTTCGCCGCCCGCGTCATCGCCGCTACGCTCTCCGATATTCATTCCGCAGTCACCGGCGCTCTCGGCGCGCTCAAGGGCCCGCTCCACGGCGGCGCCAACGAGGGCGTGATGCGCCTGCTCCTCACCATCGACAAGGCCGGCGCCGACCCCGTCGAATACGTCAAAAACATGCTCGCCGCCAAGCAGAAAATCTCCGGCTTCGGCCACCGCGTCTACAAAACAGAGGACCCCCGCGCCACCCACCTGCGCCGCATGAGCGAGCAGCTCGGCAAGGATGCCGGCCAGCCCAAATGGTTTGAGATGTCCCGCGCCATCGAGCTCTACGTCAAGAACGAGAAGAAGCTCAACGCCAACGTCGACTTCTACTCTGCGTCAACCTACGCCACCCTCGGCATCGACATCGATCTCTACACGCCCATCTTCGCCATCAGCCGCGTCGCCGGATGGGCCGCCCATGTCATCGAGCAGCTCGACGACAACCGCCTCATCCGCCCCCGCGCCGAATACATCGGCCCCGTCTACCCCTGCCACTGGATCCCCGTCGACGAGCGCGCCTGAGCGGGACCAATTGATGGCGGGTCGCCAAATTGGTGGAAATATGTACTATGAACTGCGGAAGCAGACGCGATACAAGCTCGACAACAAATGCCCCATCTGCAAATCATCAGCATTTTGGTCTGACGAACCACCTACCCTCATCGCAACCACTGTGATATGCGGAATTTGTGGTAGATATCGCTTTGACAATTTCGCGCGGGATTTTCTACTTAATTTGAGAGATAAAGGCGACAATCGTCTTTATCGCATTTCGCACACTCTACGAACAATCGCGGACAAGTCTGAGGAGACTCGCGATTATTCAAACGTTCCAATATATTCCACGGATGATCTTAAAGAGATGCTTGACCGTCAAGACCCAGCTGTTCAGGATAAGCTGAATATTCTTCTTAAGCACCTATCCACAGTTAGCGCGTTTCCTGGAGATCGCCAAGAGTTTGACAATACGAGTGATTACTCAGTCTTATGCGCTAAGAACTCTGCCGAAGCGGACTTCTACATGAACTCTCTCCACGAGCATGGCCTTCTAGCTGGGCCCGCATTGAAGACACGCGTCGGTACGACATTTTCCTTATCCGCCAAAGGATGGATTGAACTAGAAAGGATCGCGAAATCTAGCGGCAAGTCCTCGAATGTGTTTGTGGCAATGTGGTTCGATCCATCACGCAAGACATTCTTCGAAGCGATGAATACCGCGATTCGGATTGCCGGGTACACGCCTATTCGGATTGATCTTGTGGAACACGTCAACCGAATCGACGATGAGATTATCGCGCAGATCCGCCAATCGAGATTCCTCGTTGCGGATCTGACCGGTCAAAGGAACGGCGTCTACTTCGAGGCTGGGTTAATGTTGGGTCTTGGACGTCCAGTCATTTGGGTATGTCAGAAGAAGGAACTTGACCAAGTGCATTTCGATACGCGCCAATACAATACTATCGATTACACGGGTGAGAACGACCTCCGGACTCGCCTACACTTCAGGATCGAAGCAATTCTAGGCAGGGGCCCCGAAAGGATTGCCTAAGGATAGGCGAGGACTGGCGGTCATAGCCGCCCGATGCTTTGAAGTCTGCGTCTCAGACTTCACCGCCTCAACTTATCTGCCCCGTTTTTATCGGCCGTTCGACTCCGCCTGCCGCGCCTTCCACATCAGGTAAAGCCCCCAGGCGGCCAGCGTGCTCGCGTCGCGGATCGTGCCATCCACCATCATCCGCTCAAACTCCTCCACCGCAACCGTGCGAATGGACAGGTCATGCTCCTCGTCGTCGCGCTCCCATTCACTCTGCGTCAGCTGGGTCGCCAAGAACACATGCTGCTTCTGCAGCGCGAATCCGTACGCAATCCACATGAATCCGAGGTAAGTCATCTGCGAGGCAAGCAGGCCCGTCTCTTCCTTCAGTTCCCCGCGCGCCAGCTCTTCGGGATTCTCGACCTCCATCTCCCAGCCACCCTGCGGCAACTCCAGTGCCCGCTCCTTGATCGTGTAGCGAAACTGTTCCACCAGCCATACCTGTCCGTTTTCAATGGGCAGAATAAGGGCGCATTCATCCTTCTCCACCACGCTATAGATTCCCGATTTTCCATTCGAGCGGAGGATCTGATCCTCGCGCAGCCGCAGCCAGCGATTCCGATATACCTCGCGGCTTGAAACCGTCGTGATAGAAGGAAAAGAATTGCCACAGCCTTGTGCTGGTCTCATAGATGCCCATTCTAGCGCAGCGCAAGATATCTCAACCCAACAGAAAAGCTGCACTATCCGTAAGGAAATGGGCAAGCATGTTGGAGGGCAAGTCCCGCCGCCAAACGTACAAAACGGCGAGAACAATTGCAGCACCAAAGACTGGAATGAGATGAACGACACCCCACCCCGCAAGGTGTGCGAGAGTGAACGTCAGAACAGAGAAAGCGATCGCCAGCGCAACGCTGCCCGTCAGTTGGCGGACCTTTTCGATTATGTACCCGCGGAACAATATCTCCTCGACCACCGCTGCCCTTAGGACCATGAGCGCGCGGAACCAGATGGGATAGCTGTGGATGATCCGTGATTGCGCGATTGCGGCGGTTGCATCCAGGTGGAAGACCCGTACGATCACGCCGAAATGGAGGGCATAGATAAACAACAGCGCGCCTGCACCCAGCACTCCGAACAGCAGAGATTTCCATCCAGGACGGCGGAAGCCGATCGAACTCAATGGCAGCCGCTCGACGAAGCCCAACCAGATCAGGACCGCTGCCGCGTAAACCCACCAGACTGCTTCGCGGCTCAGCAGATTGGGAATGGGAGCGCCAGGTGCGACCCATCTCCCGATAGGTATCAACGGCATCGTGACTGCCGCGGCAAGGCCGCCCAAGGCGAGAAGAATCGCTCGTCTGGACTCCGATTGCCCAGGTTCCAACGTCATCGGTCTGTCCTCTGGTTATTTACTTCGAACGTCTACGATGAAGCGGAATTCAAAGTTCCATTTTTTAAGTGAGTTTGAGTTCTAGCCTTTGCGAACTCTCTCACGGCGCTTCCCGCATCCGGTACCCACGCAGCCGCCCCAGCAGCGATGCCGGACCGCTCACCGTCAGCCGCACCACGTTGCCCTCATACTCCCGGCTGTGCACCACCATCCCCGCATCAATGGCCGCCAGCACGCCGCCCTCCTGTTGCGGAACCCGCAGTTCCGCCTCAATCACCGGATCGGAGTGCAACGCCCCATCGATCGCTTTCAGCAGCGCATCCATGCCCTCGCCGGTCCGCGCAGAAACCATCACCTCGCCGCGCGTCTCCATGCCCTGGCGCTCATGGGCGCCCAGCAGATCAATCTTGTTCAGCACCTCGATGCGCGGCTTTCCCAGCGACTCCAGTTCCGCCAGCACCTTCTCCACCTGCGCCTTCTGCTCCTCGCCATAACTCGACGCAGCGTCCCGCACATGCAGCAGCACCTCTGCCTGTTCCACCTCTTCCAGCGTGGCGCGAAAGCTGGTCACCAACGTGTGCGGCAGGTTGCGAATGAATCCCACCGTATCCGACAACAGCACCTTCCGCTTGCTCGGCAACTCAATCGCGCGCAGCTTCGGATCCAGGGTTGCAAACATGCGCGACGACTGCAGCACCTGCGCTCCCGTCAGGCAGTTGAACAATGTGCTCTTGCCCGCGTTGGTGTAGCCCACCAAAGCCACCGTCGGCACCGGAACCGCTTCGCGCCGCTGCCGCTGCTGCTTGCGCACGCGGCGCACCGCTTCCAGTTCACCCTTCAGGTGGTCGATGCGCTGCTGAATGCGCCGCCTGTCCGTCTCCAGTTTCGTTTCGCCCGGTCCACGCGTGCCGATGCCGCCGCCCAGTTGCGACATGGCCTTGCCCCGCCCCGTTAGCCGCGGCAGCATGTACTCAAGCTGCGCCAGCTCTACCTGCAACTGCCCTTCACGCGTGCGCGCATGACGCGCAAAAATGTCCAGGATCAGTTGTGTGCGGTCCAGCACGCGGCACGGCAAAGCCGCTTCAAGATTGCGCAGTTGAGTCGGCGTCAGGTCGTGGTCAAACAGCACCAGGTCTGCCTCGGTCGAAGCGGCAACTCCGGCAATCTCCTCCACCTTGCCCGCGCCCACCAGCGTCGCAGGATCGGGCCGCGCACGGCGCTGCATGAGTTCCGCAGCCACCTCGCCGCCCGCGCTCCGCACCAGCTCCCTGAACTCCGCGAGAGACTCCTCCGCATCAAGTCCGGGTGAAGTCGCCTGTAAAGCCTGAGCCGAGGATGGGACTGAATTGCGAACTAGCGACCCGCCATGCACGGAATCTTCTGCGGACTCGTCCTCGTGCGCACGTGTCGCCGCGAGGCGCGCGTCCGCCTGGCCGGTTCGGGTGTTACGCGAGTGGACCGCTAGGTCAACCCCAACCAGGACCGCCCGTTCCGGCCCTCCGCCCAGGTTGCGAGAACCTGTCCCCAGAGAACCTGGCCGAGCACCGTCGCCGCCTTCAATCGCCGCCAATCGAGAACGCTCCCCGCGGCCTATCGCTGCTCCGCGGCCGCAGGAGACGGTGTCAACGCCGGCACCGCCGCCGGGCCAACCCCGGAAAGCGGCGCAGCCGGACGATGCTCACTGTGCATCACGCTTCGGTTGCTCACTACGGTCGAAATGGCGTGCTTGAAGATCAACTGCTCCTGGCTGTTGTTTTCGAGAAGCACGGAGTACTTGTCGAAGGAGCGGATCTTTCCGGTAAGCTTGACGCCGCTGACCAGATAAATCGTAATCGGGGTCTTGTCTTTGCGAACTGTATTCAGGAAGGTGTCCTGAATATTCTGTGCCGGCTTGTTCTCCATATGCCGATCTCCTGCTTTCATGTTTTGGGTTGTTTACCGTGCAACCAACCTGCTCTTGCGTGAAAAAACAATTCGGCGGGGTCGGCGCCGGAAGCCCCGGAGCCGCCAGGTCCCGCAATGTGACAACAGTATAGGGATTCGCGGTCTTTTTCAACTCCCGCGTCCCTCAAACCATCCGCCTGGTAAGCCTTAATGCCTCATCCTGAGACAGCGCAACCCTCGCCGGCTGATACCATGGCTACGTGCAAAAGCCCGCCAGCTCAGCAGTAAGTACAGCTCCTGCCGCGCAGCCCGTGCCTATGCTCGACCTCAAGCGCCAGTACCAGCCGCTCCACGGCGAACTCCTCGCCGCCATCGACGATGTATTGAAGACGCAGCAGTTTATCCTCGGTGAGCCGGTCGCCGAATTTGAGCGCGCAGCGGCCAACCAGCTCGGTGTGGCCCACGCCATCGGCTGCTCCTCCGGCACGGACGCCCTCTGGCTGGCCCTCGCCGCCGCCGCCATCGGCCCCGGCGACGCCGTCGTCACTACCCCCTTCAGTTTCTTCGCCTCCGTCAGCTCCATCCTCCGCGCCGGAGCCGTTCCCATCCTCGCCGACATCGACCCCGCCACCTTCAACCTCGACCCCGCAGCCGTCGAATCCGTCCTCAATGCCCCCCAATCCACTCCGATTCGCGCCATCCTCCCCGTCCACCTCTACGGCCAATGCGCCGACTGGACCGCCTTCTCCCATCTCGCGAACGAACTACAGCCTCAAGCTCATCGAAGACGCCGCCCAGGCCTGCGGCGCAGAGTGGAAGGGAAAAAAGTCGGAATCCACGGCGACAGACTCGGTCGCCGGGACGGAAAGCCGGACGCTTGGTAATGCCGCCGCCTTCAGCTTTTACCCCACCAAGAACCTCAGCGCAGCCGGCGACGCTGGAATGGTCACCACCAGCTCAGCCGACCTCGCCGAACGGGCCCGCATGCTCCGCCAACACGGCATGCGCCGCCGCTACCACCACGACGAGCTTGGCTGGAACACCCGCATGGATGGCTTCCAGGGAGCCATCCTCCAGGTCAAGCTCAAACATATTGAAGACTGGAACCAGGCTCGGCGCACAATCGCGCGGCGCTACCACGCCCTCTTGCGCGCAGCGGGCCTCGCCGAAGTCGGCACTTACCCCGTGCACGGAGTCATCCTTCCGCAGGAAGTTCCCGGCAGCCATCATGTCTGGCACCAGTATGTGATCCGCACCGCTCGCCGCGACGCCCTGCGCGAATTCCTCGCCGCCCGCAAAATCGGCTCGGAGATCTACTACCCTGTCCCGCTCCACCTGCAGCAAGCCCTCAAGCCCCTCGGCTACACCCAAGGCGACTTCCCCGAGGCAGAACGCGCCGCCCGCGAAGTCCTCGCCCTGCCCATCTTCCCCGAACTCCGCGAAGACGAGCAGCAGACCGTAGTCGCCGCCATCACCGAATTCCTCAGCTGAACCGGCCCTCATTTCCGCAACGATCCTTGGTAGATTCCAGATAGGAGTCTCCCATGCCCCCTACATCCCATCGTCCCCCGTGGAAGACTCTGCTCGCCTTCTTCATCATCTATTTCGTCTGGGGCTCCACCTTCTTCGCTATTCGCGTCGGCGTCCACGAAGTCCCTCCACTTCTTCTCGCCGCAATGCGATTCACCGTCGCGGGAGGCGTTCTCTCTCTCTGGCTGATCGCGAAGCGTGAGCCTTTGCCGACCCGCCGCCAGTGGCTCTCCGTCCTCCTCCTCGCTCTCATGATTTTTGTCTTTGACTACGGCCTGCTCTTCTGGGCCGAGCAGCGTGTCCCCTCCGGCATTGCCGCCGTCATGCTCGCCACCATCCCCGTCTTCATGGCGCTGTCTGAAATCGCCTTCCTCCGCACCCAGCACCTCACCGTCCGCCTGTCCATTGCCCTCCTCATCGGAATCGCCGGCGTTGCCGTGCTCATGAGTCACTCCCTCAACCTCGCTGGAACCCCCATCGACACCACCGGCGCCATCGCCCTCATCTTCGCGGCCATGAGCTGGGCTATCGCGTCGATCCTCACTCGCCGCCTGCCCCTGCCGACGTCCAAGGTCATGAGCTCCGGCACGCAGATGCTCGCCGGCGGGCTCATGCTCTTCATCGCCGCCGCAGCAGCCGGAGAGTTTCGCAACTTCCATCCCGCCGCAGTCTCGTCCGCCGCATGGTTCTCCCTCATTTACCTCATCATCGCCGGCTCCATCATCGGATTCACGGCTTACCTCTGGCTCCTCCACCACGAATCGCCCACCAAGGTCGGCACCTACGCCTACGTCAATCCCGTCGTGGCCGTGCTCGTGGGATACTTCCTCGGCGGCGAAACCCTCGGCCTGCGCACCATCCTCGGCACCCTCTTCGTTCTCGTCAGTGTCGTGGTCATCACCACCACCCGCGCCAAACAACCAGCCGCCCCACTCGATTCGAAAGCCTCCAAATAGCCCCAATGCTGCACTCCCAGATAAACCAGCCCAAAGCCCAATCAATTAAAATCTTTGCAAGCATGAAATGTCCTTATTGCGGCTTCGGGCAGGATCGCGTGGTCGACTCGCGCGAAAGCAAGGAAGCTGACTCCATCCGTCGCCGCCGCGAGTGCGAAAGCTGCAACCGCCGTTTCACCACCTACGAGCGCATCGACGAAATCCCTTACATGGTCGTCAAAAAAGATGGCCGCCGCGAGCGCTTCGACCGCCAAAAAGTTCTCAGCGGCCTCCTCCGCGCCTGTGAAAAACGCCCCGTGGCTTCCAGCAAACTGGAAGCCATCGTCGACGCCACCGAGAGCTTTCTCATGGATGCCCCCGAGCGCGAACGAACCACCAGCGAAGTCGGCGAGCTCATCATGAAACACCTCAAAGGCCTCGACACCGTCGCCTACATCCGCTTCGCCAGCGTCTACCGCGACTTCAAAGACGTCCGCGAATTCAAGGAAGAGCTCGAAGGCCTGCTCGACTCGCACCGCACGCCCAAAGGCAAAAAGTGAATGCCGCGATCTGGGCACGATCCGGATACGATTTGGGTGCCCCATCCTTGCGGCGTATTTGCTCTTGCCGCAAGGGTGGGAGAGCACGAATCCTATCCGCCGTTAACTGGAAGCTAGCAGCTAGAAGCTAGGAGCTAATCATGACTCACAAAATCACCCTCATCCCCGGCGACGGCATCGGCCCCGAAGTCACCCACGCCGTCGTCCGCATTCTCGAAGCCACCGGCATCAAGTGGGAGTGGGAGCGCTTCGCTGCCGGCGCCGAGGCTTTCGAAATCTTTGGCGAATACATCCCCGCAGATCTCAGCCAGTCCATCGAACGCAACAAGGTCGCGCTCAAGGGCCCGGTCACCACCCCCATCGGCGGCGGCTTCAAAAGCATCAACGTCACCCTGCGCAAGCAGTTCGACCTCTTCGCCAACTTCCGCCCTATCAAGAATCTTCCCGGCCTCGAGTCAAAATGGCCCGGCGTCGACCTCATCATCGTCCGTGAAAACACTGAGGGCGAATACGTCGGCCTGGAGCACGAAGTCGTTCCCGGCGTCGTTGAAAGCATCAAGGTCATCACTGAAAAAGGTTCCACCCGCATCGCCAAATTCGCCTTTGACTACGCGCGCAAGCACGGCCGCAAGAAGATTCACTCCATCCACAAGGCCAACATCATGAAGCTCTCCGACGGCCTCTTTCTCCGCTGCGCGCGCAAAGTGGCCGAGGGATTCCCCGAGATTTTTTACGGCGAGCACATCATCGACAACACCTGCATGCAGCTCGTCATGAACCCCTATCAGTACGACACCTTGCTGCTTGAGAATCTCTACGGCGACATCGTCAGCGATCTCTGCGCGGCCTTCGTCGGCGGTCTCGGCCTCGTCCCCGGCGCCAACCTCGGCCACGAATGCGCCATCTTTGAAGCCGTCCACGGCTCCGCACCCGACATCGCCGGCAAGGACCTCGCCAACCCCACCGCCCTGCTGCAATCCGCCGTCCTCATGCTCCGCCACCTCGACGAAACCGCCGCCGCCGACAAGGTCCACAAGGCGCTCGAGGCCGTCTACACCGAACGCAAAACCCTCACCCGCGACGTCGGCGGCACCGCCGGAACCAGCCAGTTCACCGACGCCATTCTCGCCGCCATGGAGAAGAGTTAAATTTAGAATCGAAAGTTCTCAAAGACCGCTTCGGAGGCCTCTTTGAAGACGCCAAACCCCAGCCAGTTGCTTCGCTGCGGAGCTTCAACAACTATCCTGCTGATCCTTTCTCTCACGACCGCACGCAGTTCAGCACAGGATGCACTTCCGCCCGCAGCGCAGCCATCCCCCGGTACTCCCGGCGGCGTAACCGTCCCTGCCAAAAACGGCGTTGAGCTCAAAGCCAGAATCAACGGGCAAGGCCCCTTTGACGCAGTCTTCGACACCGGCTCAGGAAACCTCATCACCGCCAGCCTCGCCAAGCGTCTCGGCCTCAAGCTGGAGGGCTCAGCCACGCTCAATGCAGGCGGAGGCTTCGTCCCGGCGCGCGTCGTCAAGGTCGCCACGGTGAACATCGGCGGCCTCACCATGTCCGACCAATGGTTCGCTGTCGTCGATACGCCGCTGACAAAGGATCAGGACGGCATCTTCGTCGGTGATGTGTTGTTGCAGAATCTGCCTATCCGCGTCGATTTCGAAAACCAGCAGATCACCTTCTACAGCCAACAGGGCTTTCAATACACAGGGAATGGTGCAGCCGTCCCCATTCACTCACAGGATGGAACTCTTCTTGCAGAAGGCAGCGTGGATGGCCTTCCCGGCCTCTTTGGCATCGATACCGGGGACATGTTTTCTCTTTCCCTCTACGCTCCGTTTGTCGCGCAACACGATCTCGTGCGGCACTACGGCGCCACTCTCCACGGATACGCTGGAGAAGGCTTTGGCGGTCCCGACCACGGTTTCTACACCCGCGCGAACACGATTCAACTCGGCTCCATCGGCATAAGTCGCCCCATCACCGTCCTGTCCACCGACACCCAGGGCGCAGAGTCCTCCGCCAAAATTGCGGGCAACATCGGCCTGCACATCCTCAGACAGTTCACGGTGGTCTTCGATGGGCCCCACGGCAAAATGTATCTCGAGAAAAACTCGCATTTCGGCGAACCCGACATCTTCAACCGAGCCGGACTCCTGCTGAACTTCGACCCTGACAATCTAACCATCAAGACCATTTTTCCCGGTAGCCCCGCTGCGAAGGCCGGTCTTGCCGAGGAAGATGTCATCACGCAAATAGACGGCCTGCCGCCCACCGACGACACCATGCAGAGCGCCTTCACTCAACCCATCGGAACCGTTCTCCACCTCACCGTGCGCCACAATGGAATCACCCGCACCGTCTCGTTGGTTCTGCAGGAGGTTTTTTAGCAAACCCACTCATTCTCATCGCAATAGTCTTGAT
Organism: uncultured Acidobacteriaceae bacterium; assembly: GCA_963780515.1. GTDB lineage: Bacteria > Acidobacteriota > Terriglobia > Terriglobales > Acidobacteriaceae > Telmatobacter. The sequence goes on from CAWACG010000016.1 coordinate 126,630, forward strand.
TTCTGCCAGAACCCACCAAAGGAGCCCGAATAGAGTGCACTATCTTCTCTTCTACGAAGTGGCCGACGACTACATGGCCCGCCGTGGCGAATTCCGCAACGCCCACCTCAACCTGGCGTGGAAGGCCAGCGAACAGGGCGAGCTCGTCCTGGCCGGCGCTCTTGCAAATCCCATCGACGGCGCAATTCTGCTCTTCAAGGGCGACTCCCCCGAAGTCGCGGAGAGATTCGCGCGCGTCGACCCCTATGTCACCAACGGAATCGTAAAGCGCTGGTACGTCCGCGAATGGACAACTGTCGCCGGCGAAACCTCTGCCGCGCCGGTCCGGCCACCGGCAAGCTGACCTCAGCTTCGCGGCGCCTCGTCTTTTTTTTGCAGGACTATTGAGTCTCGTGTTTCATGCGCTTGGCCACGTACATGGCGGCATCGCCTGCGCTGAGAAGGCTGTCCTTCGTGGTTCCGTCCTCAGGGTAAAGGGCGATGCCAAAGCTTGCCGAAGCTCGCAGAACGACACCCTCGATCTTCATCGCGCCGCTCAATGATCCTTCCAGGCGGTGCACAATCTCTTCGACTTCGGCGCGACTGTGAACTGCCGACACCAGCACTGCGAATTCGTCGCCGCCCAGCCGTGCCAGCAGGTCGTGGGGGCGAAGCTGGTGCTTCATCCGTTCCGTTACTTCCTGCAGAAACACATCCCCGATTCGATGTCCGTGGAGATCGTTCACGAGCTTGAAATCGTCAAGGTCAACGTAGATAAGTCCAAATATACTGGCCTCCCGGCGCGATTTTTCAATCTGGGCGTCCAGGTGCTTTTCCAGCGAGAAGCGGTTATGAATATCCGTAAGCAGGTCGAACTCCGAACGTCGAAGAAGATCGGAATAAAGCTTCCTGGATTCAATAGCCAGCTTGGCCAGCCCTGCCGCTCCCGACAGGGTCTCCGACTCGATCGCGCGCGGATTGATCAGCGGATCGAATGCGGCACAGACGACGCCCAGCGCCGGTCCCGTACGGGAATGGACCGGCTCCTGCACGATGCGAAACGCCGTCAGGTTTTCCGGGCAGTTTCCCAGTTTTGCTCCACCCGCAATCTGGCACCAGCAAGGAACGCCGCGCAACTTGAACGAGACCAGCTCGGTGATCCGTTCAATGATCTCAGCCAGAGGAAGTGAGCCGTTGATGTCTTCGAGGATGCCGCTGCGCCTGCGCTCAATGTAGGCAACTTCGGCGTTTTGATGTCGTACCTTGCGCTCCGAGAACCAAGCTCTCAAGCCGGCCAGAAACAGCAACACCAGCAACACGCCAACCAGGCGAGCAAGATTTGTGACCGTCGTCAACGGAGGCCCTGCCACAACCTCCACATCGTCAAAATTGCGGATCAGTAAGTCCGACGCGACCGGCCCGTTAAACGGATCGGTCCGGTAGAACATGCTGATCCCGGTCACCCGAATCTTGGAGCCAATCGGGACAAATTTCATCGCAGGAAGTGGCGCATCGTCGGCGCTGTCGGGATGCCGATAAATCACCGAAACTAAGTGCTTGCTGGGAGTCATCAGAACATACTCATCCTGCGTCGCCTCCCTCGCCTCCGTCCGAACCAGCCCTTCAACAGACACAAGATCGAAGGCGTTCCGGCCCGAGGTCAGCGTCTCCCAGTCCACCTCCGTTGGGGTGATCGGCGCATATTCCTGCGTGTCTCGAACCTGGCCGTGCGTCAACACCAGGTAACCGTTGCGAACATCCGGGAAGCCGGAGGCATACGCAACGTCGCCCACGCGCAATGGAACATCGGTGATGGTCATGACCCACAAGCTCTTGGCGCCGCTCTGCAGCATGACAGCCGAACCTTGCTGGTAGTAGGTCACAGTACCCTTCACCCGAATTCGCTGGCTCAGATCGCGCACAAAGTAACCGCTCAGGACTTGATCCATCGGCGTCACTGGCAGGGACTCGGGGCTGGAGTCCGCGCGCCGCAAAACCTTCACATCGTCAAGGTTCTGAACGTCAAGCACGGTTCCAACCTGCTGCATCTTCTGGTCAAACTTGGCGTTCACAACCCCGGTAATCTCGACTTCCGCATCCACCAGTCCCTTCAACGCACTTTCATCGTGGCTGTTCACCGCGGCATCAATGTATCCCCCGTCGATTAACACCTGCAGATAGATATTGCGCTCATGCAGTGTCCACACCATCTCTGCGCTCTTGACCACGCCGCGCACTGAAACTCGCATCGAATCAACTTGTGCGCTGAACAATTGCTGCGCACTCGCCGGCACCGGACTCGGTGGGACGCCATGACTCAACACCGTGATGCGCTTGGCAATCACGATGGGGCGAAAACTGTTCTGCGTCGTACCTTCGATTCGCACCCGATCCCCGTAAAGCAATTTCATCTCGGTCTGGCCATAGGCAGCCACATAAATGGCCTCGCCGCCATCCTCTACAAAGAGGTCCGCCTCGTGATTACGGAAATAGGTGACCGTCGCCTCAAAGTCAACAGGGATCGCCCGGCTCGCCTCCGCATTCGTCAGCGCGTGGATCGCCTGCAAGTTTGTCAGAGTTGCGGGTGCGGCCGGCCAGCCGCTGGCCGCACCGCCGAGAAAGAGAACCAATATCGAAAGCAGTCGCTTCATTGATGGAACCGTTGCCCCAGTGCACTGGCGCCTTCACCGCTTCCCGGCTTTAGACAAAGCCGAAGAAAAATCAAAAAGGCGCGAGAACTCGGCAAGAGTCTCTGGAACAAGCACAATTCGGGAATCTAATAGTCCTTATATTACGCCGATGTGAACGCAGGCAATCCGCAAGGCACTTCACTCAGAGCCATCAGTAATGTCTTCGAGCGTAATCTGACCTGCCTCTCCCAAAGCAATCTAGAGCAATACGAAACGCCCACCACCCTTTTGAAACCCTCACCGCCCACCAGCCGTGCCTTCGCCGCCGGCAATCAAGTCCAAAACTGCCTCCCGTCTCGGTCCCACCCATTTTCCATGCGTACGCCCATCCTCCTGTACACTGGAGTGTTCAAGGCCATGCGAAACAAACTTCCAATCGGCATCCTCGGCGCCACCGGAATGGTCGGCCAGCGCTTCATTCAGCTCCTCGAGAACCACCCCTGGTTTCGGGTTGAGTGGCTCGCGGCCAGCGACCGGTCCAGCGGCAAAACCTATGGCGAGGCCGCCAAGTGGCGTCTTGACACCCCGCTCCCCGAGCGCATCGCCCGCATGACCATCTCCCCGGCCGAGCCCGAAGGCGCGCCCAGAATCATCTTCGCTTCCATCGACGCGGCCTTTGCCCGTGAGTTAGAGCCCAAATTTGCCGCCGCCGGTTGCGCCGTCGTCTCCAACTCCAGCGCCTTCCGCATGGCTCCCAACGTGCCGCTCGTCATTCCTGAAATCAATGCCGACCACCTGCACCTCATCGAGCAGCAGTCCTGGCGCAAGGAGTCGGGCGGCTATATCGTCACCAACTCCAACTGCACGGTCATGGGTCCGGTGCTGGCTCTCAAGCCCATCGAAGATCGCTTCGGAATCGAGCAGATCTTCGCCACCTCCATGCAGGCCATCAGCGGCGCGGGCTACCCCGGCGTAGCCTCGATGGACATTATGGACAACGTCATTCCTTACATCCCCAACGAAGAAGAGAAAATGGAAGAGGAGATGCTCAAGCTGCTGGGCAAGCTCGATGGACATGTGGTCAAGCCCCTGGCCGCGCGCATGAGCGCCAGCTGCAATCGCGTCGCCGTCGTCGACGGCCACACCGTCAGCGTCTCCATCAAATTGGGCAAAAAGCTCGGCCGCCCCGCCACTCGCGAAGACCTCCTTGCCGCGTGGGCCGAATTCAAGCCGCTTGCCGGCCAGGGCTTGCCCACCGCTCCCGATCAGCCCGTCGAGTGGGCTCCGCAGCCCGACCGCCCCCAGCCGCGCCTCGATCGCAATCGCGGCAACGGCATGGCCGTCACCGTCGGCCGCCTGCGCCCCTGCAACGTGCTCGATTGGAAGTTCACCGTGCTCTCGCACAACACCATTCGCGGAGCCGCCGGAGCCGCCATCCTGAACGCCGAGTTGCTCGCAAGCCTGGGCAAGTTGGAACCTATCGCCGAGACCGCCGCACGGGCTTAGCGTATGAAGATGAGAACACTCGCATGAGCCTGGTTGTCATGAAGTTCGGCGGCACGTCGGTCGAAGATCCGGCGGCCATCAATCGCACCGCGGCCATCGTCGCCGGACGCGTCGCCATGGGCAAGCAGCCCGTCGTCGTCGTCAGCGCCCTCGCCAAAGTCACTGACCAGCTGCTCCGCGCCGCGTCCTGCGCCGCCAAGGGCGACCGCACCGGGGCTCTCGCCATCAGCTCCCGCCTGCGCTCCCGCCATCGCGACACCGCCTGCGCCCTCATCAAGAATCCCGCCGAATCCGCCGCGCTCGTCACCCTGATCGATCAGAAATTCGATTCGCTCGACGAAATCCTGCGCGGCCTCGCCGCCATCCTCGAGCTCACCCCGCGCATCTCCGATCTCGTCGTCAGCTACGGCGAGCGCATCTCCAGCCGCATCGTCGCCGCCACTTTCTGCGAGCGCGGCATCTCCGCCGCCCATGTCGAGGCCCGCGACGTAATCGTCACCGACTCCCAATTCCAGAAGGCCGTTCCTCAGGACAGCATCATCGAGAAACGCGCCGCTGAAAAGCTCCGCCCCCTTATCGACCAGGGAAAGGTTCCTGTCATGGGCGGCTTCATCGCCTCCAACGAGGCAGGCATCACCACTACCCTCGGCCGCGGCGGTTCTGACTTCACCGCCGCACTCGTCGGCGGCGCGCTTTCTGCCGCTGCCATCGAAATCTGGACCGACGTCGACGGCATCATGACCTGTGACCCCCGCGTTTGCCCTGAAGCCCTGCGCGTCAAGGTCATCAGCTTTGAAGAGGCAGCCGAACTCGCCTACTTCGGCGCCAAAGTTCTGCACCCGGCCACCATTCTTCCGGCGGTCAAAAAGAATATCCCCGTCCTCGTGCTCAACAGCCGCAACCCCGCCAACGACGGCACCCGCATCATCTCGCTCGCGCCTCATTGCAGGAGCCCGTTCAAATCCATCGCCGTCAAAAAGAAGCTCAGCATCATCGACGTTGTCGCCAGCCGCATGCTCATGACCCACGGCTACCTCAGCGAAATCTTCGCCATCTTCGACAAGCACAAGTGCCCCGTCGACATGGTCTCTACCAGCGAAGTCAGCGTCTCGCTCACAGTCGACTCCAATGACAAGCTCCCCGCCATTGCCGCCGACCTCAGCCAGCTCGCCGACGTCAAGTATGAAGGCAAAAAGGCGCTCGTCTGCATGGTCGGCGAAGACATCCGCGGCCAAAGCGGCATCGCCGCCCAGGTCTTCGCGGCCATTCGCCACATCAACGTGCGCATGATCTCCCAGGGCGCCAGCGAAATCAACATGAGCTTCATGATCGAAGAAGATGACGCCGAAGAAGCCGTCCGCTCGCTCCACGCCGCCTTCTTCCAGAACCCCGATCCCGAGATCTTCGACGTCGAAGCCCAGAAAAGTCAGCTTCTAGCTCCTAGCTCCTAGCTGCTAGCCTTTTCTCACCACGAAAGACCTTATGCTGAATCTAGCTCTGAATGCGTCCGTCACAATCTGCGGCCTGATGTTTATCGCGGTCTCTATTTGGGGCAAGCGCTTTGTTAACCTAAGCTGGTGCAAGCCGATATTGGGAAGGGTCATCGTTGCAATATTTGGGGTCCTGCTCCTTATTTGGGGGATTGGGTCTCTCCTTCATCAGAATTGAACTGGCCTGGCATAGATGCAGCTTCCAGACAGAAGCTAGCAGCTAGAAGCTAGGAGCTGGGGGCTAAAAACCATGCTCTTCCTCGTACTCGGCAAAGGTAAAACCGGCTCTCTCGTCGCTGAAGTGGCTCGCGAGCGCGGCCACGGCGTGCGCGCCCTCGACATCACTGAGAATGAGCACGCCTCCGCCCTCACTGCGCCTACTCTCGCCGGTGTCGACGCCGTTATCGACTTCACCGCGCCCGAAGCTGCCCTCGAAAACATGCGCGCTGTCCTCGCCCTCGGCTCACGCATCGTCGTCGGCACCACCGGCTGGTACGAACACCTGCCGGAAATGAAGTCCAAAGCGCTAAAGCGCGGAGCGCTCCTCTACGGAACCAACTTCTCCATGGGCGTGCAAAAACTCTTTCGCCTCACCGCCGAGCTGGCCCAGCTCCAGGGCTATCAGTTCGCCATCAGCGAAACCCACCACACTTCCAAGCTCGACGCCCCTTCCGGCACCGCGCTCACGCTCAAGGAAATCATTCAAGCCGCCCACCCCGGCGTCGACATCCCCGTCACCTCGCATCGCGTCGGCGACGCCAAGGGAGAGCACATCGTCACCGCCAGCAGCCAGCACGACATGCTGGAGCTGAAGCACGACGCCCACTCGCGTCGCGGCTTCGCCCTCGGCGCTGTCCGCGGAGCCGAGTGGCTCGCAAACAAATCCGGCGCGTGGGACTTCCGCGAAATCTTTGACCAGTTGTAATCCGATGCAGCGGAATCAAAAACTCAACGCTGGCCGAGTGAGAATGTTACGTGGATCACGGTTTCCACTTCCACCGGCTGATTGTCCAGCAGGTAAGGCTTGTAGCGCCAGTTCTTCACCGCGTCCATCGCCGCCTGGCCCAGCGCCTTGGGCCCGCTGATAACCTGCACATCCTGCACTGTTCCCGCCTTGGTGATCTTGGCCTTCAATTCCACCACGCCTGCGATGCGGTTATCTTTGGCAAATTGCGGGTACACCGGCTCGGTCTTATGAATCAGAATTCCGTCGGCCACACCCGCTGAAATCGCGGACAACGCGGGCACTACCTTCACCTTGCCTCCGCTGCCGAAATCTGTTCGAGGAACCCCGTTGCCATCTTCCAGGCCAGCCGCCGAAATGCCTGCCGGCGGCGGTGCTTCCACTGGCGCGGGCTTCTTCATGTCACTCGAAATCATTGTCGGCGCCGCGAGCTGAGCATCCATCATTCCCGGCGAAACCACCGGCGTGCGCGCCGCCGCACCGCTCCCTGCGGCCGCCACCACAGGCGACGGCTTGCCAATCGCCGGGCTCGTCTCCGGAACCTTCTCCGCGGCGCGAACCGGTTCCGTGAGCGCGGTGCCAGTCGAGGCAACCGCTTGTGTAGAAGCGGCAGGCTGCGGATTCTGATGGAACGGATGCCCAAAATAAAGCCACAGTAAACACACAATCACCCCAAGGCCCATCGACAAGATCACCCAGTGCGTTCCATGCGAGCTCGACTTGTCTTCCTCGGCCTGATACGAACGAAAAATCGGCTCAATTGTGTTGAGATCAACCGGTGGCCGCGGACGCGTGTTCGCCGGAGCTCCCTCTTCCAGTGTGTCCAGCCAGGATTTGCTTGCCGAAGGGGTCGGCGGCGCAACCAACGGACGCGAACCGGATTCCGAAGTTTTCAGAGCCGGGGCCTGCTCCGCACGGACCTCCGTGCGCTCCAATTCGCTTTCCAGTCTGGTCTGCGGCTCAGGCGCCGACGCCGGTCGCGGACTTCCCTGGGAGATGTTCAAAATCCTTGGCTGCTTGGCCCACACATCCTCGTGGTCCGGCTCATGCTCAGCCTTTTTTCCCTGATCATGCCCGGTTCCATTTCTCCCATTTGTCGATGTGCCTTTCACATCCAGTTCCTTCAACGCGCGAAGGTGGATGCGGTCCCATTCCTCAAAGTCCGGAAGGCGTGGGTCGGTCTGCGCAACCTCCGCAGGCTCCGGCGGAGGCGGCTCGAAAACCGCCTTGGATTCCATCAGGCCATAGCGTGCACTCGGCGCCGGTGTCGGCGACTCGTAGGAGTAGCTCGGTTCCTCTGCCACCGTTTCAGGAGCGCCTTCTGCCACCGGCTCGGTGCTCTGCCCCGCCTCTTTCACGGCCTCTGCTGGAATGGGCAAAAACTCCCGTGCGCCCGCGCGCATCGAGCTCATCAACAGGCTTGGATCGTTCCTCGTCGAATACACCATCACTGTCGCGTTGCTGATGGTCGAAATCTGCGCCACGATCGACAGGGCATAACCCTGGTCGCTGTCCAGGTCCAGCATCACGATGTCGAAGTGCTCTTCCAGCATCCGCGGCAGATCGCTCAGCCGGGCCGGATAGGCCGGAAACTCATGCACCGTCCTCGAGTCCGAGGTGGCCAGGGCCTTCGCCACAACGCTGCGGCGCGCCGCGTCCGGGCCGATCAATGCAATCGACGTGCGAATCGAACGTGTCACTTCGGAATCAGGGCCTTGAACAGCGGTCGACATTTCAGCTCCACGACTCATGCGTTCCCGCATCTCCCCCGCGGGGAACTCGATTGCATCCCGCTCTCCCGCAGGCCCTCATCTCAAGCCGTCGGGCAAGCCTCGGTTACACCACGCAACCGTTTCCGCCACAAGCATCTGCAGGGTTTTCCCACTCGTGCCGCGGCGGCGTCAGATCGGAGAAGAAATTAACCAACTTTGCCTGCAATCCTGACTCCAAATCGTTGCAGGTCAAGCTTCTTTGATTCAAAGCGATGCACCCAGGTTTTGGCGCCTCAGCAAACCCCAATACACCGGCTCCAGTCCCTGTAAGGCAAATGGTATACGGGATTGGCCTCCAGCGAGCACCTCGGTCACCCCTGATAGGTGCCTTTCGTCACTAAACCACCCGCCCAGCGACCGGCAGGTCCCCAAGTCCCCAACCGCATCCCCAAAATCGGGGTGCCCCTTGTCCGTGTTTTTCGGATATGGGAGTGCAGGAAATTGGCCGGGACAGAAACCCCAAAACCCTCCGCTTCCCGGCGGCGGCACGGCAATCTACAATTCCAGTGGGTTGAACTTCATTCGCCACACCGACTGGCTCGGGTCGAGCCGCCTCGCCACGACGTGGGCGGCGCATGCCGTCTACTCGAAGGAAGCCTACGCGCCCTTCGGTGAGACCTACAACGAAGCTGGCACCGCCGACCGCAGCTTCACCGGCCAGGATCAGGACGTGGTGACCGGGAGCCTGGGCACCGGCGTCTACGACTATCTCTTCCGCAAGCACGACCCCTCGGCGGGCCGCTGGCTCAGCCCCGACCCCTACGGATGGAACGCCGTGGATATCACCAACCCGCAGACGCTGAATCGGTATGCGTATGTGGCGAACATGACGATGAATATCACTGATCCATTGGGATTGTCGGACGGCTCGTACAGTGCATGCACCAGTATGTTCGATCAAGATGGGAATCCGATCCCAACGATTGGGAGTGGAGGCCAGATTGTCTACGAGAATTCACCTTCTGGAGTGCCGTGTTCACCGCCTCCATCTGGCTGTGAGTACGTCATGAATGCAGAAGGCAACGCATATGAGGGAATGTCGTGTCAGGGTAGCTTCATGCCCGCGCCAATCAACCTTGGGCCTTTCGGCTCACCGGGAGGGGGCGCAGGTGGAAGCGCCCCAAATAACGCGACGCCCTGGTACCAGTCATGCACAGCCAAGGCTCTCGGCGCAGGCGCGCTACACGTTGGCATCGATGCGATAGGACTGATCCCTGAAGCTGGCGGTATTTCCAGAATGATTGGCCACCAGGCGGGATACGTTGGAGTGGTAGCCGATCAGGTTGGGTATAGGGTCGTTAATGCATTTGGCAAGTCAACAGGCACCGTCAGCAGTCTCGCAGGGCTGAGTGGCGAGTCTGTTGCCGAGGGGGTCTGGGATACCAGCCTCACTGTCGCTGGTTTCATCCCTGCCCTCAATGATGTTGCAGCTGTGCTTTCAATCGGTACTGACATCGTCAAAACAGCAGTGGCGGTCGGAAAATGTCCCTAGTTAACGACGTAAAGAGCGACATAAAAGCGGCCAAGAAATTCCGCTTATCCTGGCGGGGCAAAGTGGGAGGGATTATTGCCTCTACGCTCTGCGCGTGGTTGTTTTACCGTTTCGGAAGACTCGATCTTGCTCTGCCGGCGATGAATTGCGTTGCGGTACTTGGTTTCATGCTTATCTTGAAGCGAAGGCTTTGGCGGCACTCGTGGTTTTGGGGGACTATGGCAGTCATTGTGGCGCTTCATGTTCCGCTGATTCTGTTTGTCCCATGGGGTACCAGCTGGGTTCCCGCCCTGGCGATTGCCGTCGTCGATTCGGTGGATCTTTGTCTGATCCTCTGGATTCTAGCTGTTGTCGAGAAGTTCATGAGGGAACCGAAGGGCGCTTAAAGATAGGCGTCCGCGATGAAGCAAGATCCCGGCGCAGGCCGCTCTTCGGGGCGGCCTCGCTGTGTGTGGCGGGCGCGTGGTTCCGTGCCTGAGCCAGCATCCCGAAGTGTACGCTGCGACACAACACCCCCGGCGGGTTGCTGCGGAGTTACCGTGCGGTAACTCTGCGGGAACGTTAGCGGAATCAGCGCCATACAGCGGCGGGTGGCCCCGGTCCCGATGGTCGTTCCCAACCTCGCTGAGGGTGCCCCCGGTCCCTCGCTATTGGGGACCGGGGATATCGATAGAATGCAAGGACAGACCTCAATTCAAGTGCCGGATTCATCTACGACGCCGCCGCTCGGCGGCCGGCCCAGGTCCCAATCGCACCCCCCAAATCGGGGTGCCCCATGTCCGTGTTTTCGGACATGGGATGAACCCTTCGGCCGGAGTATGCTCTCTCCATGCCCGCAGGACTTGTCCGTTACCAACAATGCGGCGAAATGCATTTCCTCACCTTCAGCTGTTATCGCCGCCTTCCTTATCTGGGCGATGAGAAGGCGAGGTGTTTGTTCGAGTCCGCGTTGGAGCGAATGCAAAAACGCTACCGATTCGTCGTTGCCGGCTACGTCGTGATGCCGGAGCATGTTCATTTGCTGGTCAACGAACCGCAGCGCTCCAGCCTTGACCGCGCCGTCAAAGGAATCAAGTTGTCTGTCGCGCTGCGTTGTGCCCCATTCATCCACAGTTTTATCGTGGATGAGTGGGAGTCCACGAACCTCAACCAGCCGTCTTTCTCTTCAGCGATTTTGGCAGGCGTTGCGTTAAGATCGTTTCCGAACGAGGACCGAGCCATGCCGAGCGGCCTGAAGCGGTTTCAAAGAGCGGAGTCTCTGCACTTCATCACCTTCAGTTGTTTTCACCGTTTCCCGTTGCTTGAAGCGGCTGGAGTGTCCTTCCCCACCCAAGCCGCAAAAGACGCAGCTTGGATGGGGCACAATCCATCAAGGGAGAACCAGAAGTGAAAAACTTGACCGGGCCACCTGGCGTGACGGCAAGCTACGACGCCAACGGCAACCAGACGTCCAGCACGCCGATGGCGACCGTTTCCTGGAACGCGCTGAACCAGCCGGGTGGCCCCGGTCCCGGTGACCATTTCCAGCCGCGCTGAGGGTGCCCCCGGTCCCTCGCTTTCGGGGACCGGGGATATCGATAGAATGCAAGGACAGACCTCAATTCAAGTGCCGGATTCATCTACGACGCCGCCGCTCGGCGGCCGGCCCAGGTCCCAATCGCACCCCCCAAATAGGGGTGCCCCATGTCCGTGTCTTCGGACATGGGATGGACCCTTCGGCCGGAGTCTGCTCCTTCCATGCCCACGGGACTTGTCCGTGATCAACAATGTTGGGTGGCACAGCTCACATCTGACCAGCCCAAGATCCGGGTGGCCCACGTCTCGCTCCTGAGAAATGGGAAAGCAGGGCCCCAAACCTTCCGTTTTCATTTCGAGCGGCTTTCCGGGTTCCCACAAACAGACCCGGTCCCGGTCCAGGCGGAGCCGAAGGGTCGGGTTCTCAACCAGCCACAATCGCCGCAGCCCCTCGCAAGAACCCGCGATCAGATGGTTTACCCTGAACTCCCATGCTCCTCCGCCCCGCCCTTCCCGCCGACATTCCCGCCATCGTCGCCCTCGAGCGCACGCCCGAAGCCCGAAAATTCGTCGGCCAATGGTCCGAAGAGCGTCATCGCGAGACTCTGGCCGGCGCCGATGCCCGCTACTTCGTAAGCGAAACCGAGTCCGGGGCATTACAGGCCTTTGCCATCCTCCGCGGACTGGTGGAATCCTCCCGCGCCATCGAGCTCAAGCGCATCGTGGTCCACCCGCCCGAGCGTGGCCTCGGCCGCAAAATCTTGCGCGAGCTCATCCGCATCGCCTTCGAGGAGTTCCACGCCCACCGCCTCTTCCTCGACGTCTTTCAGGACAACCCCCGCGCACGTCATCTCTATGAGAGCCTCGGCTTCGTCTATGAAGGCACCCTGCGCGAAGCCGCCCTCCGCGACGGCCAGTACTGCAATCTCCGCCTCATGTCCCTCCTCGACTGCGAATACGCCGCCCACAAGCCGTTCGTCGCCAGGCTGGGAGCTGGAAGCCAATAGCTGCGTCTCAGCCTGTCCTGCATTTCGCCAAACATGGCAAACCGATGTCACGCTTTTCGCCAAACGCGGCAAGCCGTTGCCACGCTTTTTTGCCAACCGTGGCAAACCGCTGCCACGATTCACGACCAAAAGCAGCACCCTCCAGGCGTGCACCCGTCCTGCCGCTTATGCACACGCCCTTGCGGTATACACTCTCCTGTGATGGAAACGACAGGTTGTGGCACGGCAATCGTTACGCCTTTCAAGGCCAACGGCTCAATCGACGAAGCGGCGCTCCGCGCGCTGGTGAACTGGCAAATTGACTCGGAAATCGACTTCATTGTGGCCTGCGGCTCAACTGGCGAGGCGGCCACCTTGGACGAAGATGAATGGCTCCATGCCGTGCATATTGTTGTGGATGCGGCAGCGGGTCGCGTGCCCGTCTGGGCCGGATGCACCCATAACTGCACCCGCACCCTCCTGCGCCAGGCTGCTCTGCTCCGCCAGGTGCGCGGAGTCGACGCCATCCTCTCCGCCAACCCCTACTACAACAAGCCCTCCCAGGAAGGCCAGTTCCAGCACTTCCTCGCGCTTGCAAAAGCCGTCGACCCCATCCCGGTGTGCCTCTACAACGTCCCCGGCCGAACCGCGGCAAACCTCGACCCCGAAACCGCGCTAAGGCTGGCCGAAGAAGCGCCCAACATCCAGGCCATCAAAGAAGCCAGTGGCAAGGTGCCGCAGATTGCCGAGTTGGCGCACACCATGCCTCATGGATTCAAGATCTTCTCCGGCGATGACAACCTCGCCCTTGCGGCCATCGGTGTCGGAGCGCACGGGCTCATCAGCGTAGCCGCCAACGAGGCTCCCTTCGAGGTGGGCAGGATGATTCGTGCCGCTCTCCACAACGATTGGGCCGCCGCACGCGAGCTCGATCGCCTTTACGGACGCCTCTTCGAGGCCAATTTCTGGGAGTCCAACCCAGCCCCGGTAAAGACTGTTTTGAATCTGATGGGAAAAACCACCGACGTCCTTCGTTTGCCCCTGGTCCGTCCCACCCCCTCCACTCGGGCCCGCCTGGAGCGTCTCGCGGGCGAATTGGGCCTGCTCAAGTTCGCCCCGCAAGCCGAGGGAGAAATGGGCGTGTTCTAAAAGCAGTTTCCTCGCAAAGGATGAAGCGCATGGCCTATTTCCTTTTCAAATCCGAGCCCGACGTATACTCCTTCGACGACTTTCTGCGCGACCAGGAGACGGTATGGGACGGGGTCACCAATCCCACCGCCGTCAAGCATTTACGCGAAATGAAGCCAGGGACAAAGTGGATTTTCTACCACACCGGCGAGGAGCGGACTGCCGTAGGCACCGGCACCGTCGTGAGCGTCGACCCTGGCGATCCGAAGACTCCCATCGTTCGCGTCAAGGTTGGCAAACATCTCAAAAAACCCAAGACGCTGCCGGCCATCAAAGCTGAACCGCTCTTCGCCGGTTCCCCTCTGATCCTCATCGGCCGCCTTTCCGTGGTGCCGCTGACCAAGGCTCAATGGGAATGGTTTCTGAAATAGCCCTGTCCATGCCTTCGATCTCTGAATTCCACGGCCCAATCGGTCTCACCTCGCCCAAAGTCACTTTGAAAAAGTTGTAGCTATCAACATCCAGTCGGTGACGCCGTCCTGCACCAAAACGTGGGCAAACAGGCTAACAATTGGCGTCAAATCGAGCTCCTGAAAAGCCAGGGATCGCGATCTCTGATTCGAATGCCGCCGCACCGTGGTGATCCTCACTTTGCCGAGAAAGAAACCGAGGGAAACCGGACACAGTGGTTTGAACGGGTTTTGAGAGGAAGAATTCTCTTCGATCGGATAATGGCTCGCGAGCTTTACACGAGGCCGGAATCTTGCGGCCCAGACTCCGCGTGACGGATGCGCAAGAGAAAGACGAACAGCGAGCCCAGCACAAGGAAGTTGAATACCGGGAAGCCCATATCAAGACCCAGGTGAAATAGATTGCCCGCGCGCTGGAGAAACCAGAAATAAACGATTCCAATCAGAACTGCGCGCGCTGCGAGTTGCCGGGGGTACTTCAATGCCAGCGCAAAGGCGAATATGAGGAAGACAAAATCGTATCCGAGATGCCTGAACAACAGCAGAGCTGATGTGCCGTAGACCGCCGTCAGCGCTTGCCGCAGCGCACTGCCGCGCAAGCCGGATTTGAAGCGCATCCTCCATGCCACAGCAGCTGCAGCCAGGACAGGAACTGCATATTCAAGAATTAGATACAGAATGTTCCAGCCGTGCCGCCAGATGAAGAAGTCGTCCACCATGGCCATCAAGTCGCTGTTACTGGGCCGGATGCCTTTCCCCACCAGGAGCGGCTCAACAATCAGTTGCAGCCAAGGCCCTCCCACCATCCAGTGCGCCCACAACACGCCGATCGCTGCGGGAATCAACGTGGCCGCAACAAAGCCGATGGGGCGACTCAAAAGGAGGTCAAAAAAATAGGGCGGTGAAAAGCTGTACTTGCAATAGGAGAGCCCAAACCAGAGGCACTTCGGCCACGGCTTGCGCGCGCTGTACGCAGCCGCCACGAGGACAAGCACCAGCAGAGCCTGCTGGCCATTTCCCAGGTCGTTTCGAAACGATGTGCCGCACAGAAAAGCGATGCATGTGATGCCCCACTCTGTCCGCGTTTGCTCGAAGATTCCTTTCACCAGCCAGAGAGTCAGCCCGGCAAAAATGAGATTGCAGACAGCCCATACCACGCGAGCCGCGGCAAAGCTCATAGCCCCCAAAGGAGCCATCAGCAGGTAGAGGAAATGTGCGTAATTCGGCCCCTGAGAGAGTATCAGGGCGTGGTCAGGATTCCCCGCCAAAGATTGCAGCCATGGGTTCACATGATTTAGCAGCAACCGTGTCCCACTCCACTGCAAATCCTGGCTGTGGTGAATGGAGTTTAGCAAGCCTGCATACACTGAAGCAGTTGTCGCTACCCACCCCACTGCCCAAAGAAGGCGCATGCCAAAGGGACGACTCCGTACGCCCGAAGCAGGTTCTTTCTCCTGACGATTCAGGCTGCCTGCCTCACTCTGCATTCTCTCTCCCCGTGAGCGGGTGCTTGATCGCGTGAGCTATTCTCCGTCTTCTTTCAACCATCCGCGCGTATTGAGCAATTGCCGCTGGTCCAGCGCCCAGACTTTGCCGGTCAATTCATCGGGGGCTCTACCCTCCCGTGCCGACTTCTCAAATTCGCCGGCCATTGCTTGCATCTTGGCATCCAAATCGTCAAGAAAGTTGAGTACCAGCGCCTCGGGAATCATGGGAAGCTTGGGAGAGCCGAACTCCAGCTTGCCGTGGTGCGAAAGAATCATGTGCAGCACCAGCGTCTTGAGCCGAGGTGGAAAGTCGGGGAGGGTATCGATCGTCTTTTCAACCAACTCCATCCCCATCTGGATGTGACCGAGCAAAGTGCCTTCGACTGTATATTCGAAGCCTATCTCCCAGGAAAGCTCGCGAACTTTCCCGATGTCGTGAAGGATGACGCCGGTAAGCAAGAGGTCGCGATGCAAGATGGGGTAGTGTGGCGCCACACGGTCGGCGAGCGTAACCAGACTGACAACGTGCTCCAGCAGACCGCCGAGCCAGGCGTGATGCAGCTGCCGGGCTGCGGGAGCTTCACGATAGGCTTGCGCGAGGTCAGGCCTGCTGAGCAGAGCAGTCAAGAGACGCTTCAGGTCGGGGTCAGTGAAACTTTCGACAGCTGCCAGTAACTGGCTCCACAGGACATCCACATCGCAGCTGGTTGCAGGCAGCAGGTCGGTCTTATCCACCTCTTTCGTGGTCGCCTTGCGCAACTGCTCGACTTTCATTTGCAATCGTTCGTCGAAACGCGACACGGTGCCCCGCGCCTTGACGATATCGCCGCGCTCAAGGTCTTTCGCAATCCGGGGGTCGCCAATGTCCCAGACTCGCCCCTCAAGCTGACCGGTCTTGTCGCCGAGAATCAAGTTGAGATAAGGTTTGTTGGCCTTGGTGGTGCGCTGCTGCCGAGACAATAAAAGGAAGAAACCGTCAAAAGCCCTTCCTTCATCGAAACCCGCAAGATCGGCGATATAGATGTCTTTCATTCTGCGGAGAAGATTACCGCACGTGGCCTCTTCAGCCCAAACGGTAAGCCGGGCCGCGAAGGAAACCTTCGGGCCCGGCGCGTGTCCTGACTTGCATTCCTTTTACTGCTGGGGTGCGGGTGCAGGCGTCTGCGGAGTTGGGGATTGTGGAGATTCCCCTGCGCCAGCCGGCTGCGCCTGTTCGGCCGGCTTCCTATTCTTGTCGCTAAGCCGAGTTTTCTCTCCTGTAGTAGTGGACTTCTTTTTCTTCTTGGAGATGGTGTTTCCGCCCAATCCGAGCGGAGCAGACTGTTCCTGGCGGTCTGCGACTTCAGCAGCGTCGGGGGGTTCCGGAGCGGTCGCATCCTTCCGCGGACCCGTTGACTTTTTCTGCTTGTGCTCTCTGGCGCGGTCGCTAAAGCGGGTCTTCTTCTCTGGACGAGCGGTGTCTTCGAGAGGATTGTCAGGCTCCTGCGCAGCGGCCGCGGTTTCCTGCGGCAAGGCTCCGGCGTTCTCGGTTTGGCTTGACGCTGCCTTGGGCAGGGTCTCCTGCGGCGCCTTGCCAAAGCGGATCTTCTCCTTCTTTCCCGGCCTCATTGAGGCTTCTTCGGATTTGCTGCGCTTACCCTTCTTGTTCTTCTCCGCTTTTGGCTGTGCTGTGGCCTGTTCGTCTGGTGGGGCAGCCTGCGGTGATTTCTGGCGATATCCGTGCGTAGTTTCGCGGAAGCGGGTGCGCTCCACTTTCTTCTTTTTCTTGGGCGCAGGCGGCGTATACGCAGAGTAGGCAATGGGGAAGACCCGTTTGTTCGGACTGGCTCCGGCGTCGACATAACCCGGCTTGATTTCGATGTAAGCCTCATCGCGCATCTGGGTCAGATAGTCGCGCATGGCCGGCTCCATTTTGCTCATGTAGTAGGCTTGCTCGACATCCTGCTCAACGTCTTTGAAGGGCGGAATTCCACCAGGAGTGTGATCCACTACCTTGAGGATGACCCAGCCCTGCTTGGTGCGAATCGGATCCGTATACTGCCCTGCCTTAAGCGCGAACGTCTTGTCTTCGAGTACTTTGGCCAATGCGCCGCGACGGAACTGGCCCAGATCGCCTCCCTCGGCAGCCGTTGGACCGTCACTGAAGGACTTGGCCAACTGGCTGAAGTCGCCGCCGGCGTGAAGTTTGGCCTCGATATCGTCGGCCTTAGCCTTAGCTTCAGCAACCTTTTGCGGATCATCAGACTGCGCGCCAGCTGCGTCCCCGGCGGGGCCAGCAGCCGGTGTTGTGGAGACCAGGATTTCGGCGAGCCGGACGCTTTCCTGCTGCGCATACTCCTGCTTGTGCGCCTCGTAGTAGCGCTCCGTCTCGCCGGGAGTAATGGAGATCCTGCGCCCCACCTCTTGCCGCATCACTTCCTGAGTAATGATCCCATTGCGGATGTTGGCTTTGAAATCTTCATAGGAAACGCCCTGCTGCTCGGCCGCCTTTTCGAGATCTTCAATCGTTGCAAGGTTGTACTGCTTCCGAATCTCGTTCAGTCGGTTCACCAACTCGGTTTCGCCGGTGATTCCGAGTTCCTTGCCCTTTGAAAGCCAAAGCTGCTGGTCGATGAGGTTGCGCAGCAGGGTCTGGTGCGCTTCCGAGATCTCCTGCATCGATGCGCCGTGCTGGCGCTCGTCCTGATCCAGCTCTTTCATGGCGCGATCGTAGTCCGACTGCGTGATGATCTGGTCGTTCACGCGGGCGATAATATCCTCGACCGTTTCCCCGCCGTACGGACTTGCCGCCGGGGTGGTATGCGATTGCGCGGGAGCGGAACTTGCGAGCAGCACCGTGACCAACACGAAAGCCGCGGGAATGCGAAGGAGTCTAAGAGTCATAGGTTGGCACAATGCAGGCGGCAAACGCGCTCCACCTGAAGCATAGACGTCATTGTAAATGCCCGGATAGCAGCAAAGCGATTCCGGGGCAGCGCCGAGCTCAAATTGAAGGGGCTCGCCGGGTCGGAAATGCTGCCGACCAGGAGCAAAGACTATTGTGAACGCCCGTTCGGCTACCCGAAGTCCTGCGATCGGAGTCAAATAAGCCGGTGGTATACTTTAGCCCAAGACTGCCTTGCGAGGCCCAATCACGGAGCCATTCGCAGTTGCTGTCCGGAGGTTCCTCCCGCATATGACTCCCCGCGCCCGCAGGGCACTGTTCAGCCTCGTTCTTTTCTTTACCGTCTGCGCAGTTGTCGGCAGCGTGATGCAGCGCAAGGTCGGGGCGCAGTCGTCTGAAGACGAGAGCCAGATCCGTGACAGTTTGAAGACCTTCACCGACGTGTACGCGCTGGTAGAGCAGAATTACGCCGAACCCATCACTGGCGACAAGGCTGACGCGGCCATCTACGACGGCGCCATTCCCGGCATGCTGCGTGTTCTGGACCCCCACTCTAACTTCTACGACCCGAAGGCCTATGCCAGAATGCGCGAGGACCAGCGCGGCCACTATTACGGGGTCGGCATGGTCATCCAGCAACAGGGCAACAAGGTCTTTGTCATCACACCGTATGAGGGCACACCTTCGTTTCGAGCGGGGATACGTCCCGGCGACGTTATCTCGGCAATAGACGGAAAATCTGCCGAAGGTATGACATCGGACCTGGTTGCAAAGGCCTTGAAAGGGCCGAAAGGCACGCATGTCCAGGTAACCATGATTCGCGAGGGTCAGCCCAAGCCGCTGGTCTTTGA
Source organism: uncultured Acidobacteriaceae bacterium (assembly GCA_963780515.1). Lineage (GTDB taxonomy): Bacteria > Acidobacteriota > Terriglobia > Terriglobales > Acidobacteriaceae > Telmatobacter. The sequence continues at coordinate 145,784 of CAWACG010000016.1, forward strand.
CCTGATTCGAGACGAGATCCCTCACCCTTCAGTGGACCTGGCATTCGAGATTCGCCCCGGCATTGGCTATATACATCTGACTCAGTTTCAGGAAACCACTGCCCAGGAAGTTGTTGACTCGATTAATGGCTTCGGGAACCTGAAGGGCCTCGTGCTGGACCTTCGCAACAATCCCGGCGGCCTGTTGAGCCAGGCAGTCGAAGTTTGCGATCATCTGCTGACAAAGGGGCAGACGATCGTTTCGCAGCGCGGCCGCGCGTATCCCGACCAGGTGTACACGGCCACTCATGGCAACGACGGCAAGACTTTCCCCATCGTGGTGCTGGTGAACCGTAACACGGCATCGGCGGCCGAGATTGTCTCTGGCGCGTTGCAGGATCACGACCGCGCCCTTATCGTGGGTGAAACGACCTTTGGCAAGGGCCTGGTGCAGACGGTCTATAACCTTAGTGAAGACACGGGCCTTGCACTGACCACCTATCACTACTACACGCCATCTGGTCGGCTGATCCAGCGCAACTATTCGGGCGTATCGCTCTACGACTACTACTACAACCACGCCGGCGCACTACCCTCGAATTCCAGCAACCGGGAGGTCAAGTTTACTGACTCTGGCCGCACTGTTTACGGTGGCGGGGGAATCACGCCCGATGAAAAGATCGAAACCCCAAAGAGCAACGACTTCCAGGATCAGCTGCTCTATAAGTCGGCGTTCTTCCACTTTGCTCCGTACTACCTTGCAAACCACACCGTGGACAAGAACTTCCAGGTGGATGATGCGGTGCTGAAGTCCTTCAAAGAATTCCTGACAAGCCAGAATATTCCCTGGACGGATGCCGAGTTGAACGGAGTGATGGACTGGGTAAAGGTGAATATCAAGCAATTCATCGTTACCAGCCAATTCGGCCAGTTGCAGGGACTGCGCGTGATGGCCGACTGGGATCCGATGATCGAAAAGGCGTTGGGCTATTTACCTGAGGCGCAGGCGTTGGAGAACACCGCCCACAAAGTGCTTGCCGAGAAGGCTCAGGCGCGGAATGAAGGGGTTCAGGGCGTACCCATGAAACCTTGATCGGTTCTTCCTCCCATCAGGGAAGCAACAAGGCAAAAGGCCATCACCGTCGGGATGGCCTTTTTGTGCTCTGAAACCCCCTAGCGTTGGCTGGCTTCCCCTGATGACACTTTCCGGTTGAACTCTGCCGATTGATTCCGCGGCACGCTTAGCGATTGCCACTGTCTGCATGCAAAATGCTTTGCCAGCAGCACAATCTGGCCCACGTGATGAGCGTAATGTGCGATCTGGCGGTTGATGGCCTGCATCACCGAGTGCGGCTCACCCCGAATCGTCACCGTGCGCCCAAGGTCCGCATCCGTGAGTGGCTCAAGCGCCCGGAAGACCCGGACCCAACCATCTTCCCATTCTTCCAGCAACGCTCTCCGCGTGGCAGGCGGATCGACAAATTCCGAGTCGCGATTGCGGTCCGGTTTCTCTCCATCCGTGGTAAGAAAATCGGTCCAGCGTGAACGCATATTGCCTGTCATGTGCTTCACGATGATCGCGATCGAGTTTGCTTCTTCGTCCAGTGCGACAAAAAGCTGCTCGTCCGCCACCTGCTCTATCGCGCGCTCGGCAAGTTTCTTGTAATACCTGAACAAAGCAAGGGAGTCTTCGATGTACGACGTGGTGAACTTCAGCGCCATGGGGACAGTTTATTCGAAAACGTTCGACTGGCTCCATGGTGTCTAGGGTTCATCGCCATAGACCTCCACTTCGAGTTTTCCGCCCTCAGAGATCTTCGCACGATACATTCCGGGCGTATTGAAGCTCCAGGCCATCTGGCCATCAGGCGTTATGGCGATGACGCCGCCATCCCCGTGGAGCGCTTCAAGCTCCTTGTGAATGACCTCGTCGGCGGCCTGTTGCAATGGCAAGTGCCTGAAGTACACCAGATTGCAGACCTCGCGCGCCACTCCGAGGCGGATGAAGTACTCGCCAGTCCCAGTGGCCGACACAGCACATGACTGATTCGACGCGTAGGTGCCTGCGCCGATGATGGGCGAGTCGCCCACGCGGCCCCACCTTTTTGCCTGCGTCCCGCCGGTCGAGGTGCCGGCTGCAATATCGCCCCGCTTATCCAGGGCCACCACACCAACGGTGCCGTATTTGTGCGCATCGGGCGGCTCGATCTCGGCCACTGGCTCGGCTGGCGCAGGTGGCGCGCCTGCCGGACGAGGCGGAATGGGCAGACCTTCTTTCTTCAACTGCCTCACCAGCGACTGCCAGCGGCGCTCGGTGAAGAAGAAGCTGGGATCCACCTGCTCCAGACCCACTTCGGCCCCGAATGCGTCTGCGCCCGCGCCGACGAGCATGACATGCGGTGATTTCTCCATGACGGCGCGTGCCAGGCTGATGGGGTGACGAGTGCGCGTAACACCAGCCACCGCGCCGGCCTTCAGGGTCGCGCCGTCCATGATAGCGGCGTCGAGTTCATTCTTGCCTTCTGCGGTAAACACAGCGCCGCGGCCTGCGTTGAAGAGCGGGTTGTCCTCAAGAATGCGGATCGACGCCTCCACAGCGTCGAGCGAAGAACCGCCACCATCGAGCACCTTGGCTCCGGCTTCGATGGCTTCGGAAAGAGACGCACGATATGCAGCTTCAGTTTTTGGATCCATCGTAGCTCGTTCGATGACTCCCGCGCCGCCGTGCAGCACGATGGCCCAATGATGGGTCGGCCGCGGTTGTTGCGCCGCCGCTGCCAGCGTAGCCACGGCCACGGCTGCGGTAATAAGGAATCGAGCTTTCGCGCGCATCGGCATCACCTCATCTCACCCATGGTATCGCCGGATCCTCCTGATTTTGTGATTCTGCGATCCCAATTCTCCGCATTTCTCGGGTACCATCGCAATCAATGACGAGACTCATGCGAGCTCTTTTTGCTTGTTCGCTGCTGATTTCAGTTGCTGCCATCGCCGCTGCAAGACCGCGCCCAATTCCGGTAAAGGTAGTAGTGATCGCAATGTTTGAAGTAGGCGAAGACACCGGCGACAAACCCGGCGAATTGCAGTATTGGGTGGAGCGCGACCATCTGAACCGGATCTATACGCTCCCCGCCGGCTATCACGCGGTGCGGATGAATAATTCGGGAGAAATGGCTGTGCTGACCGGGCAGGGCACGGCAAACGCGGCCGCCACAATCATGGCTCTCGGCCTCGACCCGCGTTTTGATCTCAGGCACGCCTACTGGATCATTGCCGGCATCGCCGGAGCCAGCCCCGACAGAGCCTCACTTGGCTCCGCGGTATGGGCACGCTGGGTGGTGGACGGCGACCTCGGGTATGAGATCGACGCCCGCGAGATGCCAACCGACTGGGCCACAGGCTACGTGCCGCTGCGCAAGACTCGTCCATTCGAGCCACCGGCGGCGCCGCTCGATGGCCAGGTATATGCGCTGGATCCCGGCCTGGCTGAGTGGGCCTTTGATCTGACGAGAGATACTCCTCTCGCCGACTCCGACCCCTTGAAGGAAGTGCGGGCCCAATTCGACGGCGCGGCCGCGCAGCGTCCACCTGCCGTGACCATGGGAGATGAGATTTCATCCTCGACCTACTGGCACGGCAGATCTCTTGATGCCTGGGCCACGCAATGGGTTAGCTATTTCACCGACGGTCAGGGGCAGTTTGTTACCACGGCCATGGAGGACACCGGCACGCTGCAATCGCTCAAGAATCTGGCCAATGCCGGGCGCGTGAACTGGCATCGGATCATGGTGCTACGCGCCGTCAGCAATTTTGACCGGCAGCCGCGCGGCATGAGCGCGGCCGAGAGCCTTGCGCATCAGCGCGTCGGCACCTATAGCGCGTATCTACCCTCGCTTGAAGCGGCATATACCGTGGGACACGTCGTGGTCAACGAATTGATCACCCACTGGCCGAAATACGTGAATGCAAATATGGGCGCAGACCACGCAGAGCACTCCAAACCCTAGCAGCATCCCTTCGTGCGAACCCCGCTTCGCATCGAATCCTTGGCGAAAGATGGTCTGGCAGTGCAGAATGCTTGAGTTCAGGAAAACCTTGTACTGTTGGCACTCTGCGGCGCCTGAACCGGCAGACGCGAGTGAATGGGGTAAAGGTTTTTGAAAAGCCTGGGGGCTTGGAGGCCTCTCTTGAAGCTGAATTACGGAACGCTGGGACTTATCGTTGTCTTCGGACTCATCTTTCTTAAGCAAGCGTTGGGGCTTCCCTGGACCGGTCCGCGAATCACTGGACTCGCCATTGCAATACCATCTTTCCTGCTGCTCGCTCTTGCGCGCATTCAACTGGGCCGAGCCTTCAGTTTGCAGGCCAAGGCAAGCACGCTGGTGACCACCGGGCTCTATTCACGCATCCGCAACCCGATTTACTTCTTTGGCGCCTTGATGATTTTGGGAATCATCATATGGTCAAATAAGCCCCTGCTGATGCTGTTCTTTGTCGTCTTAATCCCGTTGCAGGTCTACAGGATCCGGAAAGAAGAACGGGTGCTGGCAGAGAAATTCGGCGCAGCCTACCTGGATTACAAACGGCAGACGTGGTTTTGACCCTGGGATGACCGTCAGGACGGAGTTGAGCGTTCAATCCATTTACCCAATACTTTTCTAAAGGAAGCTTGATGCATACCGTTTGGTTTGGTGAATTCATGGGCACTTTGGTCCTGGTGCTTCTCGGCAATGGCGTGGGCGCGAACGTCACGTTGAACAAGTCCTACGCAGCGAATGCCGGCTGGATGGTGATCACCACAGGCTGGGGTCTGGCGGTACTCTGCGGAGTATTGGTGGCGCAAGCCTTCGGCAGCCCGGGCGCCAACTTGAACCCGGCTATTACGCTGGCGAGTGCGGTGATCAGCGGAGACTTTTCGCATGTGTTGAGCCTGTGGCTGGCGCAATTGCTGGGCGCCATGGGAGGCGCTACGCTGGTCGCACTGCACTTCGCTCCGCATTGGAAACTGACACCCGATCCAGCGGCCAAGCTGGGCGTCTTTTGCACCAACGCAGCGGTACATAGCCCGCTCGCTAATGTCTTCAGCGAGATGATGGGCACGGCGGTACTGGTTGTTGTGGCCGGGGCAATTTTCTCCCACGGAGTCTCAGCAAACGGACCGGCGGCGGGAATGGGTCCATGGCTGGTGGCCAGCCTTGTGTGGGGCATCGGCCTGTCGCTGGGCGGCACTACCGGCTATGCCATCAATCCGGCGCGCGACCTGGGACCACGGCTCATTCACGCTTTGCTGCCTATCCCGGGAAAAGGCGGCTCGAATTGGAGATATGCTCCGATCCCTCTGATCGGTGATTTACTTGGAGGCGCGCTCGCCGGACTTTTTCTACACTACGCGCACCTGTAGGAAGAGGGCCGCCAAGCGGACCGAGCTGCCGCCAGTTCAGTCGACCTCGATGATGATCTTGGTGAATTGCGCCGGTTCGAGGTTCCACATTTCCAGAATGGCAGGTGCGTCTTCCATCGGCACCATGTGGGTGACGGCCTCCTCAACAGGAAAGCGATTTGCCTCCAGCATCCGAATCACATCACGGAAATCCTCGGGGAGGGCGTTACGCGAACCGAGAATGTCTAACTCTTTCTGCACGAACAGCCGTGTTTCGTATGTCACCTGTTCCTTGGCGTAGCCGATGTAGACCACGCGACCCGCAAATGCAACCTCTTCGACCGCCGCGCGAAAGGTTTGGGGCCGACCGATGGCCTCGATGGTGACGTCTGGGCCTTGACCGTTGGTCAATTCGGCGAGTTGCTCGTGCAGGTCGCAGCGCGTGGTGTTGATAGTGTGCGCCGCTCCCGCCTTGCGCGCTGTTGCAAGTTTCGCATCGTCCACATCGAGGCCGACAACCGTCGCTCCCCGGAAGGCAGCGCCGGCCACGGCACCGAGCCCGACACCGCCGCAGCCAAAAACCGCAACTTTGTCACCGGGTGCGACGCGTCCCCGTGCCGATGCATGAAAGCCCACCGTAAGAGGTTCAACCAAACACAGACTTTTGAGTGTGAGGTCAGCGCGGTAAAGACGAGACGCTGGAACTGCGAGGCGTTGTGTCAAGGCTCCGTCCCGCTGCACGCCGAGCGTTTGGTTGGACTGGCAGGCGTTGGGCCGCCCCCGCCGGCATGCGGAACAACGGCCACAGCTGGTATAGGGCGAAAGGGTGACCGGCGTCCCCGGCTGCCATTCCGGATACGCAGGGTTGGGCTCGGCAACGATTGCTGCGACCTCGTGACCGGGAATGCGTGGAAACCTCACCAGCGGATTGCGTCCCCGATAGGAGTTCAGATCGCTGCCGCACAAGCCCACCATCCGCACTTGAAGAAGAATCTCGTCCGGGCCCGCGGGCAGCGGCTCTGGGATGGTCTGTACCGCTGCCTGTCCCGGGCCTTCCAGAACTACGGCCTTCATCAGGGTGTCTCCTTGCGCTCAATACTCCATGAAGGTCGATGATAGCCGAGAGACGTATCGCGCCGAGCAAAAGCGCAAGCTGTATTCTTGCAGAGGCAGATTGATTCGCAACCTGCCAGCATCGCCAAGGAAGACTCTCAAATGCCGGAAACCGTGCTGCAACTCGATCCTCGTGACAACGTTTTGGTGGCGCTCCAACTGCTGCCTGCCGGAACGGTCGTGCAATTCGGACAGGCCTCCTGCCCAGTGACACAGAACATCCCAGCCAAGCACAAGCTGGCTATTCTCGATTTGAACCCCGGTGACCTGATCGTGATGTATGGCATGGTGGTCGGTGAGGCCACAGCGCCGATTCCGCGCGGAGGCCTGCTCTCCACGAGCAATGTGCGGCATCGCGCGGGCGCCTACACGGCTACACGGCAGCCCGTTTCGTTCGATCTGCCTGATGCTTCGGCGTGGAGCAATCGCACATTCAGGGGCTTTCTCCGTCGTGACGGACAGGTGGGTACGCGCAACTACTGGCTGGTGCTTCCACTTGTGTTTTGCGAGAACCGCAACGTGGAGCGCATGAAAGAGGCGCTCGAAGAGGAATTGGGTTACGGCGGCGCCCACAATAGTTATCGTCCGCTGGTAAGGCAGCTTGTAGAACGGCAGGCAAGGGGTGATGAGAAGGCGGCTTCGGAGCCCACTTCGACCCACGCAAAGCGAGTGTTCCCCAACGTGGATGGCATTCGCTTTCTGACGCACCAGGGTGGTTGCGGGGGCACGCGGCAGGACGCACAGGCGCTCTGCGGACTGCTGGCCGGCTATATTCACCACCCCAATGTCGCAGGCGCTACCGTATTGAGCCTGGGCTGTCAGAACGCGCAGGCAAGCATGCTTCTGGATGAATTGCACGCTAGAGATCCCGAAATGAGCAAGCCGGTTTTTGTATTCGATCAGCAGCGGTCGGGGCGCGAGACGGTGTTGATGACCGATGCGCTGGAGCAGACGTTTGCGGGATTAGCGGAGGCCAACGAAATGACGCGCTCGCCTGCGCCTCTTAGGTCGCTGACCGTGGGATTGAAGTGTGGAGGCTCCGACGGATTCAGCGGCATCTCTGCCAATCCCACGCTGGGGTACATCTCGGATCTACTGGGCGAGTTGGGCGCGAAGACGCTATTGAGCGAGTTTCCCGAATTACATGGCGTAGAGCAGGAACTCATCAACCGCTGTGTCTCCGATGAACTGGCCCAACGCTTTTTCGACCTGATGCAAGCCTACTCGGCCAGAGCCAAGGCGGTGCATTCGGGCTTCGAGATGAATCCCTCGCCGGGCAACATTGCGGATGGGCTGATTACCGACGCGATCAAGTCGGCGGGTGCGGCGCGCAAGGGCGGTGTTGCGCCGGTCCGCGACGTCCTCGACTTTCCCAATTACGCCGCCACACCGGGATTGAACCTGCTCTGTACGCCGGGCAACGACGTGGAATGTGTCACCGCGCAAGCCGGATCGGGCGCGAATCTGGTTCTGTTCACCACGGGACTTGGCACGCCTACGGGGAACCCGGTCGCGCCTGTGATTAAAGTCTCCACGAATTCCCCACTGGCCGAGCGCATGGGCGACATCATTGATTTTGACGCCGGGGGCATCGTCAGCGGCGAGACGACGATCCCGCGGTGCGCTGAAGAACTGCTTGAACTCTGCATTGAGGTGGCCAGTGGTGAGCGCTTTACGAAAGCCGAATCGTTCGGACAGAACGATTTCATTCCCTGGAAGCGCGGGGTCTCGCTCTGAAGCTGTCGGGGTGGCACTCAAGGCGGCCTGATCGAAGTTTGCTCGCAAGGCCTGGCAAATCTAGATTCTGCTACTCCAGGAAGGATGCTGCCACTGCCAACGCGGTGATTGCAGCTGTTTCCGCGCGCAGAATACGCGGGCCCAGCGAAACCGCGCGCCAGCCATTGGCATCGAACAGCGCTTCTTCCTCCGGAGCCCATCCGCCTTCGGGACCGATAGCGATCTCCAGTGTTGGCATCTCCGCCTGCGCTGCGGCGACCGATTCCTCCAGCGCATTTTTTAGCGTGGTGGAGCGCTCCTGCTCGGCGAGCACGACTCGCATTGCCTGGGAGGGAGCCTGCACCTGCAGCGCCAATGAAACCGGATCGTGAATCAGCGGGACGTCGGATCGCCGCGACTGCTGCGCCGCCTCGTGCGCGATGCGTCGCCAGCGCTCCGCACGTTTCTCCGCCCCCTGGGCAAGATGCTTCTCGGTCCGACGCGCTATGACTGGCACTATCCCCGCAACACCAAGTTCAGTGGCTTTCTCGATGGCCCACTCCATGCGATCGAACTTATAGACGGACATTACCAGCGTAATGGGCAAGGCGGGATCAGCCTCAAACTCCGCGATCAGGTTGAAGCGGACTTCGGCGGGAGTACCGGGTCCGTGCGCGACGGCAGCCACCTCCGCATGAAACACGCGACCGCCCGCAACGACGTCTGCTTCCACCCCTGGATGTGCGCGAAGTACGCGCGCCATGTGCTCTGCCTGCGCACCAACGAGTGTCGCGGTGGCCTCATCCCAATGCTCGGCAATCCAGCGGCGGCGTGTCATAAGCCCCTATCCATGCACCTTTGCGCATGCAAGTCTAGATTTTCGCAGAAACACTGAGGGGGACGCTGGAAGCGTCCCCCTCAGTGTTGCCTATTGGTTGGATGACCCGTTACTTCTTCTTCGCGGCTTTCTTCGCGGCCTTCTTCGCGGGTGCCTTCTTGGCTGCTTTCTTTGTTGCCATTTGCCTATTCTCCCTTTTCGATGGGTTGCATCGATGCTGCAACTTTTATTGCAGTTGAAGAATGTATAGATTCATGCATGCTCAGTGTCAAGCAAAAAACGAATGTGGGGTGGAAAAAGTGGCAACAATTTTTCCTTCTCAAAGGCGCGTTCCGCGCTTTGACTTCACAGTACGTGATGCGACCTGAGAAATCCAAGCGCCAAACCGGCGACGAGATCTTGCCAGCTATGCGCAAAAATGCATGAGCGAAGACTACGGCGAAAGATGGAGAGAAGACTGAAGAGCGCGCCGAAGACAGCGAGCAGCACCATGTTTCGCACGCCTTGGTACCCATGCGCCGCACCGAACAGCAATGCGGAAAACACTACGCCCACTGTTGCGCCGCCACGCGCCCACGCAGTGAACTGGCCCTGAAGATACCCGCGAAACACAGACTCCTCAACAAAGCCCACCAGCATGCAAAGCGCGACCCAGCTCACAATCTCTTCAGCATTTGCAGGCGCCAACTGCTCCAACTCCCGCACCGTGCGCTGTTGCGAAGGGCTGGGCGCAAACGGTTGTCCGGAGCGGGTTGCGGCCTGCTGGTGCGTCAGGGCGGTCTCGGCGCTGGACCAGAGAATGCCGAGTGTGCCAAGTATCATCAACGAGCCAATCCAAAATGCAAACGCTATGCCCGCATCTAACGCGACGCCGTGAAAGCCACCAGAGACGGCGCCCAGCAACGAGCGGAGCGGAATTCCTCTGAGCCGCAGCCCAAACGCAACCCAACCCAGCATTACCAGCTCAAGAAGAGCCGTCGTGGCATAGGTAACGAGGCGGCCATGCGAGCCGTGGAGGCCTGCGAGCCGCGAACTCCCGCCGATGGAGAGCGCGAGAATGCCAACAATCAGCACCACCGTATGCCAGGCGGGCGCCAAGGTGCTCGGTGGGGCGGCAAGCGCTTGCGGCGGTTCAGCGGGGGGACCCGTAATCGAGTCGTTTTCTGGGGATTGCAATTCAGCGTTCCTCGAAAATGTGCGCGAATGGAGGCGGTTCCTTCAATTCGCGGTCACTCCAGTAATCCTTCGAATCAGCATTCGATCACATTCAGCGCAAGGCCGGCCAGGCTTGTTTCCTTGTAGCGTGATTGCATATCGAGACCTGTCAGGTACATGGTGCGGATAACCTGGTCGAGCGAGACCTTGTGCTCTTCCGACTCGCTGAGTGCAATACGCGAAGCATGCACCGCCTTGGCCGCGCCCATGGCGTTGCGCTCGATGCAGGGAATCTGAACCAGCCCGCCGATGGGATCACAGGTCATGCCGAGGTTATGTTCCATCGCAATTTCCGCGGCATGTTCAATTTGTCCATTCGTACCACCCAGCGCGGCAGTCAATCCACCGGCAGCCATCGAGCAGGCTACACCCACTTCACCCTGGCATCCCACTTCGGCGCCGCTGATGGATGCGTTCTCCTTGTACAGAATGCCGATGGCCGCGGAGGTGAGGAAAAAGCGCACGATGCCTTCATGGTCTGACTCGGGCCCGAAGCGGCTGTAGTAGAGCGCCACCGCGGGGACCACTCCCGCGGCCCCGTTGGTTGGCGCCGTGACCACGCGGCCGCCGGCGGCATTTTCCTCGTTCACAGCCATGGCATACACGGTGACCCAATCGAGCGGAGCCAGCGGATCTCCGCGCAAACCGTCGGCTTCCTTATTGCGGAGTCGCTCGGCCAACCGGCGCGCCCGGCGCCTGACATTGAGACCGCCGGGCAGAATGCCTTCCGTAGCAATTCCGCGCTGCACGCAGTCCTGCATGGTCTGCCAGATTCGGTCGATTCCCTCGCGCACGAATTCAACTGGAGCGCGCTCAGAGGGGCGCCCGTGTGCTGTGGATAACGAGCACTCATTCTCCAGCATCAATTGGCTGATTGAAAGTTCATTCGCCTGCGCAGTGGCCAGAAGTTCTGCAGCGGTGTGAAATGGAAAAGGGACCGCAGCGGCCGGGTTCTCGCCTGAAGCGTCCGTACCATCCTCAACGATGAAACCTCCACCGATGGAGAAGAAGGTACGTGCATCGAGCTCCGAGCCCGTCGCATCAAAGGCCGTGAGCCGCAGACCGTTAGGGTGCCTGGTGTGCGCACCCGGCGGAAACATGATGTCCCGCCGGAAGATCAGATCGCGCGCCTCATCAAACGGGATCGAACGCGTTCCTGCCAATTCAATGCGCTTTAAAGAGCGGATTGCCGCCACGGTGGAGTCGATTGCCGACGGATCGATAGCCGCGGGCTCATTTCCTGCCAGACCCAGCAGCACAGCTCGATCCGTGGCATGGCCCATTCCAGTCAGCGCCAGCGAGCCAAACAACTCTGTCTGTACACGCTCGACCTTTTGCAAATGACCGCGCGGCTCCAGCTCCCGAGCAAAGCGGCACGCCGCGCGCATCGGGCCCATAGTATGCGAGCTCGACGGGCCAACGCCGATCTTGTAAAGATCGAACAGACTTGTGGTCACGAATGAGATTGTATCGGTCGGAGAGTACGAGGGGCCAGGAACTTTCGACTCACTGTTTGTCGCGCCGCCCTCAATGGGCTGCGGCGATGGCGGTGGCCTCTACCGGGTCCGTGCCTGTGGATGAGGAGATTACTGCGTCGAGATAGCCGGCGTTGGTGGTGTCGAAGGTGTAGCCCTTCAGGTCGGGGCTTCCGCCGAAATCCACCGCGAAGACAAAGGTGCCGGTACTGTCTTCGACCATGGACTCAGGGTTTGTACCCGCTGAAAAGGTGCTGCCCAGTTTCGTAAGCGAGTAGATGCTGTTGCTCGAGGCGATGGAGAATCCTGCAATCACTCCTGTTGAGCTGCCGCTTACCTGGCGATTGACGACGTACACGTAATCGCCGGACAGAATTGGAAGGATCGAGTATGGAGCGAGGCCGGCACTGGCGTAAGGGGAACCGGAGAGCTCCTTCATGGTGCTGAGATTGAAAACGCGGAGTCCGCCGGTGTTGGAGCCGGAGGTGGCCACGGTCTCGCCGACATAGAAGAGCCGGTCGCTTGGATCGACGGCCACCGAGAGCGCGGCGCCGGCAGAATTCTTGACTGCGATTGTGCTCACCACGCCAAGCGGATTGGGATTGGCTGTATCGAAGGGGAGAATCGCCGTTCCCCCCGCGCCCATGGCAACAAATACATGCAGATTGTCAGGCGAGATCGCCACCTGCTGAACGGTAGAGGCGGGCAGGGCGACGAATTGCTCGGTGTTCGAAGTGGCTGCTCCGGTTGAACTGTTGATGGGAATGGCGTACACAAGCGAGGCGCCTGAAACGGACTCCACCAGCCAGGAGTTCGTTGAATCCACCTGCATGCTGGCTGCCTGATCGGAAGAGATCGGTGTGGTGGAGTTGCCTAGTGAAAGTTCGCCGTTGGAGGCGATGGTGTAGTCATAGATGCCGTTGGCGGTGCTGACGTAGAGGAAAGTGTTGTTTGGGGCCACGGTGATGGCGATGGGAACAGCGGGCAGCGTATAAGGGCTGCCCGAAAGTGCGGTAACGACTCCGGCATTAATGTAGTAGCCGGCAATTTGGCTGGTCTTGGCGTTGAGCACGTAGAAGTTCCCACTGGAAGCAGTGGTGCTGCCGCTTCCGCTGGACGTGGTCGGAGCGTCCCAGAACCCCTTGCAACCGGCAAGCAGCGGTAACGCCATCAGCGCCAGCATTGCCCACTTTCCAATCCTCATTACCGCTCCTCCACGGCGCCCGGTGGCGCATGCTGCTTACAGCACTCAGGGTACTGCTTCAGGCGGACTTTCGTCGCGCAACCTGGCTGTTTCCTCTTGTCGGCATGTCGAGGCTCTGCAAGCTAATGACGCACAGCGAGGGATTTCGCTTGCGAAGGGCAGTTGCTTTTCAACTGCCCTTCGCAAGCGATTGGCTGGAGGAGATTGTAGCGGGATGGTACGGCAATAGCAGGCCGGAGAATTGGTCGGTGGGCAAGCCTGCCGGGGTCGTGAATTCGCCCGCCGACAGGCTCGGATGACTGTTCTGTTCGCGAGGCATACGCAAAGGCACTCTGGGGGGAGCACGCACCACTGCTCATGCCGTTCGCTTTTCGCTAGCTGTTCTTTCGCACTGCAATTGCCAACGCAAACTCGCTTCCCGCGGACAACTTCATATCATCTTTTTTCGTCGACACGAAGACTCCTGAATTCTTGCTCGCGATTCTGCTGTGAAGATCGACACCAGAAAGTGCGCCTATTTCATCAATTTGCAGCATGTGACTTGTCCAGTTATTCGTGTCTTGATTTCCGGCAGCTACAGGATATCCCTCGGCATCCTGTTCTGCCGGCGGAAACACGCCCACAATGGTTGCTTTGATGGGAAGCACTTTGCCATTCTTCAGCTCCGCCTTCGTGAATCGCAAGGCGAGCTTCGAGGTTCCGCTCAGGTGCATATCGTCTGTGGAAACCAGACCTATGAGCGCAGTACCGTGCGGCAATTCAGTTCCGTTCTTCAGGTGGACTGTGTCGCTAAGAACAACTCGGAACTGATTGCCTGGTTGTGCCTTCCGCGCGTCAATGGGCTTGACGAGGTCGCCTTGCGCGGGCACCATCTGCATGGCTTCCTGCTGTGCGGCGGGCGGGTTGGCGTTGCTCAGAGAGCCCTGTGAGTTCTCTGCAGCACGCGCATGGGCAAACTGTGGAGAGAGAACGACAAAGGCAATGGCGGCGACGAGCAGGGATATCGTGGCTTCACGTTTCATGCGAAGAAACTCCTTGAGTGGGATTGCAATCGTCTCCGAATCGCACCATTGCCGGAGGCATGCGTCTCGATAAGTTAGACGGGATTGTGCAGTTGTTGGTTGTCTTGATCGCCGACCTAGCTCTCAGTAAGATTCTTCAATCTCGATGATAGGTAGCTTTCTCTCTCGATGCGCAGGCCAATCGTCGACCTTGGAAATCAAATCGAATGAGGAAGGAGCGGCATGCGCGGCCGCGAGGATGCCGCGATCTGCTACGTTGAGCGTTAGTCTGCGTGGATACCCTTATTGCAGAGGGCTTGCCAGACGAGCTTCGCGGCCACGAGATCCTCGATGGCCATGCCGACGGACTTGAAGACAATGCGCTTGTCCCGTGGAATAGCAGCTCGAATAGAGCCTTGGAGGACTTCACCGATTTCGGCGTCAACGTTTGCGCCGGAGATTCGAACATCGCCTGACTCACGCTCGACGCAGGAGCGGGACTCGGCGACCACATAGCTTGTCAGCATAGCTTTGTCGTCCAGCTCGCGGAGTGTGGCGCCGGTGGCTCCTACGGCGAGCACCAGCGCATTCTGCGCAAGCCAGCGGCCCTGCAAGACCGGCTCAGGAGAAGCGGTTGCAGTAAGCACAACATCCGCGGCCGCAGCCTCTTCAATGGAAGCCGCTCGGGCCCCTGTCTCGGCAGCCAGTCGCTCTGCATTGGCCTTGGTGCGGCTCCAGATGCAGATGTCAGTGAGTTCCGGCCAAACGACCTTCAATGCTTCAATATGCGCGCGTGCCTGGATTCCCGAACCCAAGATGCCTAAGCTCGTCGGGGCTTCTTCAAAGTGGAGCGGGGCGATTGCGGCAAATGCCACAGCGGAGACGGCCGCGGTGCGCATCTCGGTGATGAGGCGGCCATCCATCACCGCCAGCGGCTCGCCAGTGGAACGGTGGAGCAATTCGATGACGGCCATGTGCGTGTGCAGGCCCAACTCGGCGTTGCCCGGATAGAAGGTCACTGTCTTAACGCCCATCACGTCTCCGGCGATCACTGGCATCACGGCGAACCATCCGTTATTTGCACCTTCGGCGTTTCCGGTGCGGAGGATGGTGCGCGGCGGCTGCACGACGAGGCCGGCCGAGTAGTCGATGAGCGCCTGGCGGATAGCGGGGATGAGCGCTTCATAGTTGAGGGCGGCGCGAACTTCGTGCTCGGGGATGTACAAGGAAGCCAGTCCTCAGATGAAACTGCTTGGGGAGATTGAGTGAGCGCTAGTTGGGGCGGTTGCCGGAGGTGGAGCGACGGCGGAAACGCTCATCGACGGGCTGACGGCCCTGGAAGCCCGACTCGACCGTGTGCCAATACTCGATGGCGGGCTCGCCCATGCGCCAGCAGAGCAGCACCACCTGGTCATCGAGGCGGCAGGGAAAGTCAATCAGGCCGGTTTCGAGATCCTTCACCTGCACGCCGATGGAGTCAATTTCGGCCACGCTCTCTCGGACACGCTGCAAATGGCCCTCTACCTCCGCGCGCTGCTTGGCCACCGCGCTCACGTCCACGCGCATGCCGCCCGCGAGGTAGATGCGCTGCGCGAGCACAGAGAGACCGACATCTGCCGCGTCAGCCGCCTGTTTGCCTTCGATGGCGCGCTTGAGCAGAGCTTCCACTACCGGGAGCAACGATTGCGCTTCTTCGAGAGTGAAGGTCTTCATGGCAGCTTCCCTGACTCTAGGATACGACGAAACGGATATGCAGGACCAGATAGAGCATGTTTGCCAACAAGCTACTGGACCGCGCTCGTATTTCGCATGGGTCAAAACCTTTACGCCTTCCGGCGTACTTCGGCACGACTCAGGCCACCCCGGCGACTGAAAACCTGTCGCTGGGAACCCCGGGAAGTCGTGCCCCACTGCAACGCATGCCGATGAAATAGGCTTACGGACTTGTGGCTTGAAGCCCTTACTCTCCGCCAGCCACGAGACCACTGCACATACGGCCAGGATGGCTCCCATCACGGCCAGCGAGAGGGTAATGGGCACATCAATCCAGTGCGCCGTGAGCATTTTGAGGGCGACAAAGGCCAGCAGCGCGCCCAGGCCATAGTGCAGGTAGCGAAGGCGGTTGAGGAGCGCGGCGAGCGCAAAATAAAGCGAGCGCAAACCCAAGACTGCGGCAATGTTCGAGGTGTAGACCACGAACGGATTGTGCGAGACGGCGAGGACGGCGGGAATGGAGTCGACGGCAAAGAGCAGGTCGGTGACTTCAACGGCGAGAATTACAGGGAGCAAGGAGCCCTTCGCCGGTTGCAGGCGGCGAATCCACTCCGGGACGGCAGCATTCGCCGAGCCGCCGCGCACGAGCCGCCACGCTGCGTAGAGCAAGAAGAGGCCGAATATCCACGTGATCCATTCGAAATGCTTAAGGAGCGTGACGCCCGCGGCGATAAAGAGAGCCCGCAGCACTACCGCACCCCCGACGCCCCAGAGCAACGCCGTGTGCTGGCGCCGCTGGCTGATGCGAAAGCCCTGGAAGATGACGAGGAAGATGAAGAGGTTGTCGACGCTAAGCGAGGTTTCAATGGTGTAGCCGGCTACCCACTCGAGCGCGGTTTGACGGCCCTGCGCCACGGCGATCCAGGCAGCAAAGACTGCAGAGGCGATCGCGAGCACCACCGTCCATATCCAAGCGACCGACTGCGCGTACCGCGTCTCGCGCCGATGGCCCGGAAGAAGAGAATCGGCGACCAGCAGCAGTAAAACCGCCGCATGAAACCCCAGCCACCATCCCCACGACGCGCCTGCAATCATAGGTTGAATGCTACAGGAATGAAGCTTCGAGTCCCCAGGTTCCTGGCCGCATAACTTGATCGTCTGGCAGTTTGTGGGTTCCCCCCTATTCGCGAGAAACAAGGAGAAGGGACGGAGCGCGGAGTTGGTACAAGAGCGAGCGGCCACAGACCCAGGTCATGTTTCGAGCAAGCCTCATCGCAAATCAATAAGGCGGATCGTTTCGAGAATGACGTCGCCGTCAACGGCCAGGCTGTGCGCGCTGATTTTGTCCAAGGTGTCCTGGGCGGTGTGGTGATAGCTGTTGTTGGGCCCGTAATCGAGGTCGATCAGGTCGATGCAGGGGACGCCGCGCTCCACAAAGGGAAGGTGGTCGTCTTCCACAGCCTCCTCGGTCTGGAAGAAATAGCGCTCATCGCCGAACTTTTTGGCCGCCTCGCGCACAAGATCAACCAGCCAGCCCGTGGAATGGGTTTCCTGCTGGATATCGAGGTCCTTGTCGCCGATCATGTCGGTGAGGATGAAGGCCTTGATGCGGGTGAGCGTTCCATCGCGACCCCATTTTGCGGCCAAGTGGCGGCTGCCGTAGGTTGAGTCTGACTGCGACCAGCTTCGAATCGCCTCCTCACCATCGAAGAAGACCAGCCACACGGAGTAGCCGTCGAGTTTCTTTCCATGCGCTGTTTCCACGCGCAACTGGTCGGCAATGGCCATCAGCAGCCCTGTGGTGGCCGCTCCGTCGTTGGCTCCGACAAAATTGATGTTGCGCAGCCAGTAATTGGTTTCGTAGTGCGAGGCCAGGACGATCACTCCGTCTTTCTTGCCGGGAAAGCGCACGATGAAGTTGCGCATGTTGACCGGCCCGATGGGTGTGTCAGCGGTAAAAGCGTCCTCCTCTAGCTGGTCGCGCTGAAAATGCTCGCGAAGAAAAGCCTCTGCCCGGGCGTGACCGGGACTGGTGGGCCAGCGCGGACCAATGGCGACAAAGTCGCGGGCGTACTCCCACGCCTTGCCGCCGCTAAAGTGCTGTGCCTGTGCCGCGAGGGAAACGATGAGGATGAGCGCCGCGACCATTGACGTCCAGATTCGTGCAAGCCTGCCTCTGCGTTTTGCGGTAACGGCTTTGGGCGTTCCCCGCGCCACAGTTTCACAGTTACGCAGGAAAAGGGAGTGGTGGGTGCTCCGGGGGCGGGTCGGGAAAAGACCCGGCCGATGATGCGGCTGAATCGAGGGTGTGCCCGACCGCGAAATAATCTGCAACGGTTTTGTGGATAACAGAAATAGAGAGGGGGGGGAGGGGGGTGCCATTTGGTATGGACCGGCCACATAAATGATCTTTTGAACCGGAGAGGTATCTGACAACGAAAAACTGTCAGGTAGGCGCCTAGCCTCGATTGTCAATGATCCCTCTGGCAGTTCGCGGGCAATGAATTTCATGATTTGCAATCCTAAAGGGGGCCTTCGCGGACTTTCCCCCTACATCATTGTGTGACACGAGAGGGTAATGTCCCGCAAATCCACGAAAAGAAAACGGCGGGCTAGCGAACAACTATTGTGTGGCTTGGGATGAGAGAAACCGTCCCTCAGGGGCTAAAGCCCTCTTTCATTTTGATGTGCTCGCGGCGCGAATGAAGTCGTGCCCTTTCAAAGCCACAAACTTCCTGTCAGCGATGCAACTCTAGACATCGTTTCCCAAATGAAAGATGGGCTCCACGCCCTGGCCGCCTGCCAGTAACGCCTGTTCTTCGTGGACCTCGAGCGGCTTGTAGCTCTGGGCGACGTCCATTGCGAGGCGGAAGTAGCGCTCGTCTCCGGGCGGAATGGCCGCGGTGATGGGATGGCCGAGGGTCCAGCGCAGGCCGAGCGAGGCTTCATGAGGAAATGCCGCGGGCTGATACCAGCACTTGGGCTCGGGGTGGTTCTGGCGTTCGCCGGCGGGCCACACGGTTTTGGCCATGCTCTTGAGCGCGAGAATGCCCATGTTCTTTTCCTGGGCCTTCTTGAGGATTTGTGGGCCGAATCCGGCCTGCGTGACGAGAACCCAGTTGAGCGGGAACAGAACTGTGTCGAAGTTGTAACGGTCCATTGCCGCGACAGCGGTTTCGGCGGAGTGGACGGAGAATCCGATGTAACGAATCTTCCCTTCCTTCTTTGCGGCTTCCATGGTCTCGATGGCCCCGCCGGGACCGAGAACCTTGTCGAGGTCGGTCATCTTGGTGAGGGCGTGGAACTGGTAGAGATCGATGTGATCGGTCTTGAGCAGCTTGAGCGACTGCTCCAGGTCGGCGCGCGAATCGTCTTTCATGCGGCCGTCGGTTTTGCAGGCCAGGAAGCAATTTTTGCGATAGGGCGCGAGCGCGGGGCCGAGGCGCTCCTGCGCGTTGCCGTAGCTGGGCGCCACGTCAAAGTAGTTGACGCCGCGGTCGACTGCTTCGGCCACGATGTTGGAGGCTTCGCCGGTGGATTCGTTCATGACCACGATGCCGCCGAAGGCGATGAGGGAGAGTTGCTCGCCTGTTTTGCCGAGGGTGCGGCGGGCGATGGGGTTGGTGGGTGTTGCGGCTGAGGCCTTGAGCTGACTGGTGGACGCTACGGCCGCGGCGGTGATCGCTGCCTGCCTGATGAATTCGCGGCGTTGCATAAGGTTCCTCCAGTGGGTTGGAATGAACGGTCCGCGTACGCAAACTATTTTTGCACAGGTCTCAGGGGCGGTGGCGGGTTTCATCCGGCGAAGCGGGAGAGGAAAACGCCGAACAGCACGAGCACGCCGACGATCATGAGGATAGCAATGCGAAGGCGCGAATAAAAGAGCGGCCGGGGCGATCCGAGACGTGGAACCATGGGCACGGCAAATAACAGCCCGCAGCTGAATCCGCCGAGATGGGCCATGTTGTCGATGGTGATGCCGGAGCCGAATAGGCGGGTGCCCCCGCTGATGGAAAGTCCGAGCACAAGATTGATGGCGGCGAAGTAGATGACCGACTTGCGCAGCTTGTTCAGCTCAAAGGCGGGCACGGGCAGACGCGGCGACTTGAGGAGAATAATGAGGGCACCGGCGATGCCGAAGACGGCTCCCGATGCGCCGGCGCCGACAGGAAAGGCGATGCCGCCAGCATCGTGAATAGGCCAGACCCAGTTGACCAGCGTGGAGAGCAGATTGCCGGCGGCGCCGGTGAGAAGGTAGACGGCGAGCACACCGGTTGAACCCATCAGCGGCTCGGCGAGCAAGCCGAGGTTCCACAGGCACCACATGTTGGTAGCCAGGTGGAGAATGCCCACGTGCACAAACATCGCAGTGACGATGCGCCACCATTCACCACCTGCGAGGACGGCTCCGGCGTGGTCGGCGCCCCAGTTGTAGAGTTGGTCAGGCGATGGGCTGAGGGGGCTTATATGGTGTGCCACCATGGCCAGAAACACGGCGCAGTTGATGGCGACGAGCAGATACGTGGCCGGGGATGCGGCCCACGAGGAGCGCGGCCGCCGGCGGACCGCCTGCCGCGGAAGGGGCGGAGGGATGTAACCGGTGCCGGGCGGCAGAATCTCCGGCTCGGGAACAGGGGGATAACTTCCCATACAGCCTTCATCGTACTTCATTTCGCGGTGGAGAACTGGAAGTTGTGGCGGCGATGTGGGGGCGCAAAACTTTGCGCCGAAATGCGATTGCGGATGTGAACACGCACACAGTGCGAGGGCGGGCCCGGGTTGTAGTCTGTTGTTTGGTTCCCGCCGGAGAAGACTTGAAGGAAGCTGCGCGGAATCTTAAGGAGCGAGACAGTGGGTGCGGAAAAACGGATTCGGCGGGCGCTGCTGAGCGTGACAGACAAGACCGGTTTGGTGGAGCTTGCCAAAACGTTGGCGGGATTTGGCGTGGAGTTGGTTTCAACGGGGGGAACGGCGCGGGCCTTGCGCGAAGCGGGGCTGGGGGTGCAGGACATCAGTGACCTGACAGGCTTTCCGGAGATGCTGGACGGGCGGGTGAAGACGCTGCATCCGAAAGTGCACGGAGGACTGCTCTACATTCGCGGCAATCATGAGCACGAGGCTGCGGTGGCCGCGCACGGCATCCAGCCAATCGACATGGTGGTGGTAAATCTCTACGCCTTTGAGAAGACTGCAGCCAAGCCCGGCGTGGCATTCGGGCACCTGATTGAGAACATCGACATTGGCGGGCCGTCGATGGTGCGCTCAGCGGCGAAGAACTTTGAAGATGTGGCGATCGTGACGCGCGTGGCGGATTACCCGGCGCTGATCGAAGAGTTGCAATCCACAAGGGGCTGCCTGAGCCGGGAGACGAGATGGCGGCTGGCGAAGCAGGCCTTCGCGCTGACGTCGGCGTATGACAGCGCGATCGCCAACACTTTGGAGCAGATTGCAGAGGCTCCTGCGCCGGATGCGCCGGCAACGCCGGGCACAACGGCGCTGCCGACGACGCTGCGCATCAATTCTCCTCTTGCCCAGATACTGCGCTACGGCGAGAACCCGCACCAGCGCGCCGCGCTTTACGCCGATGGATCGGGATTGGGCGTCGCAGGGGCAATGCAATTGCAGGGCAAGGAACTCAGCTTCAACAATCTTGTGGATCTCGAAGCCTGCTGGGAGCTGACGCAGGAGTTCGACGAACCGATGGTGGCAATCATCAAGCACACCAACCCGTGCGGCGCGGCCACGGGGGCGACGATCCTCGAGGCTTACACGAAGGCGCTGGAATGCGATCCGGTATCGGCGTTTGGTTCAGTGATCGGGATCAATCGCGTGGTGGATGGGGATGCGGCAGAAGAGATTTCGAAGCTGTTTGTGGAAGCCATCGCCGCGCCTTCGTTTACCGCCGAGGCGCGCGAACGGTTTGCAAAGAAGAAGAACCTGCGGCTGGTGGAGGTACACTCCGCGCCGCAGAGGCCGGTGGTGAAGCATGTGTCGGGCGGGCTGCTATTGCAGGATGCCGATGCAGGGCGCGTGAATGAAAGCGAACTGGATGTGGTGACGTGGCGTCCGCCGACGGCCGAAGAGCTGCGCAGCCTGCTGTTTGCGTGGCGCGTGTGCAAGCACGTGAAGTCGAATGCGATTGTGTATGCGCGGGACGGGCAGACAGTGGGAATAGGCGCGGGCCAGATGAGCCGCGTGGATGCGGCGAAGTTCGGTGCGCAGAAAGCGGTGTTGCCGCTGAAGGGCACTGTCGCCGCGTCGGACGCATTCTTCCCCTTCCCTGATGGACTGGAGGCCGTGGCTGCTGCCGGGGCGACAGCCGTGATTCAGCCTGGCGGATCGGTAAAGGACCAGGACGTGATTGCCGCTGCCGACAAGCTGGGCATGGCAATGGTCTTCACGGGGATCCGGCACTTCAGGCATTGAAGCCAACAGTACCAATCAACTTATGAAGAACGACGGCTCAAGCTCGTCTCCTCTGCGCATGCGGACACTGGCGCTGGTGCGCCAGATGGACTGGTTGCGCGGGTTGCGGGCTGCGGTGGCGCTTTGCGCGCCGCTGGTTCTGGGCGATGTGGCCGGGATTGCGAACCTGGGCTGGGCCGGGTTGGGAGGCTTTGAGGCGATTCTCGCGGATACGGGCGGGCCTTACCGTTCTCGCCTGAGCAGCCTGGCGACGTTGTCGCTGGGCGGAGCAGCAGGGCTGTTTGTGGGCTCGATTGCGGGCGGTAGCTTGCGCTGGGCGCTGCCGGTCACGCTGCTGTGGTGTTTTTTGTGGAGCTACCTGGCGGTTCTGGGGCAGCCGTTTACCTCGGCCGGGATTTTGGTGCAGGTGATTTTCATATGCGGCATCGGCGCGCCGGCACGGTCTTGGCATGAAGCGCTTGGAATCAGCCTGTTGCTGCTGGCGGGAGGGGCGTGGGCGGCGCTGTTGTCGCTGTTTCTTTGGCCGCTGGATGCGTATCGGCCGGCTCGGGCGGCGGTGAGCGCGTGCTATGAAGAGCTGGCCTCGTTTCTCGGGTCGGTCGCCGACCTGGCGGCCCGCGAACAGCAGCGCGCGGCACTGTGGCACCGGCTGGGCCAGCATCACCAATACCGCATTCGGCGCGCGGTGGAGCATGGGTGGCAGTCAGTGGCGAGCATCCGCGCTGAGCAGCAGGCGGAGACCACACAGGGCCGCCAGCTTGTAGTTCTGCTGGAAGACGCCGACCTTTTGATCGCACGCACGGTGGCCATGGCGGAGCACCTGGAAACTCAGGCGGGCACGAGGGAGGGCGCGGCGTGCTTTGATCGGATTCTTTCAGGACTTGCCGATCTTCGTTCGGCCGAACAGTGGGTGGCCACGCTCCTGGTGCGCCGCAGCGGGCAGACGCTGGCGCATGCGCGGGCCAAAGTAAGCGAGATGGATCGTCTGCCGCAATACGTGGCCGGGTGCCAGGAGACGGCGGACGCGAGCGGACGGTTTATGCTGGCACAGATCACCGAGGCCGCTTCGTTGCTTGAGGCGTCGATTGAGGCTGCTGCACTGCTGCGGATCGGGAAGACGCCGAGGTCTGGCGCCGCCAGCTCGGGTGCGTCGACGGGACATTTCGCCTATGTGTACGAGCGATTGGGGCTGCTTCGCCAGGGGTGGAATCTGGAGTTGCTGAGGGCCAACTTCACCCGCGAGTCTCTCATTCTGCGTCACGCCGCGCGGGTTGCGCTGGTTTGCGGGTTGGATGTGGCGCTGATTCTGCTGCTCCACATCGACCACGGCTACTGGCTTCTGCTGACCTCGCTGATCGTGCTGCAGCCACACGTCTCGGGCACGCTGCGCCGAGGACTGGAGCGCATTGGCGGCACTGTCGGCGGCGGGATTCTGGCAGCGCTGCTGGCGGTTACGCTTCACTCGCAGCTGGCTACGGCGGCTGTGCTGTTTCCGCTGGCGCTGCTGGCATTGGCTATTTTGCCTGTTAGCTACGCGGCGTTCGCGTTCTTTCTGACACCGGCATTTGTGCTGGCTTGGCTGCCCTACTCCGGCGACTGGCAACTGGCGCTGGTACGCACGGTGAACACTATCGCCGGTGCGCTGATCGCGATTGCGGCGATGATTTTTCTGTTTCCGGCTTATGAGCGCGAGCGGGCGCCGCAGTTTCTGCGCGCCAGCCTGGCTGCGGACCGGCGGTATCTGGCGCAGTTGGCGGATGCGTGGAGAACGAGGTCCGGGTCTTCGCGCGCGCTGGCAAATGCGCGCCGCGCAACGGGACTGGCGCACAACGATACGGAGGAATCGCTGGAGCGGCTGCTGGCCGAGAGCTGGCCGCGGCGACGGCCCTTTGCACAGTTCGCCACGGCGTTTGTCACCTATCTGCGACGCTTTGGGCAGGGCGTGACGACGTTGGCATCGCTTGATGGCGAATGGGTGTGGAAGCAATCGGGTTCGGTGCGTGGGCGCCTTGAGCTGATTGACCGGCGACTTGCGTGGCTGGAAGAACAGACCGGCGCGATTGCATCCGCGGCGCCTTGGCCTGAACCGGGCACGCTGGAACTGCATCCACCTGTACCGGTGGCGGACCACCCGGGAGAGAGGCAGTTGGAGCGATTGGAGCGGCAGGTTGAGGTTCTTCGACGACAGCTGATCTCCCTTCGCGAGCACGGTTGGTTCCCTGGCAGATCGCAGCCGTAAAGCGCTATCGTTGAAGCTGCAACATACGCGGAAGGCATGCTTTAGTGGTGATGTACGCCTGCGGTAACCTCAAAATGGGGCAATCTGGCGCGCAATTGCGACCAATCACAGGTAAAATCGTCTTTACAGTAGGCAGGCTGGCCCGGACCCCTGCCGGCGTGGCCTTTTGGGATTCCGGGATGAGTTTTGAAGATGTACTCCCGGCTCGAAAGGCATGGATTTCCCAAGAATGATGACATCAAGACCTAGTTTGTTGACCCTCTGGCTTTCGATTGCAGCCGCATCACTGGTTTTGCTGCCGGTTGTTCAGGTTCGCGCCCAAAGCGCCCCGGTGAAGCAACCGGCGGGCGCTGCCGCTCCTGCCACAGACTCAGTGAAGGCTCATCCAGTTGCTCCCGCGAAGGCAGCACCGGCCGCGACAGCCCTGAACGGAAGCTCAGCATCAACCGTGCAAGATGCGGACCGCGCCAAATCCTACTACCACGCAGCCCTGGGCGACATCTACGAAGAGGAAGCCGTGGAATCGGGCCGTCCCGAGTATGTGACACATGCCGTGGAGGAGTTCAAGGATGCGCTCAATGCCGATCCCGGCTCGGCAGATTTGAATGACGCGCTGGCTGATCTTTACTTCCGCACCGGCCGGGCGCGGGAGGCAGAGGCTACTGCGCGCGGCCTTTTGAAGACTTCTCCCAATGATGTGGATGCGCACAAGTTGCTGGGGCGGATTTATCTGCGGCAGCTTAGCGAAGCTCAGAATGCCGTTTCGTCCGCATCGCCAAGTGGAAATGCGCTGGACCAGGCGATCGGAGAGTACGAGAAGATTGTTTCGCTGGAGCCCAAGGACGTGGATGACCGCATGGTCCTGGGGCAGCTCTACACGGTAAAGCACCTGCCGCAGAAGGCTGAGGAGCAGTTCAAGATTGCGCAGAACCTGGAACCGGATTCAGAAGAAGTGGTGCTGAACCTGGCCCGCCTTTATGCGGAGAGCGGCGATATTGAACACGCGGCCAAGGTGATTGAGGCAGTTTCTGAATCGGATCGCACCAGCAAGATGGAGTTCGCGCTGGGTGCGGCTTATGACCAGTTGAAGCGAACCAAGGACGCCATCGCGGCCTACGAGCGCGCGGCCGACATGGAGCCGGGCGACGTGCACACCATGGGCGCGCTGGCCCAGGCGCTGCTGAACGACGACCAGTTGGACGCAGCGTTGAAACAGTACCGCCAATTGGCCGAGGCCGATCCCGACGACGCAAGCACCCTGATCCACATCGGCGAGATTCAGCGCCGCCAGGGCAAGTATGAGGATGCGCTGGCCACGATCCGCAAGGCGCTGAAAAAAGATCCCGATTCGCTGGAAGCGGGTTACAACGAAGGCTTGTTGCTGGACGTGCTCGGGCGCTACGACGAGTCCGCGCAGGTTTACGAACACATGGTGGACCTGACCTCGCACGCCAACGGCGCTTACACCGCAGAGGAAAAGAACAATCGCGGCATCTTCCTTGAGCGTCTGGGCTCGATCTATCACGAGCAGAACAAGGTGGACCAGGCCATTGCCGCCTTCCAGAAGATGATTGACCTGGGGGGCGATCAGGCTCTGCGCGGCTACCAGGGCGAAGTCGACACGTATCGCGATGCCAAGATGTTTGACAAGGCAATTGCGGTATCGCAGAAGGCAGTGGCGGCGGACCCGAAGAACCCTGATCTGAAGTTGATGCTGGCAGGTGAGCTGGCGGACTCGGGAAAGTCCGACGAAGGCCTGGCGATGGCCAAGGGACTTCTCGATAACAGCGACAAGGACCGCGCCGTATGGATGACGCTGGCCCAGATGTACACCCGCCTGCATCGCTGGAAGGATGCAGAGGACGCGCTCAACAAGGCCGGCGACCTGACCAAGAAGAAAGAGGACCGCGTCTATCTTCTCTTCCTGCGCGGCGCCTTATCAGAGCGGCAAAAGCACTACGAGCCGGCGGAGCAGTTCTTCCGCCAGGCGCTGGATCTGGACCCCACCAATGCCATGACGCTGAATTACCTGGGCTACATGCTGGCCGACAAGGGATCGAAGCTGCCTGAGGCGCTGAAGATGATTCGCAAGGCGGTCGAGGAAGAGCCGATGAACGGCGCCTATCTCGATTCGCTGGGCTGGGCCTACTTCAAGCTGGGCCAGTATGAGCTGGCCGAAGAGAACCTTCGGCAGGCGGTGGAGCGCGACCAGACAGACCCCACAGTGCACGAACACCTGGGCGATCTCTACGAGAAGACAGGGCGCATTCGACTGGCCGCGGCACAGTGGGAGCTTTCGCTGGCGGCGTATTCAAAGTCGGCGGCGGCCGACGTGGAGCCCTCGGACGTGGCCAAGTTGCAGCACAAGCTCGAGGGGGCCCGGGTGAAGCTGGCCAAGGAAGTGAGCATCACCGGCTCGACCAACCCGTAGCCGGCGGCATTGCAACTTAACAGACGATCTGAAGGTGGAAACGGCGGCCGGCTCGGTTAAGAGGGGCCGCCGTTTTGTTGCCTACGCTAGAGAATGTAATGATGCGATACGGAAGAAGGCGCGCCAGAGGATCGTTGCGGCGAGCAGAGAAGAAGCGCGGCGAACTCGGTGCTCGCCGCGCTCGAAGTGTTGTTACCGGGCCTGCGCTGCCGCGGCAATGTAGGAATCGACGTTGTTTTTGTCGACCAGAGATGTGCCAGTATCCACAAATACTGGATAAGGCGAGAATGCATCCTCGCTATAGTTTTTGCTGAGCTGTGCGGGCGGGTAGTGGAAGACCTCATCGAGAGCCTTCAGTCCGTAGAAACCCATGGTCCAGGGCTTTTGCGCGATGGTCGAATCGATGGTTCCGGCCTTGATTGCGTCCAGGGTTCCCTGGTCCGCGTCCCATGCGATGACGACGCGGTCCGTTGCATTGGTCCGCTTGACGACTTCGGCAACCTGCTTGCCCGATGACGCTTCGAGGCAAACAAATCCGTCGATCTTCTTTGGGCCAGTAAGCGCCATGTACTCCTGGGTCTTGTCGAATGCGATGCGCGCATCTCCCTTGATGTCGACCACGTCGACGATGTGCATGTTGGGGCGCGAGGCCAGAACATCTTTGAAGCCCTTGAGCCGTTCTTCAGTGTTGGGCTGGCCGGTCAAAGTGAAGAAGACAACGTTCCCGGTGCCTCCCATCTTTTCAATCAGGCGCCTTCCGCCCAACCTCCCTGCTTCAAGGTTGTTGGTCCCGATAAAGTAGAGCCTGTGGCTGTCGGCCGCATCGGAATCCATGGTGATGACGGGGATTCCTGCCTCGACGGCGGAGTCGATCGCCGGCTGAAGGACAGAATCATCGGCGACGGAGATAAGGATACCCGCGGGCTTGGCTGCAACGGCTTTTTTGAATTCCGCGAGCTCTGCCTGGGGATCGTAGGTGTCGGGTCCAACCACTTTGGCTGTCACCTTGTACTGTGCGGCAGCCTTGTTGAACCCCGCTGCGGCGGTTTGCCAGTAGGGCAGGTTCACGTTTGCCGCAACCAGGTAATAGACTTCTTTGAGCGAGTGCCTTTCGCACCCAGAAGTGAACACAACTGCGAGCGCCAGCGTTGCCAACGCAAACCGTCTTATTGTTTTCATACTCGCCTCCCGGTCCCTGACGTGATTATTTCCCCTGGGGTGCGCTCAAGAATAAAGCGGTGCGCGCCCCTCCAAAAGTCCGGCTGGATGGTACGCCCGAATCGTAGGCGTTGTCCAATCCCCACCGTATGAGGAACTTTATATCATCGCGCACAGAGATCAATCGTGATTCCGAACACGTCCGAGCAAGTCGATCCCCGGGGCGATTCGATGGCGGCGCTCAGCCCCTTCGCGATCACTTGCTGCCGGGGCGGCAGCGGGGATGTTGCCGTCTGCGGTATAACCAGACGTGAACCCTGAATGGCTTATCGATGAAGAGCCTGAAGACTAGATTACCTGAAGCGCTGCCAGCGGGAATTGCGGTCCGCGGCGACGAGGACAGCAGTCTGGCTCGCCGCGCATATGCCGAGGCGCCGCACCCTTACCGCACACCCTTCGCGCGAGATGCGGCCCGCGTTCTGCATACGCGCGCGTTTCGCCGCCTGGCCGGCAAGACGCAGGTGTTCGCGCGTCTGCCGGGCGATCCGCCGAGCGACCATTTTCGCAGCCGCCTTACACATACGCTGGAGGTAACACAAATCTCCCGGACCCTGGCGCATACGTTGGGATTGAATGCGGAGCTGGTTGAAGCCCTGGCCCTTGCACACGACATCGGCCATCCGCCCTTCGGTCACGCGGGCGAAAAGGCACTTGACCACGCGCTCCAGGCCCACGGTTTGCGCTTCGATCACAATCTTCATGCGCTGCGCATCGTCACGTGGTTTGAGGAACGTTATGCGGCATTTCGAGGACTGAACCTGACGCTGGGCGTACGCGAAGGAATTGTGAAGCACTCCCGCGACTACACCGCCGTCGATCACCCGGAACTGGCGGAGTACTTCCTGGGGCAATTTCCACCGCTGGAAGCGCAACTGATCGATCTGGCGGACGAGATCGCGTACCTGACAGCCGATCTGGACGACGGGCTCGACTCCGGCATTCTCACGCTGGAGCAAGTCCGCAGGGGCGTACCGCTGTTTTACCGGTTCCATGAAAGCGTGCTGAGCGAGTACCCGGATGCAACGCAGAAACTCACCGTAAACGAAGCGCTGAAGCTGGTACTGAATGCCCTGGTCACCGACTTGATGAACGAGGTGCGCGCCCGCGTGGCCGCGCTTGGCGCCACCACGCTGGAGCAGGTTTGCCAGGCGCCGAGCAGGCTTGCTGCGCTGAGCCCGGCGGTGGAAGCAGAGCGCGCAGTTGCCAAGGAGTTTCTGTACGCGAACTTTTACAACTCGCCCGGGATGGAAGAGGCACACATTCACGCCGCGAAGGTGGTTGAGGGGCTGTTTGGGGCGCTTATGGCGGAGCCCGGCCTGCTGCCCGCGGACCACCAGACACAGATTCCCGCGGAGGGGTTGGCGCGCACAGTGGCGGACTACATCGCGGGGATGACGGACAGCTTTATCGAGCAGTTATGGACACGCTGCGGAGAGCCGCCGGCACGTTGACCTGCCTTCAGTCTTCAGGCGGATAGCTAACATGCGCCAATGGGGCGAAAGGCCAGTCTCCATTATGCGGAGGATTTTGCGAAGCTGTTGTAAATCCAGCCGAAAAGAGCGCCGCCGAAAAAACCATCCGCGATTCCGTAGAGTGTGACGATTGCCACCTGTCCGATGCTTCGGGTTGCACTGTAGCCGGGATACCAGGACGAAAGCATCTCAAGAAATCGCTGACCATAGCCGCCCCACATGAGGTTAGCCAAACCCACGAGCAAAATGGCTCCTCCCCACACAATGGCCCACGCCAAGGCCAGAGCTTTCACATCGAATTTCATCGCTCGCTCCTTACACTTTCACTCTAATCCCGAGCAGGCGAAACCGACGCGCAAGTCAGACGCTCCGGTTTTCATCTCGTGAAAAATGTGGCGCAATGCGAAGGGGATTCTGTTCACTGCACGGAGCCATGCGGCCGGAGGCGGCGCAGGTCCAGAGCACATTCGACGGCATTGAGAGCATACATGCGCAGATTGTCAGAGGCCGCCCAAAGCCAGAGCTTTGACGTTTCCGCCGGGTTGCGCGTGCCGGGCTCGGGGTGCATCCGAACCAGCAGGTCGTTCTGGCCAGTGGCAGCCAGGTTCGAAGGTGAGTCGGTATCTTCCAACACCAGATCGATGTGATCTCCGCTGAGCGCGTCCTCGAGAGCGGGGATTTCTACCGGCCGTTCCAGCTCAACGGAGATTGAGAACCCGTGGCCGTGAAAGACCGGCGCATGGATGGCCTGGAGGGCCATTGGAGGCCAGCGGTTTCCCGCCAATGCGGCATAGTGTCGGCGGATTCTGGATTCCGCTGCTGCAAGGTTGGCTTTGGCGCTCTCGCCGAATCCTGAAAGCAGGTTGTAGGCCACCTGTGCGTCATAAATAGCTCGCGGCAGACCTTGAAAGCTGAGCAGGTTTACGGTCTGCTGGTGGAGCTCGTCCATGGCGCCACGGCCGAACTCGCTGGCAGGCATGAGCACTGTGGCAGCGGCGTGTCGAACCGATACGGCCTGCTGGAGGCGTTCCATCATCAGTGCCAAAGCCAGCGCCGCGGGGTGTGCCGGGACGACGGCGGGTGTAAAGAGGTCGGCGCTGACCGCTTCAGAGCCTATCCAGGGAGCGCGGACAAGAACGCCTGCCTCCTGGTCAAGGGCACCAGAAAGGTCAAGAACGGTGCAGCCTGCCCGAAGTGCCTGGCGCCAGTGTTTGCGGGTCAGATCCTCGCTACCGCAGAAGAAGGCAAAGTCTGTATGCTCGAACGTATCCGGGGTGATGCGCTGGACGAAGGTCACTTCGTCGCCCACTTGCTCTAACTGGCCCAGCCCCTCCTCTTCGTCGAGCAGGACGAAGGTCGCTGTGGCGAGGGTTGAATCGGAGAGGGCGTCTTTCAACTCCTTGCCAAGCAGCGTGGAAGCACCGGCAATTGCGATCTTGTACACTGGCGTCCTTTCTGAAGATTGAGGAGACTACGAATGGATGATGGGCGCGGTGTCGTGCTCGCCGTGCGCGGCCGGGTCCGCATGAGCGTCCCCTGGCCGATGGCGGCGGCGGCGAGACCACGAATAAGCCGCGCGCGCCCAGATTCCAGAGAACATGTAGACCAGCCCCATGGCAAAGAACAGGAAATGGGAGAAGCGCGCCAGGACATACACGAAGATTGCCAGGACAAACAGAATCTGGAAGGGATGCCGGCGCGAGAGGTTGATCTCCTTGCCGGACCAGAAACGCCAGGTGCTCACCATCAGGAATCCGGTCAATCCCACCAGGACCAACCAGATGGTGCTGACCCACCATGCCTCAACCGGATAGGAATTGAAGAAGTAGACGGTGGATGCCAGCAGGCCTGCCGCGGCGGGGATGGGCATGCCGACAAAATACTTTCGATCCGGGCGACCTGGGTTCCTGGGCTGGGCATCGTGGCTGATGTTGAATCGGGCCAGGCGCGAAACGCCGCCGATGAGAAACAGAAAGCAGACGAAAGCCCCGGCGTGGCGGAGATCCATGCGCAATTGCGGGTTGGTTGTATCGGGTAGAAAGTGAAATCCCCAGATGAGGGCGAGCAGGCTGGGCGCTACTCCGAAGGTGATGGCGTCGGCCAGCGAGTCGAGCTCCTTGCCGAAGTCGCTGCAGGTATTGGTCATGCGGGCGATGCGCCCATCGAGCGAATCAAACGGGATGGCGAAGATGATGGCGAGGGCCGCCAGATTCAAGTGGAATTGGGCATCGCTGGTGATGGCCTTGATGGTCTCGGTAACCGAAAAGTAGCCGGCCCCGATGTTGACCATGGTAAACAGCGACGGAAGCAGGTACATGCCGCGGCGCAGACGGGCCTGGGCATTGGCTCTTGCGAGCGCAGGATCGCGGCGGTTCATGCGCGGCCTCCCGCGGGCTCGTCCGGCAGAGCGCTGGCTTTCATTTCACGGCGTGCCGAAGTTGCAGACAGGACGAGCTCGGCTTCAGGCATGACCGCCAGGACGCTGGCGCCACCTTTGACGCGTTGTCCTACTTTGACCTTGAGATCGGCTTCAGCGGGCAGCAGGACATCGACGCGCGAACCGAACTTGATGAGCCCTACGCGCTGGCCGCGCGCGACGTTTTCACCCGCGGAATGATTGAAGACGATGCGCCTGGCGAGAAGGCCGGCAATCTGCTTGAAGGTGATTTCAAACCCCTCGCCGCGCACGGTAACGATGTTCTGCTCGTTGCGGTCTGCCGAGGCCGGATTCATGGCGTTGAGGTATTGGCCCTTCTGATACTGAACTGCAGTGAAGACTCCGCCGATGGGAGATCGGTTTACATGGACGTCAAACACGCTGAGAAAGATGCTGATGCGCTGGCGGGGTCCATCGGGCGTGGAGATGGAGACGGTTTCAGTTACCAGGCCGTCACCCGGAGACACAATAAGTCCTTGGCCTGAAGGGATTTCACGTTGTGGATCGCGGAAGAACCAGAAGAAAAACAAGGAAAGCAGGACCGGCACGACCGCCCAAGCCCAATTGCGCGTGGCCCACGCCAGCACTGCCGCTACCGCCAAGAGGCTGAAACCGTATATGTAACCGTCGCGAACCATCGTCCCAACGATTATACGGTTGATTTGCCCTCCGGACGGCAGGGACGGAGCGCACTCCTTTGGGCAAGGACGGCTTGAGCCGCCGCTCGACCATTGGCACACATCCCTACAGAAGCCTGAAAATCCTTACGCGACCACCGCAGAGCGGTGTTCGAGAGCGAAGATCAGATCTTTGGCGTGGAGTTTCAGCTTCTTCAGGCGTACTTCCTCGAGTTGCTCATCTCCGGAGAGATAGGGCTTCTGAAGCAACTCTTCCAACCGCTGAGCGTAGCGACGATGTTCTGCGTGCAAACGATCTATTTCTTCGCTCAGCGTGGAATCCTTTATCTCATCCATCAAGCACCTCCGTTTTTTAAGTGAACATTTACATATAGCTCTCTGGCGGGACAAACGGCAAGCGGGAAGAAGAGAGAAAATGCGCGTGCGCTGTGGATTTTCTGGAAGTGGCCGGACACATGTGATGCGAATCACGCCTTGGCGCTCGGACTTTGCTGCAGCGGCTCAAGCGACCTTCAAACACATCAGAATTGCATCCTCAATCGGGTCAGCGTAGTAGCGGGGGCGGAGGCCGGACCGGGTGAATCCCAGGGCGCGGTAGAGGGCCAGGGCAGGCTGGTTTGACGCGCGGACCTCGAGGACGAGGTCTGTGATGCGTACAAGGCGCAATTCGGCGGAGAGAGCCTGAAATAGCTGACTGGCTATACCTCGGCGCTGGAATTTGGCGGCCACTGCAATGGTTTCCAGCTCGGCATCGGGCGTGATGAAGCTGGCAACGACGAAGCCGGCAACTGTATAAGCCGCATCCTGGGCAAGGAGGGCGATGCGCTGCGGTCGGCGTTCGGGGTCGAGGGCGGTTTGATAGACAGAGCGGGGCCACTGAGGGGCGTGAGGCAGGCTCCGCGCGATTGCCATTACCGCCTCCAGATCGGCCGCGGTCATGGGGCGAATCCGGCATTTCTGGGGTGCGGAGCTCATGGATGGCGCGCCCCAGCGCGTGTGGGCTCACCGAAGATTTCCGCATCAGACCGGCGCAAATAGTGGCCGTCGAGCAGGGCCAGGTCGACAAACTTCCGGGCGAGAATCTGGGGCACGGCAAGTTGCAGCGCGTCGGCAGCATTGGGGGTGGCAACTCGAACCAGCTCGGCACCTGGAATTGCCGACGAAAGGAGCGCGGCCGCAGCGTCGTCACAGACGGCGATCCGCGGCGGATGCGGATTGAGAGCGGCAAGTTCGGGCGCGCCGGCAAGCTGTTCGCGGACGTCTGCGGCTTCGAGACGGAGGAAGACTTCGTTGCGGTGGGCATCGAGGGCGACAGACGGGACATCGGATTTGAAGGCTAAGACCTCGAGCCGCGAGACTGCGACGACTGGAATTGCCGATGGTTCTGCGAGGCCCTTGACCGTGCCGAGTCCCACGCGTACGCCGGTAAAGCTGCCGGGGCCGCTGACGGCGACGATTGCGCCCAGTTGCTTCAACTCGATGCCGGCGTTGGCCAGCAGCTCGGCAACGGCTGCGATGAGGGTTTGAGAATAGCTGCGCCCAGCCAGCTCGGTCTGGGCGAGGATCTCGACGGATTTGCCGCAAGACACGCGCCCCAGAGCCACGGAGCCGGACGGACCGCAGGTGTCGATGGCGAGGATGAGCGTGGGTTCAGCCATTGGCCTAACCCTAGACCGCGGCCAGGGCATGGTCCAGATCTTCGATCAGGTCTTCCTTGTCTTCAATGCCCATGGAG
This sequence comes from uncultured Acidobacteriaceae bacterium, assembly GCA_963780515.1. Classification (GTDB taxonomy): domain Bacteria; phylum Acidobacteriota; class Terriglobia; order Terriglobales; family Acidobacteriaceae; genus Telmatobacter. Next base: position 180,014 of record CAWACG010000016.1, read on the forward strand.
AGCCGCACGCGGCCTTCGGTGATGCCTACGGCTGCGCGTTCGGAGTCGGTCATGGAGCCATGGGTGGTGGTGGCTGAGTGCGAGGCCAGCGACTCGACGCCGCCCAGCGACTCGGCATTCAGGAAGAGCTTGATGGCGGCGAGGAAGCGCCCTGCGGCTTCGCGCGAGCCGAGGTCCATGCTCATCATGGAACCGAAACCCTTCTGCTGGCGCAGGGCCAGTTCGTACTGCGCGTGGCTCTTCAATCCCGGATAGTTGAGGCCGCCGACCTTGGGGTGCGTGGAGAGATATTCCGCCACGGCGCGACCGTTTTCTTCGTGTGCCTTCATGCGCAGGGGCATGGTGCGGATGCCGCGCAGTACGAGGTAACACTCGAAGGGCGACAGGATGCCGCCCGCGGCCCTTTGAATAAAACAGAAGCGCTCCTTGTGCTCGGGTTTGGAGCCGATCAGTGCGCCACCGATGCCGTCGGAGTGGCCGTTGAGGAATTTGGTGGTGGAGTGCATGACGATATCCGCGCCGAGAGCCAGTGGGCTTTGCAACACCGGCGACATGAAGGTGTTGTCGACGCTGACTTCGACGCCGCGCGCGTGGGCCAGCTCGCTGATAGCCGCGATGTCGCTGAGGACCATGAGCGGATTGGTGGGCGTTTCGACGTGAATCAGCTTCGTATTGGGCTTGATGGCCGCAGCCACGGCGTCGAGCTTGTCCGTGTCGACATACTCGATCTGAATGCCGTAGTGGCAGACGATCTTGTCGAAGAGGCGCAGCGTGCCGCCGTAGGCGTGGCGGGTGCAGAGCATGTGGTCACCTGCCCGCATCATGCCTACGAGGCCGGCGATGGCAGCCATGCCGCTGGCGAATGCGTGGCCACTGACGCCACCTTCGAGCGCGGCCAGGGCCGTTTCAAGGCGGTCGCGCGTGGGGTTGCCAGCGCGCGAGTAGTCCCAGCCCTTGTCCGTGCCGATGCCGGTGAGTTCAAAGGTGGACGAAAGGTAAAGGGGCACATTTACAGCGCCGGTGAGTGGGTCAGGATGCTGCCCGGCGTGCACGGCAAGGGTTGAGTATCGGTATGCGGACATGCTCAGCTTCTTGGCTCCTAGGTTCCAGCTACAGTAGCTTATCGTGACAGGGAAGGCGGGCTAGTTCTTCGCCGGTGGGGCGGACTTTTTGGGCACGCGCACCACGGGGAAGTAGCCGGTGCGGGTGCGGACGGTAAGCTTTCCCATGCCGGGTGCCTCAGCGGTGACCAGCACGCGACGGAAGCCGGGCTCGGTGGTGGGCTTGGTGGAGTGATAACCGATGGTGTACTGGCTGCGGATGTCGCGCGCCACCTGGGCGGCGATATCATCGACCTGCTCCATTGACTTTGGAAAGAAGGCCATGCCGCCGGTCTCGGTGGAGAGCATTTCCAGAGCGCGGCGCGCATGGCGGACCTCGGAGTGGGTCATCTCATCGCCGAAGAGCAATCCGATGGTGTAGATCACGGGCCCGGAGAGCTGCTGGACGCGGCGGATGGTCTGCTCCAGAGTCAGGGTTGAGGCGTTGTCTTCGCCGTCGGTAATGATGATGAGCACCTGCTTGGGCCGCTTGGCGTCGGCCACGAGCTTGTCTGCCGAGGCCACGACAGCGTCGTAGAGCGCGGTGCCGCCGCGCGACTCGATGTGCGACAGGCCGTCACGCAGCTTGTTCACGTTGGAGGTAAAGTCCTGATCGATGAACGCCTCGTCGGAAAAATTCACGACGAAGCACTCGTCCTGCGGATTGGAAGCGGCGATCAGATCGAGCGCGCTCTTGTTGACCGCGGGGCGCTTCCTCGACATGGAGCCTGAGTTATCCACCACCAGGCCGATGGAGACCGGAAGGTCAGTGTGCTGGAAGCTGATGATGCTCTGTTTTACTCCGTCCTCGTAGACCTGGAAGTCACTCTTGGTGAGGTTCTGAACCAGCTGCGTGCCTTCAAGAACGGTGGCGTTCAGGACCACTTCCTCCACGTCGGTGCGGAGAATGTATCCCTCGCCCTCTTTTTTCAACGGGACACCAGACGCCGACGCAGGCGGCTCGGCGTCTGGAGAGCGCACGGGATCGCGGTCCACGGTGAGCGGTGGAGCCGTGGCGGGCGCTTTCTGGGCTGAGGGTTGTTGCGCCCAAGCCGATAGCGCCGCTGCGAAGAAGAGAGTGACGAGAACCGCGTTATTGCAAAGGCGCATAGTAGCCGGTGCGAGCATGAACAGTGAGAGGAGGCAACCCTGGTGGAGGATTAAGCTTCACCTTCACTTTACGCCACTTACCGTCGCGACGAAGGTCCTTGGGCGTATAGCCGATCACATATTGGTTACGCAATTCGGTGGAAATCTTCTCCGCAATGTCGCCCATTTCGGAAATATCGTCGACGCGGTAGAGGCGCCCGCCGGTTTCCTCCGACAGGTCGTTGAGCAATTGCGGGCCGGTCCGTTCCTCCGGAGTTGCGGCATATTGATCGAAGATTCCGATGGAGTATATCTCGACGTCGGACTCCCGCACCTGCGCGCGCACCTCGCCCTCGGTGTAGCGGGAGCGGTTGTCGCCGCCATCGGAGACGACCAGCAAGGCCTTGCGCTGGTGCCTGGCCTCCTTCATCTTCTCCACGCCGTAGTAGATGGCGTCGAGCAGCGCGGTTCGATGGCCGCTGCGCACCGTGGCCAGGCGCGCCTCGATGTCCTCGACGGAGTTGGTAAAGTCCTCGATGAGCTCCGGCCGGTCGTTGAATCCGATGACGAAGAATTCGTCTTCCGGATTGGCGGTCTTGATGAACTGCAGGATCGACTCGCGGGCGCGGATGAGCTTTGAAGTCATGGAGCCGGAGAGATCGAAGATGATGCCGATGGAGACGGGCGCATCTTCGCTGGCGAAGCTGGCGATCTTCTGTTCGCCGTTGTTCTCGTAAATATTGAAGTCTTCCTTTTCAAGGCCAGTGACCAGGCGGTTCATCGGATCGGTAACCGTGATCGGCACCAGCACCATGTCTACATTCATGCGAATGAGGGATCCGGGACGCGCCTTGAGCGCCGCAGAGCCGGTAAGCGCCGGCGCTTCTTCTCCCTTTGGTGCACCAGTGGCCGGTTGGGCGGCCGGGGGCGGAGTCACATGCACCTTGTTCAGGGGATCGTCCTGAGCGTCGGCACGCAGCGCACAGAAGGCAGCAGCCAAGAGAACGGCCCAGAGTGCATAGCCGAGCAGGCGAAGATTGCTGCCTCTTCCATTTGGAGTCCTACGCCGGATGGTTTGGGTTCTCATGCCATGACACCTGAGATTGATGGCGATATTAGCACGTACCCCGCATTTGCTGCGCTGCGGCGCAAGAGGCGGATGCGCTTCTGATTCCGCGTGGTCAAAACCGGGTCACCCTCGTGCGCTGGGATACAATCGAGCCTAAGCGCGAGGCGTCTCCCGGTCTATTCCGTAGGGGGATCAGGGGCGCAAATTCAACAGTTTCAACGGGGAGCAAGACCAACCGCATGGCCAGCATTTATCCATTCCGCGCCTGGCGTTACAACCCATCGGCAACCCGGCTGGAAGACGTTGTGACCCAGCCCTATGACAAGATTTCCCCAGCCATGCAGCAGGCCTACTATCAACGCAGCCCATACAACCTGGTCCGCATTATTCTCGGACTGCCTGAACTCTTTGACGCTGAGCGGGGTGAAAGCGTCTACTCGCGGGCGGCAAGGGATTTTAGTGCGTGGCGCGAACAGGGCGTTCTGGTGCAGGAAAAAGACCCATGCATCTTTGCGTATTCGCAGCAATTCAAGCGTTCCCGGGACTGGCGAAGTGAAGGAGCGGCGGGGATTTATCGCCCTGGGCAAGCTGCACGACTACGCCGAACAGGTGGTCTTTCGCCACGAATACACGCTTTCAAAGCCCAAGAGCGACCGGCTCAACCTACTGAAGGCGACACATGCCCACTTTGGCCAGATTTTCATGCTGTACTCCGACCCCGCAGGGAGTGCGGAGAAGATTCTTTACGAGGGCGCCGGTCAGGCAGAGGCCGAAGTCACGGACGAATACGGAGTTCTGCATCGGCTTTGGCGCGTGAATGACCCGGCGACTATTCGCCTGCTGACCACGACGATGGCCGACAAGAAGCTGATCATCGCCGACGGCCACCACCGGTATGAAACGGCGCTGAATTACTCCAAGGAACACGCACCAGCGTCGGTTGCTCCGACGGAACACCACACCAGCCAGTTGCCGCAGCCGGCCTATCCTGAAGCGGCGGTGATGATGACGTTTGTCAACATGGACTCCGACGGCCTGGTGATTTTGCCGACGCATCGTGTGGTTCACAGCCTGCCGGGATTCGATCCAGCGGGTTTTTCGCGGGCCGCAGAGGAATTCTTTACGGTGGAGACGCTGCCCGCAGGCGATGCTTCTGATTATGTCGAGACGCTGCGCGGTCAGCATGGAACGGCTTTTGTTGCTGTGACGCGCAAAGGGGCCTTGCTTTTGCGGTCAAGACCTGCGGCCGCTGCCGCGGCGCTTGCCAGTTTGCCGGAGCAGCAACGCCAGCTCGATTTGAGCCACCTGCATACTATCGTGCTTGACCAGCTGCTGGGGCTGGACGCCGACAAGATCCGCGAACAGACCAACATTCGCTATCTGCGCGACGCGGTCGAGGCGGTAGACCAGGTGCGTCGGGGCGAGGCCGACGTCACTTTCCTTACCAACCCCGTCACCATGGAACAGCTGCGCGAGGTGGCTTTTGCGGGCTCGGTGATGCCGCAGAAGTCCACAGACTTCTATCCCAAGCTGCTGAGCGGCTTGACTATATATGCACTGGAGTAATTTGGAGTCGATGCCGCGTCTCGCCTTGTCGGCGATCGCGGCACTCGCAGGAGCTGCAGCGGCCGCTCCTACCGACCGCTGCGCAGCAGGCCCCGCCGGCTCGATTTGTGGTGGTTCTCGACGCGGCCCATGGGGGTGACGACCTGGGAGGCCGGCTGGCGAATGGCCAGTTGGAAAAAGGCGCGACTCTTTCCCTGAGCGTCAGGCTGCGGTCCCTGCTGGCTGCGCGCGGAATCACGGTGGTCACCACGCGCGAGTCCGACACCGCACTCTTGCCGGAAAAGCGCGCCGAGATCGCCAACCACGCCGGCGCGCAGGCCTGTCTCATTCTCCACGCGACTGAGAGCGGGGCGGGCATTCATTTGTTTGCCTCTTCGCTTGCGCCTGCTGCGGCAGTGCGTTTCGTCCCATGGAAGACGGCGCAGGCCGCGTGGGTTACGCGCAGCCTGGCCCTGGCTGGGTCACTGAATGCCGCCTTGCTGCACACCGGAATGACCGTCACACTCGGTCGCACCGAGTTGCCGACGATGGACAGCATGACCTGCCCCGCGGTGGCCGTGGAGATTGCGCCGGAGCGTGGGCCGGACCATGCGATCACCGCCGAGCCCACCGACGCCGGCTACCAGACACGCGTGGCCGCTGCTTTGGCCGCTGCGGCGTTGGAGTGGCGCACCGATGCCGGACGCGCGGAGGGACGCCAGCCGTGATTCCCCGCTACCAGAAGGTGCTCTTCTTCGTGCTACTGCTGGCTTCACTGGCCATGGGAGTGCTGCTGTGGCAACTTCGCGAGCGGGCGCACGAGCGACTGCTGGCTGGCGAAACCTCTGCACCCACCCAGGCGCCGGACGTTGCACCGGCGGAACAAGCGATCCTGCTGGTGGCCAACGATACCGATGATTCCCTGCTGACGCAGGCCCGCGCGCTACCGCTGCCGGCGGACCCCGGTGCCCGCGCCCGCGTGCTACTGGGCAAACTACTGGACCTCTATGCCGCTTCCGACTCGGCTCATCCGGTGCCGGGAGGCGCGGCCGGTGTGGCACAGGTGTTTTTGTTGCCAGCAACAGACGCGAAAGGGGGTGGAAACCACGACTCTGAAATGGCGGTCGTGAACCTGACAGGCAGCTTCGCCGCCAGTCATCCCTCGGGGATTGAGACAGAGTCGCTTACTCTGCTCTCCATCTGTGGCACTCTGCGCGCCAATCTACCGCGCGTCACGGAGGTGCGATTCCTGGTGGATGGTCAGGAGCGCGCAACCCTGGCCGGCCATGCCGATCTGACACGTACCTATCTGACCGCCGACGCGGCGCCAACCGCCGGGACGGACCAAGAGGCCAGCCAATGAGTTCAACTGAAACCGCCGGACCGACCATCGGCGTGTTCGATTCCGGCTTTGGCGGACTGACCGTGTTGCGCGCGCTGATCGCCCGCGCGCCACAAGCCCGATACTCTTTCATCGGCGACACGGCGCGTCTTCCCTATGGCTCCAAGTCGCGCCGCACGATTGCAAAGTATGCGGCACAAAGCGCCCGCTTCCTGGTGGAGGAACAAGGCGCAGATTACCTCGTCATCGCCTGCAACACCGCCAGCGCCCTGGCACTGGATGCGATCAAGGAGGCTGTCTCATCTTCTGTTTCGGTGATTGGGGTGATTGAGCCTGGCGCGGCGGCTGCGCGAAGAGCCTCGAAAACCGGAGACGTTCTCGTTATCGCCACCGACGCGACCGTGCAGAGCCATGCGTATTCCGCGGCTTGTCGCGCGCGGGGCTTGCGCACGCTGGAGAAGGCCTGCCCGCTGCTGGTTCCTCTGGTTGAAGAGGGCTGGACCAACCACCCGGTCACCGCCGAAGTGGTCCGCATCTACCTTGAGGAGCTCTCCGCCGAAGCCGCGTCGCAGGGATTCAATCCGGACACGCTGGTGCTCGGATGCACCCACTATCCGCTGCTCAAGCCACTCATCGAGCAGGTTATTCGCAAAGGCATGACGATCATCGACTCGGCCGAATCCGCTGCCGACGAGCTCGTCATGCTTCTCTGCCACGACCTCGGAGCGCCCCCGACGCCGACCGCGGACGATCCGGTTCTTCACTTTTTTGCGACCGACTCGGTGGAGAAATTCGAGCGGCTGGGCTCGCGCTTTCTGGGACGAGCGGTGGGCGAGGTTGGGTTGGTCGATCTGGGAGGCTGAGATTGGGGCTGATATTCTAGAAAATGGTTGGTCCGGCACCCCTGAGTACGGATCATGGAGGACGAAAGCAAGCATGATCGATTTGGCAGGTAAGACGGCCGTGGTCTTCGGGCTGGCCAACAAGCGTTCCATCGCCTGGGGCATCGCCCAAAAACTCCACGAGGCCGGAGCAACCCTGGCCATCTGTTATCAGAACGAGCGCATGAAAATGGAGGCCCAGAGCCTCATCGACGAACTGCCCGGCGCCAGCGGCTTTCAGTGCGATGTCTCAGTCGATCAGGAGATTGAGACGTTGTTTGCCGCGCTCAAGGAGAAATACGGCAAGCTCGAAATCCTGGTGCATGCCGTGGCCTACGCGCCCGCCGAAGACCTGCGCGGCGAATTCATCAACACCAGCCGCGAAGGTTTCCGCATTGCACAGGACGTGAGTGTCTACTCGCTGATCGCCGTTACGCGCGCCGCCGTGCCGCTGATGACCGAGAGCGGCAGCGTGATGACGCTGAGTTACTACGCCGCCGAAAAGGTGGTGCCCAATTACAATGTGATGGCCGTGGCCAAGGCATCGCTGGAGTGCACGGTGCGCTACCTGGCCTGGAACCTGGGCCCCAGGAACATTCGCGTCAACGCCATCTCTGCCGGGCCCATTAAAACTCTGGCCGCGCGCGGCGTGGGCGCTCTGGGCGAAATGATGAAGTCGCACGCCGACCGTGCGCCGCTGCATCGCAATGTGGATCAGCTCGAAGTGGGTGGAGCGGCATTATTCCTAGCGAGTGATCTATCGAGCGCCATTACCGGCGAAGTGCTCTACGTGGACTGCGGCTATAACGTGATGGGGTATTAGGACACAGCGGGAATGACGCGTGGAATCAGTGAATGGCGGCCGGGCAGCCTGATCAATTCGGTTCGGTTTTTGAGTCAGGCGATTTAGGGGCGGTATTTTTTACCGGCTGCTTTTGGGCTCCACTAAATGTTTTTGTCTGCTCGGATGTGCCGTTGATCACTTCGATGGTCATTGGGGTGCCGGTTCCGGCTGAGAGATGCTTCTTTACCGCTTTCTGCCCGGTGACCTTTCGCTGATTTGCTCCGAATACTTGTGTCTGCGTTTTTTCGCCGTTGGTTACTTCCACAGTGGAAGTTGAAGGCGCTTTGGCACTGGTAGACCCAGTCCTGCCGGAAGATTTATGCCGTGCGGAGGTTTTCGGAGTTCCGCTGAATACCATTGTCTGAGTCTTTGTGCCGTTGATGATTTCCACACTCTGCGTAAGAGTGGCCGCCTTGGTTCTGCTTCTCCTGTGATGATGCCGCTTCACGACCTTCTTGTGGACAGTTTGCTGCTGAGGCCCGCTTTGTGGTTTCTGCGCCAGGACAAGACTCGACGCCAGAAGCAGCGGAAGGATGAAACAGGTTCGAATTGCGCGCATGCATAAGCTCCGTCGGTCGCACTACCTGTGCCTCAATTCAGTTTAAGCGGTCATGGTTGGTAAGGGGGCCGTTTGAGCCGAGGTGCAATTCCGATGACGACCAAGTCGGACTTTTGATTGCTTTTCGCGGTTGACTCACTCCCGTTGGCAATTGGCGAGGCCTTCAGGTCATCCGGACCGGCAGACTCGATTCCTATGACAACCGGACGCCTATTTATGCCCACTCTCCTTGTATCGCTGGACACGATCGCAACGACGACCGGCTGCGTGTTGCGGTGCGCACTGCCCTGCCGGGCTGTTTCGTAGGAAGTATCGTTGAGTGTTCTGAATTCTCTCTCGCTGCCATTGATGATTTCAACGGTGGTGACGGGTGGATCGGTCCCCTCGCTGCTTTCGCGAAGGCTCTTCGCTCCGCGCTTGTGAAGAGTTTTCGCGGGGGCTGGTCCTGTCGATTGCTGGTCGTTCAAGATAGCGGTGCTTTTCTCTGAACCATTGATGATTTCAACGCTCGTCCCGGCTGAGGAATGATCTGTGTGCGATGGGACTGCTGTACCGTGCTGTGGCGCATTCAATTCCTCTGTCTGGATGGAGTCACCGTTGTAAACCTCAACGCTCTGAGGTGGAGGCTCGGCCTTCGCTCGTCTTGAGGCGGACGTCTGTGCGGCGGTTGGAGGTGCGGAGGCCCCCGTGTTTGCGCCGTTGGCCGGCTGGGCGAAGAGCATGACCGGCGCCAGAAGGATTGCAAGACTGGTGGTGGTGTGCGTTGAAGTCATAATCCTGACCTCGTGCGCCAAAGTATATCCGGAGCACGATCCGTGGTCCACAGTACCAATTCCCACTTACGCCAGAATAGGTAATGGCGGGTCGACCTGGAAGCGAAGGCACTCGAGGTCGAACAACTTACTCTTTCAACGTCACTGTAATTTTGCGGGCGTCGCCCCCTGCGGAGCTGATGACAATCTCGCCTGTCGACTTCTTGCGAATGCTTTTGAACTTTTCGCCCCACTCGACGAGCACCAAGGCGTCCGGGGTGAGCAACTCGTCCAAACCCAGTGTTTCAAGTTGCCGTTCGCCCTCGAGGCGATACACATCGAGATGAAAGAGCTTCACCGACTTGCCGTCGAGCGCCCCATCGTACTCATGGATCAGGGTAAATGTGGGGCTTGTCACTTCGTCGGGTTCGGCGGCGTCCAGAGCCTGCGCAATACCTTTGACCAGGGTGGTTTTGCCTGTGCCCAGATCGCCGCGCAGCACGAGCAGTTGCGGCGGCTTGAGCAACCGCACGAGCTTGCGCCCGACCTCCACCGTGTCAGCGCCGCTTTGGGTGGTGAACTCGTGAATCCGGCCTTCGGTCGCGGGTGCGGCGTTGCTCATTCAGCTGCCTCATGGGAGCCCGTGACCGGCGACGGCCCCGGAAGTCCCTGTAACCAAACATAACCGTTTCGGCCACAGGAGTGAAAGTGAAAAGCCTGAGAAAGCTGCATGAGGGTATCGGTGGCGAGAAGGCTGTGTTCGTCTGCGTCGCGCACGGCCAGGTCCGCGGCCAACCCATGCAAATAGACGGCAGACTCCACCGCGCGCGCGGGTTCGCTGGGATATTGCGCCAGCAACCCCGCGACGAAGCCGGTGAGCAGGTCGCCGCTGCCGCCCTTGGCCATGCCGGGATTGCCCGTAGTATCGACGGCCAGGCGGCCATCCGGGTGAGCGATCAACGTGCGCCAGCCTTTGAGCACGAGGGTGACGCCGTGACGCTGAGCGAAAGCGCGCGCCAGGTGAAGCCGGTCTGCTTGCACCTTTGCCGTCGTGACTCCGGCAAGCCGCGCCATCTCGCCCGGATGTGGCGTAAGCACCACCGTGCGGCCGGTCTGGGCCATCTTTGCGAGTTTCGCCAGCAATGAGGGCTTCGCGGCCAGAATGTTGAGCGCATCGGCGTCGATCACGGCGGGCATCTTTGTTTTAGAGAGCAGCCCCATGAGAAACTTTGCCGTGTCAGGGCTTTGGCCCATGCCGGGGCCGATGGCGAGCACTGTTTTTCCCGTTGTGAGCGCTGCCAGTTGCCCGGGCAAGAGATTTTTGCGGGCGGCGATCTCTCCGGAAGCGGTTGCGGCAAGTGGCCAGGTCATCAACTCGGGCGCAATCGCCGCAACAAGCGGCAAAGCCGGCGCCGGAACCGCTGCTGTAACCAAGCCGGCACCAGATCGCAGAGCTGCCAAAGCAGTCATCGAAGGTGCGCCCGACTTGCCGCCGGCGGAGCCGAATGTTCCTCCGACAACCAGGGCGTGACCGAAGTTTCCCTTGTTGGAATCGGCGGGCCGAGGAGTCTGCGCGAGCGCCAGCGCGGAACCTGCCCAATGCATTTGCAGCGACGAAATGATAGCTGCATCCGGCGAGCCGATGGGCGCCACAACAATGGGTTGGTTCCAGTGCCGCGTCAGCTGGCCGAAGACGTGCGCGGGCTTGGGCGCTGTAAAAGTGATGACGGCATCGGCGGGAAATACGGGGCCGTCAACCGTGGCGCTGGTCTCATCGGCGGACCAGCCTGAGGGCAGGTCGATGGCGAGCACCGGTGCTGTGTGCGGCTTGATCCATTCCAACGCGGCAAGTGCCAGCCCTTTCAGCGGCGGCTTGAAGCCGGTGCCGAGAACGGCATCCACAAGCAGATCGGTATTGAGTGCACTGGTGTGGCGGGCGAGATCTTCCGGCGTGTTGATTACGTGCAGGTGTCCTTTCGCGGCACTGGATTTCAATTCGCGCCATGCCGCGGCGGCATCCCCTTTCAACTCCGCGGGCGCGCCGAGCAGCAGGGTTGTCACTTCAATGCCGGATTCAGCGAGCAGCCGTGCGGTCATCATGCCGTCGCCGCCATTGTTTCCGCGGCCGCAGAGAACCGTCACCCGCCGGGCTTTGGTAAATTGCCGCCGCGCGAAAGCCGCGACAGCGACCGACGCGTTGCGCATGAGTTGCAGCGACGGGACGCCGAAGCGCTCCGAGGTTGCCCGGTCGCACGCCTGCATCTCAGAAGCCGCGAGGACTTGCATGGCATCTATCGTATAGCGGCCCGGCAGCCTGCGCTTGCCGGCTGGTTGGTTTCAGCGATAATCAAAGACCAAAGGATTTTCATATGACACAGAACAGCGGCTCTGCGGCGTCAATGACCACAGCCACATTCGACCTGCACGCACTGGCCGCGAAGTTTCCTCCGAGCGCTGAAACCATGCTGCTGGATATTCGCCTAACCGACGAAGCCGCGGCCAGTTCGCGGTTGTTCCGCATTTACAGGCCCGTACCGGAGCACTATCACAAGACGTGCGACGAATATCTGCAGGTGATTTTGGGCCGGGCAAGATTTGTCGTCGATGGAGACGCTCCGCTGGAGCTTGGCCCAGGCCAGCTTTTGTTTTTCCGGCGCAATACGGTGCACAGCATTCCTGCGATCGTGGAGGAGCCGCTGGTGGTTTTCTCAGTTGATACGCCGCGCCGCGATCCCTCAGACGTAACCTTCGTCGATCCTTCCTATGGAACGGCGAAAGATTTCATTCGCACCATCCCGTATTAGGCTCATCGCTTATTGTTGTTCGCAGTCTCGACGCCGGTCTCTCAGAACTCGATTCTGGCCTGGAAAGCGATCATGCGCGGTGAACTGTCTCCGCCGAGGCCTACGCCCAGCAGTCCGGTTGGCGGCGAGATTGTACTTTCGAGGGTCCCGAACTTTGCAGGGATGTATTCGCCCGGCACACCAGCCTCGATGTTGCTCGGCAACGCGAAATTCGGATGGTTGAAGGCGTTGAACATTTGCACATCGAATCGCATTGAGGCTGCCTCGGTGATCCGAAACTTCCTGGTGATGTACACGTCAGAGTCAGTGAAGTGCGGCCCGCGCACGGTGTTACGGCCTGAGTCGCCGAACTGGCAGTTGGCAGCGGAGTCGCCCCCTGAGCATGCGCCCGTGGTGGGGTCAATGACCGAAGTGAAGGCCTCGGGATTCAGCCATTGCCTGGTGCCTGCGACAGTGACGCCGGGGTATGCATTTTTGCGGAAGAGTGGCACGCCGGGCACTTTGCGCGCAAACTGCGGCCCGCTGGCTTGAAAGACCCCGTTACCACGCGCCGTATAAGGCTGGCTCAGCACAGTAAATGGCAGTCCGGAATGGAGGAAGGCTGTTTCGGAGAACGACCACCCACCAAAGACTGCGCGCACCAACCAATGATGGGATGGAAAAGGAATTTGATAGAGGCCGAATGCCGATAGGTTGTGGCGCACGTCGTAGTCGCAGTCTCCGTACTGCCTGCTTAGTTCGCCGGGCTAGCGGCGACAGAATTCCCTGCGATGAAAACGACAGCAGTCCTCCGTTTGAAACTTCATCGAGACAATGGCTGAACGTGTAGTTGGCGCGCAGAGTCAACTTGTTGAGCTGCTCAGTCAAACCAGCCTGCAGTCCGGAATAGGTGCTGTTCGCGTCCGTTCGGAATTCGTTGACGCTGCCGAATCGCTGGTCAAGCGGCTTCTGGTAGGGGTAGGGAGCGAAGCATCCGTCGCAGACTGTTTGGTAGCCGTTTAATTCGACCTGGAACGGCTCATGCAGACCGCGCGTGCCAACATAATCGATGTGCGCCGATCCATGCGCGCCGACTTGTTGCTCGATTCCGAGATTGTATTGGTAGTAGTAGGGCGTCTTGAGCGTGCCACTCGGAAAGGAATTCAGGCTCACGGCCAGCGGGCACACGGGCGCATTCGCGAAGATTCCGGCGCACGGTGGAGCACCGGAGCTGAAGGTCGAATGGAAGTCCTGGTTGGCGGCGGCGGTTGCATCGGCGGCGCTGCCGGCGACGCCAGGTGCAATCGCAATGCCGCCCACCTGTCCGCCGAGGCCGCCTACGAAGGTTGGCGCATACGGGGCGTTGGTGGCCGCAAGGTCCGCAACTTGCGCGGGAATGATGTCGCTGAAGACCCCGAAGCCGGCATGCACCACGGTTCCCTGTGCGAGTTGATACGCAACCGAAACGCGGGGTTGCCACATCGCGAGCGGCGTGGCGGGAAAAAGGTCGCGCACGCCGGATCGAATGGCCTGATCGAGCGGCTGGCTGGTGTTGTGCACGAGATCAGCAAACGATCCCGCAGGCCGTGCAAATAAATCCTGCTGATTTACAGGATTGCCATTCCACGACGCCCGCAGTCCGGCTGTGAAAGTGGCGCGCGCCGTCGGCTTATAGGTGTCCATGGCATACAGCTCGATATTTCCGGCTGCCACGCGCTCTTTGAGTGCAATGGGAAATGTCCGGCTCTCTGTGTACGCAGCGCCGTATGTGAATTGCGCAAGATCGTTGTAGGTGGCGGTGGGCACCGTTCCTTCGCCCAGGTCGTAGTCGCTGACGTCGATGCGCCTCGTATTGATGCCGAAACGGTAACGTTCTTTCCCCCGCGTCCAATCAAGGTTGTCGTTGATCTGCCACTGGGTGACCTTGCGTCCCTGCGGATAGGTGTTGTCGTTGCCGCCGATGTTCGTGAACGGCGCGTTGGAACTGCCCGCCTCAAGCACGATGGGAAATGTTTGTTGCACCTGGGTAAAGCTATTCGGCTCGAAGATGCTGGAGTACCAACTCGCGCCGGGATTGAACTGGTTGACCAGATTCGGGCTGAAGATATGTGTGAAGCCCGCGACCAGCGTGCGCTGCGGCTGCGGGGAATAGGAATTGAAGAGGGAGTTAATGGGGTCTGTATAGGCAGCCTGCAGTCCCGTGTCCTGCTGGAAGCGGTACCAGACGCTGTTGTTGGCGTCGATGGTGTGATCGATTTTCAGCACGATCAGGTTTTCGGAGTCGCTGTTATTCAAGGACTCCTGGCGCTGGTTCGCGCAGCCAGCACCATTGAAGAGATTGCCGCTGGTCTGGGTTCCCGGCAGCAAGGCGCCGCTTGCATCCAGCGGACACGAACTCACCGCGACCGGCGTTCCAGCGGTGTTGCGATAGAGCTTGAACATCGACTGATAGAAAGGAGCCTCTTGCGGCTCTGCCGGCAGCGCCGTTCCCGTGATGGGGTCGGCCCCGCCTTTTGGCAATTGATTCAGAACATATTGCTGAAAAGCCGGCGAGGGCACAACGGTCTGCGACACGAGCGGCAAAGCGATGCGGATTCCTTCCATGTGGAAGAAGAAGAACAGGCGGTCGCGCAGAATGGGTCCGCCTACGCTGCCTCCGAACTCGTTCACAGTGGAGCGAGGCTTTTTTGCGATGTCGCCCGGCGTGTCGTTGGCGTGGAGGAAGTAGTTCAGCGCATTCAGGAGCGACCCATTCCACAATTCGTAGAGGTCGCCGTGAAATCGGTTCGTTCCCGATTTCGTGAAGTAGTTCACTTGCGATGCACCGTATCTGCCCTGGTCAACGGCGTAGGAATTTGTATTTACGGTTGCCTGGTCGACAGCATCGAGGCCGATGACCAGGTTGGTGGAAAGGCCAATGTTCAGCCCCAGCCATGGATCGTTGCTGTCATAACCGTCGAGAATGTAGCCGTTCGAGGTCGCGGGCAGGCCGTTGAATTCCACGTTGCCATAACCGCCGGCAGCCTTGGCGTCATTTGAGGAGCCGGCTGTATTCATCAGCGCGCCGGGCGAAAACTGCGCAATGTAGGTTAAGTCCTGACCTGGGTTGGGCAGGCTCGCAATGGTCTTCGCTTCCAGTGTAGTTGTGGTGTTTGGATTTTCGAGGCTCAGCAACTGCTGGTCGGCGGTGACCTCGACTGTCTGCGATGCCGATGAAACGGCGAGACGAAAGTTGAGCGTCAGGGTGCGGCCGACATCGACTGCAACCGGCTGCGATCTCTGTTCTGCGAATCCGGACGCACTCACCATCAACAGGTAGGTTCCGGGGTTCACCTGGGAGAAAAGAAAACGGCCTTCGGCGTTGGATCTGCCGGCACGCACAGCCTTGGTGTTTACATCGATTGCTGTCACTTCGGCACCGGTCAGATGTTGCTCCTGTCGAATCGGTCACCGTGCCTGAAATCGCGCTGGAGGTGCCGCTCTGCGCGAGCAAAACGCGGCCATTAATCATGGTTAACAAAAGAAAAATGAGGAAGGATGTAACGGGCCATTCGCGTGTTTATCATGCACAACCTCATGAGAAGCGGGGAAAGAGAGATCAACGGCCCATCGCTGTCTGGATAAGCAGCCACGCGTTCAACCCGGCGATAAGAATCGCAGTGAACCAGGAAAGCCCCTGCAGCCAGCGGCCATTCACAAACTCGCCCATCTTTTTGCGGCTGCCGGTAAACAGGACTAACGGAATGACCGCGAAGCTGAGTTGGAGCGAGAGAATCACCTGGCTGAGAATGAGCAGCTTCTCAGTTCCCCGCTCACCTGTAATCGCAACCACGATGATGGTAGGAATAATTGCCAGGCTGCGCGTGATGAGGCGGCGCAACCAGGGGGAAAGGCGGAGATGGATGAATCCTTCCATTACCACCTGTCCGGCGAGAGTGCCGGTGATGGAGGAGTTTTGCCCGGAGGCGAGCAGCGCGACGGCGAACAGCGTGCTTGCGCCAGCAGCGCCCAGCAGGGGGCTAAGCAGCTTGTAGGCGTCTTGAATGGCCGCAACGTCGTAGTGTCCACTGCGATAGAACACCGCCGCAGCCACGATGAGAATGGCCGCGTTGACAAACAGCGCGAGTGTGAGCGCGAGCCCGGAGTCGATGTTGGCCATGTGGATGGCTTCGCGCTTGCCCTCGGGCGTTCGCTGATAACGGCGGCTTTGCACGATGGAGGAATGCAGGTAAAGATTGTGCGGCATGACCGTTGCGCCCAGCATGCCGATCGCGATGTAAAGCATGTCGGGATTGGTGACGATTGCTTTGGAGGGAATGAAGAGATTGCGGAGGATTGGCCAATACTCCGGCTTGGAGAGAAACATCTGCACGCCGAACATGGCGATGATGGTGCCGATGAGGGTGATGACCAGGGCCTCAACGTAGCGGAAGCCCCAGCGCTGCAGCAGGAGAATGATCAGCACGTCGAGGCCGGTGATGAGCACGCCGTAGAAAAGCGGGATATGAAAGAGCAATTCGAGTGCAATGGCGGAGCCGATGACCTCGGCCAGGTCACAGGCGGCGATGGCGATCTCCGCGCCCACCCAGAGGCCAAAGCTGACCCAGCGGCCGTACTCTTCGTGACAAAGTTGCGCCAGATCGCGCTCAGTCGCTACGCCGAGCTTGAGACTCAGGCTCTGGAGCAGAATCGCCATCAGATTGGAGGCCATGATGACGAAGAGAAGCGTGTAACCGAAACGCGAGCCGCCGGCGATATCAGTGGCCCAATTGCCGGGGTCCATGTAGCCGACGGAGATCAGGAATCCCGGGCCAAGGAAGCCGAGCAGGCGTCGCCAGTAGAACGGGGAGCGCGAGACGCTGACGGTCGAATGCACCTCGGGCAGGGAGGGCTCGGCGATCGAGACGGCGGATGCGAATTCTGTGGCCATGAGGTGCAGGGCGAGCGCCGAGGATCGCGCTTAACCCATAGTATGCCACGGTATGTTAATTATGGTTAATTTTTCTGATTACTTTTGATTAGGTGCGAGCTTCGGGGCGGAGCCAGACCGCCTCGGCAGCCGGGCGGCCAAGGATGGATACACCTGTAGGTAGCTCAATTGAGACGGTTTGATCGTAGTTCTGACTCACGATGCGCAGGCTGCGACTGGGTCCAATGCCCATGTGATGAAGAAATAAGAGCAGCTTTGGATCGCGCTCATGGAGGCTCGTGACGGTATAGCGCTGACCCTCGGCGGCCTCAGAGAGCGGCAGTTCTCCGCGGCGTTTGCGCTGGGCAGGGCTCTCGGGCAAGACGAAATTGCCGTGTGGACAGGCGCCGCCCTCGCCGAGTTTCTCCTTGAGCTTGGCTTCGAAGGCCGGCGAGACGGCATGCTCCAGCCGCTCGGCCTCTTCGTGGATCTCGTACCACTCCATGCCGAAGACTTCGCTGAGCATGCGCTCGATGAGATGGTGGCGCAAAGCGGTGCGGTAGGCGGTCTCGCGGCCAGTCGCGGTGAGGCGCACAATGCCGTCTGCGCCAACCTCGACAAAGCCGTCGCGCTTGAGCCTTTTCAGCGCCATGGTGACGGCGGGGGCTGAAACTTCAAGCCAATGGGCTAATGTGGCAGGGATGACCTGATGGCCTTCCGCCTCAGCCTCGAGGATGGCCTTGAGGTAGTTTTCTTTCGATACGTGGATTGAATCTTTCATCGTGGTGTCGCAATCAGTCTACCCTGCACCGTGTCCGTCCTGACCTGAAGCAGCGGGTCATTGGGCTTGGCGCAACTAAGATCGAATAGCCCTAATCGAGATTCTTCAGTAGCCAGTAGTGGAAGCCGTCGACGATGGCCATCAGCGCAGCCTGGTTCAAGTCACTGCTGACGCCCGCGGTGATCCACGGTTCATGGCCGTCGGCGTGAAAGCTGACGGTAACGCGGACATGCGCGGCAGAGTCGTGCGCGGAAACGTCGATGGCGGTGACACTGAAGGTGCCCAGGCGCATTAGGTTGATGGCTGGGTACCATTTTTCGAGTTCCTGTCGCATCGCTTTTGTAAGCGCATCGACCGGACCGGCGCCTTCGGCCCGGGTTGTGGTGGCGGACGAGTCGCCGATGGAGAGGAGCATGGAGGCCTGCACGTACCGGTTGTGGGTTTCGTCGGATTCGTCGATCACTCGCCAGCTCTTGATGCTGAACCGATTCTGCAGGGTCTTGAGGATCTTCATGCAGGCCAGCCGGAACGAGACTTCGCTGGCCGTAAAACCGCCGCCTTCAATCATTGCCTGGTTGGCGTCAATGAAAGCCTGCGCCTGCCGTGAATTGAGCGCGACGCCCAGCGATTCAGACAACAGAATGATGTTGGCCTTTCCTGATTGCCGATTGACGCCGATGACCGGGCCGGCGCCGACCTGCGACGGGTCGCACCAGAGATATGCGCCGGGGTTTTTGCGTTCGCTGCTGCCGTGCATTCCTGCCCAGGTGCCAAATGCGCCGGTGCCTACGATGGGTGCGCCGTGCGGCACTTCGAGCGAGAAGGCTGCGTAGGCGGAATGCGCGAGGCGGGTGAGACCCTTGAGCGATTCAGGCGGAACGAACTGTGCCTCGCCGCGGAGCTGCATGCTGCCGATGACGGTGGTCAGATTGACATTGCCGCAGCGCTCTCCCGTTCCCAGCACGGTGCCCTGCACCTGGCAGGCTCCGGCAAGAATGGCGGCGCGGGTATTGGCGATTCCGAGACCGCGATCGGTGTGCCCATGAAATCCGAATTTGAAATCTGGGTGGGCGCTGGTGAGACCGCTGATGACCTGCGTCACTTCTTCCGGACTTGCGCCGCCGGTGGTGTCGCAGATTACGATGCGGTCGACTTTCTGCTGGACGCATTGGGCTGTGAGTTGCATGGAAATAATCGAGGCTGCGCTGGTTGAAATCGGCATCGCAAGGATTGCCGTTTTCACGGCGGCCGCAATTAGCGTCCATGGCGTGCTCAAAGTCGACGATGATTTCTAGACCATTGTCCTGGAGGAAAGCGATGGTCTCGAGCGCCATCAGGAGGTTTTCTTCCGGCGTGGTTTCGAGCGACAGCGAAACATCGAGCAGGCGTGACTTGACCACGATAACAGCGACCGGAATGCGCTGCTTGTGGCTGACCATGAATTGGACGTCGGGCCAATGCTCGACCTTTGTGCCCCGACCGCGCGTTCTGCCGAAGAGAGCCAGGCGCATTGCTCCTGTATCGACTGAC
Organism: uncultured Acidobacteriaceae bacterium; assembly: GCA_963780515.1. Taxonomy (GTDB): domain Bacteria; phylum Acidobacteriota; class Terriglobia; order Terriglobales; family Acidobacteriaceae; genus Telmatobacter. The sequence continues at coordinate 199,198 of CAWACG010000016.1, forward strand.
CCAAGAGCAGTAGTGATGTCCGCGACAAAGCGGTTGGCTCCGGCGAAGCCAACTTCAGCGTACCGAACTCCAAAGTTGGCCATGCGCTGCAGTAGGCCCACCGCGTTGGGTACGGAAATATCGATGTTTGGCTGTTGCATCCCGTCGCGAAGACTTGTGTCGAACAGCTCGACTTTTCTGGCGATAGCGTCCTTCATTTGTCCTAGCTTCTGAGCCGTCGCCGGATGCATTGGATCGACGTGTGACTCTGCCTGGGAGCGCGGATCGAACCCTGTGAACAGGATAACTCGGCGGTCCGGAGCCAACTGCGTGTGGCCTTTCGGAGCCTATAAGAAGAGGCCATTCCGCGGATGCGAAATGGCCTCTTGAGTACTGAAGATGGCGGCTGCGGAGGTTACTTGGCAGCGACCAGCGGTTGTGTGGTCAGGCTGCCATCAGCGTAGCCCTTGGCGATTTCGGCGATGGAGACGGGCTTGTAATCGCCTGCGTGGCCGGCCTGCCCGAACTGGGTCATGCGCAGAGCAACAACCTTCTGCATAGCCTCACGGGCGGGCTTCATGTAGTCGCGGGGATCGAACTTCTCGGGAGTCTCCCACAGGACCTTGCGAATGGCGCCGGTGATGGCGAGGCGATTGTCGGTGTCGACGTTGATTTTGCGCACGCCGTTGCGGATGCCGAGCTGAATCTCTTCAACCGGCACACCCCAAGTTTCCTTCAGCTTGCCGCCGTACTGGTTCACGACGTCCTGCAGGTCCTTGGGCACCGAAGAGCTGCCGTGCATGACGAGATGGGTGTTTGGCAGGCGCTTGTGAATGGCAATGAGCACATCCATCTTGAGCACCGAGCCGTCGGGCTTCTTGGTGAACTTATAGGCACCGTGGCTGGTACCGATGGCGATGGCCAACGCGTCGACCCCGGTGCGCTCGGCAAACTCGACCGCCTGGTCGGGGTCGGTGATGTGATCAAGGCCAGAGCCGCCTGCTCCGTGCCCGTCTTCCACGCCGCCCAGCACGCCGATTTCGCCCTCGACAGTGATGCCGCGCTCGTGAGCAAAATCAACTACCTTGCGAGTGACTTCGACGTTCTCTTCAAAGGTGGAGGGAGTCTTGCCGTCGGCCTTGAGCGAGCCGTCCATCATGACGGAGGTGAATCCGAGCTCGATGGCGCTCTTGCAGGTCTCGAAGCTGTTGCCGTGATCCTGGTGCATGGCGATGGGAATGTCAGGGTAAAGTTCGCTGGCAGCGAGGATGAGGTGATAGAGATAGCGGTCCTGCGCGAACTGACGCGCGCCGCGGCTGGCCTGGATGATGACCGGCGAACGGGTTTCCTTCGCGGCCTCCATAATGGCCTGGATCTGTTCCATATCGTTGACGTTGAACGCGCCGACGCCGTAACCGCCCTTGGCGGCCTCGTCGAGAAGTTGCCGCATGGAGACTAGAGGCATGGTGGATCTCCTTTGGTTTGGCTCCGGCCGCCTATCTTCAGAGCAGGCGGGAAATCAGCCCGTCGGGTGGCAGGAACTGCAATCGTCCTTATGGTAGCAGAGACACGCAAGCAAAAAGTGTGTTCCGGAGCACACACGCGTCCCAGATTCCACATCGGAAACTGTATCGCGCGGGAGTTCAAAAGCGGAATGGAAGCGGCATTTCATTCACTCCATTGGCTCTTTGATTTTTGATGACTGCCTTCGACTCCCGATGATCCGATGGCCACGTATGGAATAATCCCTCCGTGCCTGTCGCCCCTGCTTCTCCTCAAAGCTGGTACCTGCTGCTCTGCGCGGGCGGGACCGTGCTGGTGCTGCTTGTTTTGATTGCGCGGGTCCGCCTGCACCCGGCGCTGGCGCTGACTGTCGCGGCGCTGAGCCTTGGCATCGCTGCTGGAATGCCACTGCAACGGGTGCCGTTGTCGTTTACCGCCGGCGTGGGCAACCTGATGGGGCACATCGCCATAGTGCTGGGGCTGGGCGCGATTCTGGGACAACTTTTGGCGAGCTCCGGCGGCGCATCCGCCCTGGGCAGGACGCTCGTGGAAAGCTGCGGCGAAAAGGGCCTGCCGTGGGCTCTTCTGGGGCTGGGCATCCTGGTAGGCATGCCGGTGTTTTTTGAGGTGGGCCTGGTGTTGATGATGCCCATCATCGCCGCGGCGGCGCGGCGGAGCGGCCGGCCACCGATTCTGGTTGGCATTCCGCTGCTGGCGGGGCTGTCGATTGTGCATGGCACGCTGCCGCCGCACCCGGCAGCCATGCTGGCGGTGGCGCAGTATCACGCGGACATGGGGCGCACCATTTTGTGGGGGCTGATGGTCGGCATTCCCTCCGGCGTGATGGCGGGGCCTGTGCTCGGATGGTTCCTGATGCGCCGCTGGCGTAAGCGCTCAGAAAGAGGCGAGGGCGAGTTTGAGGAGCCAGCTCTGTTTGAAGAGGCTGAGGCTGTCGCGGAGGAAGTCACTGCCGATACAACGCAGGAAGCGACCACACATGCAGCAAGTACGGCGCAAGCTGCATCGGCGCCTGCGCCGGCTGGACCGATCCGCGCAGCAGCCGCTATTCTGCTGCCGGTTGCACTGATCTTTCTGGGCAGCTGGGCGGACACGCTGACGGCAGTTGAAAGTGAAGCGAATCGCATCCTGCATTTCGTCGGCAGCCCGGATGTGGCGCTGCTGATTGCCGTACTAGTGGCGCTGGCGTCGCTGGGCGGACACATTCAGATTGGGCGTGGCAGGCACGAAAAATCCGGACGAGGTTTGCTGCGGCGGCTCACCGCGGAGGCTTTCGAGCCGATCGCGAATGTATTGGTGATTCTAGCGGCGGCGGGGGGATTGAGCGGCATCCTACGCGACTCAGGTGCGGCACAGGCCACGGTGAGCCTGGCGTTGAACGCGCACATGCCGCCCCTGATGCTTGCATGGCTGCTAGCGGCAGTGGTGCGGGTTTCAATGGGGTCGGCAACGGTGGCCATGGCGGTGGCGTCGGGTATTCTGGCGCCCATGGCTGCGCACATCGGCGTGCGACCGGAGCTGCTGGTGCTTGCCACTGGCACCGGCTCGCTTATCTTTTCGCAGGTGAACGACCCCGGCTTCTGGATGATCCAGTCTTTCTTCAAATTGGAGATGAAGGAGACCTTCGCGACATGGTCGTTGCTGGAGACGGTGCTGTCGGTGGCGGGGCTGGGAGCGACGCTGGCGCTGTCGGCGGTTCTGCGGTAAAGATCTATCTTGCCCTGGCATAAGTCACTGGGCGAGGCGAGCAATGAAGGATCCTCACGATAGGTAATTGTAAGTCAAATCTTACTTTTACAGGTTATCCGCTAACCTGGTGAAGCATGGAATGCTCTGATGAGATGTGACTCCTCTCACTAGGAATCATAGATTATCAATAAGTTTCCCAAGAAGAATCATGTGCAGCCTCCTGACAAGAGAGAATCTCGTGGTATGCTTCGCCAGTTACCATACTGCGAGTTCCACTTGCTCGGAGTTTCTCACGTCACCATGTTAGGGATTGGGTGCCCGTGGGCGTTTTAAGTTACACCTCCGGGCATCAACCAGGAGGTGAAGATGACACGATTCGTAACCTGCATCACATTCCTCGCCCTTCTCCCATTCAGTTTTTCCTCTCAAGATCAGAACAGCACACCTGCCCACCATCATGCCCAGGCCAGCGTGATCGATGGGGCGACCCACCCGGAACTTATTCCGGACCTAACCGCATATCGGCTTTACTTTGTGACCGTCTCCAAACCACCAGATGCTACGAACGACGAAACAAAGCATCAGGCGGCACAACTGGCGAAGATCGGCCTCAAAGAGGCGGACCGAAAGACCCTTATCGTCATCCTCTCCACGTTCAACGCCCAGTATCGGAGCCTGGTTAAGGCATACAACGAGGAAGCGACGGCCGCAAACGGCGAGGGGGCGGATATTGGGTCCTTTCAGCTCCAGCGGGACCAGATCGTCCAGTCAACCCACGATACCCTGAAGGCGAGACTCTCGGCCGGGGGCTGGGCTTTGCTTGACTCTCATGTGCAAGGGGAAAAGAAAAACATGACGCTCGGCGTGAAGGAGGCAGGGCAATGAAGCCTAAGATACTCGCATTCTGCATATGTGTTTTCGCGCTGGTGATCTCGTCAGGCCAAGTTCGGGCTCAATGTGTAACGTTTTCACCCGATTTTGCCGTCTATACCAGCGCCTCCACGGATGGCGTCAACATCTATACATCCGTGACCATTGACGGATCGGGCTCGATGTACATCAACACGAGTATTCCAGGTTGCTCGAGCCTTCTCAATGTCCACGCAATCCATACGCCCTTCGCGGTAAATGTGATTGCGGCGACAGACGGGAGCACTTCTGTCGGCGGAGGGTTGTACGGAACGGGGGAGTGCCCGAACTGTTATTTATCGGTTACGAACAACCAGAGCATTACCCCAGCGGCAGGAATGACCTACAACTTCAACGCGGCGGTTGAGGTGTTTTGCAATGTTGGAGGCGCGGTCTTTGGCTACAACTGGCCGAACATCACCGTCAGATTGGCAACTACCTCTTGGGGACCGCCGCCAATCGTTAACAGTGATGACAGCTGCTCTTGGCATATTCTCGCTTGCGCGTATGGTACGCCGACGTGCAAAGATATCAAGGGCATCAATTTCTCCCCCGGCTGTCCGAGCTATATGAGGTCAGTTACTTTGGTAGTGAATGGTCAATGCGAGCCAGAAATTACGGTCGGCTATTCGGCGACAGGCCCAGGGCCATGTAACTGATCTTCCGAATCCGTTCAAGGCCGAAACTGAGCCGGATCGACGTATTGGATTCAGGTGGCTCACGCACTGTTGACATCTTTGGACTTCGGCCCCCGATTCGGTTTTGCGGTGCCAGTTATGGTTGGCACCCCGCCTAATGGGCCGCAGATTGAACGAACACATGGCGAGAACAAATGAGCATGCAAAGTACAAATCACCGGAACAGCATGGGTTTGCGAGGCCCAGTCAGGGAATGCAACGAGGAAACTGATTACTCGGGGGCATCCGGCGAACGATCAAGCGCAATGCGTTCGCGGGTGCGAAACGATTTTGAATTCGATCCCGAAGGCCTCCTCGTTCGCAGGACGGTTCAAAACCCCGACGGCTCGGAGTGGGAAGCTCGCTTTTCGTATGACCCTTCCGGCCTCCCTCTCAAAACCATTTCAGGAATGAAGGGCAGCGCGCTCAAAGAAACAGCCAACGAGTACGACGGCTTCGGCCGAATTCAAAGAACAACTTCTTCCGCCAAATCCCTGGAGGCCGCAACCTATATCCATGATGAGCGCGGAAGAAAGAAGAAGGTGCAGGTTTCCCGACGGGAGGACTATCGCCCAAACCTCTCCTTTGGTGGCTCTCCCTTCGAGGCGAACGACCACGCACCGAACTTGCCGAACGGCGGAACTGCGGCGACCCTTTACAACGAGCAGGACAGGCCGTATGAGATCGAAGTGCGCGATGAACATGGCGAGTTGGTGAAGCGGGTAACGCGCACATACGACGAGAAGGGAAATATCGAAGAAGAGACTGTGATTCTCCCGGACCCGACCGCGATCCTCCCCGCACACTTGCGCGAGCGCGTCCTCGATCAACCCGGCGCCTCCCTGGAGGATCTAAGGGACCAGCTTTCGAAGATCATGGCAGGCCAGTCAGGTCCCTACTCGGTGAGATACGAATACGATGTTGACGGACGCGTGATCAAAGTGCATCGTCGAATCTTTGATCGAGAAGAGACCGTTGAGACTTCGTACAACGATCGTGGAGACGAGTCGAGGGAGGTCACTTGCGGCAAAGTAGGCGACGATGTGCACGAGGAGACCAGTTATTGCGAAACGGTTTACTCGTACCGGTACGACTCATACGGCAATTGGACTGAGAAGACCTTGTCACACCGCCTTAGCCCGGGCGACACTTTCAAAGTCAATTCCATAACCATGCGGACTCTGACTTATTGCTGATTGCGCCAACGTTTGCAACCAGCACCGCTGGAATGATCCGCCACCCTCGGCTGGACTGCGGAGGATTGAGCAGCATCCTGCCAGTGAGAGACTTGGAGGAAACCGTGGCAGCAAGTGTGTTGCATCTCACTCTGAAAATGGTGATTGCCTTAGTTGTGGGGGGATTGTCGGGGGATTGTCGGGGCTCGCTCTGTTTAAGATGCTACCCGCAGAACGAGGCCTCGCCATCACACGTTCCGGCACGGAACTTTTCGTCTCTCTTGCTCGAATTGGGCTTTGGGCATGCTTGACTTCTGGAGTCGTTGTAGCAAATGCGATATTCGTCCGAGCAGCAATCAAAGATGTCTGGCTCAAATAGGGAGGTGGCCGCCGCCAGGTGCCCGGCCATGTAATTGAGGATCCAAATCCGTTCAGGGCCGAAGCTGGGCCGGATCGGCGTATTGGATTCGGGCGACTCACGCACCCGCGGACATATTCATAGGAGGGAATCTCATGAAGTGGTGCGCGATGGCAGCGTTCGCCTTGGCCATCATCGTCAGACTCACATGGCACAGCTCTGTCGAGTTGGGGTTTCCTGTCAGCGCAACGGCAGACGTGGGGTATCCGGTCAGCACCGTTCTGTTTTGGATGCTTTTAATTCTCGGTCTTCTGTTTTCTTTGTTCGCGTTCATCAAGCGCGCCCGCTAGGAGGCAAGAGCCGAGTCTGCTGGTTCGCGGCGACAGGCCGGGGCCATGTACCGGTCATCCAAACCCGTTCAAGGCTGAAGCTGAGCCGGATCGACGTATTGGATTCAGGTGGCTCAGGCACCTGCTGACAACTTCGGACTTCGGCCTCCAACCCCGACAGTGAGTTCAAGCCTTCACCGAGGATCGTGCGGGCCCCGAGTTACCTCTAGCGACGAGCACACCGGTCGAACTGCGGCGCGGACCAATGAGGGCTTCGTGGCTCGTGTTCGCTGCCTTAGAGCCCCAGCACGGCTCGCTGCGCATCGAAGACTTCCTTCAGACCCACTTCGGCCAGGTCGACTAGAGAATTCAACTGGCTGCGGGAGAAGCTTCCCTTCTCCGCTGTGGCCTGAGTTTCAATGAGGCCGCCGTCGGCGGTCATTACAACATTCATATCCACCTCGGCGGCGGAGTCTTCTTCGTAGCAGAGGTCGAGCAGTTCGGTTCCGCCGACAATCCCCACCGACGTTGCGGCCACCAGTTGCTTGAGCGGCGAATGCTTGAGCGTGCCCGCCTCGACAAGGGCGTTGAGCGCGAGAGCCAGCGCCACCGCCGCGCCGGTGATGGCCGCGGTTCGCGTGCCGCCGTCGGCCTGGATGACGTCGCAGTCGAGAATCACGGTGCGCTCTCCAAGGGCCTGCATATCCACAACCGAACGCAGGCTGCGGCCGATGAGTCTTTGGATTTCGTGTGTCCGGCCGCCGATCTTGCCGCGCTCGCTCTCCCTTGGGGTGCGGGTGACGGTGGAGCGGGGGAGCATCGCGTACTCGGCAGTGACCCAGCCACGGCCGGAGTTGCGCAGCCAGCCGGGCACTCCTTGCTCGATTGTGGCGTTGGTCAGCACGCGGGTGTTGCCCAGTGAAACCAGCACGGAGCCTTCGGCGGTCTGAACGAAGCCTGGTGTGAGGGTGAGGGGGCGGAGCTGTCCGGGAGTCCGGCCGCCTGGCCGGAAGAAAGGCGATGAGCCGGGGGCGTGCATAGAGGGATTGTACGGGAAGGACGAAGGTCGGGCAGGTACAGGGACGTTGAAGTTCCAGGATGGGAATTGAGAATTTGCGGGCCCTGAAAAGGGAATCTGTGCCTATATATTTGAAAACAAAAAGGATAAATCCGCATCGCTGGCAGTGAGTGTCCTGTTCTGGGACGCTTTGGAAGAGGGCATCCTTGCAACCCAGGCCGGACGAGCCATGAATTCCTTTCCTTATCAGCAGCTTAGACAATCTGTCCGAGTTTGGCACGCTGCGTGTACTAGAAGAGGACAAGCCTATCTCAGGGAGTCAGAAATGGGAACTATCGAATCACGGACGTGAGCGAGAGTTTCAAAGCCCAAATGGAGACCAGAGCTGGGAATGAAGGCACGTGGCGCACCGCAAAACAGAATCTGAAGAGAAAGAGGCCGGGCATGCAGGAGATGGAACAGGCGGTATTGAGTGGGACGGATCGGAGACAAATGGAGGCAGTGGTGGAGACGCTGGCCAACCTCGGGGGAAATGGCGAGAGCGTGGCTGAGCTGATGCACGACGCCCGCAACATGGTGACGGCGCTGGGGCTCTACTGTGACCTGCTGGAAGAGCCGGGGGTTCTTACGACGCCCTTCCAGCATTATGGAAGCGAACTGAAGCTGGTGGCAGCCGCCAGCCGTCGCCTGGTTTCGAGGCTGGGAGCGATTGAAAGCGGCGAAGAATCGGGGTCGGCTAGCGCCGATGACAACGCATTTGAACAGACTGGCCTGTCATGGACGAAGGCGGCTCCGCAGCATCCGCATCCGATTACGCAGTGGGAGTTGACTCCGGCTACGCCTATTGATGATCTTGCCCAGGAATTGCACTCTGATGGGAACCTGCTTTCCGCGCTCTCTGGTCCCGCAATCCGCCTGACCGTGGACACCGTCGGTGCCGATATGCCTGTGCGCATGTCTAGCGAGGACCTGACTCGCATCCTGGTGAACCTGGTGAAGAACTCGGTGGAGGCCATGCCTGCAGGGGGAAAGATTCACCTGAGCCTGCGGCAGAGCCCCACGGAGCCAGACGCGGATCCGTGGGTGACGTTGAACATCGAAGACAACGGCCCAGGGATTGCGGCCGATGCGCTGGAAAGCATCTTCGAGCCCGGCTACACGACGCGGACAAAGGCGGGCGCAGCCAAATCGAAGAGTGTGTGGACGGGCGAACACCGCGGCCTGGGCCTCTCCATCACGCGGTCCATCGTGGAAGCTGCGGGAGGACGGATTCAAGCAGCCAACCGCGACCCTTCGGGAGCCTGCTTCCAGATTGAATTGCCTGTTCGCAGTCTTTGAAGGATCTTTGAGAACTTACACGGAAATCGAGCAGTGACGCGGGTCATTTACCGAACCAGGTGCGAGGCGCATACAATGCTTGTGACATCTTTTCATTCAGGGGCCATGGAGTTTATCCATCAACTTGCGGAGCCAACGGCTAAACTCCACCTTCTGGTGGTGGATGCCGATCCGGCAGTGAGGTCGGCATGCGCCGAAATTGCCGCCAGCCTGGGCTACGCGGTGGAGAGCACGGCCGACATGAGCCACGCAAGAAGTCTCCTGCGCGGGCGCGCGGCCGACATTCTTCTGGTGAATCTTCCCTACGGCAGCAGCCTGGGACTCGAATTGGTTTCCGAGGTGAAGCTGCTCTATCCTCAGACCGCGGTGATTGCGATGACCGCTTCAGGCACGGTGAATGCGGCCGTGGAGGCAATGCGATGCGGAGCCTCGGACTACCTGACCAAGCCATTCGCCATCGACGAGCTTTCGACGGTGCTCGAACGCGCCGCAACCAACCTGAACACCGACATAACGACCCGACAACTGCGGGAGAGGCTGCGGCTTTCAGAGGGGCTGGGAGCGATGATTGGCCGCTCGGGCGAGATGGAGAAGCTCTACCGGATTCTCTCCAAGGTAGCTCAGAGCACGCACCCGGTACTTATCCTGGGCGAGAGCGGAACAGGCAAGGAGTTGGTGGCCCGGACGATTCACGCCTATGGGCCCAGCGCGCAAAAGCCCTTTCTCCCGGTGGACTGCGGCTCGCTGGTTCCCACGCTCATCGAGAGCGAACTTTTCGGCTACGTGAAGGGCGCGTTCACGGGGGCCAATCGGTCCAAGGATGGCCTTTTGGTATCGGCCGAAGGGGGAACGGTCTTTCTGGACGAGATTGGCGAGTTGACGCTCGACCTGCAGGCTAAGCTGCTGCGGGCCCTGCAGGAAAAGGAAGTGAGGCCGGTCGGCGCCACGCACCGGGTGCCCATCAAGGCGCGCATCGTGGCCGCGACCAACCGCAACCTGGCGGAGATGGTAGAAAAGGGTAGCTTTCGCAAGGATCTCTTCTACCGGCTCAATGTCGTCAACCTGAGGCTTCCTTCGCTACGCGACCGCCGCGAGGACATCCCCCTGCTGGCGGCGCACTTTCTTGACCGCATCAGCCGTGAACACGGCACCAAGTTCACCCTGAGCGACGAGGCTCTGCGGACCATGATGCGCCACGACTGGCCGGGAAACGTGCGCGAGCTTGAAAACGCAGTGGAGCGCGCCTGCGCGCTTTCGTCGGGGCCGGTGCTGCATCTGGGCGACCTGCCCACGCAACTGCAGCAACAGGGCTTGGCTGCTCACCGCGCCGCCGGCGCCTCTGAGACAGAGGAATCGGCCGTGGCGCCGCAGGTGAAGTCGTTGGCCGAGCTTGAGCGCGAAGCCATCCTCGCGGCCATCCGCACCTTGCATGGTGACAAGCTGCAGGCAGCCAAATTGCTGGGCATCGGCAAGACCACTCTCTACCGCAAGCTGAAGGAATACGGCATCGCCGACTCGATGCCGGACGAGTAGACGAAGAATCAGCTCGCAGCGACCCGCATTCAACCATATGACGACCGTCCAACTTCCACACTTGGACAGCGGGGCTGCGGCCTGCGTGGACGAACTGAGGGCTTGAAGCACGAACTAATAACCGGAGTTTTGAGGAACAGACATGAGCATTCTGATGGTGACCGGAATCGAGGGCGCGCGCAACTGTGCCGCGACGGTGGCAGCACAACTGGGCATGGAAGTGGACATCGCGGAAGGGCGAAAGACCGCGCTCGCGGCCTTGCGCAGCAAAGAATTCGACGCCGTACTGGTGGATGAGACCCTTGCCGAGTGCGATCCCGCTGCCGCGGAAGCAATCTGGGCCCACTCCGGCCTGGCAATTCCACTGCAAATCAACTTCGCACTTTCGGGGACCGCCCGGCTCATACGCGAGATTCGCGCCGCGCTGCACCGCCGCGAGCGGGAGCAGGCGCTGGCCCGCAGTGCCGCGGTTGTGGCCATCGAATCCGAGATGAAGACGACGATTGCCGGGTTGTTATTGCACTCCCAACTGGCGCTCTCCGGCGAGGTGCCCGCGCCTTTGGCCGACAAACTTCGCGTAGTGGCTGACCTTGCGTGTACTCTGCGCCAGCAATTGAGTGCGCCCCTGCGGACACGTGGCGAAACGGCGAGATGAAGCGGCACGGAATGGACCGTGATTTGAGGATTTGACTGCGTTGCACGCGCAGCGCCGGGGTGAACCTGCCCCGGCGTCTTTTTGTCTGGGCGAGGGAGACGAGCAGAATGGCTTAAGCTGAATTGAAGATGAAAGATTCCGCCGTTCTGTTGATGGATTGCCCGGACCGCAAGGGTCTGGTGGCCCGCGTCGCCGGACTGCTGTATGAATGGGGTGCCAACATTCTGCACGCGGACCAGCACCAGGACCACGACCTGGGTCTTTTCTTCATGCGCGTGGAGTGGGGTCTGAATGGACAGGCGGCCGGTGCGCAGACTGCCACTGGCTTTGTCCTGGAGGGGTTTAAGCTGGCATTTGCGCCGCTGGCGGCGAAGTTGGAGATGCGTTAGAAGCTGAGCGCCAGTGACGAGAAGCCGAGAGTGGCGCTGTTCTGCTCGCAATACCTGCACTGCATGGCGGACCTTCTGCATCGCTGGCGCAGCGGCGAGTTGGATTGCGAGATTCCAGTCATCGATTCGAATCATCGGGCGGTCGAGAATCTAGCTGCTTTTTACGGGATTCCCTTCGAACTGATGCCTCTAACGGCGGCGACGCGTTCAGAAGTGGAATCGCGGCAGCTCGAATTGCTCCGCTGTCACGATGTCGAACTGGTAGTGCTGGCGCGCTACATGCAGATTCTTTCGGCGGATTTCGTCGCGCACTTTCCGGCGGCCATCATCAACGTGCATCACTCGTTCCTTCCCGCCTTCACCGGTGCTCGGCCGTACCACGCGACCCACGCGCGCGGGTAAAGCTGATCGGGGCCACCGGCCACTACGTCACCGAAGTGCTGGACGCCGGGCCGATCATCGAGCAGGACGTGGCACGCGTCTCGCACCGTGTCGAGGTCGAGGATTTAGTGGCACGCGGGCGCGACCTTGGGCGTCTTGTCCTGTCGCGCGCGGTGCACTGGCACCACGATCGGCGCATTCTCTGCTAGGGAAACAAGACGGTGGTCTTCGACTGAGGCCGCAGTTGCGGGTAGAGTGAGAGTGCGTTTCAGGGCGCGTGTGCCTTGACAGCCGGTTGCCCGGAGGATATTCATGGATGGCGTCGAACTCTCCAGCCGCCGGGATGCAATACGCAGAAAATGCGTGGAGATAACCTGCCGGCCGCACGCGCCGGCTTTTCAGGAAAGAACCTCATGATTCGGACGAAATCGCTTACGCTAATGCTACTGTTTGCAATGACTGTCTGCCTGTCATTCATTCTCAAAGACACGGACGCCGCTGGACTTTGGCCTACCCAGGCAGGCGCCGCAAAAGTCGAGAGCTCGATTCTCAAGTTCGACCGGCTTGATTCATCTGTGGATACGATCATTCCCGCCGATGCCAAACTCGAGCGCGTGGCCACCGGATTTACTTGGGTTGAAGGGCCGGTCTGGGTGGGGGACAGCCTTTTCTTCGCGGACATACCGGCCAACAGCATTCTCACGTGGACTGCGGGCAAAGGCGTGCGCACCTTCCTTCATCCCAGCGGATACAAGGAATCGGAATCTTACAATGGGCCGGAACCGGGATCGAACGGGATGACGCTGGATGCGCGCGGGCGGCTGACGGTTGCCGGACATGCACAGCGCGACGTCTATCGATTCGAAGCGCTGCAGCCGGGAGCGCCGATTACGATTCTCGCCGACACATACCAGGGCAAGCGGCTCAACAGTCCCAACGATCTGGTGTATCGGTCGGACGGCTCCCTTTACTTCACCGATCCGCCGTATGGGTTGCCGACGCAGAAAGACAGCGACCCGCACAAGCAATTGCAGGTGAACGGGGTCTATCGACTGCCGCATGCTCTCGAACATAAGCCGGGTGCACCGCCAGCCCGCGCCGATTTGCAGTTAGTGGTCAGTGACCTGACGCGGCCGAACGGCATCGCTTTTTCTCCCGATGAAAAGTATCTCTACGTAAACAATTCGGAACCGAAGAAGATATGGATGCGGTATCGCGTGCAACGGGACGGCTCGTTGACAGACGGCAAGCTGCTCTACGACGCGACGTCGGATCTGCGTCCGGGCAATCCCGATGGAATGAAGATCGACCGACTGGGAAACGTCTACAGCGCGGGTCCGGGGGGCGTGTGGATCTTCTCGCCGGAGGGCAAGCCGTTGGGAACGATTCTAGTACCGGAGAGGGTCAGCAACGTGACCTGGGCTGGGCCGGACCGCAAGATGCTTTACATCACTGCCAGCACCAGCGTTTATCGAGTCCACCTGAAGATTGCGGGTGCACCGCTGATTCGAGGGCTGGAGACTCCGCGTACCACTGTCGCTTATCCTGACCCGCGTACTTAAGTGCGGAATTGTGAAAGCTATGCTTCGACCAACCCGTCGGCGATGACCAGATGCCGGTCGAGCGCGTCGATGCCGAGGTCGAGTTCTTCTTTGGTGACAATCAGCGGGGGGGCAATGACGAAGTGGCTGACCCAGGCCTGCTGGGCAACTCCATCGGCCATCATCTTGGCGGCGATCTGATCGACGACGAGCGGTTTGCCTTCCACCTTGTCGAGCATGGTGTTGAAGGGTTCCTTTGTGGTGCGATTCTTCACGATTTCAACCGCGAAGAAGAGGCCAAGTCCGCGCACGTTACCAACAGATGGGTGCTTCGCCTTGATGTCTTCGAGCTTCGCGCGGACATACGGCTCCAATTCGGCAGCGCGTTCGACGAGTTTCAGGCGCTGCATCTCCTCGATGGTGACGACGGCGGGGCCGAGCGTGATGGGATGCGCTTCGTAGGTGTGGCCATGGGAGAAGTAGTGATCCTCGAAGTAGTCGGCGATCTTCTTCGTCGTCGCGCAGAGGCCCAGCGGAACATAGGCCGAGGTGATGCCTTTCGCAGTGACCAGAATGTCGGGCTTGACTCCCCAATGATCGACAGCAAACCATTTGCCGGTGCGGCCCCAGCCGGCCATGACTTCGTCGGCGATCATCAGCACGCCATACTTGTCGCAGATTGCGCGCAGGCGGGGGAAGTATTCGGGGGGCGGGACCAGGACGCCGTTTGTTCCCACGACGGGCTCAAGGATGATGGCTGCAACGTCGCTCTCGTTGCGAATCATGTGCTCGATGTAGTCGGCGCAGGCGATGTTGCAGGTTGGATATGTGTGCTTGATGGGACAGTTGTAACAATTGGTCTCGGGCGCGAAGACGAAACCGGCGCCCTTGCCGCCCGGTTCCATTGCCCAGCGGCGCGGATCGCCGGTGGCCGCAATCGAAGCCATCGTGGAGCCGTGATAGGAGCGGTAGCGCGAAATGATTTTGGTCTTGCCGGTGACCATACGCGCGATTTTGAAGGCCGCCTCATTGGCCTCGGTGCCGCTGGTGGCGAAGAAGAATTTCTCCAAGCCTGCGGGCAAGACTTCGAGCAGCTTCTCACTGAGGCGTGCGCGCGCCTTGGTGGCGTAGCCGGGCGCAACGTAGCACAGTTCACGAGCCTGCTCGGCGATGGCCTCAATTACACGGGGGTTCTTGTGGCCGAGGTTGACGCACATCAACTGCGAGCTGAAATCGAGGTAGCGCTTGCCTGTGCCGTCAGTGAACCAACAGCCTTCGGCGTCGGCAATGTGCAACGGCTTCCATGTTTTCTGGAAGCGCCAGGTGCCGTAGTTGGTTTGGCGGGTGAGGTTGCTGATCTGCTCGGATGTCAATTCGGGAGTGGTAAGAATATCGCTCATCATCGGCCTCTTGATGGGGAAAACTGTCTCACCCATGCTACGGCATCAGCTTGGAGGACTGCGAGAGGAATTCGAAGAACGGGCGGTCGGCGCGGGCACCATTACAGTTTCACAGGAAGAGGGGGTGGGTATCTCGGCTCTCATACACTGAACGAGGGGGGCGCGATGAGCGACGGCCGCGAAGAACGCGAAGAGCTGGAGAACAGACGCGAGCAGGAAAAACGCGAAGATCGCGAAGATCGATTGGATCGTGACCGGGTTGATGAGTGGGAACCGGACCGCGAGGCCTCGTGAGCCCGCGTTGTTTTCTCGTTCAATGAAAAAGCCCCCGGTGGGTTGGCCGGGGGCTTTCTAGTTTGTGTTCGACAGGCTTATGCGCTGAACAGCAGCACGCCTGCAGCCTTCTCTTCGCCGGCGGTTTCGTCTGCGCTGACGGGGCGATAGAAGAGCTGGTTGGCATCGAGGTACACCTCGAGGAAGGCCGGCCGGGCGGTGATCTGTCCAGCAATGAGAGCCTCGGACAAGGGGTCCTCGACGTAACGCTGCAGGGCGCGGCGCAAGGGGCGCGCACCGTAGCTGCGGTCGACGAGGGTCTTCTCGAGGATCCACTTTTTGGCTTCTTCGGTGACCGAGATGGTGATGGCTTTCTGCGCCAGGTTGGCGTTCAACTGCTGGACCAGCAGCTCGACAATCTGGAGCAAATCGCTGTCGGACAACGACTGGAAGAGGATGACTTCGTCCAGGCGGTTGAGGAACTCGGGGTTGAAGGTCTTCTTGACTTCCTGCTTGACCAGTTCCTCGATCTTGTCGCTGACGATGTCTTCGCGGTCGCTCTGGAAGCCGAGGCCCTGCTTCTTCATCAGGTGGCGCGCGCCGATGTTCGAGGTCATGATGAGGATGACGTTCTTGAAGTCGACGGTATTGCCGAGACCGTCGGTCAACTGGCCGTCCTCAAAGACCTGGAGCAGGATGTTGAACACATCCGGATGCGCCTTCTCGATTTCGTCGAGCAGGACGACCGAGTAGGGAGACCGCTTGACGCGCTCGGTGAGTTGGCCGCCTTCCTCGTAGCCCACGTATCCCGGAGGCGAACCGATGAGCTTGGAGACGGAGTGCTTCTCCATGAACTCCGACATATCGAAGCGGATGAGAGCCTTGTCGGAACCGAAGAGGAAGTTGGCGAGGGTGCGCGCCATCTCCGTTTTGCCGACGCCGGTGGGACCGAGGAACAGGAAGCTGCCGATGGGACGATGCGGAGACTTGAGGCCGGCGCGCGAGCGGCGAATGGCGCGGGCGAGGGCCGAGATGGCCTTCTCCTGCGAGATGACGCGCTTGTGGAGCTCTTCTTCCACGCGGAGCAGCTTCTGCGTCTCTTCTTCCTTGATGCTGGTGACGGGCACGCCGGTCCAGCGGCTGACGACATCCTCGATGTCTTCGCGGCCGACAATGCCGGCGGCGGAGTCGTCGAGGTGGTATTTGTCGCGCAGGGCGCGCAGGTTTTCGCGCTCCTTGCGTTCTTCGTCGGAGTAGAAGCGCGCCTTTTCGAACTCGTGATTGGCGATGGCCGAGTCCATGCGGTGCACGATGAACTTGATGCGCTTCTGGACTTCGGTAATCTCCTCGGGCAGCGAGGTCTGGCGGAGCTTGACGCGCGCGCCGGCTTCGTCGATGAGGTCGATGGCCTTGTCGGGCAGGAAGCGGTCGGGGATGTAGCGATTGGAGTGCGAAACCGCGAACTCGACGGCGGCATCGGTGTAGCTGACCGCGTGGAACTTCTCATAGCGGTCCTTGATGCCGTTGATGATCTTGATGGCGTCGGCCTCGTTGGGCGGCGGCACCTTGACGGCCTGGAAGCGGCGCTCGAGGGAGCGGTCCTTCTCAATCGACTTGCGGTATTCAGCGGGCGTGGTTGCGCCGATGCACTGAATTTCTCCGCGCGAGAGCGCCGGCTTGAGGATGTTGGCGGCGTCGAGCGAACCCTCGGCGGAGCCCGCGCCTACCAGCGTGTGCAGCTCGTCGATGAAGATGATGGAGTTCTGATTCTCCATCAGCTCCTTCATGATGGTTTTGAGCCGCTCTTCAAACTGGCCGCGGTACTTGGTGCCGGCCACGATGAGCGAGAGGTCCAGGCCAAGCACGCGCTTGTCGGCGAGGAAGCTGGGAACTTCGCCGTCGGCGATGCGCTGGGCGAGGCCTTCGACGATAGCCGTCTTGCCAACGCCGGGCTCGCCAATCAGTACAGGGTTGTTCTTGGTGCGGCGGCAGAGAATCTGAATGACGCGCTCGAGCTCGCCATCGCGGCCGACGAGCGGATCGAGTTGCCCGTCCATTGCTGCCTGCGTGAGGTCGCGGCTGAATTCAGCCAAAAGGCTCGACTCGCGCTGACGTGCCTGGGCTGGAGCTTTCTCCTGTGTGACACGGGCCAAGTCGTCGCGAATCTGCGCCAGCTTGAGGCCGCGTTCCTGCAGAATCTCCGATGCGAAGCATTTCTCTTCGCGCAGCAGGCCCAAGAGCAAATGTTCGGTGCCGATGTGCTTGTGTCCGAGCCGCTCGGCTTCTTCTGCCGCATAGGCCAGCACGCGCTTGCATTCGTTTGAAAGCGGCAGGTCCACCGAAGTGGAGACCTTTTCGCGAATGGTGGTGTGCGCCTCAATCTGTTTGCGGATCGACTCCACTGAAGCGTGCGAGCGCAGAAAACGGTTAGTTAACGCCTTGTCCTCGCGCAACAGGCCAAGCAGCAGGTGCTCGGTCTCGATATACGGCGAGCCGAACTGGCTGGCCTCATACCGCGCGAAGAAGATCACACGCCGTGCCTTCTCCGTATAGCGTTCGAACATAGTCTTCTCCCTTAACCCAGGCTTTCGGAGGGGAGTTGCCGTCCGGTGTCTTCACCGGCTTCAGCTCTACCCGCACGCGCCCTTCTCTTATAGTCACCGCCGGAGGCCCCTTTGGAAAATCCCGTCTATGCCCCCGAACAGCCCTTTGGGATGGTTACGGACTTTGTTTTGTCCGATTGTCCCCGGCATTTCCGTTGCCCCGGAGACTTCCACCCGCACTCGAAAGACTGGATGGGATTTGAATCCCCCGTTCCCAGACTTTCCTACCTAATGAGACTCTCAAACGACCCGGTATGGTTCAATTTCGTCCTGTGTTTCCGGGGTTAAGTTCGGTTTGGGAAGATCCGCCCAAAACCGTCAACCGCCCGCGCTCCAGACGTAGAGTCCGCGTACAGCGCGCGGCCAAATCGGAATTGTGGGTGACGACAATTGAGGTAAGCCCGTGTGAGCCGTGCAGCCGCTCGAGCAGATCGAATACGCGGCCGGCAGTGGTTTCGTCGAGGTCGCCGGTGGGTTCGTCGGCCAGCAGCAGTCGGGGGTTGCCAACCAAAGCTCGCGCCAGCGCCACGCGCTGTTGCTCGCCGCCAGAAAGCTCTCCGGGCCGGTGCTCGGCACGATCTTCCAAGTCGACCTCCCTCAGCCAGTTAGATGCCACTGTGAGCGCCTCGCGTCTGCTTTGGCCGCGAGCTATCAGTGGCATGGCTACGTTTTCAAGCGCCGTAAACTCCGGCAGAAGATAATGAAACTGCCAGACGTAGCCTATCTTGCTGTTGCGAAAGGCTGCCGCCTGCCGTTGGGTAAGCCCAGCTACATTGGTTGACGCGCAGTGTACAGTCCCTGCCGTAGGGGTATCAAGAGCACCGAGGATGTGCAAAAGAGTGCTCTTACCCGCGCCGGACTGGCCCACAATGGCGACCAGCTCGCCGGGAAAGACATCTAAGTTCAATCCGTGGAACAAGGTAAGGGTCCCACGGACGGTGTGATAAGTCTTTTCAAGGCCTTGCACTTGGATGATGGGAGAGACGTTCGGCGCCCGCAATTCAGGCTCCCGTGTAGAGCGGGGGGCCTGGCTGGCAGCCGCTGGTGGGTTTTGAATCATCCGGTTGCCCTAATTTTACATTGGATGCAATAAATTCTCTGCAATCAATGTGCGGGATTTGGCTCCGCCGGTACCTTCTGATGGATTAGGTGCCTGAACGCCTTCGGTGTGGCTGGCGTTTTGGTTGGCCTCCAAGCTTAGGATTTTGGGATTGAGGCTGGATTGAGGTGGGCGATGCGCCACCTTCGGTGGGGCAGGCGTTTGATTCGTCGGGTCGCTAGGGTTCGGGGCTTGCTTGCAGGTTGAGGCGCGCAATCCGACCCTGCGGGCCGACGATGAAGGGCAGCGAGAGGGCGTTCCAGTTGCCGTTGTCGAGGGGCTGCCAGGTTTTGCCGTCGTCGCGGGAGATGTCGGAGCCGTTGGTGCCGGCGGTGAACCAAAGGTGGAGGGGCTCGGACCATTGGACGGTGGAACGGTAGCCGTGAGGCGGGATGGTCGAGGCGGTCCAGTGTGCGCCGCCGTCGATGGAGAAGGCCGCGGTGCCGGTGGAGTCGTTGGGTTTGCTGTAATCGCCGCCGACGGCGATGCCATGCCGAATATCGGTGAACCATACCGAGAACACGCCGGAAGAGTCATTGCCGCCCGCCATGGGTACGGGAACTCTGCGACATGGATCGCTTGAGACACCTGTGAGCAACAGCGGTGAAATTAGAACGGCGGCTCCCGCCTTGCCGCCGACGCCCAGGATATAACGGCGCGATCCGAAGACGAAGACGGACGAGTTGCTCGCAGCAAACGCGGATTGCTCATTCGAAGTGGAACAGCCCGCGTCGTCAATGAACCAGCCATGGCCGAGCAACATGACTTCAGTCTCGAAGCGTCCCTTGACCGGATCTCCGATCAGAACGCCGGTATGTGCGTCTCCGATCGCGAATCCAAAGTCCCCGTGCTGAAAGACGACCGCATCCCAGAAGCTCTCCGGCGATTGACTGCCTGCATTCAGCGCCCACGTCTTGCAGCCATCGGTGGTTTTGTAGAGGCGGCTTTTGTCGCCGGGACCGCTGGCCATGACGATGGCGGTCTGCGCGTCCCAGGCCTGGACGCCGCGAAAATCCAGCGTTGCGCCGTCTTTGTCTGCATCGGGCGTGGCGCAGCGCTGCCAGTGCGCGCCGCCGTCGGTGGTGCGGAGGACGGTGCCTCCGGTTCCGCTGGCCCAGGCGACGGTGCCGTCGACTGAATCGATGCCGCGCAGGCCGGCGTTGGTACCTGACTGCTGCATCTGCCAGGGTGCGGGATTCTCGGAGGGTGTCGAGGGGAATTCGCGGTCCCCTACCTTTTCGGCAGACTGGGCCGGAAAGATGGGGCATCCAAAGAGGGCGGAGGCGGCCACGAGCGCAATGAGCCGGAAGGAGTGCATGGCACGCAGTATAGCCGCGGTGAATGCGAATGAGGTGTGACGCGGTAGGGCTCCGACTGTGCAGTTCATCTCGAATCCCGAGACGATGCCAGTGCAGTGCCTTGGGTCACTGAGTCGATTGCGCTGAATTGTTAGAAAAAGACTATCGGCTAATGAAGAGCTTTGTTCTCAATTCGGCAAGGGCGTTGATCACGCTGTGCCTGCTGAGCGCAGCCACGGCCTCGGCACAGCAATCGTTGACCGAGCGATTTGGCGCGCACAACAACGCGATGACCGCGCTGCAGCCGGCGTTAATTACACCTTTGGTGGCTGCCGATCCGAGGCTGATTCAATACGCACGCTTCTCCACTTCGCACGAGTACACCGCGGCAGGCACGGAGACGGTGAGCTATGGAAATGCGCGCGGAGGCGGCGTTATTGCAGGAAACAGATTTGAGTTTGATTTTGTGCAGCCGGCCTACATTCAGCACAACAGCACGGCAGTGGATGGGTTTGGCGACACTTCGACACTGGTGAAGTACCGCATTGCATCCGGCAACGCGCAGCATGGGAACTTTGACGTGGCCGCGATGCTGAACCATTGTTTTGCTACGGGCAGTCATAAGAATGGAGCGGCCACGGATTCGTTTGGGCCTACGCTGGCTGGCGGCTATGCATTCCGGCGCTTTGACGTGATCTCCGCGCTGGGCGGCACGATGCCCACGGGGAAGATTGCGACACAGGGGCGGTCGATCGCGTGGAATTCTCTGGTGCAGGCGCACGCCAGTAAGCATGTGTGGTTTGAAGTGGAGAACAACGCAACCTTTTATTTTGCGGGCAGCCACGATGGGAAGATGCAGAATTTCATCACGCCGGCTGCCTTTTACGTTGTGCGGCGCAAGGAGTGGAAGCCGACGCATCCATTCCTGATTTTCGACGGGGGGATGCAGATGGCGACGTCGAGCTTTCATACCTACAACCACAATTTGATTTCAGAGGTGCGGGTGCTGTTTTAGGGGTCAGAGGTCAGGGGGAAACGTGAGCTGACCGATGAAGCATGCCCTTTTATGAAGCATCCGACCTCGCTGCTTCGGATTCTAGTGAGCCTTCGTAAGCTGGGGCGGCAAACCGCATGAGCCCAACGTAGACGATGCCAGCTGTGAAGAAGCCGACGAACCAGGCGTAGTCGTAGAGGAAATGCAGCGGCTTGACGGCCAGTCCCACAAGCGCGATGACCACACCCAATACCAGTGCGACGATGGCGCGCGGGTTGACTCCCCTGGTGTAGTGGTAGGCACCTTCGCGGTGGTAGAGCGAATTTACGTCGAGCTCCGTGTGGCGGATGAGGAAGTAGTCGCAAACCATAATGCCGGCGACCGGGCCGAGCAGGCCGGAGTAGCCGACGAGCCAGCCGAAGATATAGGCATCGGGCGTGGCAAGCAGCTTCCAGGGACACATGGCGAGGCCGAGAAAGCCGGTGATGAGGCCGCCGGTGCGGAAGCTGATGAGGCGCGGATAGAGGTTAGAGAAATCGTTCGAGGGCGAGACGACGTTGGCGCCAATGTTGACATTGAGCGTGGCGATGAGGATGGCGACGAGGGCGATGAAGGCCACGACAGGCTGATGGAATGCGCCGATGAGCAGGATGGGGTTCCAGATGGGATGGCCGAAGAGGACGGCCGAAGCCGAAGTGACGGAGATGCCGACGAAGGTGTAGAGCACCATGGCGACGGGCAATCCGAATGCCTGGCCCCAGGCTTGCGACGTTTGCGATTTGGAGTAGCGGGTGAAGTCGGGGATGTTGAGTGCGAGCGTGGCCCAGTAGCCCACCATGGCCGTGAGGGACGGGAAGAAGACGGCGAGGAATTCGCCGGTGGTGTGAAATTGTGAGGGCGTGGAAAGCATGGTGCCGAAGCCACCCGCCTTGATGCGCACCCAGATCAGCAATGCAGCGGCCATGACGAACATGAAGGGCGCACCAAAGGCCTGCAGATGGCGGATGGATTCGACGCCGCGCCAGACCACGGCCATGTTCAGCAGCCAGAAGCCGAGGAAGCATGTCCAGAGAGCGACGGGCTGATTTGCAGCCGCGGGCCAGATGATGGCCAGCATGGAGTGAATGGCGGTGCCGCCGATCCAGGACTGAATGCCGAACCAGCCACAGGCGACCACGGCACGCAAAAGCGCAGGCAGGTTGGCGCCCCGTACACCGAACGGCGCGCGAATGAAGACCGGGAACGGGATTCCATATTTTGTGCCGGCGTGCGCGTTGAGCAGCATGGGGACGAGGACGATGAGGTTGCCTAAGAGCACTGTGAAGATGGCCTGTTTCCAGTCCATGCCTTTGGCGATGAGCGAGGAGGCGAGCTGGTAGGTCGTGATCTCCATGCACATGGAGAACCAGAGGGCGATGTAGTTGTACATCGTCCAGGTGCGCTGCGCGGGCGTGGTGGGGCGGAGGTCCTGGTTGGATAGGGATGGGTCGACGGTGCTCAAGTGGCCTCCGGTGAGCTAGATATACAAGAACGAATATGAGGCGACGATAAGTAAGTTGAGTCGATCACGGCAAATTAGGTTGCCGTTTTACACTCGAATTATGCCCTACTCCTTGTCTCGACTGCCCGTGGGAATGGCCCTTTGCTGTTCAGATGACGGCAATATCCTAGTTTGTCTTGGCAAAAGAGTGAACGTCTTTGATGTTCAGAGCCGCGAGAGAATCTTATCCGCCCATCCCTTCTCTCATCCAAGCGATGCAGCTTTTTCTCCCAAGGGCAAAGCACTCGCAGTGAAAAATACGAGCGGCAGAATTATCGTGCTCGACCCATTTACCGGGAAAATCTTAAACGACTTTAAGAACAAAAGCGAGGGCGAAGGCAGTGAGGTATTGTTTTCACCCGATGGCAGAGAACTTATCTCTGCATCGAGGAAAGGAGACATCTCGATTCGCAGGCTCTCCGATTCTGCGATCGTTATGCAGCAGTCGTTTGCAGGCGAAATGATTGGAAAAATATCCCATGATCTGGTAAGGCGTACTTGGATGTTTGAACACCATCCAATAGTCCGCCCAGGGGAAAATTGGGCTTCGCCGCCTTATCTGACCTTACAAAGGTGGCCGTTCGAAAAACATAAGGCAAAGATTCTGAATCTAGACCTCGACATCATCCATTCAGCGACACTGTCCCCCGACGCGTCTCGGATCTGTTACGTGGCCACCCGCAGACGCGTGGGCCGCTGGATCAAAATCTCTCAAGCCAGTGACGGCGCTGTAGTCGCCAGCAGCGATGAAATCAAGATCGGCGGAACCGGAAGTGAATTAGCATGGGCCGCTAACGGGGAAATTGTCGGCTCTGTACAATCTCGACGATTTGTCTGGTATCGTGCGTCGGACCTTTCGCAGCTCGGCGAGGTCCCGTGCACCTATCCATCCAGCATTTGCTTCCTACCGGGAACGGATAATGTGGCGCTTGGTTCATGGAATGCTTCTGCCGTTGTGAAATTCAATGACATCGCGGCAGGCAAAGTGAAAATGCGGTAAACCTTTTTTGCGGGGCAGCAATTAGAGCTCGGGTTTTGTGCGCACTTTGAACGCATTACTCATTTCCAGGCCCCGCCGCGGGCTTCGCGGCGCAGATAGTGGCCGCGGCCGGGTTTGCCGATGAATTCGCCTTTGGACACGATCAATTCGCCGCGCGAGTAGACATCGCGGGCGTTGCCGCGCACTTTGAATCCTTCGAACATGGAGTAGTCAACGCGCATGTGATGCGTTGCGGCGGAGATGGTGTGACTCGGCAGTTGGGTCCCAGAGGACGATGTCGGCGTCGCTGCCCGGGGCGAGGACGCCTTTCTTCGGATACATGCCGAAGATGCGCGCGGGGGCGGTGGAGACGAGTTCGACGAAGCGATTGATGGAGAAGTTGCCCTGGCCGACGCCGTGATGGTGGAGAAGCTGGAGACGGTTTTCGATGCCGGGACCGCCGTTGGGAATTTTGGTGAAGTCGTCTTTGCCAAGCGCCTTCTGATCTTCGAAGCAGAAGGGACAATGGTCGGTGGAGACGACTTGCAGATTGTCTTTGCGCAGGCCGTCCCAGAGTCTGGGTTGATTCTTCTTCTCGCGCAGGGGCGGCGTGAAGACATATTTTGCGCCTTCCCAGCCCTTGTCGACCATGTTGTCTTCAAGCGAGAGCAGCAGATATTGCGGGCAGGTTTCGGCGAATGCGGGCAGGCCACGGTCGCGGGCCTCGCGGACTTGATTAAGCGCGTCTTCGCTGGAGAGGTGGACGATGTAGACGGGCACGCCGGCCATCTCCGCCATGGCGATGGCGCGATGCACGGCTTCCGCTTCAGCTTGCGTAGGGCGCGTAAGCGCGTGATAGATGGGCGCGGTCTTGCCCTCTGCGAGCGCCTGCTGGACGATGACATCGATGACGGAGCCATTTTCAGCATGCATGCAGATGAGCGCGCCGTTCCTGGCAGTCTGGCGCATGGCTTTGAAGATAGTGGCGTCGTCGACCATGAGCACGTTGGGGTAGGCCATGAAGAGCTTGAAGCTGGCCACGCCTTCGCGGACGAGGTCGTCCATGTCTTCGAGGCCGGCGTCGGGCAGGTCGGTCACGATCATGTGCAGGCCATAGTCGACGCAGGCTTTGCCCTCGGCCTTCTTCCACCAGGTGTCGAGCGCAGCGCGCATCTTGGTGCCGCGAGCCTGGATGGCGAAGTCGACGATGGTTGTGGTCCCGCCGATAGCTGCGGCGCTCGTGCCGGTGAGGAAGTCGTCGGCGGAGTTGGTGCCGCCGAAGGGCATGTCGAGGTGCGTGTGCGCATCGATGCCGCCGGGGAGCAGGAGCAGGCCGGTGGCATCGACGACGTTTTCGGCGGCAGAGGCGGGGATACCGGCGCGGATTTCCTTGATGACGGTGCCGTCGATCAGGACGTCGGCTTTAATGGTGGAGTCGGCGTTGACGACGGTTCCGTATTGGATGAGTAGCGACGACATGATTTCAATTCTCACATTAAAGCGTTCGTTCAGTCAGCGGAGTTAGCGTTGTACGCGGAGTTAGTAAGTTGGCGTTTGTGCTTTCTCACCCCAGGCGCAAAAACAACAACACGCCGAGGATGGGGCACCAAGGTCCTTCCTACGCGATCGGACCTTTTACTACTCATACGGATGGTCATGATTGGTGTGGATTGGTTACGCATCCAGTTCCGCGGGTGCGTTCATCCCATGTTTCGGGGGCGAGGCCGGTATCGACCTCGACCATGGTGATGCATTGGTCAACGGGACAAACAAGCGAGCAGAGATTGCAGCCGACGCACTCGGTTTCGTCCACGCGGGGGATGCGTGCAAGCGGCGTGGGATATGGGCCCTGGGCGGCGAAGGCGGCTGCACGCTCCTTGCGCGAGACCGGCGTGACTGCAATTTCAGCGCGGCTGCGTGCCTCAATCTCCGCGGGAGTGGAGTGCAATTCGACGTGGCCGTTGACGGGGCCGGAGACGCGGTCGAGGTGAATGCACTGGTGCGCGCCATCCCAGCAGGCAATGTGGCAGAGGTCGCAGCCGATGCATTTCTGCTCGTCGATGCGGGCAACGATTTTGTAGTTGAGGTTGAGATGCTTCCACTCGGTGACGCGATGGGCCGGGAAGACCGCGAAAATCCTCGATGGATTTGAAGCCCTTGGAGCGCATCCAGTTTTCCAGGCCGCCTGCCATGTCCTGAACGATGCGATAGCCGTAGTGCATGACGGCGGTGCAGACCTGCACGGTGCCGCAGCCGAGCAGGATGAACTCCGCTGCGTCGCGCCAGTCGCCGATGCCGCCGATACCGGAGAGCGGGAGCGCCGATTCAGGATCGGCCATGACCTGCTGGACCATGTTGAGAGCGATGGGCTTGACGGCGGGACCGCAATAGCCTCCGTGCGAGCTCTTGCCGTCGACGTTGGGGCGCGGCGTGAGTGTATCGAGATCGATGCCGGTAATGGAGTTGATGGTGTTGATGGCGGAGATGCCGTCGGCGCCTCCGCGCTTGGCCGCGCGCGCTACGGCGCGAATGTCGGTGATGTTGGGCGTGAGCTTGACGAGCACCGGCGTGCGCGCCTTCTCCTTGACCCACGCGGTAATCATTTCGGCATACTCCGGCACCTGGCCAACGGCCGAACCCATGCCGCGTTCGCTCATGCCATGCGGGCAGCCGAAATTGAGTTCGAGACCGTCGGCACCCGCATCCTCGGCACGCGCCACAATCTCATGCCACGCTTCGCGGGTTGACGCCACCATGAGCGAGGCGATGACTGCGTGGTGAGGATAGAGCCCTTTAACCTCGGCCATCTCGCGGAGGTTTTCTTCAACGCTGCGGTCGCTGATGAGCTCGATATTATTGAAGCCCATGATGCGCTGACCCTGCCAATCGGTGGCAGAGTAGCGCGAACTGACATTGGTTACGGGCTCGCCAATGGTCTTCCACACGGCGCCTCCCCATCCCGCATCGAAGGCCCGCATGATCTGCTCGCCGCAGTTGGTGGGCGGCGCGGAGGCAAGCCAGAACGGATTGGGCGAGTCGATGCCGCCGGCGAATGAATGCACGCGAATGTCAGGCATAGACGGCCTCTGCAATCTTGAGCATGGCGAGAGCGGAGCGCTTTCCGTCGGCCACGGCATCCACTACTTCCCTGCCGCCGTTCACGCAGTCGCCGCCGGCGAAATAGCGAGGGTTGGCAGTTCGTCCAGTTGCGCGATCGATGACCACTCGCCCATCGCGGACATCCACCTGGCGAAACTCGCGCATAAGCTCGGTTAATGGCGATTGGCCCACAGCAGGCACCACGAGGTTGCATTCGATAGTGAACTGCGATTCTGGAATGGGCAGCAGTTTTCTGTCGACTTCGCGCACCTGAACTGTATCGAGCAAGAGCCCTCCGTGCGCTCCCGACCGGATGGCGACGGGCTGACGGCGCCAGAGGAATTGCACACCTTCCTGCTTGGCGTGTTCGTATTCAAAGTCGAAAGCGGCCATGTCGCTCTCGCCGCGGCGATAGAGCAGATAGACGGTCTCCGCGCCCAGGCGGCGGGCAGCGTTCGCGGCATCGATCGCCGTATTCCCAGCGCCCACCACGACGACGGTTCCAGTCAACTCGCGGATGCGGCCAGTCTTGTAACCGGCAATAAGTTCGAGGGCATTCATCACGCTCGATGAGTCTTCACCGGGAATGTTGAGCTGCTGCATTGCGCCGAGACCGATACCGAGAAAGATGAAATCGAATTCGGCTTCGAGTGCTTCAAGAGCCTGGGCAGAATCAATCGCCACGCCAAAGCGGAATTCCACGCCCATGCGGCGAATCATCTCCACCTCGCGCAGGCTGTCGGCGGCGCGAAGTTTGTACTCGGCGACGCCGTAGGTGTTCAGGCCACCAGGCAGCGCGCGGCGCTCGATGATGGTGGCGCTTGCGCCCTGGCGGCATAATTCCGCGGCGCAGGCAAGCGACGCTGGACCGCCACCGATACAGGCCGCGCGCAGATTGACGGGAAGCGCGAGGAGCAGTGAGCAAGTCGTTCTCCCGAGGAATGGAAGGCATCCATGGCGTGGCGCTGGAGGCGCGCAATCTGAATCGGGTCGTGATTGAGGCGATGCAGGACGCAAGCACCTTCGCAAAGCACCTCAACCGGGCAGGCACGCGCACAGCTTCCGCCGAGAATATTGGCGTCGAGAATGCGCAACGCAGAACCGCGCAGGTTGCCGGAGGCAATGCGCTTGATGAAGCCGGGAACATCGATGTGCGTCGGGCATGCAGCCGTGCAGGGTGCATCGAAGCAGTAGAGGCAGCGATCGGCTTCAATCGCCGCGGCCTGGGGCGCAAGGGGCGGCTTGATTTCCCTGAAGCGTTCGCGCAATTGAGGATCGTCGGGTAAAGCCGCGGTGCTCATACAGACCTCGCAAGGAATTGCTTTCTTCGCCTCACCTTTCCAAGAAAATCTGATGTCGCCGCAGATAACCCAGTCAAGAAACTGCGTTATGAAGCGACCAGCGGACCATACAGGTCTGGCCGGCGGTCGCGGAAGAACTGCCACGTGCGGCGCACCTCGGCAATTTCATCCATATTCAGATCGACGGTAAGCACCTCGTCCTTGTCTCGGGAAGCCTGGGCAACGATTTGCCCGCGCGGGTTGGCGAAGTAGCTCGAACCGTAAAACTCGCCGATGTTCCAAGGCGGCTCAGTACCGACGCGATTAATGGCCGCGATGAAGTAGCCATTGGCCGCGGCGTGGGCCGGTTGCTCAAGTTTCCACAAGTACTCGCTGAGACCGGCCACAGTGGCCGATGGATTGAAGACAATCTCGGCCCCGTTCAAGCCCAGGCAACGTGCGCCTTCAGGGAAGTGGCGGTCATAGCAGATATACACCCCGATCTTTGCAAAGCCCAGATCGAAGACCGGATAGCCGAGGTTGCCGGGCCGGAAGTAGAACTTCTCCCAGAAGCCTGGCGCGACATGTGGAATATGCGTTTTGCGGTACTTGCCGAGGTATGTACCGTCGTTATGGATGACGGCGGCAGTGTTATAGAAAATACCTTCCTGCTCGACCTCGTATACGGGGACGATCATCGCAATCCGCAGTTCTTTGGCCAGTGATTGCATCAGGGTGACGGTGGGGCCATTGGGGACCGGCTCGGTGGTCTCGTACCATTTGACGGATTGCTCGGCACAGAAGTAAGGACCGTTGAATATCTCCTGAAGGCAGACTATCTGCGCGCCATCGTCGGCAGCTTGCCTGATAAGACCGAGGTGCTTCTCGATCATGGCTTTCTTCTGGACTGCCAGCGGTTCAGTGGCCGGAACAGCGTTCGAAGCCTGAATGACGGAACATCGAACAACTCGGGGCATGTTGCACTCGCTCCCAACGCAAACTGTGTGAGACTTTGACGTTAAAGCATGATCGCGGGTTGGGCAATGGGTTTGTTGCGCAACAAGTTGCAATCGACGCGACTGGACGCGACTTCGCGCCAGAATCGTTAGTACTTCACCTTATCGGATGAAGCGATCCACGCCGCAAAGGCAGCCCATGCCTCACCGCCAAGCAACTGTGCGACCGGCAGCGAGCGAGCGGCTTGATCCTTGCGGAATTCGTCGTAAAGGAAGGCGTCGTCGAAGCCAGCGCGCGCGGCATCGGCGGCGCTGCAGCCGTAGTAGATCGCATTGAGACGCGCCCAGTAAGACGCGGCCAGGCACATGGGACAGGGTTCGCAACTGGTATAGAGTTCGCAGCTGGCCAGTGTGAAGGTGCCCAGAGCCTTGCATGCAGCACGGATGGCGTTGACTTCGCCGTGGGCAGTGGGGTCGTTGGTGGCGGTTACGGTGTTGACGCCCTCGCCGACGATTTTGCCGTCGCGAACAATCACAGCGGCAAACGGGCCGCCAACGCCGGCATTGACGTTCTGGACGGCCAGATCGATGGCGCGTCGAAGGAACTCCGGATTTGGCTGAAGCGGCATATCTGCTTGCCCTCAAGCTCCCTGAGCGGCGAAAGTAAACACAGTATGGCACAGGCTTTCCGCTCAACCCGGGTACTGACGCCACAAGGGCTCGCGCGGGCGACGCTGGTGGTGGAAGATGAACGCATCGCACAGGTTTGCGGCTGGGATGAGGCGACCGGGGCGAGTGGCCTGCGCGACTTTGGCGATTTGGTCTTACTTCCCGGGCTGGTGGACTCGCATGTGCATATCAACGAGCCAGGGCGCACGGAATGGGAAGGCTTTGTAACAGCCACCCGGGCCGCGGCCGCTGGCGGCGTCACCATGCTGGTGGACATGCCGTTAAACTGCGTGCCGGAGACGACAAGCGTAGCGGCGCTGACGGCCAAGCGTGTTGCCGCGCAGGGAAAGGCGTGGGTCGACTGGGCGGCATGGGGCGGGGTGGTGCGGGGAAATACCGCGGAGATCGAGCCGTTGACTGCAGCCGGCGTACCTGGCTTTAAATGCTTCCTGATTCATTCGGGGATTGACGGGTTTGTCTGGGTGGATGAGGGTGAGCTGCGGTTGGCACTCGCGCAATTACGCGGAACCGGACTGCCGCTGCTGGCGCATGCTGAAGTGGCCGGCCCGGTCAACCGAGCCACGGAGTCGCTGAACGCCGCGGGCGCAGATTGGCGAAGGTATTCGACGTATCTTGCCTCTCGGCCGGATGAAGCAGAGCTTGAAGCGATTGCCTTGCTTATCCGGTTGGCCGAGGAGTTCAAGACGCCTATTCACATCGTCCATCTCGCCAGCGAGCAGGCTGTGCCGATGCTGGTCGAGGCGCGTGGGCGCGGTGTGCCCGTCACCGTGGAGACCTGTACGCAGTATCTGTGGTTTGCCGCAGAGACAATCCCCGATGGGGCGACGGAGTACAAGTGCGCGCCGCCGATTCGCACTGCGGAGAACCGCGAAAGATTGTGGAAGGCCCTTGAAGAGGGATTGATCGATATGGTGCTGACCGACCATTCCCCTTGTCCACCCGAGATGAAGCGGCGGGAGGAGGGCCGGTGGGACCTGGCGTGGGGCGGTATCTCCAGTCTGGGCCTCACACTGCCGGTGCTATGGACAGGAATGCGCAAGCGAGGGTTGGGATTGGAACGAGTGGGCGAGTGGATCTCCGCGGCACCGGCAAGGCTAGCTGGACTGGCCGGACGAAAAGGTGCCCTCATTGCCGGGGCTGACGCGGATCTTGTGGTCTTCGATCCGGATACGCGCTGGACGGTTGCAGAGGAGCATTTGCATTTTCGCCACAAGCTTTCACCCTACCTGGGTGCGGAGGTGCAAGGGCGCGTGCTGGAGACCTGGCTGCGCGGTGAGCAGGTCTACGGACCGGCGGGATTTGTGGGCGATGCACGCGGAAGAGAGCTGGTGAGATGATGAAGGAACGCGCTCTCCGCGCGATTGCGGAATGCCGTCACATTGCCAACCTGAGCGAGGAGCAGGGGCGCACGACGCGGCGGTTTCTTACGCCGCCGGTGCATGATGTTCACGCGTACTTGCGGGAACGCATGAAGGCCTTGGGCATGACGGTTCGCGTCGATGCGGCCGGGAATCTGCGCGGCCTGTGGCAACCAGCAGGTGCGCGGCCAAGGCGATTGATTCTCGGATCGCACATTGACACCGTACCCGATGCTGGGGCATTTGACGGCGTATTGGGAGTTACGCTGGCGCTGGAATTGGTAGCAGTCGCGCAGGAGCTTGCATTGCCTGTCGCGATGGAAGTGATTGCATTCTCTGAAGAAGAGGGCGTGCGCTTCGGAGTTCCTTTCCTCGGCAGCCGCGCTGTGGCTGGCAGATTCGAACCCGCATTGCTTGTGCTGAAGGATTCGGAAGGCGTGACGCTGGACGAAGCAATTCGCAGATTCGGGCTGGATCCCGGCGAATTTGGGTGAGGCCGGGGCGGGTGAGGACGCGCTCGCGTTTGTGGAGTTTCACATAGAGCAGGGGCCCGTCCTCGAGACTGAGGGATTGAGTGTCGCAGCAGTAACCGGCATCGTGGGTCAGACGCGCCTCAGCCTTGAATTCAGGGGCCACGCCAACCACGCCGGGACCACGCCCATGCGGTTGCGGCGCGACGCGGTAGCCGCCGTCGCGGAGTGGATCGCGGCAGTCGAAGCAATGGCGCTCGAGACTGAAGGCCTGGTTGCCACAGTGGGCAAGATGGAAGTGAGACCTAATGCGGCAAATGTCGTGGCGGGGTCTGTCAGAGCGAGCCTGGACATTCGCCATGCCAGAGATGCCGCGCGCAAATCCGCGGTGGAAGAACTGCTGGCAAAGGCCGGCGCGATCGCAGATCGCCGCGGCCTGTCGGTGGAGTGGAAAAGCCTGCTTGACGAGCCTGCTGTGCCGATGGACGAGCGACTCACAGCGCTGCTTACCGAATCAATGACAGACGCCGGCTTCCCTGCAAAAACAATGCCCAGCGGCGCTGGGCATGATGCCATGGTGATGGCAATGCGCCTGCCCACGGCGATGCTGTTTTTGCGCAGCCCCGGCGGCATCAGCCATCACCCGGATGAGGCTGTGCGGGATGAAGACGTGGAAGCCGCATTGCATGTGGGCCGCAAGTTTCTTGCGCGTCTTGCGGCGGAGGTTCGATAGAATCGAACAACCAATTCCGGAACGAGGTCGCCATTGCCGCATCCTCAGCTTCACCATCTCGGATCGACGCGAAGCAATTTGAAGGAAGATCACCTGCTGCAAACTCCGGACACTTTTGTGCGCACTCCCTTGCCGGGCGCAGACGGGGTTGAGTTCGTTATTCATGCAGGCCCGCAACTGGGCGCGCGGTTCACTCAAATGACGGCCGAGTTTTCGGCGAAGGGTGCCCTGGGTCCAACTGGTGCGCAGCGTTTCCTGTATGTTCTTGCGGGAAAACTGGAGTTGAAAGCTGCTGGCAAGCGACATGTTCTTGCGGCCGGCGGTTTCGCCTATATCCCGCAGGACATGCCGCACACAGTGCGCGCACTCTCGGCAGCGAGGACAGCTGTCATCGAGAAGCGGTATGAGCAGGAGTCGGGTGCGCCAGCACCGGTGATCGTCGTCGGTGATGAAGCGAAAGTCAAACCTGTTGCGTTGATGGGAGACGATGCCTTGCGGGTGCGATCGCTGATGCCTGACGGACCGGCGTATGACTTCGCTGTAAACACCATGACGTATGACCCCGGCGCGGCGCTCAGCATGGTAGAGATTCACGTGATGGAACACGGACTGCTGATGTTGGAAGGCGGCGGGATCTACAAGCTCGGTGATTCCTGGTATCCCGTCGAGGCCGGCGACTTTATCTGGATGAGCGCCTACTGTCCGCAGTGGTTTGGTGCGATCGGCAAGCGGCCGGCCAAATACCTCATCTACAAGGATTGGCGCAGGCATCCGCTCGGAGAGTGAAGGACGCGATGAGTACGAAGCCGAAACTGATGATTGACGGGCTGTTGGCGGAGTTGGCGGCCCTCGCGAAGATCTCCGAGGCCGCGCCGCCCGTGGTGACGCGCGTGGTCTTCAGCGAGGCGGACCTGCGTGCACGTGCCTATGTAAAGGGCCTGTGTGCGGCCGCAGGGCTGGATGTGCATGAAGATGCAATTGGCAACACATTTGCCCGTTGGCCGGGCAGCGAGGGCGAGCTTGCGCCGGTTGGCACGGGCTCGCATATCGATGCAATCCCCAACGCCGGGTTGTATGACGGATGCGTGGGAGTGCTCGGCGGGCTTGAAGCAATTCGCGTATTAAAGAAACTTGGGTTCAGACCAAAGCGATCGATCGAACTTGTCGTCTTCACTGCCGAAGAGCCGACCCGGTTCGGGATTGGTTGCCTGGGTAGCCGGATGATGGCCGGTGTCCTCTCACCGGAGCGAGCGCTTGCCCTGCGCGACAAGAAAGGCCGCGGACTCGAAGAGCTGCGCACACGGGCCGGATTCTCCGGCTCGCTTGAATCTGTTGCGCTGCCCGCCAGACGCTTTCATCAGTTCGTCGAGATGCACATTGAACAGGGGCCGCTGCTGGAGCAGGAGGGGATCGACATTGGATTGGTGACAGCGATAGCCGCGCCAGCAAGTTTGCGCATTGTGATTGAAGGAGAAGGCGGCCACGCCGGGGGCAAGCTGATGCCTGGCCGCAAGGATGCGCTGGTCGCGGCGGCTGAGTTGATACTGGCGCTTGAAACCGCAGCCTTATCGAGCGGCGCGATCGATACAGTGGCCACTGTGGGCGTTTGCGAGGTCTTTCCTGGCGCCGTCAACAGCATTCCCTCGCGCGTGCGTTTGGAGACTGATATTCGCGACACTGACGGCGCGCGGCGTGACAGTGTAATTGAAGCCCTGAAGGCGGCATGTAGTGAGGTCGCAGGCAGACGCGGCGTGGCTATTCACGCCGAGGTGGTGAATGCTGACCCTCCGGCCACCTGCGATCCGGTAATCCTGGCAGCGATGGAGACTTCTGCAATAGAGGCGGGCAGGAGCTACAAGAAGATGGTGAGCCGCGCTTACCACGATTCCCTGTTTCTGGCACGGGTTGCGCCCATCGCGATGCTGTTCATTCCCTGCCGTGGCGGGGTGAGTCACAGGCCCGACGAATACGCCTCACCTGAGTGGATTGGGGGGGGCGTGCACGTGCTGGCGCGCACATTGGCACGGTTGGCCAGTTGATTGATTGGCTTTGAAACTTGGCGGCTAGGTTGTATGCTAGGCCTCAACCCGCAGGGTAATTCCCCGCTTCCCCAACCATGAGCACGCATGCGAAAACCCGCATCGTTGGCGCTCCCGTCCCCCGCAAGGAAGGGGTGGACAAACTGCTGGGCCGCGCCCGTTACGTAGACGATATACAGCGCGAAGGCATGTGGTATGGGGCTACTGTGCGCAGCACCTTTCCGCGCGGCTTGATCCGCTCAATCTCCTTCGACCGCCGCATCGATTGGAACGAATTCGCGGTCGTGACCGCCGCAGATATTCCGGGAAACAATCATGTCCAACTGATTGTGGCTGATCAGCCATGCCTTGCCGACGGCGCGGTGAATCATTGCGATGAGGCCATCCTGCTGGTGGCGCATCCAAATAAGCACAAAGTCCGTGAAGCTGTGGCCGGCGTGAAAGTCGAGTATGAAGCATTACCGCCTGTATTCACCATTGAAGAGAGCGAACGCCAGGACGTGATTGTGTGGGGCGCGGACAATGTACTGAAGAGCTTTCTGCTTGAAAAGGGTAGTGTGGACTCTGCCTGGGCCGAAGCGGCGCACATTGTTGAGGGCGAATACCGGACCGGCGCGCAAGAGCACCTCTACATCGAAAACAATGGCGTGATCGCGGAGTACGACAAAGATGATGGCATCACGGTTTGGGGCTCGCTGCAATGCCCCTTCTACGTTCACCGATCGCTGCTTTCAGTCTTCGACCTGCCCGAGGACAAGGTACGCGTCATCCAGACCGAGACTGGCGGCGCCTTTGGTGGCAAGGAGGACTATCCTTCCACGCTGGCCGCGCATGCGGCTCTGCTGGCAATGAAAAGCGGGCATCCCGTGAAGATGGTTTACGACCGGATGGAAGACCTGGCTGCAACCACAAAACGCCATCCTTCGCGGGTGCGGCATCGCACGGCGCTCGACCGCGACGGAAAGCTGCTGGCGATGGATATTGACTTGTGCACCAACGGCGGAGCCTATTCCACGCTTTCTTCAACAGTGCTTTCACGCGCTACGCTGCACTCAACCGGACCGTATTCGTGCCCCAATGTGCGCATCCGATCACGTTCGTGGGCTACTAACACAGTGCCCTACGGGGCGTTTCGCGGCTTTGGCGCACCGCAGGCCATATTTGCCGTTGAGCGGCACATGGACGAGATTGCCGCGACCATCGGCATGGATCCGATTGAGCTGCGCCGCAAGAACTTTCTCCACGACGGAGATACGACCGCCACCGAACAAGTGATGCGCGAGCCGGTGATTCTGGATCAGTTGCTTGACCGCGCGCTTGCCGAGAGCGACTATCACGCACGCCGCGCGCGCTTCGCGGAGGAGAATCAAACGAACTCGGTAAAGCGCGGCATGGGAATAGCTGCGTTTTACCATGGGTCCGGATTTACCGGGTCGGGCGAACGTTATTTGAATTCGCTGGCCGGTGTGGACGTAACGCCAGAAGCCAAAGTGCGCGTATTGGTTTCGAGCACCGAGTTTGGCCAGGGCACCAACACCGTGCTGACGCAAATTGCCGCCGAGGCTATCGGCATCGAGTATAGCGATGTGACGATGGCGCCCGCAGACACGGGCATTGTTCCCAACAGCGGCCCCACGGTGGCGTCGCGCACGGCCATGGTGGTGGGGCGGCTGATTGAGCGGGCTTCGATGCAGTTGGTGGCGATGCTGCGCGAGCATGCGGGGCTCGCAGAGCCCTTCAATAGCGAGGAGTTTTTCGCGGCGTGCGAACGCTATCGCGCCGCGAAAGGCGAGGTTGTTTCCCTTTGCCGCTACGAAGCGCCGCCAGGAATCTTCTGGGACGACCAGAAATATCGCGGTGAAGCTTATCCTGCGTTTGCGTGGTCGATCCAGGTGGCGCAGGTGGCGGTGGACACGGTCACCTATTCTGCCGAAGTGGAAGAATTCTGGGCCGTACAGGAAACCGGGCGGGTGATCAATCCTGTGCTGGCCGGGGGCCAGATTGAAGGCGGCATCGCCCAGGGCATCGGCTACGCGCTTTACGAAAAGGTCGTGTTAGAGAACGGGCATATGGCCAACAATCAGATGACCAACTACATTATGCCCACTGCCGAAGATGTGCCTCACATTCATGTGTATTTTGAGGAGATTCCATTCCGCCATGGTGGCTATGGCGCAAAGGGTATTGGTGAGTTGCCCCACGACGGCCCCGCACCCGCTATCTTGAACGCGATCAGGGATGCTACCGGCGTTGGGTTTTGTTCCATTCCGCTGCTGCCTGAGGACTTGTATCAGAAGCTCGCAGCGGATCAGGCGATTGAAGAGGCCACCGCGGTATGAGCGCTTCCTTCTCACGCATCGAACTCACTATCAATGGCGAAAAACTGCTGGTGCAGGCGCCGCCGATGAAACGTCTGCTCGATGTGCTGCGCGAGGATCTGCATCTTACCGGAACAAAGGAAGGGTGCGGCGAGGGTGAATGCGGTTCATGCTCCGTGCGCGTGAATGGTGAACTGGTGAATAGCTGCCTCGTGCCGGTATTGCAAGTTGAGGGCGCATGCATCCAGACGGTCGAAGGACTTGCACAGAATGGCAATTTACATCCGCTACAGCAAGCGTTCCTCACCTGTGGCGGCGCGCAGTGCGGTATTTGCACGCCGGGCATGCTGATGGCCGCGGCACAACTTCTGGAATGCAATCCGCGCCCCAGCATGGGCGAGATTCGAGAGGGGTTGGCGGGCAATCTCTGCAGGTGCACGGGGTTCATACGCATCTTCGAATCGGTTGTTGCCGCCGCTGCACAAGCTTGTGAGGGGCTTGCGGACGAGGCGGCAGATGCGCGGTAACGCCGAAGCGCATGAGATGATCGCGCCCGGCAGCCTGGCCGCGGTGCTTGAGATTCTGGCCGCGGAGCCGGGTCAGTGGACGCCGATCGCTGGAGGCACGGAGCTGATGGTGGCACACGCGGCGGGCAGGCTCAGCGCAAACCGACTCATCAGTTTGTGGGGCATCCGGGATCTGCGATTCATCGAAACCGCCGCGAACAGCATCGTCATCGGTGCGGGGGCGACATTTCGAGACCTGCGCCTGCACCCGGCCATCGCGAAGGAGTTCCCTCTGCTGGCCAGAGCGGCGAGTTGGATTGGCTGCATTGCCAATCAGAGCCGCGCAACCATTGGAGGCAACCTGGTGAATGGATCGCCTGCAGCCGATTCTTCACCCGCCTTGCTCGTATACGACGCTGAGGTTGAGTTTGTATCCGTGCGAGGCAAACGGCGCATTCCGTACGCCGAATTCCATACCGGCTACAAACGTAACCTTCTGGGCGCGGATGAACTGCTTTTCGCAATTCATCTGGCCGCGCGATTTGGCCGGCATTTCCAGTATCTGCGCAAGGTAGGAACGCGGCGCGCCATGGCCATTGCAAAGGTCGCACTGGCCGCCACGGGTCTGCAAGAAGGTGGCGTAATCAGCGAGATTCGGGTGGCCGCGGCGAGCCTGGCTCCGTTTCCCGCAAGGCTCTATCGAACTGAGGCTTCATTGCTCGGTCAAAACATTTCTCAAGAAACGATTCAAGTGGCGCGCCGAGCGATGCTGGCCGAGGCCCAACCGATCGACGATATTCGCTCCAACGCCGAGTATCGGCGGCGCGTGGGAGCCAACCTGCTTGAAGAGTTTCTGCACGAGTTGGTGGCGCAAGGGACGACGCAATGAATGCCCATCTTGCGGAATGGAATTGCGCCAGCGAAACAGAAGCGCTGGACACCATGGTTGCGTGCTGCGGAGCACGCAGGTGGGCCGAGCGGATGGTGGCTCTGCGCCCGCTTGGCAACATCGTGGCCCTCAGTGAGGCCGCGGATCGCGTGTGGAGCACAATGAAGGAAGCGGATTGGATGGAGGCATTCGCCTGCCACCCGCGAATCGGCGAACGAAAGGCGGCGCACGCCACGGCACAATCAATGGCATGGTCGCGGCAGGAACAGGCCTCGGCCTCAGGTGCTGTGGAGCGAGTCCTAAATGAATTGGCTGAGGGTAATGCAATGTATGAGCATCGCTTCGGCTTTACTTACATTGTGTGCGCCACCGGCAAGAGCGCCGAAGAGATGCTCGGCATTCTCAAGCGCCGCCTGACCAACGATCGCGAAGCGGAATTACACGAGGCGGCGGAACAGCAACGACAGATCACACAGATTCGCCTGGGAAAGTGGCTGACATCATGAGCAGGATTTCCACGCACGTGCTGGACACGGTATTCGGCAAACCGGCCGCTGATGTTGCCGTCCGCCTTGAGATGAAGGAAGGCGACGCTTGGAAGATGATTGCAACGAGCGCAACAGATGTGGATGGGCGATGCGACGAACTGGCCAAAAACGCCGCCGCGGGCGAATACCGGCTAACCTTTTCGACTGGGGCTTATCTGGCGTGCAATCGTCGAGCGGGTGTTTTTCGGGAGATTTCGATCACCTTTATTTGTCACGGCGAGCAGCATTATCACTTGCCGCTGCTGTTAAGCAACAACAGCTACACAACCTACCGAGGAAGCTGAGAGATGGCAAGACTGGGTGAGAATCGCTATGGCAAGTCACGCGTGCGCCTGTCGCGGATCACGCGGCACGCCGACCGGCACTATTTCAACGAGTGGACCGTGCACGTGCTTCTGCGCGGCGATTTCGAGTCCAGCTTTACCGAAGCCGACAACAGCAAGATTCTGCCGACGGATACGATGAAGAACACCGTGTATTCCATTGCCCGCGACTCGAGCGCTGCCACGATTGAGGAGTTTGCGATGGAGTTGGGCGACTACCTGCTGGACAACCAACCGCAGGTCTCGAAGGCCGCTATCGGGATCGAGGAAAAAGCCTGGGAGCGGATGCTTGTAGATGGCGTGCCTGATGCAAACACGTTCAGGCTGGGCGGGAGTGAGTTGCAGACGGTCGACGCTGAACGAGAGAGGGGCGGCGCGTGGTCCGTCACGTCTGGCGTTGACGGGTTGGTGATTCTGAAGACGACAAAGTCGGCTTTCACCGGCTACATCAAAGACAAGCTGACCACGCTGAAACCAGCAACTGACCGCATCCTCGGCACCCGTGCGACCGTGGAGTGGGATTACGCGTCGCCGGCTTCGGACTTTGGCGCGGTCCGCAGGAGAGTTGTGGCAGCGCTGCTGAGGGAATTCGCCGCACACAAAAGCATGAGCGTTCAGCACACGCTCTTCGATATGGGAAAAGCTGCATTGGAGTCTGCGCCGGAGATTGCGCGCATCAAGCTGGCGATGCCCAACCTCCATCACCTGCTGGCTGATCTGAGCCCGTTCGGTCAGGACAATCCAAATCATATCTTTGTGCCCATTGACGAGCCGCACGGGACAATCGAGGCCACCATCGAACGGTGAGCACTACTCCAGTTCCCCAAGATCGTCGGGAAGATCGATGTCGACCTCGCCGCCGTCGAATGGAATTTCCATCACTGGGCAAACCGGGTGAACCAGCAACGAACGCGCGCCTCGGTCGCCTTTGAGAGCCTGGAGATCGTTGAAGACCCTGCGAGGAAAGATTGCCGGTACCCCGCGCGCACCGGCATAGGACGACACGACGATGGACGGCGCAGGTTGCATCGCAAAAGACTCGAGCAACGCAATCAAGTGATCTGTGGTGAGACGAGGCTGGTCGCAATTGATCAGGAGCGCGGCTTCCGCATCGGGCGCATATTCAGCCAATGCGCCTAGCCCCGAATGAATCGTGCTCGACAACCCTTGCTGCCATCGATCGTTGTACACGGGGATCGAATAATTGAAGGAGACGCTTGCGCAGATGGCTTCAAACTGGGACCCGAGCACAGCCAGAACCGGTGCGGCGCCAGCCTCACCGGCTAGGCGAATCGCGCGCTCCAGCAGGGTTTCGCCGCGGAATTTCAGCAGCTGCTTGGGTTGACCCAGGCGGCGGCTGGCTCCCGCAGCGAGAATGATGGCACCGACCGACATACGCACTAGTCTAATCTGCGATTCTTGACTCCAAGGTTCACGGCAGGCAAGACTAGAGCAACCTGTTGACAATCAAGGGCGGAAAGGCGACGTGGTGAAAGAACCAACCAGCACAGAAGGCGACGTGTCCTCGGAGGTGGCTGCGGCAGAAAACTATGGCCTGCACGCCGGGGTGCTGGGCCCCGTTGAGACGCTTGCGCAATCCGTATCCGCCATGGCGCCCTCCACATCGCCTTCGCTGACCATTCCGCTGGTGTTCGCGCTGGCCGGCAACGCGACGTGGTTTGTCTATCTGCTTGCGACGGGGGCGATCCTTCTGGTGGGGTATTGCGTGAGCCGGTTCGCGCGCCTCTCCGCCTCGCCGGGTTCGCTCTATACCTACACCGCGAGCACGCTGCCTCCATTCTTCGGAGTCACTGCGGCTTGGGGTCTGCTGCTGGCGTACCTTGCCACAGGCGCTTCAGTGGCCGGCGGAGCGCTCTATTACACCAATTTGCTCACGCAACAATTTCTGCATTGGTCGCCTGGGGCCCTGCCTACGCTGACGTTGGTTTGCCTTGCGGCGGGGTTCGTGGCCTATCGCGACGTAAAGCTCTCAGCAGAGCTTATGCTTTGGATCGAGGTTGGCTCGGTGAGCATGATCGTGGTTGTGCTGCTGGTGATGCTGGCGCGCTTTGGGTTGCACATTGATCTCGATCAATTCCGCCTGAAGGGCGTTTCATTCTCCTCTCTGGGACCGGCGCTTGTGCTCTCAATGTTTAGCTTTGTAGGGTTTGAGAGCGCGACCACGCTGGGGGCAGAAGCGCGTAATCCGCTGCATACGATCCCTCGCGCCGTGCTGCAATGCGCGATACTGGCCGGCGTTTTTTTCATGCTGTGTTCGTATTCCGAGGTCCTGGGCTTCCGCGGCGAGTCGGGCAAACTCAGCGAATCCACAAGCCCTTTGCATCTGCTCGCCACCAAGGCCGGCATCGCTCCGCTTGGAGTAGCCATTGATTTTGGCGCGTTCATCAGCATGGTGGCGTGCGTGCTGGCTTGCACCACGGCGGCTGCCCGCGTTCTGATGCGGATGGCGCATGGAGCTCTGCTGCCACCTATTTTCGAGCGCACAAACAAGAAGCATGGCACACCGGGACCGGCGATTGCGTTGTCCGTCGGGCTCATCCTGGCCGCCACGGTCGCGATGCAGTTGCGAGGCTTTGAAGGAGCTGAAATGTATGACCTGCTGGGGTCGTTATCCGTCTTCGGATTCCTCACCGCATATGCACTTGTGGCCGTGGCGCTGCCTTTTGCGCGACGGGCGCTTGGCCAGCATTCCCACGCAGTAGCAGCAGTCAGTCTTCTGACTGTCGTAGTGCTCGTATTGATCGCGATCTTCGATCTGCGGTCCACATCCGACCAGATTCACGCGCGCATTCCGTACATCTATCTCGGGTACATCGTGATCGGAGTCGCATGGTACGCGGCCAGGAGCAAACGGGCTGTCATCTCTGCGACCTGATGTCTCAAACCTGCGTATCGATGTCGGGATGCAACAGGATCAGCACCACAATTCCAACGATGGCAAAGTTTCGGAAGGCGTCTTCCTGCCCGTTCCACACTTGGGACTGCCACATCAGGAACCACTCCCCGCCAATGGCGTGAAAGGCCACCAGCCACATCAGCAGGGATGCTGTGAGCGCAATGACTGGCACGCGCTTGGCTGCGTTGAAGGTGGCCGCCGGCAGCTTAAGGGCGCGATAGAGACTTACCACGCCCCACCAGGTGAGGATCGTTGTCACGATCTCCCACACAATGATGAATAGATAAAACGCAAGATGCAATGACGGCGAAGACAATGCGCGCCACATGCCGTGGTTGCCGGGAAAAGTCGTGTCCATCATTAGCACATGGCGGACAAACTCATAATTCGAATCGAAATCGGTGAGGTTATTGAAGACCACGAGAGTGTAAAAGAGGGCGATCCCTGCCAGGAGAAGCAGCTTGGCGATGCGAGTCGTCATGGCGGCAACCTCAGTAGGAAGGACTGCACTTGACTACGGACCAGAGCGGCCCATGCTCGCGGCGCGCAAAGGGCTCTTGGCATGGCCCATGCTACCTTGAGCATGCTGAAAATCCCAAGAAGAAAAATCCGGATTGTTCATGCTACAGTCGAATCCAAATGACAGATTTGGTCTCGCCGGAACAAAGCCTTGCCGCGCTGGGGTTGGCGCTGCCGCAGCTGCCTGCGCCGGGCGGCAACTACGTCCCCGCCAAGCGCGTCGGGGTGATTGTGTACCTCTCCGGGGTGATTTCAACCGGCTCGGACGGTGTAATCACCGGCACGATTGGAGCCGGCCGTACGATTGAAGAGGGATATGCCGCGGCCCAGGCCTGCGGATTGACCCAGCTTGCCGTGCTGCGGCGCGAACTGGGCTCGCTGGAGGCCGTTGTTGAGGTTCTGACCGTGAATGGCTATGTGAATGCGGTGCCGGGCTTCGCCGATTCACCTGCGGTAATCAATGGCGCCTCCGACCTCCTGGTGCGCGTCTTTGGCGAAGCCGGACGTCACGTGCGAGCGGCCGTCGGTGTATGCGCATTGCCGCGCAACGCCCTGGTGGAGTTGCAAATGACCGTGAAAGTGAAAGAGCCATGACGGAACACGAACTCTCTGCCGAGCCAACCCATTCGGTGTGGGATCGATCGCTGCCACCGAGGCTGGGCATCGAGCCGGGGGACGAAGTGCAGATCACCTGCGTAGACGCCAGCGGAGGCCAGGTAACGCCGGGCATGACCACGGCGCAGTACCTCGGCATTGATCGCACGCGCATTCACGCGCTGACGGGACCAATCTGGATAGAGGATGCGGAACCGGGAGACGTCCTCCAGGTGGATGTCCTGGCAACTCGGCATAGCGGCTGGGGCTGGACCAGCGTTGTGGAAGGCCTGGGATTCCTGAAAGAGCGATTTCGGGATCCATATCTCTTTCACTGGATTCTGGAGGGTGAATCGACGCGCTCGCTGAGTCCAGCAGTTGTGCCTGTTCGGCCTTTTCTCGGCGTGATGGGGGTGGCGCGTGCCGAAGACGGCTCCTTCCGCACCCGGCCGCCAGGACCTTTCGGCGGCAATCTGGACGTGCGTGAACTGTGCGCCGGTTCCACGCTTTATCTGCCGGTTTTCATTCACGGCGCGCTTTTCAGCTGCGGCGATGGGCACGCAGCTCAAGGCGACGGCGAAGTTTGTATCAACGGCATCGAGTGTCCACTGGATGTGACGTTGCGGTTCAACCTGCACAAGCGCCAACCGCTCACGGGTCCAATTGTGGAGGCCAGCGACGCGACTGCCGCGGACTCCATCGCAGACGCATGGGTCGTTGTCGAAACAGGAACAGATTTGGCTGCAGCAGCGCGCGCAGCGACAGGCCGCATGATAGACCTGCTGGTCAGCCGCTGGGGCTTGAGCGAGATTCACGCTTACCTGCTGTGTAGCGTGGCGCTCAAGCTTCGGCTGAGCCAGGTGGTCAACGAGCCGGTGCATACGGTTAGCGCGGCATTAAGCAAACAGATTCTTCCGGCAAGGGAGCTGTTTCCCATTCCATGACCATCAACGACCCTGAAGTGCTGGCTGAGTTGCGGGCTCTCTACTCGCTCTATGAACGCGCCCTTGTGACGAACGATGTGGAAAAACTGGTGGAAATGTTTTGGGCAAGCCCTCAGGTGATGCGCTTCGGCGTGACCGAGAATCTCTACGGACCCGGAGAGTTGGAGGCCTTCCGCAAAGGTCGCCCGGCAAAGAATCTGGCTCGGGAAGTCAAGCGGATGGACATTGTGAGCTTTGGGCGCGATTTCGCCGCTATAACATTGGAGTTCGAGCGCCCTGGGAAAGAGGG
This sequence comes from uncultured Acidobacteriaceae bacterium, assembly GCA_963780515.1. Classification (GTDB taxonomy): domain Bacteria; phylum Acidobacteriota; class Terriglobia; order Terriglobales; family Acidobacteriaceae; genus Telmatobacter. The sequence goes on from CAWACG010000016.1 coordinate 243,348, forward strand.
TTCGGCGCACCGGGTTCGCGGACGACAAAGCCAGGTATGGGTTCGATTTGGCGAAGGCTGGCGTATTGTCCAGGCGCACGTCTCGCTCTTACCTGCACCTTAATCGAGGCGACGCAGCGCCAGACGGCCCCAAACCGAAAATCTTTAGATGAAATTTATGCGAAATTCGCTATTCTGTGCCTAAAGCGTACTACTCACCAACCAGGACAAGAAACGAGCAAGACTCGTAGGGGTTCCTCTTTTCCTTCTTTCCTCTTTTTCACGGTCCAGAACATCAGCGAACTCATTCGTTTGAGTGTTGCCTGACGTCTCAAGAATTACGAACAAACGCTCTTTTCCGAGGCCATCTCATTGAGGTATTCCATGCGCTCATTTTGCACTTTGCTTCCCAGGCTGCTGGCAATTGCGGCGGCCGCTGCGTTCTGTAGTTCAATGCTATTGGCACAGCAGACGCTTGGCGCTATTACCGGGGTGGTGACAGACTCTTCCGGCGGCGTCATTCCCAATGCGACGGTGACGGTTGTTGGGGAACAGACTTCGCTGACCCGCACGGAAATGACAAATGGCACCGGCGTCTATACGTTTGTCAACCTCCCCATCGGCACGTACACACTGACGTATACGGCGACCGGCTTCGACGTGCAGAAGACGCAACACATCACGGTGCAGGCTGAACGAACGGCCACGGTGAACGCCTCGCTGAAGGTGGGCCAGACGACAACGACTGTGGAAGTAGAAGCCTCACCGCTGATGAATGCGGTGGACACGACCGTGGGCTACGTCATGGATAAGAGTCAGATTGACACCATCCCGCTGGCGACCGGCAGCTTTACCGGCCTGGCGATTCAATCCACTGGTGTGAGCGCCGAGCTACCAGGCGGAACTGGAGCAGGTTCAGGGTTGGGCAACCAGCCGATCTGGGCCAATGGGCAACGTGACACCAGCAACAGCTTTTCGCTGAACGGCGTTGACGCCAGCAACCTGTTCAATGGCAAGAGCACCAGCCAGGTCGCCTCTGCTCGAGTGATTAACAGCACTGGCGTCCAGACCAGTCCTGGCGGAGGTGGCGGTGTGATCCCCTCGGCGGCCTCCGTCTATCTTTCCATCGGGAATGCCATTCCTACTCCGGCGCCTGAAATGCTCCAGGAAGTCCGCGTGAATGCCTCCATGTACGACGCCACTCAGGGGTCCACTTCTGGCGCGCACATTGACATGAGTACGGCCTCCGGCTCCAATCTTTATCACGGGAATGTGTACATTCACCGCGGCACCAGCTGGCTCAACGCCGCTCCCTTTTTCTTCAATCAGGATCCCGACGTCCCATCCTACGACAAGGTCCCGGAGTTGCACCGCTACAGCCTCGGGGGCACGATCGGCGGACCCATCATCAAGGACAAGCTCTTCGCCTTCCTTGGCTATCAACATCTGCACGTCTCTGACCAGGAGATTGGCGACTCGTTCCTCGACGTTCCTGTGGGCTTGAACGATACCAATCGCGATGCCGGCGATTTGGCGGGACTGGCCAACAACGAATTTGGTACCACCCTCACCGCAGCCAATATTGATCAGACAGCCCTTGTCTTGTTCAACTCACCATCACTTCCGGGCGAGCCCGGCAAGTGGCTCATCCCGAACGACAACATCTACCCCAACCTGCCCAGCACGGTCCATCTCGACAATGCGTTCATCCCCGGCACTGGGCGTTTCAACGCGGATCTGGCGGTTGCGGATCTGGATTACAACGCCACTTCAAAAGACACGCTTAGCCTCAAGTACTACTATCAGCACGATCCCACCTTGTCGCCCTATTCCTACTCCAGCGTGCCGGGATTTACGCAGCACCTCGATTCGGGCGCGCAGGTCGCCTCCATCACCAATAGCTATCTGGTCAAGAACAACCTCAGCACCACTCAGACCTTCGGGTTCCTGCGCGAGAAGATCTGGAGCGACAACGAGCAACCATTCGGACCGGGCAACATTCCCGGCGGCGCGGCCGGCACGGCGTCGATCAACATGTTCGGCTCAAACTACTTTCCGGGCGTATCCGTGTACAACATACTGGGCAATTTCCAGCCCGCCGGGCTTTCTCCCGCATACTTGAATATCGGCCCCAATGCGGAATCGCAGTCGGCCAACACGGGCGTCTTCCAGAACCGCTTTGCGCCTTCGGGGAATGCCATCTGGATGCTGGGCAAGCACACGCTTGCCTTTGGCGTCAGCTTCTCGTACACCCAGCTCAACACCATCGACAAGCGCACCGGCATCGGCACCATTGCCACCGACGACTTCAGCCAGATGGTTCAGGGCTACGTGACACCCGGCAGCTCATCGACGGGTTTCTACGTCAGTTCTTTCCTCCAAGGCGACGCCAGCCGCTACTATCGCGCCAATCAACTCGGTACATACCTGCAGGATAAGTACCAGGTCACGCCAACCCTTTCGCTCACAGCGGGGGTTCGCTACGACTGGGACGGCGGCCTGACTGAGAAGTATGGCCGCCTCTTCAACTTTGACCCCAAGGTTTATAGCTACGATATCGGCTCCGACACCATCGAGAATCCCGGTCTCGTCATCGCCGGCAACAACACCAACGGCACAAAGGGAGTGAGCCCAACCACTCTCACCGGTCGCCAGTGGGGTATTGCTCCGCGGGTGGGTGCTGCGTGGCAGCCCGGCATGTTCCACAACAAGGTTGTCGTCCGCACTGGCGGCGGGCTCTACTACGACCGCGGTGAGCTTTTTAGTTACTTCTCGCCCGGCTATGCCATCGGCACCGTCACCGGCGGACCTTTCGGCGTCAACCAGCAGCTACCTTTCGTAAACGCATCAAGCTGCCCGGTCGCTACGCAGTACCTTTACCTCGGCTACATCCCGACCTGCGGAGGAAGCGACGCAGAAGGTAACCTTGAGAATCCCTATGGCACTTCGCTGCTTCCCCCTCCCGACAACCCCAAAGCTTCGGATCTTGCGAACTACCTGCCCAACGCGGGCGACATTTTGAATTATGGCCGGCCCATATCGCTTGGCGTTTACGACCGCACCAACAAACTGCCCTACACCTTCAATTACACTCTCGACATCGAATGGCAGCCGCGGAACGATCTCGCCTTCGAGCTTGGATACGTGGGCAATTTGGGCCGCCATCAGGTCATTCCCGTGCCATTCAATCAGCCGGTTATTGCTTCGTCCACAAATCCCGCGTTGCCAGGGAGCCCCTACGAGCAGGACTACAGCTATGGCTACACCGTCTCCAACAATTACGTTCCCATCAACCTCCCCAACGGCCAGCCCTATCTTCAAAACTATGAAGGTGGCAATGTTGACCTTCGTGTTCCCTACATCGGTTACGCGGCAGAGTCTATTGATTACAAGGCCGCCGGCGTCGATGCTTACAATGCGCTTCAGGCGCACCTTGATAAGCGGATGAGTCACGGCATCATGGTTGGCGCCTCGTACACCTACTCGCATGCCCTCGACGAACAGAGCGGGTTGGGCCTCTTCTACAACGGCAACAATCCGCTTGACCTGCGCAGCGGTTACGGATCGTCGGACTTCGACCGCACCCATGTCATCAACTTCAACTACCAGTTTCGAGTTCCGGACCTTGTCGCAGGCCACTCGCTCGCCGCAAAGCTTGCTGACGGGTGGTCGCTCGTTGGAATGACGGTTCTGCAGAGCGGCCAACCCTTCAGCGTCATCGACTTCTCAGGGGCCGTTGGAAGTATCTACTACTCCACGGCCGACGGTATTACCAACCCGATTGTGCCGCTGACCAGCAATTGCACGGCGAAGTCAGCCATGACGGGGCACTCCGGTGCATGGACTCCCTCCGGCGGACAACCGGCCCTGAATGCAGCCTGCTTTACCCTTCCGCTGCTCCCAGCCGGGGGTCTCGGCGGCGCGATTCCGGACTCCGATCCATACGAAACTGGATTCACCAGCGGCGAGCGCAACATCTTCCGCCAGTCCTTCCAAAAACGTTCCGATGCCTCGCTAGTGAAAGAGACCAAGTTCAGTGAGCGGTACAGCCTCAAGTACACCTTCGACGTGTACAACCTGACCAACACAACCAGTCTCGATGTTCCCGGCAACGAGGTATCTCAAAACGAGTACTACGATGCCAATCCCCAGACCGGCACGGCCCCGTCCGATTTCTATAACGCACCGGGAGGCCTCGGCATCGTCACGCACACCATCGGCAGTCCGCGACAGATTCAGATGTCTCTGCACCTGGACTTCTAAAGCCTTGCCGCTTGCAACGAGAGCGTTCGCCAAGACGAACGTCCTCTCCCTTTACTCTTTCAGGTGGCTAGCTCTGCTAACCGACCCAGGGCTCATTCAACGAGCCTGACGACGAGGCGCTCCACCGGCGCTGCTTGGAAGGCCGCGTCCAGTTCTGCCGATGAGCTAAACGATTTTGCAGCGACATGCCGCGCCGGGAAACTGAAGCTGAAGGTCTGCTCCGCAAACGGCCATGGAGACAGGCGAAATTCACGGGTGGCCAGAGGAAGCACGCTGACTTCTGCCGTTTCCCCATTGTTGAGGGGGAGCGGATGCAGGAGGTGCGCCGGTGAAGCGAAGGCCACGCACGTCAACAGCGAGAGATTGTCGCATGCCTGCAACAGCCTGAAGTTCTCCAGGATAGTCTTCCTTGATTTTTCCCCCGGCGCAAGCGATTCGTCCATTTCGATGGCTTCCAGGAGTTCAAGCTGATACATGCGCTGACGTTCAAGGAACTCATCCAACAGCGCAAGACCCGGCGCATCGATGGTTGACCGGTCGGCATGCGCAGTCAACAGATTGTAGGTGTGCATGGCGATCAGCAGCCCGGCGTAAGGGTCCTTGTCGGCGATGATGCGAACTGCCCTCTCGCGCACAGCCAGATATTCTTCAATGTCGATCTCTTCGAATGCGGAGTACTTGCCCACGAGATCGACCGAAAATGCCGAGGGCTTGCCCTGAGGGGTAATGATTGGATGAGCGTCACGATCTGCCCAGCCGTCGTCGTGCGCGGCAATTCCATAGAGCACACGCGCCCGCGGCTCCGGCGTGCGAAACTCTTCGTTGCCCCACGCCTCGGCAAATGCACCGGCCAGGCGTGCGTGATCGGGATGGGTGATGAGCCACCAGCCAGTCTCGGATTCCATGCGCAACATCGACAACGCCTTTCCTATTCAAGCGCTTGCTGCCGGCTCGATTCATGCCAATTATGCAGGAAAAGCCACTCCAGAAACTTCACGATAAAGAAGAATGAAAAGCCCAGCACCGTTGCGGCCAGGACAAGCGCAAACAGGTAGCTTGTCTCCATTTGATTGCTGGCGTAAATGATCGCATAGCCCAGGCCGCCCTCGCCCACGCGCGTGGAGCCGGCAAATAGCTCGCCCGTGATGCCGCCGATGACGCTAATGCCTGCGGAGATACGAATTCCTGTGAAGAGGCTGGGCATCGCGTTGGGCAGGCGAAGCTTAAACAGCGTCTGAGCGGGGGTCGCATTATGCATCACGAACAGGTGAATCAGGTTCTCGTCGACGCTGATCAATCCTTGCGTGGTGTTGGCGATGATAGGCGCAAGGCAGATGATGAACGTGACAATGGCTACTGGAAAGATGCCCGCACCTGCCCAGTTGATAATAAGCGGCGCAATGGCGACGATGGGCACCGTCTGCAGCAGGATGGTGTAGGGATAAAGCGTTTGGCGCAGCCAGCGCCACTGGGCAAAGACCATGGCTGTCGCCACGCCCACAACGATGCTCGCGATCAAGCCTCCCGCCGCCTCCTCCGTGGTGATCCATAGCGAATTGAGCAGGGAAGCGTAGCGATCTCTCAATGCCTGCGCAACGGAGAGGGGTCCTGGAAGGATGTACGGCTGCAGATGGTTCAACCAAATCGCAGCCTGCCACAGTCCCAATAGACACGCGAACACAAGCAGATTGTTGATCACCAGCATTCCCCGCTCTCTCATCCCTGATACACCTCCCGTAATAAGCGCGATGCATGCATCACTGTCTCTTCATACTCTTTTGACTCTCGAGTATCAGCAGTGCGCGGCCATGGCAAATTGATCGGAAGTACATGGGCCACATGGCCTGGATGTGCTGCCAGAATTACGATGCGCGAAGAGAGGAACACCGCTTCCGCTACGGAATGCGTCACAAAGAGAACTGTCCACTTCTGCTCCGCATACAGGCGCAGCAATTCTTCGTTCAGGCGGTCACGATTCATCTCGTCCAGCGCAGCAAAGGGTTCATCCATGAGGAGAATGCGCGGCCGGCTCACCAGCGCACGTGCGATCGAAACGCGCATCTTCATTCCGCCGGAGAGCTGCCTCGGATAACTTCTGCCCACCCGGTCAAGGCCGACCAACTCCAGCATGCGCGTCACTCGTTCCTGGCGCAACGCACGCGCGGCATACTCCAGTTCCAGCCCGAGGCCTACATTCTGCTCCACGGTTCTCCAGGGGAGGAGCGTCGCATCCTGAAAGATGAAGCTCATCAATTCCCGCGCGTTTTCCGGCGTCATTCCGTTCACCTGGATGCTTCCCCCGCTGACAGGGCTCAGACCTGAAACCAGCCGCAACAGCGTTGACTTTCCGCAGCCCGACGGGCCCAGAAATGTGATGAACTCGCCGCGTTCAACGTTGAGGGAAATTCCTTCGAGTGCAACCGCCGCGTTGCGATAGCGCTTGCTCACACTGTTCAGCGCGATCTCTGGAATGGAACCTGAGTTTGGATTTACCATCCCGGCTTTCCCTTCAAAGGCAAATGAAGAGCGGATGGACAAACGGACGTATGAGCGACTTGCTGCGTCGCGCGTGACCAGTTCCAGTGGTCGGCAAGCTGCGGCAAGACATTGGTAGAGGGATTGCGATCATAGAGCGGAAAAGCTGAGCTGGCCACTTCAAGGCGCAGCCGTTCACCGACTGCCAGCTCAAATGCGACTGGCTCAAGTGTGAAGTGCCACTTGTGGATCTCGTCGGGTGAGAAGGTAGAGTCGGCGAACATCCATGAACTGCGCGCAATTCCGATGGAAAGAAACTCGGCGCGACCATTCGCCGCTACACGGACGATTTTGGCGGTGAAGTCCGCGCAGTTTGCGGATGTGGACGCATAGAGCGTGACGCAGGGCTGACCGAGAATTTCTGTATTCCGCGTGACGGGCTCAGACGTATAAACAAGCAGGTTATTGCCCAACTCAAGTACAGCCTGGTCGAAGGGGCCGCTGAGGGCCGAAGGGCCGCCCGGCGCTAAGACTGGCACTTCCGGGTCGTATACAAACACATCGCGCGGCTCATTGCCGTCGGGAACCGCCAAAGTGAGAACTCCATCGCCCTTGCGCGAATTTGCTCTTCCCGCACTGTGTAGATATAGAGAGAACCCAGCGTCCCGCGGAAGATCCTCAGCATGGCGCCATTCGTTTGCACCGAGAGTGAAGTAGCGAATGCGGGGTTCGCCGTTGAAGTCACCTGAATCTTTGAGCCAATGATTGAACCATTGCAGCAGAATTGCGTCGGTGTCGAGATTGGCAGCTTCACCCAGGTGCGCATCGCCCACGCGGTCTCCCCATGGAATATGCACCCAGGGGCCCGCAATCAGAAACTGATTCTCCCGCGCGAATTCTGTTCCCGCATGTTGGCGGAGCGCAAGGTATCCTGCGAAGGAACCTTCAAGATACGTATCGAACCAGCCTGCAACATGAAAAGCCGGAATCCGGATCCGATCGAGTCGCCTACTGATGTCCTGCGACGTCCAGTAGTCTCCTGGCTCGCGTTGTGTAAACCAATCGCACACATATCCGGGCAGTGCCGGATCCACGATGGCCGGATGCGACGCATAGGGAACATGCGCGGCTTGGCTGCGGATGTTGGCCCACGCAGATTCGAGTTTATCGCTGGCGTCACGCAATCCATTTCGTCGCGCGTCTTCGCGGAGCATCTGAATGCCCCACGCGAGGCTCGAACTGAGGCGCAGCGCGCCGTGATGGTAGAACCATCCGTGATAAAGGTCTGCTGCCGTCATGTGAGGAGCGATGCACACCAGGCCCTCCGGCTGCTCCACTGCCGCCAGCAGTTGTGTTGCCCCCTGATAAGAGAAGCCGTACATGCCAATACGTCCATTCGATGCGGAAAGCGTGCGGAGCCAGGCAATCGATTCGGCACCGTCGCGGCCCTCGTTTCGAAACGGATAGAACTCACCCCCTGAGCCGCCTCGGCCTCGCACGTCCTGAATTACGACGTGATACCCGTGGCGTGCAAACCACACCGGGTGCGCGTAAACCACTGTCGAGGCGATATCGCGCCCATACGGCTGACGCATCAGAAGCGACGGCCAGGGGCCGTCGCCTGCTGGATAGTAATGATCTGAGACGAGCGCCACTCCGTCGCTGAGCCGGCACTCCACGCCACGCTCAAGACGAATTCCGTTTCCGCAATCAACAAGGTTCGTTCGGAGGGCCATCCTCATGCACCGTGCTTCGGCTCAAAGTTGTACATGGCGACGAGAATCTCGGCAATGCGCGCCGCGGCTTCGTTGGCCCAGCGCTCGCCATTCTCCTCTGTTGCCGCCGATGGGTCTCCCAACACTCCGCTGGGCGCAATGTCCTTTGTCAGCCAAGCGAAATTCGCCGCCGACCCCTCTGGCTTGAGCAACTCAGGCACATCTGTCCTGGCGATGTAGTTGGATGTGTACTCCTCTGGATGCACGAGCGAAGGCATCGCATGCAGCAGATAGGCGGTTTCAATCTCGCCGGCATGGAAGCCGTAGGTGCGCTCCTGCTGGCTAATACCGTCAAAAGCTGCACCCGGCGAGCCGAAGAGTGAGAAGGTGCGCAGTCCAAACTCGGCGCGCAGATCGCGCGTCAGCACATCCACCAGGGATGTATTGCCGCCGTGGGTGTTGTAGAGGACGACTTTTTTGAACCCGCCGGCTGCAATGCTCGCGCCCAGGTCGCGCACCACGGCAAGAAATGTCTGCGCGCTCACCGAGAGCGTGCCGGGAAAGCCGAGATGTTCATTGCTCTTGCCGTAGCAGACTGGGGGCAGCGCGTAGATGGGTAGTTCTGCCGGAATCTGCGCGAGCGCCTTACCGAGAAGCAGGTTGTTAATTAGCGTGTCGGTGGCTAGGGGTAAATGATGGCCGTGTTGCTCGATGGCTGCTGTGGGCAAAATCAGCAATGTCGACGCGCGCGGCAACTCGTCCACTTGCTTCCAAGTGAGATAAGCAAAGTTGCGCGCATCAGGGATCCACGTCTTCACGGGTTCACCGCCTCCTTGTGAAAGCTGATCATCTTGCCGGGATTCAACAGCCCGCGCGGATCATACTTCTGTTTTGCTATCAATTGAATGTTGTCGGCGCGGAAGCGGCCGCCGTCTTCCAGGTAGTTGACATGAGGATTAGCCACAAAGACGCCGATCGACCGGCAGTACGCAATCATTTCGTTCAAATTTCCTTCAGTGGTGAAGCGCACGACGGGGATGGCGCCCGGAATCACGACGCCTTCTCCGTTTTTCATGAATTCTATATGGAAAAGAATCCGGTTGCCGTAGCGCTCGCGGAGAAGGCGAAATTGCTCTCTACAATCTGCAGCGGAAAAGCCGCACTGCAGGTAGGTGTACGCAGGATCGGCTTTCATGGCCCAGAGCGTGGTGTGGTTCCACGTGTAGTCGCTCAGCAGAGGCTGTGTGCGCGGCCCCTCGTAGGACCCGGAGAAGGTAACTTCGCCTCCGGCTAGCTCGACCGCCTGGCGCAATGCCGAAGCTTGCGCCGTCGCAATCATGATGAGTGCGAGCGTCTTTTCGACCCGAATCAGCTGTTTTATGGGAGTGAAGAACGAAGGGATCGGCCACTCGAATACCGTTGCCAGTCGCTTTGTCCATGCCGCATCCGTTGCGACCGATTCAGTGAAGCTGAACGCCTGCTCATAAGTCTCAAAGGCCGCAGTCAACTGCGTCCACTCGATCGCCGGCGCAAGCGAAAACCAGATGCGGGTGAGCACGCCATTTGTGCCCCATGCATGCAGAATCTCATGTACTGCGGCACCCTCATGGAGGACGACGCGGGGCACCTTTTCCATGGTGACAACCTCGAAGGCGCGTACGTTGTCAAAATCTCGCAGGCCGCCGTGCGTAACCGAACCAATGCCCCCCGAACCTCCTGCGAGAAAGCCGCCGACAGATGCCTTCACAAGCGTCGAGGGATACATGCGCAGCTCCCATCCTTGCTTGCGCGCTTCCGTTTCAAGAACACCGAGGCGAAGCCCCGGTTGGCACACTGCGATGCCGTCGGACGTAATTTCTTCCAGCTTGTCCAATAGCGAAAGGTCGAGCACAATGCCGCCCTCAAGCGGGACGCACTGCCCGTAGTTGCCAGTGCCCGCGCCGCGCACCGTGATCGGAATCCCAAGCTCGCCGGCGAAGCGCATTACGCCCAGCACTTCATCGACGTTGACCGGCAGTATCGCGATGTCGCCAACCTTGTTCGCCAGCAGCGGGCGCAATACAGGTGAATACCAATAAAAATCGTGGGACAGACGATCGAGCACTGCGGGCGCAGTCAACACACGCGCCGGATCGGCGACGATCGAAGACAACCCTGCTGCAAGTTCGTCCTTCATGGGGAAGACCTCTCAAGCAATAACGCGCGGCTGCGTTCGGCTATTTGCGCTTGCGGGTAGACCAGCGGCGGAATGCCCGCAGCATGTGGGGGTGAGTGAATAGAGCATAGCATTCTTCGCGCAGAACAGGACCGTCGACAACGCATCTCATATCGCTTCGTGCGGCGACCTCGGTTGCTGGAATCTGAATTTGTTTGCAGTGATGGTTCGCGTCTTCAATGGTCGCGCCATAGACCACGCGATCCAGGCCCGCCCACAACGCGGCGCTCATGCACATGGGGCATGGCTCGCAGGTTGTGTAAAGTGTGTAACCGGCCAGTGATATCCGCTTGAGCCTCTTCGTGGCGAGGCGAATTGCACGCACCTCGGCGTGCGCGCTGGGATCGAATTCCTGCGCCACACGGTTGAGCGCGCGCAGAAGCACATCACCAGATTTCGTGTGAACTATCGCGGCTCCGAATGGGCGCGGCCGCTCAGTCTGCAAGGAGAGCGCAGTAAATGCCGCGAGCACGGCCATGCGCTCCAGGTCTATCTCCCGAGCCGATTGCCGTTTTCCAGTTGGGCGGCGTGCGGAGGTTGAAGCAACTCCCATACTTGAACTTAGCATGGCAGCCGACGCGCGCGCGCCACAAAAATCTCACGCCCGGGAGGGATTCGTTTTTGCCCCGTGGAAACAACCCCTACAATCTCGTTATGGCGACCGAAGCATGGACGATCCGGGAGCTGCGCAGCGCACTCTCGACAGGCGATGTCAGGCCTTCAGAACTGGCTCAACATGCGCTGGCACGAGCCAATGGGAATGCCCGCCGCAACACGTATCTGTGGCGGGATCCGGACTGGACAATGGCCGAGGCTGCGCGTGCGGAGGCGATGCCACGCGGACAGGGAGGGCCGTTTGGCGATGGGCGCGATGCACTTTGGGGCGTGCCTGTTTCGGTCAAGGATTGCTTTGACTTGGCCGGCGCACCCACCAGTTGCGGAGTGCGATTCTATCGCGATCTGAATGGCCTGGCGGCGCAGGATTCATGGCTTGTGGAGCGGTTGCGCCGGGCTGGTGCGGTGATCACAGGAAAAACGCATCTGCACCCTCTTGCATACGGTATCACCGGCGAGAATCCCGAGTTCGGCGATTGCCTTCAGCCGGGAGACAGCGGCGCTCTCACCGGCGGATCGTCCAGCGGAGCCGCGGCAAGCGTGTTGGAGGGATCGGCGGCCGCAGCCATTGGCACGGACACAGGAGGCTCTGTGCGCGCGCCTGCTGCGCTTTGCGGGCTGACCGGTTATCGGGCTTCCCTTGGGCGCGGCGACTGGAGAGGCGGTGCGCACCTGGCGCAATCGTTCGACACCATGGGCTGGCTCTTCCGCGATCTTCAAGATGCTCCGCTGCTGGCCGATTTCTTCGCCCCGGAGTTAGTTGGGGCCGCGACCGCCTTTACGCGCTTCGCCGTTGTGGCAGAGAGCTTTCTCAATGACTGTGAGCCGGGGATTGTTGCCTGTCTGCGCGCAACTTCTGGGGAGTTGGAGACGCTCGGTCTGCGCGGAACGACCTTTGATGCGGACTGGTGGGTCGATTCGTTTGAGATTTTCGCGCCGATCCAGGCGTGGGAAGCGGCGCGCATTCATAAGGGTCACTTCGACCAGTTCGAGCCTGCAATTCGCGAACGGCTCGAATGGGGCACGCGCATCACGGCCTCTGAAATCGTCACGCTGCGCCAGCGTCATGAGGAGTTCCGCGCCCGGGTGGACGAACTGCTTGCGGTGCATCAGTTGCTCCTGCTGCCGGCGTCTCCTGTGGCACGCCTCGCAGCCGGCGCAGATCACAGCCGGACCCGCGGACGCCTGCTGCGCTACACCACGCCGTTCAGCCTGGCAGGCGTGCCCGTGGTCACGGTTCCATCGAGCAGGGGCGGAATGCAACTTGCCGCCGCTCGCGGCAATGATGAGACGCTGCTGCAACTGGCAGCCAGGCTTGGCGCGCGGCGCAATGCGGTCGCACCCGCGCATTGAGCATGTTAACGTTCAATTCAAAGAATTCACGTTCCGAGGCTGAGTTGAGACCCGGCAAACTCTTTCCCATTGCCCTGTTTTCCCTGACGGCTGCACTGGCCCCGATTCTGACCGGTTGCCACGGCCACGAATCTTCAACTGAGGCTGGCCTGACGCCCGTGCGGTTGCAGCTTGACTGGTACCCGCAGCCCGAGCACGGTGGCTTTTACACCGCGCTGCTCAAGGGCTACTACAATGCTGAAGGGCTCGACGTCACGCTGTTGCCGCTGCCGCAGTATGGGAGTGTGGCACAATTGGTGGCCTCAGGAAAGGCCGAGGTGGGACTCGGCTCAAGCGATCAAATATTGGAGTGGGATTCAAACGGTCTGCCTCTTGTCGCAGTCGCGGCCACCATGCAACACGATCCGCAAGCCGTCATGGTGCATGCAAATTCAGCGATCCATGATTTCAATGATTTGGAAGGCCACACTATTGCAGCGCAAATGGGAGCTACCTGGCTGAAGTACGTGACCTTTCGCTACAACCTGCACCAGGTTAGGCAGATTCCGTCGACACTTTCGATTGCGAACTTTCTTGCAGATCCGAACTACGTGCAGCAGATTTTCGTCACCAGCGAGCCGTTCTTCGCCAGGCAGGCGGGCACGCCGGTCCGCACACTCCTCATCAGTTCATCGGGTTACGACCCTTATCGGGTGCAGTTCACTACGCGAGGCTTTGCCGCAAGCAATCCCGACGTTGTGGCCAGGTTTGTCCGGGCAAGCAAGCGCGGCTGGCAGGAGTATCTACGCGACCCCAGCGCAACCAATGCGTACCTGCTTAGGCTGAATCCCGCACTGAATCCCGCGCAGGAGGCCTTTAGTGCACAGGCCCTGCGCGACGGCGGTTTTATCACCGGCGGAGACGCGAGCGGAGCGCAGATTGGACGCATGACTGCGATTCGGTGGCAAGCTACTTACGAACAGCTCAAGGCGCTTGGGATTCTCCAAGGACCGCTCGACCCGACCATGTCCTATTCCCTCAAGTTCGTGCAGTGAGGAAGATGCGTTCTAGAGCGAGAATTCTATATTTCCGATGCGGACAGTGGGCTGAGAATTAGGTTGGAAATATTGCTGACGATCGCCTCATAGCTGAAGCGCGGATCGGCGGAGAGCTTCTTCCATGCAGGGTCGTTGCGGAAGGCGTCCCAGTGCGCGTCGAGCTCCGCAACACTTTCCAGACTGAGCATGTAAGTCAGGTTCGGCATGCGCGGGCCGATCAGCGTATCGCCGAAGAAGACGGGATGAAAGCCGGCGCTCTTGAACACCTCGAATTCGCCGGAATGGAACATTTCCACCTTGCGCACGTGGTCGCGGTCGGTGGGGCTCTCGTAGGTGCGCAGCTGAAAAATGCGCTTACCCTTTGTGGCCGTGGCCGGAGGTGGCGTGAGCTTTGGCCAGCCCTCGAACGCCGCGAGCAAAGAGACATCGACGCGCTGAAATGCGGGTGCGGTCGCGGGGGCGCTCCAGAACGGGGCGGCGGCGCGCTGGAATTCCGCATCCTCGCCAAGACGCAAATCCAGCTGAGCAAGGGCGCTCGACGGAAGGCCCCGGAATCAGTGCGTACAACGCCGGCGTCTCGGGTCCGATGTCGAGGCGAAATGCGCCAACGGGACCCATGCCCATGCGAGTGAGCGCCGGAATGAGAGCTTCGGCGAAGTAGCCCTCGGTCAACGCGGTCTGCGGACCGGATTCGAGAACGTAGCGGCGAATCTGATAGAACTCGCGCGCATGCGTGGTCGAGGTTTGCGGCTGGCCGCTTTGGGCAATTGCAAGGGCAGAAGTGGCGAGAGAGGCGGAAAGAAATTGGCGGCGCTGCATGGGAACCTCCGACGAAGCCCCCCAGTGTACTTGATCGGAAAAGCAGACTCATTGTGACGCGCAGGACTCCTACTCTTCTCCGATGTCTTCGTTCCACACTTCGGGATGCTCGGCGATGTAGCCTTCGAGCAGTTCGCGGCACTCGCGGCTATCGAGGTCGATGACTTCCACGCCATTCTCGCGCAGCCAGTCCAGGCCTCCGGCAAAGGTGCGGCTCTCGCCGACGACCAGCGTTCCGATGCGGAATTGCCTCACCAACCCGCTGCAATACCAGCAAGGAGCGAGCGTGGTGACCATGACCAGATCGCGATAGCTGCGTTGGCGGCCGGCGCGGCGAAAGGCGTCTGTCTCCCCGTGCACGCTGGGGTCGCCCTGCTGCACGCGCCGGTTATGGCCGCGGCTCAGCAGCTCGCCGCCCCGTTTGAAGAGGGCCGCTCCGATAGGAATGCCGCCCTCGGCGCGTCCCAGGCGCGCTTCCTCAAGAGCCACCGCCAACATTTTTTCGTAGAGTGCAGAGTCCGCCACAAAATGCCTCTTATGTAGAGGATAAGCCATCGCGATTGCGCATTGCCATCGCCGCCACCTCTGCCCGGGCCTGACGCTGGCGGCTCGCTCTGCGCGGGGACCCTTGACTTGGAGCGCGCTCTAAGATGTACGGTAAAGTTGTGAGAGATGCTGGCTACACCATCCGAAACATGGCAGAGCGGTGCGGAATGACTGCGCACACTCTGCGCTACTACGAGCGCGTGGGGCTGATTCAACCGGTGGGTCGCGCGCACAACGGGCATCGCCGCTACTCTGAGGCTGACGAGGCATGGATCAACTTTCTGCATTGCATGCGCGCCACCAACATGCCCATCCGCGAGATGCAGCGTTATGCCGCGCTGCGCGAACTGGGCGACTCCACCTCGCTTGAGCGGCGCAAGATTCTTGAAGATCACCAGGCCGCCATTGCGGCGCAAATTGTGGAACTGCAAGGCGCCCATGCATTGCTGACGCACAAAATCGCCAACTACCGCAAGATCGAACAACGCATCCGCATTGGCGGCCCGATGCTCGCCGAGCCGGAAGTCGACTGCACGCTGGCGCCTGCCAGTTAGCAACTAGCAAGCAAACCAAAATTGAGGAAAGCATCATGAAGACCCGCAGATTGGGTGCGAACGGGCCCAAGGTTTCCGCCATCGGACTGGGTTGCATGGGCATGAGCGATTTCTACGGCGGCCGCGACGATCGGGAGTCGCTGGCCACGATCGATCGCGCATTGGAACTGGGCATCAACTTTCTCGACACTTCGGATGCCTACGGTCCGCACACCAACGAAGTGCTGGTGGGCAAGGCGCTCAAGGGGCGGCGCGACAAGTTCTTCGTAGCCACGAAGTTCGGAATCCTGCGTGACCCCAACCATCCAGAACGGCGCGGCGTGGACGGCAGTCCGGCTTATGTGCGGAGCTCCGTCGAGGGCAGCCTGCAGCGGCTCGGCATTGACACCATCGACCTGTATTATCAGCACCGCGTGGACGCCAGAACTCCGGTCGAAGAGACCATAGGCGCAATGGCCCGGCTTGTCGAAGAGGGCAAGGTGCGGTTCCTGGGTTTGTCTGAGGCCGCGCCAGCGACCATTGAGCGCGCTCACCGCGTCCATCCCATCGCCGCGCTGCAAACCGAGTATTCGCTTTGGACGCGCGACCCTGAGCCTGAGGTGTTGCCAACCTGTCGCCGCCTTGGCATCGCTTTTGTAGCCTACAGCCCGTTAGGCCGGGGATTTTTGACCGGAGCCTTCAAGAGTCCCGACGATTTTGAAGCGGGGGATTATCGGCGTGTGAGCCCGCGCTTTCAGGGTGAGAATTTCACGCGCAATCTGCAGCTTGTGGAAAATGTGAAGAAACTCGCGGCGCAGGCCGGCATCACGCCAAGCCAGCTTGCCCTAGCCTGGGTGCTGGCGCAAGGCGAGGATGTCGTTCCGATCCCCGGCACCAAGCGCCGCAAGTATATTGAAGAGAATGCGGCCGCCGTGGACATCGCACTCACTGCTGAGCTGGTGCAAACTCTCCAGGATTCATTTCCGCCCAATGTTGCGGCCGGCGACCGATACGTTCCGGCCATGAAAGCATTAGTCAACGTGTAACATTTTCCCGCGGATCGAAGCGGCTCCCCTCCCTTCGATTTGCATTCGTGGTTCGTGCAGACTGCATCCCAGCCTGCGAGGAAACATCACTCCTGCCCTTTCTGCGCACTCGACGGAAAGGCTGCACGGGCTTCGGCCCGAGGAGGTCACCTGTGGCAGACTCGTCTGATCTGCGCTTCAAGCATTTGCGCGCGCATACACCCGGCAAGCACGCGAATGAACTTGCTCCCGACCAGCAGACGCTGGACCTTGAGCCGTTGAGCCCACCGGAAAACAAAACTGAGGGCGGCCGCTTCAGCCGGCGATCATTTTTGTCCGGTCTGGGCGCGACCGGACTGCTGGCAGGCGCGACGCCATTGGCAGCAGCGGCTCCAGTCGTCGAGCCTTCGGCGCAGGAGGCAGCGGCAAGCGGCGGAACCGGCACCGTGACCTTGCGCGTAAACGGCAAGGAATACACGCTGCCGGGTCTTGATAGGCGGGCCACACTACTGGACACATTGCGCGAGCGGCTTTACCTCACGGGCACCAAAAAGGGCTGCGATCATGGCCAATGCGGCGCCTGCACGGTACATGTGAATGGGCGGCGCGTGAATAGCTGCCTCTCATTCGCCGTGATGCATGAGGGCGACGAGATCACGACCATTGAAGGCGTGGGCCAGCCCGGCAACTTGCATCCCATGCAGGCGGCATTCATCGAGCACGATGGCTACCAGTGCGGCTATTGCACCAGCGGCCAGATTATGAGCGCCGTGGCCCTGCTGAAAGAGCCCATCGGCCCCAACGACGAAGACATTAAGAACGCCATGGCGGGCAACATCTGCCGCTGCGGCGCCTACACCAACATTGTTGCTGCGGTACGGCAGGTTCGGGCGCGGGCCTGATCCGCGAGGAGATGAGACGATGCAAACCTTTGAGTATCTGAAGGCCGCAAGCGTTGACAAGGCGCTGGCGCGTGCGGCTGCGGGCAAGTTCATCGCGGGCGGCACCACGTTGGTGGATTTGATGAAGCTGAGCGTCGAGCAACCCCCTGGGTTGGTCGACATTAATCTATTGCCGCTGGACAAGATCGAGACCTTGCCGAACGGCGGTCTTCGTATCGGCGCCCTGGTCCGCAACTCCGATCTGGCGTGGAATCCGATAGTGCAAAAAGATTACGCAGTATTGTCGCAAGCGCTTCTCTCTGGAGCCTCGCCGCAACTGCGCAATATGGCCACTACGGGCGGTAACCTGCTGCAGCGCACGCGATGCGCGTATTTCCGCGAGCCAACCGCGGGCACGCCTGGCGGCTACGGATGCAACAAACGCACGCCAGGCACGGGCTGCGCGGCTCTGGATGGCTACAATCGCACCCACGCAATTCTGGGCACGATCCGACCACTGCATCGCGACGCATCCCTCTGACATGTGCGTGGCCATGGCCGCACTGGAGGCGGTAATTCACGTCGAAGGACCGAAGGGCAAACGCGCTATTGCTTTTGCCGACTTTCACAAGCTGCCCGGCGATACACCGCACATAGAGAACGCGCTGGAACCCGGAGAGCTGGTCACGTATGTCGACCTGCCCAAGCCGATCGAGGGATCGCGGTCGGTCTACCTCAAGCTTCGCGACCGTGCCAGCTACGAGTTTGCGTTGGCCTCCGCTGCGGTAGTGGCGAAGGTTGAAGGCGGCCGCATCCGCTACGTGCGTGTGGCGATGGGCGGCGTGGGTACCAAGCCGTGGCGCTCACACGAGGCTGAAGCCGCCCTGAATGGGAGGCCTGCGGATGCTGCGAGTTTCCGCAAGGCCGCTGAAGCTGCGTTGGCGGGCGCCAAACCCCGCACCGACAATGCATTCAAAGTGGAACTGGCCAGGCGCTGTCATTGTTCGCGCGCTCAAACTGGCAACTGCATAGTTGCATAAGAGGAGAATCGCATGGCGACGGATACATACCCCCACGCTGCGGACATTATTGGCGCAGCGGTACCGCGCATCGACGGCCCTTTGAAGACCACAGGAACCGCCCGCTACGCAGTCGATCATACTTTCCCCGGCCTCGTGCACGCGGTCGCTGTGCAGAGCACCATCGCGAGCGGGCGCATTCGCTCGCTCGATGCGTCCACTGCCGAAAAGATGCCCGGCGTGCTGCTCATTCTCCATCACGGAAATCTGGAACACGTTTATCGCACATTTCCCCGTCAGCAAGACGGCAGTATGGCCGAAACCCGGCCCCCTTTTGAAGACAACGTGATCTATTACTGGGGTCAATACGTCGCACTAGCCGTGGCCGAAACGCTGGAACAGGCCATTGCCGCAGCCAATGCGGTGCACGTGGAGTACGACCTGGAAGAGCCCGACGTGCGCACCAACCTGAGCGCAGACTTCATGGGACCTCGGGCAAGCAGTTGGAAACGGGGCGACCCGGATAAGGCGCTCGCCACTGCACCGGTGATTGTGGATGAAACTTATTCCACGCCTGTAGAAACGCACAATCCGATGGAAATGCACGGCACAGTAGCCGTGTGGGAAGGCGAGAACCTGACGTTCTATGACTCCTCGCAAGGCGTCGTAAGTCATCGCACCGTGATGTCAGAAGTGCTTGGCATTCCTCGTGAGAACGTGCGCACGATTTCGCGTTTTGTCGGCTCGGGATTTGGCGGCAAACTCTCTCCGTGGCCGCAGGCGACTCTGGCTGGTGCGGCGGCGCGTGAGCTCAAACGACCGGTGAAGCTCAGTGTCGACCGGCGCATGATGTTTTCGAATGTTGGCCACCGCCCACACACGGAGCAGCACATACGACTGGGCGCGACGCCGGATGGCAAGCTCACTGCCATTCGTCACGACTTCCTGAGCCAGACCTCGCGGCTCGATGACTTTGTGGAACATTGCGGCGAGCAAACGCCGTTCCTTTATAGCTGCCCCAATCTGGAAGTCACTGCCGGAATGGTGCGCCGCAATGTTGGCGCACCTGCACCGATGCGAGGGCCTGGCGCGGTACCCGGCCTGTTCGCATTGGAATCGGCTATGGACGAACTGGCGATCAAGCTCAGGATGGACCCGCTGGACTTGCGACTGCATCAACGATGCGCAGCGCGACGAAGGCAGAAACCTTCCATTCTCTTCGCGCCACTTGAAGGAGTGCTACACCACGGGCGCGGAGAAAATCGGCTGGAAGCAGCGCACGCCCGGGGTGGGATCCATGCACCGCGACGGTAAGATTATCGGCATGGGGCTTGCGGGTGCTTCGTGGGCAGCGGCGCGCGTTCCATGCACTGCCACGGTCGAATTGTGCCCCAATGGTCGCGTGTGCGTTCGCTGCGCCACCCAGGATATCGGCACGGGCACTTATACAGTCTTCGCACAGGTGGTGCATGCGAGAACTGGCGTGCCTCTGGATCGCATTGATGTGTTCCTGGGCGACACTTCGCTGCCCGACGGGCCTACATCTGGCGGCTCAATGGTGACCAGCGCCATTTTGCCTGCCGCGACGAACGCGGTAAACACGGCCGTCACTCGTCTGCTGAACGTTGCCGCGCTTGCGCCGAATTCGCCCTTTCATGGCATGAAACCCGACGCGCTGGCTTTCACGAATGGCCACGTCCATCCGAAAGCGCAGCCGCAGGTGGTGGGTGCGGCGCTGCATTCCGGAGGGCAGTTGATGGCAAACGGCGTTCCGTTTGAACAGGTGCTTAACCTGGCCGAACTGAGCGGAATTACGGCAACCGGGCGGACCGTGCCCTCGTTCGAGGATCCGAAAGCCCAGGGATATTCGCTGCACTCTTTTGGCGCGCACTTCGCGGAAGTGGAGTGGGAGCCGGAAATTGCGCGGTTGCGTGTGAGCCGCATTTTTTCCATTTTCGATTGCGGGCGCATCATTAATCTGAAGGCTGGGTCGAATCAGATTCTGGGCGCAGCGGTGATGGGCGTGGGCATGGCGCTATTTGAGGGGACGCACTATGAGCTGCGCTCGGGCCAACCCATCAACGGAAATTTTGCCGACTACCTTGTGACTACGTGCGCCGATCTTCCGGAACTGAACGTCACGTTCCTCGACTATCCCGACCTGATCGTGAACGAATATGGCGCGCGCGGCATCGGTGAAATCGGCATGGCGGGCGTGGCGCCGGCCATTACCGCTGCGGTCTACCACGCCACCGGGGTACGCGTGCGCGAGTTGCCGGTGAGAATTGAGCACTTGCTGCAATCGAAGATTCTTGAAGCGTGACGAAGTGAAAGCACAAGATAGCCTGCGATGAGTTGCGCCGGGTGGGCCTGATTCAGCGGCAAGAAAGAAAGGGATCGAATGGGCACGACGCAAGCATCCATCATTGGCACAGCCACACCGCGCATTGACGGACCACACAAGACCACGGGCACTGCGATTTATGCCGCCGACTTCCAATTCGAAGGCATGGTCCATGCAGTGCCGGTGTGTGCGACCATCGCAAGCGCGAGTATTCGCAAGCTGGATTCACACGCGGCCGAGAAGATGCAAGGCGTACTGCTGGTGCTGCATCATGGCAACATCGGCCCGCTGTATCGAACGGTCCCCGGCGACGACAATGCGACCAACAGCGAGGTGCGTTCCGCATTTGAAGATGAAATTGTGCGCCACTGGGGCCAATACGTAGCCGTTGTGGTGGCTGAGACACTTGAGCAGGCCACAGCCGCGGCTGCCGCCGTCAAGGTGGATTACGAGCCGCAACCGTCCGCGTTGCGCACCAGCTTCGACGACTTCTCCGGCACTCGCGAGTCCGGTTCCAACCGTGGCGATCCAGACGAGGCCCTCGATTCCGCGCCGGTGAAAATCGACGCAACTTTCATCACGCCCGTTGAGACCCACAGCCCGATCGAAATGCACGCCTCGGTGGCTGTATGGGAGGGAGATCATCTAACTCTGTACGAAACCTCGCAGGGAGTGGTGAACCATCGGGTTGTGATGGCGCAGGTTCTTGGCATACCGTTAGAAAACGTCCGTGTAGTGACGCGCTTTTTAGGTTCCGGATTCGGCGGCAAGCTCTTTCCGTGGCCCCATGCAGCCATGGCTGCGGTGTCTGCGCGCAAACTCGGCCGCCCGGTCAAACTCAGCCTTGACCGACGCATGATGTTCTCCTGCGTTGGCTACCG
Source organism: uncultured Acidobacteriaceae bacterium (assembly GCA_963780515.1). Lineage (GTDB taxonomy): Bacteria > Acidobacteriota > Terriglobia > Terriglobales > Acidobacteriaceae > Telmatobacter. The sequence continues at coordinate 265,048 of CAWACG010000016.1, forward strand.
CCCGCGCACCGAGCAGAACATCAAACTCGGCGCTACCAGAGCAAGGCAAGCTGCTGGCGCTGCGCCACGACTATCTCAACGTGACTTCGCTGCTCGACGACTACGATGAAGGTTGTGGTGAGGCGACTCCATATCTTTACAGCGTCGCGAACCTCGAGGTCACCAGCGCGATGGTTCGCCGCAATATGGGAGCACCCATGTACATGCGCGGGCCGGGCGCAGTGCCCGGCCTCTACGCGCTGGAATCGGCTATGAACGAACTGGCCGATGAGTTGAAGATGGACCCGCTTCAATTGCGTCTGTTGAACGATGCCGAAAAAGATGAGAGCAAAAATACCCCCTTCTCGTCACGTCATTCGCGCGAGTGTTACGAGGTGGGTGCGAAGAAGTTCGGTTGGGATCGCCGTCTGCCGGGCATCGGGTCCATGCGGCGCGACGGCAAGATTCTTGGCTGGGGGCTGGCCGGTGCAAGCTGGGTCGCGATGCGCCTTCCATGCACTGCCACGGTCGAGTTTCATGTCGACGGACGCGTTTCAGTTCGCTGCGGCACGCAGGATATTGGCACCGGCACCTACACGATCTTCGCCCAGGTGCTGCACGAGAAGACAGGAGTTCCGCTCCACCGCATTCATGTGCTCCTTGGCGATAGCGCGTTGCCCGATGGGCCCATGTCGGGCGGCTCGATGGTTACGGGCTCGGTGCTCAGCGCCATCGCCTCGGGGGCAACCAACGCTGCCAACCGGTTGCTGCAGTTGGCATCAAAGACTCCTGGTTCGCCATTCAAGGATGTCGCTGCGGACAAGCTCGCGTTTTCTGAAGGCCGCATCCACAAGATCGATGAGTTGGCCGCAACTGGGATGCCTTTTGAAGACATGCTTCATTTGGCAAAACTGCACGGTCTAAGCGCGGAGGGCAAGTCACAGCCTACTTGGGAGGACCCCAAGGCCAAAGACTTGTCGGTGCACTCCTACGGTGCGCAGTTCGTCGAGGTGGAGTGGGAACCGGAGATTGCGCGATTGCGTGTGAGTCGCGTGGTCACAGTGATTGACGCCGGCCGGATCATCAATCCTAAGGCTGCGGCCAATCAGATTTCCGGTGCGGTGGTAATGGGTATCGGGATGGGCCTGCTGGAAGAGACGGTTTATGACCAGCGCACAGGACAGCCCATCAACGGCAGCATGGCCGACTACCTGATGGCGACATGCGCGGACACGCCGGAGATCGACGTGACGTTTCTCGATTATCCCGACCCGGCAATGGGCGAGTATGGCGCACGCGGTGTCGGCGAAATTGGATTGGCCGGTGTTGCGGCAGCGATTACGGCTGCTGTTTACCACGCGACCGGCGTAAGGGTGCGCGAACTGCCTGTGCGCATTGAGCACCTGCTGCAATCGAAGATTCTGGAAGCGTGAACGGACCGACCTGAGCGAGAATAGGAGTCAATGACCGATCTCGAACACATCCTGCCCCTGTGGCGCGAGCTTGAAACAGCACGGGCAGATTACGTGCTGGCGACGGTGGTTGCGGTGGAGGGCTCGAGCTATCGCAAGTCTGGCGCGCGCATGCTGCTGGCCCAGGACGGCAGGCGAGCGGGTACAGTGAGCGGCGGATGCCTTGAAGCTGAAGTGGCGCGGCGCGCTTGGTGGCTCACGACAAACGGGCCCACTGTTGAGCGCTACTCCACTGAAGACGACGACGGCGATCGGCCTTTCGGATCTGGCTGCGGAGGCGTGGTCTTTTTGTTGCTGGAGCGGCGACAGACAGCCAGGCCACATCTGGTCGCACTAGAGAAGGCATTCAACGCAAGAACTCCGCTCGCCATCGCCACGATTCTTGAAGGGTCGCAAATCGGTCGCCGATTCTTTGCCGGCTTACCACAACAGAACCCCACACAGCGCGCGCCTGCAACAGAAGCCGCAAATAGCGGGGACGAATTCGAGATTCAAAACTTGGCGGAATTGGCGCTCGACCGCCGCTTATCGATGGAAGCGAGAGTTCCGTTGGATGGCGAGCCTACGCGGGTCTGGGCGGACTATCGCGCCGCGCGTCCCGGTCTTTGGATCTTCAGCGCAGGCGACGATGCCAAGCCTCTTGTTCATCTTGCGCGCGAACTGGGGTGGTTTGTGGCAGTCGCCGACGGCCGTTCGCACCTGGCCACGCGCGAACGGTTCCCGGCTGCCAACGAGGTGAGGGTGCTGCCGATTTCAGAACTGCCCGAGGCGGCACCTGCCCACTTTCACCCACTTCCCACTGACGCCGCCGTAGTCATGACACACAGCTTTGAGCAGGACTCGCGGGTTCTGGCTTCGCTGCTGGCGCTCGACTTCCCGCTTGCCTATCTCGGAGCACTTGGACCGCAGCGCCGCACACGCGAACTTCTCATCGAGGCTGCACGTCTGCTTCAACTGCCGGCGACAACCAATCGCGTTGACAGGTGGCTCGCGCAGATGCACGCGCCCACCGGCCTCGACCTGGGAAGCGAAACGCCTGCATCCGTCGCGCTTTCGATCCTCGCGGAGATTCAACAGTCGCTCAATGCCTCAACCGGCCTGCCGTTGCGCCAGGTTCGCACTTTCAGAATGCCCGTCACGCAGGGTTGAATCGCGCCGCTCTCACCCGGCCAGATGCGATTCCAGCACTTCGAGGAACCTTGCCAGCCAGGCCGGATGCGCCGTCCAGGCCGGGCCCGTGACCAGCTTGCCGTCGACCACTGCTTCTGAAAAGTCCACCGAGACGAATGTTCCGCCGGCCAGTTCGACTTCGGGCGCGCAGGCGGGATAACAATTCAGCTTGCGGCCCTTCAAGATGCCCGCCGCAGCCAGAAGTTGAGCCCCGTGGCAGAGCGCCGCAATGGGCTTGTCAGCCTTTTCGAAATGCCGCACGATATCGAGCACTTTGGCGTTGAGCCGAAGATACTCCGGCGCGCGGCCTCCAGGAATCACGAGGGCGTCGTAGCTGGCCGGGTCCACCTCATCGAAGGTCGCGTTCAAGGTGAAATTGTGGCCTCGCTTCTCTGTGTAGGTTTGGTCGCCTTCAAAGTCGTGGATCGCGGTCCGCACCTGCTCGCCCCTCTTTTTGCCAGGGCAAACGGCGTGCACCGCGTGGCCCACCATCTGCAGAGCCTGGAACGGTACCATGATTTCGTAATCCTCAACAAAATCGCCGGCAAGCAGCAACAACTTTGCATGTTTCATCGCATTCATCTCCAGTAAAAGGGGACAGCTTGGTGCTAGACGTCATTTCGGGTGAGCCCGGTCCAGTCCGAGGCTCCATAGAAGTCCATATCACCCTATTTGATTACATTGCGGAACTGCGGATTCAGCGTTCCATCACAGTGTTCTGGGGGCAGAGTACCGCGAAGAGCTTCATGGCTTAAGATTTCACCATGGCTTCTTCCCCTGGCGCAATGGACGCCCTCAATGCCCGCATCGTTGCCTGCGAGCAGTGTCCGCGGCTCCGCACGTATTGTGCCAAGGTGGCCATCGACCGCAAGCGTGCCTACACGACCTGGGAATATTGGGGACGGCCTGTTCCCTCATTTGGCGATGCTGATGCGCGGGTGCTGGTGCTGGGCCTTGCGCCGGGCGCGCACGGCTCAAACCGCACGGGACGGCCTTTCACCGGAGATGGGTCGGGCGCCTTCCTTTATCCCGTGCTGCATGAGGCGGGGTTTGCTTCGCAGGCAATTGCCGTTTCCCGCGACGACGGCATGAAGCTGACCGGCCTTTGGATCAGCGCCGTCGTCCGCTGCGCTCCTCCGGCCAACAAGCCCACACCTGAGGAGCAGCGGAATTGCGCGCCATGGCTCGATGAAGAGATAGGCCTGCTGCGCAACTTGCGCGTCCTGGTCTGCCTGGGCAGCATCGCGTTCCGGGGCCTGCTGGCCCACGCACAACGCACTGGAAAAATTGCTTCTCGCGCCGGCCTTTTGTTTCGCCACGGCGCGGAATACCAACTCCCCGGTGGCCTGATCGTGATAGCCTCTTATCACCCCTCCCTCCAGAATACAAACACCGGTAAGCTCACTCGGCCCATGTTTCTCGCTGTTTTTAAGCGAGCGCACCAACTTGCGAGCCTGACCCAAGGCCTGCACTGAGAGAGAATACACACCATGGTCCAACGTGGCTCGAACCGAATCGCTTGTGCGCTCGCAGCCTGCCTCATTGTGCTCTTTGGTCGCGCACCGGTCCATGGGGCAAGCCCGCGCCGCGCAGTTCTCGACGTTACAAATCCGACGGGCATACAGCGGCCGGAGGAGGTTCTCGAAGTACCCCTTGGCGAGATTAAGGCCCGCCTCGCGCAGGCGAATCCCAACAATCTCGTAGTGGAAGATAACGCCACTCATCGCCGCCTGCCTGTGCAGATCGACAGCAGCACAGCTGGTGCGCCCGCCGACCAGCTACTGGTTCTCGTCAGCCTTTCTCCGCACGAAACGATTCGCCTTGTCATCCACTCGGCTTCGAAACCGGCGATCACTCCGCCAATGGTCTACGGCCGCGTGGTGCCAGAACGCAAAGACGACTTTGTCTGGGAGAACGACAAGGTTGCCTATCGCGTGTATGGTCCCGCGCTGCAGGCAACGGGCGAGATAACTTCGGGAATCGATGTGTGGTCCAAGCGTGTTCCCGACCTGATTGTGAATGCCTGGTATCAACGTGATGCGGAAGGTCAGCGCACAAACAATCCCGAGCTTTCCTACCACAAGGACGCGGGCCAGGGCCTCGACTCCTACGAAGTTGGCCCCTCGCGCGGATGCGGCGGAACCGGCCTCTGGACAAATGGCCGGCTCTTTGTCTCGAAGAATTACGCAAGCGCCGAAATACTCGATACCGGGCCCATTCGCTTCCGCTTCCGCTTGCACTACGCCCCCTGGACGGCCGATGGCATCGACGTAGCAGAAGTGAAAGTCATCACATTGGATGCAGGTTCGCACCTCAATCGGGTTGATTCGACGCTTTCATTCAGCGGTGCGCCCCCTTCTGGCAAGCGGGCTCCGCAATGGGCTGCGGGGCTCGCAATGCACTCCGGCGCTCAAGTGACGACTGTCGAAAATGGTGGCATCGTCTCTGTGTGGGAGCCACTGACGAACCCCGCTGCAGGCATGGACGGCACAGCGATTGTGCTCGAGCCTGGCCAATCAGCCGCAACAATCCAGTCCCCGGGAAACGTGCTGTTGCTGCGGCCGATTAAGCCCGGTGTGCGCATGACTTACTACGCCGGCGCTGCCTGGTCAAAGTCGGATATACCTGACGAGGCCGCCTGGGGCCGCTATCTTGAGCAATACAGAGAACGCCTCAAATCCCCGCTCAAGACACGTTGGGAAAGAATCGAATAGAGTGAATACTGTGCAAGGAGTTGAAAGTCCTATGCGATTGATTCAGGTTGCCGATTCGGTTCGATACTCTCGCATGACGACTGAGGAACTGCGCTCCGCATTCTTGGTGGAGAACCTGTTCCAACCCGGCCACCTCGATCTGGCTTACGTCGATCTGGACCGCGTCGTGATTGGCTCTGCGGTTCCTCTGGTTGAGCCCCTCTCGCTCGAAGCCGACCCCATGTTGCGCGCGGACTACTTTACTGAGCGCCGCGAACTCGGCATCCTCAACATCGGAGGAGTCGGCGTTGTCCTTGTCGATGGAAATGCATACGATTTATCCCATCTGGATGCCTTGTATATTGGTCGTGGCAGTAAAAGTATCTCCTTTCTAAGTACCGATGCCTCTTCACCGGCCGAGTATTATCTTCTAAGTTATCCGGCTCACGCGACCTACCCACTGGTGAAAGTAGAAACCGCCAACTCTGAGAAGGTTGTGATTGGTTCGCCCGATGCGGCCAATCTCCGCCGCATCACAAAGGTTATCCATCTTGAAGGCATTCAAAGTTGCCAGTTAGTCCTGGGTTATACAGAAATCGGCATTGGAAGCGTTTGGAACACGATGCCGCCGCATACGCACATGCGCAGGTCGGAGGTCTATTTCTATTTTGGTCTGAGTGCTGAAGAGCGCGTGATTCATCTGATGGGACCGCCCCGCGAGACACGCCACATCGTGGTCGCGAATAAGCAAGTCGTCGTCTCTCCCGGCTGGTCGATTCATGCCGGCGTGGGTACATCGAGTTACACATTCTGCTGGGGCATGGGCGGCGAAAACCAAGTCTATAGCGACATGGATCCCGTGGCCATCGCGGAGTTGCTCTGAGGCTAAAGATGCGTACCTCGTTCAAAACTATTATCGCCGCGGCATTACTGCTGCTCTCATTGGGGGCAAATCCACAAGACATGAAATCCGATCATTGGACTCCAGCCCAACTCTTGGAACGTGCAAAGCATCTGCGGGAAATTGCTGCTCAGGGCGACGGCTCGGCGAGCGAGACGCTCGAACGATATCCTCATCATTACACGATGCTCGCCTTCCGCAGTCGCAGCGGTGGCGGAGAGCTTCACCAGAATTTTGCCGACTTATTCTACATTCTCGACGGTCACGCAACCGTGTTAACCGGGGGCGACGTTGTCGATGCGAAGACGACCGGGCCGGGCGAGGTTCGCGGGGCATCGGTGAAAGGTGGAAGCCGGCAGGATCTGAAGGCGGGTGACGTGGTCCATATTCCTGCGGGGATGCCGCATCAGATGTTAGTGGCGGAGGGCGAAACCGTCACCTATTTCGTGGTGAAGATTCAGGAGAACCAATAGCGGCTCCGCATCAAGCGCCTCTCGTGGCTCTCGTATCACCCTCTTCCACGGCAACCTTTACCTGGCCGTCGGATCGACCTTCCTTCCAATCCGCGCGGACCCCTGAGACGCATGCGCAGCGAATGGCCTGGTTGTCCGCAGCCAGGATTCAATCAATGAGCTACACCCACCTCGTCAACTTATTCTGCCGGTACCCAGGTCAGGGATGAACAATATCCACGACTGTCTCGTCTGATCCGCTCCATGCGGCTGCACCCTTGTGTGTGAACGTATGAGTTGTGTCATCCCAATGCAGCTTTGTTATGGAGCCGGTGCCCTTCTCATACGAATACGTGGTTCCGTCATCCGAAAAGAGAGTGAAGTCAGCGTCCGCTCCAGGGTAAACACGCACAGAAGCAATGGGCTGCGGTTCCTGAGTGCTTAAAACGGAAGTTCCCAGGGGCACAATGGAACCCGCTCGAACGAACAGCGGAAGCGTATCGATGGGCGCGGAGACAGTAACGGCCTGGCCTCCCTTGAGCCGTTCGTTGGTCCAGTAGTTATACCAATCAGATCCCGCGGGCAGGTAAACCTTGCGGCTCGTTGCTCCCTGCTCTGTAACTGGCGCGACCAGGAATGCCGGGCCAAACATGTATTCGTCGCGTATATCTGCAACCCTGGGGTCATCGGGAAAATCCATGAACAGCGCGCGCATGAACGGCGCACCTGTTTGATAGGTGTGATAGCCGAGGGAGTAGGTGTAGGGGATGAGCTGATAGCGCAGACGCAAATACTTGGCAAGGATGGGCTCAGCCTCTTTGCCATACGACCAAACTTCGTTATGCTCCCTCTCCCCGTGAGCCCTCATCACAGGCTGGAAAGTTCCCCACTGAAACCAGCGCACAAACAGTTCAGGATAATCGGTGTAATTGTCGACGTTGTCCCGCGCGTCAGATGGGGTCGACCAACGGAGTGTGAGCAGGGTGGTAAGTGGGGTAGATCTCCGGTGAGAAGAATCCAGCAATGTCCGTGTCCCAATACGGCATGCCGGAAGCTGTAAAATCCAATCCCGCGGGGATTGAACGCTTCAACATGTCCCAGGTCGAGGTAATGTCACTCGACCAGAAAACTGTGCCGTTGCGTTGCGCACCAAGGTACGCCGCGCGAGCCAGAATCATGACCCGCCGGCTATCACCGAAATCGCGCCGGAAGCCCTCATACACCGAAGCAGTATGGAACAAAGGATAGACGTTGTAATAACGGGCCCCTGAACCTACGTAGAAGAAGTCCTTGGCTGGATCGATGTCCGGTTCGGTTTCGTCGAGCCAGATGTAACTGAAGCCATCGGGCTTGATATAGCGATCCCGAATCTCATCCCAGAACCACTTGGCGGCGGCTGGGTTGGTGGTGTCGATGTTGGGGCCGATCGCGCTGGTGAAGCCGCCGGGGTCCGGAGTGCCATCCGCAGTATGAATGAGCCAGCCCTTTTGCCGCAGCATATCGTAAAACTGCGTGCCGGGAGCGTAGTGCGGCCACACGCTGAGCAGCGTCTTGATGCCCATCGAATCAAGTTGTTTGTTCATTGCGGCAGGATCGGGCCATCGAGCTGGGTCAAGATCCATTTCGCCTTGTTTCGTCATGTTCAGGAAGTCCACGACCAGAACATCGAGCGGCAAATTGCGATCGCGATATCCCTTGGCTACGGCCAGGAGCTGGTCCTGCGTGGGATAGATCGCCTTGCTCTGGATGTAGCCGTATGCGGCCTTCGGCAACATCTGCGTGGCCCCTGTGAGCTGGCGATAGCCTTCGTAGATCTCGTCGGTGTTGTCTCCCGAAATCACAAAGAACGAGACCCGATCTCCCACTTCTGATGACCACACGTTCTGCAGGTTGAAACCGAGATCGATTGTGGTTTTCGACGGGTTGTCCCAGATCAGACCGTAGTCGCGACTGGACACCATGAATGGGACGCAGACAGTCTCTCCGCCAATCTCGGAGTAATTGTGCCAGCAATCGACGCGATGGTCGCGAAGATCGAGAAAACCCTGTTGGTGCTGGCCTAGCCCATAGTAGTGCTCACTGGCCGGGGAGTCGAAGGTGGCGGAAACACGGTAGCCTGGATCTGCCTTCTGCTCGTAATTTGCGCCCGCGTTAGCCGCTTCTGGATGGTTGGGAAACATGAACCAGCGCCGCATAGTGAGCAGCGGCTTGCCGGACGCCGTGGTGATGAAGATGGTGTCATTGTTGGGTCCATGTCCATGACGAGGTCCGCCGCCAAAGTAATGCTCTCTCAGCGACTCATTCAACGCATCGAGCGGCATACGGTGAGGAACCGACTGGTCCTGCGGAGCAACACGGATGACCATTCGTCCGGAGTGAATGACGTCGTATCCGGCAGAATCCTTCTCTTGGGTCCACCCAGTCATCGAGGGCGTGCCTTCGATTCCATACCCGGGCGCTGCCAAGGCTGCCGCCTTCTCGGTACTCAGGGTGATTCGAACGATATTGGGGCCGTAGGGCTCCACCACAATGGTTCGATTCTCTCGATCCAGGACAAAGTTGCTGGTCTGAGCCATCGCTCCAGCACTAGTGAGGCTGCTGAAGCCAAAGAACAGCAAAACCGCGGCCGAGACGCGCGCAACAGCATTCGCCCCTCGAGAAGTCTGTTGAAAACCAAAGCGCGGTATGAAATCAGAACACAATCGAAGTTGCATGTGTTTCGCCCCCCAAAGACCAAATTACTCGGAACAAGCGCAAAGTTACTGTTCAACAAGCACCAACATCCTATGAAGCTTATGCTCGTTTCGTCAATCGACTGCCAGCGGATGGCGGAGTTTAGGAGGGCGTGATCGATTCGTCCAAAAAGCCGCATGCCGTTGGCAATCACAACAAGGTGACTTCGGACTCTGCATGCGTGGATAGTCAATCAATGTCCCATGAATGCCTATTTGTTCGGCGCTGGAGGTGTTTTGTCCCCTGAGGAAGCGGCGGCCTGGTCCTTGGCCATGGTTCGGATGTATTTGATCATGGCATGCACTTCATCGTTGTTGGCGCGACCAACAGACTCAGCGGGCATCTTTCCCCTTCCATTGCGGATGAGATTGAAGATGTACTGGTCCGGCATTCCCGACAGCGACTTTGGATCAGTCCAGTCCAGGAGAACGAACTGCTGCTCCTTGACTATATCGGTCTTGCCATCTCCGTTTGCCCCGTGGCAAACAGCGCAGTCCCTCGCGTAAAGCATCTTCGCGTTGCCTGGCGCGGACGCGCCATCCTGAAACGGCTGCGCTGGACCAGATGCCGAAGCAGATGTTAGCAGGATGACAGCTGGAATGAGAAATAGTGGCTTGATCATGATGGTCTCCTCAGGTGCAGGTGTCGGGGAGAGGCATCTTGCAGCTGTTTAAGCAACTCGCGACTATTATAGGTCCAGGCGGCGAAGTCCGATAACATGCTGGCCCGGAGAGCCCAATGAGACAGTGGTCTATTTGCTGGCAGGTTGGTCAACTTCCGCGATTCAGTATTGCTGCAACCGAATGTGCAGCCAGACGGGCGACCTGACCGCGCCTTCGCGTCGTTTTGAGTGATTAAAGTGCGATAGCCTTTTGAGAGAGGGAACGATGTACATCCGGTTGCTCAAGGTTCATGCTATTTGTCTCTGCGTCTTTGTTGCCGTACTTGGCAGCAGCATCGTCATTGCCACGGCGCAAAGCGTCACTGTGGATGTCAGTCCGGGAAAGGCAATCGCGTTCGATCCCGATAAGGCGCTGGGCACGTCGATGGATATTCTGCCGGCAACTGAATTCAATACGGTGTACTCAGAGCCGATCATGAAAGCGAGCCTTTCGGCGGGCTGGGGACCGATCTCGTACCGTCAGAACACGGAACTGACCTACGATGCCTGGCACTGGAACCCCGATGGAAAATGGAGCGACGAGTCCCACAAAAGCGGATACTTTATGGGGAGCGCGGAACCGAAGCAGTTCCTGCGCGAGTCCTTTGGCTATCGCCTGCCGCACCGCGGCACCACGCGCAGTGACTCGGGCCAAAGCGAGTATTCACGCATGACGGATGGCGATCCGGCCACCTATTGGAAGAGCAATCCCTATCTGACAGAAAAATACACGGGAGAACCGGATTCGGATCACCCACAGTGGGTAGTCATCGAGTTTGGGCTGCCGCAGGAGGTCGACTCAATTCAAATCAATTGGGGGAGCCCCTATGCGACTCGATATTTCGTGGAGTACTGGACAGGGAAAGAAGATGCACTAAACAAGCCTGTCGACGGAATCTGGACACAATTCCCCTACGGCGCAGTTTCCGGTGGAACGGGCGGAAGCAAGGTTCATACGGCTCGCGGATCATCCCATTGTCACGCGGTTTCTACGCATCCTGATGACGGAATCATCGAACACTTGCGACAGCCATGGGAGCGCCGATCCTCGGAATTGCGTTGGATATGCAATTCGCGAAATCGGCGTCGGTAACTTCAACTCGCTCGGCCAGTTTGTTGACCTGGTGGCGCATGCCCCGGACCAGACGCAAACCATTACCCAGGCTTCCTCGGTAGATCCCTGGCACACTTCGGACGGTATCGTATCGTCGCGCATCCAGACCGGCTTTGACTTGTTCTTCACCAGCGGCTACACGAATCATCTGCCTGCAATGATTCCGATTGCCATGATCTATACGACTCCCGAAGACAGCGCGGCAGAACTTGCATACATCGAAAAGCGTGGCTATGCGGTTTCTTACGTCGAGATGGGAGAGGAGCCGGATGGGGCCTACATGATGCCCGAAGATTACGCCGCGCTTTATGTGCAGTGGGCGCGCGCCTTACATAAGGTCGACCCTAAACTGAAACTGGGCGGGCCTGTCTTCACCGGCGAAAATGACGACATCAAGGTATGGCCGGACGCGCAAGGCCGTACTTCGTGGTTGGGGCGATTCCTGGATTATCTAAAGGCACACGGAAGCATGGACGACTTGTCGTTTGTGTCCTTCGAGCATTACCCGCTGGATCCGTGCATTGTGAATTGGTCTGATCTGTTCCGTGAGCCGCAATTTGAAAAGACGATTCTGAGCGCATGGCGCGAGGATGGAGTTCCTGCCGGAGTTCCCCTGATTAACTCTGAAAGTAATGTGTCGTGGTCTTTGACCGATCCGATGCAGGATGTTTTTTCGGGACTGTGGCTAGCCGATAGCGTCGGCGCGTTTTTAACCTATGCCGGACCCGGCGCAGCTTACTACCACTCTCCCATTCAACCGGAACCACTGCGGTCGGGGTGCCACGCGTGGAGTACGTACGGCAATTTCGTAGCCAACCAAAAACTCGAAATCAAGCAATATACGGCGCAGTTTTTTGCCAGCCAAATATTGAATCTGGACTGGGTGAAACACGGCGGTGGGATCCATCAGCTATACCCCGCTTCGGTGGATCTGCGTGACGAGGCGAACCGCGATCTCATCACGGCATATCCAGTGAGGCGGCCCGATGGAGACTGGTCCGTGTTGATCATCAATAAAGACCCCAGCAACGCTCACGAGGTGAATATCCGTTTTGAAAAGAGCGGTGTCGACACGGGAGCGCAGTTTGAAGGCACAGTGAAGTTCGTAACCTTTGGCGCAGCGGAATACGTCTGGCATTCATCAGAGGACGCAAGTCACGCGGACCCCGATGGCCCCCCGGCGCGAGGAGAGGTGCAATGGAAAGACGGACAAAACTTCCTGCTTCCGAAAGCCTCACTCACAGTATTGTGGGGAAAGGTCCGCGGGTTGTGACGGAGAGGATCATCGTCTTGATTGAGACGGAACTAAGTGCGACTCGCGAGTTGCGTAAGCGATTGGCCTATCTTGGTAGGCAAACAATTCCCGGCGAGTGCGCACGTGAAGCTGATATAGAGCCACCACCGCAGTATTCCTTCCGTGCACTTCCTAGCCGGAATCTACTGCGAGATTAACCACTCAGCACTCAACTTTGCGCCGAGAAACTTCGCGTCAATTGCGACAGCGGGGATTTGAGGTTTTCTATCCTTTAACTATTCCCTGTAATCTATTGATTATATGGAGCGGGAGACCGGGATCGAACCGGCGACATTCAGCTTGGGAAGCTGACGTTCTGCCACTGAACTACTCCCGCTCATCTGATTCGATTACTTACGCAAATTGATCCTGGTTATCGTTGAATATGTCGCGTTCCGAGACGCGCCCTTCCAACAAAGATCGACGCTGGGACAATTCATGCCAAGGCCAAATCGCCGCCCACCAAGCTTCTGCAGAAGCGGTGGACGCGGATGAGCCCCGAACAAAATAGCCGAGAGCCCAACATCAAGCAGTATCGCCCAGTCCGCACCAAATGGCAATCTTCGCGGAAACCAGCCGACCGCAACTGCAAGCCTGTTCACTGCAGACTCGATTGAAGAAGACTAGAGTAGATGTTGCTGGAATGATGAGCCGCTGACTAACGGTCCACAGAGCGCGTGCATGGCAATGGCTTCGTGTGGGCTTCGAAATCCCGACCACCAAGCCCAGCCCAAACGGAGTGTTTGATGCCGGAATCGATTGATTGGCCCAGAAAGCCACCTTCGCCGCGCCGCGGCAGTCGCAAAATCCTTTTTCTCGTTGCCTTTATCGCCGCAATTATTCTCTCCAGCAAGACCGCACTGTCCTATTGGGTAGATTTGCTCTGGTTCCGATCGCTGGGGTACGGGGAGGTTTTCATCCGCACCCTGTCCCTGCAGTGGGGGATCTTCGCGGCATTTGGATTGGCGACGTTCGTCATCCTCTACGGGTCGTTTTCCCTTCTCAAGCGCGCGCATCTCGACGATCTTCCCCTCGACCACACGATCTTCTTCGGTGGGCGAGAAGTTAACCTATCAGTCAAGCCAGTCCTGCGCATTGTCGCAATCGGCGGATCGCTTCTGATTGCCCTCGCCACCGGCGCTGCCATGGCGTCTGAATGGACGACGCTCGCCCTGTTCTGGTTTGCACCGAGGGACGCAGGGACGGTCACCGACCCAATCTTCCACAAGCCGCTCGGCTTTTTCCTGTTCACTCTGCCCGCGTGGAATCTCATCGCCGGTTGGCTCCTTTCCCTCGCGGTGATCACTTGCCTGCTGGCGGCGTTCTTCATCCTTATTACCGGCGGAGCGCGCGCGTTGGGTGAGCGACGTGCAAACTATATCCCTTTGCCCTGGCGCGGGCTTTCTATCACGGTCGCATTTCTCTTGCTCGTCCTGGCTTTGCGCACCTATCTCGGCCGCTTCGCACAGCTATTTGAGCATCACACTATTTTTGACGGCGTCACCTATACCGGCGCGCATGTGACGCTCACCGGTAGTCTGGTGATCTGTGCCGCCCTTCTGCTTGGAGCACTGATCGCTGCTGTCGGCGCCATGTGGGCCCCTCGCGGCCGCTGGCTGATCGCGGCGATCGTTCCCGCAGCCGTCTGCTATGCCGTGGTTGGATTAGTGAGTTGGTACGTGAGCAGCTTCCTCGTCAAGCCTAATGAACTGGTGCGCGAGCAGCCCTATATCGCTTACAACATCGAGATGACGCGGCAGGGCTTCGGCCTCGACCGGTTCGTGGAGCGCGAATTCCCCGCCGAGACAACCGTCGATGCAGCAGATCCAGCCAACAACCAAGCCACCCTGCAGAACATCCGCCTGTGGGACTGGCACGCGCTGCAGGACACGCTACGCCAGATTCAGGAAATACGCACCTACTACGACTTTCCCGATATCGATATCGATCGTTACAAAATCAACGGCGAAACGCGCGAAGTGATGCTTGCCGCGAGAGAGCTCAACGTTGAGAAGCTCCCAGTGAGCAGCCGCAACTGGATTAACGAGAAACTGATCTACACCCACGGCTACGGCATCACAATGAACCCCGTGAATGGCTTTACGTCGGAAGGCCTGCCTAAGCTGATGCTGAGCAACATGCCCGTTCAGAGCACTGTTCCGGGCCTCAACGTCACCCGTCCTGAAATCTATTTTGGCGAATCGACTGATACCGATGTCTACGTGAAAACGCGGCAGCAGGAGTTCAACTATCCGCAAGGCGACACCAACAACCTCACCTCGTACCAGGGTACAGGCGGCATTGTTCTGGGCGGAATTGTACGGCGCATCCTGCTGGCATTCGAACTGGGCGATCTGGCCAAGCTGCCTTTCAGCGACGACGTAAATTCTGAGAGCCGCCTGCTGATGCGCCGCGAAGTGCGTGAACGCGTGTCGACCCTTGCGCCCTTCCTCACCCTCGAGCAGGACCCCTACATCGTGCTTGGCGACGACGGCCGCCTTTCATGGATCATCGACGCGTTCACCACGTCGGATAGCTATCCTTACTCAACTCACTACGGATTAGGCAATGGTTCAGTCAACTATATGCGCAACAGCGTGAAGGTTGTGATTGACGCTTACAACGGAACCACAACCTTTTATGTCTTCGACCCACAGGATCCAATCATTACGACGTATCGGCGTGTCTTTCCGAGCCTTTTCAAGGATGCCTCGGAGATGCCGGCAGACCTGCGTAAGCACGTCCGATACCCTGAGTCTTTGCTCAAGGTACAAGCTGAAGTCTACGGCCTCTATCATATGACGAGCCCTGAAGTCTTCTATAACCGCGAGGACCTTTGGACTGTCGCCAGCGAAGTGGGGACGAGCGACGACGGGGAGCAGGCCACTCTGCCAATGCAGCCAAACTTTGTGCTGATGAAGCTGCCCGGAGAAACCGGAGAGGAGTTCGTTGAGATTCTGCCCTTTACACCCTCCAACCGCAACAATCTCATCGGCTGGATCGCGGGACGAAGCGACGGCGCGAACTACGGAACCGCGGTTGTCTACGATTTTCCCAAGACCAAACTGGTGGACGGGCCATTGCAGGTAGAGGCGCGCATTGATCAGAATGCGCAACTCTCGGGACAATTGACATTGTGGAATCAGCAAGGCTCTCACGTCCGGCGCGGAAGCTTACTCGTCATCCCCTCTGGCCGCGCCCTGCTCTATGCGGAGCCAATTTACTTGCAGGCAGAGCGAAGCCCCATGCCGGAGTTGCGTCTGGTAGTCCTCGCGCTCCAGGACAAGCTCGCTTACGGACCCACATTCGAGTCCGCGCTGTCCTCGCTCTTCGGCGGAGAGCCTTCGTCACTCAGCGCGGTTCAAGCTCCGCAGGTCAGCACTGAATCAGGCCCCGCAAACAAGCCCGTAACGGATATGCACGGACTGATCGCCGAGGCGGCTAAAGACTTCGCGGACTATCAACGCCTGACCTCGGAGGGCAAGCTGGGCGAAGCAGGACAGAAGCTCGACGAACTGAAGCAGGTGCTCGACAAGCTGAACACCCAAAAGCAATAACGGCACATCCTTGTTCTCCACCTGTCAATGGGATGCCGGAGCAGTCGAGTTGCGCTTCCCAGCGGGGAGGCGCACCGTAAAGGGTGCCAGGGTTGGCTTCGACGCAATCTCGACCCCATCGCACAACACGCGGAGTCCCGCCCCCCGATGGTACCTGGCCCCGGTCTTGTCGTAGAACACGGTCAGCAGGTAACCGTGATAGGGGAGCCCATCGAGAGCAAACCATTGCCACTGGCTTGAAACAAGCGGGTGAATCGTCAATGCATTCCCCGCGCCGGGGCGCAGTCCAAGCAGCCCGGTAATAACCAGATCGGCAAATCCGGAATGATTGTAGTAGCGCCCACGATTGGGCGGCGGCTGCTTCTTCGCCTCGAGTATGGTGCGCGCGATCCACTGGCCCGTATCGGGGTCGAGGTCTTCGTCGATCCACGGTATGATTTCGCCAGTCTGGGCCCGGATATGCTGGGAGCGCACGTAGGTAGCGAGTAAGTCCCGGTATTTCTTCGGCCCAATGATTGTTTGCGGAGCGCCGTTCAGCAAATTAGCCAACGCCACGAGAGTCTGGGTGGTTGCAAAGGGCCAGGATGGGCCGTTCCAGAGGCACTCATGCGGATATTCAAAGCGAAAACGTGGGCTTCTGCGTTCCGCTGTTGTCGGCCCATATTTCGCCAAAAACCCTTGCGGGTCGGTGAGCTGTTTCCAGGCCACCACATGGTCGGCGTGGGGTAGATCGAAGTACCAGGGCACATAGCCAATTTCTTCTCGTACGCCCACCCACGTAGCGTCGGATTTTCTCGGGACCGTCTCATAAAACTCAGCGTCAGGGTCCCAAAGACGGTCTTCCACAAGGGAGCGAAGTTTCTCCGCCTTCGTCGCATACTGCTCCGACAATGCTTTGTCTCCGCTGAGCGCCGCAATTCTCGATATGGCGACAGCATCGCCATACATATAACTGTTGATAGTGGGCCGATATCCGCTGCCACCGATGCTATCCTCCATGCCATCGCGATCGTCGATCTGCCAGAACAGCCCATTGGGATCCTGATGGGTCTTCTCCCACGCCTCATAGTTGTTCACCAGGGAGGGCAGCAGCCCGGTGACCAATCCCTTGTCGCCATTGGCCAGATACACGGAATAGATAGCATCAGCCGCAGCGAAACTATAGCGCCGTGGCTCGCCATCCGGCGAAAACCAGAAGCGGGCGTATTGGTCCGCATACGCCGGGTCGCGCAGCCAGCGTGCTTCTTTAAGGTGGTCGGCTGCCGCGGCATCGATCGAGTTATACTTGCCGGCCCACGAAACGTCGTCAAGAAACTCGTCGATGATGAATCCGTCCGGCGTGTGGCGGATGTGCTTTTGAAAGGCGTACCAGCGGAAGTAGTAGATTTGCTCCAGATCCTTGTCCGGGACATCGAGCCAGGGAATATTCTCGACAAACCACGGCCACTGAACTACCGGTTGGTCCTTCAGAAACCCCTGTTCCTGCTCTGCGAATTCCGTGAAGTAATGGTGATACGACTCTGGTTGAAGCAGCGCGGCAGCAGGCTTTTGTTGTGCGTTGGCCCGCGCGACTAAACACCAGGTGAGCAAGCAGGGCAGGAGGCACGACAAAATAGCGCGGAATTTAGACGTTTTCATTGTGTCCAGCCTATTCCTCGAATCCGAGTGAAGGGCCGTTCCTGGTGGCCAGGCCAATTTGCTCAAGATGAACATTCCTGCCGTTGTACCAGAGCATCCACTTGCCCTTGGAGAGAACCGCATAGGGTTTGTAGCAGGCATCTGCATCGAAGCCGCTGCCCGTCGCTCGAATGATCGGGTTCGATGGGCACCGTTCCCAATCATGCAATCCGTCACGCGAACGCGCCAGCCCAATCTGCGCGTGATCAATGTCGCGATATCCGATATACAAGGCGTAGTACCAACCGCCCTCTCGAATCACCTGAACTCCCGCGACACGCTGCTTCTCCCACTCACAACGCGGATCGGGACGAAAGACAGGATTCTCCGGGTCCTTCACCCAGTCCAGCCCATCTTTGCTCGTTGCATGCCCCACGGCGTTCGGCTCGTATTGAGCGCCGCCGGAGTACCACATCCGCCACTGTCCGTTCTTCGCATCCCAAAGAACATCAGGGCACATCAGAGCCACGTCTTCCCAGGGTGCTTCCGCAGACAGGACCGGCTTGCTCGATTGGCGAATCCAATCAACGCCGTTGCTGCTCGTCGCGTAGCCAATCGCGGAATGACCGTTCTCTCGCCCTTCCGCAGATTGCCTCTTGCTCCATGTCTGCCCTGTGTACCACATGTGGTAGCCATTCCCGAGCCTGACCACCGCCGGGCGATTGATATCGTCTTCCCATCCGGACGACGGGTTGGGCGGCAGCACAATGCGCGGGGCAGACCATTTGATTCCGTCACTGCTCTCAGAGAGGGCGATGGACTTCTTGGGGCGCCACGAAAGCCACATGCGAAACATGCCATGGTCCTCGCGCACGCAAATATCGAAGCAGGTTCCGTATTGGCCGCCTAGAACAGGGTTCCCTTGATATTTCCGCCAACCACCCGCAGTTCCCCCCGTCTTGACCGCAGCTATTCCGTCGAGGGTCTTAAAGGCAGAGACTCCTGCCGCTCCCAGCCACGAAAGCACCACTCGACGATTCATCATTTCTCTCCCTGTCGAAAATCATGTAGCACTGCAATCACCCATTCGAGCAAAGTTGGAAAGAGCTCAGACACGCGACTTCTGCCATGCAAAAGCGGGTCGTTGTGCGCATCAACTCGCTACGAATTCCAGGTCTTCGCCTTCGTGAAACACGAGACCGATCTGCTCGAGGTGATTATTCCTGCCGTTGTACCACAGCCTCCAGCGGCCATCGGAGTACACGGCAAACGGCTTATAGCATGCATCCGCATCCCAGCCTCCGGGTGTGGGTCGGACAATGGGGTTTCCCGCGTGCCGAACCCAGTCGGTAATTCCATCCTTCGATCGTGCGAGGCCAATCTGCGCGTGATCGATGTCGCGGAACCCAATGTAGAAGGCGTAATACCACCCCTTCCAGTGGATGATCTGCGCAGCCGTCACTCTATCCTTTTCCCATTCAATACTTTTGTCTGGCGTCAAAACGGGATTCGCCGCGTACTTATCCCAAAGCAGCCCATCTTTACTGGTCGCATAGCCAATAGCGTTGGGCTCATACTGCTGGCCTCCTGAGTACCACATTTTCCAAACCTGGCCGGCGCTATCCCAGATCACGTGCGGGCACATGACCGCGACGCCTTCCCAGGCGGCGGATGGTTCAAGCACAGGCTGCAGAGATTGCCTGATCCAGGCGCGCCCGTCTGCGCTCGTGGCATAGCCGATTTTGGACCTTCCTTTCGCTTGCCCCGTGTACCACATGTGATAACCGTCTGCGCGATGGAGTACAACTGGGCGATTGATGTCATCTTCCCATCCACTCTCCAAACGAGGGCCAAGAACTATTTCAGGGGGGCTCCAGTGAATTCCGTCCTTGCTCTCCGTAATGGCAACACTTTGCTTTGGTCGCCATGACACCCACATCTTGAAAACTCCTGACTCATGAAGCACAGAAATATCGAAACAGGTCCCATACTGTCCGCCCAGTACCGGGTTCTCCGCGTACTTCACCCAACCCGCGTTCCCCGCCTCAGCGAAAAGCCGCGACGAGCCACGTATTGACGAGGCAACCCCAGCCGCCGCCAGAATCGCCATCAACTCCCGCCTCGTCATCATCCCTTTTCTCGTCATCTTCTCCACCTGATCTGCTTGGCTCGTTGTTGCGTGAACTCAATCTGGTCTTACGCCTGTCGGGGCAAAGTGATCCGTTTGCACTCGACGCTTACCGCCGATTGCGGCCTCCAAATGCTTTCGGGGAAGATCTCCGTGAGGCCGCGCGCCAACGACAGCCTCACGGATTGCACGAGCCCGGCGCTTGCGCCGGCTCAAAAGATAAAGTGCAGCGACAATTGAACGTTCCTCGGAGGATTCGCGGAACTAATGATGCCGAAGCCCTCCGTGTTCGGTCCAACGGTGTTGTTATACCCCGGAGAATTGAGCACGGTATGGTTCAGCACGTTAAACGCCTCCGCATGGAAGTTGAGCTTGCAGTTCTCTACGAGCAGGAAGTCCTTGTTAAGGCTTGCATTGAAGTCCTCAATACCTGAAGCCGGACCCTTGAATACGCCGTACCCAGCATTCCCGAGGAACAGACGCGTACCGACTCCCGTTAGGGGGGTGGGAACTCCGCCTTCCAGCGCTTCTCCCGCCCTGACAAATTTGCTCGGATCCAGCCAGGTGACTCCAAGCTCGCTTCCGCCGGACGCGTACATGCTCTTGCGGTTCGATAGCAACGGACCTCCGCCAACGTAGTTGGCATAGCAGCCTGCAGACTGGAAGTTATATTCGTTGCAGTTGTAATCGCCGACGCTGCCATAACCTCCCGTGCTTGCTGTGCCTGTGCCACCAATACCCCAGCCGCCAAACAGCCTTCGCGAGATCTCGTTCTGTCTCATAAAGGTTGGAATCTGATAACTGAAGGCCGCGGTCATTTGATGTACTGTGCCGGGGCTGTAGTAATCCAGCGAGCACTCCCCTTGATAACGGCACCCTTGCTGGGCTGTCGAGGCGCTGTAGGTGTAACTCCCCATCAGCGTCAGGCCGTATGAAGCTCTCTTCTTTACATTGACCTGGAGAGAGTTATACATGGAGTTGTAATCGGAGTAGAACTGGCTGATGACATCGAATCCTGCCGGGTAGTAAGGCTGGCGAGAATACACATTTGCGGTGTCGTTCGTGCTTCCGCCGGCAACGAAGGCAGGCCAATTCAAATTATGCGACTCACTGAGATGAGTGCCCCTTGTCGCAACCCACGCTGCGGAGAAGACGTAGGTGTTGATGGGCTCGATTTCAAATTCCAGGTCGAATTTGTGGATTTGGCCCGAGTTATAGCCGGGTTGAATCGAGATCGTGCTGACCGGGTTCGGGAAACGACAGGGTGGCGTCCAGCGGCGATCCCGGACCCGGCGGCGTATACGGGAACGGCGTGCTTCCGTATTGCTGATAGGGGTTTGCGAGACTCAGGTCCGGACCTGGCGAGGGATAGTAATCGACGCCATAAGGAGCTGCCGTTGTGTAGCCGTTGAAGCCGAGCAGTACTTGGTAATCGGTGTAGAGACCGTAGCCTCCCTTGATCGCCGCTTTGTGGTTCCCAAATAGGTCATAGGCGAAAGACACCCTCGGCCCTACGTCGTAGCGATCCCCGGTGAGGTTATTCGGGATACCCCGGTCGCCTATGGTGACCAACCCCACCGGCGCCGTTGGAAATACCGTGGACGGCTGGCCCGCACGGAAGGTCACGAAATTCCCGTGAAGGGGACGAACTCCATAATACGGCTGCAGCCTGGCGCCCACCATCACAATCAGGCGTGGCTTGAGCTTGATTGTGTCTTGAACGTATGCCTCGCGAGCCGGGTAGTTGATGTTGAGGTCCTGCGTGGTGTTCTGGTAGAACGTTGCCCCAAAATTCCCTGCGGGTGCGCCGTTGTTCGAAACGGGACCGCCGTTGAGCATCATGTCCGCGATTCCGTTGCCGGTGCCGCCATAGATGCTGTCGTAGTCGCCGAACGAGACAGTGCCGCCCGCATCATATGTCTGGTAGAAGACCTCATGGTAGTTGCGAAGCTCCAGGCCTGCCTTGAACGTATGGCGTCCCTTGGTAAACGTGAAGTTATCCGTGATGTCCCAGGTATGCATCGTCGTTGGATTGATGTATCCGTTCCAAATATCCACACCCATATTGCGCGGAGTGGTGATTTGCTCCACGCTCGGAGCCAGCGTGTCGCCCACCGAACCGATTCCGGTATTCGATGCGTTGAAGAGCTCGTGCCCCGGCGCCCAGGTGTTGGTCACTTCAATTGCCGATTGCGTCAATCCGAGGACGAAGTTATTCAGCATCGACGGGGTGATGGTATAGGTGTCATTCACTGCCCAGACCTTGGTCTGCACCGGCTCGCCCCAGGTTGCGTCGGGATTGGGATACTGCGTCGCCCAGGATGCTTCACTGAATTCGTCGTACATATTCTGGAAAGTCGGATTGTCGTTGTACCACCAGAGGCTTCCGAAGAGCCGATGCTTGTCGCTGAAGTTCTCATCGATTCTCACCGTCCAGGTCTTGATAAGCGACACATCACTTGGATTCCACGTAAAGGTATCGGTTCCGCTTGTGGCAACGGGCAGGATGGCCTTCCCCTGCGATGAGTTAATGAGATTTCCCAGCGGTCCAAAGTCGGAAGTGGGAATGACCGGGGTCGGGACTCCGTTGATGACCGGAATTCCGTCGGGGGAATTGGTAAAGTCGCCACCTCTTTCGTCCTCTGTTATGGTTTGGCCTGAAGTTGTCGAATTCTTCGCGGTGGCGGTGCGCTCAAACGACA
Organism: uncultured Acidobacteriaceae bacterium; assembly: GCA_963780515.1. Taxonomy (GTDB): domain Bacteria; phylum Acidobacteriota; class Terriglobia; order Terriglobales; family Acidobacteriaceae; genus Telmatobacter. The sequence continues at coordinate 287,521 of CAWACG010000016.1, forward strand.
GGAAGAAGAAGGTCCTGTCCTTCCCCTTGTAGAGCTTGGGAATCCAGACTGGCCCGCCCACATTGCCGCCGTACCACTGCTGATTGAACGGTTGCCGATGCACACCCTGGAAATTGTTCGACCATGAGTTCGCGTTCCATGCTCCGTTCTGCAAGTACGCCCAGAACTGGCCATGGAATTGATTGGTCCCATTTTTCAGCGTTGCTTCGATCTGTCCCCCGGCGCCGCGCGGCACAGATGCGTCGGGAAGCGCAGAGGCGACACTGAATTCTGAAATATTCTCGGATTGCGGAAAGCTTGCTGACGCCGAACCATGCATGTAGTCGTTCATGGCGCCGCCGTCCACATCGTAGTTGTTTGAGAGCTGCGAGACGCCATTAAAACTGGTAACCGGGATGAAGAAACTGGAGCCTGTGCCCGCGGCTGTTGAGCCGGGCATCAGGAGTTCCATCGACTCGCGCGGGTCGCGTCCTTGAACGGGAATCGCTTCGATAAGGTCGGGGTCGATGGTGGTCAAGTTGTTTGCGGTTTCGGTATCCACCATCGCGGAGGAACCGGATACTGTGACGGTCTCGCTGGCCGCCCCGACCTGAAGAATGACCGGAAGAGAGGTGACTCCACCCACATGCAGAACCACATCCGTTGCGGTGAAGCTCTTGAATCCCTTGACTGCGCAGGTAACCGTATAAGTGCCTGCGGAAAGCGAGGCAAACTGGTAGGAGCCGATTCCGTTGCTCGCCGTTTTTGCTTCAACCCCGGTGTCTACGTTGTGCACCATGACAATCGCGCCGGGAACTACAGCTCCGTTCTGGTCCGTGACGGCTCCCGTCAGCGAAGCCGAGATGTCGATCTGTGCGACGCCTGCCACCGAAAATGAGAGAAACAGGATGAGACACCCGAGCACCGCGAGCCGGCGAGACCATCCCGCCTCGGCCCGGGTTAAAAGCTCCATTCGCGCTCTCGACGGAGTCATCTGCCTTTGCCTCAAGGCGGCCACGGAATAGCCGGAAGCGTCGGGAGTTGTATGCAACCCACCTGCACCTGTCTGACGGTTCATCTGGATCCTCCTGAAAAGTGAATCGGTAAGCCTTCTCTTGTCATTTCGGGGCCAAGGTTGCATTTCAATTTGCGATACAGTCCAGTACAATCCGCGTTAATTGAGGTACTTTCCAGCCCCCGCCGGAAACCTGTGAATTGAGGCGGAAATGCTTCTCGTTACTACCCTTGTGTCACGTTACACTCGCAAACGCAAACGTTACACCCTGCTCTTCATCCATGTTGCTGACGCTGTTTTTCGTGTGCTAAGGTAAAGGCGCTTGGGGACAGCATGCTGACAATTGACAGAACCGCGGAGTTGGCTGAGTGCGAGGCGGTACTGTCTTCATCCCTGTTTGCCGGTCACACGAATTCCAGCCGCTTTCTCAAGTACTCCTGCGACAAGTTCTTTGCCGGGGTCAGCCATGTGACCGAGACGGAAGTTGCCGTGGAAGCCCTGGGGCGTCGATCCGATTTTGATCCTCAGCAGGACTCTATAGTTCGGGTGGAAGCGCATCGGGTACGGAAACGCCTCCACGACTACTACGAGTGCGAGGGGGCGAGCCACCCGATTCGCCTGGTTCTGCCCCAGGGGAGCTACCTGCCGCAGTTCGTGCCCGCCAGCGAGGCAAGAGCCGCTACTGAGAATTTGGCCGCGGGAGCGATCCCGCCGCCGTTGCCGCAACCGGGCCCCCTTGGCAAGTACGCAATCGCCATTGCAGCTCTCGCTCTGATTAGCTTGATTGCCGCCGTATATTTCCTTTATCTCCACAATCGAACCAAGGCCCAGGCGCCTCCTGCTGCTGTCTCGACGGCCGCTTTGCCGAGTGCGGGGTCGGTTGCACCTGAAGTCCTGATTATGGCCGGCTCAACTGCGAAGAGTTATACAGATCAGTTGGGGCATATTTGGACTGCGGATCGATACTTCGATGGTGGCGAAGCATGGTCTGTGCGCTATCGGCGAATTCTGCGCGCCAGCGATCCGCAATTGTTTCTCTCTGCCCGGCAGGGTCAGGACTTTGGTTACAACATTCCCCTCAAGCCCGGGAACTACGAACTGAGGCTTTACTTCGCCGAGACCTTTTACGGCGAAGATAACTCCGAGGGTGGCGGAGAATCGAGCCGCATGTTCGATGTGACTGCAAATGGTGTTCCGCTTCTGACTAGTTTCGATCCCCTTTCTGATGCGGGTGGAAGCAACACCGCGGATGTGCGCGTGTTTGCTGGAATCTCGCCCGGACCTGACGGCAAGCTCCACTTACGATTCCACAATCGTTTCGACCTCAAGGGCGTTGCATTTGTGAATGCCGTCGAGCTCACTCCCACTGAGGGCAAGACTATGTTGCCCGTCCGCTGGGTGACAGGCGCTTCAGCGGTCGAAGACCAGGCAGGCCGCCTTTGGGTTCCGGATCAATTTGTTGAAGGCGGGCGCAGGCGGGCGCACAGAGATTCGGTGTTAGGCACACCTGAACCGGAACTCTACCAATCGGAACGATATGGCAACTTCACCTATGCCATTCCTGTAGCGACAGACAGAACCTACACTCTCACGCTTTATTTCGCCGAAGAATGGTTTGGCGCGCCCGAGAATGGAAGTACGAGCGGCAATTGGGCAGGTTCGCGGGTATTCGACGTATATTGCAATGGCATCTACCTTCTGCAGGACTTCGATATTTACAAAGAGGCCGGTGGGAGCTTGAAGGGGATTACAAGAACATTTCATGGATTGAAGCCTAACCACCAGGGCAAACTCTTTCTCTCCTTTGTCCCGAACCATGATTACGCTGCCCTCACTGCGCTCGAAGTGGTTCCCGAGCAAAAATGAATGGCGCTTTGAACGCTTCCTGAATCTGCTATTCTCACAGGCGTCAGGAAGCCGCCATGCGCACACCAAGCCACTCCACCTGCGCCGATGAAATCAAGCGACTCGCGAAGGCCGCCCGCATATGGACTCTCCGCGCCTTTCCGGCGACGCTGCTCATTTTCGCGGCGAATCATGTTTTCTCCCAGGCAAGCTCCAATGCCACACCAGACATCGCCCGCCTTGCGCAACAGGCGGACGCGGATCTCCACAACCAGAAACCAGCTCTGGCCGTCGAAGAATACAAGAAGATACTCGCTCTTGATCCGAACAATGTCAGCGCACATTCCAACATGGGGCTGGCGTTCTATCTCCAGGGAAAATTCGCTACTGCGGCCGGCGAGTTCAAGATCGCGCTCCGTCATAAGCCGGATCTATGGAATATCGCGGCTCTCTGCGGACTGTCCGAGGCGAGATCGGGCAAAAACGAAGACGCAGTGGAGCACCTTCAGCAGGCCTTTCAGCACGTCGCCGATCCGTCACTGCGCATGGCGGTGGGCAAGCAACTATTCAGCATCTTGCTTGAGGCGGGTGATTTGAACAGGGCCGCCGATGTGGTCGATCAATTACAAAAACTCGATCCCGAAAATGTCGACGTGCTCTACGCTGCCCATCAGGTCTACTCTCTTCTGGCTGACAAGGCGTTCCTGGCCATGGCTCATCTCGGTCCAACTTCCGCGCGCATGTACCAGTTACGCGGCGATCGAATGGCGCAAATCGGCAACATGGAAGGCGCCATTACCGCATACCGGTTGGCCATCCTTCGCGAGCCGCATCTTTCCGGTGCGCACTTTGCGTTGGCCGAAGCGTTGAGCGTCTCACCGAATGCAGCGCAACGCGGAGAAGCCGAAGAAGAGTACCACAAGGCGCTGGAGGATAACCCGCTGGATGAAAAAGCTGAGTGCAGGCTCGGGGATATCGAAGTCGAACGCTCGAACCTCCAGGCCGCACTGGCGCATTACAAACGCGCTCTTCAGCTTCAATCCAACGACCCGGATGCGAACGAAGGCATGGGTTTGGTCTTGCTGACTTCAGACCGCAGCGAGGATGCCCTCGCGTATCTGAATCGCGCGGTTCAACTCGATCCGATGAATATGGCGGCACACTATCACCTCAGCCAGGCCAGCAGAAAGGCTGGAGACCTGGATGCAGCGAAACGGGAGATGGACGAGTTCCTCAAACTCAAAGCCGTGAAGGACAAACTCAGGAGCAGCTTTGATGATTTGCCGCTTCAAGTGACCAGGGAGGCAACGCAGGGTCAGAATAACCGGGCGCAGCCGAAGGCGGCGACGACCGGCGAACAGGACAAGCCGAATCCGTAATCATCGCGAAGGCGATCTCCTGGATTGGGATTCTGGTACGCGACGCAGTATCAGGCAGAGAGTGTTCCGTTGGCCACATCCTGCTCTGCCTGCACCAAGTTCTCCGGCCTGCCAAGATCGCGCCATTCGTATTCATTGGCTCGAAACGCCACAATCCTTTCTGCCCTGGCCGCAAGATGCAGGTAGGTAGCAATGATTGAGAATGCGCCTTCCTCCCTCAATCCCCGCGAATATCCGCGGCGACAGCACATGGATGCCACAGAATGCCAGTGAACGAAAATGCTGGGTAGGCCGCACCAATTCACTCTTCCCGTCGCGCCCAGCCTGGCGGCCGCAGAGCAGGCCATCCCCGGCAAAGAGCAGATAGCGCGAAGTTTCCCGGTCTTGAACCGCCAGGGTGGCGAGAGCATTCTGTTCGCGGTGGAACCGCACCATGCGGCCGAGATCGATGGTGCTGATCACGTCGACATTGTGGACGATAAAGGGCTCGTGCGGATTGGCGCTGGAATCAAGAAAGAACGGTGCCGCCTTCTTCAAGCCCCCGCCCGTGTCAAGCAGTACATCCTCGCGCGAGACCTCAATACGCATGCCGAAGTTCCCGCTGGCCTTGAGGTATTCAACAATCATGTCTCCGAAATGATGGACGTTCACTATCACTTCGTTCACGCCAAAGATGTGCAGGCGTTCGAGGGCGATCTCGAGGAGTGTGCGGCCGGCAACCGTGACCAGTGCCTTGGGACGATCATCGGTGAGCGGGCGCAGCCGCGTGCCAAGCCCGGCGGCGAGTATCATCGCCTTCATTTACTCACGCTCTCAGGTTGGCTCATTCTTTCCAGTGCAATATGGCGGACAATCACTTCCACCCCGCTCGTGCCGCGTAAATGCTTTGCCAACTGTTCGGCCAGAAACACTGAGCGGTGCTGGCCTCCGGTGCAACCAAATGAGACCATCAGGTTCTTGAAACCGCGACGCTGATAAGCGTTCACTGTGGTATCGACCAGCGACTCCGTGCCGGCCAGAAACTGGTGCACGCTCTCCTGCTGGTTCAGGTAGTCGATGACGCTCGCGTCCCTCCCGTTGAGATCCTTGAATCGTTCTTCACGCCCGGGATTGGGGAGACTGCGCGCATCGAAGACGAATCCGCCGCCGTTTCCCGACTCGTCAGTCGGCTTTTCTTGATGAAACGAAAAACTGAAGATTCGAACCGTCAATACTTCTCCCGTAGAAGCGAGTTCCTGCAGCTTCTCCGATGCCGACATGACCTCGAGCGCATCCATCAGCTCCGGCAGGGCAATTGGCAGTTCGACGTGCGCCGCCAGCCAGCGCAGGTTCTTCAGCGCGTAGGGCACGCTCTGCAGAAAATGGGCCTTGCGCTCATAAAAGCCCCTGAAACCATATGCGCCCAGCGCCTGCAGGATGCGCACGTACACATAGGCGTAATAGTGGTCCATGAATGCCTCGCGGTTGACGGTGACGAAGCCGGCAAGGCAATCGAGATAGTAGTCGAGCAGTTCCTGGCGTAATTGCGGCGGCAAATCCGCTTTGCCATCAAAGAGAAGAGACGCAATGTCGTATTGCAGCGCGCCTTTGCGGCCACCCTGGTAGTCGAGAAAAAAAGGCTCCACTTCGCGCAACATCACATTGCGGCTTTGGAAATCCCGGTAGAGAAAGTAATCGCGGTTGGCAGCCAGCAAAAACTTCGTCAAGCGGCTGAAATCATTCTCCAGCGCTTGCTCGTTGAAAGGGACGCCGGCGAGCCGCAGAAAATAATACTTGAAGTAGTTCAGGTCCCAGGCGATGGATTGGCGGTCAAAGCTTGACCGCGGATAGCAGACTTTGTAATTGAGGTCGCGGCCTGCCTCGACCTGGAAGCGCGGCAACGCGGCGACTGTTTTGCGATACGCTTCAATTGCCGCCGGCGCAATGGTCTCGCCGTGGCGATTCTTGCCGAGGAATTCGAAGAGCGTCGTGTCGCCGAGGTCTTCCTCAAGGTAGGCGCCCCGGGTTAAATCCTCCCCGTAAATCTCCGGCACCGGCAACCCGTGACTGCGAAAATGCCGGGAAAACTCGAGAAATGCGACATTCTCCTCCCTCACGGGATAAACGATTCCAATGGCTTTGAAGTTTCCGCCAGTCAGGCGGACGATGGCACGACCTGAGCCGCCAAGTTGACCCTGGAGCGGCTGCACATGTTCAGCCGGCAAATTGTAATGCTGCTCGAAGAGCCGCTTGAGAACATCCATGAATGTCTTTCCGGGAACTGCTTAACCTGCTTCACCAAGATATCCACCCTGGGAAGCGGGCGCAAGGCGCTATCAAGGCACCTCTCGCAAATCATGGACGCCGCAGTCTTCACACCATAGTTGCCAAACCTGAAACCGGACGGTTCCTAGCCCATGAATCCAAGGTATGGGTTGGAACCGAAGTTGCCGAAATTCGGAAATACCTGCCTGATCTGCCCATCGGAAAGCCCAAACCAGCGTGCCAGCGTTCCGGCATACTGATCCACCGAAATTGTCGGAATCAGGCGGCCTGCTCCCACATCGTTGGCTTGATTCGCACCTACCACCGGATAAGTCCCGTACATATCCTGCCCCTGCACCGCTCCCCCCACGACGAAGTGGTGGCTGCCCCATCCATGATCGGTACCGTCGCTGTTGCACGTGAGCGTACGGCCGAAATCGGATGCGGTGAAAGTTGTCACCTGGTCCCCCATGCCCAGTGTTGTCATCACTCCGTCAAAGTATTCAAGCGCCTGGCCAAGTTGCGTCAGCAGGCGCGCATGTTGTGGTGCCTGGCCGTCATGCGTATCAAAGCTGCCCAGTTGCACATAGAAGATTTGCCGGCTCACGCCAAGGCCGATCTTTCCGCCGATAATCCTTGCCACGGTCTGCATCGAACCGGCGAGAGGATTGTCGGCGAGCTTATTCGTCATGGGATCAAGGTATTGGGGAGGGTTGGGAATCCCATCCGGACCTGCCGTGAGCATCGACGACGCCAGAAGTGCCTGCGCCTGCGTCGAGCGGTTCACCACAACTTCATATTCCTTGGCGAACAGATTCGTTTCATCGGCCGTCAGAATCGAAGCCAGCGCGTTTGACCCTGCCGTCTGCCCGAACAATGGCTGGGATAAGCCAGAGATTGGTATTGGACCCGCCGAGGTCACGTTTAGCTGAAACGAAGTCTGCCCGGATAGAAACAGGGCAATGCCTGCAGTCGAGATGCACGTGAACATGGAGTTCGAATTCATGCTTTCGATCAAGTCCGCAACGGCTCCGCCCCATCCCACGTGTTCGGCACTGCCGCCGTTCGCGGCAATCGCCTGCCAGGCTGCTGTCTGATCGAAGTGTGAGAACAGCGAGGCCGGCAATGGAACTGAGTTGGCGTTGACCTGCGCTTTCGTCGCAGGAGTGATCAGCGTTCCTGTATTGGCGACAATCGCAGCCCGCCCTGCATTGAAAAGGTTCTGCACCCCAATCAATGCCGGATTCAGCCCGAATGTGCGCCCGCTCTGCGGAGTCTTCAGAATTATCGGCAGCAGGTCTGCCATCGGGTAGGCGAGCCCTGGCGCTCCTGATCGAGCCTGGGTAAACGCTGAAAAAGAGTCCGGATCGGTGGCGATAACCGTTCCATGGCCGTCGTTGCCGCCCTGCAAGAACACGCATACCAGCGCGCGATAGTCCGATGTCCCGCTTGACTGCGCCATGGCGGCCATGGAGTTCAGCCCAAGCAGAATCGGGCTGGCGTACATGCCTGCCATTGAGGCCATTGAAGCCGTTCTGAGAAATTGACGCCGGGTGTGTTCGCATTTGCACATGAAGAGCTCCTTAGAACTGCGCACAGAACGACGGCGACGCCATCGTCAGGTAGACCGCTGTTTGCACTCGCGCTTCAAGCGCCGCATTGATTGCATTCTGATCGCCGGACGGTATCGGAATTGAGCTCACCGCATCTAGAATTTGTGAACGAAGCGTGCTGTCCATCTCGCCGGCCATCAGAAGCAGATTGATCCGGTCGAGCAGAGCATCGGGAGTCGCTGCCAGGCCTAGCTCGGTGTCGTAGGAAGAGAAAACATCCACGCCGTTGTTGGTGTCGCTCCCAATCGCATCCTGCATGTAGTTCAAATAGCCAACGACCGACGACACGTTGGTCATCTGCATCTCCGGCGCCACCAGGCCTGCCTGCTCGATGCTCGTGCCGGGAGGAACGTACCCGGGTGCAAACCAATTGAAGACCGTGGGCGAACGAAGCCACATCTGGCCAAGCCCGTAGATCGGATCCTCAGGGCTCCCCAGATAGTAGGAGCCCGTGCGCGACTGCGCAGTGAAAGCCCGCGCCCACTCCGTATAGCGCAACAGCGCTTCCCTCACCTTCCCATATTGCGGATTGCTGAAGTCGCCGGCGGAATCACGCGCTTCGGGGTCCATCAGGATTGCCGTGATCACCGCCTTCAGATCGCCGCGCACACCTTGACCGTTGTCTTTGAAGACCGCTGCAACCCGGCCGACGTAAGCCGGGCTGGGGTTGCTGGTCACAAGGTGCTGGATCAGCTGCTTCGAGAAAAACGCCGGCAGGTTCGGGTGATTGAACAAGCGTGTCCAGGGCGATCTTCAGGTCGCCGTTTGGATCCGGCGCTCCTGAGGCCGGAACTGTTACTCCGAGAAAATCCTTCTCTGCCGTCGAATGGTGGCTTGAGAAACTCTGCATCGGCAGCAGGTCCTCGCCGTAGCCAGGGCCGACATAGATACAGCAACTCGACCACGCGGTTTCACTGTTATTGCCCGGAATATTCCAGCTGAAGCCCGTAAAGACCTTCGCCAGCCCTTCTACGTCCGTGTTGGAATAGGTTGGTATGGGCTGTCCTGTCGCATCCAGCTTCTGCGAGCCATCGTCATTCAATTGGTAAAGACCGATAGTGAACAGCTGCATCACTTCACGCGCATAGTTCTCATCCGGATCGGTCGTGGCATTGCCCTTGTCGTTCCCTTGCATCGACAGAAACTGGCCCATCATTGGATTCAGCGTTATGTCCTGCAGAAGCTGGCGGAAGTTTCCGAACGCGTCCGTTCCGAGAAGATCGTAGTAGTTGGCCTCTCCACGGGGCATACTCTGCACCGCGAAGTTTTGCCCCGATATAACGAACATTTCTGACAGTGCGTACTTTACTCGTTCGCGCAATTGGTCGCTTCCTGCGATGCTTTGTTGCCAGAACGCATTCTCCACCAGCCCCTCGTTCTGCGTGTTTTCGACGAACAAAGCGGCATTGCACTTGGCGTCGTTTGCGGCGCACGGCGCATTGTTGAGAATGAGCGCCTCTTCGACCGCAGGCTCCTCCGGCACTTGCGGCATATTGAATTGTTCATTCAGCCACGCCGGATAGCCAATGAGCGAAAGGTGGTGAATGTCCGCGTCGGTCGCGCCAAAGGTGGCCTGCTCCAGGAAACGCGAGGCATCCTCCGGGCTCACAACCGGCACTGGCGGGGTTCCATTCACCTGGGCGATCAGGTCCGCCGACGTCGCCGGTCCAGGGTTCGGATTCAGTACCTGCAAATCGAGATCGCCCGGCTCAGTCAGGTTCAGCGTCGCAGTCAATTGGCCGCCGCTGTTAAACGTAGTGGGCACCGCACTGCCATTCTGAAGAACCTGCGCACCTGATATGAAGTTCTGACCCTGCACCGTTACGGTGGCAGACCCCACGTTGAAAGTCATAGGCGTTGCGGAACTCAGAATCGGAATCGGATTCAGCACAGAGATGTCGCGGGTGATCGACACCGCAGGATTGTCCGTGCTCACAACAGTGAGCTGCACGATGTTACTCGGAGTTGGAATAACAGGCGGCGCTGTGTACGTGATGGATCCGTCCGCGTTCGAAACTGCTGTTCCAGATCTGCGCATTGCCTCCTGGGATGCCGTTCACCTGCAGGCTGACCCCTGTATTGTTTGTCCCCATCACCGTGAGCCCGATATTGAGCTTGTTGCTCACCCTAACGTCCATGCCGTTTGCGGGCTCCAGGGTCAGGACCACCTGTCCCGGGCCCACCACTACATTGGCCGTCGCGGAGTTTGCTGACCCTGGGTTCGGATTGCTTACGAGCAATGGAAATGTCCCCGGATTAGGCGCTCCAATCGACGCCACCAACTGCGTGCCCGAAACAAACGTCGTCGGAACAGCGACACCCTTCCAAATAATTTGCGCACCGTAGACAAACTGCGAACCATCCACCGTAACCGTTGTCGTTCCCTCGGAGAATCCCGAGGGAGTTACGGAGCCGAGGACTGGAATCGGATTTAGAACGCCCAACGTCACCGACCCGGGCGGATAGCTCGGGAATTTGCTCGCAACGCTCGTGATGGTCACCGTGTTGGGAATCGGAACGATCGCCGGCGCTGTGTAAACCCCGTTTCCATCCACTGTCCCCAGTTCTCCATCGCCTCCAACAATCCCGTTCACCGAGAAAATGAGCGGCACTCCCGTCTTCTTTGCATTGTTGACAATCTGAATCTGTTGATTCACGCGGATTGTCCCGCTCGCCGCGGAGATGGCGGTGAAGTAGCCGGGGTCATTGATGGTAAAGCTTGAGGAGCATCCCGAAAGCAGACTTGTCGCTGCAACGAGAAACGCAAGAATCAAAGTGAGTGCGGAAGCTTTGTGGCGTTCGGTTCTTTCGTGCATGGATTCTCCTGGCCGGGGTTACAAGGGATCAATGCCTTCCAGATTGCTGATGGTTCTAATTGACTGGCAGAAGTTTGCGCTCAAAGTTCTCCTGCGATGAGCCAGGGACATCTGCCTTGACGGCTCATTCCGTCACACCATCGGGACTTGACTCTAGAGCTCATGCTTGCCGACAGAACGTAGTCGGCGTCTGGGGATTAGGAGACAGGAAATCAGTGCGGCCGTCGCAGCCTGGGAAGACTTAAACTTGAAAACATCTGTGCTGAATCCAAATTGCGCAACTACCCGCATATGCCGCAAACACTCAGGACCCCCTGTTCGCAGCCACTTCTGGACTTCTCAAGATGAACTCCTCCCATCAAAGCACACGGCCTCCTGCGGCGAGAATCGTTCAGAAGCCAGACAAAAAACAAAAGTAATGTGTCAATGGATTCGCTACCCCGCTCGGCTGGCCGCGAGGGCCCGAAGTAGCCCCTGGATCCAATCGCGCACAATTCCTGCAAACCATTTAATAAAAGTCATTTACTTCCACTTCGCGAGAGCCCTCTGCTCCACGCCAGCTGGGGAACTATAACCGTCATATCAGGGGTCATCTCTTCCTGATATGGTGGAGGTCGACTCAGCACGTCAGGTCCTCTCGAGCGCCTTTTCGCCAGCTCAGCAATGCGCTTGATCTTTCAACTGCACCGTCTCTCTAATCCCGCCGGCGCCAGTTTCAGCAGGCATTCCACCGGCCAAAGGAAATGCAGCGTGATCACGATCGGGTCTGTCGATATTGGCGGAACCAAGATTGCCGTTGGAGCAATCCGCGAAGACGGCACGATTCTCCATCGCCTCGAGTGTCCCACTGAGCCGGAAAAGGGCTTTCATCATGCGATGCAACGAGTCATCACAATGTTGCGCGACATCTCCGCAGGTGCGCCGCCGCTTGCTGGAATTGGGGTTGGATGCCCCGGACCGCTGAACCCGTTTACCGGCGTCATCGGTGAAGTTGGAACCCTCCCTGGATGGCAAGACGGAAACCTGGTCGCTGAGCTTGAGTCAGAGTTTCACCTCCCCGTTGCGGTTGAAAACGATGCCGACGCGGCCGCTCTCGGAGAAGCGCGGTGGGGAACGGACGCTGCTTGCGGCAGCTTCATTTACGTCACAATCAGCACCGGCATCGGCGGCGGCATTCTTCTCGGCGGCGATCTCTATCGGGGCGTCGATGGCGCCCATCCGGAAATTGGCCACCAGGTCCTCGATTGCACCGGTCCGCGTTGCTATTGCGGAGCGTGCGGCTGCTGGGAGATACTCGCCAGCGGTCCCGCAATGGTCTCATGGATTCTCCAACGAAATCCGGAAGCACAGTTCACCACTGCCGCCGAGATCTGTGACGCGGCAAGACGCCTCGATCCGCTTGCGCTGCGCTGCGTGGAACGAGAGGGATTCTACGTCGGACTTGGGTTGACGAATCTCATCACGCTCTTTGCGCCGGATAGAATCGCTTTGGGCGGCGGAGTAATGAAGAGTAGTGACCTTTTCATGGATACAGCGCGAAGAGTGATCCGGGAGCTTTGCACTCAGGTCCCGTCTGAAAAGACGCAAATCTCCCTCGCTTCAGTAGGGCCGGATGTCGGCCTGCTTGGCGCAGCGCAGGCCTGGCTTCTCAGGCATCATCGTTGAAGCCCGGATGCGAAGCGCCAGCATGCAGCCCGAAAGAAGACGGACGATTGATTGAGCATATTCTGAAGAAGCTGAGAAAAGCGAAAGGGGCAGTGGATGAGCGATCGCGCTCAAGCAAAATCGGATACACCCGCAATGTCAATTCGCGCAACGGCTTCTGAGACCAGGCTTTTCCAGGACATTCTCAGGCAACCCGCACAGCTTGCCGTATCGTTGTCGCATATGCTCGGCGCCGGCAGGCCCGCTCTGGACGAGGCTGCGGCAATTCTGCGCCAGGCGGGGTCTGTCTTCATTTCCGGAATTGGAGCCAGCTGGCACGCGGGAATGGCGATGCAGGCTGAACTGCTTTCGAGCGGGCGCCCCGCAGTTCTGATCGATGCTTCTGAGCTGCTCCACTTTGACGAATTGCCGCCGAACGCCGCCGTGGTGCTGCTGTCGCGGAGCGGGAAAAGCACTGAGATTGTTCAACTCATACAGAAATGCCGTGCGCGTTCCGCAACCATCATATCCGTTACCAACCAGCCCGACAGCCCGCTCGCGCAAGGCTCCGATATCGTTCTGAATACATGTACGGCCTTCGATCACGCGGTCTCCGTCACGACCTACACCGCGATTGCGATGGCCGCCGTCCTATTGGCTTGCGAAGGGACCGGCCACTTAAAACTGTCCGACCACGACCAGCTTTCTCAATCGCTTGCAGAGGCTACCAAAGCCATTCCTGAATGGCGCACAACCATCGAGAATTCATGCTGGCTGGGTGACGGCGGAGGCTTCACCTACTTCCTGGCCCGCGGCGCGAGCCTCGCAAGTTGCAATGAGGCACGACTGCTCTGGGAGGAGGCCGCCAAGAGGCCGGCAACCGCGTTGACCTCAGGCGGCTTTCGCCATGGGCCGCAGGAGATTGTCCGGCATGGAATGCGCGCGGCAATCTGGGTTGACGCCGAACGCATGCGGACCCAGGATCTTGACTTGGCGCGCGACCTTAACAAGCTCGGCGCTCGAGTGCTGCTCATTGGGCAGCAGCTTGAGAAGGGCGCCGGAGATTGCGTCTTGAACCCTGCCTTCCATTCCCGCTCGCTGGCAGTTCCTCATCGACATCATTCCCATCCAGATCGCCGCAGAAAGACTTGCCGTCTCGCTCGGCGAAGATCCTGATTCCTTCCGGCTTTGTTCCTACATTGTTGAGGATGAGGGCGGCATCAGCCGACCAGCCGAGCAGCACTGCGAGCCATCGGGACCAACAGATATGAAACTGCCAAAATGGCTTCTGCTCTCGATCGCCGTGCCGTTGCTGTGGGGACTTTGGGGAGCGCTCACTGAAATTCCCGAAAAATGGTTGACCCCGAGCTTCCCGCCCACTCTCGGATATGCCGTCTGGTCGCTGACCATGCTCCCGGTCTCCGTGATTGCCTTCCGAAAAATCAATTGGAAGTTGACTCTCACCGGGCGGTCGATATTCTACGGTTGCGCCGTGGGATTCTCCGGCGCTGTCGGCCAACTCATGCTGTTTTGGGTATTGCAACAGGGTCCGGCATATCTGATCTTTCCCATTGTCTGCCTCTCTCCAGCAGTCACTATCGTGCTCTCCTGGACCATCCTGCGAGAGCGCACCTTTCCTCTCGCTCTCTCCGGCATCGTGCTTTCTTTGCCCGCCATTTTTCTTGTTTCGCTGCAAGAGCCCACCAGCAGCCCGGTTCACGGAAGTCTCTGGCTGGTCGGTACAATCGCCATCTTTTTCATGTGGGGACTGCAGGCCTATTTCATGAAGTCCTCCTCCAACGCAATCAGCGCCGAGGAGCTTTTCATTTACATGACCGCGACGGGGTTGGCGCTCAGTCCAGTGGCGCTATGGATGGGTCCCGGCATTCACGCCGGCTCCGGAATTGGCTTCGGACTCACGTATGCAATTCAATCACTCAACGCCGTCGGTTGCCTGCTCTTCGTCTATGCGGTGCGATATGGAAAAGCGATCGTCGTCGTGCCGATGGTAAACGGCCTGTTTCCGCTGGTCACCATCGTCGTCTCCTTGCTGATCTACCGCGAGATTCCCAGCAAATACAATCTGGCGGGCATGGTGTTGGCCCTGTTCGCCGTCCTCTTCATGGCATTCGATGAGGTGAGGCACAACCCCGGCGAAGCAGCCGCGCCCTGACGACAAAACTTCCAAATTGATCGAGCACTCGCGCCTTTTCCGCCGCGCAAGTCATCGCCGATTTTTCCGTCCTCATGGAAGATAGAAAACTTCTTCCAACATGGGAAACCGTTCGCCTGGACGCAGGCCTTCATTGGGCGCAAAAAATGGCGCCATCGCCTGCTGCCAGCGCAGGTTTACTGGGTCATTCTCAATCTGCTTCCACGTCGTCCCAAAGTCCGCTGCGCGCAACGCAAGAATCAGCAACTCGTCCCTTCGATAGATCGAGTACTCGCTGATACCGGCGCTCTTCAGCAGCGCCAGCATCTCGGGCCACACCGCGCGATGTGCTTCCTCATAGGCTTCTGCCGCGCCCGGACGCAGACGCAGGACAAACGCGTAACGCTTCAAAGCTCCACCTTCAAAGGATAGATCCGTAGGTTTTGTGCTCACCAGCTCACCACCGTGACCGCAAAGGGCTCTAATCGAAGCTTGCCGTCGGCCGGCTTCACGCTGCGCGCCGGACCGTCGCCGGTTTCCTCATCCACCGTGAGCGCGCTTGCCTTTTCTGCGTCCGGCAGCGTCACATCCACCGCATGGTCACGCTTGTTTGCCAACAACACTCTGCGGCCCTCGGGCGTAACAAACGCCTGCACGGCCAGGTCTGACGCCTCTTCCCCGGCTAGGCTGGACTCAACCAGTTTGTCGCCCGGATGAAAGGAATCCTTGATCAGCTTCAGAGTCCAGAAACGTGCGTTGGGCTTGTTGTTCGTCCAGTTCATCATGCTCACGCTCGGGAACTGCGTTGGATAGCCGATCAGTTGTGATTCGCCGATGACATCGATCTGCAATCGCGAAAGCTCAATGTAGAGGTAGGCGTAAAGCGAACCGGCCAGGTTCCAATACGCCGCAGGTGGCGGCGCCTTGTCCGCGGCTGTGTTGTCGGTGGGCAGAATCACTCCAAGTTCATCCGTATCCGTCTTCGTTTCGGGGGAGAGCCGTTTTCGAATCGACTCGATATACCGCACCGAGTTCAAAAACCCCGCGGCCTGGTCGAAGAATGTATACTGCCAGCTCTCGATGCCCTGCCCCCTGACAGGCGATGCGTAGAAGTGATACGAAATCATGTCCAGCGGCGTGCCTGGGCGGTGATTCTTGTGATTAAGAAAATACTCGAAGTACTCAGGATTCTGGCCCGGCATCGCCAGGGCCAGGCCCATGAACTTTGTCTCCGGCGAAACCCTGTGAATTGCGCTCACGATTGCGTCGTAACGTTCGGTGTACTGCTTCGGGGTCATTTGATGCTCAAAATCGACTTCGTTCAGCACCTCCCAGACGGGCAGCTTGAAGTGATAGCCCGACTCGTGGCGCACACCGTTCTCGTCGCTAAACCCGCCATCGACGTACCAGCTCACCAGGCGGCCATAGTAGTCGCCCAGCTCTTTGCCGCTCGGGTCGCGCAACTCGGTCCCTTGCGTGTAGTCCCAGATCACCTGGTTCGAGTCGGCAGGATATGTCACGGGCTTGGCAGTCTTGAACAGCCATGCCGGAATGGTGCTGAAGTTCATCACCGTGGGGTGGCCTTCCGTCGCATTTAGAAAATCCTTCGTCATCGGATCGATCAGGCTGAAATCCCAACTCGTCTTCTGCGGCGTCGGGGCCTCCAACTCGGCCACGGCCAGTTTGGGATAGGGTAGCCACGGCACATAGCGCACATAGTCGGCGCCCAGGTCCTTCACTGCCTTGTAGGCAGCCGCGCTAAGCGGTTCGCCCGGCCGAAGCATCGGATTCACCACCACCTGCAACGTGGGCACGGAGCGAGAAACCAACATCGTCTTGTCCCAGTTGACGGTCAGTTGCAGCGCAGTTTGCCCGTGCAGCGCGCAAGCCGTTCCGATACAGGCCAGGCCCGCGAAGACCTGGCCAATGAAAATCCTGTTCTGCCGATGCCGCAAATAAAACCTCACAACCGCTTCTCCTTCAACGACCGCGTTGAGTCTGTCTCGCCTTTTTGAAATTGGCAAATTCTTCCGATTCCCCGCCCTTGCAAGGGTATACCGGCGCACTCAAGCATTTCTCCTTCTGTTGATTCTTGAAGCCGAATCGTTCAAGTGGCGACCTTCCTCAAAATGTCACCGCCTCACACTCTATTACAAGGGCTACATCTGAAGAAGATATGCACTAAACACCGGCTTCCTGCGCCATGGAGGTCGCCAGTTGGCGCACTCCGCGAAGGTCGGTCTTCCCTGTTCCCAGCATTGGCAGTTTCTCTGTATGGAAGAAAAGGTTTGCCTTTGGCTTCCAGAGAGCCGGAAGGTCGCATTGAGACAACTTCTCCAGCACCGGAATAAGCGTTTCACCTGAAAGGGTCGTAATGACGGCAATGCGCTCGCCTTTCTTTTCGTCGGGCAGCGATGTAACTGCAAACACCTGCTCGGCAGAGCCGGCCAGGTCATGCAGTTTCTCTTCAATCCGGATGTGCGGTACCATTTCGCCGCCAATCTTGCTGAAACGCGAAAGGCGGTCCGTGATCGTAATGAAGCCATCTTCATCCACCATTGCAACATCGCCGGTTGTATACCACCCGTTGTTGAGCACTTCAGCTGTCTTCTCGGGTCTGCCGAGATACCCCTTCATCACATTCGGGCCTTTCACCAGCAGCATTCCAGAATTTCCCAACGCAAGCGGCTCTCCAGTCTCGATGTCCACCACTTTCACCGTCACGCCGGGCAGAGGATGGCCAATCTTTCCCCGCTTTGCGGCAACCTGCCGAAATCCCGGCGCACGGAAGTCGCGTCCGTTCACCGTAACCACAGGGGAACACTCGGTGCAGCCATAACCCTCCAGGGCACGAATGCCGAACGTATCTTCGAAGGCCTGAGCAAGGCGCTCCGGAAGCTTCTCGGCGCCCACCAGAACATATTGCAGTGAGCCGAAACTCTCCGGAGGGCAACGACGCATGTAGGCCTGCAGGAAAGTGGGCGTCGCCACCATGAATGTGACTTTGTACTTCTTTACCAGTTCCCCAACTACTTGTGCGTCCAGTGGATTGGGGTGATACACAACGCCCACGCCGTTCACCGCGGGTAGCCAAAGAGCCGCCATGAACCCAAATGAGTGGAAGAACGGAAGGATTCCTAGAATCTTGTCGCGGCGTCCAAGCATGAATACCTGGGACACCTGCTGGATGTTCGACATGAGGTTGAAATGAGTGAGCATCACGCCCTTCGGGTCACCCGTGCTGCCGCTGGAGAAGATGATCGTCGCCAGGCTGTCAACAGATGATTTGTCCCTTGCTTCTCCAGGAATCTCGGGATGAGACACTGTGCGGCCACCGCCCAGGACCTTCCTCAGCAGCGAACTGGGAGTGAGCCACGCAAGCCCGAGAGCAGCGATCTTTTCAGCAATGCGCGGAGAATTCAAAGTGTCTTCAAGAAAAAGCGTCCGCCCCGGAATTGCAAGGTTAGGAAAGCGTTCGACAAATACCTTCGATGTGATCACCACGTCCAGGTCGCACTGGCTGGCGCAAGCGGCGATGATTTCGCTTGAAGACGTGTAGTTCAGGTTCACCGGCACCCGTCCCAGCAGCATCAGCGCATAGTTAGTCAACGCCCCTCCCACCGAAGGCGGCAATAGCATTCCAACCATAGGCTCACGGCCGATCTGGTTTTTCAGCCTGCGGGCAATGAACATGGTCTTGACCAGGGCTGAGCCAAACGAAACCCTTGGATACTTCCCGTCGGCCATCATGAACCGGAAGGGATGGAGCCTCGCGGAGCGCACGAAGGCGCGATCGAGAGTCTTCGTTCCCTGCCTGCGCCGCTCGAACGCCATGGCCTGCAATTCCTGCACTTCACTTCTGACTTCAAGCGCAGTCGACGTGGAAGCCATATGCTTGCCGAACGTCACAGTGACCGGATACGGAATGTGGCGTGGTCTCTTCCATAAGAAGCGCCCGCGTTCGAAACTGAAGATGCTGCCCCAGATTCCGTCCAGGTTGACAGGGATGATGGGAACGTCGACGTCCTTCATAATGCGCTCAAGACCGCGCCTGAAAGGCAGCAGCTGGCCGGTGCGCGTGATTTGTCCTTCCGCGAAAATGCAGACGATGTCATCCTGACGCAATGCCTCGCTGGCAGTATGCAACGACCTGATCATGTCTCGCGGACGCTGTTCATCCGAGATCGGAATCGCCTTGATCATCTTCGCGAATGGCTTCACGATCGGGTTGTCGTAAATGCCCTGGTACATAAGGAAGCGGATGGGCCTGTCAGTCGAGGCGATCAGCAACGCGGCGTCTACGAAAGACATGTGGTTGCATACCAGCAATGCGCCCGTCTTGTCCGGGAAGTTTTCGCGGCCAATCACTTTCACTCGATAGATCGTGTGCGTAATGAAGAACAGCAGCAGGCGGCCAAACCATTCCGGCAGCAGCATGAGCACGTACACCGTGCCGGCGCCAGTGATTACCGATGCCGCCAGGATCACTCCCCGCGGATCAAGATGGATGAAGGCCGTGAAGATGTAATACACGCCTGCGGAAAGTGCGATGCCCGCGAAAGAAAGCAGGTTCGCCGCGGCAATGATCCCGCCCTTATCCTTCTCCGGCGGACGATGCTGAATCAGGGCGTTCACCGGCACTGCATAGAACCCGGCCCAGAAGCCAAGAAAGCCAAGAAGTATTGCGGAGCCCGCCAGGCCATGATGCGTTCCTCCCAACAGCAGGCCGGTACAGGTCATGCCGATGGAACCAAGAGGAATGAGGCCATACTCGATCTTGTTTCCGCTCAGCCACCCCGCAACCATGCTGCCAATACCGATGCCCACGGCAAGAGTGGCATTCAGGTAGCCCGTCTTGGCCTGGCCAATGTGCAGCACGTCCGGACCATAGACCACGATGGTCGAAAACAGCAGCGAGCCAAGAAACCAGAAGTAGGTGTTACCTATTACAGCCAGAAACAGCGCGCGGTCCCGGCGCATGTAGCTGATCTGTTGCCAAAGGTCGCCAAGAATATTCAACTCAAGCTTCTTGTTCGGCGATGCCGCGGGAACCTTGTCGATGCCAAGACTTGTCAGCAGGCCAGTGAATGACAGAGCTAACAGAACATATCCCGCATAAACCTCGCGTCCATGAAGTTTCTCCGCCAACGTGGCCCCGGTGACGGTGCCCAGAATGATGGCGAGGAAGGTGCCTAGCTCGATCACTCCGTTTCCCCAGGACAGGCGTTTCGCGGGAAGCAGTTCCGGCAGGAGACCATATTTCGACGGCCCAAACAGAGCCGCCTGCGTGGCCACCAGCGTGAGTGCAGCAAGAGAAAGTGGCAGGATGTGCGTTGCCAGGCCGATGGTGGCCAGCACCATCGAAAACACCTCCATCCATTTGGTCCAGATCGTGATCTGCCGCTTGCTGAAACGGTCAGCCAGCCATCCACCAAGCATGCTGAAGAGCAGGAACGGCACCGAGAACACCACCGTGACCACGGAAACGAATGTCTCTCGCTCGTTCCTGGCCAGGCCCATGCCCACGATGATCGAAAGCAGCAGGTTGCGCAGAATGTTATCGCTGAATGCGCCCTGAAACTGGGTCGCGATCAGCGACCAGAAGCCACGATTCTCTGTGTGCGGTTCCTGAAGTGAAGCCGATTCGGCGCCGGTCATTGCAGATTCATTCGCTGAGCTATCCATGTCTCGACCCCTCGATTGGAGTAGCGTACGAGGGTGAGCATACGGACGTAAGTCTTCACCGACTGACGGCCTAATACAGTTTGTTGAGTGTCATAAAGCAGAGGGGGTGTCGGGGTAGCGGCTTAATTCGGCGCGCATCGAGTCCGCAAGTAGGTGAAATACGATAGCTTTGGCCTGCTTCGGGAAGGTGGGGAGTGTAGCAGTATCGGCGTCGCAGATGACGGCGTTGGCGAGTTCCAATCCCCGATTCCACCGGGCCTTCCGGACGTCGCGATAAATGATCGTTTCCGCATCCAGACCCGCGGCAATCAGCATCGTGCGAGCGGTTGTGATGAACTCCGGCCACGCTGACGCGACTCCGACAAGCTTCCCCGTCAAACTCGGAAGCCATGGGCCAAGCCACGCATTGGCCGAGCGGATTTGCAGTGTGACAAGTTCAACTCCTGCCGGCAAAACATCACGAGTCACCTTGACCTTGCTGGGCCGGCACAAAGGAATCGCAGCGATCAGAATCTCCGGGCGGGCACAATCACCCAGCGAGACGCCCTCGACCGGGCATGTGGTCATCCCTCGAATTTCCGCGAGCAGAATCTGCCGTAACTCCGGGTCCGACTCAATCAGCAATAAGTGATCCGGTGGCGGCGCAACAAGCCAATCGGCAACGCGAGCGCGAATGGCAGGTGCAGGTAGGCTCAGCTCGCGGACCGCGCGAAAGAACCCCGCGATATGCTGATCGAGAATCTGTTCCGGGGTGGTCGGCGCCTCGGCGTTGGCCCGAACATAAACACCGCTCCCATGCCGCCGTTCGGTCCAGCCATCCCTTTCCAATTGCCGGTAGCCGGCGCTGACTGTATTGGGATTTATAGCAAAGCGCCGAGCCAACTCGCGAGTGCTCGGAAGCCGGTCGCCCGGGCGCAGGTCGCCGCTGAGAATAGCCAGGACAACCTGGGTAACGAGCTGACGATAAATGGGGACTTCACTGCTGGGGGCGAACCAGAGCCTCACAAATAACCTCAGGACTATTCTGACATTCCCGCACTCAAACGACGAGGTTAAGTTTGAATCGCAACTTGGCCGCTCTGATTGCCCCGAAGTGAGGTTGTGCCCTCCCTCGCCCGATCTACGTTGTCGGCCACCGGCTGGAATTACGTGGCTGATCTCCGAGAAGGCGGACACACCAACGACAAGCCCTCTCCCGCCGACTATCTGCTGTTCCGTCGGGTTCTCGCATGTCTGCCGGCTAGATAATTCTACTTCCGTCGCAGTTCAAACTGGTTCGGCTTCGGATCGAGGCCGCTTCGTATCAAAGCTTCCAATTCGTCCTCCGCCTGCCAAAGCCGATCTTCGGTGACACTTGAATCCGCGCCCTGCTTGAGATCGGCGCTCAGAATAAAACGCGCTTGGTCGAGTGTCATGCGCTCTCCCTCCTGCGAGTCAATATCGCGAGCCTGATCGACCATCGGCGTTTTCAAGAGCGCCAGATTCACCCCGTGTTGCAATTCTTCGTTCGAAAAGCTCGCGATGGCCTTGCCGTCGATCGAGAGCTCATACTGCCCCGGCTCGAGAGAATTGATGCGCAGAATCAACTGATCGAACTTTGCGATGTCTGAGATCTTCAGCAGCATCGGGGTCATGGCGTTGTTGAAGTCCAGGGGAAGAGGAAGCGCTTCGTCGAGTTGTGTCCACGTGAAACCCTCTGCCGATCTCTGCAAATGCGTAACGGTTGTGCGATCCTTTTCGACGACTTGGCCATTGGCCGCGTTCAATGTCAGGCTGCTCACAACTGGATCGACATGCCAGGCAGACAGAAGCGCGGTGGCCATTATCCAGTGACCGGTCTCGGACGGATGAATACGGTCCGGCACAATCAGCGGCGCAAGCTGCGGGAACTCCGCTTTTGCGCGCTCCAGTGCTTCCGTCATTGGATGATTCAGATCGGCAACTTCGACGTTCTTATCCCCGGAAGCCGCCAGCTGCGCGCCTATTCCAGACACGTCCTCTGCAAACTGGTCAATCACCCGCGCGTAGCCTGGGAACTCCGTCCCATGTGTAATCTCATCGTAAGGCGTAGGAGTCATCAGCATGAGAGTTGCGCCCGGAGCGGCCTTTTGCAACGCCTCGAGCAGTGCGCGATAACCCCGTTGAAAGATCGCATCGACGTCTGAAGGTCCATAGCCCCACCCACCGTCGTTCATGCCCAGCATCACCGTAATCATGGTCGGATGAAACGGCGCAACATCGCGCTGTACGCGCTCTGCCATCTTTCCCGCATAGCCTCCATTCACGCGGTCCCCAGGCACTCCCGCGTTGACGAAGCGGACATGCAGCCCTGGGTAGCGCGTCAATACAAACTCCTCCACGTCCTTCGTATAAAGCCGTTGCGCCGTGATGCTGTCCCCATAAAACACGACCGTGTCGCCATCCTTCAGGGCAAACTGCTGAGTCCCCGATGCCGATGCGCACGACGCCAGCGCAAGCATTCCGCAGCCCGCAGACCGCATCCATCGCCACCGCACATTCCATCCAGCCATCATCGTCATCCCATCGTTGAACTGGTTCTGGGCAAATGCAGCTTGCCGTTCAAGCGCATTGCCTCTGCTAAAAGCGCTACTGCAGCGCCATCTGCGCAAACCGGGGCGCACCAAGCAGCGCACGCACTGCGCCGCCTAATGTCGCCGCGTTCTGAAATCCGTGCCACTCCTTCAGCAGCCGGTCATCGCGTGTCGTCAGGCGAATTGCGCCGGGCGAGCTCTTTTTGTCATCAAAGTGAATCGGCCCAGCATCCAGATCGAGCAGCGCATTGGCCCGCGCAATCTTGTCGACCGATGAGCCGCTTGGAGTGCGAAGATGCACCGCGACGACAAGTGCTTCCGGGCCGTATTGCGCGGCCAGGCTGCGCAATACCATCAACTGCGCGCGCGCCCCTGGGGTCAGCAGGCCGTCGGCATCGAGTGCGAAATCCACCGTGGTGTCGAGGCGAAGCGATGTCGCCTTCTGCGCCGGCGCCGGTCGCTTTTCGAGAATGGTGCCCTTCTCGATTCCTGCTTCCTGAAGTGCGGCCAGCGTCACATTGCTCCGTTCGCCGATTGTGAAAAACGCGTCACCGGCCCCATCGTAGCCATAGCGGTTCCCTGCCGGCGCCAGTTGTTCATTGCTGCGATAAAAATGTGCCGCTGCGGACTCGATCCAATTTCCCGTGAAGGAAGCAGGAGAGCCGCCTATCTCCGCGTCGTTCACAATGGCTGCAGCCGAAGCATCCGGCGGATTCCAGACAATGGTGTTGTTCTCCATGCGCAGGCCGCGAATCACGCCATGGTCCCAGGTGTGCACGTAAACCGCGCCTTGCACCGCTGCAAGCCGCGGACTGAGGCCATTGTCAATGCACAGGTTGCCGCGTACCACGCTCTCGCTGGTCACATAGCCCGCTGCAAAAACGGCAAAACAGTATCCCTGCGTGTCGTGCGCATAGTTGCGCTCGACGCTATTGCGCGTGTTGTCCCAGTCAATGTCGTAGGCGCCCCCGTCCACGCCGGGGCTGTCGGTAAGGAAGGCCTCGTTGTCGCGCACGATGCAATCGGTGCAGGTCCATGTCCAAATGGCATTAGGCGTGCCGATTGTCTCCGTAGGCTGCATTCCCGTCTGCCAGGCGGTACTGGTCTCAATCACGCCGTCGGAGTCGCGAAAAAGAACGATGCCGTCGCCGTACACATCTTCGACGCTCGAATTGCGCACCGTGACGTGCGTGTTCAACGGTGCATCCGGCGTATACGGAAGCGGCCCCCCACCGATGAGAATGCCGGCCCACTGATTGGTGTGCGCGGCCACCACCCCATCCACCAGAATGTCGTCGAAGAACACATGCAGGCTGCTTGGGCCTACCACGACTAGGCCGTTGTCCTTATTCTTCAGCTTGCCGCCCATCACATCATGTACAAAGAGATTTTCGATGTAGATGTGGTGCAGCGTGCCTTTGTCCCCGCTCACAAAGATGCCGTAAGTATTGGCTCCGGAGAGATCAAGCGAGTCGATTAGCCAATATTCCTGGTTGAAGAGCAGCAGCACTTGCCTGTCCTTCGCCGTCGCGACGATGCGCGGACGCGGCCCCTGGCCGTAGGCGGTAAGGCGAATCGCGTGTCCCTCAGTGCCGGAGCCTTGCGGAGAAAAGCTGCCGTGGCAGACTGTCCCGCGCTTGAGCGCGATGCGGTCGCCGGCGCTGAAGGCGTGGGCCTCTGCTGCCGTCAGACTGTTCCACGGATGAGCCAGGCTGCCGTCGCCCGCGACATTCTGCGAGCAATCGACGAACCATCGAGCCCCTGCTGCTTGCCCACTGAAGGTCTGGCCGTAGATTCCGCAGTGAGCCAACAACACCGCAGCAGACAAAACGAAGAGGTGAGTCTTTTTCAATAGCGCATCCGAACGCAACCAAGAGGGCTCAACGTTGCCTTTGAAATTCAATCTGGCACAGAAAACTCGGGGCAGAGGTTGCAGCCTCTACCCCCTTGAGTCGATCGGTGGGAGCGATCCATCAGTCATTCGCTAGAAATCCAGCCGAATCGCGAATTGACCTTGGCGTGGGCTGTCCTGGACGCCGAGAATCTGGCCGAAGTTGCCCGCCCCAATCGACGATCGGAGGCCTCCGCAACCTTGAATGTTGTAGTAGTGACGGTTGAACAGGTTGTAGAAGTCCAGGCGGAATGAGATGACATACTTTCCGTCAGGACCGGTGCGTTGATTCTTAAGCAGGGTGGTGTCCTCATTGGCCTGCCCTGGGCACCGCAACGCCGAACTGGCTGGCGAAGGCGGCAGCACCCCAGCTGGCGGATTGATGGCCACGGTCGTCGGCATGTAAAAGTTCGATGACGGAGGCGTAGCACCCGCGCCAATGGGTACATAATTGTGAGGATTTGAGGGACCCTTATACCCGGTGAGAGTGAACTGCGGGAAGATATTGCCCCAGAGAGGCTAGTAAGGATTGGCCGCACCCACTTCGAATGGCTGTCCGGTAAAGTAGTTCACCACCGCGGCCAACGTCCATCCGCTCACAATTCCATTCATGAGCGGGCTCTGGGTTGCCAGCCACTGCTGCCCCTTGCCCACTGGAAGCTGGTAGCTGACAAACCCCTTCACCACGTGGGGCAGGTCGTAACCGGTCACCGCATGTGCCAGTCCGTGCATGTTCTGGAAATCCTCAACGCCGGTGTAAAAGCCGTTGTACTTCCTGCTCGGCAGAATAGGAGTCGCCTTCCTGGCGCGACCAGTCGTAACTCATGTCCATGGTGAGGCCCTTGCCGGTGCGTTTCACCACGTCGACCACGAGCGAGTCGTAGTAGCTTTGTCCAAGCGGCAGGCCCTCATAAAGCAAATTGGGATAGTACCAGTAATTGACTTCTGCTGCCGACATCTGCGGCAGAGGTGCGGTAGCCGCCAGGGCGGGGCCGTAGAAATATGGATATGGGAACGGGACGCCGTAACCGGCCGCGTCTGAGGGGCTGTAGACATAATCGTTAAATGCGTTGATTCCAGGATTCGCGTCGACAACCTTGAGGAAGTTGGAGGTGCTGGTTTCGTTCCAGGCCAGCGCGGTGTCGGTCAGGTGATGACCGCGGTTGCCCACATACGCAATCTCCAGCCGCGTATTGGGAGTCAATTGCTGCTGGACGCCAAAGTTGAAGGCCTCGCTGTAGCCCAGCTTCAAGGCGCGAGGGTCCATCTTCGACCGGGAACGGATACATGGTGGAGGGGTCGGTGGCCAGAGTCGCTTTGCTGACAACGCCGGGATAATTCCCGCCGCCGCCTGCGGCATCCCAACTGAAGTTGCTCGCCGCACTAGACCCCAACTGGGGCGCAAATCTGGTCCGGGTACGCCATTAAAGAACGTGACGCCCACAGGGTTGTAGATCAGGCCATAGGAGGCATGCACCACAACCTCGGGCAGCAATTGGTAGGCAATCCCAAGGGTCGGCCCGAATTGGCCGTTATACTCGTTCTTTTCAAAGCTGTCCCCGCCGCCCTTGGCAAAAACCAGCGAACCCGGCAACGTAGCGCCGTAGTAGTCCGCGAGTTGCGGGTTGCTGACGGTGGGGTCAAAGTTGGCCCAGTTGCCGTATTTCTCCTTGAATCGAGTGTTGTAATTCCAGCGCACGCCCAGGTTGACAGTCAGCTTGGGTGTCATCCTGTAGCTGTCCTGGGCAAAGAAATCAATCCCCTTTTGCCGGCCATAGAGGTTATAGGCCACGGTGTCTGTGGCTTGGTTCACCATCCCCAGTTCATAGGTCGCAAAAGCAAAGCCGTCGTATCCGGCGCCGGCACATTGCCATTGGCTGCCGCACGATGTGTTGTTGTAAGCGAATTTGAAGGAATAGGCTCCGGAGCCGGACCGGCTATCGACCTCGTGGGCAATAAAGTTTCCGCCGAAGCTGAAATTGTGGCGGCCCTTGCTCCAGGTGACGGTGTCGCCGGTAGTAATGGTGGCGCCGCCAACATCACCCTGCCAGCTGTCGCCCAGGTAAGTCTCGCTGACGGCGGAATTCGAGTTATCGGAGAACGAGACCACTGGAAACGTGTTGGCCCCGGTACTCCCGAATCCCACTTGGCTGTTCCAGTCTCCAGGATCCGCCGGCAAGCTGCCGTTGTCGTCGTACGCGTCCGTAAAGTTGAGGACGTTCAGCAGGTTGGGGCTGAACGTGTGCGATTCGCTCAGCCTCCATTGCTGCTGGGTGTACCGTTGCACCCGGGCGTTCGACAGCGGCCCGCCCGTCGTGGTGCCGGACTGCCACAGACCACCGCCGTCGTCGAGTGTGCGCGGCTTGTGGTCGTAAATCCACGAACCCGAAAGATGGTCCTGTTCGCGCAGCACGTGATCCAGCTTCACCACAAATTCATTCGGCGTCTGGCTGGGAGTATTCGAGAGCAGCGTTCTCTCGTTGTTGCTCAACCCGCCCAGATTCGGAGCATAGTCTTTGTAAAAGCCATTGATCTTTTGCGCCACGGGACTGATCTGGCCCGAAGGAATGGCGTTGCCGGTAAACTGGTTGCCCGTGTTCGGGTCATAGATCATCCCCTGCTGCGCTTGTACGGTCTGGCCAGCGTCGTTCTGCACCATGATCGGCGTTCCGGGAACGTTGTTATAGTTCGCCGAGTTACTGCAAAGATCTACCGTACCCGACCATGTGCAGAGCGTTGGACCGAGCAGAGCACTGAAATCGCCGTTCAGGAAATCCGTGGTCGGAACGGTTGCGCCGCCGCTGTTCAGCCGGAAATCGAGCGATTCAAAACGCTCAAATGTGCCAAAGAAAAATGTCTTGTTCTTGTGGATCGGGCCGCCCAGGCTGAAGCCATAATCCCAGGCCCGCTCCTTGGGCTTCTCCACGCCCGTGTTGTCGTTCGTCCAGGTGTTGGCATCCAGCAGTTCGTTGTGTCCATAGAGGAAGGCCGAGCCGTGCAACGCATTCGTGCCCGACTTCAGGTTGAACGACATCACGCCGCCGCCGGTGATCGCGCTCTGCGCATCAAGCCCGCTGGTCTGGGCCTGCAACTCCTGCACCGCTTCCATGCTGGGGCCGCCGTCCATCGAATCGCCGCGGATATTCGATGTGCCCGAGGTACCGTCGATGGTGAAGTCCTTCACAAACCACTGGCCGCCGTTGACCACCGCGCCGTAGGGAGAGCTGGCCAGTGAATAGCCAGGTGTTATCTCCACCGCAAAGTCCTCCACGAACCGGCCGCCGCCATAAACGCTCAGCGGCAGGTCGTTGACGACATCGGCCTTCATGTTTGTGCCGACCCCTGCGGTGTCCATATCCAGAATCGGAGCATCGCTGGTCACCGTAACCGTCGTGGCCGCCGCGCCCACCTTGAGCACGGCGTCGATCCGGGCTGTTTCAGTCGAGTTCAGGGTGACGGAGGGACGCAGAACCGTCTCAAAGCCGCTGCGCACAAACTCCACCGAGTATTGACCGGGAAAAAGATTGGGAAGCACGTAGATTCCGTCATGATTCGAGATGGTCTTGGTCGGTACGTTCGTTCCGATGTTAGTTGCGGTTACCTCAACGTCCGCCACCAGCGCTCCGGTCGAGTCGGTTACCGTTCCGGTGATCGTCGCCCGATTAACCTGCCCCCATCCAGTCTGGCCGATCGACGCCGTAAAAACCGCCAGAATGAATGGCCCGCACCAGCCTAACCTAAATGTTTTCTTCATATAACCCCCGACCTCGCTTCTCTGAGTAAACGTTTGCCGTGCACACAAAACAACCGCGCCGGCATTCATTGAGATAAGTGCCCGCGGCGAAAATGTAGGCTCTAATCGTTCGACTGTCAAGGATAGGAAGCCGATTATCCCTTTGAAAAAACGGCAGCTGGGAATAACCCCTCCGCAGTGCCAAACGCGGACGGCATGCCGAGTGCCGTCCGCTCAACCGCGTCCGTTCCGTGCTTCCCTGGCCGAATTCACCACTAATCGGGAAAGCGACATTCAGCAAGCCGCTGGGCTTGAACGGCTTCCCCGTTTGCGTCAACGAATCACTTAAGGCTCCCGCTTTCGGCAATGCGCTAGGCTTTCTCGGCTTCGCCGCGTCTGCATTCGAGCCCGTGTCACGTCGTTCCTGCGCGATCCCGCGGACGGTCTCTCAGAATGCCTTCTCCCTTGGTGAGCCAGGCCACCCCAAAGGCCATCAGCGCCAGCGATTCGCTGCTCAGAAGCGGATCGATAGGTTGAAGCAATGGAACCACAGCTCCGAAGTTGAGGCTGACCATTACAAGCATGCAGACGACGATGACAAGTCCGCAGACCGCATAGAGAATGTTCCTGTGCCGCTTGCGGCGTGTCATTCTCCTCTCCGGGGAAGATCGCCGAAAAAGAAACAGGCAGAAGTAGGCGAGCGCGAGAAACATCAACGCGGCAAAAGCGGTATGAGCTGATTGAACCCTGATTTGAAGTCGCGTGTGCGCGGCGATTCGTGGATTCACCGAGGGCAACAGGGCCACGCCGAGAGTAAAACTTCCAGCAAGATAGCCGGCAATCTCGTCGTTCAGATCGTACCCGCGAGAGCAGATAAGAAAGGCCGCAATGATGCACAGGCTCCCGACAAGATAATTACCCATAGGCGTGTAGTAGTAATCGCTGATGGAGCGTTGGAGTATCGGGTGAGGCAGCGCATGGTCCGGCCCCATCAGCGCCAGCAGCACGACGCCGATGGTAAGCGTAAACGGAAGCGACAATGCGAGGATCCCGACCGTCCTTCGCAAAGCGTAATAAGAGAGAACAGCGGGATTCCTGAGCGTCCTGCGTGCAGACATACGGCCTCCCACAACGCGTTGATTCACGACGAAGCAGGATAGCGCAGCAGCCCGGCTGCTTGGTAATCGAGGGGACGCGACACTTTCTGCTCACGCGCAACCCATGCGGATGAGAGCATCAGCCGGCCCACGAGTTCTCTTCGACCCTGCTGATTGATCTTGGCGCTCGGCTCGTCCTCCTGCAGCGAACCGGTCCCATGCAGATGGGCAATTTGAACTTCGATACCCTTAACTCACAACCCGCCTTAGCGGCTCCCGTGTGTTGAATTCACGTTGAAGCAGCCTGACTGATTCACGCACGTCGCATTCAAGCACCGCCAGTGCGTGCGCGACTGAGTGGTTGCTGGATGCAGAATCACGGTTGGTTTTGCCGTTCGCCGAGCCTCTGCGGTTAAGCGACCCATGCAGATGGCGCACGCCTGTTCGCCGGACAACCTCCACCAGATTGGCCAGTTGAAGTCCCCCGCCGGCCATGATCTGCAATCGGTTACCGGCCTGGCGATTGAGCCGCGCAATGGACTCTACACCTGCAAGCACATCCGCCGCACCGCCGGAAGTCAGCAGGCAGTCGGCGCCTGTTTCAATCACTGCTTCCAGCGCTTCACTCAGATTGGACGCTTTGTCAAAAGCCCTGTTGAAGATCACGTTCATGGGGCGGCATAGGTCCACGATCTCGCGGGTTCGTTTCACATCCACGCGTCCTCGCGGTAACAGAACTCCCACCGCGACACCTGCTGCGCCCGCCTGCTTCACCTGTTCGATCTGCTTCTTCAGCAGGCTGAACTCCTCCCCGGAGTAGACAAAATCTCCACCGCGTGGGCGAATCAGCACATGCACCGGAATTGAAATCGCGCGGATCGCCGCCGCCGTCACGGCAATCTCCGGCGTAAGGCCGCCGATCGGCAATTCGGAGCACAGTTCGATCCGGTCGGCGCCTCCTGACTCGGCCGCCTGTGCAGCCTCCACACTCTCGGCGCACACCTCAAAAAGAAAGGGTTTCATAAGATATCCGGGATAAACTCCGCTCCGTCTGCAATCGCTTTCCACCAGTCCGCATCTTCACGACGGACAAACGGCCTTCAGTCAAACCCTGCGCATAGATGCTCTCTGCGTTGCGTAGACCTCAGCAGACTCACAGATCCATGGAACATGTTGACGCGTCGTTACCGGATCGATTGCTTCAATCAATAAACGCCAGAAACTTGATCTCAAGAATTGCCATTGCAGACACCGGGCGATGGGATTTGAGCACACTTCTGCTGCACTCAACATCCCCCGTCTCTGCGAAGGCAGCATTGAGTCGGATGCGAACGGCACTTTGCGGACAATTCGGTCAACAAAACCGCGTGCGCCGTCTTCAGGGAAACTGTTTAATGGATTCAGGCGAAGAAAGACCCTGCGACCCGGGCACTCCTGCCCCATCTTGATTGTGTGAAAGCGAAGCTGCACCCTTGGAGACCGGTAAGCGGTCTCCAAAGGTCAGAAGTAATGTGGGCTAGAAGTTCACCTTCAGCGAGAGCTCAACCTCGCGTCCGGGGTTCGACCCATCCAGCAAGCCGAATAGCCCCACCGTACCCGCGCCGCCGCCGTAGTAGCCAGTGGTGCGGACACCGTTGCACGCTCCGCAGGAGCTGTACTGCCCCCACCAGCTTGCCGGCACGCTGAAGATCGGCGTGTTGGTCAGGTTGATGAACTGGGCCGCCAGGGCCATGTTCACGCGCTCCGTGACCGGGATCCTCTTGGTCACGTTCATATCGGCCGTCTTCAGGCTCGGCCCGCGCAGTGCGCCTGTCTGGCAGTTGCCGAATGTGCCGCCATTCGCTACATCGGCTACCTCACTCACCGATGCTGGATTGAGATTCGTTTTTCCGATGCTGCCGCCAATCTGCACCGTCTGAAGACTCTGGGAGCTCAACTGGCCGGCGACACAATCAGGGCGGGGTTCATACGATCCGGTCAGCGTTGACGCGGAGTTTGGGTTTTCGTCGCCCATATAGGCGCCCGCAAAAGGTGTGATGCCGAAGCCCGAGCGAAGTGTCATATCGGCCGCAACCTGCCAGCCGCCTATCACCGCATCCACTCCCCTGTTGACGTTGTTGGCGAACTGCCTGCCTCTGCCGAAGGGAAGGTTGTACACGCCGAAGGCGCCAAAATCCTGCGCTGTGTCGATCGTGCAACGCCCGTAGTCGCCCATCGGGTTGTACTCGTTCTGGAAGAAGTTCTGCGTGGCCTGGGTCTGCGACTCCCCGGCGCCTTCTTCATCGCCATACGATCCAAAGTAGCCCAGCGAGTTCGCCATGCACTTTGACCAGGTATAGCTGGCGTGGAAGTCAAGACCGTGGAAGTTGGATTGCGCCAGCGTCGCTTCCAATGCGTTGTAGCGGGAGATGCCGTCCGATGCGTTGTAGCGGGCCTGCGCGCCGGCTTGCACGATCGGCTGCATATACGGGCCTGGAACGACGGTGCCGGCCGAGTTGATCTGCTTCTGGTTGTAGAGATAGATGTCGGACATGTGGTCGTCCTTGTTGCCCACGTAGCCCACAGACGCAGTGGTATTGCCCTTGAACTGGTGCTGCACAACCAGGCTGAACTGCTGATCGACCGCCGGTTGCAGGTTAGGATTGGTCGCGTGCACCTGCCCGCTTGCGAAACAGGCGGAATCGAAGGCCAACAGCTGAGTCGGAGTGCAGGCCGCCGAGAACGGCGTAAAGCCCTGATCCAGAGTCGTCACTGGGTAAAGCAGCGCGTCACCCGAATTGTTCACCTCATTGTGCAGTTCCACGTATGGAGGATTCACCACGGCCATATTGTTGACGCCGTTGCCTTCCATGTAGCTGGAAATGTCATACGCACCGCGCAGTACCGTTCCCGGAGCCCAGTCGGGCTGATAGGCAAAACCGATACGCGGCTGGAAGTTATCCCATCCGGTATACGTGTTGTAGTTGGTCCCGATCTCCGGCGCGCCTGTCAGCAGGTTGAAGTTCACGTTGTTGAGCGCGTTCTTGTCGCCGCGCGGCGTGTTCAGCTCATAGCGCATGCCGATATTAAGGCTCAGGTTGTGCGCAACCTGCCAGTTGTCCTGCACGTAACCTGCGAACAGGCTGTTGCGAAGGTTGAAAGCGAAGGGAACGCCCTGCTCCACATCTTCCGGCAGGCCCAGAAGAAAGTCGGCGAACGCGTTGCCGATGGTTCCGTTGCCTGTGTATTGGCCTGAAAAATTGAACGAACCGGCCGCTCCCTGGTTGCCTGCGTAAACATCGTTCATGATGTAGTGGTAGAGCTCAAAGCCTGTGTGAAGAGTAGTGTTTGCCGTGCGTCCAAGTCAGTGAATCCTCGGCTTCGATCGTGGTGTCGTGGAAGATCTCCACGCCGTCGCTGCTGCCCACCGTTCCGTAACCGAAGCTCATCGCCGGAAGAATCGGCTCCTGTACCCCAGGAAGGCCAAACTCCTCCGGCAGATTCCCGCCCGCTGCATTGGTGTACACCTGGTCGTTGGCCGGGAACAACTGCGCGCCGATACGCAGGTCGTTCACCAGGGTCGGGGTGAACGTGTGGACGTAATCGCCCACAAAGTTCTTCAGCGGATACTCCCTGGTCAGGTTCGGCGTCAGCACATTGGTCCCGTTGCTGCTGGTGTTAATGGTGTACATCTGGGAATAACGGCCCGACAGGTGGTCGTTCTCGCTCGCCTGCCAGTCAATCTTCACATCACCCTGGTAGGTGTGTACGTAGCCGCTCGTGTAGTAGGTCTGCTGTTCAAACTGCTGCGTGAAAAGCTTTGACGCAACCATGGCGCCCGCCACCTTGCTGTTGATTGGAACCAGGTTGTTAGGGAAAGGCTGACGGCTTCCAAGGGGAGCTACCTGCCCGGCATTCGGCCCCGTGAGATAGGTCGGGCTGTAAAGCTGATATGCCGTGTTCGAGCAGACGCCGTTTATAAAAGAAGCGCCCTGGCTGGTGCAAAGCGCACTCAAGTCTCCGGTAAGAAATGCCGACGGAATAATGCTGTTGGTGTTCGCCGTCCTGGGCGTGTTGTTGAGCTCGGTCTGCTCATCGGCAAAGAAGAACAGTTTGTTCTTGATGATCGGGCCGCCCACCGTACCGCCGAATTCGTTCCATTGCAGCACCGGCCTCGGCAAGGTTGACGAGGTGGTATCAGGAATCTGCAGGAAGGCATTCGCCTTATCCTGCCAGGTGTTGGCGTCCAGATCCGTGTTGCGGATGTACTCGAAAACATCTCCGTGATACAGGTTCGTGCCCGACTTCAGCGATTCCACAATCACGCCGCCGATATAGTTGCCGAAATCTGCCGGCGCGTTGCTTGTGATGATGTTGAATTCTTGAATTGCGTCAGGGCTGGGCACATAGGCAACGTCGTTGTTATCGGGCTGGTTCACGTCCATGCCGTCGAGTGAAAAGTTATTGTCCTGCTCGCGCGCGCCGTTCACATACGGGCGGCCCGTGCCAAAGGTATTCTGTGACGACTCGAAGGCGAAGATGTTGGGGCTGATCACGCCCGGCGCCAGAAGCGTCAGCTGGTTGATGTCGCGCGTCGCCAGCGGCAGCGAAGTCACTGCGCTGCCAGGAATCAGCGTCCCGACCTCTGTCGAGCCGGTTTGCAGCAGTGGAGGAGCCGTCGTGACAGTGACCGTCTGGTTCACCGCGCCCATTTGCAGCTTGAAATCAACACGCGCAACCTGGTTCAGAATCAGGTTGAACACGCTGTGAACCTGCGCTGAAAATCCTGGAGCTTCGGCTTTGACAACAACGTTCCCGACCGGAATCTGCGGGAAAGCGTAGAGGCCGGCGTCACTCGTCTTGGTGACCCAGGTTGTGCCGCGATCTACGTCCCGCACAGTTACGGTCGCGTTGTCCACCGGGGAACCAGATGGATCAACCACGGTGCCGGTAATCGAGCCAGCAGCCTGCTGGGCCCACAGAGCTGGCGATGCCCCCAGAATCATGATGAGGCTGCACGCTGCGCCAGCCGCAATCCGCAACATACGATTCATTCGTTTCACTGGAATCTCCTCCAATACAGGTTCAGGTTGAGCGCTTGCTTCTTTCTGACATCTATAGCAAGACTGTGAAGTACTATATAGCGGTAAGAAAAGTGGAAGTCAAGAAGAAAAGCTCAACGAGCCTCGGACTTTTCTCCCAGCCCCGTGGAAAGAAGGATCATCCCGATGTAGAATCAATGATTTATAGCCAGAGAACCTGTTCATTGAAGCAAAACTAGTTGAGAAGACCCCATTTCCTTCTTTGCCCCCACGGTGCTGTCCAACGCCAGCCGGGGGCTTGAAACGGTCATCTTGCCCTGATCTTCATGTACGATACACAGCTCTATAGCTATATTTTCTCGACAATCCGTTTCCTTGAGTTACCTTGAATGCAGACCCTTTGGGACAATTGTCAGAACGGTGCCGATCCGGTGATGAAGTCGACGGTTTCGATAGTGAGCACGCGCAAGGACGAGCCGGCATACAAGCGGATTCAGAGAGCTATCCGTCAACGAATCGGCGCCGGCGAGCTCAAGACGGGCGACGTGGTTGACTCCGAACGGGAGCTCGCCCGCATCCACGGCGTCAGCCTGATGACGGCCCGCCATGCGCTTGCAGACCTTGCCCAGGAAGGCATCGTCGAGCGCCGCCATGGCGCCGGCACCTTTGTTGCGCCGCCCCAGGTCCACTTCAACAAGCTGCACAGCTATACCGAGCAGATGGCGAGCCTGGGCCTGGCGATACATTCCAGGATTGTGTCCGCAGGCATTGTGAACCGCGAACCTGAGATTGCGGCTCGCTTCGGCCTGGCGCCGACCAGTCCTCTGGTGCGTGTCGAGCGCGTTCGCTCCGCCGGCGACGAACCGGTGGCCTTGGAAGTCTGCTTTCTGCCCGCCGAAGAGTACGCGGCTATCTTGCGTGTTCCCCTGGACAGAACATCGCTTTTTGCGGCGCTGGAGCGCGAATGTGGAGTCGAGTTTGCCTACGCGGACGAAGAGATCGACGCCACCCAGGCCGATCGCCGCATTGCCAGGCTTCTGGGCATCCCCAACGGCGCGCCGCTGCTGCGAATTCGCCAGTTGATCTTTTCCGCCAATGGACGCGCCACCATGTATGTGACCGGCCTCTATCGTTCCGGTCGCCACACCTTGCGGATTCGCCGCTTTCGCTAGATCCAGGTCCGCTCACGTTCCTTAATGTGGACCGATTTCCTGGGACGAATCCCGGCGGTCGTCGTATTGGCTGAATCCTTGCCGAAAGCTTGCCCGGCCTGCGTTTCCGGCCGGCCCGAAAGGAGCAGCATCCCTGCATGATTCGAGTCTTGCCACGATGCCGATCTGCGTCTGAACCGTCCGCGCAGTTTACCAATTCACTCCGAGAACGTTCCTCAAAGGATGGAACAAGTCCAGACTGCAATCCGTACCTCTTCGCAGGAAATAGTACTACGCATCGAATCGTCTTCCCTGAACGGCCTTCCGTCGCTTCATAGCAGCGACTCTACAATCTTCGCTCCGCGGTCATCCGGCGAAGTGGCCTCCGACATGATGCAGTCGCCGCCGATCTGTTGACCAGGAGCCCAACATGCGGATGATCTCTTCGAAGGGGTTGATAGGAACCCTCATTCTTGCCACAGTTCTACCAATGTCCACCGTAACGCTCTTCGCACACAGCTTGAAGGTCCAGACGGAATCCGGCGCGGTTTCCGGGACTCGCGAAGACGGCGTGGATGCCTACAAAGGCATCCCATTCGCTGCCCCACCATTGGGTGAATTGCGTTGGCGTCCGCCGGCGCCTCACGCATCTTGGACCGGTGTCCGCAAGGCGGACGCGTTTGCTCCGGCTTGCATGCAAACGGGTGTCTCAATGCCTGGCGAGACGCCGCCGAAAGTCAGCGAAGATTGTCTTTACCTCAACATATGGACACCGGAAAAGCGCGCAAGAAAACCCTTGCCAGTGATCGTCTGGATTTATGGCGGCGGCTATATCAACGGCTCTTCCTCCATGCCGCTGTATTGGGGCGACCGCCTCGCGCACAAAGGCGTCATCGTTGTTACCATCGCTTATCGACTCGGCCCGCTTGGTTTTCTTGCGCTTCCTGAGCTCACGCGCGAGTCCCCGCATCACTCGTCTGGAAACTACGGCCTGATGGACCAGATCGCCGCCCTTGAATGGCTTCATAGAAACATTGCGGGATTCGGTGGCGATCCAAAATGCGTAACGATCGCAGGTCAATCCTCAGGATCGATTTCGGTCAGTATCCTGATGGTCTCGCCGCTCGCAAAGGGCCTGTTCCAGCGCGCCATCGGCGAAAGTGGCGGCCTGCTTGAGCCACTCCAGCTTGCGCCAAACTACATACTTGCCAATGCAGAAAAGGAAGGAGAAAAGTATGCCGCGTCGCTCGGCGCAACCACGCTCAAGGATTTGCGCAACCTGCCTGCGGCCCAGCTGACTGGCAACGCCGGCGGAATCGTCCACCCGGTTATTGAGCCCTATCTGCTTCCGGTCTCGCCGTATGATGCGTTCAACGCCGGCGGGCAAAACGATGTCCCGCTGCTCCTGGGTTCAAATGCGGATGAAGCGCGCTCATTGGTAGACGTAACCCATGTGACGGCGGCATCGTTCGATGCCGGCATTGAGCGCAGCTACGGCAAGCTGCCGCCTCCGCTCCTGGCTGCATATCCCCACGCAACCGACGAAGAAGCACAGCAAGCGCGACTCGACTTCGAGCGCGATCTCCGCTTCGGTTGGGATATGTGGGCGTGGGCCAGGTTACAGGCAGAAACTGGAAAGAGCCATGTCTACTATTATTCGTTCCGGCAAAAGCCGCCGTTCCCGGCCGGTTCATTGTACGCGGGATGGGGTGCCAGCCACTTCGCAGAGCTCTGGTATGTCTTCGACCATCAGAACCAGAATCCGTGGCTCTGGACAACAGAAGATCGGAAACTAGGCGAAGAGATGTCTACCTATTGGGTCAACTTCGCCAGGTTCGGCAATCCGAACGGCCCCGGTCTCCCCCAATGGCCGGCTTTCACCAATACGAAGGGCGAGGTCCAGGATCTCGGCGATCCGATCTCTGTGGGCGCAGTGGCGAACATCCGTAGCCTGAAGGTCTTCGACACCGTCTACTCGGCGGTGCGCGGGAAGCCATTCGGCACACGATAACGGCGCGCTATCCTCAGCGAATTGGCAAGACGTCCACTCGCGGATGCGGCTTCCTTCGGTTCACGCCACGTGCTCAGGCCACCTCCGCCACGCTAGAGTCTGGCTCGATAGTCAACTGCACGATCGGCCGGTTCTTCGATACCGATCGCCGCTCTTGCAATTACAAATATGGAGTGATATTATTCCAATATTGGAGGAAGGCATGAATGCTGCTGCTACCATACCGCAGATCGCTGGCTATCGGTTCGACGTGGCCGCGAATCTCTCTGACGCTTCTACCAGGGAGCGACTGAGCCCGGTTGGGATCAAAGCTATCCTCCGGATTGCTGAGAAGTGGGGTGTCAAGGACCAGGATGCACGGGAACTTCTCGGTGGCGTCTCATCCGGGACATTCTATGGTCTGAAGAAAACGCCGGATGTGCGAGCTCTCGATCAGGATACGTTGACCCGCATCTCTCTTCTTATTGGCATATTCAAGGCGCTCAACATCCTCTACAGCCAGCGTCTCGCTGACGCATGGATGACACTTCCGAACAGCAATCCGATGTTTCGTGGCTCTACACCTCTCGCGTATATTCTGCGACTTGGGCAGCCCGGAATGGTAAGGGTGCGCGAACTGCTAGACTCCCGACGTGGAGGCCAGTGATACCCCCCGTCCGTGAGTGCTCCTTTTCGGACACTCATCGTCTGATCCCGTCGAGATACAGCCCGGAAGGGACAGTTCTGGGTCAGCTCAGCGACAACGATGCGGAACTGCGGAACCTGATTGAACTGGACGGGGCGACCAACGCGAGACTGCTCGGGGAAGAGGGGCTACTCCCGGACATCAGTGTTCACGAACTGCTATACGGCGTTGCATATAGCGAAATCGTGAACGCGGCGTTTACCCATGCGGCGCCGGATGGTGGAAGGTTCAACAGCGGGACGCGCGGTGCCTGGTATGCGGGGCTCGAGCAAGAAACCTCCATTGCTGAAGTTGCCTTTCACAAGATCGAGCAGCTTCGGGAAGTGGCCTGGGAGTTCGAAGAGACCTCTACCTATGACGATTACCTCGCCGATTTCGCCGCGAGCCTTCACGATCTTCGCGGCAAAAGTTCGAGGTTTCGCAAATATCTCAAACCCAGCCCGGTACCCGAATGCTATCGAGACTCTCAAGAATTGGCTCTGGATCTGATGAAGCGCGGCTCCAATGGGATCGTCTACCCGAGTGTGCGGCGTGATGGTGGGACGTGTGTCGTCTGCTTTCGCCCTGCGCTTGTTTACCACGTGCGTCGGGCTGTTCGTCTCGAGCTTTGCCTCGAGGCGACTGGCGGTCTCTCCTCCGTTCGGGTTCGAGAGGTAAAGATTCCAAACTCGTAGCCGGATTTCAATCTATTCGAGCTACCCCGCTCTGTAGGGCCGTCTCCGAACCCTCACCTTTTGGCACGGCCGGATCGGTTGGATCCGGCTTTTTGTCCTTGGCAATCACCCAAAAGCGGCCATAGATTATCACTTCAAAACCGGCCATAGAGAATGACCTAAGACATTAGCTTCCGACGGGGAAATTAGCCTCTGTTGGCATGGGTAATGTTTTGGAAAGAGCGAAGCAGGAACAAGTAATCGTGCTGGGACGCCTGGGTTGGTCCCTTCGTCAGATCGAGGCGGCGACGGGAGTCCGTTGCGAGACTGCAGGCGGTTACGCTCACAACCCGGATCTCCACAGTTGGCGAATGCAAGCCACGGAAGTGCGCCTCGGGTGTGGTCCAGAAGTCATGGCAGACGTAGAGGGGCGAGAGTTGATGCCCGAGCAGGTCGGCGGCGATTAGATCCGGGGCCATGAGGCGGGCCAGGGTCTGCCAATCGCTGTTCATGCGAAGTGAGCGGACGAATGCGTCCTCGTGATCGGGGACGGTGAACAGAGTGATGACGTGCAACATTTGGTTCCTTTCGATGGGTTGTGTGCGGAAGCGCAGGAGCGCCGGCGCTATCAGGTGCGCGCGAGAGAATGTGATGTGAAGGGGATTGAGGCGAGAAGCAGAGGTGGATATAAGCGGTCACGCCCAGATAATGTCCGTTAGCAGGGGCTGTCCGGCTCCTCCCACCGGCCGGGCGCAACCATATATATAGATAGGCCTTGAGCCGAAGAAGAACGGGGTGGCTGCCCGAAACCGCCGGTTCGTATCCTTATATAGGGTGTGCGCGCAGAGCCGGGGTGAGATCGGTAGCGAGCTTTAATCTTCGTCGAAATAGTCCAGGTCGTCCGGACCCATCCCGCGGGACTGCAGAAACCACGCGTACAGGACTACCGGCCATACAATGAGCAGCGTCGGCGAGACCAGCAGGGCGAGCAATCGTGTTTCCGGCCGCAGGCGGAAAAAGAAGCAATCCCGCCGCGGCGCGGCAAGAAGTATCACGAACAGGCCAGATGCGCATACAGCAAAGCAAATGACAGCTGCTTGTGCGGCGAGTGGTAACTGCAGAAACAGGTCGATATCGTTCATCGCACTCCTGTGTTGAAAGGCCGTGCTCGAAGAATCCAAACCGGCACGGCCAGCCATGTGGAGCATATTCAGTAGCTGCGCTCGAATGGACAGAAGTAGAGCAGGGCAGGGGAGCCGTCCCGGCTCACTTCCTCCGCTTGTACTCGATCGGACCCCAAAAGCCTTGCCCGAGGATGGTGTCATTCTGCTTAACGTAAGTGAGGTTCACGGATAGAAGACCCCCTCCAATCTCGAGATTTCCATCCTTGAATGTGGCTCCGATTGTCTTGCCTTGGTTGACAATCAGGTACTCGTCACCGTTCCGCGTGACCTGGAACGTATCGGTTGGATTTTGCGCATTGATCCAGCTGCCGAGGAATTCCGAGCCCTTGGATGCGCACCCTGTGAGGGCGACGGTACTGAGCAAACAAATACAAGCGAAGCGAAAGATCAGGTTTTGCATAGAGTGTCTCCATTGATTGCCCGCGGCATAGTCGCGGGCATTACGTGTGCAGCACCACCTGCTGCCGAGGTGTTAGAGGCGAGATGCCCCCTGCACCGCACACTTCTGCCATGCCCGTGCGGCCCTGCATGCGATCGAGGCGGGTCTACATGATGAAGCTGTTCTCGAAAATCATCTCCATCTCGCCGGGCGGTAAAGTCTCCTCATCGGGGTCGTATATCTCCGAATCAAGGTCCTCGCATTCTTCATCCTCGAAGTTCTCGGAGAGATCGGCGCCTCCGGAAGCGTAGGCGCTGCCGTCATCCAGCATCTCGTTGAAGCGACGGGCGCCCTCGCCGCTCCAGAAGTCAAAATCCTGCTCGCCTCCTTCCTCTGGCGCTTCCTCGTCTGTTGTGTTGTTGTTGTCGATTCCCATTCGATCTTCCTTTCCGTGGCATGCATCGCAGAGCCTGTCCACTTCTCAGATTCTCGGAGAGAAGTGACTGCCAGGATGGTGAATGAGTACTTTGGGGTGTTCTTGCCGTGCACATTTGTGGATAAGGCACCACTCGGTTCAGCGGCGGCCGTTTGGTTTACGAGCCGTTCGGGGCGTTGCCACTTCGAAGCGCAGTATCACAGCCGTCAATCCCAATGCCTTCGCAATCGGTAACAGCTTGGTGAGAGGAAGAAGCGTGCGACCGCATTCCGCCCTGGAAAGGTTACTGCGAGCAATGCGACCTGCAGCTTGCACAGCCAGCTGCGACTGGCAAATCCCACGGCGCTTGCGCAAGGTCCGGAGCAGAACGCCGATCGAGCTCGCAATGTGCTCCTTGCAATCTTGCGAACAGGAATCGAGCAGAGCGTCGATTTGAAAACTTACGTAGTGGAGCGCTAGGGCACTGTGGCAACGGATACAGGTGCCGTTCTTCGGGTATTTGCGAGTGTGGCATCGCTTGCAGGTTATCGTTTCGCTGTCGCGGATTGGAGGTAGGAATTTGGGATTGGGCATGGCTTTTCTTTGACATGCTTTCGGCAAGGTCGTCTGGTTGGAGAGAGCTGATAGGGATTGGATGGGAGTGATTGACGCTTGTTCAGAGAGGGCGAGGTCTCGTGGTCTTCACCTCTGGGCGCAACGATTGTCAGTTCGAGGGGAGCTCTCCGCGTTCCTCAAGGACGGCGTCTACATCGAAGTCGCGGGCATCGGGGACATGTGCAAACTGAGACGCCGCGCAAGTGAACATCGATGGCGGCACGTGCGGTATATAGTTCCCAGCTTGAATGGACTCTGGTGAATAGATTCGGAAGCCTCCGAGCCACAGGCGGTCACTGAGTGAAATAGCATATCCCAATGTTGCCAACTCTTTCTCGATTTCGTCATTCACTGAACCGGGAGGAAGATCGGCGTAGCCTCGCTCGCTTCGTTCAGCCACGGCTATCAAGTTGACTATTCTGCGATTCATTTGGTTCCTTTCTGCGCATTCCTGGCCGACCGGCGAAACCTGCACTGAGGGCTGCAACCGCGGTTTGGTACATGTGCCAGGAACGTAGAATTGGTAGCGCAACTGGCATGAATCCTCCGGCTGAAATTTGAGTTGAGTGCCACGGAGCCCGCACCGTCTGGATTGGGGTCGCAGTGGAAAATTGAGCAAGGCCGGATGTCCCGAATCCCGAGACAATGTGCCTAGATCACGGGCCGACGATCTATCACCGCCTTTCGGTCTTGATCTTCTGACTAGATTTCCTCAATACACATGCCGATCAGAAAGACAGAGAACCTTCAAAGCGCATGGAGCAATCGCTTTTGTTCCAAGGAGCGTAAGTGGAAACGAGGTTTTCAAGCGAGGACCTAAAGTCGATCCTGTGTCACTTCCTGTGGACTTCGAAGAGATCGGGACTGAAGCAAATGTTCCGGACGCCGAGTGATCAAACAAAACTTCGGCTGGTCGGATGGGGGTACATGGGTCGTACAGTCGAGATGACGTACAAGCTTGCAACGGTAGACGTCAGGAGCTGTCCCTCGCAAGAATTCCGATCTTACGTCGAATCATAGAATTAGGCTGTGCATCAAATTGGCCTCTTCCCGTGTCAAACTGGTCCGATGTTACGCCTGCTGAGGCTTTTGGCCATCTTCCTTACGCGATTGTTTTGCTCTCGCCGCGACCTGCTACTCGAAAATCTGGCACTTCGACAACAGCTCGGCGTTTTCAAGCGAAAGCATCCGCGGCCTCCATTTGGTGCCGTGGACAAACTGTTCTGGGTTATATTGCGGCGACTCTGGTGTGGATGGACGCAAGCGTTGATTCTCGTCCAACCGGAGACCGTCGTGCATTGGCACCGAGCCGGATTCAAACAGTACTGGACCTGGTTGTTTCGACATCGAGTTCGTGCAGGAAGAGGGAGCGTCAGCAAGGGACTGCGCGAACTGATCTTCCGAATGGTTGCAGAGAATCAGACATGGGGTGCGCCGCGCATTCACGGAGAGCTCGAGATGCTTGGCTTCGACATCTCGGAACGAACGGTGCTCCGCTGGATGACGAAAGTCCCGCGGAACCCTGAGCCGGCGAACCAATGGAGTGTGTTCTTGAGCAATTTTCGCGAGGCCATCGCTGCGATGGATTTCTTCACCGTGCCGACGCTAACCTTCGGCGTGCCGTACTGCTTCTTTATCATCGTGCATGACCGGCGGCGTATTCTCCATTGCAATGTGACGAAGCATCCGAACAGCGCGTGGGTCATTCAGCAATTGCGCGAGGCATTCCCCTACGACTCGGCACCCGGCTACCTTATCTTTGACCGCGGCTCAAACTTCAACGAAGAAGTCATCGCGGCGGTAAAGACCTTTGGCATTGAGCCAAAGCGAACCAGCTTCGAATGTCGGTGACAGAACGGCGCTGCAGAGCGTTGGGTGGGCAACTGCCGCAGGGACATGCTTGATCACGTCGTTGTTCTGAACGAGAAGCATCTGAAACGCTTGATCAGTGAGTACATCGGTTACTACCACGACGACCGAAAGCATCTCGGCTTGGCAAAGGGAACGCCTGCTGGCCGCGAACCCAAGAAGAGCCCCAAAGCAGGTTGCAGAGTCCTCTTAATGCGGAGGCTCGGCGGTCTGCATCATCGCTACAATTTGGCTGCCTGAGTCCGCTCTTCGATCAGTTCCCAAGAAATCGAGAATGACCGGCGGAAGAAGTGTGTCCGCTGGCG
The DNA here is from genome assembly GCA_963780515.1 of uncultured Acidobacteriaceae bacterium. Lineage (GTDB taxonomy): Bacteria > Acidobacteriota > Terriglobia > Terriglobales > Acidobacteriaceae > Telmatobacter. The sequence goes on from CAWACG010000016.1 coordinate 331,454, forward strand.
CGTGCGATGTGATCCCTGCACTTTCAGTTCGCTCTGCAGTCGCAAAATCGAATGTTCGAGGACAACACTACCGCCAACGTAGCTGCCGAGTTCGCGGACCAAGCTCATTTTTGCTCCCGAATGGCATTTTGGCGAGGGACACCTGAGCCAGCGAAAGGATGGGCAGCGTTTCTGAACAACCATCGTGAAACCACCGCGGCAATGGACTTCTTCATTGTGCCGACCTGGGGGCTCGGGACGCCTACAAGATTGAGCCCAGCGAAGAAAACCAGAGTGACTACAACTCAATGCTAAATGACCTTGGGGCAGCGTGGAACGAACTCTACTCGCAAGTGGCGACCACGCGGGGAGCGTTCGACTGGTAGAAGAGCGGCCTCATCGCGCCGGAGGAAGATGAGTGGCCAGCCCGGATTGTCAAACAGTGTTTGGTTAGGTGGTGTCGAAACTGACAACACTTGCAAAGCGTATCGTTTCGTTCGCCATACCCCCTTCGCCAAGGAGTTCGGCCGTGACCTCGACGGTGTCGTGAAGGTCGACGACGATCGAGCGGTGGGGGATGTTCAGTGCCGAGATCTGGCCATCGGTAGGCAGGGGTTCGACTTTACCACCGCCGAGAGCTGGTTTGTCGGCCAGCAGTTCGAGAATGATGGAAGTCCCGTCGTCCATCCGGATTTTCCAACGCCAGGATTGTTTTTGTCCCGTCTCATTCTCTGCGCGCTCAAATCCAATTCTTTTCAGGTTCTCTTCCAGATTCCGGTAGGCTTCGGTGTCCTCAAGAATCACCAGGTCAATCACCACGTCGAGATCAAGAGTGCCTGCGTGCGGCCGAACCTCGGGAGGACGAGCCGGAACCAGGTAGCGCTCCACCCTTTGATCGTGATCACCCGACCGTCGAAATCCTCATACAGTCTTTGCAGCAGGAGGTATTCGTCCTTGAGAAGGCCCAGCTTGGTCGCGTGATCGATGGGCGGGTCGGACATGGTGCCATGATACTTCGATTTCTCTCTCCAAAGACCAGTTTTGATGTAGGGCACCGTTCTCGCCATTCTTCGATGCCATCCTTGGTTCCGCCTTGCTTTGAGAGAACTAATGTAACCGTTCGATCTCATCTCACAATGTCACCGATCGCTCTCATTGTCCCAATGTAACCGTTTGTTCTCTTTACATATTGTCACCGTGAGGTTACTGTATGTATACCTGACAGCTGAGGTGTGCAGCATGCGTATCCGAACCGCAACCGAATTGGGAGCCTTCATCCGCGAGCGCCGCAGCGAACTCGGGATGGATCAAATGAGCTTGGCGGAAAAAACGGGAACAAGTCGAAAGTGGCTGATCGAAGTGGAGAAAGGAAAACCCGGCGCAGAGATCGGCCTAGTCTTGCGCACGCTGAAGGCCCTCGGGATATCGATTGACCTGGCCGTCGCCTTTACCTCGGAGGGTTCCGATCCAGACCAACCGAACTCTACGAGTATCAATAGGATACTCAATACCCTGAAGAGACGGCCATGATCAACCAACTCATTGTGCTCCTCGAAGGAAAACAGGTCGGCACAATTCAACACAAGAGCGGCCGACTCTCGCTGGTCTATAGCCCAGTATGGAGAGCGGATCCGAACGCCTACCCGCTCTCCCTGTCAATGCCCTTGGCCTCCCAAGAACACGGCCACGCGCGCATTGAGCCCTTTCTTTGGGGACTCCTGCCCGACAACGATCGCGTACTCGAAAGCTGGGGCCGCCGCTTCCAAGTTTCTTCCAGAAATGTCTTTCGATTGATTACCCATGTGGGTGAAGATTGCGCCGGCGCCGTTCAATTTGTCCCTCCCGAACGCCTGCAAGCCATGCGTGACGAGCCAGCTTCGCGAGAGGTCGAGTGGTTGAACGAAGACGCTGTTGCCGAACGGTTGCGCGCACTGCGCGCCGATCATTCGGCCGGGCGTAGCGCTCAGGACACCGGCCAGTTCAGTCTGGCCGGAGCCCAACCGAAGACCGCCCTGCTCTTCGAGCGCAGACGCTGGGCTGTGCCGTCCGGTCGCATCCCAACGACGCATATCCTCAAGCCCCCCACCGGGCAATGGGATGGCCATGCCGAAAACGAACACTTCTCGCTCGAACTGGCCAGAGCTACGGGTTTGATTGTGCCCAACTCCTCCGTCGCTCACTTCGGCAACGAGATCGCATTTGTGGTCGAGCGCTATGACCGCGCCCGGATCGGAAGAGAGTGGTTTCGCATCCACCAGGAAGATATGTGTCAAGCGCTCGGTATACACCCGGCACAAAAGTATGAAAATGAGGGAGGACCGGGGCCACGCGCAATCGTCGAACTGCTGCGCGCACAATCCAGCAATCCTGAAGAAGATGTAACATCCTTCGTCGATGCGCTTGTCTTTAATTGGCTCATCGCCGGAACCGACGCACATGCCAAGAACTATTCGCTGCTCCTTGGGGGTGGTGGAACGGTTCGATTTGCACCCCTCTACGATCTGGCCAGCGTTTTGCCCTACCAGAACATTGATCTGTCAAAGGCCAAACTCGCCATGAAGATCGGCGGAGAATATCAGTTGAAGAATATCGGTCTCAAGCAATGGAAGAAATTTGCAGCGGAATTGCGCCTGGAGATCGATTGGCTCCTGGACCGCGTGCGCACCATGGCCGATGCCTTCCCGGATCACATTGCGACGATTCAAAAGAAAATGGCGTCTGACGGCCTTTCGCATCCCACCATCTCTCGGCTGGCAAGAAGGCTGACAACGAGAGCCGCATCATGCAGGCGGATTCTTCATTGAGCCGATCACAAGCTCCCGGCTCTCCATCTAGCTCCGACGCCTTGCGGTCAGAATCTCCGCTCACCCAAATCAGGTCGCGATACGCACGAACCGCGATTCTCTTTGCGTCCTCCTTCATCAAGCACTTGTGGAAATGATTCGCCCTCTATTCGCCTATTATTGCCTAGACGGAACATTGAGGTGTTTTCACTGTGTTCGATTCTGATGCCGCTATGCCTCGCCCGAATCGTTCCCTAGTCTACTTTGGGGCTTGCATCATCGCGGGATTGCGGCTCGCACGAGAGAAGCAAGTCAACGTGCGCGTAATCTCCACTCGCACCTCCATCGAGGAATCTGTGGATCTGGCGCACGAAATCTTCAATCGCGTCTTCCGTAACGTGCCGCCCCTATTGTGACGACCAATTCTGCTCCCTACAGTGGAATAATTTTGTCGGAAAGAGGATCGTACCAGCCATGCAAGAAGTGCTCTCGAAAGTCGAGGACCCAACGGCTCCACTGCTCGGCCAGGAGTTCTACGAACTGAGCCTGCTCGATGAAGCCAATGACCTGGGGACGCGATACTACGTCAAGCAGGCGCATGCAGAATGGTCAGAGATAGATCGACAGATCATGAATGACGAAGAAGAGTTGGAATACTTCTGGATTCTGGAAGAGGCCAAGCACCGATACGCAGAGCGTAGGCTCGCCCTGGTTGCGAAGGGATTCATCTACTCCGATATGGACTTGTTCTGAGAGTCGAGAGTCAGTCCTTAGGCCCTGTCTTCCTCCTTTCGCGCCGCCGCGAATGGCACCGCCTTCGTTCAACACAGACGCATTGAGTTTTTCTAGGCTCGATGGGGATTTCGCTTTCTGTTTAGAGATTTGCGAGAAACTCCAACAAAACCGAATCGTCCTGCCAACGCGCGCGCGATCTTTGCGGGCTTAACTTATTCAGAGTGTTTTGAAAGCGGTGGGGAGTCAGTTGAAGGTAGCGTTCCGTCGATTCGAGCCCGGCATTACCCATGTATGCTCCCAAGGCAGGCAACATCACGTTCAAATCTTCCTTTCTCTTCATCCAGGAAGTGATCTGATGGACTGCAAAGGTCACTCTCAAATCTCGCAGACAAGGACTTTGACTGCTTTCGCGATGGCCAGCAATTCCTGCCGTTCGGCGAAGACGCTCAAAATAGGCGCGGAGAGCGCGCGGGCTAATTCCACGTCCGTCGATCCTTGAGAAGAAGGACTCACTCTGTGCTCCTACGCGTTTCTGCCAATCCAAATGTTGCCGCGCCACTCGGACGAGGTCTCTCCCAATTGGGATACGTCGGCCTGCCTTGAGCAGGCTACCAGAGAACCGAATAAAGCCATTCCTGAGATCGACATCTTCGTTGGCGAGCCTTGTCACCTCGCTGACAGTAGCTCCAGTGGCGTACAGCGTAAGAAGAGCAGCCCTCACTGTTTTGTAATGAATTTTGTCGTTTGACGTTTTGGTCAAATGCGCCAAGCGTAGCAGTCTACGAAGTTCTTCCCTGCTGAAGACGTAGGGTAAGAAATTTGACCTTTGTAGCGGTCGGTTGGCAGGCATCGGCAGCGCCGTTATCGCTCCGTGAGCTGTCCAGTATTCGAAAAAGTGTTGAAGAAGGCTATGTCTCCGGCGGAACGCCGCTGTCGAGGTTTGAGGACGATTCAGGAATTGCAAAACGTGGTTGACTTTAATCTGGCTGAAAGGCAGATTGCCCACAGTTCTCAAAAACGATCGGTATATGCTGTCGCCTTTTGCAAACAATACTCCTGAAGACCGTTTTCGTTTGACATACAAGTCGATTCCCTCTTCAAGTGTCATAGAACACCATGGAGACTAAACGCGGCCACATTTGTTAGAGAAGCCGGGTCAACCCTGGCGTAGTTGCTGACGGATCGCAGATCGCGATGCCCTAAGAAGTCCGCGATCTCCTTAAGAGAACTTCCGGTTCTCAGTAGCTGTGTGGCACAAGCGCGGCGCAGCATATGTGGTCCGAATTGTTGGGCTGCCATGCCAAGTTTAAAAATGCGGGGATCGACAATTGAGGACATCGAATGTCCGGAGACCGGACGGTAAAGCGGATGAAGTGTAACGAAGAGACTCCGGCAGCGGCATTTCGGACGCACCCTTTCAAGATACTGAGCGATTGCTTCGCCTACCTCGTTCTGTAACGGAAACTGTTGGGTTTTTCCTCGCTTAGCTCTGCGCACGTTGATCGATCCTCGGCGCCAATCGATGTCTTCCAACGTCAGACCTCTCACTTCGGCCGATCGAAGACCATAGATCGAAAGAAGCAGGATCATCGCTTTGGCTCGCAAGTCGGCGGCCTTGGAATCTCCGATCGAGGCGATTACTCGACGCACGTCCTCCCATGGAGGGCCGATTAGGTTCTCTGCGATGCGGGGTACGCGCGGGCTGGAAATGCTGCCTCGAATCCCACTAGAGCACCATTGCTCCTGTTCGGCATATGCGAAGAACGTTCTCAACGCTCTGCAGTGCGCGACAACCGAGTTGCGTGACAATCCACCTGATCGCTTCGCTTCGATATACTCTTCGATGTCTAAAGCCCGCACCTTCGAAAAGTCGGGGCAACGCGATTGCAGCCAGTTCAGAAAAGCCGAGATTCTCGATCGATAGCTTTTGAGGGTCTCCAGAGCCAGGCCTCGCTGTGAACGCATCGCGTTCAGAAACTCGGACAAGAGGTCCCCGAATGGAGGCACCGGCTTGGGAGCCGAGATGAGTGACCCTTGAAATCGGAACCAATTCGTCGCTACCAACTGGAATGTATAAGAACAAGCCTCGCCCGGCCTCCGATGTCGAGAGGCATCGTCATCGTCAATCCAACGCTCGCAACCTTGCAAGATCTCATCCATCCCAACGGGCCGAGATGAGTCCAGTTTGAGCAGTCGCACAATGTGTAGCAGCATGGTTGCGACGTTTCGAATACGCTCTCGACCTATACCAATCTCAAACAGGTATCTCAAGTACCTCTCGCGTTCGGCGAAAAGTGGAGCCCTTCGATGTGTCTCTCGGACACTCTCGATAAGAAAAACCGAATCTATCATGTGCGTTCTCAACTCCGATGAGGCTGAGCGTGAACTCGATCCGGAAGTTACCGCTCCAGCAAAGCCCTGGCCGTCGCCCGCTCCCGTGCCATCCTGATGCGCTCTTTTAAGCAATCTGCCCGCCTTCCCCCGTTTGAATCCTGGCCGTCCTCGCTTGGTGGGAGCGGAGCGGATATCAAAAGTGCCCAAAGCTGTTGCCGACGTGCCAGATTCTCTATGAGCGGGTCGCAACGAGAACAGAAGAGCCGGGCGAGAAGACCGAGGAGACGCCTCAGCAGACGCAACACACTGCCAGTTTTACGCAAAGACATTGCAAGCAGGACACGGAACACATGTCATTGCTTTATAAGCAAATCGCAATTCTGGCGAGCGACACCCCGCGTATCGGCGATGCCGTATTCCTTCAGCTTGCGGTAGAGAGTGGTCTTGCCGATGCCCAGCAGTCTGGCTGCCTGCAGCTTGTCACCATGCAAGGTGCGGATGGCCGCCAGGATGGCTTCGCGCTCAAGCTCGGCCAACGACTTCACCTGCGGTGCCACGGCCGATTCCTCTGTCTCAGAGGCGCCAGCGGCGCGGTGAGCAGCCAAGCCCTGTTGCTGCAGTTGCGTGGGCAGGTCGCCCAGATGCAGCACCGGCCCCGACGAAAGCGCGCAGGCGCGCTCCACTGCGTTTTCAAGCTCGCGCACGTTTCCCGGCCAGTCGTGGCGCATCATGGTCCGCAGAGCCTCGTCGCTCAGGGTGAACTTGGTGCCGTGTTCACGGCTGATGCGGTCAAGAAAGTGCGCCGCCAGCAGGGGGATGTCCTCGCGGCGGTCGCGTAGCGAAGGAAGCCTCAGGTTGACGACATTGAGCCGGTAGAAGAGATCCTTGCGAAAGCTACCCTTTTCTACCATCTCCGCCAGGTTGCGGTTGGTCGCGGCCACGATGCGCGCCTTGATGGGCACCCGGTGCGTGGCGCCGACCGGCCTCACTTCCTTTTCCTGCAGGGCCCGCAGCAGCTTAGCCTGCAGGTCGAGCGTCAACTCGCCAATCTCGTCCAGAAAGACCGTTCCCCCTTCGGCCGATACCAAAAGGCCATCCTTGGACCGATTGGCCCCCGTGAACGCGCCCTTCACGTAGCCGAAAAGTTCGCTCTCGATGAGCGTGGGAACCAGCGAGCCGCAGTCCACCGGGAGAAAGGGCTTTTGCGCGCTGGGCCCATAGGCGTGAATCGCCCGGGCCACCAACTCCTTGCCCGTTCCGCTCTCGCCCAGGATAAGTACTGGGTGCGTGCTCTGGGCTACCTTGGAGAGAATCCGGTAGAGCGTTCCCATCTTCTCTGAACGCCCAATCATAATCGCCGAGCCGCGCCCAGGTTCAATGCGATTGAGCGGCTTGCGAGTTGCCAGTTCGGCCGTGTCATGACGGGCAGCACGATCGAGAGCTGCGGCAAGCTCATCGGCGGTGAAGGGCTTGGTGAGGTAGTCCGACGCTCCTCGGTGCATCGCCTCGACAGCAGCGTTTACCGAATCAGAGGCCGAAACCGCGATCACCGGCAGCTGTGGGTAGAGCAATTTGACCTCGGATACGAGCTCGAGACCGTCGTTGCTTCCCCAAGGAAGGTAAACTAGGAGAATATCCGCCGATCGGTCGCGAACCTGGCTCCTCGCCTTATCGATATCTCCCGTGCTCTCCACCTCATAACCGAGACTTGTGGCTATTTCAGTGCAGGCCGAGCGCATCACTGGGTCCGCATCAACGACCAGCAAGGACAACTTCGGCGTTGAATTCGCGGGCGGGGTAAAAAGTGCATTCGATCCATATGGACGATTTCTTCCATTGTCGTGTTCGTTGATGTTTTTCATTTTTCTTTCATGCGTGCCCAAGTTCAATATCTCCGGGTCTTTCGCCGTCACGCCTAAAGCCGTTCGAATAGTCACAGGGAACCCGCAAACTGCCCGGTAATTCACTTCCAATTCATAGGTTTGACAGTGGACGATCCCTATTCTCGGGAGGAAGCGCTTTTGCAGTGGCAACGTCCACGCCCAATCCTGGCTGCGTAAGAATGCACTCGCCTGAAATGCGAAAATCGCATCCCCCACAGCGGGCAGTTGGTGTGTCTGACAATCGGAGGATCTCTGACCACGGCTTTTCACAGTACACTGTGCAGTTACGCCCAACATTCTTTGCCCTGTAGAGCGCGACGTCAGCCACTGCCAAAATATTCAACATCGCCCTTTCACCGGCAGGCGCAACGGTAGCCCCGATGCTTAGAGTAATTGGTACTTCGGCTCCGCCAATTCTGATCGGTTTACTAGCCATTGCCAAACGGATTGCTTCGGCCCGCATGCGTAGTTGCATATTCACCTTCATTTGTCTCGAAAACACGCGAAGGCATTTACAACCTCTCGCTTCAAGCCGATTGCATGTGGCAGGTGGAATTAGATTTACTCACGTGCAACAACCATCGCAGACTCGTTACCCATTGCGATGTGATTCGAGTCACGGTAATCGGGTGATCGCGCTCTGAATCAGGCCTTCCTGAGCAGCAGTTCAATAGTCTGGATGACTCACTTCATGAAGGACGTTCCCTGCACCCACACCTTTTCAATCAGCAGGATTGAGCGAGTTTCGAGCATGTGTTTTGTTCAGGTTAGAGGGCGTGGACCTCAAACGCAGTCTGCAATATAGACTTGGCTAAAATGCTTCTTCATAGGCGGAAGCTGGCCCAGAACTGAGAATTGTCCGTTCACGAGCGTCAGAAGGGCCATGGAGGCAGCTGCTTCATAAACCCGATTGGGAAAGCGAGCTGCAGGTGAGCATGCCGAATCGCGAAACGATGATATATCCAACTTGATGATGAGAACATGCCGTAAGTCGTTTCTCTGCCAACGTGGATTCGTTGTCTGGAAATCGCCTGTGAAAGTGCCCCGGGGCCGCAGATCCTAGGACCCATTCCAAAATCCGTTTTTAAGAACGGATTACAATTGCTCCCACATCGATTGCTAAGGGAAATGGATTGACGAGGTCTGAATTTGCTGCCAGCAAAGCTATCTGTGACGCTTCTGCTGAGATTCGAGAGTTAGGATGCCGATTTATGTGAACCTGCTCGCCGAAGGTAAGGGTGGCGTTCAGACCGTCCAAGTTGCAGTTTGCACTCTGGTGACCGATAGCGCGTCTTCGTCCGCATGCGCACACACCTCTTCAATCACAGGCGACTCCTACACCTCCCTTCACGGCAAGAAACCTCGCAGAATACGGCTCTTAAGACCGGAAATCAGTCAGCTAATCATTCCATTGGACTTGGAACGCCAACGCATCTCGGAGCAGCGCTCACTTACCCGCTGGAGATTCGCCCTGACTTCACCGCGCAAAAACGTGAATCAGAACCCGAGGAATAGCAACGAGCCGAGAGATTGCAGGAAACGTCGGGCTTAAGAAGCGAATGATGAGTCGCTTGACTTGATTTTCGTTCCGGTTGGCATGGTGCAGCGATTTCGTCGGTGACTGCGGTTACAGATCGATGTGAAAGTTTCTGGCTACGATACAACATTAGTACTCTTGTTGCTTCAGCAGAATCCTGTAACCCTGCTTGCGAGATCAACTCTGCATTTCAGCCGTTTATACCCTGTGTGTATCTGACTCAGGCTTCAGAAAATTCAATTTGATAATGATGATTGCACTGACCTTTGAAGCGAATGAAATCATCTTCTGTCTGAAATCCTTATAGCCCTCTGTGAAATCAGGCCCGCGCTGGAAAACTCTGCACTCGTAACGCGCTTTGTCCGCAAACTTCTGGGCAGTTCGCAGCCCATTCTTGTGGAGGCGAGCGACGGATTCTGGTATGTCGTCAAATTCAATAACAACCTTTGCGGGCAGAATCTGGCTCTCAATGAGAGCACAGGCACCGATCTGTATCGTCGCTGCGGGCTGGCTGTGCCTGATTGGAAGCCTTTGCTGGTCACAAACGAATTCATCGACAGAAATCGAGGTTGTTGGATGGAAGGCGTCGATGGAACCGTGAGGCCAGTCGGGGGACTCTGTTTCGGTTCGCGTTTCCTTGGAACGGGTGAAACTCGATTGTTCGAAGTTTTGTCGGGCTCTAGCCATTTGCGCATCCGCAACCGATCCAGTTTCTGGCTCGCATGGATAATAGACGTCTGTGCTAATCACGCTGATAACCGACAGGCGATCTTCATTCAGGACGATGACCGCTCGCACAAAGCGTTCTTCGTGGATCACGGGCACCTGTTCGGCGGCCCGAGCGGGGGAGTGCACAAAGGATTCGTTGCATCTCGCTATCTTGATCCCCATATCTACGACGATTTACCCCTCTTCGAGCTTTCACACTTTAAGAGGGTTGTATCGAACTTCCATGCTGATACACTCTGGAGAATGGTGCATGGACTTCCGGATGACTGGAAGACCGTTTCGGGCTTGGGATGCATCGCTCGTGCACTTGAGCGGCTATCGAACCCGAAGCTATTGGACTCCGTTGTCGATACCTTGGTTGATGCCCATCGAAGATTCAATTGCCGTGGGCCACGCGAAATAGACGACATTCAAGGATCGATCAATGAGGTTTTGCATTTTGGAGTACAGTCCATCGGGCCCCCGCAGTGATGAGGCGGATACCACTTCGGCGGTCGCGCTGGTGCTTTGGAGTATTGAGAGTCGAAATCTACGTATCCTCATCCATCCGGAACTTCGCAAGGTCGTTCAAGCTGAGGATCTCAGCTACATTGAATCCGTGTTCGCGGATTTCCTTGAGCGCGCGAAAAGTGAACCAGAGTCGTTGCTCAAGCAAGTCTCTTCCCTTGGGATTGGACCCTTGGTGACGCGCCAAGTTGGACCGAATATCGCAGAATGCCCACTCGTAATGGAACAGTGCTCAAGTTTTGTGGAATTGAAGCCGCGATTCAAGTCATGATTCCCGGATGCTGTCCCTCGCCAAAATACCGATCTGCCGCCGAATCAAGCAGATGAACTGAGGTCTGTTCACGTGTGAAAAATTGTCTCATGTTGCGCCTTTTGAGGCTCATTCCTGCCCTGGTTACCCAGATCTTTCGCTCTCGCCGTGACCTTCTGCTGGAGAACCTTGCTTTTCGGCAACAACTCCCCATTCTGAAACGAAAGCGTTCTCAGCCACGATTTGCTGTCACAGACCGATTGTTCTGGGTTATATTGCGGCGGCTCTGGTGTCAGTTAGAAGAGGGATTGCAAATCATTGATTCTAAAGTGCACTGACGGCTAAGAAAGCGCACAAAGGCACCCAAAATGAGGCTTCAGCAGCAACGCAGTCGTAGGACACCACCCAGAAGATCGCGAACTTGCTCGCCTCGGTTAGATTAGTACGCGAGAGCTTGCGCAAAGAGCATGCCCTTCGGGGATGAAATCAGCCCATCGGCAACGCAAAGCAATTGCGATCGAGCGCGAACGCGCGGCAATTCAAGCCGCCCATGCGATCGCTATGTGGCTCCACGAAGAAAGAGTTTCAGAAACTGATCGAATCCAAGTCATCAGCGAGATGTGCTCGCAACTCTTTGATTCTGACAAGTCCGCATTGGGTCCGTTGGAGGCTGCTCTCCCCGAAATTCCTCTCAGTGAAGTCATTCGCCTATTTCGACCGGCCCTTCTCGAGACCGACGAAGATCACACTATCGCCTGGTTTGCCCAGTGGCTCGCTCACTGGACGCTTGACGGGACTTCGGATGACGGGGGACGTGCCAGAGCTCTTGAACACGTGCGCGTCGAAAAGACAACGACCTCGTATGAGCGCGGAACGAATTGAATCCCAGAAACGCATCATGGCTCAAGGCGACGTCGGTAAGCCTCCAAGCAGGATATTCATCGACGGCCGCAATGAAACTTGCCCAGATGCGTAACAAAAGTGTCCCAGTGGAATTTGATTCATGAGACCGAAGGGATCAGTTGAACTCAGTTTCGATTTACCATCGCACCTCGGATGCTCAGCCAAGAACAAACACGGCGCTCGAAGGGAAAAACTTGGTTCGGTTCCGTGCTATAGCGATTTCGCCTTGCTATAGTTTTTGGCCTGAATTCACGATACAAATGCGATCACATACGACAGATGCGACTCATGAGAATTCGTAAAATCTATTTATTATCTTGTGCTTGTCTTTGGACTCAATCGGATAGGAAAAACTCTGGCGGAGAGAAGGGGACTCAGAAGCCACTTTCACTGAACACCAATCAACACTGGGGTATTTGACGATACATCCCGCCGTGGTATAGCCGTGCTACAGTTTTTTGAGGTTTTTGAGCACCGTGGCCAACCAAAAAGTGGCTTTAATGCGTCGCGTCAGAACCGCTGCAGGCTAGCAATATTACCCGGCCGCGTACGCTGCAAACGGGAGAGTAAAGCCGGGAATTGCAATCGTGGCGGGGGAGGAAGTCAAACACCCAGAGGGCCACTACGCTCTGCGGTACTGCAAGGGATCAAAACCAATCTTTGAGGCGCTGAGGTGTGTCAGCCCGGCTGCGGCCTATGCGAGGCGCGCGAGGAAAGAAGCGCAGCTTTCTGTGGTCTTTGAAGCCAGAAAAGTAGAACTCAAGGTCGAGCCCATCGATCCCCAGCGGCAACTTCTGGCCTCCGAACTGAAGCAGTTTCTAGCCGGCACCATGGACCGAGGATCGCTCGAAGCCGCGGAGGTCTAGGAGTTGGCTTGCGCCGAAGTTCTTCTCGTCGCTACTATCGAACGAAATAGTCGAACCGCCTCACGCACATCAGTTTCCAATTTTGCGCGTCCATTCACACTATCCGTTGCACCGTCACCAATCACCCGCTTTTTGGTCAACGACCCATGCAGATACGAAACGCCTGTACGCTGTACTACTTCGGGAAGGGTCTCGAGCGTGAGTCCCCCTCCTGCGATAAGGTTCAGCCTGCCGTCTGCCTGTTCGCGAAGTCGTCTAATCGAATCTGCCCCAGCCAGAACATTGGGCTCACCGCCGGAGGTTAAGAGGCAATCAACCCCCGTCCGAATGACCTCTTCAAGGGATGCGCACAAGTCTGAACTCTCATCGAACGCCCGGTGAAACGTCGCGCTCATAGGATAAGCCTCCTCCACAAGCGCGCTGGTGCGTTCTGCGTCCACACGGCAATCCGCGTGCAGTATTCCCACAACAACTCCCGCGGCACCTGCTTGCTTTGCCATCTCGACCTGTCGTCGCATTTGGCCAAACTCCGCCTCGGTCGGGGTAAAGTTCCCGCCGCGGGTGCGAATCAAAACATGGACGGGTATCGAAACAGACTTAACGACCGCTCGCACCAGATCGAATGGCGGTGTGAGGCCGCCGATCGACAGTTCAGTGCACAATTCAATCCGATCGGCGCCTCCAGTCTCGGCAGCTTGGGCAAACTCGAGGCGGTCGGCGCAGAGCTCAAAATGACAATCCAGCATGAGAGAACGAGATACCTTTCTTTGTTTTGAAGATCGTTCCACAGGCCTTGACGGCGCGGACTCACTGAACCGTCCGGCACCTCGACAAGAAACTGTTGTTATCGACCCGCTTCATCGAGCGCAGTTTCCCAAACGATGCGGAGTTCTTAGAAGCGATCCAGAGCCCACAGTTGGGGCGAAGGGTACGGACTTTGGCCGCACACAAAAGACAACAGAAGTAGTGGCTTCAGCCGAAGTTCAAAACCAAGTCTGGACGGGCTAATGCAGGTCCCCTTCAAGCTCGAAATTATCGAGCCTACTGTACGGCAGAAGAAACACGGTCAATCGAATTCGAGCCGATGCTTTGCAACTTTGCCGCCCTGCCCAACTCTGCCTTGAGGTCCCTGGCTCTCCATTCAGCAACATCGTTTGCACATCTCGCATTGGTTATTATTCGGGAACCGCTTTCACTAAGTCTGTTATCCCTCGCAAGAACACGAAGCGTACGAGAGCAGAAGGCTTACCGACTTCGTCAAGCGTGCGAATCTGGTTGGCCTCCCAATTTGCCGGAACCTTCTGCTCGCCGGCAATATACTGCAGTGCCTGTTGCCCCATGGCGGTGAGTTGCAAAAGTTGGTCGGCGCGGGTAGATACCTCGGCGAGACGCGGTGAGGCGACCATCTGCTTGCGCACGGTTGGAACGGCATCGGAGAGCTGCGTGAACCAGTTGGCGAGCGCAATGCGATCCGCGGTGTCTCCTCTGGGATCGTCGAGCAGCCGCTTAACACTCAGGTCGAACCAATGTCGCGAGGGAGGGTCGGGGCGAACGGCATCGACAAAACCGTCAAGAGAAGTGAGTTGATCGGTGTGCTGTATTTGCGCCCGCTCACCGAAGCTGACCGGTTCGAGAACCGATGCGAACGTGCGGAGGGCATCGATATTCTCGGTGCCTGCGAGTTCACGCAAGCCCGCATCCTCCGACTCCAGATGGGTCAGGCCAAGGCTCTCGAGTTCGATAGAAGTCGGGATGAGGCGGCGATACATGTCGTCCACATCGCGCACGTTTTCAGGCGACCAGAAGCGTTCGGCAATCGCAGCGGCTCTGGGCCAGATACGCGAGTCGATGGTGCGCGCATCGATGTGCTCGCCCCACATGCAGATCTCTCCGCCGAGGATCCGCTTCCGTTCGTCCGGCGTGAGATCGGATGAGGAAGGAAGCGGGTCGGCCAGGTAATGCACGCCCGCCGGCCGCATGCCGTCGAGATAGTAGGGAGCTGAGAGAACGCCCTCGTATCCCAGCTTCGCGCCCTTGAAGAGCGAGGCCTCGCCGCGCCATGACTGTATGACCACATCCTTCGGAAGGCCGGGAGTGAGGACCTCATCCCAGCCCATCATGTGCTTGTGGAGACCTGCGACGATCTTGAGCACGCGGGTATTGAAGTAGGCCTGCAGGGCATCGTTGTCCTTCAAGTTGTGGGCCTTCTTGAAAGCGAGGATGCGAGGATTCGTCTTCCAGTCTGGAGCCGGCGTCTCATCCCCGCCGATGTGGACGTAGGCGTCGGGGAAGATCGTGGCCATTTCGGTCAGGAAGCGGCGGATGAATATATATGTCGCATTGCGCGTGGGATCAATGGCGTATGGACTCACGCCGAACTCGCGGCGAATCTCAGTAGGGGTGGTTCCGCTGGCGAGTTCAGGGTAGGCAACGAGCCAGGCCGTGCTGTGTCCGGGCATCTCGAACTCGGGCACGACGCGGATACCGCGCGCGCGGGCATAGGCAACGATCTCCTTTGCGTCCTGCTGGGTGTAGAAGAGGTCGTCTGACCCCTCGGCCGTTAGCCTGGGATAGATATGGCTCTCTATGCGGAAGCCCTGGTCTTCAGTAAGGTGCCAGTGGAAGACATTGAGCTTGACCGCGGCCATGCCGTCGAGAGTGCGCTTGATAACGGCGACCGGCTCGAAATGGCGCCCGCAATCGACCATGAGACCGCGCCAGCGGAAGCGGGGTGTGTCGTGAATTGTGATGGAGGGAATGACATAGACGGTCCCGTTCGGCTGCACAAGCTGAATCAGTGTTTCGAGACCGTGCATGGCTCCCAGCTCTTCAGGGGCGTCTATCTCCACACCGGACGCTGTCACGGTGAGCGAGTAGCTCTCATCGTCTTTGAGCGATTGAACAGGTGCGGAGGAGTGATCGACCTTGACGACGAGCCTGGTGGTTCCCGCAACGCCACGCCCGGCATGCCGCAGGCCGGTAGTCATCTCAATGCGCCGCACGGCGCGGTCGATCGCGTGAGTAAGGCGAGCGTCGGAAAAGCTTGGAACCTCGACGGCGAAAGTGGAGTTGAGCTCAAGCGCGCCGGAACCGATCGACATCTCCGCGGGTTGCGGCATCAGTTGGTTGTGGAACTGGACTTGTGCCGTTGCCGATAAGCTGCAGGTTGCTACGGCAAGCACCGCGGCCACACCGAATCTCAATGCTGTCAAAGTGGTCACCTCATCGTGTGAAGTTTGGTTCCGCCAGGCGGTCGAGTCACTCCTTACTTGGCTCGTCTTTGCCACGAATCCAAAGTGCGTGGTTGATCGTCTGCAGTGCAAGCAGTTTGTTTGCCTGCAGATCAAAGATCACAAGCGAATTCTGCCCCTTCTTCAGCCAGCTTCCCGGAATGAAAAGGCTAGCTTGTGGACCGACATCCCACGCACGGCCAAGAGGTGTTCCGTTGATCCAAACAAACCCCTTCGAAATGTAGGTTGTATCGAGAAAGGTATCCTGCGCGGGCGGTGGGACTATGAGAGAAGTGCGGAAGAAGCAAGGACCAGAGCACGGCGATTTCCGGTAGCGAAGCTTTTCAGGGTGATCCATCGGAAGCGAGTAGATAGCCCATCCGATGAGTTCTTTATCCGCAAGTCGGACGTGGTTGAGAATGCCTTTGCTCTCTTCGCGCATTGCCGTACCGTAATTGACGCGGCCCGTGTCTTCGACCAGAATGGCGAGTTCGCGGCTCTTTGCCGCAGCGGGAATCTCGAGAGAAGTCTGGTTGAGCCTGCGGTCAAGGACGCCTGCGAGTTTGCGGTCAAGATAGACGCAAGCGTAATCGTGCAGGCCATCCAGCACAAGTTGTCCTGCTTGCGAAGCGTCAAGGTGCGTGGTGTATAGAATGTACCCGTAGGACTGGCCTATCTCCTCCATAGTCATGAGTCGCGGCGAAGAAATTGGTTGAGGAAGGTTATCCCACAGCGATGCCGATTCCTCGACGGGACCGATTGCGTAAGTGGCTGCGGCAGGGATGGGAGGCACCGGCGGAGGCTCGACGCCGGTGACGCGCGTGATGGCATCGCGGAGCTTGAAGTACTTCTCGCGGGGCTCTCCGCGCTCACTGATAGGCGCGTCATAGTCGTAGCTGGTGATGTCGGGCTCATAGCTCTTGCCGTTGCTGTTGGCGCCGTTCATCCAGCCGAAGCTGGTGCCTCCCCAGAGCATGTACAGGTTGATGGAGAAACCTTGTCGAAGCAGCAACTCATACTCGGCTACCTGTTGATCCGTGTTGGTCGTCACGTGATCGTGCCCCCAGTGGTCGAACCATCCGGACCAGTATTCGCCCACCCAGAGTGGCCCATTGGGGCGGAAGGCGCGAAGGCTTGCGGTCTCCGACGGAGCGTCTCCGGGACCGAAGTTTACCGCTGCAGGAAGATCAGGCAGAGTGCCGTAGGGCAGCTGGACGCCGCCATCGGCAGTGTAGAGCAAGGTAGGATGTTGCGAGGTCCCACCCATGCCGCTGTCAATGATAAGCCGACGGATGGCCTGCATGTACTCATGGTCTTTCCCGAAGGAACCATATTCATTCTCTACTTGGACCGCGATAATGGGTCCACCGTTCTCCAGCAGGAAGGGCTTGACCACAGCACCCAGATGCTGAAACCAGTCTGCGGCAGGCTTCATGAATTTAGGGTCGAGGGAGCGGACAACGGTGGTGCGATCGTTGAGAAGCCACGCGGGATAGCCGCCGAATTCCCACTCGGCGCAGACATAGGGTCCGGGGCGCAGAACGACATATAGGCCCTCTTCCTGAGCGATTTTGAGGAAGGCGGCAAGGTCATTCTGCCCAGTAAAGTCGAACCGGCCTGGTTCCGGCTCATGGAGATTCCAGAAGACGTAGGTGGTAACCGTGTTTAGCCCCATGGCGCGGGCCAGGCGCATAGCATATCGCCAACGTGCACGCGGGATGCGCGCGTAGTGCATCTCACCCGAGAGGATCTGAAATGGATGCTGATCGAGTTGAAATTTGCCGTTCTGCAACTCAAAGGTATGCTGCGGCGTTGCGCCCTGTAGCGGGAGAACCGCGAAAAGAAAAATAAAGACGATCAGCCAGCACTTTTTCATAGATCTCCGATGGATGGAATGACGTGAATGTATGCAGACGTTAAAGCTTTTGCAATAAAATGTCCCCACCGGAAGCTCCCTCAACCTGTCCCGACACTCGAACTTTTTCTGCTACGCCGGTAATATCGAGAATCAGCTCATCTAATTTTCCGTTGGATGGTTTGACTAAGTTCGGTTCTGCGGCATCGTCCAGTTTGAGCACAACGCTCGAGAAACCGGTAACGGTTCCTGCGCGTGGTACAAAGCGGAGACGATACTGCTTTGCGGCGTCGATCTTAGAAGTCAAGTCAATGGAGAAAGTATGGTCGCTCCAATGACCGACCAGGTTGGCCGCCCAGATTTGCGGCGCGGCATTCCAGTCGCTCGGTGGAGGATAGCCCGCGTTGTAGACGGCCACATTGCGAAAGACCGGTATTCCCATACTTCGGTCGGTCACGATGCGCACTGCGTGCACGAGAGTTGGTTCTACTGGTTGAATGCGCTTGTGGCCAATAGCGGTGCCCTCACCGAGTTTCCGCCACGCACCTCCGGCAAGCCCTTCCACATGAAACTCGTGCACCCGCTCGCCTTTGGCAGTGTCTTCCTGAAGGATGACGGTATCGATCCGCATGGGAGCTCCGAGCTTTAGTGTCACTTGGGTACCTTGCCCCGTGGTCTCGGCCACCGGCTTTGCAAAGCGTCGTCGAATCTCCAGACCGAAAGCCTCCGCCGACGCGCAGTCGGCATCTGCAAGCAGGCCGTCCCGATTGGCGGGTATATTGAGCAGCAGCTGAGCGCCTCGTCCCACCGAGGTGTAATAGACGGAAAGCAATTGTTCAGGAGTCATCACCTTCTTTTCGTTGGTCGTGCTCCAGAACCAATCGGGGCGCCGGATGGAGACATCGACCTCGTTGGGCATCCATGTGTCCCCATCGATATCGCTGTTCAGCGAGGTAGCCGTGCCAGTCTTCGCGTCCGCCTTGTCAATACTGTTCCAGCAGGGGTAGGGAGCGACACCGTCCTCATTGCCCACCCAGCGAATCGTCGCTGCCGGCCCCTGGAAGACCTGAGCTTTTGGCTGGTACTTGGCAAGGATGTCGTTCACGGGGGCAGCCGTCGATCCGTCGAACCACACCTCAACCAACTGGCCGTAGCCGGTGAGAATTTCCGTCAGTTGCTGGCGATACATCGCATTGTAGCGAGCTTGTAGCTCGGGAGTCGAACAGATGCCGCCTGTCTTGGCTCCGAAGTGATCGTCGCGAGGACTGACGTAGACTCCCAGCTGGAGGCCGTACTTGCGGCAGGAATCAGCGACATCGGCGAAGACGTCTCCGCGGCCTCCGTGCCAGGGCGTGTTGCGAATGCCATAGTCCGTTGTTTCGGTCTGCCACATGCAGAAACCACCAGCGTGCTTGGCGACAAAAACAATGTATTTCGCGCCCAGATCGACCGCAGTCCGAGCCCATTGGTCAGTATCGAGCTTCTCAGGATTAATCTTGGAAAGCGGGGTCGAAAGATCGTCGCCCTCCTTGTCCTGCCACGTGTTGGGTGCGATGTGCACGAACATGCCGATCTCTAGGTCTTGCCAAGCACGTTGATCTTTCGTCGGAATTGCCAAAGCTTGACCGATGAGCTTGTGTTCAGATGCTGCAAGGCGCCGCGAACCTTTCCACGCAGCGGCTGCCATCACACCCGTGATCGAAATAGCAAACCTTCTACGATTCATCGACAATTCCACCCCGTTGTGACTACTTAATCTTTCGGACGTAAACTCGATGCCATCCTTTTCAAGTCTTCGAAATCCTTCTTTCCCCGCCGTGATCGAGTAGGCGGCGGGTAGAAGAGAAGGAAATAGAACTCGCCGCTGCTATTCGTTTCAGCGGTCAGTACCGAGCCGGTGCTTTCGTTGGTCACAACCAACCTGACGCCACCCGGTCTCATAGTGCCGGATTAGTCCGTAGCGCTGTCGTTGTTGGATCCAAAAGTTGACTGGGCGACCGTCTGTCGAGCCGGAAAGGTATCACTGGGCACATTGCGATCAAGCATGCAACACGACTTTGGAATTGAACCTAGGCCTCGCTCCTCCATGCGTCGAAGATTTAAAACGGATCCAGCCATCCCAATTAACACCGCATAAACCCTACCGTCTTGACGAGCCGACAGTGAATCCTACATTTGAGCGAAAAGCACAGGGCCGAATTATCCGGCGGTACATGAGCCTTGTTGGCTAGTTCCACATGGCACAAATGTGCCATGTGGAGGTACGGCACCTGAATGTGACTTTGGCTCGGCCGTCGGATATTTACAGTTCGGCTGAACGGGTCTAGCATTACACGCAGTCGTGGAGTCACGGATGGAGATGAACGGTCGTGGGAAGAACACAGTCGTCCGTGCACGATAGCCCCGAGATCGGGGACAAATGCTGCGCTCGCGTGCGCGTTGCCTTGATATGGAAAGCCTTGATCCTTATTCTCTGTATCTTCCTCTCAGCAAGGACCAAAGCGCAAGGTACGCCCACAATTATCTATAGGACGGCAGCTTCGGTTCTCTCCCTTCCATACGACGTGGCAGTCAAGGGCGGTTTCGCCAAACTCAAAGGCACAATAACACTGTCGACTCCAGTGGGCGTCGTTCTGCAAGATCACACGGGGGGGATATGGGTGGACTGCTGCAGCAAGTCCAAAAATCCCCTTGTCGTTGGCGACGTGGTCACAGTGGTCGGCACTGTTGGTCCGGGCGCGTATTCTCCTGAAATTGAAAAGACGACTGTTACTCTGGATGGGCATGGGCCGCTTCCCCGTCCAAAGAATGTGTCTTTTGTGCAATTGAGCAGCGGTGAAGAGGACGCACAATATGTCGCGATTGAAGGTATCGTTCGCACGATTACTTTGAGAAACGATGCTCTAAATGCCGCACCAACTGAAGGTGCATTGCTCACGGTCGACATGCCAGAAGGCCGCATCGATGTCGCGTTGCCAACCCAATACTACAAGGCCGCCAGTGGCTTAATCGGAGCGAAAGTGCGGATCGCCGCCACTGCGCTCGCCCGCAAGAACGATGATACGCAAGCAACCGGCGTTTTGTTGGTCGCACCAGATATCAGCTACCTTACAGTCCTGCGCGCAGGACCGAACGACCTATTCAGCGCGCGGATGGTGCCCATTGGGGCTCTACTCCGGTATCGATCGCATACGGACTATTTCCATCGTATTCGACTTCGGGGAACGCTGACTTATTACGAGCGAGGTCGACGCTTGATCCTGCAGGATGGTTCCCGGGCAATCGAAGTGATTCCTGCAGATTCTCAATCTCTGCGAATTGGCGACCTCATTGAAACGGTTGGTTTCCCCACGCCCGAGGCGGCCGGTCCCGTCTTACGCGATGCGGTAACGCGACGCCTCGCACAGGGACCTCCACTCGAGCCGGTGCCCATTACTTTGCGGGAGGCTCTTGCAAGCAGATACCGGTCATGTCTCGTCTCGCTTCATCTCCAACTCGTGCGTGTCATTAGCGAACCCACGCGAACACTTTTTGTGCTCGAATCTGGCCACGATTTAACCACCGCTGAGTTGGACGCCAACACTCCAATACCAACTTGGCTGCGGCCCGGAAGCGATCTGCGACTGATTGGCATTAACCTGCTCACGGTTGAAGGAGGGATCGGGTATCTCAATTATCGTGACACCACGGTCCATTCGGTCTTGCTGCTTCAATCGCTAAACGACATCTCTCTCATTTCTCCTCCAAGTTGGTGGAACGAGACGCGCCTTCTCTCTCTTATCGTCGTCCTTGGAATCCTCTTGACCTCCTTCCTTGTTCTCCTCATGTATGTTCAGCTCAAACGTTGGAAGGTAGAATCGACATCGCGCGAACGAGAACGGCTTGCCCGCGACGTTCACGACACATTGGCGCAAAGTTTTGCCGGAGTCGGATTTCAACTCCAGGTCATTCGCCGGGCAATCACAACCGGCGATAAGAATCTTTTGCATCACGTTGATACGGCAAGAGACTTAGTGCAGTTCAGCCATAGAGAGGCGCGCAGGAGCTTGGTACCGTCTATCTCCGAAGAATCGGTTGGCACGGATTTATTGTTCTCTCTGAACGAGAAAGCGCAGGCGTTGCTGAAGAATGGGCTCATAAAGATCGAAGCACACTCGACAGGTTCAGTACGCGCTATCCCCAGCGATGTTAAGACGCAACTCTTTCGCATCGGCCAGGAAGCAATCGCCAACGCAATTCGACACGCAGATCCTACACAGCTTGCTATCAATGTCGAATATGAAGATAGCCTGGTGAGACTTAAGGTTATCGATGACGGGCGGGGCTTTCTAATAAGGGGGGATCTGTTAGGGTTTGGTATTCGCGGGATGCGAAAGAGAGCCTCTGAAATCAACGCAGATTTTGATCTCGTAAGCGTACCTGGCGTCGGAACCACCATCGCAGTCAGTGTTCCAATCCGGAAGAAAAAGGACTTCCTTGTCAGGTTCAATCCCGCAAACACATTTCGGAAATCAATTGGAGAGAGCTGAGCTTATGGAACGAAGCAGCACCAATCCAGTTCGCATTTTGATTGTTGACGATCACCCAGTCATGTGTTCCGGATTGTCGAATATGTTAGGAATGCATGAGGAAATCGCAGTGATCGGAAGCGCTGGAAGCGGCGCAGAGGCCTTGAAGATCATCGACCGTGAGAAACCGGATTTAGTGCTCTTGGATCTCCGCATGCCCGGAATCGATGGAATATCCGTCCTGCAGAAGTTGCAGAAGATCCCTGAATCGCCGAAAGTAGTTGTGTTGACCAGCTACGCACAAGACGAATTGATCTATCAGGCCATCAAAGCCGGAGCGTGGGGATATTTACTCAAGGATACATCGGAAGATGAATTGATTGCCGCAATTACCGCTGTCCATGCCGGAAGACGGTATATTCCTGTTGGCATATCCTCGAGGCTAGCGGAAAGAATGACGAGGTCGGATTTGACCCCTCGCGAGTTGCAAACCCTGGAACTCCTGGCGGAGGGTTGCACCAACAAACAAATCGCTGCTGCTCTTAAACTGAGCGACTATACGATTCGACACTATGTGAACAACGTAATGGAGAAACTACAGGCCGCGGATCGAACTGGTGCGGTTGCGGCGGCCTTTCGAAGCGGCCTTCTTCAACGCCTTGACCGTTAATGACGTCCGCGCGTCTGCGCCGATCGGCTATTTCGATGCTTTGTTAAGGATGCCTCGCCACCTCACGGAAGCTCTTAAGAAATGCAAATAGCTTCCCATTTCTAACGGAAGCGGGGACGCAAGCTCGGTTTCAACCACATAACATTCATTGCTAATTGCGCTCCGGTGAGGAGCGACGCGTCTTGTCCAACGCAAAGCCGCCGTCGATGAAGCTTGGAGAGTTCTGAACGTCATATGACGCCGCTCCATGGATCACACCTTGTATGCGGATATGGATGCGATGGGAATGTTTGTGCTGGCGTTGAGGCAAACAGCGAATCAATTCCCCGCACTCAGATCAATGCTGCCTTCCATAATGGCGAGCAGGCATTGCTCACCCTGCCAGCGCCAAAAGCCCCTTCAGCGTGATTGCCGAATTACTTTCCACCCCTCGCGGCATGTCAGCCCCAATGAGCAGCGCCTGGCCGTAGCCTTCGTGCCAAACGAGAAGGCTGGCACGTTCCGCATCGGGAAGACGCATCAGGTTCACATAGCTCAGGTAGGCTCCCATCTCGGCGTCTATCAGGGA
Organism: uncultured Acidobacteriaceae bacterium; assembly: GCA_963780515.1. GTDB lineage: Bacteria > Acidobacteriota > Terriglobia > Terriglobales > Acidobacteriaceae > Telmatobacter. The sequence continues at coordinate 354,791 of CAWACG010000016.1, forward strand.
TCCAGGACCGTCGGGCGCCTGCTCGCGATCGGGGTGGGAAATGCGCCAATCCATCGATGTTGCATCACAGCGCGGAGTGAACCATGCAAGCACGGACTCGGGCTGCGCTCTCCTGAGCGCCTCGCGAATGGTCCATTGGACGAAGGTTGTGGCATATAGCTGCGTGCCTGATCCCTGCGTGAAAATATCCAGAGCAAATGTGCGCACAACCGGATCTGCAATCGCGCCCATGCCGATCTCTTCGGGAGTAAGGTGCTGAAGCGCCCTCTGCAGACCTTCAGGGCCCTGCGACGCCGCGGTGTTTCGGACGGTATTGAAAAACACCAGCAGACGTTCGCGTTCAGCGAGCATTCCGTTATAGGAAAGCGATACCACCGACGCAGCTGCCTGCTCTTTCCATATGTCGCCTGAGATTTGCCAATGCGTGTAGGGTTCCGGGTGGGCGTTCGCCCGAGTTGCCAGCCAGCTTACCAACGTCTCGGCTCCGTTCTCGTCGACAGCGTGCGGAAAGAACGTGCCATACGGCCGCAGCATGCGGAAGAGAACCGGAGTTTTCCCAACTGCCGACAGACGTTTATCCAAAGCAATGGCTACGAATCGCTTTTTCGACGCTTGCGCGCCCTGCGCAGCCGCCATTGCCGAGGGCGCGAGCAGCTTCGCCGCTTCGCGAAATGTCCCGATCTGGCCTGTGCTCCACAGCTCCGCTGTCATCTTATCCACGAATCCGGCCGCATCTGCGCGCCAGTCCAGACGCTCCAGCTCTGGGGACAAACGAAGCGTGGCAAACATCTCGACGGCTCGCTTGGCATTGTCCGGCCTGGGCGGCGTTAAGGATTGCAACGTGCGGTCCAGCTCTCGCTTTTCTGCGGGAAATAAGCTGCCGGCGCGTGCAAGCTGCTGCATCATCACGGCGGCCAGGGAAACGGGAAGGCTCTCCAGCAATCTTTGTTGAGCAGGTGTCAGCACCGTGCTGTATGCGCTGTTCACAGCCCCAACTCCGCGATAAGTTTGCCGTGCGCCATCGGTGCGTCGCAGCCCAGCAGGGCCGCGACACTCGGAGTTAGATCGATGGATTCAATGCGCCGATCGACAATGGTGTTCTGTTTGATATCCGGACCCAGCGCGACCAACCATGTAGTGCGCGAAAGAGCATCTCCGGTGCGGTGATGTTGGAATCCGTTTCCCCCTGCATCCAGGTCAGAATCGCGGCCGAAGTCCGGCAAGATCAACAGATTCGTCCTGTCTTTGTATTCGGGGTCGCTTTGGATGGTCCGCCACAGCTCCGCGCAAATCGCGTCTGAGCGATGAATGCCATCGAGGTAAAGCGAGAACGCTCCGCTGTGCGCAACATCGATATCATGCAGGGTCAGCCACAGTAAACTGGGCGCCAATTCGCGCATCACCCTCTTGGCGACGAAGAACGACAATTCGTCGGGGCTTTGTAAGGTACTTGCGTGCGCGGCAAAGTCCGCGAGCGATAGCTTCAGCATGGCAGCCACCTGTTCCGTCGGCATCTCTTCGGCAAGAGCCACAGGGGCCTGAATCGGTGACTCGTAGTTGTCGCTCAGCAAGCGCTCCACACCGGCAAATGCTGGGGTGCCATCAGGCCGCGCCAGCAGCCGCTTGGGCAACACCACGGTCGCGCCCTGGTCAAAAAACCTGTTGTCGGAGCTCTGGCCGATGCGGTTGAATCCGTTGCTGGGCGCAACCACCCAGGCGTCGGTCGCCGGACGCCGCTTGGTCTTCCGGAAGTACTCGAATACGGTGGGATGCGCCGGGGAGACATCTGCGAAGTTATCGAAGGTTTCGTAAGTCCCGGTGGCCAGCGATGCCGTTGCCACGTAGTGGCCGAGGATCCCTTGGTTGACCACTTGCGTAAAAAAGCTCGCTTGAGGAATCAGTTCATGCAGTAAATGGGGTATATTCTCCTGGCCCTCTGGCGCAAAAGTCTCCTCGTCTCTTGCTCCTCCGCCAAAGGTAACCACTACCACCTTGCGCCGATCGGAAGCGCGCGCCCAGGCCCGTTGCGGAAGCATGTTTGAGACGGTCGTCGCCAGGGCAGAACCGCACAATCCCCGCACAAACTCGCGCCTATTCAAGCTTCGCGACGCAGCGCCGCGGTTGAATTCGTTTCTTTGATCCATCATTGAACGTCCAGCCTAAAGAGAAAAGCCGCCCCATCAGTGTAACGATGAGGCGGCTCAACCTGAGAGCAATTCTAGAAAGTGAGTCGCCCTGCAACCTGAATGACGCGCGCATCGGGTAGTAACCCGCTGAACCTCGTCGAATTGATTTTTCCGGCGCTTCCTCCGGTAATGCCGTTGTTCGGATCGCCAAAGGATGGAGTGTTCATGACATTGATTCCGTCTGCACGCAATTCGAATGCAGACTCGCGGAACGGTAGCCTGAAGCTCTTGAAGAGAGACATGTCAAGCCGGTTGAAGCCCGGCCCAGCGACTGTCAGCCGCCCCCGCTGTCCATACGGGAGCGTTCCAGCCTGACTTAGAAGGACCGCATTTCCACCCGCGGCGACAGCAGCGTTGTAGTCCGCCTCGGTCGCGTACGCTGTTGGCGCCTGGGCAAAGGCGCAAGGGTTGAACCAGTGAGCTATTGTTCTAGTCTGAGTTGCGCACTCTTGGTTGGGCTGCGTGACCGGGTTGGGTGTGCCACCGGAACCGAATGGGTCTCCGACGCGGAATCGTTGTGGTAAGGCGATCGGTGTACCAGTCTGCACCTGGAAGATGGCAGAAGACTTCCAGCCGCCTGCCAGTGCGTCCACAAGACGGCCATTATTCAGAAACCGCTTCCCTTTGCCAAACGGCAGTTCATACTGCGGCGAGAAGGTAAACCGGTTACGCACATCAGTGGCACTGGCGCCATACTCGAACTTCAAACCGAGAAACGCGGGATTGCCGGCCTGGCCGCCGTCTGTCCCTTGGATTGGCTGGACGGCGTCGTCGAGACTGTGCGACCAGCTATAGCCCGTCAGGAAAGACAGGCCGCGCGAAAACCGCTTGTCGATCTTCGCCTGGAGCGAATTGTAATCGCCTATGCCCTCGTTGGTGACTTCAATGATATTGCCGAAGTCGTAGAACGGTTGATAAAGCTGGCTATTCCCTTCGGCGGGAATGATGCCCGGATATTGGTTTGCGGCATAGCTGACCCGCAGGTGACGGGTCACATTGCCCTGATAGCCAAGGGTGAACGAGATGGTGGGAGTGAGACTTTGCTGCAGACTCAGATTGTACGATTCCGTGTAGGTGCTCTTCGCATTCTGGTCCTGACCGAAGAGCGTCGGCAACTGCGCATTTGCTTCCAGACCGGCGTTGGAGGTGGCCGCCGCCCCGAAACCTGTCTCGAGCGTCTGGCCGTTCGTGGGACATACGATGCCTGTTGCGACGGTGTTGTAACACTGGTTCGGGACCGGGTTAATGGAACTGGTCAGGAAGAACGGAGGGTTGTTGTACAGGTTCAAGCCCAACCCGATGTTTTCCTGACCGCCGTAGAAGAAACCGAAGCCTCCACGAACGACAGTCCTGATCGTGGGTTGATAGGCAAACCCGATGCGCGGTGCAAACTCGTGGTGGTCCGGATTGACCAGGGATCGATTGCCGGTGTACTTGATCGTGATGTTGTCAAGGGCAAAGTCGGTCGAAAGGAAAGTGGGAATTGGATAGCTGCTCTGCGACTTGGGAATGTAGAATGTCCCACTCCCCTGATTCATGCCGGCGAAGTTGCCATCGAAGTTTGCTTGGAAGTCATGCAGTGCGACGAAAGGCTCCGTGTATTCCCAGCGCAAACCTAGATTGAGCGTAAGGTTCGACCGGATCTTCCAGTCGTCTTGAAAATAGGCTGCATCGTACCAGCGGAGATCGGTAACTGGCGTGGTGCTGTTCAGGGAGGCGTAATTTTCCTGGTCCAGTGCAAAGTCGGCTAAGCCTGCACCCGTTATAGCGCCGCTCGTGTCTCCGGGGTCACTCGTGTACGTTCCTTTGAATCCCTGGTATCCGGTAGAGTTGGGCGACTGCAACCCGTAAAAGCGGGTGTGCTGGATGTTGACGCCGAATGTGAGGTTGTGCTTGCCCCACACCTTCGATACGTTGTCGATGAACTCAATCACGTTCTGTTTTTCATCGGAGGGCTCGTAGCTTGGGATGCCAATTCCGAAGTTGGACCCGCCGCCGTTGAAGTAGATGGTCGGGAAACCGCCGAGGGATGGGCCGAATGGGATGCCGCCCAAACCATACTTCGCCGCGACGTTGCTCTGTGCCCCTGCCGACAAATAGGACGCGTGCAAGTAGTTGTAGCCGACACGGAACTCGTTGGCGAGAGTAGGGGTAAAGAAATGGGTCTCGCTGAAAATGCCGCTCTTGGCGATGTTGGTATCGGCACCGTCGGAACCGAACCCGCCGCCATCCAGAACTCCCAGTGGCGGGGTATAAACCGACGGATTGTTGGAATAGCTATAACGCGCGAATGCCTGGTCCTTTGAACTCAAGTTGTAGTCCATCCGAACGTCATACTGGGTCGTGTTGTTCTGAGAAGCGGTCGCCGGAGCAGTGTAATTCTGCACCACCTGGCCGTCCGCCCCCTGGTTCGGAAGCGGAAACAGATTGAGGACTGTACTTGCGACAGCATTGACACTTGCAGGGCAGATGACATTTTGCCCCGGGATCGCCGTCGCATAGACCGGAGTGGCAGTCGTGCACGTAAGATAGCGCGCCGGGTCCTTCCCGGTCTCTGTGCCGCCAACGGTCGGCGTCAGATTGCCGCCCGTCTTGTACAAAGTGATAACGCCGTTGCCGTTGGTAAGCGCGGGATTGAGCATTTGCGAAAAATCTCCGGTGCGCTCAGCGGCCGTTGGAACGGTCAAGTCCGTCTGCTGGGGTTGGAAGATGCTAATGCGGGTCCCCTGGGCATCGGCAAAGACGAAGAGCTTGTTTCTGAGGATGGGGCCGCCCAGCGTGGCGCCGAAGATATTCGAATGGTAGGCCGTGCTCGGCTCCGGCGTTGGGGCGTTGAAGTTGTAGTTCTTGGCAGTCAGACGGTCATTGCGTAAATACTCCCATAGGGAGCCGTGGACGGTGTTGGTTCCCGCCTTGATCGACGCGTTGACCGCTGCTCCGGTCGATCGACCAAGTTCCGCGCTGTAGTCGCTGCTCTCCACCTTGAACTCCGCGATCGCCTCTGGCGGAGGGCGCACGGCGTAGGTCGCGCCGTTAAGGAAGTCCTGCATGTTCGAGTTGTTGTCCACGCCATCGAGAACGAAGTTGTTTTGGGAAACGCGGCTGCCATTCGATGAAAATGCGCCAGACCCGGAGGTCTGCGAGTTGCCCTGGTTCGGCGCGTTGACGCCCGTCGCAAGCTGGGCAAGAAAGAGATAATTGCGATCCAGAAGCGGAAGGTCGGAGAGTTGGGACGTGGTGAAGACCTGTCCCGTTGAGGCGTCTTCGGTCTGTATTTCCTCGGTCGACGTAACCGTAACTGTTTCAGTGACCGCGCCTGGCTTGAGCGACAGGTTCAGGCCTACTGTCTGACTTACGTTGACGCGGATATTCTGCTGCTTGCGCGTCTCAAAATTTGGAGCCGAAACTGTAAGCGTGTAGAGCCCGATCTTGATGGGCGAGAACCTGTAGAAGCCGTTGTTGTCCGTAGAATCCGTGAAGGAAAGATTTGTGTCCTGGTTGATGAGCGTGATTGACGCGCCCTGAATTGCACTTCCAGTCGAATCGGTGATTGTGCCGGTGATTGCGCCCTGGTCGATTTGCGCCAAAGCCCCGCGCAAGCCCACGAGGCTATACAGTCCGATGAGGACTAGCCAAATTAACATTTTCAACCGTACTCGAAGCACCTCGGTGTTGAACAAAAACTTGAACCTAAGTCTCTGGTGGTTGGCGTCGCGAACCGGCCGCGGAAAGATCTCGAATTGCTGTTGTCTCACTGTACCCTCCTAGAGTCACTGTGCTCTTTTAGCTCATCCTAGCGTCACCGATTTGAACCCGGAATCAGCCTCCCAATTAGCGAGGGTTAAACGTTACCGCTTTGATGAGCAAACAGTGAATCCGACATTTGAGCGCAAAAGACAGGAACGTTCTATCCAGCGATATATGAGCCTTATTGGCCAGTCGACTATGGCACATATAGGCCATAGTGGAAAAATGCGCCGGGAGAGAGCGAGAAAAATCAAAAACGCCGTTCTTCATCCGCAATGAAGAACGTTACAATTTCCCGTTTGCAATGAGTACCTTGCGGCATCATTTCGCGCGATTACTCGCGGGCACGGGTGACTCCTGGTCTGTTCCAGGGTGGAATTCGATAGCGATTCCAGTTGCGATTCCGGCAATAATCTTGGCCGCGGTCAAAGAGCCCTCGCCTGCTGGAATGAAGAATAGACATTGCCAAAAGCTGGAACCCGGCAAGACATTTACGAGTTCAATTGCGCATTGAGCCAACTGTAGACTTCTTCCGGCGTGATGGAACGTTCCGCAGTCCAATTCAAATTCTTCCCTGCAGGCGGAATCACATAAGCGGAATGATGATGCTCTGCGACGCAGAGGCCAAGAGTCTGCTCCCCTTCCGGATATCTCAATGCGGCTTGCCAGATATATCGGGCCAGAATGACTGCATCGATGGCACTGCCCTGCGGATCGTCCACATCGGAAATCGGGCTGATCGTCTGCTGGTTCTCGAAAATGGCGATGCCGGTGAAGAGTTTCGGCTTACTGCGCATGCCGAAGCAGGTAACGACTCCTCTCGGACGGGCGCGGCGAAGCACTTCTGAAGCCGCCCATTCGACGAACGCATTGGAGAAGATGATGGCTCCGTTGCCGCTGAGAAAGAGGTCGATGATGAAGTTACACAGCTTTGGCTGGCCGGCATATTCCGCCGGCCACCAGCGGTCCCAATTCTCCCTCCGAAGCTCGCCCATGATTTCATCGCTCACCTGGGTGTCACGCGGAATGGTATTTAACTCAGCCAGGAATCGATCGCGGAATGGCTTGAGCGTCTCAAAGCTCAGGGCAGTCCGAGCCATCGGCGGCTGGGAAGAAAGCATGCTTCCCAGTTTCTCCTCGGCATCGATGAACCATAGATCGGAACCATCTGCGCTACGTTGCTGCCCAGACGAGACAGTGATTCCAGTCAGTCCTGGCTGGCCTTGCATCACCAATTCGCAGAGCCTCCGCGAGTCGCCCGAGATGGCAATCGCGCGCCCTCGCGGATCCCATTGCTGCCACGCAGTAATTGGGTCGACGGGCAGGTTGCTGGGAAGAAACTGGATGACGAATCGCGTGGGCGAAGGCCGATCCGGCACAGAGTCACGCGGCGCAGCACTCGCGGCTTCGAAGAAGCGTTTCACCTCGCTGCGCCACTGCGCATAGTATTCCGACCGGGCGAGCAACGAGGCATTTTCCATGGTGTCTCTCGCCTCCGAGAAGTTCCAGCCCGCTACACCCATCTTCTTTTCCAAGTTCCATAACGACGCGGTTAGCGCCTGAAAAGTCGAAGGTGAGAGCGATCCGACGGCATTCAAGAAATCCGATGTGCGGCGTTGTTCGAATGGAAAAAGCATCTCCCACGCACTCAATTGCTGGTTCAGTGAGGGACGTAGCGTCACAGGCAAGCGATTGATTAATCGGCGGTACGCTGCCAGATCCGGCTCTGCCGTTTTTTGCTGCTCTCCATTCGACCGCTCGTTCATCGAGGCTCCAGATTATGTTTCCAGCCCCGGCAAAGGCTTTCCCGGCAAGTTCAAACTGTTGAGCCCGAATAGCCTGGCGATGGTTGGACAAATGTCGGTTTGCTGCACCGTAGGCTCGACCACCTGGAAGTGCTGCGCTGCTTCTCCTAGGCACATCATCCAAGTGAGGCGAGTGGAATCGTGATTCAACCGGTGATTGAAGAAACCGTTGGTATTTGAACCATCGAGATCCCGCCCAAATTCGGGAAGCACAAAGAGTGTGGTCTTTCCACGGTAAGCCGGGAGCGCCTGCACCTGGCTCCAGAGTTCACTGACCAGACGGTCGACCGTGCGGATGCCGGCTACATGCAGCGAGTATGACCCAAAGTGCGCAACTTCCATATCTGAGAAAGTCATTACCAGAAAGGAGGGCGCAAAGCGCCGCATCACTTCCACGCTGACCAGAAAAGTAAACTCGTCCCCGGTCACGGGCACCTTGGTCTGCACCAGATTGTCGATGGCCATTTGGACTGTGATCTGCGTGGGGGCGTCGAGAGACGATGCATCTCCGGAAACCGACCAGCCCAGGCCCTCATAGTTATTCTCATGCAGCATGGCCTCAATCTCCGGCTGCATCGTGGTCCGGTCCGCGCTGTGACTTGCGTTCCCTTGTTTTGCCGCGTGGACCACGGCGTCAATCAGCAACTGCTTCGGGAAGACCACATTTGCGCCGTAACGCGGACCGAAATCGCGCATGGAACTGGCGCCAATCCGATTCGTGAGGGCCTTATTGCTAGAGATCAGCCAGGTTTGGTCTTGCGGCATCTTCATGTGTTTGCGCAAATACTCAAAAAGAGTGGGGCTGGTTGGCGGAGTCTTGCCCCAGTCGTCCAGCCGTTGCCACTGCCCGGTGATGACACTGGAGATCGTGTTGTAATGCGAAGTCACACCCTCGTTGCGCACCGCGGGATAAAACACACTCTGCGGAAGCAGTTCGCTGTAAAGATGGGGAATGTTCGTGACGCCGGTATCTTGAAAAGTTTCAGCGCGGCGCATTCCCCCGCAAGTCAGGACGATCACCTTCCTTCCGGTGTTCTCCCAACCATCGGAAGATGCTCTTGCGAGTGCGAGTGCGCGGAAATGCGAGCTTGCCCATTGATCCACCAGCAGGATGGCAGCGGTTTGCAGGAGATTTCGTCGGGAGATTTTCATTGCAAGCCAACTCCTCCCAATGAATCCGCGATCTCCGCGGGAACGAAATCCCGTGAAGTACCGGTTGCTCACAATCGGCGATTGCGGCCTGTTGACCGGGAGGCGCGGCTACAGTTCACTTCCGCGCTTACTTATAGCACTGGGAATGAATGAGAATTGTGATTCCAGTCACAAGCGCAAACCGCACAGCGACCGCGGCGCTAGAGGTGTGCCTCTCCAAAATGCGATCCGGGCGTAGCGGTCATCATCGTCACCGTCGCAACGGAAGCCCGCGGCGCCGGTTGAGGAAAGCCTGCACCCGAAGGGTTCTTTCTCCGCCAGGCCGATGAAACCTGCGCGCACGTGGCCAGAGCATCCGACAGATCGCAAAAGGGCATAGCGTTTCGACGGCCACCATCCAGCGCGTCCTTCGGAAGACGGCCTGACAGGGCCTTTTCGCCCTGTGACAAAAGGGCTCCGAAAACCCGAACTCTAAACTCCACAAAACAAACGGCCGGATCTTACCGATCCGGCCGTGACAAAAACTGTGGGTTTAGTGACAGCCGCATATAAACGGAGTAACTCGAACCGCTTGATATTCGGCTACGAGTTTGGAATCTCTACCTCACCCACGCGAACCGAGGAGGGACCGTCCTTGGCCTTGAGGCGAAGCTCGAGACGAACGACCCGGCGCACATGGTAAACAAGCGCAGGACGAAAGCAGACGACACACGTTCCTCCATCACGCCGTACGCTCGGGTAGACGATCCCATTGGAGCCGCGCTTCATCAGATCCAGGGCCAATTCTTGAGAGTCTCGATAGCATTCGGGTACCGGGCTGGGTTTGAGATATTTGCGAAGCCTCGAACTTTTGCCGCGAAGATCGTGAAGGCTCGCAGCGAAATCGGCGAGGTAATCGTCATAGGTAGAGGTCTCTTCGAACTCCCAGGCCACTTCCCGAAGCTGCTCGATCTTGTGAAAAGCAACTTCAGCAATAGAGGTTTCTTGCTCGAGCCCCGCATACCAGGCACCGCGCGTCCTGCTGTTGAACCTTCCACCATCCGGCGCCGCATGGGTAAACGCCGCGTTCACGATTTCGCTGTATGCAACGCCGTATAGCAGTTCGTGAACACTGATGTCCGGGAGTAGCCCCTCTTCTCCAAGCAGTCTCGAGTTCGTCGCCCCGTCCAATTCGATCAGGTCACGCAGGTCCGCGTCGTTGTCGCTGAGCTGACCCAGAACTGTCCCTTCCGGGCTGTATCTCGACGGGATTAGACGATGAGTGTCCGAAAAGGAGCACTCACTGACGGGGGGTATCACTGGCCTCCACGTCGGGAGTCTAGCAGTTCGCGCACCCTTACCATTCCGGGCTGCCCAAGTCGCAGAATGTACGCGAGAGGTGTGGAGCCACGAAACATCGGATTGCTGTTCGGAAGTGTCATCCATGCGTCAGCGAGACGCTGGCTGTAGAGGATGTTGAGCGCCTTGAAAATGCCAATAAGAAGAGAGATGCGGGTCAACGTATCCTGATCGAGAGCTCGCGCACCGGGCGTTTTCTTCAGAGCATAGAATGACCCGGATGAGACGCCACCGAGAAGTTCCCGTACATCCTGGTCCTTGACACCCCACTTCACAGCAATCCGGAGGAAAGCTTTGATCCCAACCGGGGTCAGTCGCTTCCTGGTAGAAGCGTCAGAGAGATTCGCGGCCACGTCGAACCGATAGCCAGCGATCTGCGGGATGGTTGCAGCAGCATTCATGTCTCCCTCCAATATTGGAATAATATCACTCCATATTTGTAATTGCAAGAGCGGCGATCGGTATCGAAGAACCGGTCGAGGCGAAGAGCTCTGAATCATCTACGATTCCGGTCGTGTCGAAAGGTGAAGTTTAAAGAAAATTCTCCTAATAACCGCCATCTGTCATATAAGTGTCAGGAACGCGCCGGCGAAAGCTGGACACCGATCGCTCACTTTTCTTCGTAACTGAGGGAGAAGATCTCATTGGCACTCATTTCGCGCAGGAAGATGATGGAGCCGTCTGGAGCAAGAGTGAACCAGGTGTTGATACGTCCTGACAGTTTGGTGAACGTTGAGAGATCGACCGCCGTTTCCGTTTTTCCGTCTTTCAGCGAGATACGCAAGATCTCCGGTTGATTCCCAGCCGGTCTGCTTGCGTACTCGCCCGGGCAGATGGACATTACGCGGAGTTATTTTGAGACTTCCGAATCAGACAAATTCTCGCGGGCCTTCCAACGAGAAGTCTGACATTTGAACTTCAACTTGCGAAACAAGCCTACGGTCTCACACCCGATGACTGGCGTCGACAAGTCGGGCCAAGTCTTAAGACTCGTCCGGGCCGCCTTCTGATGCGTGACAAAAGGGTCCCTGTGGGATTTGATTCATGAGACCGAACGAATCAGCTGAACTCAACCTCGAACCTCTATTGCACCTCCGATGCATAGGCAAGGACCAAACTTGGCGCTCGAGGTGAAAAACTTGGTCCGGTTCCGTGCTATAGCGATTTCGCCTTGCTATAGTTTTTCGCCGGAATTCAGGGTACAAATGCGACCTCAAGCGACAGATGCGAAACATGAGAATTCGAGTAATCTATTTATTATCTTGTGCTTGTCTTTGGATTCAATCGGACAGGGAAAACTCTGGCGGAGAGAGGGGGATTCGAACCCCCGGTAGAGCTTTTGACCCTACAACGGTTTAGCAAACCGCCGCCTTCAGCCACTCGGCCATCTCTCCGGGTCTGTGTCGGATTATACCGGAACTTGCGAATGACGTACGAAGCACCGGCAATTCATCCGGGGAATTCGAGCCGCGTCAGCATCCCAATTGCTCTCCCAACCAGTTCGCAGTTTCTCATCTTTCCACGCGAATATTCTCATCCACTTTCGCAGCGCATCGGTCTCAGGATCGTCACTTACCGGCCCCCATCATCAGCGTCGAATCACGTCCGATTCCTTGCTCGTCAAAATCCACTGTTGACCGCGCCAGACGCGACCGCGGCACAGGTTGAAAAAACCTGTTCGCAGGCGCACTTTTCCCTTTGTCAGGGGGGTAAACGTTGTTAGATTCACATTTATGGTCCTGGCGCCCAAACCGGCTCGCGGAAGCTGCGCTTTCTGCCGCTGGTCGCCGCCACCTACTTCATGGTGTCGGGCGGTCCCTACGGCATTGAGGACATTCTCGGCGGCGCCGGTTTTGCCGGGCAATCGTGATTCTCCTTCGTGCTGCCGTTCCTCTGGTGTCTGCCCACCGCGCTCATGATCGGCGAACTCGCCAGCGCCATCCCCGCCGAAGGCGGCTTCTACATCTGGGTGCGCCGCGCACTGGGCCCCTTCTGGGGCTATCAGGAAGGCTGGCTCTCGCTCTCCGCCAGCATCTTCGACATGGCCATCTATCCGGCCATCTTCGTTCTCTACCTCGGCAAGTTCAGCCCCGCGCTCACTGCCGGATGGCACGGCTATGCCTGGTCGCTCGCCGTGGTCGTCCTCTGCTGTGCGTGGAATCTGCGCGGCGCGCCCGCTGTCGGCGAAGGCTCCGTTGGATGTTCGTTCTGCTGCTCGCGCCATTCGCCGTCTTCATGGTGCTTGGCGTGTGGCGCGGATTGACGCTGCATCCCGCCGTGCAATGGGGCCACACCGAGTCTCCGAGCTAGCACTTTCGACCGCCGTTCTCGTCGCCATGTGGAATTACATGGGCTGGGACAACGCCTCCACCGTTGCGCAGGAAGTCGAGAATCCGCAGCGCAACTATCCCCGCGCCATGATCGCCGCCGCCATCCTGGTCGCCGTCACCTACATTCTGCCCCTCGTGGCCATGGCGATCGCCGGCCTCTCCGCGCAGCTTCTCCACCGGCGACTGGATGACCGCCGCCAGCGCAATTGGCGGCCCGCTGCTGGGCCTGGCCGTTGTTGCCGGCGGCGTCATCACCGGCATCGGCATGTTCAACGCACTGGTGATGAGCTATACCCGCCTGCCCATGGCCATGGCCGAAGACGGCATGCTGCCCAGCGTCTTGGCCCGGCGCAACAGCCGCGGCGTTCCCTGGGTCAGCGTGCTGCTCTGCGGCTTGGCCTGGGCCCTCGCGCTCAAGCTGCCCTTCGAGCGGCTCATCTCCATCGACCTGATCCTTTACGGATCGAGCCTGCTGCTGGAGTTCGTCGCCCTCGTCGTCCTGCGCATCCGCGAGCCGGACCTTGCCCGGCCCTTCAAGGCCGGCAATCTCGCCTTTGCCTGCTCGCTCGGCAGTCGGCCCCGCGGTCCTCATCGGCTACGCGCTCTATGCCTCGCGCGACGAAAAGCTGATGGGCTCAATCTCGGCTTTGCTCTTTGCCGTCGTCGTCGCCTTGCTCGGCCCGGTGCTCTACTGGCTCACCGCCGCTCCCCGTGGCGCGACGCCGCCTCGCCGCGCTCCCGCGCCGACTGATCTTCGTCCCCAAACACAACGCCGCCATGCGCCTCATCCGCGGCACAGCCTTTTCTCAATAGGTCGCCTATTTCGCCTGCTTCGGCTTCGGCTCCGCCGGCTTCGCCTTGCTGTCCTCGAACTGCTTCGCCGCACGCACCACTCGGTCGCGCGCATACGCCGCGTCGTGCCAGCCTTTGATCTCCACGCGCTTGCCTTCCAGATCCTTGTAGATCGAGAAGAAGTGCGTGATCTCCTTCAGCATGTGCGGATAGATATCGGTGTAATTCCAAACATTGGTATAGCGCGGATTGTTCTTGCCCACCGCCAGCACCTTCTCGTCCAGCACGCCCTGGTCCAGCATCTCCAGCAGCCCAATCGGCCGCACCTCCTGCACGCATCCCGGAAAACTCGGCGCCGGCACCAGCACCAGCACGTCCAGCGGATCGCCGTCGTCGCTCAGCGTTGAAGGAATAAACCCGTAGTCTCCCGGATAGTGCACCGGCGAGTGCAGGTTGCGGTCCAGCTTGAACACGTGCAGCTGCTTGTCGTACTCAAACTTGTTGGTTCCGTCCTTGGGGATCTCAATCACTGCCCGAAACACTTCGGGGGAACGGTCGCCAATCGGCAGTTCCAGATAATTAACCATTACTCTTGCTTCTCCTTGGCGGTGGGGAGGGAAGTGGTCCGACGCGCAGAGTGGACCGGAATCCGACCTGGAGCCGGTTTGAAGCGATAGGCTTCAGCGTGAAGAATACGTGGTTCAGCGCATACCGGAATGCAAAGAATGACTGCGGGCTTTAGGCCCTGGGTAATGCTCCTTCAAACTGCCGCCTCGAGGGATTCCATCTGCACAGGCGTCGCGAACAGTCCCTTCTATAATCCTTGATAATGAAGGCGCATGTCTATGTCACGTTGAAGACATCGGTCCTCGATCCACAGGGCCAAACCATCCAGAACGCTCTGCGCAAAATCGGATTTGCCGAGGTCACCGCGGTGCGCCAGGGCAAGTATTTCGCGCTTTCCCTCGCCGACGGCCTCACTGCCGACGCCGCCAAAGCCCAGGTCGAGCGCATCTCCCGCGAAGTCCTCACCAACCCCGTCATCGAAGAATTCACAT
>CAWACG010000017.1:0-89548 GCA_963780515.1 uncultured Acidobacteriaceae bacterium
AGACAGCGGAACTCTCGCTGGAGACGGCGCGGGCGGCGATGGATCAGTCGGCCGAGAGCCTGCGCATCCTGAAGAACCGTACGGCGCGGGGCTTGCCACGATCACCGATCTGCTGCGGGCCGAAGATGCCGAGCGGCAGAGCCAATCCAATTACTGGCATGCCGTTTACGGCAATGCCATGGCCTATACCGAACTTTTTACGCGACCGGGACACTGACTCCCGATGCGGCGGAGGAATTGCAATGAAGACTGTCTTACGGGTAAGTTTGCTTGCCGCTTCTGCGGCGATGGTGGCCGGTTGTCATGGTGCTGAGTCCGCTTCAAAGCCGCGGCTGTCGAGACCATGCAGGCGCGGGTGGTGGAGAGCCAGCAGCAACAGGTTCCTCTGAACATGCGCTCCACAGGCACGGTTCATGCGCGGGAGACGCGCGGTCGTGTCCGCACAGGTGATGGGCCGCATTCAGCAGGTACTGGTGCGCGAGGGAGACAGCGTGCGTGCCGGGCAGACGCTGGTAGTGCTCGACGATGCAGCGCTGCTGCCTCGGTGGAGCAGGCGCAGGCAGGCGTGAAGGCTGCGCAGAATGCAGCAGGCTGCCGCGCAGACCAATGCGGAGCTGGCCGCGAGCACGCTTGACCGCTACAGGCAACTTGAGGCCGAGAAGAGCGTGAGCCCGCAGGAGATGGATGAGGTGTCGCGGCGGGCCGAGGCGGCGGCGGCGAATCTTGAGGCAGTGCGCGCGCAGACCGATGCGGCGCGGGCCCAGGAAAGCGGCGCGCGCACGATGCTGGGCTATACGCGTCTGGTGGCGCCATTCGCCGGCGTCGTGACGGCGCGCATGGCCGATCCGGGAACGATGGCCGCACCGGGCGTGCCGCTGCTGCAGGTGGATCAGGCCGGGGCGCTTGCAACTGCAGGCTACGGTGGACGAGTCGGCGATCGGCGCGATTCACAAGGGGATGAAGATGCCGGTGGCGATCGATGGCGCCGGTTCCACGGATATGGCGGGCACCGTTGCGGAGATCGATCCTGCCGCCGATCCGGCCAGCCACAGCTTTCTCGTCAAGATCGATTTGCCTGCTTCAAGCCAACTGCGCGCAGGCATGTACGGGACGGCGGAGTTTGCCAACGGCGTCCGGCAGGCGATTCGTCATTCCGCGCTCCGCTGTTGTCTTGCGCGGCTCGCTGGCCTGTGCGTATGTTCTCGACGGCCAGGGAATTGCGCAACTTCGCTACCTCACCCTTGGCGCGGCACAAGGCGATCTCGTCGAAGTTCTGTCGGGCGTTTCTGCCGGCGAGAAGCTTGTGGACGATCCCGCTGACCGCGACCTCGCCGGCAAGCGCATCGAGGTCCAGCGATGAAGCAGGACCTTGGAATCGCCGGGACGACTGGCGCACACATTTCTCAACTCCAAGCTGACGCCGCTCTTCATCGCCGCGTCGCTGGCGCTCGGAGTCTTCGCGGTCGCGATCATTCCGCGCGAAGAGGAGCCGCAGATCCTCGTTCCGATGCTGGACATCACCACCGCGATGCCGGGCGCGTCCCCGGCCGAGGTGGAACAGCGCGTAACGCTGCCGATCGAGAATCTGGTGCATCAGATCTCGGGCGTCGAGTATGTGTACTCGACATCGGCGCCGGGGCAGAGCCTGGTGATCGTGCGCTTTCTGGTCGGCACGCCGCAGGAAGATGCGCTGATCAAGGTCTACAGCAAGCTCTACTCGAACTTCGATCGCATGCCGCCGGGAGTTTCGCAGCCGCTCATCAAGGCCCGCTCGATCGACGATGTTCCGATCCTGGCCCTGACGCTGTGGGGCGAGCACTACAACGGCTATCAACTGCGCGCCATCGCCGCCGAGATGCAGCACAACATCGAGCAGATTTCCGATGTATCGGAGACGACGATCATCGGCGGCCTTCCGCGCACCATGCGCGTGGTGCTCAGCACAGAAAAGCTGAATGCCTACGGCTTGTCGCCCATGGCCATCGTCGGGCATCTGCAGGCCGCAAATGCAAGCGTGCAGGCGGGCAACTTTGCTGAGAACAACCAGGAGGTCCGCGTAGACGCCGGCAATCTGTTCACCCGCCGCGAGGATCTGGAAGCTGTGGTGGTGGGCGTGGTTCGCGGGCATCCGGTGTACCTGCGGGACGTTGCCGAGAAGATCGTCGACGGCGCGGCGGACCCGGCGGACTATGTGGTCTACGGCACGACGAATGCGAGCGCAGCGCAGCACGGAGCGCGGCCAGTATCCCGCGGTGACGATCACCGTGGCCAAGCGCAAGGGCACCAACGCGACCGACATCTCCAATGCCGTGCTCAAGCGCGTGCATGAGATGCAGGGCGTGACGATCCCCAACGACGTGACCGTGACCACCACGCGGAACTATGGAGAGACGGCGAAGGACAAGTCGGATGAGTTGCTGGAGCATCTGCTGCTGGCGACGTTGTCCGTAACTCTTCTGGTCGCGCTCTTTCTGGGATGGCGCGAGTCGGGCGTTGTGCTGCTGGCCATTCCGGTTACGCTGGCGCTCACCATGTCGGTGTTCTACTTCCTGGGCTACACCATCAACCGCGTCACGCTGTTTGCGCTGATCTTCTGCATCGGCATTCTCGTCGATGACGCCATCGTCGTGGTCGAGAACATGGTGCGCCACTTCCGGCTGCCGGAGAATCATGGGCGGCCGATGAGTGAAGTCGCGGTGGAGGCGGTCGCCGAGGTGGGCAATCCCACCATTCTCGCCACCTTTGCCGTGATTGCGGCGGTGCTGCCCATGGCCTTTGTTCGCGGCTTGATGGGGCCGTACATGCGGCCCATTCCCGTGGGCGCGTCGGCGGCGATGCTGTTCTCGCTGCTGGTTGCGTTTGTGGTTTCGCCCTGGGCTGCGCTCCGCCTGCTGGGCAAGCATCTTGAAGGGGCCAAGATACTGGAGCCGGAGACGGAGAACTGGCGGACCAGGCTCTATCGCCGCATCATGACGCCGTTGATCCAGTCCGCGCGCAATCGCGTCCTGTTCTTCATCGGAGTGGTCGTGCTGTTTCTGGTCTCGGTGGCGCTGGTGCCGCTCGGGCTGGTGCGAGTAAAGATGCTGCCGTTCGACAACAAGAGCGAACTGCAGGTGGTCATCAACATGCCCGACGGCACGCCGCTGGAACAGACGGCGCGCGTCGCCCAGGCGCTGGGCGACGAACTTGCGCGGCAGCCGGACGTGCTGAACTACCAGACCTACACCGGAACCTCCGGCCCCTATAACTTCAACGGGCTGGTGCGCCACTACTACATGCGCCGCCAGCCGAATCAGGCCGACATTCAGGTGAACCTGCTGCCTGCAAAGCAGCGCAGCGTGCAGAGCCATGCCATCGCCAAGCGGCTTCGTCCTTTGCTCGACGCAATCGGCAACCAGTATGGCGCGCGCATTCAGGTCAGCGAGGTTCCGCCCGGGCCGCCGGTGATCCAGACGCTGGTGGCCGAGGTTTACGGTCCCGATCTGGCTGGTCAGACGCAGGTCGCACAGCAGATCAAGTCGATCTTTCAGCACACCGCGGGCGTGGTGGACACGGACTGGTATGTCGAAGACCCGCAACCGAGACTGGTGATGCGCGTGGATGAAGTCAAGGCGGCGCAGCATGGCATCGCGGTCTCCGATGTTGCCCATGCGCTGGCGCTTGCCACTCTCGGGAACGCAGGTCGGCCTGATCCACGATCAGACCGCGCGGGAGCCGGTGCCCGCAATCGTCGAACTCGACCGCGCCGACCGCTCTTCCGAGCAGGGCTTGGAGAATATCCGCCTGCCCGGCGCGGACGGCGGCATGGTCTCGCTGCGCGAGTTGGTGATCGTCGAACACACAACCATCGAGCCCAGCATCTATCACAAGAATCTGCGCCGCGTGGTTTATGTCACGGGCGACGTGGCTGGGGCGGAAGAGAGCCCGGTCTACGCCATCCTGAAGATGAACAAGGAACTCGACCATCTCACGCTTCCTGCCGGATACACGCTGGCCCGCTACAACGCGTCGATGCCGGAGTCGACCGACCACTACTCGATGAAGTGGGACGGCGAATGGCACATCACCATCGAGGTCTTCCGCGATATGGGCCTTGCGTTCGCCGCGGTGCTGGTTCTCATCTACGTGCTTGTGGTGGGCTGGTTCCGCTCGTTCATCGTGCCGCTGATCATCATGGCGCCGATTCCGCTGACGCTGGTTGGCATCATGCCTGCGCATGCCATGCTGGGCGCATTCTTCACCGCAACCTCGATGATCGGCTTCATTGCCGGCGCCGGAATCATCGTGCGCAATTCGATCATCCTTGTTGACTTCATCGAGCTTCGCATCCGCCAGGGAATGCCGCTGGCCGAGGCGGTGATCGATGCCGGCGCGATTCGCTTCCGCCCCATGCTGCTGACTGCGGCCGCGGTTGTCGTGGGCGCGAGCGTAATTCTCACCGATCCGATCTTTCAGGGGCTTGCATTGTCGCTGATTGCAGGAGCAGTTGCCTCGACGTTTCTCTCGTGGCCGACCATTCCGGTGCTTTACTACATGGTTCACTCGCGGCATCAGTCCGGACCTGATCATCAACCTGAAACCGAACAAGGAGGATCTCTATGACAGTCGAACGTGGAGTGCGCCTGATGGCAGGCGTGATGGTGCTGTTGTCGCTTGCGCTTGCACATTTCTTTTCCCTCTACTGGCTTTGGCTGACGGTATTCGTCGGACTCAACCTGCTGCAATCGGCATTCACAAACTGGTGCCCGGCCATGTCCATCCTGCGTGCGATGGGCCTGAAAGATGCTGCGTGCATTTCCGGAGAGTGAGCCAGTGATGCATGCCCGACGCTCCGAACCGCGCGGCTTAAAGATGAGGTTTACCGCCAGATGTTTCGGTTGGAGGGAGGCCGTTCAGGGGCCGAATTGGGCCTTGCACTTGCCTTGCTGCGCGCATGGCTTGCCACAGACTCCAAACCTGAAGGCGGTGGAAATCGAGAGTGGCTAAGAAAGATATCTCCCATCTGCCTGCAGATGATCGAGGCGGCCTGAAACGGAATACTGCGAGGCTGCCCCGCGCGCAGTGAATCGGCGGGCCTCAGTGGAGGCCACTCTTCGTGCATTCGAGGTGAGAATATACTGGTCTGGCTGCGATTCCCCAAACGATGCGACCTGAACTGATCCGAGCCACCGACCTCTTGCGCCGCAACACTCCTGAAGCTGTCGAGGAGGCGATCGGCTTGCTTCAGAACACGGTCTATTCCTTCAGCATGAAGGTCTGCGGCCATCCGGAGGATGCGGAAGACACGATGCAGGAGGTGCTCTCCCGCTCCATCGGGCACCTGGCCAAGATCCAGACTCCGCAGCAGCTGGCCGTCTGGCTATACACCGTCACCAGAAACCGCTGCTGGCGCATGCGCCGCAAGCCTGCACACGCCCCAGCGCACCTGCTCTCGCTGGACGAGTTGATGCCGGACGAGACGAACTGGGCGGCTGCTTGAGGACGCCGCGGCAGACCCGGAAGGGAATCTCCTCGCCGCCGAGCAGCACCACCTACTGCATCAGGCGATCCTTCGCATCCCGGCCACATTACGCATCGTTCTCGTGCTTCACGATATGGAGGAGCTGACGACCGAGCAGGTTGCGCAGATTCTCTCGCTGCAGCAGGGAACGGTCCGGATTCGCCTGCATCGGGCACGCCTAGTGTGCGCAAGGAGATGAGCCAGCTACTCAAGGCCATTCCCGAACCACCCAAACATGCGAGACTCTCCGCGAGGAAACCGAAAGGCGCCCGAGCCAAGGCGGGCAACGCCCTGCCGAATGCCGCGATCTGTTCGCCAACCTCTCCGAGTATCTCGATGGCCGAGTGGAACCTCTCACTTGCGAACAGATGCGCGAGCACATCGAGGCATGCCCATCCTGCGTGGCGTTTCTGCGCGATCTGCGCGCCGCCATCGATCGTTGCCGATCCCTGGAGATTCCCTGTGACTCGGCCGTCGCGCCGCGTTTGCGCGCCATCCTTACCCGGGAATACCTGCGCATGTTGGCGATGCCAGTCGACAAACATTTTCCCGCCATGATGTAACGAATCGCCGCTCTTGTGGCTTTCTTCCCATGGAAGAGGAAAACCACGATGGAAGTGAAGATTACGCATCTCGATCGAGTGAAGTTTGCCATTCAGTCGCGCTCACACACAATTCTTTGCGACCAGCCCGCGGAGAATGGAGGCGAAGATTCCGGCATGACGCCTCCGGAATTGCTGCTCGCGTCGTTAGGATCCTGCGCGGCCTTTTATGCCGTGCAGTATCTGAAGACCCGCAATCTCGCGGAGACCGGCGTGGAGGTCACAGTGACCGCCGAGAAGCTGAAACAGCCTGCCAGACTTGGCAACTTCGGTGTGCGGGTTGTGTGCCCACTGGCCCTTACGGAAGACCAGACAGAAGGACTCATGCGCTCAGTACATCACTGCTTGATTCACAATACTCTGCTCGCGCCGCCCGAGATCAAGATCGAGTTAGCCATCGCCGAGGCGTCCGTACCGCAAAGTTAACCATTCCCACCAATTCCGGCCGAGCCTTGAACGCAATGCTCAACGTCTATCGCGAACCAGTGTTTTACTCATCAAATGGCAAATATGGAAAGCTTTCGTGACGTTGTCTAACGGGCACGTGCGGACCAACTCAGCTTCCGGAAAGCCGCGCAGGAGTTGCGCTTCACGCACCCCGCGGTAAACCGTCAAATCAAGGCGCTTAAGGAGGCAATTGGCATGGAACTGTTCGATCGCTCTGGGTTATTTGCAGCCTAAAGTGGGCGCTAGCATCTACGCTGGCTTGGATCGAGATGGGTACGCGCTTTTGGGAATCCGGGGGCTTCCGAGAAGCTTTTTTGAACCGATACTGATCTCGTAGGCGCTATTTCTTTCGCGTAGTCCAGAGATAGATTCCGAAACCAGGGAAAGCGCGAAAGCTCCGGTCGGGAAATATTACTCCTGAAAGTCGGCTTATCGAACGTGATCAGGCACCCCTGACGGAATTCCGGTTGGATTGCCGTCAATTCGGAAGTGTCGTCGACAGGCGGATCAGTATTTGGAGTGCGGCGGACGGGGCGGTTCTTGGTGGAGTGCGGGATCTGAGGAGTGGATTGGGTTCGTGCTTTCCCAGGCCCCCATTCTTCGCTGCGCTTCGAAGCTGGACCTGGGGCACCCAGATTTCTTACTCATCCTTCAGCTGGAGAGCTGGGCTAACCGCCGCATTGCATGGGACTGAGGCTGGCTCCGATATGATGGATTTTCAAGCCCCATGTCAGCCGCACTTCACTCTCGGACCGACCGATCTTTCGCACGCCCTTTGATTTTCGCGTTGCATCGCAGATGAGCCGCAAGACCAAGTCGCGCCTAAAGCGAGAGCGGGGTCACCGGCCTCTGCAGCGATTCACGGGACCGCTTTTGATTCTGATCGCGGCGGCGGTGGGAGTGTGGCCCCTCGTAAAGATGGGCCCGTCGTGCGGACCCGATTTTCACTTCCACTTTGTCTCATGGATCGAGGCTCAACGCAGCATCCTTGATGGCGTCCTTTATCCGCACTGGGCCAGCGGACCGAACTTTGGCGCCGGCGAGCCGCGGTTTGTGTTTTATCCCCCGCTCATGTGGATGACCGGCGGATTTCTGGGGCTCGTGGTTCCGTGGGGCGCCGTGTCGATTGTGGTGCTTTACCTATTGTTCGCAGCCACCGGGTTGGCCAACCGAGCTCTTGCCCGGCAGATGCTTGGCAACGGCCCTGCGACTCTGGCTGGATGCGCTTCGATCTTCATCGGCAACATCCTGGTAGATGGGTACCTGCGCGGCGACTACGGAGAGCTTGCCGGCGGCTTCTGGATTCCGTTGCTGTTGATGTTTCAGCTACGCCGGAGTGTGCCGTCGGGAACGTTTCTGCCACGTTGGCTTGCCGGCGTTGTGCCGTTGTCTCTTGTGGTGGCCGGCATTTGGCTGACAAATGGGCCCCTCGGCATCATGGCGAGCTACCTGCTGCTGGCAACGGCTGTTGTGTCGGCTGCAATTTCAAAATCGTGGGCACCGTTGGCGCGCGCGGCTTTCTCCGCCCTACTGGGCGGCGCGCTGGCTGCCTTTTATCTTTTGCCTGCGATCTGGGAGCGCGGTTGGGCCAACTTTGGAGCTGCGGTGAGCGAATGGGCCTACGTTATTGAGAATGGGTGGCTCTTTAGCCAACCCGCCAGATTCAAGTTGGATTCATCAAGACACATCATCCGACATACACTCGTGGGTTGCGGTCGCCATGTTCGGCATCAGTGCAATTGCTGTGGGGATTGCGTGGAAGCGCGGCAAGCTGACGGCAGAACGCGCATGGTGGATTCCGCTCGCTCTCATCCCGGTTGCCGTCCTGCTGATGCAGGTTCCTGTGTCTGAGCCTCTGTGGAACCGGCTCCCGGCTCTGCGCTATCTTCAATTCCCGTGGCGATGGCTGGTGGTGATGAATGGATCGCTGTCGGTCTTTTTTGCAGCGGCAGTCTGGGTGAATCCGCTGCGCGGGAGGATTGCGATTACGACCGCATGCGCGCTCCTGTTCTTCGTCATTACCGGCTGCACTTTGGGTGTCTGTTTTCAGAATTGCCACAACGTGGTTAGCACGATTCCGCAATTGGAGCAGACAGAGGGAATACGCGGCAAACCCGAATACGCGCCGCCAGGTATTCGGCACGCCCTGCTTGAACGCGATGTCGCTGGAAATTGCGAAGTAAGCAACCTTTCAGATCTAGCCGGCGAGCCGGTGCGCGAGTTGAGTGCGGCGCAAGACGGTAAGCCTGCGTGCGACGGGGAATTCGTCCAGACGGAGAACCGGCCGGAGGATAAGACTTTCATGGGAAGTGGGGACCGTGCGGGCTACCTGATTCTGCATCTGCGAAGTTATCCCGCTTGGCGAGTGACTGTAAACCGCCAGGCAGCCGCGGCGGCGCGCGAAGAGGGATACGGGCTGATGGCTGTGCCGATTCCCCAGGGGAAGGTCGTGGTGGCAGTGGAATGGGAGACGACGCCCGACGTGTGGGTGGGCCGAAGTATCAGTGTGCTCGCGTTCGCCTTGCTCACAGCTCTCTACGTCGTTGAACGTAAGGCCGCTCGGCAGAGTCGCCATTGAGTCCGTTCTCGTAGCCACTCTTCTCTACCAGCTGCGCATAGATTCTCACCCTCGGCGGATTCCGAGTTCATCATCGCCGATCGGGAAATCACTCTCTCGACAGCAATGCGTACGCGGCACACATCGACAAGACGGCACCTGTATGGCGACAGCTCCGTCATCGGGACTGGGCTACTTTTCGGCGCCGTGGCATTTTTTGTATTTTTTGCCGGAGCCGCAGGGGCAGGGATCGTTGCGGCCGACTTTCTCGCCGGTGCGGTGCTGGGTGGTCTGCGTGGATTCGCCTGCGCCGGCGCGGGTGGCGACCGCCAACTCCCGCTGTTTCTTGCGGTGGAACTCCTTTTCGAGATCATCGATCGTGGTGGAGGGCTGGCGGGTGGGGATCAGGATTTCACGCGGCGCGGCATCGCCGTTCTGCGGGTGCGCGGCACTGGCGACAGGCGGCGCGGGTGGAACAGCGCGGCGCGGCTGGGGTGCGGCGCCGTCGAGAGGCTGACCGTCGGGGCCGAGAATCTGCATGCGGAAGAGGAAGCGGACGGTGTCTTCCTGGAACTTGGCCATCATGGCTTCGAACATGTCGAAGGATTCCTTCTTGTAGGCCACGAGAGGGTCCTGCTGTGCATAGCCGCGCAGGCCGATGCCCTCTTTGAGGTGGTCCATTTCGAGGAGGTGTTCCTTCCACAATCCGTCGATGACGCTGAGCATGACCATGCGCTCGTGATAACGCATGGTGGCGGCGCCGAGGATTTTTTCCTTGGCTTCGTACTGCTCCTTGAGCTTGTCAAAGATGGCGTCGCCTAATTCGTGACGCGTGAGCTCCTGCGCGGTGATGCCGGCGGATGCAAGACTGAGTCCGAATTGGCCGATCAACTTTTCGTCGAGGGCCTTGACGTTCCATTGGTCGGGGCGGACATTTTCTCCCACAAACTCATCGAGCATGCCGCTGAGGATGCCGCCGACGTAGTCTTCGAGGATGAGCTCGCGCTGCTCCACGCCTTCAAGCAACTGGCGCCGCACGCCATAGACGGCCTCGCGCTGCTTATTCATGACGTCGTCGTATTCGAGCAGGTGTTTGCGCGATTCGAAGTTTTGCGCTTCGACGGCTTTTTGCGCGCCCTCGATGCGCTTGGAGATCATCTTGGACTCGATGGGCACGCCTTCTTCCATGCCGAGGCGCTCAAGCAGGGTGCTGACCCACTGCTTGGCGAAGATGCGCATGAGGTCGTCTTCAAGGGAGAGATAGAAGCGCGACTCGCCGGGATCGCCCTGGCGGCCGGCGCGGCCACGCAACTGGTTGTCGATGCGCCGCGACTCGTGGCGCTCGGTGCCGAGGATGAAAAGGCCGCCGGAGGAAATGACCTCTTCGTGCTCCAGCTTGACCGCATCGGCGTGCACCTTGTAGGCCTCAGCCCACTCCGGCTCGGCTAGTTCGAACTCCTGGCCCTGATAGTAGAAGCGCAGGAAACCCGCGGGGGCCATGGGATTGATGGCACCCTCGGCGACGCTGATGGCGCGGCAGCGGCCCTTCTTGACGAGTTCCTGGCGGGTCATGAATTCAGCGTTGCCGCCGAGGAGAATGTCCGTACCGCGGCCTGCCATGTTGGTGGCGATGGTGACCATGCCGAGGCGTCCTGCCTGGGCGACGATCTCGGCTTCGCGCTCGTGGAATTTGGCGTTGAGGACGACGTGGCGCACACCCTTGCGGGCCAGGATTCCGGAGAGGAGTTCACTTTTCTCAATGGAAGTGGTGCCGACCAGAACCGGCTGCTTTCTCTCGTGCAAGGTTGCGATGTCGTCGGCGGCAGCCTTGTATTTTTCCTTCGCGGTGCGGAAGACGACGTCGGGATTCTCGATGCGCAGGAGGGGTTTGTTGGTGGGGATGACGACGATTTCGAGCTTGTAGATCTTTTCGAATTCGGCCGCTTCGGTCTCGGCGGTGCCGGTCATGCCGCTGAGTTTTTGATAGAGACGGAAGTAGTTCTGGAAAGTGATGGTGGCGAGGGTCTGGTCTTCCTTGCGGATGCTGACGCCTTCCTTGGCCTCGATGGACTGGTGGAGTCCGTCGGACCAGCGGCGGCCGGGCATGAGGCGGCCGGTGAAGGTGTCGACGATGATGACTTCGCCGTCCTTGACCACGTAATCCACATCGCGCTTATAGAGAGCGTGGGCCTTGATGGCGGTTTCGACGTAATGCTTGAGGTCCCAGTTTTCTGCGTCGGCGATGTTGCCAATGCCGAGGAGCTTTTCGATGGTCTCCCATCCGTCGTCTGTCACGCCGATGGTGCGGTGCTTCTCATCGACTACGTAGTCGCCGGAGAAAAACTTCTGGCCTTCGCCGAGCTGGATGCCGAGCTCGGCCTGGCGCTTGTGGTCGAGGGATTCGACTTCTTCGCCGAGTTCGAGCTGGGGAATGATCTTGCGCACGCGGGCGTACTTGTCGGTGGTCTGCTCGGTGGGGCCGGAGATGATGAGCGGGGTGCGCGCTTCGTCGATGAGGATGGAGTCCACTTCGTCGACGATGGCGTAGTAGTGGCCGCGCTGCACGCAATCCTTGATGTCGAATTTCATGTTGTCGCGCAGGTAGTCGAAGCCGAATTCGTTGTTGGTGCCGTAGGTGATGTCGGCTCCGTAGGCGGCGCGGCGCTCGTCGTCGGAGAGATCGTGGACGATGACGCCGACGGTGAGGCCGAGGAACTCGTAGATCTTGCCCATCCACTCTGCGTCGCGCTTGGCCAGGTAGTCGTTGACGGTGACCACATGGACGCCGTGTCCGGCGAGGGCGTTGAGATAGCAGGCGAGGGTAGCGACAAGGGTTTTGCCTTCGCCGGTTTTCATTTCGGCGATTTTGCCCTGGTGGAGAACCATGCCGCCGATGAGCTGTACGTCAAAGTGGCGCATTTGAACGGCGCGCCAGCCGGCCTCGCGGACGATGGCAAAGGCTTCGGGCAGGATTTCGTCGAGCGCCTCGCGTTCTGCGGTTTTGATTTCGTCGGGGTCGGTGATGCCTTCGAGGCGGGCGGCGATGCGGGCGCGGAACTCGGTTGTTTTGGCGCGCAACTCTTCGTCCGAGAGCTTTTCTGTTTCCGGTTCCAGAACACTTATGGAATCAACTATGGGCAGCAAACGCTTGATGGTGCGCTCGTTCGCAGTGCCGAACACCTTGGTTAGAGCTTTATCAAAAAACACGGGAATCTCCGTATACCGGTTGAATTGCGATGCAATGCAGCGAAGTGGCGTGCGAAGGTTACCGCGAGGGTCAGCCTACTGAGGGCACGAATCGCTGCGTGGGCGCAGGATCAGCCGAGACAGGGCGGCGGGCGCTGGAACGACGCGGGAAGCAAAGGCTCCGCGAGTCCGCAGCCGAGAGAATGGGTAGACGGGGTGGACAGAAGGGCCGGGGGCGCAATCAGTCCGATGAAAAACACTGGCAGCATCGCCACCCACGAGCCGGAGCCGGCATCGCGGAAGATGGCGCGCATGGGGCGGCTTGAGCCGCGCTGCGCGAAACGGGAAGCGCCGGGCCCAGTGATAGCTTGTTGCGCCTGACTGCGGGCCAGGAACTCGAGGACCGGGTGCGCGTAGGCCTTTGCGCTTTGCAGACCGTCCTCGGCACGTGCAACCGAAGCGAAGGCTACGGCGGCGATAGCCACCCACATCCAAGCGCTTCTATTGCGGTTTCCAGTCATTTTGAGCTTCCACCTTCTATTTTCCCACAAATTCAGAGGTGGAGCCATCATCGGCGGCTTGTAGCTTCATCCGCAGCGTTTCTACCGGCTCGCCACGGCGGATTCAGCGGGCCTCGGAAACAGGCATCTTTTTGCCGGGCTGGCGAATCACTTCATGCAAAGAGGGAATCATGCCAATCGAAAACCACGCATCACTGCGCGAGCATGTGCTGAGTTTGCTCAAGGGCGGCCATGCGCATGCGGATTTTGAGTCAGCTATCAAGAACCTTCCCGCCGAATTGCGTGGGAAGAGACCAAAGGGAGCCGAACATTCACCGTGGGAGGTGCTGGAGCACCTGCGGATTGCGCAATCGGACATTCTGGAGTTTTCGCGCGACCCGAAGCACAAATCGCCGGATTGGCCGGTGGGATATTGGCCCGCGTCGAAGACGCCTCCCGATGAGAAGGCGTGGGACAGGAGCGTGCGCGCGTTTCGCAAAGACCTGAAGGCAATGTGCGACCTGGTTGCGGACGAGAAGACGGATCTGCTTGCGAAGATTCCCCATGGAGACGGGCAGACCATTCTGCGCGAGGCGCTGCTGACGGCGGACCACAATGCCTATCATCTGGGCGAGATGGTGCTTCTGCGGCGACTGCTGGGGGCGTGGAAGTAGCCGTGCGGCTACTTCTGAACACCCGTTCAGCGGGCATAACGGCGAATCAGGCGGGATGGCCGGCGGTGACGAGGCGTTCGGCAACGGCTTCGACAATCTGCTCATGAACCTCGTCGAGGGAGAGGTTGCCCTCGATGAGGACTACGCGCTGGGGTTCACGCGCGGCAATCTCGCGGTACTTGAGCCAGACGCGGCGATAGAAGGCTTCCTGCTCCTGCTCGAAGCGGCCTTCGTCCTGGCCGGTTTGCGCTGCAGTGCGCTGGTTGCGATGGCGGGCGCGGTCGAGGCTGGTCTCCAGCGACGGTAGCAGGAGCAAGGTGAGGTCGGGCTGCAGATCGCCGCAGATAAGCCGGTGAAGCGCGAGGACTGCTTCAGAGCCAAGCTCGCGGCCGCCGCCCTGGTAGGCCTCGGTGGAGTCAGTGAAGCGATCGCAGAGAACAATGCTTCCGTCGGCGAGGGCGGGCTGAATGACTTCGGCAATGGCCTGGGCGCGGTCAGCGAACATGAGGGCCATTTCGGTCATGGGAGCCACGGCGGTGGATCCGGAGTCGAGCAGGAGGGCGCGGATGCGGTCGCCGGTGGCGGTTCCGCCGGGCTGGCGGGTGACCAAGGGGTGAAGGCTGCGCTTCTCCATCCAGGCCGCCAAACGCTTGATTTGGGTGGTCTTGCCGGAGCCGTCGAGACCTTCGAGGGTGATGAATAAACCGCGCGGCATGGGCTGAGTCTACCACTGTGATTCCGGGGGGAGACGATGCTGCTTCAGTTGTGTTACAAACAGGTAATTCTCAAATCGAAGTCGTAGTTTACTGGAGTGGGGCCGCGTGTGCGACGGGAGATTTCTCCTGAGCACAGGTCGAGCGAGAAAGAATTTGCCCGATCAAGCCGGTTCCGCTTTTTATTGTGTCGATTTCGTTGGGAAATGAACGGACGGAGGCGACTGCGCCCCATTGGAGTTGAACGATCATGAAGCTTTCTTTCACTAAGACATTTGTTTTAAGCGGCTGCATTGCGGCGCTGCTGTTTGCTGCCAACGGGCTGAACGCCCAGAACCTGACGCTGGAAGGCCAGACCGGCGGGTTCCTGACGCCGACCGCCTATATCGTGAATATGGAGAAGGGCCAGACATTCTCTCACCCGGCCGTTGGCTTCCATTACATCGATGCTTCGGCAGTCATCGGCAACATTGAAACATTCAGCGTCACCGAGGGCTTTGCCAACCGGGCTGAGGCCGGTTACACCCGCAGCGTGCATCAGTTTGGAAACCAGCCCACCACAATGGCCACGCCGCTCGGCCTGAGCAACCTGTGGAACTACTCCGGCATGAACGTCTTCCACGGCAAGGTCATCGCGTTCAAGGACGGCCAGTTCGGCCCGTGGATGCCGGGTATTGCGGTGGGCGGCCTGGTTCGAACCAATGACCATTTTGTCTCGGGTGCGGCCAACAAGGCGCTGACGGGAACCGACAAGTCGTACACCAACGGCGACGTGTACGTTGCCCTGACGAAAACCTGGGCGAAACCTCCTGTGCCATTCCTGCTGAATCTGGGCTGGAAGGCCACCAATGCCACCATCTTCGGCATTGGCGGCCAGAGCACTCGCTTTGGGGGGCGGTTCTTCGGCGGTCTGGGCATTCCGCTGCCCATCGGCCATGGAATCGTGGCGGTGCCATCGGCGGGATTCACGCAGGAGCCAAAGACTTCGGTGAATCTGAATACCCTGTTGAACGCGGCGCTCTATGAGTGCGAGGCTGAACTCGCCTGCAATCCTGCGTCGTACCCGCTGATGAGCGCCCATCTGCCCACAACGCTGGACTACGCGGTGCGCGTGACGCAGCGGGAGCATCCTCACTTTGCCTTCGATATCGGCGTCGGGCAGGTGGCAGGGAACATTGGATCCATCTATGTCCCGAATCCCTTTTTCAATCCACCTAACCCCGCGTTTGGGCCTCCGGTTGTCACGACACCGGTGAATCTCGAAGCGCGGCACGTGATTGGGATGGGGCTCAGCCTGCGCTATTAGCTCGAGAAAATAAGCGGCGCAACATGGCGTCCCTTCGGCATCGGCCAGCCCGGTGCGGGTGGGGCGCCAAGCCTTTTGTATGAGGCGGATGGCCGAATGACGGGGTTGAGCGGTACCCAATTTGTCATGCTTTCGATGCAACTTCCAAGGTGGGAAAGTGTTCCAATTGGAGTAGCCTAACGGCGCGATTGCAGTGCGCATGGTTGGACGCGGATGCTGGAATCGAGCAGGTCGTATCAAGGTAATCAAGGTACGAAGCAATCAGGCAAGAAGTATCAAAGCAAGAAGTATCAACGCAAGAAGTGCCAAGGCATGTCGCATCAAGGAGGTTTCCCATGAAACTGATTCGTTCAACACGTTGGCTTTTTCTGGCAATGATTCTCTGCCTCGTCCCCGCATCTTCATTCGCGGGTGTTTTTATCAGCGTAGGTTTTGCACCGCCAGTGCTGCCGGTGTATGAGCAGCCCCCTTGCCCTGAGCCCGGCTGGATGTGGACACCCGGCTACTGGGCCTATGGCGACGACGGCTACTACTGGGTGCCGGGCACCTGGGTGCCTGCCCCGTATGACGGCGCACTCTGGACCCCGCCCTACTGGGGCTGGTCCGATGGCCTTTACGTTTTCCATCCGGGATACTGGGGACGCAATGTGGGCTACTATGGCGGCGTGGACTACGGATTCGGCTACCTGGGCATCGGGTTCGTCGGCGGCCGGTGGCACGGTCACGACTTTGAATACAACCGAGCCTACATGCATGTGGACGAGAGGCGGATCCATAACGTCTATGACGATCGGGTAGATGCAAGCCGATACATGGTGGCGAGGGACAGCCACGTGTCCTACAGCGGTGGTCCGGGCGGGATTCGCCACGACCCCAGCCCGCAGGAGCGAGCGGCGATGCATGAGCAGCACATGGGCAGAACGTCTTACCAGACGCAGCACGTGAACGCGGCAATGAGCGACCGCAACTCCTACTTCAACAGCAACCACGGACGCCCGAGCAATGTGGCGGTGGCCAGGCCGCTGGCACCCGTGTCGCATGGGATGCCCAACAACATGAGGCAGGGTCAGCAGGGATCCTTTAACAACAGGGGCGGATCGAATCCGCAATACGGAGCGCAGCCTCACAACAACCAACAGCCAAATCAGGGCTATCAGAATCGGCAGGCTCCGCAGTCGCGTCCGACGCCTCAGTACCAGCCGCGAAACGACCGGAGCAATGAGTCGCGGCCGAGTCCGCAGTATCAGCCGCGCAATGTCCCAAACAACGAGTCGCGGCCTGCGGCTCGGCCGGAATCACGCCCGGAATCAAGACCTGCGCAGCGCCCGGAGTCGCGTCCGGAGTCACGGCCTGCGCCGAGGGATGAGCACCAGTCCAGACCGGAGTCGAAGGACCACAAGAAGCAGTAGATCGACGGTTTAATCTGACAAGCAACAAGGCCCGCGGCTCGCCGTGGGCCTTGTTGCGTTGAGGGGATTACCTGTTGTGCAGATTTGACCAGACCGCGGGTAGGAGGCGCGGGCTAGTCTGTCTGCGTGGTGCGATGAGCAATGGGATACAGGTGTCCGAGGCCCCTCCCACTTGCGTCTTCAGGCACACGCTCGGCTCGGGATCAATGAATTCTTCTGACGGAGCGGGCACGAAAGGACCAGGAGGCTCTCTCATGCGGCAGTTTCATATTGCACGTTGGCTATTGTTGGCGCTTTTTATCTCTCTCGTTCCATCGATTTCACACGCACAACTGGTTATCAGTGTTGGTTTCGCGCCGCCCGAACTGCCGGTGTATGAGCAGCCTTACTGTCCTGAGCCGAATCTGATGTGGATGCCGGGGTATTGGGCGTATGGCGACGATGGCTACTACTGGGTTCCGGGCGCCTGGGTTGAAGCGCCCTATGAGGGCGCGCTTTGGACGCCCCCATACTGGGGCTGGTTCGGCGGCCATTACAGGTTTCATGACGGGTATTGGGGACGACACGTTGGCTACTACGGCGGCGTGGACTACGGCTACGGCTACGAGGGCGTTGGCTTCTCTGGCGGCGAGTGGCGGGGCAGCAACTTTGCCTACAACACCGCGGTGATGCGGGTAGACCGGAATCACATCCACAGTACCTACGATGACCGGACGGCGGTTCAACGAGACATGGTCTCCAACCCACGTCGCGTGTCGTATAGTGGCGGGCCGGGCGGGATCCAGCATCAGCCTAGCGCCGGTGAGCGAGTTGCCGAGCACGAGCAGCATGCTGCTCCCACCAGATTCCAGACGCAACATGTGCAGGCAGCCATGTCCGACAGGAATTCGTTTGCCAAGGCCAACGGCGGGCACCCCAAGAACCTGGTTGCCGCAAGGCCTCTTGCCACAGAACAGCGTACTACGCCTCAGCAGCGGGTGGGCACAGAGCAAAACGCCTCTCCCGTGAAACGTACAAATCCGCAGCCCAGGAATGCGCCGCAACAACGCACTACGCCGGAGCAAGGCAAGGCGCCCCAGAAACACTCTGAACCCCAGCAGCGGAGTGTTCCGCAGCAGCGGGCTGAGCCCCCGCAGCATTCTCAGCCCCAGCAAAGGGCGGAGCAGCAACCGCGGTCAGAGCCCCAGCAACGCACTGTACCGCAGCAGCACTCTGAACCTCAGCAACGGGCCGAGCCGCAGCAACAACGCGCTGCGCCGCAGCAAAGGGTCGAGCCTCAGCAAAAACGGGCTCAACCCCAGCAGAGGCCTGAGCCGCAGCAACAACATGCTGCGCCCCAGCAGAGACCAGAACCTCAGCAAAGGGCCGAGCCTCAGCAAAAACGGGCTCAACCCCAGCAGAGGCCTGAGCCGCAGCAACAACGTGCTGCGCCCCAGCAGCGGAGCGAGCCGCAACAGCACGCGCAACCCGAGCAGCGCTCTGCACCGCAGCAACGCGCTGCGCCACAACAGCAACACGGAGCGCAGCAGCAGCATGAATCGCCCAAGGAAAAGAAGCCGAACTGAAGGCGGGATCGAATATCAGAGCAGCTTTGCAAATCAACGAGGCCCACGGTTCGCCGTGGGCCTTGGTGCGCCTAGGGAGCCGCGAGTTCAATGCCGGCAATCTCGACTTCAAGGCCGCCATATTCGGGGTGATCATTTTCGCGGATGCGGTAGGCGAGATCGATATGGCTGCCCTCTACGAGGCCGAGTTCAGCGGCGCGAAAGGCCATGCCCCAGCCCACAGCGCGGATTGCGCCGCTTGCGAGCCGCGTGGGCGCGGACGAGTTCTGGGAAAGCTCCTGGGCAAGTTCCAGGCGAATGTGCCGGTCTTTCATGAGACGGAGCGGAGCCATCATGCGTACGTTGCGGGCGATGAAAATGGGCTCGGGATTGCCGTGTCCGAGCGGCTCCAGCTTGCGAAGCCAGCCGGCCAACACGGGTGTGATGCGGTCGACCGGTAGCTCGGCGTGGATGCAGAGCAGGTGTTCGGGCTCGCGGGCGGCCAGGTGTTCTTCGGTATAGAGGCTGAGGCGGCGCTTGAGTTCCGGCAGAGACGCGGCGGGCAGGGCAAAACCCACGGCAAATGCATGGCCGCCGAAGCGGGTGAAGAGATCGGCACAGCTTTCGATCGCGTTGAGCAGTTGGAATCCGTCGACGGAGCGACCGGAGCCGTGGGCCACGCCGTCTTCCACGCTGATGACGATGGCGGGTCTGGCGGTGCGTTCGACGACCCGCGAGGCCAGGATGCCGATGACACCGCGATGCCAATTCTCGCCGTCGACGACGAGCAGGCGTTCCGAGGCGAGTTCAGTGTCGGCGGCGAGGCGCGCCTCGATGGCGGTGAGCGCGAAGGCTTCGGTGTCGCGCCGCTCGCGGTTGAGGCGTTCCAACTTGGCGGCGAGTTCCTTTGCGCGCGCAAAGTCGCGGGTGGTGAACAACTCGATCACATCTGAAGCTACGTCCATGCGTCCGGCGGCGTTGATGCGCGGGGCAATGCGGAAGGCGACGTCGAAGCCGGTGAGATGCCTGGCGGCGGGGTTGAGCGCGGCCGCGGCGAAGAGCGCACGGAGACCTGCGCTCATGGGCTTGCACAGCTCGCGCAATCCGAGACACGCAATGACGCGATTCTCGCCGCGCAGCGGCACAGCATCTGCGATGGTAGCGATGGCGGCCATCTTGAGAAAGCTGGGCAGGGTTTTTTCGCGGGCGCGCACGGGGTCACGGCGTTCCAGTACCGCCTGGGCCAGCTTGAGCGCAATGGCTGCGCCGCAGAGGGATTTCTCAGGATAGGTGCAGCCGGGCTGGTTGGGATTGAGAATAGCCAACGCATGCGGAACTGCGTCGTGCGCCTCGGGCAGGTGGTGGTCGGTGATGATGAGGTCGAGGCCGAGATTGCGAGCAGTGTCGGCTTCGGCGAACGCGCGCATGCCGGTGTCGACGGTGATGACCAGGCGAACACCTTCAGCGTGCGCCGCTTCAAGCACGCTGGATTGAAGTCCGTAGCCTTCGCGAATACGGTGAGGCACGTGAAAGCGCGCTTCTCCGCCGAGCATTTCGATAGCCGTCTTGAGCAGGACCACGGCGGTGGTGCCGTCCACGTCGTAGTCGCCGTAAAGGAGCACCGGTTCGCGGTTGGCGATGGCGAGTTCGAGGCGCTCGACGGCCGCAGACATGCCGAGCATGAGAAAGGGATCGTGGAGGTGGGATGTTTCCGGATTAAGAAAGGCGAAGACTTGCTGCGGGTCAGTGACTCCGCGGGCCAAGAGCAATTCGGCGAGGACCTGAGGAATGCGCGTGGCCTTGGCCAGGGCGGCCGATTTTTCAGGTTGCGGCTCTGCAACGATCCAACGCTGACGGGGACGGATGCGGGACGCGGGAGATTCGGGCCGCGTCCCTGCGACCGCATCCACCGCGCCTACTCTCCCTCGTCGTCGTGTTCATGCTCGTGGTCGTCGATCACGATGTCGCGGAAGCTTTCGATGTCTTCCATGAGCGATTGAAAACGTTCATACCACTCAGTGGTCGTTTCATGCAGAAAGGCCATGCCCTGGTAGACGAAACCAAGCTGGATGTATCCGACCATCCCCGCGTACTTGCGCAGCCATTGCGCTTCGACGAGTTCAGTGGCTTCTTCGTCGGGGAAGTTCATCTCGCCAGCGTCCTCAACCAGCGAGTCGAGCTCTTCGCGCTCGAGCGTCATCTCGCTGAAGGTGATGAAGGGAGCGCCGACGTGCTTGGCCATTTCTACAAAGTCTTTCCATGCGTCAGGGTTGCCCAGATCTTCCCACAGGATGGATGGGATGTCTTCGGTGACATATCCGGGCAGGCGGCGGAGGCCGTGTCCTTCGATAAAGGCCACCATGTCGTCTTTCAGCGAATGCAGATTGTCCGTACTCATCGTCAAGCAACCATTTTCGCAGATGCGGGCGGGTGGGGCCTGTCAATTGTGGAAACTTCGTGAGCTGGGATTCCGGGGCCGGCGAGGAGTTAGTCTGGACTTATCCGAATTGAGGAGGATTGCCGATTGCCCCCATTTGAACGCCATGTCTTTGTTTGCCACAACGTGCGCCCCGAGGGTGCGCCGCGCCCTTCGTGCACCAGCGACGGAAAGAGCAACCTGCACACGGAGTTGCAGCAACTGGCGAAAGCGGCCGGACTGGCGGGCCGGGTGCGCATCAACAAGTCGGGGTGCCTGGATCAGTGTGAACATGGGCCGACGGTGGTGGTTTATCCGGAGGCGGTTTGGTACGGCCACGTGCAGCCCGAGGACGCGGCAGAGATTGTGGAGGAGCATCTGGTGGGCGGACGGCCGGTGGAGCGGCTGCGCCTGGCAGATGAGTGCGTGAATACGAAGAGCTGTCCGCATCGGAGCTAAAAAGCGCCGGCTTGAAGTGGCCGCACAATTCGAAGCGGTTCAAAGTTGTACAGTCGGCAGCCTGATGCGGTATCCTGAACCTTAGCCCATGATTTTTTCTCGTGAGTACATTGGGTATCTGGCCCGCCGTACGGTCAAGCACCTCATCGACGCCAAAATGATCACCAGCAGCGACTTGAAACAGACAGAGTCGCGGGTGACGAGCGGCTTGATTGAGGAGCTCTCTCTTGAGGACCGCATCAACGAAGAGGTGCGCGTGATTCTCGACGCCTACTCCGAAGAGATGCGCAAGACTGGTGCGCAGTATGCCGAGATGTTCAAGAAGGTAAAGACCGAGCTCGCCAAGAAGTACAAGGCGGTGCTATGAGGATCAACCGCGACAAGCTGAACAAGCTGGCCCACACGGTGGCCGACACGCTGGCCGAGAGCGATGAGGTGGGTTTCCTTGAGGACCGCAACACCATCCGCCAGGAGGCGCGCAAGGCACTGGAAGCGCTGTTGACGCAGGAGGCGGGCATTGACAATGCAGCCCGGCTCAAGATTGCCTCGCAGCGCAAGATCATCCTTGAGGGTTCGCAGGAGTGGGAGATTCTCTACCGCAAGTATTACAACGACGAAGTGCGCAAACTGGGCATCTGAGCAGCGCTTCGACGGCCTGTGGCGGCTTTGGCAGTACTCCCTATTTTTGTTACATTAGACAGGTGGCCGCAAGGGCCATCCCCGCGTGTGTGGCGCTATCGTCTAGGGGTTAGGACGTGAGATTCTCAATCTTAAAACACGGGTTCGATTCCCGTTAGCGCTACCAGACTTCCCTCCAAGAGCATCGAGCAAGTGAAAAAACTCCATAAGATGAGAGAGATTGAAGATGCTCTTTGACCATCTGCGAATCGAGCCTTAGGCTGATATTCCGGGGGCAACGATTTGAGGAGATAGGCTCCGTAGTGCGCCGTCGCGCCATATCTCCTTCTGCAGCCGACCCAAATCAGCAAAGGAGATTGTGAATGTTGAACCGGCGAAGGTTTCTTGGCGGAGCGCTTAGAACCTCGGCTTGCCTTGCTTTGTCTTCGAGCATTCCTGTTCCTGCCGAGGCGGAGTTGCGACTGGCGCTCAGGCGCAGCGCTTCGCCCGCGGTCCAGATCCCACCGACGTTCGTCGGGCTGGGTTACGAGATGTCCTCGATTGCTTCACCGGGGCTTCTAAGCGTGGCCAATGGCTCCTACGTGGAGCTGGTGAAGGGGCTTGGTCCGAAAGGGGTGGTGCGAGCCGGCGGCATCGTGGCGAACTACACGCGCTACGAGCCGAACGGCACCGCCAAGTCGGACCGGCAGAACACCGTGATCACGCGTGCGAGCCTCGACCAGTTCGGTGCGTTCCTGGACAGGACTGGCTGGAGCGCGATCTGGAGCGTGAACTTCGCCCAGGGCACAATCGCGGAGGCCCGGGAGGAAGCGCGCGCAGTTGCGTCGGTACTGGGACCGCGGTTGCTGGCTGTGGAGCTCGGCAACGAGGTTGACCAATACCGGCAGCCATTCCGCAATCCTCCTTACACGTATGAGGCCTTTCGCAAAGAATATGACGAATGGCATGCGGCTCTTGTGGAGGCCGTGCCAGGACTGAGATTTGCCGCTCCTGATACCGCAGGGAATGTGGACTGGGTAGAACGCATGGCCAAGGACGCAAGAGGACAAGTGCAGTTGCTTACCACGCACTACTATCGCGGTGGCCAAGAGCACGGGACAGCCGAGCAGCTTCTTCATCCGGATCCCAGGTTGATGGGGAATCTTGAACGTCTGCGAACCGCGTCGAGAGAAAGCGGAATTCCGTGGCGCATGTGCGAGACGAATTCCTTTTTTGGCGGCGGCCACCCCGGTGTGAGCGACACCTTTGTGGCGGCGCTCTGGACGCTGGACTACATGTTGCTGCTGGCTTCGTTCGGCTGTTCCGGCGTCAATATTGAAACGGGTGTCAACCAACTCGGCTTCATCAGTTCCTATTCTCCGATTGAAGACGATGGGCATCATAGAAACCGTGCCGGAGCGCCGTATTACGGCATGTTGGCGTTTGCTGTGGCCACGGAGCGCTGCACGGAGCTGTTTCCGCTGGAGGCGCCGAATTCACCGCAGAATATTACGGCGTATGCCCTGGGGGAGGCGGGTAAAGTGCATTCGGTTGTTCTTGTGAATCGCGGCGACAGGGATGCACGCGTATCGGTTGCCACGCTGGACCTGCATCATCGACTCAAAGCGATGCGTTTGCTGGCTCCATCGGGGAGCAGCACATCGGGGATCACATTTGGGGGCGCAGACGTGGATGGGGGAGGGAAATGGTCCGCCAGCGCAGTAGAAGACATTTCAGGGTCTGACGTGATGCTGCCCGGAATGAGTTCAGTGGTTCTCCGTGTCTGAGCAGCGCTATGCAATCCGAGTGAGAACAGACAGCGGGAATCTGAGGCTTTGCCTGGTCCAATGACAAACAGGAGAGTGGCCTGCGGGTGTGCCGCAATTAGTCAGTCAAGCGACGGCCGCCGGAGTTCTTGCGGCGATCGTTCGAGTTTCTGCGCCGCTCTTGCAACGGGGCTGACCCGGCGTGAGCAAATTCGGGCTCCGGCTGTGGGTGGAATCCGTTGGTTGAGGCGGCGCCGTTCGAAGTGGCGGGGACTGTGCCGCTGGTCAGCAGCTTATTCAAGATGGGAATATGCGCGCGCTGGGTTTCTACGAAGTCCACCCCCTGCGCAGTGAGGGTGAAATCGGAGTTGTCCGCTCTGGTGACGAATCCCTTTTTGGTTAGATACCAGGTTGTGAAGTCCAAATAATCGCGCGGGAATCCCATGCGCTTTTCGATTTCGGCAAGTGAAACCTCGGGGGCGTAGGGGTGCGAGCGGCGGCGAAAATAGAGAACTGCCAGCACTGCGAGGCGCCGATTCAGCTCGCCCTCGATGCCATCCATGAAATCAATCGAAGAGGAGAGGGGGAGCCTGCTGTGCCCCTGCGGCTTTGCAGGCCGCATCGTATTCAGCGCGGCGGCCTGGATTGGACAGGACGTCATAGGCAGTCTTTAGTTCCTGAAACATTTCGGCGTTTCCGGACTCGGGGTTGTCCGGGTGAAGACGGGCTGCCAGGTACTTATAGACGCGGTGGACTGTGTCAGAGTCCGCATGAGGGCTTATCTGGAGGAATTCGTAGTGGCTTTGAGCTTTCATGCTGATCGGGGAATCCTTTTCGGGCGAATTGCGGTCGAGCATCACCACTCGTAATAAGGATTGAAAGCCCGAGTATATTCTGCAGTTGAATAGTACCAGCGATTTTTGGCGGAGTTTCCACAGATATTGGGATTAAGGCGGGAAATCCATGGCACAGGCTGGTCGATTTGCTCATCCCAAGAGGGGCCGAACGAGCGGGACCCGTCAGCGGGATCTGAACGGGGAGGGGCGCCGCGGAACCAGCGGCATCCGGCTACCGTAAACTGACTCTCAACAGTCGGCGAGCTGTAGCGTCTAACGTACTGAAAGTGTGCGGAATCCATGCCAAGGCCCCTCATGATGCAAACTCAGACGATTCTTCGCTTTGCCGTTTCAGTGATTTCCCTGGCTGCCGTTGG
The DNA here is from genome assembly GCA_963780515.1 of uncultured Acidobacteriaceae bacterium. Classification (GTDB taxonomy): domain Bacteria; phylum Acidobacteriota; class Terriglobia; order Terriglobales; family Acidobacteriaceae; genus Telmatobacter. The sequence goes on from CAWACG010000017.1 coordinate 24,911, forward strand.
CCCGGTCGGCGTGACCCAGCAGACTGGCCAGCAACCCGCCTCTGACAAGCCGGCCCTGACCCTGCATGTACAGGCGCGAGAAGTGCTGCTGCCGGTGACGGTGCGGGACAAGCACGGGGCGCTGGTGACCAGCCTGCAGAAGAGCGACTTTACGCTGACGGAGGATGGACGTCCCCAGGTCATCAAGAGCTTTGCGCGCGAGACGAACCTGCCGTTCCGGCTGGGGCTGCTGGTGGATACGAGCCGCAGCATGTCGGGGGCGATGGAGGAGGAGCGGAAAGCGGCCGGCAAGTTTGTGGACCAGATGTTGCCGGGGGCGGCTGCGGCAGGCGCGGCGGCGGGCAGTGCGGCGGGTACCGGCAAGGACCAGGCATTTCCTGATCCACTTTGACCACGAGGTGGAGTTGCTGGAGGACTTTACCAGTTCGACTGAGAAGCTGCACAAAGATCTGGATGACATGGGGCCCACGTCGCGGAGCGAGGACGAACGGCAGGGGCCGGAGACCACGGGAGACGACCGTGATCATTCGCAGCGCGGCGGGCGGGGCGGGACGCAGCTCTACGACGCGATTTTTCTGGCCTCCGACGAATTGATGAAACCGAAGGACGGGCGGAAAGCGCTGGTGGTCTTTTCTGACGGCGAGGACCGGGGCAGCAAGGAGACACTGAACGACTCAGTGGATGCGGCCGAGCGGGCCAACGTGAGCGTCTACACCATTTATTTCAAAGGCGAGCAGGAACGTAGCGAAAACATGGGCTTCCCCGGAGGCGGACGGCGGGGCGGAGGCGGCTACCCTGGAGGTGGCGGTGGCTACCCCGGCGGTGGAGGAGGGTATCCGGGCGGTGGCGGCGGCTATCCCGGAGGCGGCGGGCGGCGGAGCGGCGGTGGAGACCGTGAGGCTGCGGTTGACGGCAAGAAGATCATGGAGCAGATTGCGACGCGGACCGGCGGTCGCTTTTTCGAAGCCAAGAAGAAGGACAACCTGGAAGAAATCTACGGGCAGATCGCCGAGGAACTGCGCAGCCAATATCTGCTGACCTACACACCGGACAAGGTTGACAACGACGGCGGCTTCCACAAGATTGCGCTCAAGGCAAACAAAGATGACCTCACCGTAGTGACGCGGGAGGGGTACTTCGCGCCGGGCGGCGATTCGAAGTAGAACGGTCTGCATCTAAGGCATTTTCAGCAATAGTGTGTTCTTTTGATGTAGTGCAAGGTCACCGCTCCCTGTGGGTCGCGTTGACTTTGCGCTTACGGCTTCGGGATACAGTATTTCCGAAAATGCATCTAACCGCGTTGGAGAGGTGCAGAGATGAAGATTGGGATAATTGGGGCGGGAAATATTGGCGGAACGCTGGCAAAGCGTTTGGGCGGATTGGACCACCAGATCTCGATCGCCAATTCGCGCGGCCCGGAGACCCTGACAGAGCTGGCAGTGGGAGGGGAAATCACGCCGGTCTCGGTGATGGAGGCGGCCCGGGACGTGGAACTTGTGGTGGTGACGATCCCGCTCAAGAATGTCCCAAATCTTCCAGGCGACTTGTTTGCGGGCGTGCCCGAAAGCGTGGTGGTTGTGGATACCTGCAACTACTATCCGCGGCAGCGCGACGGGTGCATCGACGCGATTGAGGCGGGGATGCCGGAGAGCCGCTGGGTGGAGCAGCAAGTCGGCCGGCCGGTGATCAAGGCTTTCAACAACATTCAAGCGGAGCACCTGTTGAGTCTGGGGCTTCCCGCAGGCGCGGAGGGCAGGATTGCTTTGCCTGTGGCCGGCGACAACGCGAAGGCCAAAGCGACGGTGATGGAACTGGTGGAGGAATTGGGATTCGATGCTGTGGATGCGGGGGGCCTGGATGAGTCGTGGAGGCAACAGCCTGGAACACCGGTTTACGGGACGGACCTCAACGCAGCGGGCGTTCGGCGGTCACTGCGAGAGGCTGTGAAGGAGCGCATGCCAAATTGGCGTGCGGCATAGCGCAGGGTCGTGGGGCGATGAGGCGATGGATTACGAAGTACTCAATGCCTGCGCAGATTCTTCTTCGGTGACGACGAAGAAGTAGCGCAGGTCGGCCTGTCCGAACGAGGTGGTCATGGCGACATCGGATGCGTCCCGGCCTGTGGCCATCAGGACGCGGCCAATGCGGGGCTGGTTGTTGCGGGCATCGAACGTCCACCAGCGATTGTCGAGGTAGACCTCGAACCAGGCGCTGAAGTCCATGGGCAAAACGACGGGGACGCCGATATCTCCCAGATAGCCGGTTGCATAGCGCGCAGGAATGTTGAGCGCGCGGCAGAAGGTGATGGCGAGATGTTGAAAGTCGCGGCACACGCCGACGCGCTCGGTAAATACGTCGAGCGCCGTCTTGGATGGGCGGGCCTGCTGATAATTGAACGCAACTTTGTTGTGGACCCAGTTACAAATGGCCTGCACGCGTCCCCAGCCGGGCGCGATATCTCCGAAGAGCTCAACCGCGATGGTTGAAAAACGATCGACCTCGCAGTAGCGGCTGCTGAGCAGGTAGCAGAGCATTTCGTTGGGCAGATCGCCAACGGCCGGCTCGCGAGCGAACCAGTTGACTTCGTCGGGCAGTCCGGAGTCTCGGATCAGCGTGGAGTTGCTCAGCCGGAGCGGCCCTGGAGGCGCGACGAACCGCGAGCAGCGATTTCCGAAGCCATCGATGTAGCTGGTGACGTCCAGCCTGGGCTCGATTTGCAACTCGTCCGGCTCCAGCAGGTCTGGGACACGCGAAGGATGGACGTTGAGCAGCGCAACCATGGCGACCGGGGCGGGGATTTCGAATTGAATATCGTAGCCCAGACGGATCTGCATGGATCGTGGTTTGCCTCGTGATTCAAGTGTAGGGGATGTGGGGTGTTATGCCGGGGCGGATTGGTGGCGCGAGAAGCGTTAGAGTCCCTTGCGTCGGCGAAACTCACGGACTACCTCTGCAGGGTCGCGATGCTGTCCGTCGACTGCCTCGTTCATCGCGCGCATGTCGTCCGCGGTGATCTTCCCAGCGAGCGCTTCGAGTGCAAGGCCGATTTGCGGCCAGCGCTGGAGGGCATCGTCGCGTACCAGCGGAACGGCTTGATAGGGGGGAAAGTAGTGCCGGTCGTCCTGAAGTACGGTGAGCCCGAGGGCTTGAATGGGGCCGTCAGTGGAGTTGGCGGCGATCATGTCGACCTGGTGCTCGTTGAGCGCGCGGTAGAGCAGGCCAAGGTCCATGGTGCGCGGAGGCTCGGCGAACTTGAGCGAGTAGGCGGCGCTGAGGCCTGCGAGCCCGTCGGGACGCTGCTCGAATTCATAACCAACGCCGAGGCGCCATTGCGGCGTGTAGCGCGCGGCCTGGCTGAGCGTGGTGAGATGCAGGCGGCGAGCATCGTCGCCGCGGATGACCATGGCGAATGTGTTCTCAAATCCCAATGGCTCGGCAACGGTGACGTGGTAGCGGTCGGCGTAGAGGCGGCGGACGGTTGCAAGCGTTGACTGGGGATTGCGGTCGACCGGCTGCTTGAGGATGGCGGTGAGGGCCGTGCCTGTGTATTCGACGTAGGCGTCGATGCGGCCGGAGACGAGCGCCTGATGGCAGATGTAGCTGCCGGCGAGATAAAAGCGGCGTTCGACTTTGAGATTGGATTTGGCTTCGATCTCCTGCGCGAGAAGCTCGCCGAGGACAACTTGTTCGGTGAAATTTTTGGCGCCGATGACGGGGTGGTCGGGGCGGGGTGGCGCGCAGGCGGTTGCCAGGAGCAATGCCGCAGAAAGAAACATGAGCGGAATTCGCAGCTTCAGTGATCCTCCAAATCGCAACGGCGGGAGTTGGAGCACCCGACGTCTCATCGCTTCACCGCCGTGATCTTTTCGAGGATTCCCAGCATTCCGTCGGCGGCCAGGGCCAGCAATGCGGCGGGGATGGCTCCGGCGAGGACGAGGCGGTTGTCGACGGAGGCGACGCCGCGGAAGATGAGTTCTCCGAGGCCGCCGGCGCCGACGGCCGCGGCAATGGTGGCGATGCCGACACAGGTGACGGTGGCTGTGCGGAGGCCGGCGAGAATGAACGACGCTGCGAGAGGAAGTTCGACTTTGAAGAGACGCTGACGGTCGGTGAGGCCGAGGGCGCGGGCCACCTCAATCACTGACGGGTCGATGCCACGGATGCCCGCGTAGGTGTTGCGCAGGATGGGAAGCAGTGCATAGGCGGTGAGCGCGACGATGGCGATGCGTGCGGCGCGATCGCCCAGCCACGGCAGCGGGAGCAGGAAGCCGAACATAGCGAGCGAGGGAATGGTCTGCAGGATATTGGCCGCTCCTATCACCGGCTGCGCCCATCGCGGCTTGTGGGCAAGCCAGATGCCGGCGGGCACGGCGAGCGCAGTGGCAAACAGCATGGCTGCGCCGGTGAGCCAGAGGTGCTCGATGGTGAGGGTGACGATCTCGCTCCCGTATTGTGAAAGGAATCCGCCGCTCATGACGGCCTCGCTTGCGCGGCGCTGCGCTCGCCGCGATGGAAGGCGCGGATGTAGGCCTGGATTTCCGGGTGAGGCGATTGGAGGAACTCCTCTGGCGGGAGTGCAGCGATGAGTTTTCCATCCTGCAAGAGCACGATGCGGTGGGCGAGAAAGAGAGCTTCGTCGAGATCGTGGGTCACGAGCAGGACGGTCTTCTTCATGCGGCCCATCAGGTCGCGGAGCATGTCCTGCATTTCGGCGCGGGTTAGCGGATCGAGCGCGCCGAATGGCTCGTCCATGAGCAGGAAGCCGGGCTCGGCGGCGAGAGCCCGGGCCAGTCCGACGCGCTGGCGTTGCCCGCCTGAAAGCTGGTGAGGAAAACGCCGCGCGAAGTTGGCTGGATCGAGGCCTACGGTGGAGAGCAGCTCATGGCCGCGGCGGGTGCGCTCTTCGCGGGGCCGGCCCTGTGCCTCCAGCACCAGACCGACGTTGCGCTCGACGGTGAAGTGAGGGAAGAGTCCGGTCTCCTGGATGGCGTAGCCGATGCCGCGGCGGAGCACGATGAGATCGGTGGTGCGAATGCTGCTGCCATTCACCAGAACCTCGCCGCTGGTCGGTTCCAGTAGCCGGTTCACAGTGCGCAGGAGCGTGGTCTTTCCGGAGCCGCTTCGGCCGAGTACGGCGGTTGTAGTTCCTTCTTCCAGGGAGAGCGAGATTTTGTCGAGCAGCAGCCTGCCCTGCGCGGTGGCAAAGGAGACATCTCGAAATTCAATGGCTGCGCTCATCGCCCCGGTCTCTACGGTCTATTCAGTGTAATGGGCGGTATCAGAAAGATGAGGGTGCAACCAAACGGGCGTGGCTCAATTTGAGACAAACAGTCCCTCAGGGGCTAAAGCCCACGATGATTTCTTGGGGCGTTTTCGGCACGACCTAAGTCGTGCCCTGACACTTCATGCAGCTCCGGATGCGTTCTTCGTCAAGTTGTGAAGTCGTGCCTTTTCAAAACAACTTCATACTGAGCCGCTACCGCCAGACGCAGCAAGGGCGCGGCCGATTGGCCGCGCCCTTGCTGTTTAGCCGGTTAATCGATCAGCAGGTGCCGTTGTGCAGGTCTGGCCCCGTCTGTTGTTCCTGGAGTGCCGCCTGCGCTGCCGCCAGTCTTGCCGTCAACAACCGGAAGGGCGAACAGGATACATAGTTGAGCCCGATCTTGTGGCAGAACTTGACGGACTCCGGATCGCCGCCATGTTCGCCGCAGATGCCTACCTTGAGGTTGGGGCGGGTGTTGCGTCCCTTGGCTGTGGCCATCTTCACCAGAGTTCCGACGCCGGCCTGATCGAGGGTGGCGAAGGGATCCTGCTTGAAGATGCCGGCCTTGAGATACGCGGGCAGGAAGTGGTTGATGTCGTCACGCGAGATGCCGTAAGTAGTCTGCGTGAGATCGTTGGTGCCGAAGCTGAAGAACTCGGCTTCTTCTGCGATCTGGTCGGCGGTGAGGGCCGCGCGCGGCAACTCGATCATGGTGCCTACCATGAAGTCGACGGTCGTGCCCTTCTCCTTGAAGACCAATTCGGCGATGCGGCGAATGATTGCAGACTGGTGACGCATCTCTTCGATGGAGCCAATGAGCGGAACCATAATTTCAAGGTGCGGATCGCCGCCATTTTTCTTGACGTTGACCGCAGCCTCGAGAATGGCGCGCACCTGCATCTCAGTGATCTCGGGGAAGGCGATGCCGAGGCGGCAGCCGCGCAGGCCGAGCATGGGGTTGACTTCGTGGAGTTCCTGGACCCGTGCGAGCAGAATACGCAGTTCCTTGAGCTTGGGCGAGCGAGGCTTGGTGTCTTCAAGGTGAGAGATTTCGACCAGCAGATCTTCGCGCTGGGGCAGGAACTCATGCAGCGGAGGATCGAGCAGGCGAATGGTGACGGGCAATGATTCCATGGCCTTGAACAGGCCCACAAAATCGGCGCGCTGCATAGGCAGAAGCTTCTTGAGCGCGTCGCGGCGCTCTGCTTCGGTCTCGGCGAGAATCATGGCGCGCACATGCTCGATGCGGCCTTCGGCGAAGAACATGTGCTCGGTGCGGCACAGTCCGATGCCTTCGGCTCCGAATAGGCGGGCCTGCTTGGCGTCGCGGGGCACATCGGCGTTGGCGCGGATGCGCAGTTTGCGGACCGGGTCGGCCCAGCTCATGAACTTCACCAGGTCGGCATCGTCGGGACGGGCCGGGATGGTCTTGAGCCTGCCATCGATAACGCGGCCTGTGGTGCCGTCGAGCGAAATCCAATCGCCCTGCTTGAAGGTCTTGCCCTTGACGCGAAGCTCCTTGCGGGCCTCGTCGACAACGCAGTCGCCTGCGCCAGCCACGCAGCACTTACCCATGCCGCGGGTAACGACCGCTGCGTGCGATGTCATGCCGCCGCGGGAGGTGAGGATGCCAGTGGCAACTTCCATGCCGGCGATGTCTTCAGGCGTGGTTTCGCCGCGGACGAGGATGATGACGGGATAGTGGCCGCTGGTGTGGAACTTGACTGCGTCTTCTGCAGTGAAGACGATCTGGCCGACAGCCGCGCCGGGCGATGCCGGGAGGCCGGTGGCGAGCACTTCAATCTTGGCACCCTTTTCATCGAGGCGTGGCACCAGGAAGTCGTACAACTGGTTGGGCTCGACGCGGAAGATGGCTTCTTCCTGAGTGATGAGGCCTTCGCGAACCATGTCGATGGCGATGCGAACGGCGGCCAGGCCGGTGCGCTTGCCATTGCGGGTCTGCAGCATGTAGAGCTTGCCATCCTGGATGGTGAACTCGAAGTCCTGCATGTCGCGATAGTGCTTTTCCATCTTCCAGGTAATGGCGCGGAGGTGGTCGTAGACCTTGGGCATGACGCGCTCAAGCTCGCTGATGGGCAGGGGAGTGCGGACGCCGGAAACCACGTCCTCGCCCTGTGCGTTCATCAGGTATTCGCCGAAGAACATGCGCTCGCCGGTGGCAGGATTACGGGTGAAGCCGACGCCGGTGCCGGAGCTGTCTCCCAGGTTGCCGAAGACCATGGCCTGCACGTTGACCGCCGTGCCCAGCCAGTCGTCGATGTGGTTGATGCGGCGATAAGTCTTGGCGCGCTCGTTCTGCCAGCTTCTAAATACAGCGTCCCGCGCCTGCACGAGCTGATCGAGCGGACTCTGCGGGAACTCCTTGCCGGTCTCTTTCTTCACCAGCTTCTTATACTCGGCGATGATCTTCTTGAGCGCATCGGGGCCGAGCTCGTAGTCGTACTTGACGCCTTCATGCTCCTTGACGCCGTCGAAGATGTGCTCGAATTTCTTCTTGGGGATGTCGAGAACCACGTCGCCGAACATCTGGATGAGGCGGCGATAGGAATCGAATGCGAAACGGGGATTGTTGCTGCGCTGCGCCAGAGCCTCAACGGCTTGATCATTCAGGCCCAGGTTGAGGATGGTATCCATCATGCCGGGCATGGAAAACTTTGCGCCGGAGCGGACTGAGACCAGCAGGGGATTTTCACCTGCGCCCAGCTTCTGCCCTTGCAGCCGCTCCAGCCGCTCGAGGGCGGAGTGCATTTCGGCATCGATCTCGGGGCTCAGCTTGCCGCGCATGTACTCGCGACAGGCCTCGGTCTGGATAGTGAATCCCGGGGGTACGGGCAGACCGGCATTGGTCATCTCTGCCAGGCCGGCGCCCTTGCCGCCCAGCACGTCCTTCATGCGGCCATTGCCATCGGCAGAGCCGCCACCGAAGAAATATACATACTTGGTTGGAGTTGTTGAGGTCGAGGGTGCTTTGTCGGCAACCTGCTGATCCACTACGCCCTGCGTCATGGAATAAAGCCTCCGTATGTAAGATTTTCACCCCAGCGGCGTAGGTTTGTCGCCTGACCCCAACAAGCAGAGATTGCCTGTTGGGGGCCCGAGTCGCAGGGGACCCCGCATTCCGCGGCAACGGCGCCCAAGAATGGGTGGCGGTGCGTTGACTTAGTCTTGCAGCGGGAAGAACGGGCAACAGACCAAGTGTACGCGCAGTCATCCAAACACTTCGACTGCGCCGTGCAGCGATTCACGATTCGCAAGTACAAATAGCGCCGCAAGTATACACTTGCCTGTGCCCCTCGTCACAGACCATAGATTTGCCATTAGAGTCTTGTCGTAGTCATACGGGGGAGTTTCTTCGGATTGCGGCTTGAGGCCGCCGCCAAATCAGGAGAAGCGAGACAGGCGCAGGGAATTCATGCCGCCGACTGCTCGAGGCATGCGCCGGATTGCGAGGCAGGAACCGCATTGTGAGATATCAGGATGCGGTCCAACCCGACCAGCGCAAGGATTTCGGCGACCCGGTGGGAAGCGTTGACAACCGCGAACTCGTTTCCCGCGTTCAGGGCGGCACCGTAGAGGGAGATCAGGGACGCAATTCCCGCGGCGTCGATGCGCTCTACGAGCCGCAGATCGAGCGTGACGCTTTGCCGGCGGACAATGGGCATCAACCGATCGACGAGGGATTGTTCCTGACCCCGAACCAATTCGTGTACATCGCCGGGCGCCAAAACAAGTGCTTCTGCCGTATGCATAAGAGTGCTGTTCATAAAGACCCTCCTTGGGATGCCTGTTGCCTCCGGCCTGAACCGGATGGGAGACGTTCAGGGAAGAACTCGCCGCCCGTGTGAGTTGCACCTGAGCCGCCAAACTCGCGCAGGGCGGAATATGCTGAAATCACTGAGGATGCGAGCCAATCTCCAAACTTATCCGCGATTCCCGGTGTCCGGATTCGATCCTGGCGTCCACAATCGAACACGTTGTAGCTATCTACGCAGAAAGCATGTACACAAGTTCCATGCATGTTGACGAATCAGGTTCGCGGGCTGGCGCGACCTCGCCCGGCGTGGGCCGCGAACAGGCGCGAGCCATGGCGCTGGAGGCAGGCTTTTCAGAGGCTGGCCTGGTGGCGCTTCCGCATGCCGAGGAGGCACGCGATGCGACCCGCTTTGAGCAGTGGGTCCATGCGGGGCGTGCGGGAACGATGGAGTACCTGGCGCGGTGCGGCAACGACGGGCGCCTGGTGAGAGCGCAGGTGGCTACGCCGTTTCCGTGGGCGAGGTCGGCTATTGTGTGTTTCACCAACTACAACTGCGCGCAGCCGCGCTCGACGGAACAGGCTGAGGCGGGGACCGGGTGGATTGCACGCTACGCGTGGAGCAGCAGGGCGGATGAAGCGGGAAAGCGCCGGCCAAGTGATTATCACAAGGTGCTGCTGAAACGTCTGCGACGGCTGGAGGCAAGGCTGCATGAACAGGTTGGTGATTTTGAGTCGCGCATTTACGTGGACACAGGACCGGTGGTGGAGCGTGCGCTGGCCACAGCGGCGGGGCTCGGCTGGACAGGGAAGAACACGTGCCTGATACATCCCACACTGGGGTCGTATGGATTTTTGGCGGTGCTACTGACGTCACTCGAAGTCAGTCCAGAAAGCAAGACACTGAAGGTTCCGGATCGTTGCGGAAGCTGCCGGCGATGCCTGGATGCTTGTCCGACGGGAGCGCTGATCGAGCCTTACCAGATGGATGCGACAAAGTGCATCTCCTACCTGACCATTGAGCACAAAGGATCGATTGCGCCAGAACTGATGGAGGGCACAGGGCGGCAGGTGTTTGGCTGCGATATCTGCCAGGATGTGTGCCCGTGGAATCGCAAGGCTCCGTTGACTGCAGATCAGAATCTGGAGGCGCGGCCTGAGCTGGTGAATCCCGACCTCGAATGGCTGGCGCGGATGGATGAGGCGGAGTTCGAGCGCAGCTTTAATGGTTCGCCTGTGAGGCGGGCGGGATTTGCGGGGATGCAAAGGAATGTGGCTGTGGCTATGGGCAACAGCGAGGTTGCACGATTTGCGCCCTGGCTGCGCGCATGGACCGGAGCCGCGGACGAAGGGTTGCGCGCGGCCGCCCGGTGGGCGCTGGGAAAGCTGGAAAAATGATTACGCCCCATGAGGATTTCAGCTCCTCGAAACGTGATCAAGTGCAACCTTGCGCATGAAAAGCTGCAAAGAGCCGGAGTTATGCAACGCGCATGACGTTCGCAGCGTTCAGGCCTTTGGGACCCTGCTGGCACTCGAATTCAACGGCCTCGCCCTCGTTCAGGGTCTTGTAGCCTTCCTCCTGAATGGCGGAGAAATGCACAAAGACATCCTCCCCGCTTGACCGCTGAATGAACCCATATCCCTTGGCCCCGTTGAACCACTTCACTACGCCCTGCTCTTTCATGCACAATCTCCTTGTTGTGTGATGGGCGCAACGCCCAGACCCTTTGCGCCGACCTGTTCTTCGCCGCCCGTTGCATCGGCGGAAAACTCAATTGGCCCCAGAGACGCCGCGAGCCACCAACGCGCTCAGAAACCTTGCGCTGTGGCAGCTCGATGACCTACCTAAGTTGGGCTTGTGCTTACCAAAAAACAAAACATCCAAAGCAAATGGCCTTCCGTGAATCGTGCCCGACCCGCCTCCGGCGCGCCGTGCTCCTGTTATGGCAGGAAATGAAAATGGATGCAAGGGGAAAATTATCCGGCTCCGGCCAGAAAGCGGTTACGCCCGTGCCGTCCGGTACTGGGGCTGTCACAGCGGGGAATGGTCTCAAACGTCTATCCTTAAGGAAAGGCCAGCCGAATCGGGAGCATCCTGCGCCTGAAGCAAGCTATATTTTCAAGCCTTCCTACAGGGAGTTTCAGTTGGTGGACGTCTCAAATTCCGGTACTCTCGACGAAACACCCATCCAGACCGTTGCGGTGATTGATGCGGTCGAGCCGCCCACACGGTCCAAGTGGTATCGCTGGCGCAGAAGCGGCACCGCGCTTATCCAGTACCTGCTTGACAGCGAAGTGCACACCTATGCTTTCAGCGTGGCGGCGCTGGCGATTACCTCGTTCATCCCATTCATTGTGCTGCTCTACACGTTGTCCCGGTCGGTGTTTCACTCCGAAATGATGGTGCATGTGGTGGGCGAGATGGTGCATTACTTTCTGCCCTCGAACCAGGACTGGGTGGCGGCGAGCCTTGCCGCTGCCGCAGCCAGGCAGGGCGTACAGGCGCTTTCGCTGGTGATGATTCTGGTTTCCTGCACGGGAGTCTTTCTCCCCCTGGAGGTGGCGTTGAACCAGGCCTGGGGTGTGGCGAAGAGCCGCAACTACCTGCTGAACCAGCTGGTGGCATTTGGCCTGGCGCTGCTGATGGTGGGATTGGCGATAGGAAGTATTCTGCTGAGCACATGGCAACGCCAACTGCTCGGCTTCATCTTCTTTCATCACACCGATAACATCTTCTTTGAGGGCGTCAGCTACCTGTGGCTGGCTGCTTCAACCGGCGTGGCCTCGATACTGTTTTTCTTTTCGATTTACTGGCTGCTGCCCAATCGCAAAATTCCGTGGCGGCATGTTCTGCGCACTTCGGTTGTGACGGGAGTGTTGTGGCTGTTGGCCAAGAATGTGTATGTGATGGTACTGCCGCATCTTGACCTGAAGGCGATCTACGGGCCGTTCTACGTCTCGGTGGGGCTGCTGTTCTGGGCCTATATTTCAGGGTTGATCCTGTTTGCCGGGGCGCAGTTCAGCGTGGCGCGGTATGGAAACGGGAAGACAGGGAGTAAGCAGTAGACTCGGCTATTTCAGTTGAAAGGCCTTGTCGGCGATGGCGTTGGGACCGCGGCCGGTGGGGAGGAGCGTGAACAGCGAGCGGGAAGCAGTGCGCACCACGGCTACGTCGCCGGAGCGGGCATCGACGACAAACAGGAGATGGCCGGCGGCGGAGAACGCAAGGGCTGATGGGCCGTCGCCCACATGGATGGAACCGATGCGCTTGCCGTCGTCGATGGAGTAGACCGTCACCTCCTGCGAGTGGAGGTTACCGACGTAGAGCAAGGAGTTATCGGCAGAGACCAGGCCGCACATGGGATCGTCGCCCATCATGTAGGCGCCGAGCACATCGTCGGTGCCGGTGATGACTTCAGAGACGGAATCACTTAACGAGTTGAGAACGAAAACTTCACCGCCGTCCGGCTTGAGAGCGAGTTGCACGGGTTCGTGGCCGACGTCGAGAAGCGCCTCGAGGCGATCGAACGCAGGACGTTCGGATGCGGCCGGATGCGCTTCAAACCGAGCGAGCGCAATGGCCATGATCTGATGACCGCCGGAGCAAGCGGCAAATGCCTTGGATGAATCGGGCAGGATGACCACATCGTCCGCGCCGGTGCAGCCGTCGAAGACTGCGCGCACGGAGCGGGAGCGGGGGTCGATGATGCTCACGGAGTTTCCCTGCCGGTTGGCGACGACGAGGGTGTTGCCGTCGGGTGCGACGCGCAGCGAGGCCGGTTCTTCTCCGGTGCCGATGACGGCGATTTCACGTCGCGCCTTGAGGTCGAGGATTGAGACGCTGTTTGATCCGGAGTTGGCTACGTAGGCCAAGGCGCCGTCGGGGTCGAGGGCCAGCGCAACCGGTTGCCTGCGAACAGGAATTGCGGCGACAACGGAATTGTTTTCGGCGTTGATGATCGAGATGGAACCCTGGCCTGTGGGCTCCCCTTTGTTGACCACGTAGATTTCGTTGCGCGTGGGGCTGGGGACAACGGCCACGGGATCCCGGCCAACCGCCAGTTCACGGTCGAGACGTACGTTGACCACGTCATAGATTGAAACAGTGCCGCTATCGCCGTTGGTCACATAGACGTATTCGCGGTAGTTGGGCGGGTACTGCGGGAAATCGTGGGGACGGCAGCCTACGAGGAAAAGTACGCAGAGGATAAAGACTGGCGATATCTCAGGCCTCAAAAGCGAGATCTCCACCCCAGCGCCGAAGACCTGACGCTGGGGACCCCGGACCTGGGGCACACAACTTTTGGAACCGCGCTTAGCGGGAGTTGCCGACATGGGCATTGGCCACGGCGGTTTCGATGTGAATGCCGCGCGGCAGGGTGCGATGCACGATCGGCGCAATCTCCTGAAGCTGGTCCATCATGACGGCAAACTGGTTGGGATAGATGGACTGGGGGCCGTCGGAGAGCGCCTTTTCGGGCTGGTGATGCACTTCGACCAGAATGCCGTCAGCCCCGGTGGCGATGGCCGCGCGCGACATGGGCAATATGCTGTCGCGCTTGCCGGTTCCGTGACTGGGGTCAACGAGAATGGGCAGGTGGCTGAGCCGCTGCACGGCGGGAACGATGCTGAGGTCGAGGGTGTTGCGCGTGTGGTCAGAGAACGTGCGCACTCCGCGCTCGCAGAGGATGACCTCGTAGTTTCCCTCGCTCATAATGTACTCGGCGGCCATCAGGAATTCGTCGAGAGTCGCGCTCATGCCGCGCTTGAGCAGGACGGGCTTGCGCAGGCGGCCGGCATGCTTGAGCAGGGAGAAATTCTGCATATTGCGGGCGCCGATCTGAATCACGTCGGCCCATTCGGCAACCAGCTCGAGGCTTTCGTTGTCAATGGCTTCGGTGATGATGCGCAGGCCGAAGCGATCGCGAATCTCGGACATGATTTTGAGCGCATCGAGGCCGAGACCCTGAAAGGCGTAGGGCGAGGTGCGGGGCTTGTAGGCTCCGCCGCGAAAGAACTGCGCGCCGATGGCTGATACCTGCTCGGCGATGGCGAATGCCTGCTCGCGGCTTTCAATGGAGCAAGGCCCGGCGACGATGGCCAGGGCCCGGCCACCAATGGTGGCGTCAGTGCCGGGAAAACGGATGACGGTGTCTTCTTCTTTGACATCGCGGCTGGCAAGCTTGTAGGGCTTGGAAACCCGGATGACTTCGGCGACCCCGGAGAGCGCCTCTATGTTGCCGCGGTCAACTTCACCCTGGTTGCCGGTGATTCCAATGGCTGTTCGTTGGGCTCCGGGCAGCGGATGGGCGCGGAACCCCAGCATTTCAATATGGTCGCAAACCGCCTGAATCTCTTCCGGCGTGGCTTGCGCTTTCATGACGACTAACATTTCTAGCCTCTCGAACAATCAGTTTACGGCATTTCCTGGATTATTCGTCTTTGATTCCGGGGGATTGCGCTGGCTTCTGATGCAATTCAGCGTGATGGATGCCCCTTGCGCTCTTCATTGCGCTTCTCTGCGCGCCACCTGAAACCGAGCCATGCCAGATAGCTCAATTGGATGACCCAAGTGACGATATAGGCTGCAACAAGAAATTCGTGATCGAGAATTGCGGCTTGATCCATTGTTTCCTTTTCTCCTGATCCTGGAGCCGATGTTGCCGGTTCTCAGATGTTTGCCTCGAGGGCTTCCCGGGCTTCTTCGGCCAGGTTCCTCTGGTGTTTGCGTTCGACGTTGTAGCGCAGGAGCAGAATCATCACGCCCCATGCGAACCATGCCAGCATGTTCCAGAGCAGCACTTGAACCATCGGCCAGGCCATGCCGGAACCTGGCGCGCCACCGAAGACGGGCGCGGGATGCTGGGTACGCCACCAGCGATTCGACATGTAAACGATGGGCACGTCGAGAGCGCCGAAGATGCCGAGCACGGCAGCAAGCGTCTGCATCTGCGGCCCCGCGGCGAAGCGGCGCAGCAGCAGGTAGCTGACATAGATGAGCCACAAGACCAATGTGGTGGTGAGGCGCGCATCCCACGTCCACCAGATGCCCCAGGCACGGCGGCCCCAGAGCGGGCCGGTGGTAAGGACGACGGTGCAAAAGACTACGCCGACTTCGGCTCCTGCAAGCGCCCAGGCGTCGGCGACCTGCGCGCGCTCAGGGGAGTTGCGGCGGAAGGAGAGATAGCCGATGGAGCCGAGGAGGCTGACCGCGAAGAACAGAAATGCGACCGATGCTGAGGGTACGTGGTAGAAGATGATGCGAAAGATGTCGCCCTGCATGGCGTCAGTGGGCGCGACGTAGATCGCCTGGTAGAAGCCCCAGATCATGAGGGCGACGGTCAGGGCGACGTAAAGGCCAATGGCGAGTCTTTTCATCAAGGAATCCTATTGAACCTTTCAAGTGTACGACTTCGGCAGAAAGCGAGCCTCCATCCGTGGGAGGAGCACTACTCCGAGTGGAAGATTACATCGAACAGCAGCAGGCTGGCGGTGGTAAAGATGATGTCGTAGCCGGCCAGCATCCGAATCCAGATGCCGGGGTCGCTGTCGCCGGTGAGGATGGATGTGGTTGCCCTGACCATGGCCAGGAGCGCCGGAATAAAGATGGGAAAAAGAATGAGCGAGAGCAGCAGTTCGCGGTTTCGGCTGCGGATGGCGAGCGCGGCGAAGAAGACTCCGTTGGCAACGAGAGCCCACGTGCCCAGGGGCAGGACGATGGTTAGGAGCCAGGCCTGTCCCTCGATGTGGAGGTTATAGAAGATGAGAAAGAGCGGCGCCAGTATGACCTGTACGACGGTGACGAAGAGGAAGTTCGCGACTACTTTGGCGAAATAAAGTTCCGCGCCGGGAGCAGGCGCCATGCGCTGCGCGTCCATCACCTGGTGACGGATTTCGCGCGCCCAGGCCTGATTGAGGGCGCTGACCGAGGCGAACATGGTGGCGACGGAGAGGACGCCGCCCGCAATCTCGCGGGAGAACGCGCCGTGCGGGTCAAAGGCGATGGAGAAGAGCACCACGACCAGCAGGGAGAAGAAAAGCATGGAGACAAAGGCGTCCAGAGTGCGCAACTCGATGCGCAGGTCCTTGACGAGATGAGTCCAGAAGGCGCGGGGCATCAGGCTTGGCCCTCCGGTCCGGTGGATTTCAGTACGTCTTTGGTCAAGTCGGCGGTCTGGACTTCGACATCGAGGGCCTGGGCGGCGCGGAGATAGTCGGCGGGCGAGAGGATGAGCTGGATTCCCCGCGCGCCGGCGGAGACGCTGATCTTGTTGAAGAGGATAACGGTCTCGTCGATGTAGACAGGGTAGGGCTTTCTTGCGCCGAATAGGGTGACTCCGCCGCGGATGTAGCCGGTGAGAGGCTGCACGTCTTTGAGGGGAGCCATCTCAAGCTTGCGCAGGCCGGAGGCGCGGGCGAGTTTCTTGAAATCCAGCTCGGCGTCGCCGGGGATGACGGCGAAGCGGTAGACGTTCGGCCCTGCGGTGACGAGGAGGGTTTTGAAGACCTGCTCGGGGGGCATGCCGATTTTTTTGGCGACGGTGAGGGCGGAGAGGTCGCTCGGATCGACCTCGTATTCGCGAAGTTCGAAGGGGATGCCGAGGGATTCAAGGAAGCGCGCGCCGTTGGTTTTCATAGGGTCGGACTCCCAGGGGAGAAATCGGCGACGCGGCCTGCTTGCAGACGGAGCACCCAATCGGCGATGGGGGCGGCGGATTCGCGCTGGTGGGTGGTGATGACGATGGTCCGGTTGCCCTGGCGGAAGCCCGCCAGCAGTTCGACCATCTGGCGAACCGACTCGACATCCATGTTGGAAAAGGGCTCGTCGAGTAACAGCAGTTCCGGCACGGGAAGCAGCACGCGAGCCAGCGAAGTGCGCTGGCGCATGCCCTGCGAGTACTGACCCAGGGTGCGGTCGAGCGCGGGGTCCAGGCCGACCTGGCGTAGTGCTTCGGCGGGGGTGAGGCAGTTGCGACCGGGGTAGAGGCTGCGAAAGTAGCTCAGGTTTTCCTGTGCGGTGAGCTCGTCGTACAGCATGGGCGCGTGGCTCATGTAGCCAATGCGCGCACGGGCTTCGTGGGGGTCCTGGCCGCCAAAAACCGTAACCGTGCCGTGACTTGGACGCATGAGTCCGGCGAGGATCCTGAGTAATGTGGATTTGCCTGCGCCGTTTTCTCCGATGAGGACGTAGCAGCGGCCGGGCTCCAGATCGACTGAGACCTGGCGAAGAGCCGCAAATGAGCCAAATAGCTTTGAAACCTTGTCGAGGCGGGCGCAGAGGGTGGAGCGGTCGGCCTCAGAGGCGGGCACGGTCATGCGATTCAGTAGGTTGCGGGGGCGGCTGTGGTCGCGCTGCCGGGGCGCGGAGCAGGAGCTGAACCCGAGGCGGTCGATTTGGCTGGCGCGGCCGGCTTGTTGGCGGGCTGATTGGGGCCGGCGGGCGCGTACTTGCTGGCGCACTTGGCCTGCAGAACCGTGGCGTGGAAGACGCCGTCACGGCCATAGGTGCCGATGGCAAGGGCCTGCGCATCGTCCTTGAAGGTGTCTGGCGGCGGCTCGGAGCCTTTGTATACCACCTTGAGCACTCGACCCTTGGGAGCCTTGGGACTGTGGCTTTCAAATTCGTTCATAAGGAAGGTGACGTTGGGGCCGTCCTGCTCAATGGAGCCCGGCTTTACGAAGCCCTCGACGCGAAGGTTGCTGGTGTAGGCTTTACTCCCCATGCCTCCAAGTTCGGCAATGGTGACGTAGTAGCTTTTGCTGGCCTGAGCGCCGGTGATAGCGAGCCAGCCGATGGTGCCCACGATAATTACGACGGCAATACCGATACGCCACGAATTTGGGGAAATCTTCATAGTCAGCTTCTAACGATACGAGCGGAATAGAGCGGGGTCAACCACCCGGCGAATGAGGTGTGACGCAAATCACATTTCTGTCGGCCGAGCCGAAGGGTGTTTGCGAGACGGGTGGTTGACGGTTTTACTGCGCAGAGTCAAGGGTTTGCGCGGCGCGGTCGAGGGCCTCGGTCAGCACGGTCAACTGCTCCGCAGCTCGCGGGGCGTCTTTGGCATCGATGGCCTCATTGACGCCGGGAATGACCACGGCGGCGTAGCCGGTGTATTCGCCGGGAGCGTAAATGGTGTGCCGGTACCAGGGTCGGTTGGGCAGTCCTGCGGGGGAAAGCAACGCGGTTTCAACGTGGCGCAGAGTCTGGTTCAACTGGGCAAGGTTGCCGGCTGGAGCGATCTGAACAGCGTGCGCCTTGGCAGCGGCGGCAGCGAATCGGGCGGCAGCGGCCTCGGCTGGTGCGAAGTCCAGGGAACTGAGTTGGTCGTCGTTTGCCTTCATCTTAGCGGCGTCGAGATAGGATGCGATCTCGCGCGCGTAGGCCTGGTAGTCGTAGGGCAGGACGTCTGCATCCGCCATGCGCAGCGCTTCCAGGCCAAAGACGCGGGCCATTTCCTGGAGATAGGCAAAATGCGGGTCGGCGTTCATGGTGAACCAGGCGAAGTCATCGAAGGTTGAGTGATAGACGCCGTATGGCCCGTCGGAGCCGACGTCAGTGGAGGGGACGCCCGCGTGCTGCAAGAACGGCGTGAAGTCCGAGCCGGAGCCGAGGTCGCTTACGCGGACTTCCTCGCCGGGCTGAGGCGGTGCGTTGGAGGCGCGGTGCTCGTTTGCAGCAGCCTTATTGAGCCGCCACTCCTGATAGACATTGCCGCCCAAGGGGCTTGGAACTGCCTGCGTCACGTCGCGTACAAACTGCTTGAGCGAGGGAACAGCCGCAGCGGTGAAGTTGGGGCCGGAAACTCCCACGTCGGTGTTGAAATAAGCAACGGCATGATCGAGGGTCTGTGCCTGCTGCTCGACCCACTCGGTGGAGCCGATCAAGCCCTCCTCTTCAGCGTCCCAACTGCAATAGATGAGGGTGCGCTTGGGGCGCCAGCCCTGGCGAAGCAGAGCGCCGATGCCGTCGACAGCCTCGAGCATCGCGGCGGTCCCGCTGTTGGGGTCCACGGCGCCGTAGACCCAGGCGTCGCGGTGATTGCCGCTCACAACCCATTCATCGGGGAACTCCGAGCCTTTGACCTTGCCGATCACGTCCCAAATGGTGCGGCGCTGGTAGTCCTGCTGCGAGACAAGGTGGACGCGCACGGCTCCGGCGGCTCCCAGGTGGTAGCGGAAGGGGAGCGCGCCCTGCCAGCCTTGCGGCACGTCGGGGCCATTCAGCGCCTCCAGAATCGGCGAAGCGTCGTGGTAGCTGATGGGGATAGAGATGATGTGGGGCTGGTTGCCTTCAGGGTTGATGCGGGCTGAGTCCGGCAGGTCGGGCGTGGAGGCAACGCCGGGGGTTTCAGGGTCGCCGGGATACTTGAACAGGTACTGCACTGAGCCGCGCTGGACACCGGTCGCGGGGCGCCATGGGCCGTTGGGATAGGCGTCCCCCTTGAAGTAGCCGTCGTCCTGGGGGTCGGAGTAGAGCAGCACACCGACAGCGCCGCGCTGCTCTGCGAGGTACACTTTCACGCCGCGGAAGTTGGCGCCGTAGCGAGCGATGACGATTTTGCCATGAAGGTCAATGTGTTTGGCGGCGAGCTGATTGAAGTCTTCAAGGCGTCCGTAGTTGGCGTAGACAACTTCTGCGGTTACGTCGCCGGAACCGGAAGAACCGTTGAAGGGCATCACCACGCGGGGATCATCCTGGTAGGGGTCGCCTTGGACGTGCTCGCGGGTGGGTCCGCTCATGAGCAGCTTGCCGGCGGTATCGTAGGCCTCGACGCGCACAACCTTGGGCCAGT
Organism: uncultured Acidobacteriaceae bacterium; assembly: GCA_963780515.1. Taxonomy (GTDB): domain Bacteria; phylum Acidobacteriota; class Terriglobia; order Terriglobales; family Acidobacteriaceae; genus Telmatobacter. Next base: position 44,745 of record CAWACG010000017.1, read on the forward strand.
TGAGCAGCACGCGATAGGGGACGATTTCAGTGTCAAGTCCGGCGGCGCGGAATTTTTGAGCCACATATTCGGCGGTCTTGTGGTCTTCAGGCGTGGCGGCCATGTGGGGCTCGGCGGTCAGTATTTTCAGCTCTTCACCAGCCAGTTTGGCGCTGGGCACGTCAAGGAATTTGCTCTCGATTGCGGCCTGCTTGCTGAAGTCTGCGTAGCCGAATGCCGCCGAGGGAGGGGTTTGAGCGGAAGACTGAAGCTGCTGAGAACCGGGAGCAAGCAAGACAACGAGGAAGAGAAAAACCGGGAACCTGCGAGTGAGCATGATTTGGGCCTTTGGAAGGGTGTGTTTGATCTGGCTCAAGAACTTCGAGCGCGACGAACCAGCAGGCGCGAAGTAATTTAGCCACAGCTTACACTAAGACCTTGAGAGGGAACCCGCTCTGAGCACGGAACCGCAGCTGGACGATGAATTTGCGAAGGCTGCCGCGGACGATGTTGCGGCGATGGCCAAGGCGCTGGAGCAGGAGGCCAGCCGCCTGCCAGAGATCGTGCGCGCGTTGCGCAACCCCAACTTCAGGCTTTTTTGGAGTGGCAACTTTCTCTCCAACATCGGCACCTGGATGCAGAACGTAGCCCAGGGCTGGCTGGTGCTTCTGCTCACCAATTCCGCATTCTGGCTGGGAGTGGTGGGTTTTGCCGGTTCGATTCCGTTTCTCTTTTTCACGCTTTTCGGGGGAGTGGTTGCCGACCGGGTGGACAAGAGAAGGTTGCTGATCGTAACGCAGTCGGTGATGATGGTGCTGGCATTCGCACTGGCCGCGCTGGCGTGGTTCAAAGTCATCACGGTGTGGGAACTGGCGGCGATCGCTTTCCTCAACGGGATGGCGATGGCAATGAATGCGCCGAGCTACCAGGCGCTGGTTCCGCGGCTGGTGAAGCGCGAAGACCTGACCAACGCCATTGCGCTGAACTCCGCGCAGTTCAACATGTCGCGCATCCTGGGACCGACGCTGGGCGGATACGCGATGGCGCTGCTGGGGGTGGCGGGCAATTTCTTCCTGAACGGCGTGAGTTTTCTTGCGGTGCTGTGGGCGCTCACGCGCATTCGCTATCCAGAAGAGAGGCCGGCGCGGCACGAGAGCATGTGGGCCAGCCTGCAGGGCGGATTCACCTATCTGAGGAGTGAGCCGCAGATGCTGGTGCTGGTCTGGATGACGGTGGTCGTCAGCTTTCTGGGCATCCCGTTCATCACCTTTATCCCGTACTTCGCGAAGGTTCAACTGCAGGCGGGCGCCAGCGGTCTTGGCTGGCTGTTGGCCAGTTCAGGAACGGGGGCCGTGCTTGGTGCCGTGACCGTAGCAGCCATGGGGGTACTACGTCATCGGGGCGCTGTGGTCACCGTTGGCGGGGTGGTTTTCTTCGCCGCCATCATCGGATTCTGCTACTCGCACAGCTTCGCGCTGTCGGAATTTCTGGCACTCTTTGAGGGGTACAGCGCGATTCTAATGATTTCCTCCTTCAACGTATCCATTCAGCATCTTTCGTCGGATGAAATGCGAGGAAGGATCATGAGTATCTACGCCACCAGTTTTCTGGGGCTGCCGCCGGTAGGAGCGCTGCTGGCAGCGGTGCTTTCGCGCCACATCCCGACCGGCCATGCATTGGCGATGATGGCCGGGTTGGCGGCGTTGATTTTTGTGGGAATCTACGCCTTCTCGCGGCCGCTTAGAGAACTGGATTAGCGGAATCGCGAGAAGGCGCATTTGAAACGATTGGGATGAACTGGATTATGCCACTGGCTGGGCGCAATGGGCGCAGCGCTTTGCGGCGAGGGGAATGTCGCTGAGGCACTCCGGGCACGGTTTGGTCGCGGGTGGAGTCTCGGGTATCGGCTTCTTGAAGCGAGCCATGAGGGCATTGGCCGGAGCCACGATGAAGAAGTAGACGGCGGCGGCGACCATCAGGAAGGCAATGACTGCATTCAGGAAATTGCCGATCATGACGTGGTCGACGGCAATGGCGCTGAAGTCGGGCTTGCCGACGAGGTTGCCGATGAAAGGGGTAAACACATCCTTGACAAGAGATGTGACTACCGTGCCAAATGCGCCGCCAATGATGATGCCGACCGCCATATCGAGGACATTGCCCCGCAGAATAAAATCACGAAACCCCTTCAGCATGTCTTCCTCCTGAAACTCATTGCGCACATGGTACTCGACCGGCCTTGTCTGCGGGAACGAAAAAATCCGGCCAGGAGCGTTGCTTTGCTGTGCGTTTGCCCATCTTATACAGCCTCGTTAAAAAATGTGACAGAGCGCGACTCGGACGAAGCCTCACTCGACGGGATAGGCGACCATGAACACGATCATCGCGAGGATCATGAGGTCGGTGTAAAGCAGCAGAAGCACGGCGCCGTGGTAGAGGCTCCATTTGCGTTGCAGGCAGCGTGCCGTTTCTGCCATTCCCCAGGCAGCGGCCAGCATGGCGGCAATTTGCCAATGCGAGCCGTGCAGGTTCTCGATATAAGGAAAGCCGGCAAGAAGCAAGCTGGCGATGAATGCGCCCAGGGAGAGGACGACGCCGCGCGCAAGGGACTTTTGCCGCAGGCGAAAGATGGCGGGGAGGGGAAGCACAGTCCCTACAAATGTAGAGGGTTTGGCTAGCCTGCGACCATCTCCATCTCTTTGAGAGATTCGACATATGGCGCGCGCAATACGCCGCGCTCAGTGATGATGGCGGTGACGTATTTCGCCGGAGTCACATCGAATGCAGGGTTGCAGATGCCGACGCCATGCGGAGTGAGTTGCTTGCCGCCGTGATGCGTGACTTCAACCGGGCTGCGCTCTTCGATGGGAATGGCGTCGCCGGTGGGTGTGGCCGTGTCGATGGTGGACCACGGGGCGGCACAGTAGAACGGGATACCGTGTTCTTTGGCCAGGATTGCGACGTTGTAGGTGCCGATCTTGTTGGCAAAGTCGCCGTTGGCGGCGATGCGGTCTGCGCCTACGACGACGGCCTGGATGCGGCCGGCATGCATAAGGCTGGCGGCCATGTTGTCGCAGATGACGGTGGTGGGGATGCCGTCGGCCATCAGTTCCCACGCGGTGAGGCGCGCGCCCTGCAGAAAAGGCCGCGTCTCGTCGGCGAATACGTGAATGCGCTTGCCTTGTTCGACCGCGGAGCGGATGACGCCCAGCGCGGTGCCGTAGCCGCAAGTGGCCAGCGCGCCGGCGTTGCAGTGGGTGAGCACGCCGCCCTCATCCGGCAGCAGAGCGCCGCCGAATGCGCCCATGGTCTTGCAGGCGGCGATGTCTTCTTCGTACATGGCGTGGGCTTCGGCCAGGAGTCTTGCCTTAACTTCGGCGAGGGGTGTTGCTGCCGCAAGCAGGCCGGCAAACAGGCGCTTCATGCGGTCGATGGCCCAGAAAAGATTGACGGCTGTGGGACGGGTTCCGGCCAGGCGGGCGCAGATTCTTTCAAACTCCGGCGCGAATTCCTGGGTGGTGATCGCTTTTGTGCGCAAGGCACCGAGGGCTATGCCGTAGGCGGCTGAAACGCCGATGGCGGGCGCACCGCGGACGACCATGGTGACGATGACGTCAGCGACCTGTTCGTAGGTGGTGGCGAGGACGTAGCTTTCCTCGAGAGGAAGCTTGGTTTGATCGATAAAGCGGACGCCCTCAGGGGTCCATGAAAGGGTAGGAATCATGCCACTCCAGTGTAAACTGCCGAAGGACCGCGGAGCGGGGAAGCGGGTGGCCTTGAAAACATTTTCAATTTGCTCTGGACGCTTCTCCGTCCTGCTGCGTAAAGTTGTTTCCGTGGTTTTTTAGGGCTACTGATTAGACCGCAATTCAAGGAGCAGTCTTGAAACTTACGTCCGTCGACTGGCTGATCATGCTGTTGTATTTCGTCTTTGTGCTGGGCATCGGATTTGCCCTCAAGCGCTACATGAAGACGAGCAAGGATTTCTTCCAGGCCGGTCGCGCTCTGCCCACGTGGATCTGCGGGCTGGCCTTCATCAGCGCCAACCTTGGAGCGCAGGAAGTGATCGGCATGGGCGCATCCGGCGCCAAATATGGCCTGGAGACCGCACAGTTTTACGGCATCGGCGCGATTCCGGCGATGGTTTTTGTAGGCATCTTCATGATGCCGTTTTATTACGGTTCGAAGGCGCGCTCGGTGCCGGAGTTTTTGCGACTCCGGTTCGACGAAAAGACCCGCGCGCTGAATGCCTGCTCCTTTGCAGTGATGACCGTATTCAGCTCGGGCATTTCAATGTACGCCATGGCCCGGCTTATCCAGGCGCTGCATGTTTTCGATGGATTATTCCTGGCGCTTGGCTGGGCGCCGCAAGGGATTTTCACTTTCTCGATTGTGCTTTCGGCGGTGATCGTTCTGCTCTATATTTTTCTGGGCGGGCTTACCAGCGCCATTTACAACGAGGTGCTGCAGTTCTTCCTTATCATCGCGGGTTTTTTGCCGCTGGTGTTGCTGGGCCTGAAAAATATCGGCGGCTGGAGCGGGCTGAAAGCCTCATTGCCGGTGGCCTACATGCATGAATGGAAGGGAGTGATGCATGCCAGCACCAATCCCATGGGCATCGACATCATCGGCATCGGCATGGGGCTGGGATTTGTGCTGGGCTCGGGTTACTGGTGCACCGACTTTCTGGTGATCCAGACCGCGATGGCATCGAAAAACACTGAGTCGGCGCGCCGCGTTCCGCTGATCGCTGCGATTCCAAAAATGTTCTTTCCGTTCCTGGTGATTTTGCCTGGACTGCTGGCTATAGGGCTGCCGACACCGCACACCACAACCGTGGTCCGCACAGAAAACGGCGTCATTTATCACGAGACGACCGTGGTTTCAAAACAAGTGGAAGAGGGCCGTGGACTGGTTCCCGCGAAGATGAATCCGGTAACCGGAAAGCCCATGCTCGACGCCAGCGGTCAACCTTTGCTGGACTACGATTTAGCGACGCCCAATCTTCTGCTGCACTACTTTCCCACGGGCATCCTCGGGCTGGGGCTTACGGCGTTGATGGCCAGCTTTATGAGCGGCATGGCCGGCAATGTGACAGCATTCAACACGGTGTTTACTTACGATCTTTATCAGTCCTACATACACAAGGGCGCCAGCGACCGGCATTACATGGCGGTGGGGCGATGGGCTACGGTGGGCGGCATTCTGCTTTCGATCGCGACGGCCTTTGCGGCAATCAATTTCAACAACATCATGGACACGCTGCAGCTTGTCTTCTCGTTTGTGAATGCGCCGCTGTTCGCTACGTTCCTGCTGGGCATGTTCTGGAAGCGGGCGACGGGTCATGGGGCATTCGCAGGGCTCATCGCGGGCACCGCTGCCGCCGTGCTTCACCACGGGTTGACGCTGCCCATCGAAGCTCATCCCGGTATTCACGGCGGATGGATCGCGGTGATTCACAACTACCCGAGCGACATGGCGCAGAATTTCTACGGGGCCATCTATGCGTTCAGCACAAACTTCATTGTCACGGTCGTGGTGAGCTTGTTTACCAAGCCGCATCCTGAGTCGGAACTTGTCGGCCTGGTTCACTCGCTTACGCCCAAGCCTCACCGTCCGGCCGATGAGAAGTGGTGGCAGCGCCCCGAGACGCTGGCCGTTGCCATTCTGCTGGTAGCCGTTGGACTGAACATTTTCTTTGCCTGAGAAGAGAGAGGAAACATGATTCTCGATTTGCGCATTCCCATGGGATTGATGTTCACGCTTACGGGCTTGATCCTCACCTTCTTCGGTTTTGCCACCAAAGGCGACGCGGCACTCTATGCCAAGAGTCTGGGCATTAATGCGAATCTCTGGTGGGGACTGGTGCTGCTGGCTTTCGGGCTCACTATGTTTTTGCTCGGGCGCCGGGGACAGAAGCGGTTGGCGAGCTTGCCGCCCGAACCGGTGCAGGAAGGCGAAGTTCGGCGGGGACATTAAAAGCCAGGGAATAGGGAGTAGGGACTCGGGAGTAGGGAGTAGGGACTCGCGAATCGTGTATGGAGTTCCGTTGCAGGGCGCGAAGATCTTGATGAATATGCTGAATTGATAGACGTCGAAAAGAGTTATCCGGGTTATTCCTCAAACATTCGTCGAAAGCTCGCGGGCTTATTACAGTCTCGCCATTACACTGTAGCTAGCGATGAAGCGAAGAACCATCGAGCATTACGAAATTGTGCGCAAGCTGGGCGCAGGCGGCAGCGGCGTTGTGTATCTTGCCAACGACACGCTGCTGCAACGCCCCGTGGTAATGAAGATTCTGCGCGCGGGCCTTCTATCGGCCACGCAGATGCGCTCGACGGTGTTGCGCGAAGCACGGCTGGCGTCCGCGATCGAGCATCCGAATGTCTGCGCCATCTACGAAGTGGGCGAGGCGGGCGACGAAGGCTACATCGTGATGCAGTACGTGCCCGGCCAATCGCTGGACCAGCTGATAGCGCGCGGTCCGGCGAATCCGCAGCTTGTGCTTTCGGTGGGCATCCAGATTGCCGACGGCCTGCAGGCTGCGCATGCGCTGGGCATCTTTCATCGCGACCTGAAGCCGCAAAACGTGATGTTGACGGATGGCGGCCTGGTAAAGATTCTTGACTTCGGCCTGGCGCGCCGCCTTCATCCTGAAGACACAAGCTTCGACCCTTCAAAGCCGGGCCTGGCCAAGGATGCCTCGGTTGCGGCCACTTACACGGCGCGCGGCGGAACCATTCGCTACATGGCGCCGGAGCAGTTTGTTACCGGCCAGTCCAGCGCGCAATCGGACGTGTGGGCGCTGGGCGTCATTCTGTTTGAGCTGGTCAGTGGACGGCATCCTTTTGCCCGGCCTGATGCCGAGGACTTTCAGGCCATTCGCGCGATCCAGTTTTCCGATCCGCCTGATCTGAGCGAGATTGTTCCGGAGATTTCTCCGGAGTTGAAGAGCGTGATTGCGGCGTGCCTTGAGAAGAATCCGGCTACACGCTACAACTCGGCTGCCGAGGTGCGCGAGGCGCTGAAGACAATCATGAAGGCGTTGCAGATCGAGACGGGGATTATTCCCGGCGACGCGGCGGCGAATTTGCCGACCACGGGCGCCGAGGCGGAAAAGCGGGCCACTGGGTTTCTGTCGATGCTCGCGGAGCGGTTCCGCGAGTCGGCCGGCGATAAGTCGCCGCAGAATTCCCTTGTGGTTCTGCCCTTCAGCAACTTGGGCGCAACTGAGGTAGCGCCGCTTTATGGATATGCGTTGGCCGATGCGATCGCTGCGCGGCTGGCGCGTATCCCGGCTCTTGTTGTCAGGCCATCGAGCACGTTGATGTCGCTGCCCATTGCGCAGATGGACCCGCTCTCGGTGGGTCAGCGGCTGTTGGTTTCGTTTGTGCTTGCAGGGAGCTTTGTGCGCTCCGAAATCGGATTTGACCTGAACTGGCAGTTGCTCGATGTCGGCGCACAGAGCGTGCGTTCGGGTGGGGCCATCCAGGTGGCTTCGCTTGACTTGATCGCGGTGCAGACTGAAATCTCGAACGAAGTGTTTGCCACCCTGCACGGACTGAGCGCAGGCGACCAGATTGATGCGCCACGGCCCGGCCCGCGCGATGCGTCGCTGCCCGGCCCGGTGAGCGAGAAGTATCTGCAGGCCCGTGCGGTGCTGAGTTCCTTTATGGTGCGCACCGGCTCACGCGGCGACCTTGACCGCGCGCACGCGCTGTTTACAGAGGTGACGACGAAAGATCCTGAGTTTGCGGCCGGGTGGAGCGGCCTGGGGATCGCGGATTTGCAATATGTGCGCCACGGATTTGGCGGGCAGATTCACGTGATGCATGCGAGACGAGCATTCGACGAGGCTCTGAAACTCGACCCTGCCTCGATAGAAGCCAATCTCTATCGCATCTATATGCTGCTCTCGCGCGGCGAGAAAGAATCGGCGCGGCATGGGATTGCGAACATGCTGGCTTCGGCGGCCAACGACTGGAACGTGCACATGGTGGCGGGTCTCGCACTGCGCGGCGATGGCATGTACGACGAGGCGCTGCTGCAGTTCAGCCGCGCGCTGAAACTGAATCCCGCCAACGCCGCGATTCTCTACAATCATCGCGCGCGCGTGTACCACTACCAGAATCAAATTGAACTGGCGGGCGACGAACTTGAGAAAGGTCTTGCGCTGGAGCCGCGCCACCCGCTGCTGCGCACTTCGGCCGGATACCAGCAGATGCGCATGGGCAACCTTACTGCCGCCATTGAGATTCTTGAGGATGTTGTGCGCGACGACGAGTCGTTGCGGATCGCGGTGCCCACGCTGGCGTTGTGCTATGTGCAGGTGGGCGAGCGCGAGCGGGCGGCCGCATTGCTCAAAGATGACACGCTGGCCGCTGCCGAAGCGGACAGCGAGATGGCTTATCGGCTGGCAACCTACTTTGCGGTTGAAGGCGACTCCAGCGAGGCACTGCATTGGTTGCGACGGGCGATTTATCTCGGCAATGAGAACTATCCCTGGTTCCAGAAGAATCCGGCATGGAACAACCTGCGTACCAACGCTGACTTTGAGCGCATTCTGGAAGACTTGAAAAAGAGCTTTCGCAGGAATCAGAAGACGTGGAAGCGGCTGCTGGAGCAGGTGCCGCCGGACGGGGAGTAGTACCGGCGATTGCCACCAGGTCGGCTGATGATCGATGTAGCGTGGTCGAAGATTCAAGCTGTGCTTTAGAATGTTGCCGATGCTCCTGACGCCTGCCGCCGAATCCGATTTTGCGGAGATTATTGACCTGGTCAATCTTGCCTTTCGAGGCGCCGGTCCTTCCGCGAGTTGGAATATTGAAGCTGGAATCATCGAGGGCCAACGCCTGAATGAATCCCTTCTGAGGGAAGACCTGGCGGCGAAACCGGCAGCACATCTATTGATACATCGGGATGCCCCGGCCGGAACGCTGCTTGGAACTGTCTGGCTTGAACCGGGCAACGATGGTGTTTGGTACTTGGGCCTGCTCACCGTCCGACCCGATCTGCAGAACAGGCAACTAGGTCGTACGTTGCTGGCGGCTGCGGAAGAGTTTGCGAATGAGCGCGGGGCGCTCCGCATCCGCATGACGGTAGTGCATGTGAGGGACACGCTGATCGCATGGTATCAACGGCGCGGATACGCGCTGACCGGCGAGACGAAACCTTTTCCCTACGGCGATAATCGCTTCGGCACGCCGTTGCGCGATGATCTGCACTTTGTTGTGCTGGAAAAATGCCTTTGACTCTGCGGGTCCCAGGCCTCACTAGGCCAACAGGTGAAGCCTGGGAGACCTCGAATCCGCGATGAATTACTGGAGATGAATGGTCGCCTTCAGCGGCAGGCTCTGCGACGAGCCGCCCACCATGATGGCGTAGTCCCCCGGAAGCAACTCCCATCCATTTTTCTCGACGTTGAAGATCGATAGATATTTCGGATCGACCTCGACTGTTACGGCCTTCTTCTCACCGGCGTTAAGTTTGACCTTGGCGAAGCCCACGAGACGCTTGGGCGGCTCCTGCGCAGCGGCTGGTAGAGCTGCGTAGACTTCCGCAATTTCCGAGCCTTCGCGCGAACCGGCGTTGGCGAGAGTAAAGGTTACCTTAACCTTGTTCCCCGGAGTCACGTCCAGTCCGGAGTATTGATACGTGGTGTAAGACAATCCATAGCCGAACGGGAACAGCACAGGCTTCTTCTCTGCGTCGTACCACTTATAACCAACTTTGACGCCCTCGTCATACGTTACCTGGAAGGGTGGCAGGCCCTCAGCCCGGCGTTCGGGCGAAACCGGGCCGGAAAAGTGCTCCGATTCGGGTGGCGGCATGGTCACTGTCGGATGAGGCAGGTCGGCCTCACTTTTGGGAAAAGTGTTGGGAAGCTTACCGCTAGGGTTGACCGATCCGAAGAGAACATTGCCGAGCGCGTCGGCGCCGTCGCTGCCGCCATACCACGCTTCAAGGATTGCCGCGGGGGCGTCAACCCAGGGCATGGTCACAGGGCTCCCCGTTTCGAGAACCACAATCGTATGCGGGTTGGCTGCCGCCACCGCGGCGATCAGCGCGTCCTGATTGTGGGGCAAAGAGAGGCTGGGCAGGTCCATGCCTTCACTCTCCCACTGATAAGCAAAGACAATGGCCACATCCGCGCTTTTTGCAAGTGCCGCCGCGGAAGCAAGGTCTGTGCCCGGGTCGTATTTCACGACAGCCTTCGGTGCGCGCGCTTCAATTGCTTTCAGCGGCGAGGTAGGGAACCAAATCTCTTCCTGCCAGTGGGTGGCGCCCTTGCCTGGAGGCATGATGGCGTTGCCGCCAATCGGGTCGACCTGCGCCGAGCCGCCGCCGGAGATCATTCCCACGTCAGAATGCGAGCCAATGACTGCAATGGTATGCAACTTCGCGGCATTCAGCGGCAGCGCGGCGCGTTCATTTTTGAGCAGAACGATGCCGCCTTCTTCGATTTTGCGCGCGATCTCAAATCCGGCAAAGGGGTCCACAACACTGCGTTGGCGCGGATAATCGACTACGCCTGCGGCAAACATTGAACGCAGGATGCGGTGGACATGGTCATCCAGCTCCGCAGTGGAAATCGTTCCAGCTTCCACCGCGGCCTTGTAGCGATCGCCATAGAAGATGCTTCCAGGTTCTTCATTGTCCAATCCAGCCGCCGATGCTTTTTCGGTGCTGTGCGTTCCACCCCAATCCGAGAGAACGAATCCCGGATAGTGCCAGTCTTTCTTCAACACTTCGTCGAGCAGGTATTTGTTCTCGCAGGAAAAATCGCCGTTCACGCGGTTATAAGAGCACATCACCGCGGCGGGATGTCCTTCATCGACGCCGATTTCGAAGGCGAGCAGGTCGCTTTCGCGCGCGGCACGCTCGCCGATGTGAATATTGACAGCGTTGCGTCCGCTTTCCTGGTCGTTGAACGCATAATGCTTGATGTCGCCGATGACATGCGCCGACTGGGTTCCTTCGATCAGTCTGGCCACGAGTGTTCCCGCCAGCACCGGGTCTTCGCCGAGATACTCGAATGTGCGCCCGTTTCGCGGCTCTCGTGTGATGTCCACGCCGCCGCCCAGCGACATGTTGTATCCCTGCGCCCGTAATTCGCGTCCGATGAGCGCGCCATATTCAAACGCCGCTTGAGTGTCCCAACTTGCCGCTGCGGCCACGTCAGCGGGCAACGCAGTCGAATAGCGTCCATTCACTCCGCTGGAGCGGACGCCATAGGCCGCGTCGCTCATATCAATTCCGGGAATTCCCAGCCGCGGAACTCCGACGTCGTAGCCGACTCCGCGATTGGATGGCGCATTCTCGAGAGTGACCGGCTCATCCGTCGGCATCCCGATGCCGTGCAGCAGCGCGATCTTCTCATCCAGCGTCATCTCTTTCAACACCAGATCGGCGCGTTCGTCAGGCGAAAGACTTGTATTCATCCATGGGCCCGCGGGCGGCGGAGGCGCCTGGCGGTGCTGCGCGAAGGCCGAAGTGGAAAGGCAAGCAAGAAACAGGAACGTCAATACGGAGATTCCAATTCCGGCGCGAAATTGAAGGCGGTTCATGAATACCCCTTTGATAAAACGTTTGTCTAGACTGTTTCAATAGTATCAATCTACTGGCGAAGGGACATCACGAGGAAGGAAACAAAATCCAATTGAGGTCCATTGTGGCTGAACAAGTCTCTACCAAATGCGTTCGTAGGGCAAATAAATCGGCTCCCAGACATAGGCGCGCAAATCGGCATTTAGTGTCGCCGCATCTGCGATTTCTGCCACGCCCTCCGCGATCGCCTGTTTCCCGACAGCTTCTGCCACTACCAGGCTTACCTCGCGCGCATCAGCAATCGGCGGCAAGAGGGGTGCATTCTTATTCTCGCGCGTCGGCGAAAGCGAAGCCAGCGCTTTGGCGGCGGCCATGATCATGGCGTCGGTTACGCGCTTTGCCCGGCTGACCAGGATGCCCAGCGCGAGGCCGGGGAAGATATAGGAGTTATTCACCTGTGAAATGGGAACGAGCTTGCCCGCAACCTCGACTGGATTGAACGGGCTGCCAGTGCCGATCAGCGCGCGCCCGGCCGTCCATTGAAGCAGATCGGCCGGCACAGCTTCTGCCTTTGAAGTAGGGTTCGAAAGCGGAAAGATGATAGGGCGCGGCGTATTGGAGGCCATCGCGCGAACGATTTCCTCAGTAAATGTGCCAGCCTGGGCTGAGACGCCCACCAACACCGTCACCTTGGCATTGCGCACCACATCAAATAAGGAGATGGGTCCGGGGCCGGAAAGGCTCCAATCCTGAACGTCGGTCTTTTTTCGCACCAGCGGCAATTGGCTCGCTCGAATGCCTTCTTCGCCCTCGACAAGCAGGCCATGACGATTGAAGGCATAGATGCGACTGCGGGCCTGCGCATCGCTGAGCCCCTCCTCCTTCATCGCGGCGACCAGCAGGTCGATAATGCCGACGCCCGCCGAACCGGTTCCAAACATGGCGATGATTTGCCGGCTGAGCGGAATGCCAGTGGCGTTGACTGCGGCCAGCAGGGTCGCAGTGGTTACTGCGGCGGTTCCCTGGATGTCGTCGTTGAAGGTGCAGAGGCGGTCGCGGTAGCGGCTCAGGAGCATCAATGCATTGGCGCCGGCGAAGTCTTCCCATTGCAGGAGAATGTGCGGCCAGCGGCGCTCGACTGCGGAGACAAATGCCTCGACAAAGTCGTCGTATTCGTGGCCGCGCACCCGTTTATGTTGCCATCCTACGTAAATCGGGTCGTTCAGCAGGGTTTCGTTGTCCGTGCCAACGTCGAGGAGAACAGGCAGGCAATGCTCAGGCGGTATGCCGCCAAGAGCTGTGTAGAGCGCCATTTTACCGATGGGAATTCCCATGCCTCCCGCGCCCTGATCGCCCAGGCCGAGGATGCGCTCACCGTCGCTGACCACAATGCAGCGGATATCGTCGTAGCGCGGGTCGGCGAGCATCTGCTCGATGCGGTGCATGTTGGGATAGCTGATGAAGAGGCCGCGAGGCTTGCGCCAGATCTCGCTGAAGCGCTGGCAGCCCTCGCCCACTGCGGGAGTGTAGACGATGGGCAGCAGCTCCTCCATGTAATGGGCAATGAGCGAGTAGAATAGGGTCTCCGTGGTGTCCTGCAAATCGCGCATCAGGCTGTATTTGGCAAAGCTGGATGTCTGAGCATCCAAAACTTTCTTGCGGCGCTCGCGCTGGTCCTGCAGGGTTCCAATATGCGGAGGGAGCAATCCGTGAAGAACGAAGGTGTCGCGTTCTTCCTCAGTAAACGCGGTGCCCTTGTTGAGCCGGGGGTTGAGCAGCAGTTGATAGCCAGAAAGCCGGGTGCGAACTACGGTATGGCTTGGCGATTGAGGCACAGGGTGTTGCGTAGACAATTCAGAGTGCTCCTGGATTTCGATGTCCTAACAGCAATGGGGAATTGATTCCATTCTATTCCTCGATGATTGCCAGGTCCCACGGGGCCAGCGTGAGTTCCTCTGACCTGGCAACCGGCTGCGAATTCAGGAGATTGGTTCCCGCTCCATAGGCGTAGGTGAATTTCACTTCGCTGCCCGAGTAGTTGAAGTAGTAATGAATCCGCTTGCCGAACCGATTGATGCCGTGTTGCACGTGGACGGAGGCCGGCAACTGCTGATCTGAGGTGCTGAGCCCGGCTTCTTCAACGGCCCGCTTGAGCACGGCGGTCTGCAAAGCATCAGAGAGATAAGTACCCTCATAGAGCAGGGTTCCCGAGCCAAAGTCGTTCTCGGTGATGGCGGGCCATCTTCCAAAGAATGGGTGGTCGTAGTACGCGAGCGCCTTGGCGTGCTCGGGCATCAGGAATTCGGCCCAATATTGGACTTGATTGGCGGTCGGGTTCCAGTCGCCCACGTGGAACGGATCACCCTTGAGTGCCAGCGGGTGTTCGAGGTTGGAAAATTCCTGATAGCTGAAGCCCGCAGCCTCGCGCAGAGGACCCGGCGCGCGCACCCAGCGGACCGCCGAATTCTCGTTTGCGAATCCGCTTTTGAAGGTCATGACCACATGGCCGCCATTCTTCACGTAGTCAGAGATGCGTTGCAGCAGCGCGTCATCTGAGATATAAAGCGCAGGAACAATGAGGAGCTTGTATGAGGAGAAATCCTTGTCCTCGGGAAAGACGAAGTCCGCACCCACATTCAAGTCGTAGAGAGAGCGGTGCATCTGCTGCACTAGGGAGTTGTAATCCGCGGCAGGCCCGGCAAAGCTCCATTGCGGCCCGTTGGAGTTGAATGGCATGAAGCTAATCGCGTTTGCCGAGTCGCGGCTCCAAAGTATCGCGACCTGGTTGTGAATTTTGAGTCCGACCAGGTGAGGGCCAATTTTCTGGAGTTCATGCGCCGTTCGGCTGACTTCAGCGTAGGCGCGGTTGGGCTCAAGGTCGTGGGAGAGAACGCCTTTCCAGTAGGTCTCCTGGTTGGCGGGGATCGAGGCCCAGTGCCAGTACTCCACCATGTTGGCGCCGTTGGAGAGATGCGTGTACACGTCCTCCCGCAATTGGCCGTCATAGGGCGGATATTGGAATGCAGACGACCAGTCCGTCGACTGTGCGTTGGTTTCCGTCACAAGGTAGTTTGAGTGCTTCAAGGAGCGCGAGAAATCTCCCTGGATGGACTGCACCGAGCCGTCAAAGTGATCCTGGGTTCCGTGGTAGATGTTGTCGGCCACGATATCCAGTGCCGTGGCAACGTCCTCTTCGTTCACGTCCGCCCGCATCATGCCGCCGTAGTCGGTGGTCACGAACTGGCCCGGCCCTGCGCACTCGCGCACCAGCGCAGCCTGCCAGTGGAGAAAATCGGTGACGCGCATCTGGCTCCAGCGTGTCCACTCCAGTTTGTAGCCGGTGCTCTGCGCGCCATTGCGGGTTGGCAGATCCTCCCAGGTGTGGATGTTCTCTCCCCAGTAGTTGAGGAACCACGCTTTGCTGAGCGCCTCGGGGGTAACAAATTTCTTCTCCAGATAATGCTGAAAGCCGATGAAGACGTCGCGGTTTGCGGCGTCGTAGCTGCTGGTTTCGTTGTCAAGCTGCCAACCGATGACGGTGGGGTTGTCTTTGTAATGAGCCACGATGTGACGGATGAGCCGCTCGGCATAGAAACGGTATGCGGGCGAGTCGGTGTCCATGTTCTGCCGCATGCCATAGGTGCTGGGAACCGACGGGCCGCCAAACATGCCGCTGGGCAAACGGTCTGCGAGGATCTCCGGGTGCTCGTGGGCCATCCACGCAGGGATAGAGTAGGTCGGAGTACCGAGAATCACTTTTATGCCCGCTTTGCCCATGGCGTCGACAATGCGGTCCATCCACGCATAGTCGAACCGGCCGTCTTCCGGCTCCCAGAGGCTCCAGGTGGACTCGCCCATGCGGACCACATTCAAGTCGGCGGCCTTCATCAGGGCTACGTCCTTTTCAAGGCGTGCGGCCTGGTCGCCCGGCATGTACTCGTTGTAATAGGCGGCGCCATAGAGCACTGTAGGGAAGTCGAGCGTTTTTGCGACAGGAGAGGCTGGTGCGGAGCTCGATTCGGATTGCTGCGCCCTCACCACGGCCGCGGAAGCTAACAGCACCAGGGCAAAAGACAAAAGAAAGCGTTTGCCGAACATCGACATGGTCCGTCCTCTTTACCGCAAAGAAATGGCTCTCAAAGCGGAACACCCATGAAACCACTTCTACTCAAAGGTGAGCAAGACGATTTCGGGGATGGTTCCAACGCGCATGGGCGGTCCCCACGTTCCTGCACCACTGGATGTATACACCTGCAGCTCGCCGAACCGCTGCAGCCCGTAGGTAAATTTCCCGAACGCGCGGCGGGTGATGAGAGTGAAGAAAAACATCTGGCCTCCGTGCGTATGGCCGCTTAGCAGCAAGCTCACACCCGCCTGCTCCACGGTGGGCAAGCGGTTGGGCGCGTGCTGCAGAAGGATGCTGGCTTGCCCATCGTTCAGGTGGAGGCCTTCAAGAAAAATTCGCAACCCCATGGGGTAGGTTGAGCTGTGATACGGCACGCCGACCACTTGAAGGCCATCAATCGTCACCCGTTCGTTATCCAGAACTCGAAAGCCGGCATGCCTGAGAGCCTCAGCGTAATGGGCCTCGCCACCGAATTCCTCGTGATTTCCGGAGACAAAGTAGATGCCAAGCGGCGGCTTAAGCGTGTAGAGCGGTGCTGCCTGGCTGTCGGGATTGGCCTTTGTGCCGTCGAATAGGTCGCCGGGGATGAAGATGATGTCGGGAGATAGACGCTGCGCCATGGCTGCAATGCGGCGGGCAAAGCGTATGCCGTTGATGTTGCCCAGATGCAGGTCACTGAAGACCAGCGCCGTTCTGCCCCGCCAGGAATCGGGCAGGTTTGGAAGCTTGACCGCGACGCGACGAATGCGAACATAGCGGGCGTTCACGATTCCATAAAGGGTGGTCAGAATTGCAGCGGTGAACAAGAAAGTGAATATGTAGGGCCGGGCGTGGAGGTGAGTGGCGCCGGGCAGGAGAAGAAAGCGAAGCGCCAAATCCGCCAGCCAGGCCAGGCACGCTGCGACAAAGAAGTAGTTGAGGAGGCCAAGCCAGACTGCGGCGAGCTGGTAGATAAGCGCAACAAGCCAGTTGGTGAATCGGAAGCCGAGGAGCGCGGCCGCCATAAAACTGAACGAAAGCACGATCGCAATGATGCGCAACTCGCCGGCGGCCGCAGGGCTGAGGGGCCACCAGAAGTCGATCAGAGTGGAATAAAGGAACCAATGGGCAAGACAAAGAAGTGCTTGAACGATCAATATGCCCAGGATGGGCCAGGCTTTCAAACTGGTATCTCCTCACCTAATTCTGACACGAGAGGGGCGTAGCGGGTGCGTAGGGCGATACGGCCAGGCGCGTGAAACAATGCTTTCATGGCAGGTCTTGTAAGCGACAGGCTCGGTCTCTACATCTCTATCCCTTTCTGCCGCTCGAAATGCACCTACTGCAACTTTGCCTCCGGCGTGTATCCGGCCAGCGAGCACGCGCGTTATGTCGACCGCTTGATTGGGGACCTTGCGGGCGCCGGGGCCTGGGCGGCACAGATGGGCGTAGAACTGCCGGGCCAGGTGGATACGATCTACCTCGGCGGCGGAACGCCCAGTCTGCTGGCGCCGGAGCTCATTTCACGGCTTTTCGCGGCGATGCGCGCCGAGTTTGACATCGAGGCGGCAGCCGAAATTACCGTCGAGTGCGCTCCCGGCCAGATTCGCAACGAAACGCTTGAGGCTCTGGCTTTGGCCGGAGTGAACCGCGTGAGCCTGGGCGTGCAGTCGTTCATCGACCGCGAGGCGCAGGTGAGCGGCCGGTTGCACAGCAGGGGAGTTGTCCTGGACGATCTGCGGCGATTGCGGTCGGCCGGGATTGCCAATCTGAATGTGGATTTGATTGCCGGACTGGCAGGGCAGACTTTTGCCTCATGGGAGGAGTCTCTGGCGGTGCTCGTCGACTGCGGCGTGCCCCACGCCAGCGTCTACATGCTGGAGGTTGACGAGGATTCCCGCCTGGGGCGCGAGATGCTTGCAGGCGGCGCACGCTACCACGCTGAGTTGGTTCCGACCGACGATGCCGTCGCGCAGATGTACGAGACAGCGATTGAGCGGCTTGCTCGTGCAGGGTTGCGCCAGTATGAGATTTCGAATTTCAGCCAGCGTGAGTTTCAGTCCCGGCACAATCTTCGCTATTGGGAGAGACGACCCTACCTCGGGCTGGGACTGGATGCGTCGTCGATGTTGCGCGACGCAGACATTGAACGGCACGGTTATGTGCTGCGTGCAAAGACGACGGACGATCTGAAGGCTTATCTCCTAGCCCCGCAACCGGCCGAGGCGGCGTGGCTGTCGCCAGAGCAGCAGCATGAGGAGGCGTGGTTCCTCGGATTGCGATTGAATAAGGGCGTAAAGCCGGCAGAGTTGCGCAGCGAGTTTGGCGGCGAGGCGGTGACGGAGGCTCTGTGCGTCGTGGCGCGGCTCGAGGATGCGGGACTGTTGACGTCCGACGGCGAGAGGGTGCGGCTGACGGACAAGGGGCGGCTGCTGTCGAACGAAGTCTTTCAGGAGTTTCTCGGATTAGCGGTCGAGCGTGCAGTGGCCGATCGCAAGGCGTTGGCGTAGTGCGCGCGTTTCGCCCATTCTGGCAGCAATGCAATGAAGCATTCGAAACGGCAATTCAACCAGGCCAAATGAAGCTTTCACCAGGCAAGTAGATCGTCGCCGGCGCCGCGCGACAGGAAGGTGCCTGGAGGCTGGTCTTCCTGCGAACAGCCGCCGGAACATTGAATTGACTCGGGTCCTTCGTCTTTTGCCATCTCCAGCGCCTTTTCGGCGTCGCGCAGAACGACCACTGGCGAGCGGCCATCGCTGGATGCGATACCGAAGCATGCGGAGAGCCGAACTGAATCGCCGACTGCGTGGAACGGCTCGGCAAAGATGTCTGTGCGCAATCGCTCGGCCAGCATCAGCGCGTCGGCTGTTCCGCAGCCAGGCAGGATGACCAGAAACTCATCTTTGCCGGCTCGCCCCAGCACGTCATAAGTCCGCAGCAGGCGGGTGGCACGCTGCACGATGGCGCATAGCAGTTCATCGCAGGCGAGCGTTCCAAGGCGTTCGTTCCAGTGGCCAAAGTCGTCGATGTCGAACAGCATCACGCACAGCGAGGTCTTCATCCGCTGCACTCTGTCAGTCTCGCGGAAGAGCATGGAGAGAAGCGTGGCGCGGTTGTAGACGCCGGTGAGCGGGTCCATCTGCGCATTCATCGCCACAGTTTCGCGTAGCCGTTCCAGCTCACGCACGTTGTGGTGGTTGCGCAGAACCATTTCGAGCCGCAGTCGCAAATGCGGGAGCGCGACCGTGCGCTGGAGCAGGTCATCGATGACGCCTTCGGCCAGCCTGTTGCCCCACTCCTCTGTCACGGTGTCCGAAATCAGGACAATCGGGAACCTGGTGCCGTTTGGTGCCGTACGCACAGCCGCCAACAACTGAGCCACGCTCGTGCCGGGTTCCGCACCCGGCAGATTTGCGTCGAGCAGCACAAGGGTTGGTGGATGCGGTGTGGTCATCGCGGCCAGTGCGGCCTCGGTCGATAGAACAATATCCACGCGGGCTCCGGACTCGGTGAGCACGGGCTCTGTGGCCGCAAGCAGAACGGGATCGTGGGAAGCGAGCAGAAGTCTGCAATGATTGGCGGCGAGCATCCAGTGCACCTCGTTAAAGGATGCATCGGCGACGATTAGAAATAGCTTAGAAATGAAGACGCGAATCTATGCAGCCGCGATCATCTTCGGAACCTGGTTAGGCTGCCGAAGGTAATCTGACGCTGCAACGGAGCCCATTCGCTGCCCCAAGACGCTTCATTCGACGAAGTCAACCTGCGGAGCGATGGGAATGATGCCGCGCTCATGGCCCATGGCAAGAAGCTTGGTGATCGCCTCGCGGCCGTCCGGGCCATAATCCAGAGTACGGTCATTCACATACATGCTCACGAAGCGATTGGCCAGCCCTGAGTCCAGGTCGCGGGCAAACTGCATGGCGTATTCGAGCGCCTGTTCGCGGTGGTCCAGCGCATGCTGGATGCTGTCGCGGATAGCGTTGGAGATGATTCTCTGCGATTTGGCGCCCAGCGAGCGGCGAATCGCATTGCCGCCGAGGGGCAGTACCAGTCCTGTGGTCTCGCGCCACCATATGCCCAGATCGAGTACCCGGTAGAGCCCGCTTGTCGAGTAAGTGAGCTGGCCCTCGTGGATAATCAGGCCGGCATCGTATTTTCCGGCCAGAACCGCGGGGATGATCTCGTCAAAGGGAACGGTCTCGGTTTCAATCTCCGGATTGAAGATCTTCAGCGCCAGATAGGCGGTGGTCAGGGTTCCGGGTACGGCAACCTTGATGCGGCCGAGTCCCTCGGGAGTAATGGGACGGAGAGAGACCACCATGGGGCCATAGCCTTCGCCGACGCTGCCGCCGCAACCCATGAGCGTGTAGTTGCTCTGCACATAAGGATAGGCGTGAAAGCTGATGGCGGTGACGTCGAAGAACGCTTCATTCTGGGCGCGGCGGTTCAAGGTCTCGATGTCGCAAAGGGTGTGAGAGAACCGATAGCCGGGTACGCGGACCTTGTTGGTAGCCAGGCCGTAAAACATGAAGGCATCGTCCGAGTCCGGACTATGTGCAATGGAGATATCGATGACTGGAGTTGAACCTGCCATTTGAGATTGCTTGTTGCTCACTGGATACCAAAGTCCTTTCAACGGAGAAAACTGCAATAAATGCGCAATTATGGTTATGAGGTCGAATTGGCTTCTGCGTTGCGCGCACGCATGTGTTGGAATCCGAAGGCCAGCGCAGCCGCCGCAACCACCTTGAGCGCATCACCGGGCAGGAACGGCAAAGCCGCGAGCGCAAGCGCTGTTCCGATCGGGGCGTGAGTCAGGGTGGCGAGCCACAATGCGCCGCCGGCAAGAATTACGAGATCACCCAGTGCCGCACTGACAAGGGCCATTGAGAATCCGCGCCCGCCGCGGCGCCAAAGGAACGCAATCAACATGGCTGCGAACGGATAAGCCATCAGGTAACCGCCAGTGGGGCCAAGGAGATGGGCAAGACCGCCTGTCATCGCAAATCCAGGTGCGAACACGGGCAGACCGGCTGCACCCTCGCCCAGGTATGTAATCAGGGTTGCCAATGCCATTCGCGGCGTGAGCAGCAGGCCCAGCAGCAGCACGGCAAAGGGCTGCGCGGAGAGCGGCACAGGCGTGAACCAAAGGGGCAGCGACAGATGGGCGCAGACGGCGAGAAGGACGCTTCCGGCCAGGATGATTCCGGCGGTCCGTAGCCAGGGGGATACGCCGGTAATAGCAGTCTTCGAGGCGATCGGCGGGTAGATTTCCTTGTTCATTGTGAACCCCTTACGGCTCTGACTCCAGGTCGGTTTCGTCGATGACGACGTGGTCGTCGGGTGGCGGCTTGTCGTGCTTTCTTCTGCGCTGAAGCCAGATATGGCGAGCCATTCCCGCAGCCGCAAGAAGCAGCGCCCCCAACGAGACGAGCAGGCCAATCATTAACCAACGCATGACAGCAAAAGGCCAGAATACCAGACGGGCAGGGCTGCGGCTCCTCGAATGAGATAGCGCCGGGTTCAGGTCCGCAGGATCGGGTTTATGGACGCTTCAGGCTGGAATGCAGCCACTCCAGGTAGCCCGGGCTTCCAGACTCCGCCTTGAGAACGAGGAACTCCGGTGTCTGGTAGCTGTGCAGGGCGTGAAGCCGGGTCTCGAGCGCGGGCAATTGATCAGTTTCGGTCTTGAGCAGAAGCAGGGTCTCTGTAGCTGTTTCCACTTTGCCTTGCCAGCGGTAGACGGATTGTGCGGCGGGGATGAGGGTGGCGCAGGCAACGAGGCGCTCTTCCACCAGAGTTTTTCCGAGGCGAGTGGCTTCTTCCGCGTCGGCGGCGGTGGTGAGGACGATGCAGGCAGTCGAGGTGGTTGCGGGCATGTTTCTTCCTTCGGACAGTGTACGGGGGTTGCGGCAGCCCGGAGGATTTCTTTGCTACCCTTATTCCGCCATCTCCCCCAGTCATGGAGGACCACATGATTTCGTTCAGGGTTCGTCGCGCCTGCTGGATCGGGCGGCAGCGTGTAGTGTGGATTTCGTTGGGTTTCTGCCTGCACTGTCTCTTGCCGGCAGCCTACGGAAGTTCCGATGAAGCGGACAAGCTGATCAAGCAGCTGAGAGATAAGCACGCGGAAGTACGAAAGCTCGCTGCGTATCAGTTGGGTCAAATGAAGACACAGCGCGCGGTAGAGCCTCTCATCTCCACTTTGAGTGATTCGGACGTAAGCGTGAGAGAAATCGCTGCCAGCGCATTAGGCGACATCAAAGACCCCGCAGCAGTAGATTCTCTTATTGCCGCACTGAAGGATGCGGATGCGGGCGTTCGAGGAAGCGCCACCGACGCGCTGGCGAAGATTAAAGATCCACGCGCGATTGCACCACTTCTTGCTGCAATAGGGGATCCGTCTCCCGACGTGCGAAGAGGGGTGATCGACGCGTTGGGCGAAACCAAAGACCCGCGCACGATTGGGCCGCTTATCCTTTGTCTGAGTGATCCGGAATCTAAAGTTCGAAGTGCAGCCGCGTACTACGTGAGCGATCTCAATGACCCGCGCACAGTTGATCCCCTCATCGCCGCATTGAGTGACTCCGATTCGAACATTCGATTCGATGCGGCTAATGGACTGGGCAGAACCAAGGACCCCCGTGCGGTCAAGCCCCTCATCGCGGCCTTACACAACCGCGATCATAGCTCTACAGTTAATATGGCGGTCGGTGCGGCGTTAGGGGCAATCGGCCAACCGGCGATAGACCCGCTCATCGCAGCTCTCGATGATCCAGATCCCAAGGTGCGGTATACGGTCGCATTCTCGCTCGGGCGAATCGGCGATCCCCGCGTGGTGAAACTCCTCATCGCTACAGCTGTGACGGACAAAGATCCCACCGTGCGGGGCGCAGCATCTTTCTGGTTGGCAAGGATCGGCACGCCTGCGGGAGAACCACTCATCGCCGCGCTGAAGGATTCGGATGCTCAGGTCAGGCAGATGGCAGAGGTGAACTTGGCGAAATCTAAAGATCCTCATGTCGTCGAAGCAATCATCAACGCTACTGCGACGGACCCGGACCCAAACATTCGCCAGACGGCTGCAGACGCGCTCAGCGCCATCGGATTACCCGCTGAAAATCCGCTGATAGCCACCTTGAAGGATGCAGACCCGAGGGCTCGCCAAATGGCCGCCCTCGCGCTGGGAAGAATCAAGGATCCGCACGCGATCGACCCCTTAATTGCGGCACTACAAGACAAGGACTCTGCCGTCCGTGGAACCGCCGCCCAGGGGCTCGGCGAAATACAAGATGGGCGCGCCTGGAAGCCCCTGAATGCTGCCCTGAATGACCCAGACTCAAATGTCCGTGAGATGGCTGCCGCGGCACTGAAGACAACCCCGAATCGGGTGATTTCGCAACTACAGTTCACGGTGGAAGGTCTCATGGTTTCCGATGGGGGGAAGTTTTCAACAGACAATGAAGGATATGTCACTCATAGCACTGGTATGTCGCTCAAATCGCTGTCTCTTGGAAAACTTGAGATTCCTTTGCAATCTACCAGTGTTTCTCCAGAAATGATGATTGCAACGAAGGATTACGGCGATATTCAGATCAAATTCAATTGGGGACAGGGAATTCTTCTGATTCTTGTCACGCCGGAGCAGGAGGAGATATTCAAGGGCCTATGCAGTCAAGGCAAATGCGGTTGATCTCGATTCGGCACAAATTTATTTTGTGTATACCGCCCGCTTGCCGAGCCGAGTCCGGTGTTGCAGTATGTACCTTGCGGTCTGCGCGCCGGACCGCGGGAGACGAACGATGAGCAAAGGAATTAAGTTTGGGACCTCCGGCTGGAGGGCCATTGTGGCCGACGAGTTTACGGTGGCCAACATCCGGCTCGCGATTGCGGGCATTGCAGCCTATGTGAAGACGCAGCCGGAGCCGCACCGCGTGCTGGTGGGCCGCGACCCGCGCTTTCTGGGTGAGAGCTTTGTGGACATTGCCGCGCAGGTGCTGGCTGGCGCCGGTATCTCGCCCATCGTGATTCCTGCGGCTGCGCCTACGCCGGCGATTGCCTACGCCGTGCGCCAGATGAAGACGTCGGGGGCTATCAATTTCACCGCATCGCATAATCCGCCGGAGTACAACGGCATCAAGTTTTCTACGCACGACGGCGCACCTGCGCTACCCGAGGTGACGAAGCAGATTGAAGCGGCCATTGCCGGTATTGCCGACCACTTCAGCATTCCCAGCCGAAAGGAGGCATTCGATACCACCGATGTGAAGCCCGCATTTCTGAAACGGCTGGCTGAGTTGGTGGACCTGAATGCCATTGCCAAGTCAGGCATCAAGGTGGTCTACGATCCTTTCTGGGGAGCGGGCCGCGGCTACAGTTGCCATGTACTGCGCGAAGCCGGCGTGACGGTGGAGACAGTGCACGATTATCGGGATGTGTTGTTCGGCGGCCATGCGCCGGAGCCGGACGATCACCTATTGGGCGACGCGAAAGCGAAGATGAAGGAGATTGGGGCGAAGATCGGCATCGCGACGGATGGCGACGCGGACCGTTTCGGCATTGTGGACGAAGACGGCACATTCATTCAGCCGAACTATATCATCGCGCTTCTCTTCGACTACCTGGTGCAGACGCGGGGCTGGAAGAACGGCGTTGCCAAGAGCGTGGCCACGACCAATTTGGTCAATGCCCTGGCCGAGTATCACAAGGTTCCGCTGTTTGAGACGCCGGTGGGATTCAAGTACATAGGCGAACTGATCATCGAGGACAAGATTGCCATCGGCGGCGAGGAGTCGGCGGGGCTTACCATTCGCGGACACGTTCCAGAAAAAGACGGCGTGATAGCGGGCCTGCTGGTCGCAGAAATGGTGGCCACGCGCGGCAAAAGCCTGGGCGTGCAATTAAGGGAGTTGTTTGCCAAGGTTGGTTCCTTCTATCCGGTTCGAGAGAACTTCCGCTTGACCCCGGAGCGTATGGCCGGGTTCACTGAGAAGTTAAAGGCAGATCCGACTGAGCTGAGCGGCCGCAAGGTGTCGAGCGTTGTGCGCACCGATGGGCTGAAGCTGATTCTTGACGACGGCTCGTGGGTTTGCTATCGGCTCTCCGGCACCGAGCCGGTGGTACGGGCTTACACGGAGGCGCGCAACGAGCAGGACATGGTTGCGCTAAGAGCGGCTGCGGAGAAGTTCGTGTTGTCTTAAA
Organism: uncultured Acidobacteriaceae bacterium; assembly: GCA_963780515.1. Lineage (GTDB taxonomy): Bacteria > Acidobacteriota > Terriglobia > Terriglobales > Acidobacteriaceae > Telmatobacter. The sequence continues at coordinate 69,580 of CAWACG010000017.1, forward strand.
TGTCATTTGAGGCGGGATGTTGGACGAGAAATCACAAACCGGGAAAGTTGCTGCAACGGAGCCACCTGTCTCTTTGCACGAGCGAGCGCTGGACTGGGTCCAGCACGGATGGCGGCCCGCGGGCACTTTTGTCGCCGTTGCATTGGCGCTGCTATTCGGATGGGGCGTGGTGAATGGCAAGCATGGCTTGTCGGCCTGGGAGCAGCAGCGCACGCAGGACAAGCAGTTGCGTCAAGAGATCCAAGATTTGCAACAAGAGAACGCCCATCTGCGCGATCACATTCAGCGGCTCAAATCGGACCCCGATGCCATTGAGCACGAAGCGCGTGAGCAACTGCACTATGCACGGCCTGGTGAGGTGATCTATACCTTGCCGGCATCGCCGCAAACGCAGACGCAACCAGCGGGCGACGGGAAATAATCCGCGAGAGTATCAATTTCAGATGAAGGCGCACAGTGCTTTTGGTGCGCCTTTCTTTTCAGCGCGCTTTCGCCTGCACAGGTTCGCCTGCCGGAATGGTAGCGAAACCCTTCGAGCCCGAGAACAATGCAACCGCTGCCCCGACCAGCGGGGCATGATCGCCGAGAGTCGAGACGCGTAACTGAAAAGTGAGACCTTTCAACTGTTGCTCCGCGGCAGGAAGGAATAGGTGCGCGGAGCGCGAAATGCCGCCGCCGAGCACCACAATGTCCGGAGCAAATTGGTGGAGCAAGCTACGCAGCGCAAGGCCCAGGTTGTGGCCGAAATCGGTGAAGACCGCGGACGCTGCCGGATCATTCTCTGCATTCGCCGCGATGGCCGCGACCTCTCGCTCCTGCCCCGTTCGTTCACGGTAGGACTGCTTAATTGCGCGCGTGGAAAGAAAATCTTCAACGGTTCGGTCTTTGTACGGAAGATTCCAGATTTCGCCGCCCATCGGGACGCCGAAACTTTCGGTGACGATGCGGCCATCGATGGCGAAAGCCGAGCCAATGCCGGTGCCCAGCGTAATGCCGACAACGCGGGGAACTCCGCGAGCTGCTCCTGCACCAACCTCGCCCAGCAAGTAGGCGGCTGCGTCGTTGACGAAATGCACTTGACGCGCCTGCCAGCCGAATGTCTCTGCAAGGGCCTGGCGCAAGTCGATCCCGTAAAGATATGGCAGCTTGTGACGCATCCAACTCACACCTGCCGCGTAGTCAAACGGGCCCGGCATGGCGAGTCCTGCACCCAATGTTCCGGCTGCTCCCTCTGTGGCTTTTTCGCCTAAAGAATGCAGAAGACCGACGAAGGCTTCAGCGGTGCGGCAGTCTTCGTGGTGGCCAGTTACCACGGGGCCCAGGCGATAGCCTTCGGCAAAGCAGACTGAGGTGGAGACATGGCTTCCTCCAACGTCATACACGAGAACGGACTTTTCTGAATTGGCGTCCACGCTGGCCTTTCGCTGGTAGCGTTATCATTTCTAGCACATTCGACCCTTCGCGCGGGGGAGATTCGCACCTTAAGCGCGAAATGCTCGGTTTTTCGATTGTCTACTTGGGCTTGCGGCCTGTGTTTCCTTGCACGAAGGCAATGCTCTTGCTTTTCTGCACCGCTGAAATGTCATTCGATCCCTGGTGCGGCTGACATGCTCAGCAGCGTCCGGCGGCCGGCTCTTTGTGATGCCGGACACACACGCATTTTGCGCGCCTGCACTAGAAATCCACGTGGACGCGAGCCGATCCAACCCAGGCGGGGCCGCGGTCGCGGTTGTAGCCGGGGTTGCTGATATGTTGCAAGTCGATGGCATAGAACAGTCCCCGCCATGCGTGCCATGTGTAGTAGCTCTCAACTATATTTTCGCGGCCGTAATTGAGATTGCCATCTCCCAAGAGAAATCCCAGGCCCCCAAGGCGCAGGTAGTTCTGATGGTCGCGCTTGATAGCGTTCGACACGACGGCGAGACCGAACTTGTCTGAGGGGCGATGCCATCGCGCTCCGGTATAGTCGCCGCCGGCGAGGACGGTCTGGTCAACCTCGGTATAGGCAAACGATTCGTGCTGGCCCTCGTTCCATCCGAAGCGGCCAAAGACGCGCAGGTTGGAGGTCACTTCCTGCTCGGTGTTGTAACCGAAGCCGTATTTGAGCGCGCTGATGTGCTCGTGGAGAGTGATCGTAGGTACGAGAACACCGTAATTTGCGCTGTCGGAACCGTCCAAGAAGTCGTCGACGGCATCCCGGTAGGTACCCATATGAGCCCGATTGGCATAAAAGAGCACGCGTTGCGTCCCTTTGTGGTTTGCGATGAAGCCTTTCCGCAGCTCGAATTCGCCGTTTTGGCCGTGAGCACGGCTGAAAGCCCAATCCAGGTCGATACCGTTGGCCACGATGGGCATGGCAAAGATGCCATAGCGGATGGACCAGGTGCGATCGTCGTACTCGGCCATGCCGCCCACCGTGTAGCCACGGGTGTCGGCGGCATAGTCCCATGCGCCGTTGTTGTCTATCGCCCAATTCATGAACTGCAGGTGGGTGTCGGAGCCGACATCGTTGATGTCGAAGAAGTCCGGCAGTGTCATTTTGCCGATGCGGAACTCAATTCGGCGCACGGGCACGCTGGGCGCCAGAGCAAAAAAGCTTGAATCCTGCGTGGTGGTTTCCCGCGTCAAGCCAATGACCTGGTGAATCTCGTAGCGGGCGGGATAAGGATTGATGCTGAGGTACGGGTTCCGTACCACGTCCAGGTTGGGCTCTCCTGCAAGTCCCAAAGCCTCGCTCAACCCCCTGCCTCCGGCGGCTTCGAGGTCGAAGATCAGGTCGGTGTTGAAGCGAATGGAGCGGGTGGGCCGCCACGCTGTATAGAACGTGCCAACCAGTGAAGTCTTGTACTCGGCCGAGTTGTGAAAGCTGTTTGGTCCCTCGTAAAGGGAATGAAAGGGCAGGCGACCCTGATAGATGATGTTTGCCTGGCCTGATACCCAGAGTTGGCTGTTTTCACGATGCGGAAACATCGTAAGCACCGGGTCGTCCTGGTGATTGGTCTGGCTCTTGGGACGAGCGTCAGCCGCTGGAGGGGCTTGTTCTCCAGCATCCCCTGGTTTTTCTTGTGCAATCATGGCCAGCGCGGGTCGGTGGTAGACCTGGAATTGGGGCTCAGGCGCGGCGGGGAGTTGGCTCAATCCTGAAGCTCCCGACGCCTGCGCGCATCCAGCCGCCGATGCCGCAAGCAGGAGAAGGCAAGCGAGGAGGCGGAACGGACTCAGGCTCGGTTTGATGCTGCGGAGCATTGAGGAGCCTTTCGAGCTGAGAGATGGGGCAGACGCGGGGTTAGAATGGAGTCGCAACTATACCCCCATATGGCTGATACTATACCGGGGATGGGTATTGTCGCAAGAGGGAAACCCATGTCTCACCAGGAGCGGGAAAAGATGAAGCTGTTGCAGCGGCTTCGCAAACTGCGCGGCCAGTTGGATGCGGTGGAGCGATCGTTGACGGCCGATGAAGAATGCGGCGGCCAACTTATGTTGCTGGCTGCGGTGCGCGGGGGCGTAAACGGGCTGATGGGCGAGGTTCTGGAGACGCACATCCGCTTTCACCTTGTTGATGGCGCGAAGGAGCAGATTGCACCGGAGCTGGCAGAGGATCTGATCGACCTCGTACGCGCCTATCTCAAGTAGATTCATCGCAAAGCTATGCTCCTCTGGTCTCAATTCATGGTAGCGGGAGGGCTGGACGGCATCTGTTAAGGTCTTGTAGATTTGCGGACCAGCTGGTGAGTTGGGCACAGTTTTCAAGGCCTCGGGGGCGAAACGGCCGAGTCCTGTGGCGGCGGTATCACGCAGGCCCAGGTCGCTGAAGTCTCAGCCACGGGTCGCCCAGGGCCGCCTCCCAATGAAGTGCGAGATGGAAGCCCGCTGATTTTGGATGTCGCTCATTTCGGACTTTATGGCAGCTGATTCGACGGAGTCTCAGGGATTTTTTACCCTTGCGGAGTACTGCGGTTTACACACCACCGAAAAGGATGGTTGGCTCGGGCGCAGACAACGGGATATAGTGGCATTGAATCGGAGAAAACACATTGCAAGCTGCCCTTCCCGCGGAAAATTTTGGTGAGACGGCTCCTCTCGCTGGACCAGATCACAAGCCAAGAACGATTTTTGAAACTGGAGTGCGTGAGGTAGTTCTCGAAGACCTCGCACTGAAGACCCTGTATGCTTCGGGTCCGTTCTCGGTGATTGAACTCTCAAGGCGAACCCGGTTGAGCTTTGAGGTCGCAAATGATCTGTTCAGTCGCATGCGCGGGAAGCTGCTCTGCGAAGTTGTGGGCATGGTGAGCAATGTTCCCAAGATTGCCATTACATCCCAGGGCCGGTCGAGAGCGGTGGAGTTGCTGTCGCAGTGCCAGTATTACGGCGCCGCGCCTGTCTCGCTCACGGGCTATGTGGACCAGGTTCGAAAGCAGAGCGTACGCAACGTAAAGGTGGGCCCGGCTGAAGTTGAGCGCGCCTTTGATCATCTTGTTTTCGACGGCAAGACGCTGGCGCAGTTTGGAACTGCGCTCAACTCCGGCGCGCCCATCTTTCTGTACGGCCCTCCAGGGACGGGAAAGACTGCAGCGGCCGAGTCGCTGTCGCGCGTCCTTGCCATGGATGAGGTTTGGATCCCGTTTGCGATCGAAGTGGATGGCGAGATTATTACAGTCTACGATCCAGTAATTCACAGGCCATCCGCAGAGCCTGAAAGCAACAACTACGATGAGCGCTGGGTGCGATGCCAACGTCCCACGGTACTTGTTGGCGGAGAGCTGACGGTCGAGATGCTCGACCTGCAGTACAACCCCGGTACGAAGTTCTATGTTGGCCCGATGCAGATGAAGGCCAACAACGGACTTCTGATCATCGATGACCTCGGACGGCAGAGAATTCGTCCCGAGGAACTGCTGAATCGCTGGGTGGTTCCCCTTGACCGCAGAATTGAATTCCTGACCATGGCGGGTGGAAAGAAGATCGAGATTCCGTTTGAGATGCTGGTGGTGTTTGCCTCGAACCGGAATCCAATGGAATTGATGGATCCCGCATTCTTGCGCAGGATTCAAACCAAGATTCACATTGGTCCAATTTCAAGCGAACAGTTCTGCGAAATCTTTCGTCGAGTTGCCGCAGATCATGGAATCAAAGCCGACCAGGCTGTTCTCAATAATCTAATTTCCGTGATACGCGACACGCTGAAACAGGACCTGATTGCCTGCCAGCCAAGGGACCTTGTGGGCCAGGTGTGCTGGGCGGCGCAGTACGAGGGCAGAAAGCCTGAACTCGACAAGGTCTCTCTCATGCGCGCCGTCGACGCTTATTTTTTGCCCAAGGCCTGAGGAAACCCAGCCAAGCAATTTGCTAGAAACGGCCGCGGAGCCTTTCAAGGTTCCGCCTCGCTGCGCTTGGCTGGCGCGTCCATTTTATCTTCAAGCGCGACCGGCGAATTCGCGGGTCTCGGTGTAGACGTTGACCTTTTCGCCCTCCTCGATGAAGAAGGGAACGCGGATCTCGAGGCCAGTCTCAAGGCGGGCGTGCTTGGTGACGGCGCCGCTGGCGGTGTTGCCGCGCACTCCTGGCTCGGTGTAGGCGACGGCGAGTTCGACTTTCTCGGGTAGCTGCAGGCCGATGGGGTTTCCATTGAACTTGTCGAGTTTGACGATTGCGCCTTCGAGCAGGAACTGGAGCGCGTCACCGAGCTTGTCGGGTTCAAGGCGGATGGTGTCGAAGGTTTCCTGATCGAGGAAATAGGAGCCCTCACTGTCGGAGTAGAGGTAGGAGGCTTCGACCGTTTCGAGATCCGGCTCCTTGAACTTGTCGCTGGCCTTGAAGGTCTTGTCGAAGACGGCGCGGGTGAGCAGGTTGCGCATCTTGAGTCGAACCAGCGTCTGGCCGCCGCGCGCGGTGGGCGTGGAAACTTCCACGTCAAGGCAGTAGTAGGGAGCGTTTTCAAACTCGAAATACATTTTGCGCTTGATGTCGATGGCGTCGATGAGGGCGGGCATGGAGGTTCCTTGAAGGAGCTTCTCTCATTTTAGCGGGGCGGTCTGGGGCCATGACGGAATTCCAGTAAATGACCTCAATTTACGTGCGGGGTCTTCCTTTGGCGCGGACTGGTGCGCCTGCCGGGACAGCGCCTGTTCCGGAGTCGAGCTTCGGGTCGCAGGCTTGACGATCCATTTGGCGATTTGGTCTGAGAGAAAGAGCCAAGGTGATTTGCGAATTCGGGACTGACCGCAGGTTGGCGATTCCATGAGAAGCCGCTATTCTGGGAACTCATCCGATGCGTCTCATCCTGCGTATTCTGCTCTTGTTGGTTGCCGGTGTGCCGTGCATCTCCGAATCGATGCATGCACAACTGCCCTTTTATACCGATGACACCGAGGTCACTGAGAGTGGGAAGTGGCACTTTGAGTTCTTCAATGAATATGATGCCCTCCAGCTTCAGTACCCAAATCTCCGGCAGAATACTGCCAACTTCAAGCTGAACTATGGCCTGCCGCACCAGCTCGAGCTCGATGTGGACGCTCCTTACCTAACCATCTTTCGGGATACGGGGAACCAAACTTCCAGCGGTGGGGGAGACACCAACCTGGGAATCAAATGGAAGTTCCATAAGGAGTCCAAGGGCTCCCGGCTTCCGGCTCTTGCCGCCAGCCTCTATATCGAATTCCCAACCGGTGACGCCCGCCAGCAGCTCGGGTCGGGTTTGACTGACTACTGGCTCAACTTCATTGGGCAAAAGTCCCTCACAGAAAAAACCAGGATCAATGGAAACGCGGGCTTTCTGTTCGCGGGCAATACCAGTACCGGCGTGCTGGGGACGCAAAACAACCGCGGGCATGTGTATGCCGGAGGGATCTCGATGCTGCACGATTTCAGTCCCCGAGTGACCCTCGGAACCGAGATATTCGGCGCTTATGCAGACAACGGCACCCTGGGCAGAAGCCAGCTTCAGGCAATGGCCGGTGGCCAGTACACTGTCCGCAACGGCGTGACGCTCTGTTTCGGCTTGCTTGGAGGAAAATATGTCGCAAGCCCAAGGATCGGCGGCCAGATTGGGGTAGCTCTGGATTTTCCTGACGCCTGGTCTTCCCCTCAACGCCACAATATTGTGCAATAGTCCTTTCACCAAGATCACGTAGAATCTGGTTCTTCTGTCCAATGGAGGCCTCTGATGGCGTGTAAACCGGAAGTATTGCGAGATGTCCCCCTGTTCTCTTTACTGGATGATGATGAGGCTGCCGTGCTGGCCAGCCAAGTCGAACTGAAGACATTTGCGCCGCGCGAACGCATCTATAAAGTCGGCAGCTCTGCGGCGCAAGCCTATGTGGTGATCGCGGGGAAAATCCGCGTGTTCGCGGTGGATGAAGACCAGCAGGAGGTCGTGATCGATGAGCCGGGAAAGGGGGAGTTCTTCGGTTTCGCTTCGATGCTGGAACAGACGCCACACCAAACCAGCGCCATCGCCCTCGAGGAGTCACAGTGCCTGGAGGTTTCCCGGGATGATATTGAAGTGCTGCTGGAGCGAAAGCCGATGGCGGGGATGGACCTGCTGACTTCGCTCGGCCGCCAGCTCCATACGGCCCACGGATTGGTGCGTGTGCGCGCCAGCAGGAATGCGAATGAGGTAATTGAGAGGGAAGCCACCACTGGGGAGCGCATCGCTGACGGAGTTGCCCGGTTTGGCGGGTCGTGGACCTTCATTATCTCGTTTTCGGTGGTGCTGGTGATCTACACGTCAATCAATGTCGCCCTGAATAATCGGGCTTGGGATCCCTATCCGTTTATCCTGCTCAACCTGTTCCTTTCCATGCTTGCTGCCGTGCAGGCTCCGGTCATCATGATGAGTCAGAATCGCCAGGACACCAAAGGATCGACTGCGCGGTGAACTGGATTTCGACGTGAACAGGCGTGCCGAATCGGAGATCCAGGGGCTGGCGCACAAGTTGAACTTGCTGGACGACAAGATGGACGATCTTTCAACCATGTTGCGGAAACAGGAATCCGAGGCTTCACCGCCTTCTTAGTCAGCACGCCCTGCAAGAATCCCACGCATGATGAGCGAATTGCGTGTGAGGCGTGGCCGCCTGCGTGCGGAGCAATGAAGTGAGTCTTCTGCACGCTGAGGAAGATATGCGGTCGATTCACGCGCAGTGGTATAGCGCCAGATTTGCAGAATACAGGCGGTGAATTACGGGTGAGTCTGCCGGGTTGCGCGGAATATCAGGCGCCGGCGGGGGCGCGCAGGTCGGCTATGGCGGCGGTGAGGTCGGCGGCGAGGGCTTCTTGTCTTTGTTCAGTGAGCTTTGTGCCCATGCTGGTGAGATAGAAGACATCGATGGCGGTCTCGCCTTCGGTGTCGATGAGGGCCACTTCAATGTTGCATTGATGCGTGCTGAGGGTGAGAGCGATCTGACGCAGCAGGCCTGGGACATCTTGCGCGATGACCTGCAGAAGCGTGGAGTGCGAGGACGACTCAGAGTCGAATTGCAACCGCGTGGTGACCTCAACTTTGATGCTGCCCGGATTGTTCATGTGGCGGCGTGATTCAAGCAACTGTTCGACGGGGACCTTCTGCGCGACGACGTCGTGGAGATATTCGAGGAAGCGATCCTTTTCGCTGGGATTCAGCTCGATGGTGCGAAAGACGTCAGTGAACTGAAAGCTGTCGACAATCACGCCGGCGTCGTTGGAGAAGGCGCCGGCGGTGACGATGTTCATGCCCCAGGCGGCGAGGGCGCCGGCCACATCGGCAAACAGGCGCTTGCGATCACGGGTGATGACGGTAAGGTCGAAGAGCTGGCGATGGGGCCGGAGGTCGAGCTGGACAGTGTCCTTGTGAAGGTTGGCCGCGAGTTGGAAGTGATTGCGGATGTGTTCGGGAAGGCGGGTTTGCAGGTAGCGTTGCGGGAGGCCCTCAAGGAATTGCTTTAGCGCGTCGTACTGATTGGACGGAACCATAGAGCGAATGCGGTTGAGCAGCGTGGGATCGATGGCGGCATGGTAGCGGACTTCGTCGACGCTGCGGTCCATGAAGTTGGCGGTGGCCATGTAGAACTGCCAGAGATTCTCGGCCTTCCAGGGCGTGAGGGCCTCGGGATTGACAGCCTTGATGTCCGCGTAGGTCATCAGGGTGAGCATCTTGAGAAGCATGGGGCTGCCGATTTTGTCGGAGAAGCCGCGCACATTTTCGATGTCGAAGATATCGCGGCGCATGGCGTTCGACATTTCGAGATGCAGGCGAATCAGCTTGAGAATGGATTCGCGCTCTTCGGCATCGAAGTCCAGACGGGCGAGAAAGCTGTCGGCGAGCTCGACGCTCTGGCCGGTGTGCTCGCCGTTGCGGCGACCCTTGCCGGTGTCGTGCAGCAGCAGCGCCAGGAGGAAGAGATCCATGCGATCGATTTCGGGCAGCAGTTGCGCGAGGCGATGTTCGTAGTCGTGGGTGGGCTGACGCAGGCTGTGCACGTTGTCGATGGTGAGGAAGGTGTGTTCATCGACGGTGTAGCGGTGATAGCTGTCGCGGATGACGAGCGCGTCGATGCCATGAAACTCGGGGATGAGCATCTCCAGAACGCCGAGGGCGTGCATGGTTCGAAGCGCATGGGCGGCGTGGGGGCCAAGCAGCACTTCGCGCAGCGCGTTCCAAAGATACGGCCCCTCGGGTATGTGGATGGCGAGTGCGGGCAGGGCATCGGTGATGCGGTCTTCAGCGGCTTGCGAGAGGGTGTAGCCGTGAGTCGCCATCAGCGAAAAGATGCGCAGAATGGCGGCGGTGTCGCTGAATTGCGCGCCGGGAAGAATGTCGATGCGGCCCTGGTCGAGGATGAAGTCGGTGCCGGCGATAGGCGTGCGCCGACGCCGGAACTGGCGGTAGAAAGCTGACCGGCGCGGGCAGATGCTCCATGAGCAGCGCGGCGCGGCGGAAGATGATGCGCGCGTGACGGTAGTAGGTGCGCATCCAGTAGGCGGGGTCGGCGGTGCCGCGGGTTTCAAGGCCGATGGAGTTGGCCGCGGCCTCGTCCTGCGACTGCCAGTCGAGGGTGTTGTCGTCGCGGCCGTGGCGGAAGTGAAGAAAACATCGCGCTGCGGCGAGGAAATCGAAGGCGGCTTCGGCGTCGCCGCGCGCTGACTGGAATACGCCGCCACGCTGACGAGGCCACTCCTTCGTCTCCTTGAGGTGGAAGAGGAGCGCGAACCAGACGGCAAGGTGATAGTCGCGCAGGCCGCCGGGACACTCTTTCAGGTTGGGTTCGAGATGGAAGATGGTGTTGCCATACTTGGCGTGGCGGGCGCGGGCGATCTCGCCAAGTTTTTGGGTTATGGTGTTCCACTCGCTGAGAACGAGGCCTGGGAAGACGGTTTGATGGAGTTGCTGGTAGAGGGGAAACTGGCCGGCGAGGAAACGGCGGTCGAGGGTGGCGAGGGTGAATTCGAGGTTGTCGGGGTCGAAGCGGCCGGCTTCCTTTACCGTGCGCGAACTGGGGCTGGCGCGCAGGCCGATATCCCACATGCCCTGGATGATGCCCTGCACCGCAGGCCGCGATTGCTCCTCTGTCTTTTCGTCGGCGAAGGCGAAGAGCACATCGATATCGGAGTAGGGGAAGAGGTCCTTGCGGCCGTAGCCGCCTAATGCAAGCAGCGAAACGCTCTGCGTGGTTTGGCCCGCGAAGGCTCTGCGCCACATCTCGATGAGGATGCGGTCGACGACGGCGGAGCGGCGGCGGATGGCAGCGGTGCCGTCGCCGGTGCGCTCACAGGTTTGGCGGACAAGCGCCATCTCCCGCAGATACTGCTCCCGAAGATCGTCAACCGCCAAAGCGACTGGATTCATGAGGTTTGTTTGCTTGGCCTGCCGAAGCAAGAAAGAGTGTTTTAACAGAATACTAAAATTTCGCGGGGGGGAGCGGGGAATGTCCTAAGAGGGGTAATTGGCGAGCCGCCGGGAGACTGTGCAACGCGGGAGATTGAACGCGGAGACGGGGCATCTGGCAAGCGCGCGCATGACCTGGACGGAATGCAGGCTTGAGGGTGCGGGATATACTGCGCTGGCGGAGCGCTTCTATAGCGCTGCTTCGCCGCGCTCGTCGTTGCGGATGCGGATGGCTTCGTCGATGCGGCTGACGAAGATTTTGCCGTCGCCGATGCGACCGGTGCGCGCCGCGCCCATGATGGCCTGCACTGCGCTCTCTTTCAGGTCATCGGTGACTACCAATTCGATCTTGACCTTGGGCAGGAGATCGACGGTGTACTCGCGGCCGCGGTAAAACTCGGTGTGGCCCTTTTGGCGGCCATGGCCGCGGGCCTCGAGAATTGTCATTCCTTCGATGCCTGCTTCGAGCAGCGCATCCTTGACCGCATCCAGTTTGGAAGGCTGCAGAACCGCCTCTATCTTGAGCATATTCAAAACGCCTCGCTTGACAGCGTATCAGGCCCAACAGACTTGTGGGTTGACCGCGCTCATCTTTTCATCAGATCGGACCCAATCGGGTCAAATCAATTCGGACTCAGGAATTAAGGTCGTAGCCCTCTTCACCGTGCTGCGACAGGTCGAGGCCTTCCGATTCAGCCTCCGGCGATACGCGGAGACCGATGACTTTGTCCACGACAAAAAGGAGCATCAGTGTTCCCACAATGGAAAGAGCCCAGGAAATGCCGACCCCTGCGGCCTGATTGAGAAACTGGCCCCAGTGGCCGTCGATGGCGCCGGTGGGTACACCTTTGCCGTAAATGGCGTTGATTGCGTTGGTGGCGAAGAGGCCGGTGAGGAGCGCGCCGATGGTTCCGCCGGCTCCGTGGACGCCGAAGGCATCGAGGGAGTCGTCGTAGCCGAGGCGGCTTTTTACCTCGAAGACCATGAAGGAGCAGAATGCGCCGGCGATGACGCCGATCAGGAGTGCGGCAAAGGGCTGCACAAATCCCGAGGCGGGCGTGATGGCCACCAAGCCGGCTACTGCGCCGGAGATGGCGCCGAGGGCTGTGGGCTTGCCGTTATGGATCCACTCGGCAATGGTCCAGCCGAAGGCCGCGGCGGCTGCGGCAAAGTGGGTGTTGACGAAGGCGCTGGTGGCGAGCGGGCCGGAGCCGAGGGCGGAGCCCGCATTGAATCCAAACCAGCCCACCCACAGCAGACAAGCGCCGATGAAGCTGAGCACCATGGAGTGTGGCGGCATGTTGGTGTGCGGGTAGCCGAGACGCTTGCCGAGGTAGATGGCGGCCACCAGCGCCGAGACGCCCGAGGTGATGTGGACTACGGTGCCGCCGGCGAAATCCAGGCTGGGAATGTGGCCGCCGGTGGCGTTGAGCAGCCCGCCCACTCCCCAAACCATGTGGGCCATGGGGCTGTAGACAAAAAGCGACCAGAGCGAAAGGAAGACCGCCATGGCGCTGAACTTCATGCGCTCGGCAAACGCGCCGGTGATGAGGGCAGGGGTGATGATGGCGAACATCAGCTGGTAGATCATGTAGGTCTGCTCGGGGATGGTGGCGGAGTAGTCGGGATTGGGTGTCAATCCCACGCCGCGGAGAAAGACGTGCTCAAAGCCGCCGATGAAGAGGTTGCCGTGGCCGAAGGCCAGGGAGTAGCCGAGGATGGCCCAGATGATGGTGATCAGGCCCATCATGGCGAAGCTCTGCATCATGGTCCCGAGGATGTTTTTGCGGCGAACCAGGCCTCCGTAGAAGAGCGCCAAGCCAGGGCCGGTCATGAGCAGGACCAGTGCGGCGGACATCAGCATCCAGGCGTTGTCGGCGGAGGATTGGGCGTTTTGGACGGCCTGCTGGAGGGCCGCAACCTGGGCTTGAGTTGCGGGGGCGAGTGCCGGTGCGGCGGAGGTCTGGGCCAGAAGCGAGGACGGAAGAGAAAGAATTGCGGGCAAGAAGAAAAACTTGAAAACAGGACTGCGCATTTTGATTCTGCTCCGAATAATGCGTCCGCGGGACCGAGCCAGGGACGAGGAACCGGGTTGAAGCAATTCCGTGGTTGATTGCATCCTTATGGAACTCACAGCAAGGGTGCAGCTCTGCGATGGCCGCCATGAAATCGGCCACCGGATCAAGGACTGTCGAGTACGCATCTGCTTGTGTTGGTAAACATAAAAGGATAACGCACGCGAGCGCGCTTGAAAGTGACGATTTTGCACTTCGCGCCGACGACGCTGTTTCGAGTTGCCCGATCGAAATCACACTTTTCGCAATCGCCGGCGGCCGAGGAAGCCTTGCGAGGGCGCAAAACGGCGCTGAAATGGGTTTATAGTAGGTCCATGGGAGCTACGCTGGAGCGCGACCACTACTTATTTGGAGCACTGGAGAGCAGCGGGAAGAACCGCGCTAAACTCGCGGAAGTGAGCTATGGCTTTGAGGAGCCGGAGGGTGTGCTTCTCACATCTCTTGATTTTGCAGTCAATTGGGTGCGCAAGAGCTCCATCTGGCCGGTCACTTTCGGTCTTGCCTGCTGCGCCATTGAAATGATGTCGATGGGCGCTTCGCGCTTTGACATCGCCCGTTTCGGCGCTGAGGTTTTCAGGCCTTCGCCGCGGCAGGCGGACCTTATGATCGTTGCCGGACGGGTTTCGCAGAAGATGGCGCCCGTGGTCAGGCGGCTCTACGACCAAATGCCGGAACCCAAGTGGGTTATCTCGATGGGAGCCTGCGCCACCTCCGGCGGGGTTTTCAACAACTACGCGATCGTGCAGGGAGTGAACCAGGTGATCCCCGTGGACGTGTATGTTCCAGGGTGTCCTCCACGCCCCGAGCAACTTATTTACGCAATTACGCTTCTACAAGAAAAGATTCAGCGCGAACCCCGCAGTCTGCTGAAAACCTTGAACGCAGGGTGAGAAAGGGTCAGTGGACTGGTTGGCGGGGTCAACTAATCCAGCAAGATGTCTTCGTGTGTGAGTCTTCTGTTTTTGGGGAATCAGCAGTAAATCACTGAAAAGCAGCACCCTGCGGGATATTTCCTTTGAAGGGTTCACTGCGCTGTGTAAAATTATGTGCTGCTGCGTGACAGCGGTTCGCACTGTGTTCAACCGGAAGATCTCTGCTTCAGTGGACCTTTCCGCCATGGTTCTGAGTCAATCTGCGGAGGAAAATCGAAATGCAATCGCAAAACATGAAGTATTTCAGCCTGGTCCTGGCTTCGGCGTGCCTGGCCTTCCTGCCAATGGGGTGCAAGAAGGCTCCGCCCATAACTCTCGCTTGCAACGCTACGCCCCCTGCTGTTTTTCCCGGCGAGTCGGTTACGGTGAACGCGACCGCGGGCTCGGTGGATACCAAGAAGAAAACAAACGTGATTTACAGCTGGACGGGAGATGGATTGACGGGCAATGGTTCCACGGCGACCGTCAACACAACCTCTTTGGCTCCGGGCTCCTACACCGTGAAGGGTGAGGTGAAGGAGGGCAAGAAGGGTAAAGAAGGCCTGAAGCCCGGTCAGTCGGCAGAGTGCTCGGCCGGCTACACGGTCAAGGAATTTGAACCCCCGACGATTAGCTGCTCGGCCAGTCCTACGACCATTAAGCCGGGAGACAGCAGCACCATCACCGCCATGGGCATGAGCCCGCAAAGCCGCCCACTGACCTACAGTTACTCGTCGGCGGCGGGCACGGTGAGCGGAAGTGGGACCTCGGCCACGTTCTCTTCAACCGGAGCGCCAACTGGCCCGGTGGGAATTACCTGCAAAGTGTCTGACGACAAGGGCCACAGTGCAAGCGCAGACACCACCGTGACCATCGAAGCTCCGCCACCGCCGCCTGTTCCGCACGCTCAGGCGCTTTGCTCACTCGACTTTGCGACGGATGCGGGGCGTCCGACCCGGGTGAACAACGAATCCAAGGCCTGCCTGGACGATGTAGCCCTCGACCTGCAGAAACAGGCAGACGCCAAGGCCGTCCTGGTTGGCAATTCGGATGCGAAGGAGAAAGAAAAGACCGCTAGGGAAGAAAAGTACGCGGCCAGGCACAAGCACGCGAAAGTGGAAGACTTTGCCGCGCAGCGTGCTGTGAATGCCAAGGACTACCTGGTGAAAGAGAAGGGCATCGATCCTTCCCGCATCAGCGTCGATACCGGAACCGAGGACGGGCAGAAGGTTGAGAACTACCTGGTGCCCGCGGGCGCAAACTTTGCCTCGGACGTGCAGGGAGCGACAGCCGCGGACGAGTCCACAGTAAAGCCGCAGGAGCGGAAACCGCTAGGTGAACGGCACCACCATAAGAAAGCCCCAGCGGCCAATTAGTCGAGCGATGCCGGATGCGGTTCCATGCTTTATGGCGACCTGATGGGCGCCTGGATCGTGGAACCGCTCCGGAGAACGCGAATCCTGCTGATAACTAAGTTGGCAACTCGCCTGGTTCCTCAGCGAGCTTGATGTAATTCTGTCATTTAGCCGGCGATCCGATGCGATAAACTCCACGTACCCAGAACCACAAGGGTCCTGCAGATCGCGGGCAACTCATTTACACAATTGCGCTTCAAAGAAAAAGGTTCGCGGGGGAGCCGCCTACAAAACCCAAAACCAAGACTCCGCCACGAGTGCCGGCTTAGTTTGATCGGGTAACCGGAGGCAGTTATCGAGATAATCGCTCAGGTGATTTGTCTCACGTTGCGGTTTTTGAAAGGGTGTCAGGAGGGCAACTCATTCAAAAAGTATGCTGTAACGAATTCTACGTATGGTACGTTTAAAGGTGCAGTTTCTTCCTTTTTCTGACCATGTTGCACGAGATTTAGATCTCATAAACCGGAATCTGCGCTGATGAAAGGCGGCTTCCTTTAGCGTTTTGAGTTTGATTGTGGAGGATTAACAAATGTATTCGCGAACTTTGAAATCTCTGTGCGCGGTTCTGGCGTTGGTAGGTGTTGCACTGATGCCGAATGCCCTTGCAGCCCAGGATTCGGCGAAGCCGGCCCCCAAGTCTGCAACGGGAGACTATGCGTCGAGGTGGGACATCTTTGCGGGGTACAGCTATCTGGCACCTCATGGCACGGTGAATGTTCCTCAAGTGGATGGCACGGTCATCCCCTACTCCTACGATGCGGTCAACGTCGGTGGTATCTTCAGCGCCGCCTATTTCTTCAATCGGTACGTGGGCGTTCAGGGCGAGTTTGCCGAGCACGAATATGGCGAGTACAATCCTGCAACCGACAACGTCGGGACGCATGGGAATGACGACGGCTTCCTAACCTTTTCGGGCGGCATGATCGCTCGCTATCCCACCGGTGACATCACGCCGTTTGTGCATGCCCTCGTGGGAACGGACCGCATCGAGGGACCGGACCACAACGGACCCAGGTGGGGACCAGGTTTTACAGTAGGCGGCGGCATCGATTACGAAACGCCGCTCTTCAATCACCGCCTCGCACTTCGGATTTTCCAGGCAGACTACGAGTACATGCACGGCGACTTCGGCCCCGGCGCCGTTCCTCCTGGGGGACGCGCGAACATCAATGCCGCGCGCCTGAGCGCGGGCGTGGTCTTCCACGTCGGCTCAATCGCACCGCCTCCGCCGGTGACACTGTCTTGCGTGGCCAGCCCATCGACTGTCTTCCCGGGCGACCCGGTGACGGTGACCGCGACCGCTGGGATGCTCGATCCAAAGCTGAGTTCTGTGTATAGCTGGTCTGGCGACGGCGTGAGCGGCAAAGGCACCACAGCGACGGTGGCGACGGGCGCGGAAGCTCCCGGAACCTACACCGTAAAGTGCGGCGTGAAGGAAGGCAAACCGGGGAAGGAAGGCATGAAGCCCTGGGAGGCCGCCGATAGCACCGCAACCTATACAGTGAAGCAGTTTGAACCGCCGACCGTGAGCTGCTCTGCGAATCCCACTTCACTTAACCCCGGCGACAAGAGCACGATTACCGCTTCAGGGATGAGCCCACAGAACCGTCCGCTCACCTACACGTATTCTGCTGCATCGGGCACAGTGAGCGGCAGCGGCGGCTCGGCCACCTACGATTCGACGGGAGCTTCGACAGGCCCGGTGACGATTACTTGCAATGTTTCCGACGACAAGGGGCAGACCGCAAGCGCAAACACCAGCGTGACGATTGCGCCTCCGCCTCCTCCGCCGGGACCGTCTCCGGAACAAGTGAGGCTGGAAGCGCGCCTGGCACTGCACAGTGTGTTCTTCCCGACCGCTCAGCCCAGGGCAACGCATCCTGAGGGTGGCCTGGTTGAAAGCCAACAGGCAACTCTGAGCACTCTGGCGACGGACTTCAAGGACTATCTCGCCATCAAGCCGGATGCCCACCTGACCTTGACCGGGCACACAGACGTCCGTGCATCAGCCGAGTACAACCAGGCGCTTTCTGAACGCCGCGTCAATCGGGTAAAGCAGTTCCTGGTTGAACATGGTATTCCCGAAGCCAACATCGAAACGCGCGCGGTCGGCAAAGAGCAGGAACTCAGCGCCGATGAGGTGAAATCTCTGGTCGAAAAGAATCCTGACCTGAGCGACGCGGACAAGAAAAAGGTTCTACACAAATTGAACGTGATCGTTCTGGCGCAAAACCGGCGTGTAGACATCACCCTGAGCACCACGGGCCAGGAATCGGTGCAACTGTACCCGTTCAACGCTGCAGATTCCATGACTCTGCTGAACGAAAATGCGCCAGCACCGAGAAAGAAAGCTGCAACAAAGAAGCCGTAGGCGGGCAAATCCGCCGTCGGAAAACCGCGCGGGTAATCAAAGGGGGGCGAATCCAATCCCCCCTTTGCCGCGTTTGCTGAGATGCCACGGGTTAAGATGTTCGCGAAGGAGAATTGAATGGTTTTGCGTGATTTGAAATCTGTTTGCCTGGTTCTAACTGCGGCGAGCTTCGTCTTTTTGCCGGTGGGTTGCAAGAAAGCGCCTCCAATCACCCTGTCGGCCTCGGCAGCACCGCCCGCTGTTTTCCAGGGCGAGCCGGTCACGGTGACCGCGACTGCCGGGTCGGTGAATCCTAATAAGAAGACGAATGTCATCTACGACTGGTCGGGAACCGGTGTGACGGGTAATGGCACCTCGGCTACGGTGGCCACGGGTCAATTGGAGCCGGGTCCCTACACGGTGAAAGTAGATGTGAAGGAAGGCAAGAAGGGCAAGGAAGGCCTGAAGCCGGGGCAGTCGGCAGATGCGACGGCCAGCTTTACGGTAAAACCCTTTGACCCGCCGACGATCAGTTGCTCGGCTGCACCAACGACCATCAAGCCGGGAGATACGAGCACGGTTACGTCCACCGCCGTGAGCCCGCAAAACCGCCCGCTGACCTACACCTATTCAGCGGCTGCCGGCACGATCAGCGGCAGCGGCACCACCGCGACGTACTCTTCGACAGGCGCACCAACCGGGCCGGTGGAAATCACATGCACCGTTGCCGACGACAAGGCGCATTCCGTCTCGTCGACGACCTCGGTGACGATTGAGGCTCCGCCTCCTCCGCCGCAGCCCCACGTGCAGGCGCTTTGCACGCAGAGCTTCGACAAGGACAAGGCGCGTCCCACGCGCGTGGACAACGAAGCCAAGGCGTGCCTGGACGATGTGGCTCTTGATCTGCAGAAGCAAGCCGACGCCAAGGCAGTGATAGTGGGCGAGTCGGATGCCAAGGAGAAGGCGAAGACCGAGAAGGAAGAGAAGTATGCGGCCAAGCACAAGCACGCGAAGGTGGAAGACTTTGCCGCCCAACGTGCCGTGAATGCCAAGGACTACCTGGTGACGGAGAAGGGCATCGATGCCTCCCGCGTCAGCGTAGCCACTGGAACAACGGACGGCCGGACGGTGGAGGATTACCTTGTGCCCGCCGGAGCGAACTTCGGCTCTGACGTACAGGGAACTACCCCGGTGGACGAGTCGATGGTAAAGGTCGAGACGCGCAAAGCCCTGGCTGAACGGCACCATCACAAGGCGTCCAAGTAAAGGCAATTCGCAAGACCGCCGACAGGCGGCAGCGGACGCGGCCGAGAACCATGCTGACTTCCAGTCCCCTCACCTCTAAGGTGCGGGGCTGGGGTGAGCAGGAGAGATTCCTCTGCGACTTTTGGAGGTTGGCCGGAATACCGGTCAGCCTCCTTCGTTTGAATGGCCTCTTTTAAGACCCGGGAGCACGTTTTAGATGAGTTGCTGGCGAGTTTGCCTTGATGGTCCATCCCGAAGCGGGAGCTTGTTTCAAGCATTTTTCGTTCTTTTTCTGTCACTGACTGCGATGGAACTCGGGGCACAGACGCCCTGGAGCGCCGTTGGTCCGGATGGCGGAGACGCCCGCTCCTTCGCCGCCGTTCCGGATCACCCCAATCATCTCTATCTCGGGACTACAAACAGCTGGATTTACGAATCCATGGATGGCGGTTCTTCGTGGCATCGCCTCTCAAAGGTGGGCGCTGCCGGCGACATGGTGGTCGATCACATCGTGGTGGACTCTGCAGACCCGGCGGTTGTTTACGCGGCAGCATGGGCTTCTGACCACTCCGGCGGCGGGCTTTGGATCAGTCACGACGGTGGCCGGATCTGGGCCGAAGCTGAGAGCCTTCATGGTCAGTCCATCCGCGCGCTGGTGCAGGCCCCGTCGAATCCGAAGATGCTTTTTACCGGGACACTTCAAGGTGTCTTCAGGAGCAGCGACGCAGGTGAAACGTGGAGCCAGATCAGCCCGCCGGGAAGCCATGAAATCCATGAGATTGAATCTCTGGCGATAGATCCGACAGATCCCGATGTGGTGTATGCCGGGACCTGGCATCTGCCCTGGAAGACCACCGACGGGGGCAAAAACTGGCACAATATCAAGCGCGGCGTCATCGACGATTCCGACGTGTTCTCCATCCTCATCGATCCCGACAAACCGCGCATCGTATATGCCAGCGCGTGCAGCGGAATTTACAAGAGCAAGAACGCAGGTGAACTGTTCCGCAAGATTCAGGGGATTCCCGCCACGGCGCGAAGGACGCGCGTGTTGCGGCAGGATCCGACGAATCTCGCAGTGGTCTACGCCGGAACCACCGAGGGTCTTT